>NZ_JBKIYI010000001.1:576732-1397124 GCF_047084945.1 Halobacteriovorax sp. YZS-3-1 | reverse complement strand
CTTTTTTCTTAGCTACTTTTTTCTTAGTTGCTTTTTTCTTAGCTACTTTTTTCTTAGTTGCTTTTTTCTTAGCTACTTTTTTCTTTACGGCCATGGCCAACTCCTTAAATTATTTAATCGATATAGAAAAATCTTCCAAATTCATGTGCATACTTTTGAGTAATCATTCCGTATCCTGGATAGCTTACTCCATCGAGTTTAAATTTTTTCCCAAAGCCTTTTACGCCCCAAGAGTTTTTAAAATAATAAACTCCCTTATATTCAAACTCTTTCCAAGAACCATCTTCCATTTGCATCTTTGTCTCTACAATAACATCATCATCGTAACCAACAAGGATCATAGAATGGCCTCCTCCTTTGACAGAAGAAATTCGACGATCTCGAGTCCCAATCTCAGGATATCCAACAATACCTGCATACCATTTAGACTTATCACGCTCTTGAATTTCGTGAGTAATTGTCTTCTTAGAATTCCAAGAACCGTAATATAATTTAGTACCCATAATAACGGACTTCCCGTCATTTAACCATTGCTTAATTTTATTGAGGTCTCTTGATTTATATGATTTTTTTCTCTTAAATAAGTTACTTACTAAAGTATCTCTTAGATAAATTGATTCCTTTCTAATTGGAATAAAGTCAGGGTCAATTTGTGCAATATCATAATCAGACATTGTAAAAAGTCTTGGATCTCTTTGACCAAGTAAGCAAGACTTTAAATACTTAGGAAGAACAACAAGGTGCCCGCATGTTTTCTTTGCAATATTAATTTGTGGAAAGTCTTCATCAAGAGATGGCCATTTTTTACGAGAATAAGGCCAGGTCTTTTCATAAACAACACCCATATCTAAGATGGCCCTCATATTCTTCGAAGTTGAAGAGCCTTCAGTGAGCTTATCTTTCATAATAATATACTCCATCCATTGCTCGGACAGATCTAACTCAACGGGTAAAAATCCTTGTTTACGTATTAACAAGTGCTCCACCATTCCAATGGCCGTAAACATTGTACAAGTGCCTCGAGAGCCTTGAGACTTTACAGCAGTTTGTAAACCAATGAGGCCGTGAATATCACTCTTAGATGGAAGCTCATCGGCATGGACTGAGCTAAAGAGAATTACCAAATTCAATAAAATAATTTTTATAAGTGTTGTGTTCATAACTTGAAATTTTGACCATTTAACTCGGTTTTAGCAAGATGCATTGCGACTTTAAATACTTATAAATTTATAAACAAGCAGTGCATAAATATTCTCTCACTTGAGGTCAAAATAGATTGCCTAATCAGCTCTAGGAGTGCACATTATAGGATATGATTTCATTGGCAGGATTAAACGACAAACAACGCGAAGCAGCTGAGACTATCGATGGCCCAGTGCTAATTCTAGCGGGTGCAGGTAGTGGCAAGACAAGAACTCTTACCTACCGAATTGCGCACATGGTCGACAACCTTCATATTCCTGGAAAGAGTATCCTTGCCGTATCATTTACAAATAAGGCCGCAAAGGAAATGAAAGAGCGCGTTATTACCCTACTTGGTAAACAAAAATCAAGAGGAATGACCCTTGCAACATTTCACTCTCTAGGGCTTAAGATTCTAAAAAAAGAGATTACTCATCTTGGTTATCATAAGAACTTTTCAATCTATGATCAAACAGATCAATTAAGTATTATACGAGAAGGCCTTAGGCTTTATCACGATAATAAAGGTGCATTTAAAAAAGAGATCATTGCATCTAAGATTGGTAAGCTAAAAAATGAAGGGATAAAACCAGAAGACTTTGCAGACTCACCGTTTTTTGACGGTGAAGATCCATACGATCATGCAGTTAACTTCATGTATGAATTCTATCAAGATAAATTGAAATTCTATAATGCAATCGACTTTGATGACATTCTACTACTTACAGTTAGACTCTTTGATGAAAACCCAGAGTTGGCCCGCGAATATTCAGAACAATTTCGCTATATCATGGTCGATGAATACCAAGACACTAATCCATTACAATTTAGACTTATTCGTCATCTAACATGTGCCCATGATAATCTCTGTGTGGTTGGTGACGATGACCAGGCCATCTATTCATTTAGAGGTGCCGATATTTCTAATATTATTGGTTTTGAAAGAGACTACTCACGAGCTAAAGTTGTAAAACTTGAGCAAAACTATCGCTCAGTCTCACCTATTTTGAAATTAGCAAACTCAGTTATTAAAGAGAATAAAGATCGTCGTGATAAAACACTGTGGTCAGATAAGCCAAGTGACATGAAGCCAATTCTTTGGGAATTAGCGGATACTGATCACGAAGCAGAAATCGTTGTTGAAGATATTGTCTCCCACCAGTCAAAAGGTGGACATTTAGGTGATATTGCAATTTTATATCGATCAAATACACAAGCAGCACCAATTGAAGAACAACTAAGACTTTCACAAGTTCCTTATACAATTATTGGTGGTCAAAAATTCTACGAGAAGAAAGAAGTAAAAGATATCATGGCCTACCTTCAGGTAATCCGTAATCCGGCCGACCAAATGGCATTAAGACGGGTACTAAATGTTCCAAGTCGAGGAATCGGTATAAGAACACTTGAGAAGTTTCTTGAAGAAAGTGAGGCACATGAAATTGACTTATTTTCTGCGATGAAGAAATCTCCAGAACTTGCAGGAAGTCGTGAAGAAAAGATAAAAAACTTTGTTAAGCTAATTGAGAACACAAAGAATTACTTTGATAAGTATTCACTAAGTGAGGCCATAACAAACTTAATTGAAGACCTAAAATACTTTGAATACATCGATAAATGCTACGATCAAGCAAAACAGGCAAGTCGAAGAAAAGATGATATTCACTTCTTTATAGAATCAGCTGCTCGTTTTACTGAAAACTTTAAAGAGTCTGCAACACTATCTAAATTCTTAGAAAAACTAATGCTACAAGATTCTCAAGATTCAAGAGATGACGATGAAGAAGATGACGATGTTAGAAAGAATGAAGTAACTCTTATGACACTACATTCATCTAAAGGACTTGAGTTTAAACAAGTCTATATGATTGGAGTTGAAGAGGAACTTCTTCCACATAAGAGAACAATTATTAATAACGAAGGTGACGCTGAAGAGCGCAGACTTTGTTATGTTGGAATTACACGAGCACAAGAAAAGCTCATCATGACAGTGTGTAAAGAGAGAAAGATATACGGGAATATGCTTCCAAGACATCGCTCTCGCTTTATTGTAACTGATGATGCCAAGAGATTTTATCAGGAACAAGATCGCCAAAATTTTGGTCACCTTGAAAGCCAAGAAGAAGTTGACAAATATAAGAAGGACTTCTTTTCAGGGCTTATGAATCTTCTAGATTAAATTCAATTGTAACTGTGTTTGAAGAATAACCAGGTATAAGGCTTAAAAGAGCATCGAAGAAATCCTGATCGATTCTTACACGCATACGGCTTACTTTACGACAGTCATAACTTCTTTGAGAAAGAATATCTCTTATTCGTCTCTCTTCTATACCGAAGCCAACAACCTTCTTGGATGCTTTGTAGTCAAGGACTTCATCTTTTTTTGCCCATACACCATTTCTTGAAGCACAGAACTGACTATTTAACTTCACACCACTTGCGCAAGAAGTAATTAAGAGTGAAATAAAGAGAAGATTAATAAACTTCATACTCATTCTCCCCAATATCTGTCACGGCCCTAACTTTTACATCCTTGCGTGAAAATAAACCTAGACTTAAAAACTTGACCCACTGATACCATGTTGTTTCGATTTCAGTTATCTCTACTCTCGAAACATATTCACTACGTCTTCTAAAGAAATCATTTCCCATTTTTACGTGATGTACCTTAGGTAAGGTTCCATAGAACATATTATCGTTGGTGTGATCACCTTTTAGAATAATGACTTCTCGATTGGCATGCTTTGAAATATGTAATAGACGCTCACCATCTCCAGTATAAAGAGTATGTGAGCAGGAAACAAAAAATATTAAAAAAATTAAGAATTTAATCTTAGTTACCTTTAAAGTCTGGGTTACGCTTTTCTTTAAGAGCACTTAGTCCTTCAAAGTGATCATTGGTTCTTTGAGCTATTCCTTGATATGCACTCATAAGATTTAAATGACTTTCCAGATCATCACGACTAGCACGCTTCATAGCTGTCTTAGTTAATTGTACAGCAACAGGAGCATTGGCAGCAATTTCATTTGCAGTAGCAGAAACAGCAAGTTTTAAATCCTCACCCGTTACAATATTATTGATAAGACCCATATGCATCGACTCTTTAGCAGTATAAATACGACCTGTAAGATACATCTCCATTGCCTTAGTATAACCAACTTTTCGAGTTAGAAAATAAGGTCCACCATCTCCAGGAACAAGAGAAAGCTTACAGAATGTTTCACCAAATTTTGCATCATCACTAGCGATAGCAAGATCACACATTGCAACTAAATCACAACCTGCACCTATAGCACCTCCGTGAACCATTGCAATAACTGGTGTTTGTAATTTTTCGATTGTACGAGGAATATTTTGAATTCCTTTAGAGTAACGGTTTCTTAACTCGAATGGCTCCCCTGCAAACATACCTTTTCGGGCCTGCATCGCTTTAATATCCCCGCCAGCACAGAAGTTATCTCCTTCTCCACTTATAACAATAACTCTAACTTCACTATCAGTATCAGCATATTCTAAGACTTCAGTAAGAGATGCGATCATTTTATTTGTAATGGCATTTGCCATTTTAGGATTATCTAAACTAAGCCATAATACATGGCCGTTTTTTTCAACTTTTAATTGCTCAAACTCGTATCCGTAAATTGCCATTACTTTCTTCCTTTATATGCTTGAAAAAACTTCGATGGAGCCTGATGTCCAATCTTTGATGTGATAAATTCACTTGCAGCATGAAGCTTATCCATATCAATACCAGTATCACATCCTAATTTATTTAAAAGATTAACCACATCATCTGTTGCAACATTTCCGCTGGCACCTTTTGCATAAGGACAACCACCAAGACCTGCAGCAGATGAATCAAAGACAGTAACTCCCTCTTCCAGAGAAGCATAGATATTTGCTAAGGCCATACCTTCTGTATCGTGAAAATGCATGGCCATCTGATTAAGATCAAACTCATTTGCAATCATTTTAGTAATTCGTCTAACCTGTACTGGGTTTGCAACACCAATAGTGTCACCTAAAGAAATCTCATAACAACCTAAATCAAGTAATCTCTTTATCCCATCAATAATGGCTTCATCCTTAATATCTTTTTCATAAGGACAACCAAAAACAGTTGAAAGATAGCCACGTAATTTCATTCCAGCATCACTAGCTTCACGAGCGACTTCGACTTGACGAGCGTGTGCTTCTTCAATTGTCGCATTAATATTTTTTTGATTAAAAGTATTAGAAGTTGCAGTGAACATACTAATCTCTTTTACACCTAAAGACTTAGCGACCTCGAGACCTTTTAAATTAGGAACTAAACAAGGAGTTGAGATCCCCTTGCCCTTTGTTAGTTCTAATACTTTAGGATAAAGATCTGCAGCGTCTTTCATTTGAGGAATTTTATCCGGACGAACAAAACTTGTAATTTCAATAGTCTTAAGTCCCGTCTCACTTAGAAGACGAATAAACTCTAGTTTATCTTCGGTTTCTACAAAACTTTTTTCATTTTGTAGGCCATCACGAGGACCAACTTCAACAATTTTAATCTCTTTACTAAAATTACTCATAAATTATCCAATTATGCCAGTTCGACTAACTCGACTCCTCCATCAATCGTCTGACCTTCATTAACTAATATTGCATCGACTTTTCCGTCACGAGATGCTTTTACAGTATGTTCCATTTTCATTGCTTCCATTACAATCAGTGCATCGCCAACTGAAACAGACTGCCCTGCCTCAACGAGTACTTTCAATACTTTCCCAGGCATTGGAGAGCTCATATCACCGGCTTCACCAGTAGCGGCACCAGAGCGTTTAGCAACAAGCCTTTTTGCTTCAACTCGCTTACTATTAACAATATATGCATTCTTTTGAGTTAAAATATGAAATGGAACATCATTAACCCATAGTGCATCTTCTTCAATATCAACTGCAAAAGTAAAATCGAAGAAGCGTACGATGAGTGAGCTTACGCCAGAAAATTTAAAAGTAGCAGTTAGCTCATTACCATCAACGATATAATGGCGAGTTTCTAAAGACTCACCGCTCATTCTAAAAGAATCGAAAAGGATATTATCTCTTAAGAAGTCATGCGCTAATGTAGCTGCAATTTCTTCAGCATAAACTTCAGCAGGGGCCAAGTCTTCTTCGTATGTTTTAACAAAGTGTGTATATGTGTCACCCTTTAAGAATGCATCATGCTTAAGAATACGTACAAGATAGTCATTATTAGTAGTTAAACCTTCAAAAGGTAGATGGTTTAATCCAGCTATCATTGTCCCAATCGCTTCATCACGATCTGCACCCCAAGTAATAACTTTAGCAATCATTGGATCAAAATTTACTGTGATAGAATTTCCATTCTTGTAACCTGTATCAAGACGTACACCGTCGATAGCATCACCTATGTATTCGAGACGGCCAATTGCAGGCATAAAGTCATTGTCAGGATCTTCAGCGTAGATACGACACTCTATCGCATGACCAATTTGTCTAATATCATCCTGAGTGAAATCAAATGCTTTACCACTAGCTGCAATTAATTGTAATTCAACTAGATCAAACCCCGTTACCATTTCTGTTACCGGATGTTCTACCTGAAGACGAGTATTCATCTCTAAGAAATAAAATTCGTTTCCATCTAAAATAAGCTCAATTGTTCCAGCACCGTGATAATTAATCGATTTCGTAATTTTAATCGCAGCGTCTGTCATGGCCTTACGTAGTTCATCACCTAAAGCAAGAGAAGGTGTTTCTTCAATAATTTTCTGATGACGTCTTTGAATTGAACATTCTCTTTCAAAGAAATGGAAGTGATTACCGTGAGTATCACTTACAACTTGTATTTCAATATGTCGTGGGCTAGTGATGAATTTTTCAATAAGAACGATATCAGAACCAAAAGAGCTTAAAGCTTCACGCTTACAACTTTCAAGCTCAGCTAAAAAGTCTTGAGAACTTTCCACAATTCTCATTCCCTTTCCACCACCACCAGCAGAAGCTTTAATAAGGACAGGATAACCCATCTTATCTGCTTGTGACTTTAATAATTCAGGATCCTGGTTTTCGCCATTATATCCAGGGATAACAGGAACACCAATTTCGATCATCTTATCTTTTGAGCCTTTCTTATCACCCATAAGAATAATGTGCTCGGGTGTAGGGCCAATAAAGATAAGACCTGCATCTGTTACTTTTTGACTGAATTCTGCGTTCTCAGATAGGAAACCATAACCAGGGTGAATTGCATCACAGCCGCTATCTTTTGCGATTTGAATAATCTTATCCATATTTAAGTAAGTATCACTTAGAAGATTTCCTTCTAAATAATAAGATTCATCAGCAAATTCTCTTTGAGGAAGGTTTCTTTCTTCAAAAGTATATAGCGTGACAGTTTTAATCCCGAGATTGCGACAAGTTTTAATTACTCGTAATGCAATTTCAGCTCGGTTAGCAATAAGAACTTTATTTATTTCTTTCATATTATTCTATTTCCAGTTTGGTTTTCTTTTTTCTAGTAATGCACTCATTCCTTCCTGACCTTCATCAGAAATTCTTTGCTTTGCAATAACATTACAAGTGTAGTCAGTAACTTCTTCAGTATTTCCAAGTCTCTCTTTAACACCAAAAATAAGCTTCTTAGCTTCTCTTTGAGCTTTGGGAGCAACTTTAATAAGTTGTTTTGCCATATGTACAATATCGGCATCGTAGTAACGATCAAGTGAAACTTGATGAACAAGACCAATCTCAAGAGCGCGTTTCCCATCAAATCTCTCACCAGTTAAGAAAAGATGGCGAGCATTTGATTCTCCAATTTTTGCAATAACAAATGGAGAGATAACAGCAGGAACAAGTCCAAGATTAACTTCTGTTAAACCAAATTTTGCACTCTCACTTGCAATAACAAAGTCACAACAAGCAACAAGTCCAACACCACCTCCAAGGGCGGCTCCATTAACTTTTCCAATAACTGGTTTTGAAAGATTATTAATCGCATGAAAAAGTCCTGCTAATTTCTTAGAGTCAGCAATATTTTCTTCCATCGAATAATCTTTCATACGCTTCATCCAATTTAGATCAGCACCCGCACAAAAAGACTTCCCTTCACCAGTTAGAACAACAACCCTTACAGAGTCATCGCTTTCAAGTCCAAGAAACTCTTCTGTTAGAGCAGCAATCATCTCATCGTTAAAAGCATTATGTACTTCGGGGCGATTTAAAGTGATGTAACATACACCGGCTTCTTCGCCACTCGTCTTTAATTCCTTAATATATCCACTCATATAAACTCCTTCTCAATTCTCATTACATTCTAAAGACACCAAACTTAGTCTCTTCTATTGGTGCTTGTTTACTTGCTTTAATAGCAGCACCTAAGATATCTCGTGTCTTATGTGGCTCAATTACACCATCATCCCAAAGTCGAGCTGTTGAATAATAAGCACTTCCCTCTTCTTCATATTTGTCTAAGATTGGTTGTTTGAACTGAGCTTCTTGTTCAGGAGTCATTGGAGCCTGACCTTTTGCTTTAAGGCCATCTTGTCTTACTGTCGCAAGAACTCCTGCAGCTTGCTCTCCACCCATTACTGAGATACGTGCATTTGGCCACATCCACATAAAACGTGGAGAATAAGCACGTCCACACATACCGTAGTTTCCAGCACCAAATGATCCACCAATAACAACAGTGAACTTTGGTACGTTTACAGTAGAAACAGCTGTAACCATCTTAGCACCATCCTTTGCAATACCTTCTGCTTCATATTTAGAACCAACCATAAACCCTGTAATATTTTGCAGGAATACTAGTGGTATATTTCTTTGCCCACAAAGTTGGATAAAGTGAGAGCCTTTGATTGCTGATTCCGAAAAAAGAATTCCGTTATTAGCAACAATTCCTACTCTTTCACCACAGATCTTAGCAAAACCACACACTAGTGTTGGCCCGTACTTTTCTTTAAATTCATGAAAGCGTGATCCATCAACAATACAAGCAATGATTTCACGAATATCAAATGGCTTCTTCGTATCTCTAGGTAGAATTCCATAGATATCTTCAGCATCATATTTTGGCATTTCAAAATTAAAGTCATCTTCATTTTGAATGAAGTTTGTATTTTCAACAATTGAACGAGTAATCGCTAATGCGTCCTCTTCATCTTCTGCAAAGTGATCAGCAACACCAGAGTCACTTGTGTGAACCTTTGCCCCACCAAGAGTCTGAGCGTCTACTTCTTCACCTGTTGCGGCCTTTACAAGAGGAGGTCCTCCTAAGAAGATCGTTCCATTATCTTTTACAATAATTGATTCATCTGCCATTGCAGGTACATAAGCACCACCAGCAGTACATGATCCTAGAACCACGGCAATTTGTGGAATACCTTGAGCAGACATTTGTGCCTGATTATAAAAAATTCTTCCAAAATGTTCCTTGTCAGGAAAAACTTCATCTTGCATCGGTAAGAATGCTCCACCAGAATCCACAAGATAAATACATGGTAGGCGGTTTTCACGTGCAACTTCTTGTGCTCTTAAGTGCTTTTTCACAGTCATTGGAAAATATGTTCCACCCTTAACAGTTGCATCATTTGCAACAAACATGCACCAAACACCATGAACTTTTCCAATACCAGTTACAATACCGGCACTTGGAATATCCATACCGTACATCCCATTAGCTGCTAATGATGAAAGTTCAATAAATGGAGATCCTGCATCGAGGATCTTATCAATACGTTCACGTGGTAAAAGTTTTCCTCGTGAGTGGTGACGTGAAACAGACTTCTCTCCTCCACCTTGATGAGCTTTATTTACTCTTTGTCTAAGTTCTTCAACATTTGAAAAATGAAATTTGAAGTTTTCTTTAAAGTCGTCACTAGTGCGATCGACTTTCGAATGAATCGAAATCGTATCTTGCGAATTAGTCATAGAAAATTGCCTCTAATATTTGTAATAAAACTGAGCAATTTTATCTATTTATCATAGATTTTGACAAGGCAAGGCACGTTATGATGCATCGCAAAACCCAAGCAGATGTAAGGAAGGTCTTTATTATTACTCTATGGCCTCAGCAGCGTTAAGAAACTTCATATAAATACTATCCTCATCTGTTTTTTCAATAACTTCAGACGCAATACTGCGACCGGCCACTTGCTTGATCTCATTAGCTTGCATCGGAAGACGCGGGCCAACAAATGAACTAAATGCTATGGCCTCCAGTTCTTCAGAAGACTCAGACAGGATTACATTTCCGTTTTCATCATGCTCAATGAAATAAGTAACACCATTTGCCAATACAACGATATTACTTCCGCTTTGAAGCGCTTCTTTTACTAACTTTCTATCTTGAGAATTGATGACATTATCATCGAGTTTAATTGTTTGGGCATTATTTGAATTTGCTACGAGCTTCATTCCTCCATTATTAACGATAGATGAAGTTCCAGATGCAGTTCCAGATGAGGTTGAAGATGAGAAACTTCCAGAAGAAGCTGACCTACTAGAAGCAGTGGCTGGACCTGGGGCAATATTAGATACAGAAGGAATTATTGCTCCACTGCCTCTACTAATATTATTAGAGCTTCTATTAAATGGATTCTCTAATTCATTTGAAGCAGTAGCAGCTTTCTTTGTATTCGAAGGCTTGTCACGTTGCGATTTTTCTCTATTATTAACATTTTTTGTAAATTCAGCGACTTGATTTTGTAATTCAGAAATCTGCTTTCTTAGACTATTTTCGGTATCTCTTAATTGATCAGAAGAATCACTCGTGATTTTCTCATCCTGATCAATTATAACATCATTAATCTCATCTTTATTATCGGAGTAAGTTTCATCACGAGACGATTTAATAGAATTATTTTGAACTATAGATGATGCTAGATTTTGCCCATCCATTTGATTTGGTAAGTTTTCTCTTTGTTCCAAGTTTTTAGATAAATACTCAGCACTTTGATCAAAAGTATTATCTGTAATTTCTTCAGAAATAGGTTGTTTATTTGTTGTAAATGAAGAGTCAACTAATGACGATTTATTCTTTGTTCCAGATTCACTAAAGCTTGCAATTTCATTTGAATAAGATGTTTTTATATCGTTAAAAATTGTACTTGTATCGGCCGTGGAACGATAGACTTTACCATAACTAGAAGCAACTTTTGTATCAATTGCTGTTCCGACTGAACCACAATAGTACTTAGCAGAAAAGATATCTTGCCCACCAAAGTTTTCATTGGACTTAGAAAATTCCACGGCGGTAATACCTTCCATTACCTCATCTGTATTAGCTGGGTTACAGGCATATTCTAGTGCTTCAATTCTATCTTTACACTCATCAACAAGTTCTTTATTGGAGTTATGAATTGTTTTCCAAAAAATTGAGTTGGCCTTTCTTTTTACAGTCAAGTCTTCTGACTTATCGAGATCATTTAGAAAATTTGAAACCTCTTCAAGATCATCGAAATTATTCACTACATTTTTAAGGAAATTAATATTTAGAGTTGTTAAATAACTTATGATGAAATCATTTTCATCTTTTGTCGAAAAAATACGTTCTTTATAATTCAATGTACCTTCATTACCTCTTGTTTGGTAATAGCGAATACGATTATCTTCATCCGCTTCAGCAATCGCCTTTTGACGATGGCCATAATATTCGTGTCGAAATAGTTCGTTCGATTCAATAAACTTTTTAACTCTTCCAAGATACTCATCGCTAAATTTATCAACACCATGACTTTCTTTATTAAATTCGTTATATACAAGATCAATAATTTGTGAAGAATCTGATACTATCCTATTATCACTACCGTAAAACTCATTTACTCTGTCAGTAGCATTATCAAAAATATGTGTTAAGCGATTCTTTGCATCTTTTAGATTGCCATCACCTTCACTAGAACCTTTTGCACTAAATGATAATTCAAATTTTTCATCTAAGGCATTTTTAATATCTGCATTAAAGCATCCCTTAATTTTTTCACTTATTTTATCAATATCTGATTCTGTACAAGAAAAGTCTGGAGAAGCTCCATTATTGATATGATATTGTTCCTTGTATTTATTAAAACTAAAGGCATTGGACTCTATTAAATTAAAAAGGTCATAAACTCTATTTGCCATAATACTGTTATAGGACTTACTCTTAAAGGCTTCAAAAGAATTATCAGGTATAACAAACTTCTCAGGAGAAGTTGCTGCGACTTTATCAACACAACTACAATATTGATCGACATTAATCTTTTTTTCGCTAGGTTTTTCAGTATCAAAACTATACAGATCATAGCGACAGGCATAGGCTCGATCTTTGAGATCATCTTCTAAGTCAGTCACAACATTCAATGGTGTCTGTTGTGGAACAACACTTCCAAAACAGTCCCCACTATTTGAAAATATTGACTTTGATAATACTGACTGAGGGAGTTCACTCATACTGCTGGTAGGATTACTGTAGTCTATTGATTGAGATCTTCTCGAGTGATCAAATACATTTTGATAATGTTCAATCTGCTGTTGAAGATCACGACTATTAAGACTTCCCCCTTGTGTTGTTAAAGCAAATAAACTAGAGGAAGCTGAGTAAACTGATTGTTGAAAAAAGAATAGAGTAATAATAGTCGTTTTAAATTTCATTTTATTCCTAGATACTTGATCTGTTTTATCCATCGGATAGTTCAACTGATTCCTAAAGTGACCAAAATCTATTGATAGAGGTCGTCTCAAGGATTTCATTATCTCAAAGAACGACTATAGCTACATATATAGTTTACAGAGAAAACTTCTTTAATACATAAGTACCTAAAATTTGATTTACAAAGATGAAATAAAAAATAAATGGCATTTAATGAATAAAAACTCTTTGCGCCAATAAAGTGTGGAATATGTTTAAAATAAATATAAAAAAAGGCCATCCTAAGATGGCCTTTATATATTATAAATATATTAAGTGTTTACTACTCTGATATTTCTGCAGCATCTAAAAATTTAGAATAAATACTTTCTTCTTGTGCTGCTGCCTCATCTTTTTCTGATGCAATTTCTCGCTTAGGCCCATCTTCTGCCTTAGGCTTTGGTAATTGTGGCCCCTCTTGTTCTGGCCCCATTACACCGGCCATCACCTCTTCGGCAGTCTCAGATAAAATAACGTTTCCTTCTTCATCTTGACCAATATAGTATACGCGTCCATCTGTTAGAACAACGCTAGTGCTTCCATTTGATATTGCCTCTGCAACAAGTCTTTGATCGCTTTTAGCTATATTTGAATTAGAAACAGTACCGCTAACAGCTCTAGAAGATCCAGAGTTTCCAGATAATCCTAGGCCTCCGGTTGCACCTAATTTATTTATTGCAGAAAGTCCTTGTCCGGCCGAAGAGAATGAAGATGATGATGTCGCTGCCGGAGCTGTTGGAACAGCGGCACTACCAGTTGTGGCACGGCTCGCTTGTTGTGGAGCAAAAGCATTGTCTCTACGTACATTATTCCCCGATCCGAAACCAGCAAAGTTATTTGAAGTTGGCTGAGGTTTTTCTACAACTTTTTCCTCTTCGTTTAGATTATCTTCGTTTTCTTCTTCTGATTTCTTATCACGACTTGCAATTGCAGAGTTTAACTCAGAGATCTGTGCCCTAAGGGCATCTAACTCTTTTTTAAGAGCGTTATTTTCATCAACTTGAGCAGCAGATACTGACTCTTCACTCTTTTCTAACTCTTCTTCAATATTTTGAGCTTCTCTTTCAATACGATCTTTAACTGACTCAATCTCTTCAACTGATGTATTTGGATTTGATACAATAGCTTGCATTGTATTACCATCTATCACGTTTGAATCTGGTATATTATTAGACGAGTTCATATTATCTAATAAGTTCGCTGCCTCCGAGAAATTGTAGTTTTCTTCAGTAGTAGTGGTTTGAGTACTCGTTGAAGTTGCAACAGCATCATCGATTTCTGGTCCACTATTATCAAGGATCTGATCTCCACGTCCTGTTGTATTAACAATTGTTTCTGTTCCAGAAGCAGTATCTGTAGAGTCTGGACTATCTGAGAAAACTTTTTGTTTTTCTGATTCTTTAACTTCAGCGTAAACTTGCTGTGGTGTTAATGTTTCAACCTCTCCAGCTCTAGAGTTTGCTACTGTCGTATCAATTAATTCACGATTTAGTACTTCACAATATAGTTTAGAATTTTTAACACTTGAATCATTATCTAATTCACTATTTGCATCGATAAACTCTTGAGCACTAACATTTGTCATTACTTGTTTTGCATTAGCAGGATCACAAGACTCTTTTAGCTTTTGTATCTTTTGAGAACAAGAGCCCATATTTTCCTCATAACTAGACGCTAAATAGTCTGCCATCGAAGTTCTTATACTTGCAAATGTTTCAGGGTTTCCTTGAGTGATGCCTTCAATGATGTCATTTTTATAATTTGTATTGTTCTTAAACTCAGGTCTGTTCCCCAAACTCATCATCGTTTTATCGAATAAAAGTTGAGCAAACATACCAGCAAAGTGCTTTTCATGTTCATCAGATATATCATAAATTGTTTTCTCAACAGGAGACATAGCAATCCCTTGACTTCTCAGATCGGTGCGCTTTTTAACATTGTACATGTCCACATAACGCTGCTTGTGAGCCTGGAATTCTTGTCTTAAAAGAGGGTTCTTATTTAAGAAGTCTCTTACTTGACCTAAGTACTCATCAGGAAATCTTCCTGTGCCATCATTATTTTTAGCAAAGCCCACAATTATTAAATCAGAGAATTTTTGACTTGCTCGTTTAACACGCTCATCATCGCCACCATCTCTCATAAATTTTCTATTACGACTAGAACCTTGACCAATATGGTCTTCTCTTAAATCTTTAATTTCTTCATTTGCTTTCTTAAAGATTTGAGAAATTCTATTATTGGCCTTACTATTTAAGAATAGAAATTCATCTTTTAATCCATTCTTCTCATCAATTAGAGCAGCTGCAGGCCCCTCAAAACACTGATTTAGCTCTTTGGCCATCGAATCAATATCTTCTTCAGTACATCCAAAGTCACCTGCTTCAAAATCGTAAAGATCTTCAGCTCTATCTAAATCCTGATATCGGTGTGCATTCTTTCTCAATGTTTGAAGAAAGTCAGTTACTCGATTAGCAATAATATTTTGATAAAAGCTTTTTTGGAAATCATTTAAAACATCATCATCTGATAAATCTGCGTGACTTTCTTCTGATGCTAAGTCACCTACACAGCCACAATAGCTTTGAGAATTTAATTTAGTTGTCAGACCCTCTGAAGAATCAAACTCTTCAAGATAATCCTTACATACAGATGAAAAGACTTGGTAATCACTTCCAAAGCTTAAAAAGCTCTTAAATATACTTTCATTAGAAGAAAATCCATCTAAAGAACCACACGGCTGCGATGAATCGTCATCGAATCGATAATTAAAATTAAACTTTGGACTATAGATATTTATTTTAGGCTCATTATTATATTCTAGTTTTATATCTCTACTATAAGAAAGATCAGTATTATATGCAGGACTCATTAAGTACTGGTCAACTGATCCTGATTCACTAAATTCAGTAATTGCAAGGATTGAGTTATCTGGCTTATCAAATTCACTCATAGCATTGTACTCTTGAGCTTTATATTCAATCATCCCCTGCTGAGCTCGAGAGGCGCTAGCTTCTAGTGAAATATTCCCCGCAGCACCATCAAGACTGGCTGGAGATGCTTGCACGACTTGAGACGAATCTAAACGAATATCATTCGCAAATGTTGTCTGAGTGGCAAAGATCAAAATCAATATTGAATTTAAAGCTCTCATTTCCTTCCTCACAATATAACTCTTCTTAATTTATCGGTTATTTATTAAGATTTCTTGAGTAACTGATCACTACAGTAAGTTTCTCCCTACTATTATTTTCACTTGAAATTGAGGTGGAATAAATGAATTCAGGCCATTATCTTAAAGATAATTTTTTTATGCCCAATAACACTTTAAAATTATTGAGTTTCGATAATGAGTCTAAGAAATAGTCATCAAAATTTGGACATTATTTTCTGCCAATAAATAGACACAATTAGCAAATTCCAGGGCCAAAGTCCCTTAGCTTTTCCAGATGAGAAGTAATTGTTGCCATGGCATATGACTTAAGACGCTCTGGTAAATCAGGGTAGATTTCGTTAAAAATCTCTTCGATTTCCTTGCCTTCACTAACACATTTCCTTACTTGCTCTTCTCTTTCTAAACGATGCTCAAGTGTCTTCTTTATCTTAAGAGTTCCACCAAGACAAATACCATGAGAAGGCATAATAACTTGAGGATCTATATCGATAACATTTTGTAAGGATTGAAAGTACTCTCTCATACAAGAGCCCTTGCCACCAATTGTTACGGTACCAACAGTTTGGATAAGATCTGAAACGATCATCCAAGCACCATCGACTCGGTATAGAGAACTTTGCCCAAAAGCATGACCGCCAGTTGTAATCAACTTCACATCCACCCCACAAGACTTAACAACGATATCACCATCTTGATAAAACTTAACATCAAACTCGTTGAAGTAATCTTTATCGAAGTCTTCTAATAGATGATCATAAGTTCCTTTAGACATTGAAAATGAAATACCGAGCTCTTTTGCCAGTCTTCTGCTGTATTCATGATGATCAGGATGATGATGAGTTAGAAAGACTTCTGAAATGTCATGTTCACCAATAGAGTTAAGAAGTTTTTCATATTCATCACTATTTTTAGGAGAAGGATCGATGATAATTTTCTTGTGCCCGTCATCACCAAGAACAAAACAATTTGTGCGATTTGCTGGAGGAAATGTATTAGAAAGTGGCATATATTGACGTAAACCAAAGAGAGGCTCAATCATAGGAACACACTTTTTTGAATCATACTTTAGATTTGCATCTAAAAAATCAAGGCTTGCTATATCTCGATCTAGGTCTTCTAAAATTGTAATCATTGGAGGGACAACAAGCATTTGCCCTTGTTTGTATGATTCAAAAGCTTCGTGGCAATTAAACCATTTCGTATATGCAATTTCACCTTGATCGAATTCAAATTTAATATCATCAAGATGGGCTTCATCTTTTATAAAGATCTTAAAGTAATAATTTTCAAAGCGATGTGGGTTAAAGTCAGGTGTTACGGCCAGTGAATATTTTGCGATATCAATAATATGCCCAGATACTTGGAGATCATCTAGGTCAATATTTAACTCTTCTTTGATTTCTCTTTTTAGAGCGTATTCAAGATAATTATCCCCGCCTTCTGAAATATCTTCTTTATCAACTTTACCACCAGGAAAAGAGGTATACCCAGGAAAGGCCCTTAGATAATTTTGTCTCTTCATAAAGAGAACTTTTTCACCGCATATAAATATAGCTGATACTGACTGTTTCAATTTATTCCCAATTCATTAAATGCATTTTTCGCTTTTTCATAACGTACATCACGATAACCTTTAATATTATCAAGTAACTTTAAAGCATGATACTCATTATCGACCTTTTGTAGGCCATTAAATAAGAAGTTACGTGTTGTTTTAGCTATTGCTCTTTCCTTATGATGCCATGATGGAAGAAGAGTTCTAAGAACCCTAAAGTGTCGCATTAATTTTAATTGCCAATTTTTTGGTGAGATATCAAATTCAATTTTCTTATTTAAAATATCAAATGAAGGACGATTAATTCGTTGTTTTACAATACCTGTACCAAGTGCACCATAAGTCTTGTCTTCCATTTGTTTTAAGAAAGGAGAAAGCATTAAGTGAGCTACCATAACTTCATCTTTTACAAAATATGTCTTTGCTAGAACTTGAGTTGCTAAGACACGGTTCTCTTCACTTACAATAGTGCTGATGGCACGAGCTCCTGATATAAATTCAGTTGTATCCTTTCCTCTATTATAAATAAATTGATCATGTAGAATTTGTATTAGATGTCTTTTTTTCATCCAAGGAATATCAACAATCGCTTTATCTAAGTTTTCTTTAAACTTAGAAATAAAATAATTTGTATTATGCCATGGAAGAAGAGAATCTTTTAAAGACTCAATAGCTAAGTTTAGAGTTGTCTCTTCTTTAACTTTTAAATCATTATGCTTTCTTTCAAACTCTTCGACACCTAGAGATGCCATTTCTTGTCCAAGTCTAAAAGCTGCAATATTATTATCGACTTCACTTTTCTTAATTGAGTTTCCAAGAGCGTCTAATAAGTCTTGATCACTGAATGGAACAAGTCCCAATTGATAGGCGTAGCCTAAAATCATACTCGATGCATAGACAGCTTTTCCAAAGAATAGATTACACCACTTCTTAAGCGGAACCATAATGATTCTCTCATCATTACGAGACTTAACTTTCTCAATAAGTTTTTGTTTTGTAAGACTTTCTTCAGATAGTCCTTTATCTAACATAATAGAGAGTGGAACTTGATAAGAGTCATCAAAAACAGCAACTCCGTTTTCACTATGAAGGAAGCCTAATTGTCCAATTCCATCAAGTAGGTCTGGACTTAAAAGTACATCAGAAGCTCCTCGAGGAGTTACGGCCCCCATTGACTTAGTTTTATGACAAATCGACATATGACCCGTCACATTACCATTTCTTTGAGCAAGACCCTTTTGATCCATGAACTTGAAGTCCAGATCGTCACGGCCTGCCATCTTAATACTTGCGTTTGCAATAATTTTAGATATGGTTGTAATTCCTGATCCACCGACTCCTGTGACGACCATACGCCAAGTATCACCTTGAGCAATATCGTCAAAAGTTTTCTTTGTCTCAACATCTTTTAAATCAAAATCTAAATGTGAAAAGTCACTTGGACGATACTTTGTAGGATGAAAGTTTTTAACTGTTACTTTCTCAAAACTTGGACAGACCTTAAACTTAGTACAATAGCTATCTGCTACACAAATTGTAGGGTCAATTCCCATCTTTGTTCCATAGGCATCAAATACTTGTGTCAGTCCAGGACATCCTGTTTCTTCAATACAAACACGACAATCTTCACATGCAGAAGTATTAATTTGATAGAAAGTCTTCTCTTTTAATACTCCACTATTTTTCATCGTATTTCTTTCACTGGCCCTAACCTTGGCCTGATATGTAAGAGAACACTCTTTATTAGAAATAATGACCTTAACACCTTTTTGTGTCACAAAATCTCGCATGAGATTCTTGTAAAAATAACGATCACTTGGATGAACTTCTTTAGCAGTCTTTACTCCTAAATTTTGTACAATATTAAGCATATCCTGCTTAGGTCTCTTGCTACCTTCTACATTAATTTGTGATGCAGGGGTCATCTGGTGCCCTGTCATTGCTGTATTGTCATTATCAAGAAGTATATAAGTTATATCGTGATCAGCTTGTACTGAATTTGAAATATCTGTTATCCCAGAATGGAAGAAAGTCGAATCTCCCATAAGGACTACTGATGGATTCTTAGTAAATAAGTCCATACCAGCACCGAGGGCACCACCTTGTCCCATGGCCGAAAGATTATGCATTTCTCCAAACGGCGGTAGAAATGATAAAGAATAACAACCAACATCACCGTGAGTAATGAGATCAATATCTTGAGCCTTTAGCCAGCGACGTAAGTCTTTTAATAATGAGAGAGTTTCTCTATGTGGACATCCTGGACAAAAAGTAGGAAGTCTCTTAGGTAAGATTTCACCAAAGTTACGTTCTTCAAATGCTAGGCTTTTACATTGCCCAATTTCAAGAAAGTCCTTAAGTGCCTCTAGTTTCTCACTGATGATTTCGAAGCTTAAACCTCCATAAGCAGGAAAGCCTTCATTTTCGCCAAACTCCTTACCTAAGATCTCAATTTCAATACCGTGTTTTTGACAAAGCGATCGTACTTCACCTTCTAAGAATCCTCGTTTTTCTTCCACCACAACAAGTTTTTTTAATCCCTTTAAATAAGGAATTAATAAATCATCCACAAGAGGAAAAGAAGAAGCGACTTTATATAAAGAGAAGTGTTCTAGATAATCCCCTTCTTCTAAGCACTGCTTCAGGGTTTCAAAAATAACACCGCTTGAGATAAATCCAATTTTTGAATTCTCATTTCCAAACCTTGCATCAAGTTTCATTTCTTTTAGAACTTCTTTCACTTTTGGAAAGCGTTCTTTGATCATAGAAATATCTGCAAATAGAGAGTTTGGTGGAACCATAACGTTTTTTTGAAGATCAAATGTTGAAGGATCAACGTCAATTAACTCACCATCAATCTTTGCTTCCTCAAAACACTCAACTCGTCCTCCACCTTCAGCTAAGAATGTGCTTAATAGAAGTCCTTGATAGAGACTCGTTTTTGATGAGATCTCTTTTGCTTTGGCGATCCAATCCTTCAACTCTGTTGGATTTGAAGGTTCAAGAAATGACATATGTAGATGCTTAAATAAATATCTTGAATCAGCAGCTGTTGAAGTTGACATTGACCATGGGTCATCACCAACACAAATGACAGTTGCTGGATAAATTTCACGGCCATCTATTATTTCTGGTTTAGCAGGATTAGCAAAATTACCAACACTAAGAGCATCACTTGCCACATGAAGCCCCATAGACTTCATTGCAACTAAACAGTCTCGACCTGCTTGCTTTACACCACTTGCCATGGCCGCTGCATTTGCTTCAGAGTTAGCAATAACTACACGAATACCTTTTTCATGCATCTCATTTTTCTTCTTATATAAGATATTAAAGTAATCTGCTAAAGGTGATCCTGGATAACCAGTATATAGATTAAAACCTGCTTCAAGTGCACCTTGAATGATTAATTCATTCCCGTTAAGAATTCGATATTCTGCCATATGTCCTCTAAATTTAATTGAGAAATGAGTATAGTGATTTAATCGTGTTTTTTGACGTACCAGCGCGTCACTTTTTATAATTTTTAATCGATTGTAAACACAATCTTCTTCTTAAATGTCGTGGTAAGCTTCTGAGGCTTAAACTTCCAGTTAGATGCCACTTTTAAAACAGCAGTATTAAATGCGTCATAACTGGCACCTTTAACAAGCTCTACTGACTCGACCTTCCCACTTGGATTAACCTTTATCAGGACCTCTACAATGCCACTTGCGCCAATACGTCTTGCACTTCGAGGGTATAAAGGAGCAACAAATTGTAGAATTTGATTATCAAAAGTCTTAGCTGTAACCACTTCTTGTTGTCTCTTTTGAGATTTCTTATATAACTTTTCTTCGACAATTTTCTTTTGATTTTGTTTATCTTTTTCTACAGGTTCCTTAAAATCTTCTTTTTTTATTGAGTGGGCCTTAATCTGAATATCAATCCCCATACGCTCTCGCTGCATTAGCTTTCTACCTTCACGTAGATTTGTGAAGAAAATAACAGCATGCACCAAAAGACTTATTGCAAAAAAGAAGAACCAAAATCGATGTTTCATAGGCCTATCATAATGCATCTTGCACCATATGGGAAAAATCGTTACTATCTGCTCCATATTAAGAGAATCAACAATATTAAATTATACAGCAAGGAAAGTTTTATGAGTTCAAAAATCTCTCCAGAAAATCCATTAGGGGTTTTAGCAATTGATCACCTCGAGTTCACATGTGACTCACTAGAAACTAAGACTAAGGACCTATTCTATACTTTTGGTTTTTCTAAAACATATGAAAACCAAGAAGAAAAGAAGGAGCTGTTCTCTCAAGGCCAAGTTCGCTTCCTTTTAACAGCAAACGAGTCTGGACACGCAAGAGAGTATTTAAATGCTCATGGTGAAGGTGTTTCGACAATTTCTTTCTTAGTTGAAGATTGTGAATATGCATACAAGACAGCTCTTGAGCGTGGTGCTGAATCCTTACAAGAAGTAATCACAACAGAAAGTGAACACGGTGTTTATAAGAGTGCCAGAATCAAGGGCTTCGGAGATGTCGCCAATGAATTTATAGAAAGACCAAAAGCTTACTTTCGTCCAGACTTCAAAAAACTAGAAGAAGACCCAAAGGCCCAGCCTCTTGCTTCAAGAGTGGCCAGAATTGATCACCTAACAAATAATGTTCCAAAGGGTGAAATGAAGAAATGGGTTGAATTCTATGACCGTGTTTATGGATTTAAGGTAACTCGTTATTTTGACATCAAAGGATCAAAAACAGGGCTTAACTCAGAAGTTGTCCAGCTACCTAAAGGTGAAGTGATTATACCAATTAACGAGCCAAAAGAAGCTGGTGGAAAAGACCAAATTCAAGAGTTCCTCGATCTACATAAAGGAGCAGGCGTTCAGCACATTGCTCTAACTTGTGGTGATATTCTTTCAACTGTAAAAGATTTAAGACAAAGAGATATTAAGTTCCTAGATATTCCTCATACATACTATGAAGATATTCCAAAAAGAAACTTCACTGTAACTGAAGATCTAAGTGAGCTTGAAGATCGTCAACTACTTGTAGATGGTGATGAGGAAGGCTACCTCATCCAAAACTTTACTCAAACTTACGTTGGCCCACTATTTTTTGAATTTATTCAAAGAAAGAATCACAATGGATTTGGTGAAGGAAACTTCCAAGCCCTCTTTGATGCTATTGAAAGGGATCAAATCGCAAGAGGATACCTGGACTAAGAAATAATTAAATTCTTTTAAGACAATCTGAAATGCTTTGCTTTCTTACTGATGTAGGAACAAAGCATTTCTTGTCTACTGTTATATCTTGCCAAGACTCATAAGCAACCTTACGAATCTGGATTAGTTCCTGAACAAAGCTTTCTAAAACTTCGTAATCAGACTTGTCTGCACAATCAAATTCAAAATTAGTACAAACAACATCTTTTGAAATAATTAAATCTTCACGATCCATACTAACAACAACGTGAGTGTTGTGAAATGGAAGGAATGACTCAACTACATAAACTTGTAGATCTCTAGGTGCAACACAAGTTGCTAGTGCTGCTTTAACAAGAAAAATTGCGAATATTGCTCTCATTAAGTTTTTCATATTTTACTCCGCCCTAAGGCATAATCATTTGTTTCAAAATTTATTAACTGTGAAGAATATAAACGAAATCAACAACGCAAGGGGTTATTTTGAACAAATTTCACCGTGCGTTATAAAAATCTCATAGCTGATATTAGTTTATCCTAATATCTAATTATTCTACTGTCTAAATCATTGAAAACACGTCAAGAAATGACTCAACAAGCCTATTCAAAAAGGGTCTTCTATTCCTACAATATTGCTTTAATTAACTAAAATTTTGACACTCATGAAGAAAGGACGCTTATGTATAAGTTAATCGCTATTTATAAAATACCAAATGATATTGATGCTTGGGAAAAGCACTACTCAGAAGTTCATACTCCCCTAGTTAAGAAAGTTCCAAGCCTCAAAGAAATCCGTCTCAATCGCATTACAGGTACACCACGTGGAGCAAGTGACCTTCATGTTATTGCAGAATTGGTATTTGAAAATAAAGATGACTTTAAAACAGGAATGAGCTCAGAAGAGAATATGGCCTGTGGAAAAGACTTATTCAATTTCGCAAAGGAAATTGTTTCTGTTCACTTTGCTAAAGAAGAAGTGATCTCACTTTAATTAAGGAAAACTCAATGAGTAATATTTTATGTGAATTTCCATATAACGATCACAAGCATATTGCCCTTGTGAAACTTAATCGCCCAAAAGTTCTAAATGCGCTCTCTACAGACTTAATGCGAGAGTTAGTAGACAAGCTTTTTGAACTGGATGACAACCCTGAAGTCAGAGTCATTATTCTAACAGGTAACGATCGAGCTTTTGCTGCTGGAGCAGACATTGCACAAATGGTTGAAGCAACACCAATTGATCAAATCAATGATAATCGCTTCCGCTCATGGCAACAACTCGCTCAAATTACAAAGCCAATTATTGCGGCCGTAAATGGTTACGCTCTTGGTGGTGGATGTGAATTGGCCATGCATTGTGACTTTATCATTGCCGGTGACAGCGCAAAATTTGGCCAACCAGAAATTAAGATTGGGACAACTCCAGGAGCTGGTGGAACTCAACGCCTTACTCGCGCCATTGGAAAATCAAAGGCCATGATGCTTGCAATGACTGGAGAGATGATTGAGGCCAAGCAAGCACTTGACTGGGGACTCGTTGCCAAAGTTGTACCTAGTACGACACTAATGCAAGAAACATATGAGACAGCAAAGAATATCGCAAACAAGGCCCCTGTTGCAATTAAGCTTATAAAAGAGTCTGTTAACAAGGCCTTTGAAATGAGCCTAAGTGACGGTGTCGACTTTGAACGACGTAACTTCTATCTTACTTTTTCAAGTAGTGATCAAAAAGAAGGTATGCGAGCATTCTTAGAAAAACGCGACCCAGAATATAAAGGTAATTAATCATGAGTGAATATAAAAACATTATAGTAGAAAAGAAGTCATTTACTGGAATTATCACTATTGATCGTGAAGAAGTTTATGGCGCTCTCTCTAAGGAAGCAAAGTTAGAAATCATTCAGGCCATAAGAACTCTAAATAGAGACGATGAGGTTGGATGTCTCATTCTAGCATCGAAAGGAAAAGGCTTCTGTACAGGACAAGACTTAAATGATCGAACTGTTCAAGCAGGAGAAAAGCCTGTTGATTTAGGTGTTACCTTAGAAACAGAATGGAATCCACTTGTAAATGCAATTTCTAACTCTAAAAAACTCGTTATTGCAGCAATTGAAGGTGTTGTTGCTGGTGCGGGTGTATCTGTGGCCTTAGCTTGTGATCTTGTTATTGCAAAACCAGGTATCAAATTTGTCTCTGGATTTTCAAAACTAGGTCTTTGTCCAGATGCAGGATCAACGTTCACATTTACAAGAGCTTTAGGTCAAAAGAAGGCCATGGAATTCTTCCTCTTCAATCAACCACTACTTTCAGAAGAAATGGAGAGAGCTGGTCTAATCAATAAGGTTAGTGAAGAAGCATTTGAAGATGCTAAGAAGTGGGCCGATCAAATTAATGCCATGGCCCCTTTATCGCTAAAAGCGATTAAAGAGAATATTAAAGTGGCCACAGACTCAACATTTCAAGAATCAATGGATCGAGAAACTTCTTATCAAAGATTTCTAGGAAATAGTGAAGATTATAAAGAAGGATTAAATGCCTTCTTTGAAAAGAGACAAGCAAAATTTTTAGGTAAATAAAAAGACGAATTAATAATAAGGAGGCCATATGGCAGCAAGAGAATACACTCAAGAAGAACTTCAACTTTTTGAAGACATTAAAAATGGAAAGAAATTTGATAAGGGTGATGAACTTCCTCCCCTATATAAGAAAGCGTTAAGAAATCTACTTTGGATGCAACATGATTCTGAGTATTCAGGTGCTCTTGGTTATGCTCCATGGATTGAAAAAGCTCCAACAATGCAAGAAAAGGTTGTTGTTGCTCAAATTGTAAAAGATGAAATGAGACACGCTTCAGTTTGCTACCGTCTACTTAAAGGTCTAGGTGAAGATGTTGATACTCACATTCAAGAATCAGAACTAGGTTTTAAAATGGAAGAAGATCTAGCTCAGATAGGTTTTCAAAGAATGAAAAAAGATTACCGAGTTAATATCTTCTACTACGGTATTAATTACTGGGAAGACTTTATTCTATTTAACTTCTTAATGGATAGAGCGGCAGGTCACCAACTAGAAGATACTCTTGATTCAAGCTACCTACCGTGGAAAAAAGGAATTGAAGGAATCTATAAAGAAGAGATCATGCACCTTGCACACGGTGACAAGTGGATCAAGATTCTATCTGAAGGTGATAACAAAGAATTCCTTCAAGAAAGATTAAACGTATGGTGGCCAAGAGTTATGAATGTATTTGGTTCAACTAAGGGACGCTCAAATGATCTCTACGTTAAGTTAGGTCTTAAAAAGAGAACAAATGCTGTTGTTCGCGACGTTTTTGTCGATGAAGTAGAAAAATTATGTAAAGAAGCTGGTCTAGTTCTTCCTGAGTATAAGGAAGAAGAACAGCCTCAAAGGCAATAAGCTTATATGAATATCAATAGTGTTTTAGTTATTGGTGCAGGAACCATGGGGCGAGGAATCGCTCAATGGTTCTGTCAACACGGTGTAAGAGTTGAACTGGTCGACCAACATTTAGAAATGGCCCAAGCAAGCGGCGATCTAATTCATAGCTCATGGGATAAACTACATTCCAAAGCAAAATTTGATGCGGATGAGATTAAGGCCTTTAAAAAGAACCTTAGAATCGTAGATATGATGGAACACCAAATAGATCACGATCTTGTGATTGAGGCCATCGTTGAAAACTTAAATATCAAATGCCAAGTCTTTAACCGACTTGATGAGGTCATGAAAGAAAGCACTATCTTTGCTTCTAATACTTCTTCAATTCCAATAACTAAGATGGCCAAGGACTTATCAAAGACAAGAAGAGAAAACTTCTTAGGACTACACTTCTTCAATCCAGCTACGATTATGAAGCTAGTAGAAATTATTGAAACTCCTTGGAGTAAGAAAGATATTGCTCACGGACTTTATGATTGGTTTGAAAGATACGGAAAGAAACCGGCCCTTTGCAAAGACTCACCTGGTTTTATTGTTAATCGTGTGGCCCGAAACTTTTACGGTGAATCATTTCACCGTCTAGAGAATTACGACAAGGATCAAGTAGAAGAGATTGATCGCGTAATGAAGAATGTGGGTGGCTTTAGAATGGGACCATTTGAATTAATGGATCTAATAGGAATTGATGTAAACTATGATGTTACCCAATCTGTTTGGGCATCATATTACTATGAACCTCGTTTTAGACCACATAAGATTCAAAGAGAAATGGTTGATAGTGGACGTATTGGACGCAAAGTAAAAGAAGGATTTTATCGTTATGAATAAGGTAACTATATTAATAAGTGACAATCACCCTCTTCTTAAAAGTGTTCACGGATGTGACTACCCTTCTATTACTGTTGATCCATTCAATATCAACACCCTCGATGGCGTTGACTTTGATGAGACATCTTTAATCATTGATCTAACTTGTTTTGATCGAAATTCTAAAATGGACCTCTACGAACATTTAGATAATGTTTATGATGGCCCAATTATTTCAGACTTAACAATAAATTGGGGTGAATACCTCATAACACAATATGAGAATGTTGTAGGAGCTGTTGCTTCAGCATTCTATTCTCCAAAAAAATGCTTTGAACTTTATCAAAAAGATAATGAGTATGAAGAGACAACTTTTAAAGTCTTCAAAGACTTGGGATATGATCTTGAAATCGTCAATCATGTAGGAATTGGATTTACTTACCCACGTGTTATTTCACAGATAATCAATGAGGCCTTCTTTGCTAAAGAAGAGAATCTAGCAACTCAAGCAGATATCGATAAGGCCATGTGCTATGGAGTTAATTATCCTCATGGACCTTTTGAATGGTGTGAAAAGATTGGAGTAGAAAAAGTAATCATGCTTCTTGAAGAACTAAGGGAAGTTACTGGTGATACTAGATATCGACCTTCCCGCTTACTTAGGATGAATTTATGACAATACAATATAAAGATGCATATATCGTTTATGCAAAACGTACCCCTATTGGAAAACTTGGAGGAAGCTTATCTCACTTAAGAGTCGATGATATGCTGGCCAATCTTTTCAAAGATTTTTCACAAAATTTCGACTTTGATATGAAAGAAATTGATGATGTCATAGTCGGCTGTGCAAATCAGGCAGGTGAAGATAATCGAAATGTAGCACGAATGTCAGCACTTCTGGCAGGACTTCCCTACGAAGTACCAGGTGTAACATTAAACCGCCTATGTGCATCTTCACTAGATGCAATTATTGACGGTTGGTCACGAATTAATCTTGGAATGGCCGATTGCCTCCTAATTGGTGGAGCTGAGAGTATGACTCGTGCACCTTTAGTTATTTCAAAAGGATCAACACCATTTGGTAGAGACTCAAAAATGTTTGATACGACTTTTGGTTGGCGTTTTCCAAATAAGAAAATGGAAGAGATGTTTCCACTTCTTGGAATGGGTCAAACAGCAGAAGAAGTTGTAGCAAAACTTGGAATCTCTCGAGAAGATCAAGATGCCTTCGCTCTTGCCTCACATCAAAAAGCTTGTAAGGCATGGGAGAATGGAGACTTTAACGATGAAGTTCTACCAGTTGAAATTGCGCTTAGAAAAGAAACATTAACAGTATCTAAAGATGAGGGACCAAGGCCATCAACAACGATGGAAGCTCTCTCTGGCCTTCGTGCTGTCTTTAAAAAAGATGGAAGTGTAACGGCCGGAAACTCTTCAATGATGAATGATGGCGCTGCTTGTGTTGCACTAGTAAGTGAAGACTTCTTAAGAAGACATAATCTTACACCACTTGTTAAATTAACAGGGGCCGGTGTTCGAGGAATTCACCCAAATATTATGGGACTAGGCCCAGTTGAAGCGACAAAGAGGCTAATGGATAAGTTTGGCAAGAAAGTTTCAGACTTTGATGTTGTGGAATTAAATGAGGCATTCGCATCTCAATCACTTGGTTGTATTAGAGAGCTTGGCCTTGATGAATCAAAAATAAACTTACGTGGTGGAGCAATCTCACTAGGCCATCCTCTTGGATGTTCTGGGGCAAGAATTGTGACAACACTAACTCATATCATGAAAGATAATGCGAGTCTTAAACAAGGCTTGGCTTCAATGTGTGTTGGTGTCGGTCAAGGAGTCTCACTAAGCGTAGAAAACTGTAAATAGGAGAAAAGTATGGATGAAGTAAAATTATATATCAATGGTGAAATTAGACCTTCTTCAAGTGGTGAAATGGTGGACTCAATAGACCCATCAAATGGGGAGCTTGTATCAAAGGTACATATCCCTTCCACTCAGGACTTAGAAGAAGCTGTACAATCAGCAAAAACAGCATTCTACAGCAAAGAATGGCGCGATATGGATCAGGTAAAACGTTCAGAGATCCTTCTTAAGGTTTCAGAACTTATCAAAGAAAGAAAGCGTGATTTCATCGCTGCAGAAATTAAAGATAGTGGTTCAACCTTTAGAAAGGCCGCTGCAGATATCCATAATAGTGCAAGCTTCTTTAAGATCATGAGTAAGGTTACTGCAGGATTTAAATTTGAAGAAGTTGATGAGAAAGCAACTCGTGCCGGATTCTCTAAGAACACTCGCCGTTTTGAGCCAATTGGTGTTTGTGCTCAAATTATCCCATGGAATCTTCCGCTACAAATGGCCGCATGGAAAATCGGACCGATTCTAGCGACAGGTTGTACAACAGTTTTAAAGTCAGCTGTTGAAACGCCAATGACAGCAATGATGCTTGCTGAAGTTTTGATCGATGCAGGTGTTCCTAAAGGTGTTGTTAATATCGTGACTGGTGGAGCAAAAGAAGGTGCATTCTTAGTAAATCACAAAGATATCTCAAAAGTTGCCTTTACTGGTTCAACTGAGATTGGAAGAGAGATCCTAAAGCAAGCTGCTAATGAAGTAAAAAATGCGACACTAGAGCTTGGTGGGAAGTCTCCAAATATCATCCTTGATGATGCTGATCTTGATATTGCTGTGGATGCGGCACTTTACGCATTTCTCTATCACTCTGGACAAGCATGTACTTCTGGTACTCGCCTTCTTGTTCAAGAAGGGATCTATGATGAATTTATGACAAAGTTTAAAGAAAGAATTGCTCAGGTTCCACTAGGGCCAACACAAGAAAAAACAACGGGGCTTGGGCCAGTTGTAAGTAAAAAGCAATTTGATAGTGTGATGAACTATATCAATAAAACAAAAGAAGAAGGTGCCAAGCTTATCTACGGTGGAGAGCAAGAACTAGAGAATGGTCTTGATAAAGGTTTCTACATTAAGCCAACGGCATTTGAGATCACTCCAGACAATACAATCTGGCATGAAGAGATCTTTGGGCCAGTTGTTGGAATTACAAAGTTTAAAACTGAAGATGATGCAATCAACATGGCAAATAACTCAATCTACGGACTTGCTGGAGCAGTATGGTCTAAGAATGAAGACCGTGCACTTAAGATAGCAAAAGAGATTGAAGCTGGTACCGTGTGGATTAATGAGTATCACCTACTCAATCCAGGAATGCCATTTGGTGGCTACAAGCAATCAGGGATTGGACGTGAAATGGGTGAAGAAGGAATCAAGGCCTACCTTGAAGTGAAACACCTTTGGGAGTCTGATTGCAATACTCGTGAAGGAAAAATGTGGCTTGATGCTATATTTTAAAATCTAAAATAAAAAAGAGCGCTTAAAGCGCTCTTTTTTTTTATTAATAATGTACTTTAATAGCAAGGTTTCCAAAGTCATCGTAAATAGAAAATGAATTCTCCATTTGGGTTTCTTTATAGACAACATTTAGTTTTTCATCATAACAACCCAAAGTATAATCACCACCATATACTTCATAATTACGATCTAAATATGGGTTAAAACGACATACCTTAACTCTTGGATATCGATAAGGTAATACTTCATATTCCATTGCAAAGAACTCTCGCTTCACTTCACCTGTAAGTTCATCACTTGTAAGTCTAGTAAATACATTTTTAATTGAACGTGTTGAAGAAAAAGTGAAAAGAGATTTTAATTGTTTTGAGAAGTTTTCAGTACCAGGACGGTAAACAGGACGGTTGCAATATTTTAGAGAGTCATCATATGACTTTGTCTCCATATTGAACTCCTTAAGAATACAATTAATAGGAGTTGCCAAGGTCAATGATGTTCCACGCCTTCCATGCATAAATCGACGATAAGTCTTATCTTCTGAAATAGCATCGTGAACTAAGCCTAGGACTTCACCTGAGCGAGTATCCACAACAGCTGCCCCCATTGCCTCATTCTTTAAGTTACAATTCTTCATTGCTACAACTGAAGAATCATAATTATTTCCAGGGAAAATGACATTATCGGTCGTCTTACGACAATTGTATCTCATACGTCGAAGCTGATAACCTGAGTTTCCAAGATTCTTTCTAACATACCAAAGCTGATAATAATGAAAGTCTCTCATCTTACTATCTGATACTGGTGTAAGCTCACCTTCTAAAGAAGGAGTTAACTCTACAACTGAGAATTCACCGTTAAATGTTTTCTTCTTATCAATTTTCGTATTGTGATCTTCAATGCTCTTACACTTAAGGATCTCACCAGAGATAGTCTTTGCAGCAATCTGCTCACAACTCGCCTTAGCAAGACAGTGACTTGGTACAATCATATGGTTCTTATTTGCTAGATACCCTGTACAATATAGAGGAAAGTCAGATGCGCTATTAATAGAGAGTACGAACGAGTCCGAACACTGGCCATCTTCAAAGCAAGTGAAATTAACTTTCGTCGAAGCCTCTAGCCTCGATTCTTGTTTTTGAATATTTGGTTTTGATTGACTCTCGCCTTTAGGAGCTCCACATGAGATCACTAGAAAAACAAGGGCCAATACAAGTGTTGCGTTCTTAAGCAAAGTCTCTCTCCAAAAACTTTATTTAACACTACGTAATAGCATAATAGTTCTTATCAAATATAGTATTGTAAATTATTCAAGAATCCTCGACTCAACGTGGCATTTTCGACGAAATTAACTTATTCTTGTTAAATATGATTATTGTTAGTGCGTGCTTGGCCGGCAAGAAATGTCGATACGATGGAGAGCACAAGGAAATTCAAGATGTTACAGAACTCGTTGCTCAGGGCAAGGCCATTGCGGTATGTCCAGAAGAGCTAGGAGGACTACCTACGCCTAGGCCACCTGCTGAGAATGTAGACGGTAAACTCATCACAATTGATGGAAAAGATGTCACCTTAAATTATGAGAAGGGAGCACAAATGGCACTAGAGATCGCACTTGAAAACTCATGCACGCAGGCTTTATTAAAGTCGAAATCTCCAATGTGTGGCCTTGGAAAAATCTATGACGGATCATTTAAGGGTCAATTAACAGATGGTGACGGTGAATTCACAAAGCTCTTAAAAGAAAATGGCGTTCAAGTTAAGTCCTGTAACTAATTTCATCTTTTCACACCTACTCAAAAAATCTAACTTCAACTGCTTTAATTCGGTATAAATATAGCGCTCGAAAAATAATTTCTAAGGAGTAGAAATGAATGATCTTGAAATGAAGCTATTATTAGCAAAGAATCTACAAGGAAGAATGAAGCATATCACTGACCAACTAATTCACTTAAAAGACTACCCTGAACAATGGTCAGATTTTAAAGAAATTATTAATATGAAAATTAATCATGTAATCAATGACTCCATTACTCTTGGTAGTGAAAAAGCGGCCCATTATATGGCCCTACTTCAAAATCAACTAAATGATGAATTCTGTAATGAAACAATTGATATAATTCGAGAACAATTTGATGAAGTTTTAAAGGCCCTAGATGCATATGGGCCAGAGATTTTGATTAATAACCCTACTCAAGTAAATTTTGCTCATTAAATAAATATGCCCCGCATTCGCGGGGCTATCCTTTTGCAGTATTTATTGTGGTTGGTTTAATTAACCAATTAGTTTTAGAGCTGCAGCACCTTGAGAATTAGACTGAGCAAGAACTGAAGTACCAGCGTTAACAAGGATGTCACTCTTTGCTTTCTTAGCTGTTTCTGCTGCATAGTCAGTATCTCTGATACGTGAGTTTGCTGCACTTAAGTTCTCAGTACTAATTTGTAGGTTGTTGATTGTAGAGTTTAGTCTGTTCTGCTTAGCACCTAGCTCTGCTCTTTGTCCTGCGATATTTTCAATTGCAGAGTCAAGATTTGCTAAAGCTGCTTGAGCACCTTCTTTTGAACCAACTTCTAAATCAGCTACACCTAGCGCTTCAAGACCAGAACTTAGTACGTTTGTATCGAACTGAATTCTATCTTGGAAATCATCATTATTAATACCGATTTGGATATCATACTTATCACCGTTTCCAGTTAGAAGTTTCTTTCCGTTAAATTCAGTAACTTCAGAAATTCTTTGGATCTCTTGCTTAAGGTTTTGATACTCAAGATCAGTAAATTGTCTCTCAGTGTCACCTACTGTGTCCGACGCTGATTGAACAGATAGTTCTCTTAGTCTTACTAAGATGTTTGATACTTCATTCAGACCACCTTCTGCAATCTGAATCATTGAAATACCGTCATTTGCGTTTCTCTCAGCTTGTTTACTAGATCTAACCTGACTCTTTAATTTCTCAGAAATTGCTAAACCTGCAGCATCGTCTGCTGAACGTACAATTCTTGTACCAGATGAAAGCTTTTCTAAAGATTTTTGTTGAGTTGAATTCGATTGACCTAACGCTCTTTGAGCTGATAGAGACGATACATTTGTGTTAATACGCATACCCATTGTGATACCTCCGTGATCTACATACTCCCCGTACTCAGGGTTGTCCCGACCATTGGAACAATGAGCATACTGCTCTTGTGAATTATTAAATTTCAATTAAGTCATTTGACCTAACATAAAGCTTCTCGGAGGTAAAAACTAAAGCTTTAGAAAAAATTAAAAATAATTTAAAATATTTTACATATATGTTCATAAATAAAATTCATAAATAGCCGATAATAGAAACCATGGAAGAGGGAAAACCACTAATCTTTCTGCATCCTTTAACTAAGAGTGTGCAGGCACTTAAAGAGACAATCGAGCAAAATGCCGAAAATGACGGTATTGAAATCTATGATGTCGAAAATCCAGAGGAATATAATCAACTCGTCCCTACTATTGGCCAATCCCTCACGATCGCCTGCCAACCGAAGAAATGTGCTCAATGTATTCAACCTTTAAAAAGGTTCATATTTAAGAATAATGTAAAGATACTCCTTATTAATAGTAAGAATATTCCACCAAAGACCCTTGATAAGTTTAGAAAGATTGGTCTTACAGAGTATATCCAAGAGCCTGTTCCACCTAAGACTCTTCTTTATAAAATCAACTTAATCCTGCGCTCCCTTAAGAAGCAAGATGATGGCGATGAAATGGAATACCATTCTAAGGAAGAGAAGAAAACATTTAGCGATGATGATCAATATGAAGATAAAGCCGATGCCCAAAAATTTGGTGATGCTGGCCACCTAAAAGGTAAAGTTAACAAAAACAATCACCTCAAAGATGGTAAAGATGTTTTTGATGATGATAGAAATGTTGGTTCACAATGGGAAGAGACACAAGAAGATCCATATAAGAACTCAAAAGAATATAGCGCTGAGCAGGCCATTAATTCAAAAACAGCAGGCAGGCTAGAGGGCGAAATTCACAATGAAAAGCAACATTCCAATAAAGATGATATTCAATTTGATGATGATCTTTATGGACAAGACCAAGATAAAAAGAATGCAACAAATAAGGCCGACCAACTAGGTGGTAACCTTCAAGGCAAGCTAGGATCAGAATCTGAGGCATCAGAAGAAGATGATGATGAATTTGATGAGGATCTTTTTAAAAGCTTAGAAGGTGTTAGAAAAAGCTCTTATAAAGAAGAGGATAAAGGTGGCGCACTTCGTGGAGATGTCTCACCTACAATGGAAGATTCAAGAGATCAAGAGGACGAAGAAGATCTCTTTGCAGCTCTTGACTCGGCGACAAAAAAGTCTTCCTCTAGCAATCAAGATCAAGGTGGACATTACAAAGGTAATACCACTAATGGAATTGATGATATAAATGAAGAAGATGAAGAGGATCTCTTTGCAGCTCTTGATTCAGCTTCAAAAAAGTCTTCCTCAAGCAATCAAGATCAAGGTGGACATTATAAGGGACAAACTTCAAGTGGCCTAGACGATATCGAAGATGAAGAAGATGAAGAAGATCTCTTTGCTGCACTAGACTCAGTCTCAAAAGGCAAGCAAACACAGCAAAAGGATCAGGGCGGACATTATAAAGGCCAAACTACTCCAACGATGGATGAGATTGAAGAAGAAGACAAAGAAGAAGACCTCTTTGCATCATTGGATGCCGTAAAAAGTGGAGCTAAAAGAAAAGAAAATGATCTTGGTGGTCATTATCAGGGCGATATTGGTCCAGAAATAGACGATATAAATGAAGAAAATGATGATGAAGAAGACCTATTTGCTTCTTTGGATGCACACAAGAAGGGAGCATCATCAAAAAGACCAAGTCAAGGCAGTCCTGACAATGAAATGATTGATAACGAAAAGGGCCTTGAAAGAGATCTTGCCGAAAATAACGATGCCAAGCAAAGAGATGAAGACCTCTTTGAATCATTAGCACAACATGGGAAGAGAAAACCTGTTCAAAGAGATGAAAAGCAAAAGAAAAAGTCTGATGATGGAGAGGATGATAATCAAGATGAAGACCAAGCAGAAGGCGGCTCGATTCAATATGAGAAAAAGGGTGATCTAGGTGAACAGACTATCGATTATCGCAACCTTGATAAACAGCCAGAATACAGTGGTGGAACGAAAGAAAAATTAGAAATAAAAGTAACAGATGCCCCTGAGCAAAATAACAAAGAAAAAGACCAAGGCTATGACCAAAAGAGTGAAGAAGAAATTGATTACGACCTAAGTAATGCATTAAAAAAACTTCAAGAACAGGATCAAGCTCCAGGTTATGATTATAGCAAAAGGCCATCAAATAATAACAATGCAAATAATCAAGATCATCAACTAAAAGTTAATCAATACTCAAGTAATACAAAAGAAGATCAGCAAGCCGCTGACTCCGAGTCGGCCATTGAAGAAGCAAAAGATCAAAAAGAGTTAGAAGAGGCCCTTAACTCCATAATTATTCCTGAACCAAAGGATATGGACTTTCTCATTCGTGCCACAGATATGCTCATTGATGGTGATGAGATAAAACAGATGACCTCAGATTATATTAATGAATTCTGTGATGGAACCCTCATTGTTTATAACCTGCAAAATGAATGTATTATGGGTAGTGAACAGGGGCCAGATAATTTTGAAGCAGTGAAGAATATATTAAAAATAAAGAGAAAACCAAGTTGGAATGATGACACATTCCAAGCTGAAACACTTTACTATCACTGCCCTATTATTGAGAATACAAATTATAGTTACTTCACAGTATTTTTCACCACAAGAGAAGAGATCGAAAAATCAGAAGATACCCCTAAAAGGATAGAGATTTGTCTTGAGGCCTTAAAAGGAAGTTATAAAAGTGGTGAAGATCGTATGACAACGAAGATAGCTTCATCTAATAAGTCTGCTGCATCAAGTTTAAAAAACTCAGTAGGAAGCCTCTTTAAAGGAATATTTGGTAAAGGACGAACATGATTGCCTATTTCTATATAAAGCTTAAATCGCTTAAAGACATTCGCACTTTCCCTTTTACTCTCTATGTCTATAAAGAGAAAGAGAATCTTTACACAGAATACTTAAAAGCAAACACACCTTTAACTCAAGATAGTTATAACCTATTAAAGTATATTGAAGATAACAAGACAGGAAAAATCGCAATCAAGCTTTCACAACGAATGACTTATCTTGCAACAGTTGGAGAATTAAGTGAGTATACTCCACAAGAGGCAAATCAAATTCGTGAAAAGATCAACATCTTAAAAGAGCATGAAAAAGCGGTTGAAACAAATCAAAAAGAAGCAAGATCAAGACTACCTCTTCGCAGTGTCTTAACAAAAGCAATCGATCAGGACGACTTCCTACCAATTATCTTAAGGGCGCAAAAAGAGATATCAACATTTCCTGTAAACTTATCTCATACTATCTCTCTTGCAAGACACTTTGCCATGACCCATCTTGATAAGGACAATCTTACAAATCGAATTGTGGCACTGAGCTTCTTCTTTGCAAAGAAACTTGGAATTGAAGACTATAAAAAGCAAGCCGATTTAATCTGTGCTTCTTTTCTAGCAAATATTGGACTTACAAGTATCTCTCCAAATATCATCCATGAGAGCTTTGAAGAAGTAACAAGCGATCAACGAGAACAATATTATAAGCATGTGAAAGTATCTCGTATGCTTATAGAAAAATCAGGTGTTCAATTATCAGAAGAGTGTAAGGCAATTATTGATCACCATCATGAAAAACATGATGGTAGCGGAATGCCTGGACAAATTTCTCAAGCTGGACTTAGCCTTGAAAGTGAAATCCTAGAATTTATTTCTCATATTCTAGAGTTTAGCACAGGATTAATTAACGGAGAAAAATCACCTCTAAGCAGCGTTGTATATATGGTTGATGCTCAAGCTGGAGTTGGTGGTCTCAATACAAACTACAGTGACAAGATAAAGCCTCACATCACTAGCGTACTAAGCCTTTAATTGAAACTACCATACGGCAATGTATTTCGCCCTTCCCACGTATGCAAGTTTGCTTGAACTTTTGGCAAGTGCTCATCTTTATTATTCTTTGGATCTAAGACTTCAATTTTTGCAAAAGTAAGTTGGGTATTCCCTCCACCTTTACCAAAGTCTAGATTGTACATTCTAGTCCAGGTTCCAGTATTTATGAAAGTTTTACCATTAGTATAAGTGCGACAAATTGGCTCATGTGTATGGCCAACAATCAATACATCCGTATCTTTTGCATCTTGTAGATATTCAAAAGTTAATTCTTCGTAATCCTGAAAGAGGTGTAATTCTTTCATGAAAAGCTTTAACCAATCACCAAAGTTATTACTTATTTTAAAAAGATAGATTGAGCGAACCATTATAAAGTAAATGGTATTGGCCAACATGAATCGCAGAGTGAAGAAAGTATCATAAATAAGTCCATTAATAAGAAACTTATTAATTGGGCGAACTGCATTTACATGATCTCGTTCTTCTTTAAACTTATTTATCACTCGTGTTACATAGTAAGAGCCCCAAGGCGGATTAAAGTATTTCTTTCCGTCCTTATCCTCTATAATGCAACTTTCCTCTTCAAAAGTATGAGCAATTTCGTACTCGTGGCCATGTCTTAGTACAACACGATCAGTAGGACGATATTCATCATTTAGCTCTCTTATGACAAAGCGATCTCGTACTTCTTTATCAAAACAATTGAGAACCATCTCTTTTAAAGAATCAAAAACTAACTCCGCATCATGATTACCAATAATAAATGTAACCTTTTTATTCTTTACTTTTAAGAAGTCGTTAAGGGCCTGCATCACCTCTTTATGTGCATCTAGAATCAGCTGTAATTTCTTCTTCGATGATTCCTCAGACCAGAACTCATCATCAAATACTTGCACATAAGGAACTGCTAAAAGGTCAAAAAAGTCTCCGTTAATAATCAACTCGACATCTTTACTGGCATACTCATCACTGCTGAAGTATTCGAGAAAATCAACTAACTCTTCATCATAGTGAAAGTCTTCGAGATAATTTCTAATACCATTTACATACTCTCCTGCGCCAAGATGGACATCAGAGATTATGATTATGGTCTTCTTTGAGTTACTCTTGCGAAGGAATCTCATATGCGGACTTTCCTATATTTAACACGACTCTTTGAAAAGAAGGGTCTAGTGGAACAAAGTAGAATTTATTCTTTGTATTAAAATCAAACTCAATACTCATTTCAGCGTCTGGCTTAATCGTGACAAATTTTAGATTCTTATCATTGTCATCGACAAACTTCCCTCTAATTGTTGAAAGGGTACGATTTTTAATAACAACTGCAACACGAGAGCCCCTCTTTTTTACCGGAGAGATAACTTTATAATAACTAGGCATAGCTGTTACTAAAAAAGCCTCAGACTTTTCCATTCTCTGTTGCGCATATGAGTTCATATGCCATGAGATCAGACATGCAAAAGCTAGAGTAAAAAACTTAAGAAATTTAGTTTTTGTCATACTTATATTGTAACTATTTAATAATTTGTTGGTCCTTATTGGCAAAGCTTACCTAGTTCACTCAGAATAAGCTAAATTCTTGGGCCAACTTCAATGTTGACGAAAAGATATTCATGATAAGTACACTAAAGAAAACATTTACAAAGAATCAAGAGACTAACCCAAGCTTTAAGGTCAACTTCTCAGACCCGGCCCATCACTGGATTAATCAGAATCCAAGAATCAAAAGATTCTTTGAGGACGTCATTTCACAATTGAGTGAAGAAGAAAAAGACAGCTTGGCCACTTATGGGGAACTTGTCTTTTTAGAAAGTCAGGGCATGCACTCTAGCGTTATTCCATCACATGGAGATAAGACATTTGTACTTGTCTATCCACAGTTAAAAAAAGCAATTCTAACAGCAGATAATGAAGAAGCCTATGCAATCATATTTCATGAATTAGGACATCTCTACTATCGTCATTTCACAATGAGATTACATGCAAATGAAATGACAAAGCAAATTGAAGCAGATGACTTTGCTATTAGACATGGATTTGGAAAGGGTCTATTTAACTTCTTAATGAAAATGCCTATTAGTCATGAAGTTAGCCAAAGACTAGAAATGATTCGTTTAAGAACTTAATTTCATCACGAATTTTAGCAGCATCTTCAAAGCGGAGGTCTTTTGAGGCCTCTTTCATCTCAATTTTAAGCTCAGCAATACGCTTTTTAATCTCATCAGGAGACATGGTAACGTCTTTAGGACCGCTCTTTTTCCCCTTCTTTTTACCACCACGTAAAGTTTCAATTACTCCACCTGAAACTTCCTTAAGAATCGTTTGCGGAGTTATGCCGTGATCTTCATTATATTGCATTTGAATAGCTCGACGACGTTTCGTCTCACCGATTGCTCGCTCCATAGACTTCGTTGTTTGATATGCATACATAAGAACTTTACCATCACTATTTCTAGCGGCCCGTCCAATAGTCTGAACAAGGGAGCGCTCAGATCTCAAGAAGCCTTCCTTATCAGCATCCAAAATGGCCACTAATGAGACCTCTGGAATATCAAGACCTTCTCTTAGGAGATTGATTCCCACAAGAACATCAAACTCACCAAGGCGAAGATCGCGAATGATCTCTACTCTTTCAATCGTATCAATATCACTATGAAGGTATTTCACCTTAATTCCACTACCATGGTAGAAATTAGTTAACTCTTCTGCCAACTTCTTTGTAAGAGTTGTCACAAGAACTCGCTGGCCTTTTTCAATAATGCGCCTTACCTCAACTAAGAGGTCATCAACTTGATTAGTTGCATCCCTAACCTCAATAATCGGATCAAGAAGTCCTGTTGGCCTAATAATTTGCTCAACAAACTCTCCATGAGTCCGCTCTAATTCGTAATTACCAGGGGTAGCAGAAACATAAAGGACATCATCGAGCTTTCCTTTAAACTCCTCAAAATTTAAAGGACGATTATCTAATGCTGAAGGTAGGCGAAAACCGTAATCGACGAGATTCATTTTACGGGCCCTATCTCCGCGATACATCCCACCGACTTGTGGAATAGTTATATGTGATTCATCAATAATCATTAAGAAGTCTTTCTTAAAGAAATCAATAAGTGTTGGTGGAGGATCACCTGGTTTACTCCCCGTCATATGACGAGAATAATTCTCAATACCAGAACAAAAGCCCATCTCTTCAAGCATTTCAATATCAAGTAGAGTTCTTTGTTCAAGGCGTTGCCTTTCAACTAATTTATTTTGTTTCTCTAACTCTTGTAGGCGCTCTCTTAACTCAACTTTAATAGTCTCAAGAGCACCATCCATTTTCTCCTCACCAACAACATAGTGAGACTTTGGATAAATTGTAACCTTACTAAGGTTATGAAGTTTTGTTCCCCTAAGTGGGTCAACAATTGTTATACTTTCGACCTCATCATCAAAGAATTCAATGCGAACAACATTCGAATCCTCATGAGCAGGAAAGACTTCAACAATATCCCCTCTTACGCGAAAACACCCACGAACAAAGTCGATATCATTTCTTTCGTATTGAATAGCAACTAAAGACTTTAGAAAATCATCGCGGTCTTTCTCATCACCAACAAAGAGAGTCTCCCTCATACTCGCATACTCATCAGGAGAACCAATACCGTAAATGCAACTAACCGAAGAGATTATGATGACATCATCTCTTTCTAAGAGAGAGCGAGTTGCAGAGTGGCGAAGCTTGTCGATCTCATCATTAACAGATGAGTCCTTTTCTATATAGGTATCACTTCCCGGAACATAAGCTTCAGGTTGATAGTAATCGTAATACGAAACAAAGTACTCCACAGCATTATCGGGAAAGAATTCTCTAAACTCGGCATAAAGTTGTGCCGCAAGTGTCTTATTATGTGCCAAAATTAAGGTCTTTTTTCCAAGCTTTTGAATCACATTGGCCATGGTAAATGTTTTACCAGAACCGGTAACGCCCAATAGAGTTTGCTCTTTTTCTCCAGAAGAGAGTTTTTCCACAATAGTCTTGATGGCCTCTGGTTGATCCCCACAAGGTTCAAATTTTGACTGTAAATTAAAGGTCTTATCACTCATATCGAGATTGTATCCTATTAGATTAAAAGATAACAATTATTATCTGAGCTATAAATATGTTACATTATTAACTAAATTGATCATTTTTTAATTAGGGATAAAAAATGAAAAAAGGTGAACTACAAAGGGCAAAGATCATTGATATTGCCATAGGTCAGATCGCTGAAAAAGGCATCGCTGCGACCTCATTTCAAAAAATTGCCGATACTCTAGGTATTAGCCAGTCTGGTGTCTTTCATTATTTTAAGAATAAGACCGAGCTCTTTCTTGGGGTTTTGGAAAGTATTCTTGAAAGACGTACTGAATTAATAAATCAATTAATCACACCAACTGATGATAGTATTGGCCGTATACGCAAGCACTGCCAAGCTAGTCTGACCTGGCTAATTGATAGGCCCAGTGAAGCTAAAATCATCCTCTACTTATATCAACAATCTTCCACTAATTCTGTCGTTCTACCATTTGGAGAGAAGGTCATCCTCAATGGAAGAAATCGATTAGAGGACTTAATTGTTGAAGGACAAGCTGAAGGTAGCATCTCACCAAAAGTTGATGCTAAGCTTTGGGGACGACTACTACACGAATTTTTGACAGGCTCATTAATGCAAACAATTTGCCTATATGAAAATTGTCTACTTCCTAAGGAAGTTCAAGAATTTGATATTAGATTAAATGAATTATTAGATTGCCTAAAGGCTTAAGCAATTGTGAGGCCAAAAATAAATAAAGCGTTTGCAAGTTACCCCACAAACGCTTATTTCACACACACAACACAAGAGAATAAGTTCAAAAAAGAATTTCGAACTTAAAGCTGTTATTCAAAACAGCTCTCAATTTGATTTTTTATTTCAGTTTTCTCAGAACCATTCTTGATTGAGATCTCTTGAACAATTAAGTCTCTACACTGCTCAAGCATTTTCTTCTCACCAAATGAAAGATTCTTCTTATTCTTAAGTAAGAATAAAGATCTTAGGACATCTGCGATTTCTAAAAGTGAACCAGTTTTCACTTTTTCCATATAGTCTCTATAACGACGATTCCAAGTTGAGTTATCAACTTTTACATCGTGATCATTTAGAAGTTGATAAACTTCATTGATCTCGCTGTCGTCAACAAGCACTCTAATTCCATCTTTAGAATTGGTAGGAACCATGACAGTCATTCCGTTTGCTACAACCTTAATGATGTAGAACGAAAGCTTGTGCTCTCCTACTTCGCGCTCTTCGATGTCCACAATCTGACCAACACCGTGTCCTGGGCAAACTGCGTAATCACCAATGTTAAACATTTCTACCTCCATGGGTATTTCTCTCACTCAGTTATACTACGACGCGCCATGACTCTCAATGCAGCTTGTAAGATTTACACATGGGGTATGATTTTTAGACGGAAGGTTGTAGAAATGCGGGCCAAAAAAAAGCCCCTCAATAAGAGGGGCTTAATTCGATAAATATATCTGTAATTTCAATTAGTTAACTAATTAGAAACGTGGGCAAATTTCATCTTTTTCGAAGAAATAAGCAAGTTCTCTTTCAGCAGAAGCAAGAGAATCAGAACCGTGAACAGCGTTCTCACCGATAGATTTAGCATATAGCTTTCTAAGAGTGTTTTCAGCAGCTTCAGCTGGGTTAGTCGCACCCATGATTTCTCTATTTCTTTCAACTGCATTTTCACCTTCTAGGCACATAAGAACAACTGGTGCAGAAGTCATGAAAGCAACAAGTTCACCAAAGAATGGTCTGTCTTTGTGCTCAATATAGAAACCTTCAGCTTTCTCTTTTGAAAGGTGAGCAAGTTTAAGAGCAGCGATTCTTAGACCTTCTTCTTCAAATCTCTTAATGATGTTACCAATGTTGTTATCAAGTAGTGCATTTGGCTTAATGATACTAAAAGTTCTTTCCATTTTAATCTCCTTAAAATTATCTTGCGGAAAAATTCCCTAAATTCTTTTAATTAAAGGTTCTTTAAAACCTTCTCCATTGTTTCACCAAGTTCAGCTGGAGAACGTGAAACTGTTACGCCACATTCTTCAAGAATTCTAAACTTAGCTTCTGCAGTATCGTCACCACCAGAGATGATTGCACCTGCGTGCCCCATTCTCTTACCTGGAGGCGCTGAAGCACCTGCGATAAATGATACAACTGGCTTACTCATATTCTTTTGAATCCATCGACCAGCATCTGTTTCAGCAGAACCACCGATCTCACCAATCATAATAACAGCATCAGTATCTGGATCTTTTTCAAATAGCTCTAGTACGTCAATGAAGTTTGTTCCGTTAACAGGGTCACCACCGATACCAACACAAGTTGATTGTCCGATGTCTCTTTGAGTTAACTGATAAACAGCTTCATAAGTAAGAGTTCCTGAACGTGAGATAACACCAACACGACCTGGCATGTGGATGTGACCTGGCATAATTCCGATCTTACACTCACCTGGAGTGATAACACCTGGACAGTTAGGACCAATTAGTCTTGATTTTGAACCTTCAAGAGCGGCCTTAACCTTTACCATATCAAGGATAGGAATCCCTTCAGTAATTGCAATAATAAGTGGCATCTCAGCATCAATCGCTTCTAGGATTGAGTCAGCTGCAAACGGAGGTGGAACCATAATCATGGCCGCATTTGCTTCCGTCTTATCCATTGCTTCTTTAATAGTATTAAAAACAGGGAAACCTTCATGAACTGTTCCACCTTTACCTGGAGTTACACCACCAACAAAGTTAGTTCCGTAATCTCTTGATTGTAGTGAGTGAAAAGTTCCTTGCTTACCTGTAAAACCAACAGTGATTAATTTTGTATCACGATTAATAAGAATGGCCATTACGCCTCCCCTTTTGTCGCTTCAACAGCTTTCTTCGCTGCATCTGCTAAATCTTCAGCTGCAATAATTGCAAGATCTGATTCATTTAAAATTTTCTTACCAAGAGCTACGTTTGTCCCTTCAAGACGAACAACTAATGGTACTGTTAAATCAAGTTCCTTAGCGGCTGCAACAACACCTTCAGCGATGATGTCACACTTCATAATTCCACCAAAAATATTAACTAGAATAGCTTTTACATTCTCATCTTGAAGGATAAGAGAGAAAGCTTTCTGAACAGTTTCTTTTGTCGCTGATCCACCAACATCTAGGAAGTTAGCTGGTTCACCACCGTGAAGCTTAATGATGTCCATTGTACCCATTGCAAGACCTGCACCGTTTACTAGACAACCAATATTTCCATCAAGTTCAATATAAGCTGCACCAAATTCACTTGCTGCTAACTCTTTTTCACTTTCTTCAGTTGGATCTCTTAGCTCTTGAATTTCAGGGTGTCTGAAAAGAGCATTAGAATCAAAGTTAAGCTTTGCATCTAGTGCTAAGATATCACCTTGCTTAGTTTTTACTAATGGGTTGATCTCTGCAATTGAGCAATCGTACTTCATATATAGATCGTAAAGACCTTTAAAGAATTGACCTGCTTCCTTTACTTCTTCCTTAGTCTTAAGACCAATTCCGTAAGCTAGCTTTCTTGCAACAAATGGAGTGAATCCAGCTGCTGGGTCAATTGCTACTTTAATGATTTTTTCAGGAGTCTTATGAGCAACTTCCTCAATCTCAACTCCACCTTCTTCAGAGGCCATCATTGTAACTTTACCAGTTGCACGGTCTAGAACAACACCAGCATAGTACTCGTGCTCGATGTCACATCCTTCTTCGATGAAAAGAGTGTGAACTTTCTTTCCTTCTGGACCTGTTTGGTGAGTTACAAGAGTCTTACCTAGAATATCGTCAGCGTGTAAGCGAACTTCATCTAATGACTTTGCAAGCTTTACACCACCTGCTTTACCACGCCCACCAGCGTGAATTTGAGCTTTTACTACCCAAATATTTCCACCTAATTTTTCTGCCGCAGCAACAGCCTCATCAACAGTCTTTGCTACTTCACCTCTAAGAACCTTCAGGCCCATGTCTCTCATTAAACCCTTGGCCTGGTACTCATGTACGTTCATTAAAACTCCTAAGTTTTCGTGTATGAAATATTCATGATTTTACTGGCTTATAATAGTGGTCATCTCTATAACTTTCTAGGTGAGTCGTGTCATTTTTGCCAAGTTTTTTGTCATTCAACTGATTAATGGGCAATTCATGGACTTATTCACAAAATAACGCTTAACGTCTTGTAGCAATTTCCGATTTTTCGCACAATTAGCTCATGGAAAACATACTAATAAGCCCAGGTAAATTTAGGCTCGACGGCGGGGCCATGTTTGGAATCATCCCAAAACCATTATGGAACAAGGTTCACCCTGCAGATGAATACAATCGCATCGACCTCGATCTAAGGCTTTGGATCATTAAAGACCAAGACAGAATTATTATTACAGATACTGGTATTGGTGATTACCACGGAGAGAAGTTCGACCAACAATTCGATGTTCGCCAAGAACAATCTCCTCTCGTAAAGGCCTTAGCAGACAAAGGGATAAAACCTGAAGATGTAACAGATCTTGTTATCTCGCATCTTCACTTCGATCATGTCGGTGGTATGGTCTATAAAGATGGCGACAACTTTAAACCAGTCCTACCAAATGTAACGATCCACCTACATCGAGAACATTGGCAATATGCCCTTAATCCAACATTAAGAGACAGCGGCTCATTTCATAAGAAGTACTTTAAAGATATTATCGAGGAATTTGATAAAGCGGGACGCGTCCACTGGCTTACTGGAAAAGAGGGTGAGATACTCAAACTATCAAATGATACATTAAGATTTAAATGCTCTTACGGACACACACCTCACCTCGTGCATCCTTATACAAGTGAGTATATCTACTTGGCAGACCTGATCCCAACTTCAAATCACGTCCATGTACCATGGGTAATGGGCTATGATATCGCTCCAGGTCAAACGACAGTGGATAAGATGGAATTCTTAAAGATGATCATTGAAAAGGATCTAACAGTAATCTTTGAGCACGACCCGAAGTATGCAAGTGCAAAAGTCACGCAAAATGAGCGCGGAAAATATATCTGTAAAGATCTACAGTGACCTAAAATGACCTACATTAAGCTTTCAATCTGTTTTTGAATCTCATTCTTAACAGATTGAAGCACCACTCGATCATCATCCATGAACTTTCTTAAATGAAGACGTTTCTGCTTATTAAGGTAGCCATAACGTGACAGCTTCTCCACAAGCTTTGCACTCCACGCACTAATATCCTTACCAAGATTGTGGATTTCATTTTCTAACTTTAACTCAGTACTCGTTAATTTAGTCTTATCAAGTTCATAATTAGATAGAACTATACTTTGTAGAAGTGGCCCAATATTTCGAGCATATCTTTGTTGAAATTCCTTATGAGCAAGCCAACCACTTTTTTGACTCAAAGACAGACGATAATGAATGGACATCGATGAAATTAGAGACTCAAGTGTTCTAAGCTTTTCTCGAATTGTACTTATGGCCTTTCTCTTTGCTGTTTTGCGCTTTTTTTCAATTTTTGCAATCTGCTCCAAGTAAGCTTGCCTCGACTCAGGAACAAGAAAAACTTTCTTTTCTAGAACTTCTCGAATCGTTCCCATTCCCAATTTATTCTTAATATTGTCTGTGACAGATAAGAATTCATAAATGAACGTTACATTATATGAACCAGGGGTGAATTCACGGCCCTCTTCAAAGACAAGGTCCTTAAATTCAATAAGCCCACCCTCTCCAATATTATGGGCCTTAATCAAAATTTCAGATCCATCTAAAAGATCGGGTTTGCGATGAAGAATTAATTCAACACTCACTGGTTTTTTAAAAGGAAGCCTAGCATAAATAGTGGACATCTCTTTATTAACAAAGAGGTGTACATCGCCATCTTTAACAGGCCTTTTCATCTCATTTAGAGTTGTCACCGAAATATTTTGGACCTCAACCTTCTTTAACTTTGTCGAGCCAGCTGCAAAGTAAATACTAGCAATGAGTGTCACTGCTATAAAGAAAGTGGCAATAACTGTTGTGTATATCGGAAATTTACTAGGAAAAATTTCAATATCAGCTAAATCTGATTCTTCCTCTGGCACTTCTTTTAGCTCCACTGGCTCTCTGGCAGGAATATCGGGAGTTTCAGTTGAGGCCTTTACGTCATTTATTGGTATCTCAGGAAGTTGGCCATCTTCTTTTAGAACCTGAGTTTCATAATAAGACTGAGCTTCTTGGCGGGCCAATTGAATTACAGCAAAGACAGGTTTCCAATTCTTTGCCCCTTTGCGCCAACAAAGTTGATAAGACTTAATTAGACCTTTATCATAAAAGTCGATAATATCTTGAGCTGTAAATGGTCCTTTATTTTTACCGGACTGATTAATATACCAATTTTTTTGCATAGTTGTAGTTTAAAGGAAGATACATGGGGTGGAAAGAGGTAGATGAGAATTTGGCAAAAAGAAAATCACAATCAATAGCGAATGTGATGTCTAAAGAGGCCAATGATTCACAAAATTCAATTCTAATTAGTGCAAATGATCTTGGGGTCGTAAGAAATGGTGGTCGCCGCGGAGCAGCTTTAGGCCCTCGTGTTCTAATCTCTCAATTACAAAAATTCGCAAATCATCAGAAGATAAAAAATATTTCTTTAATTGATATTACAGATCAAAGTGAAGATGACTTCAACCAAATGCAAAAGAACTCAATTAATGAGATCAGCAAAATAAAGTCACAGAAAATTATTCATTTAGGTGGAGGACACGACCATATCTATCCTCTTGTTTCAGGACTGAAGTTCAACAACCCATTAATCATTAATATCGATGCTCACTTGGATACACGAGATGATGAAATCCATCACTCAGGAACTCCCTTTAGACAATTGGCAAATGAAAACAAAATAAAGCTGCTCCAAATTGGTATCCACGAATATGCTAACGTTTCTCAAAACTACCAAGGCATAGAAATGGATGTCATCGATACGAAAACCCTTAAACAAAAATCGAATCTCTTTAGAGACGTATCTTTCTTAAATGAAGTTTATGAAAAGCACGATGGCGATATTGTTTTTAGTATCGATGCTGACGCTATTGCTGGTTGTGATATGCAAAGTGTGAGTGCAGTAAACCATGATGGTATTCCATTTGAATTTCTAAGAATGCTAGTTGGCCAATACCAAGAATATACAAAAGATAGAAAACAGATAATGGGTATTTATGAATACAATCCACTCTTTGATGAATTATCTGCAAAAGATGCCAGAAGCCTTGCCTCTCTCATTTACGATTACTTAATTTGAAAATAAAGAGATCGTTTTATCTAAGGCCGTTTGTTCATCTTTAATGGTGATTTTCTTCTGCGTAATTTCCCATTTGGGACTTGCAACTTTCTTTCCTTGTTCTGACTTATACTCCCAAGGATAGTCCCCAATAAATTGCATAGTTTTCTTATCAAAAATTACGGCATAGTAAATATTTACAATATTAAATGTTCCCGCTGCTCCTGTATAATAAATGACAAGCTCATAATTTTTACCAACGTCTTTTGTCTCGACAATTTTACTCTTACCAGTTCTCTTTGTAATTTTTGCTTTGATTTTCTTAGAGTTCTTATAGTGAAGCCAGTAGTCTCCATTATTGTTTTTAATAGACCAGTCACTTACATCAGCAAAAGCTGCGCAATTTATTAAGAATGTGAGTGTAATGATTAATTTTCTCATAAGCGAAACGGCGTCCTTACTGTCCAATGCCAATCATCACCACCTGTGATTCTTCCATCGGTATCAATTGGTTTATAAAAAATATGCCTCTGTCTTTTCCAGTGACGAGCAATTTTTCTGCGATCGCTACTGTTATTCTCGTTATACATTGGATTTGCTTGTCTTAGAGAATCTCCATTAACTTGCACATTCAACTCCCAATTATCTTGGTTGGCCCTAAAGCCATCGCCCCATGCACTGTCACTCGGCAGCATCCAATTAGCGTGGTAATGATAAACGTGGTTCACTTCTGGATCAGGTTCAAACTCAGCTGTTTGAAACTGCATATAAGCATCAATAGCTGAACCAAATTGTTGATTTCGCCCAGGGTACATCATCTGTTTCCAATTATCTTCACCTTGGTTGTACATAGAAAACTGCCAAGGATCCAGAGCAATATCCAGCGCATTGGCTCTGGTGATTCTCCCCCTTCTCGCATCATCCTCAATGACATTACGAACACGGTTATCAATCACTTTCATAATCATCATCATTTCTTCCGGATGGCTACTTTCTTCAGTCTGTATATCACGTGCAAGAATTCCGGCCTCACCTTGAGAGGTGAAAACCATTGCAGCAAAGTGCTGCTCTTGTGGCCTAAGATAACGATACATATTTCTAAAGACCTGCCCCCTGTTCTTAACAGAGCCTTGGCGAGTAATTGAATTTTGAATACTTCGAATACAGCGTGTTAGTTTTGATTTTGTGACATCATCACCAGATGAAAAACTTTGACGATTGGCCAACACCTCGCAACCAGGCTTCCACTCCTGATTACTAATAACTGCTGTACTTGGTTCTTGAAAGAAGTCTCCTGCGTTAACACCTTCCCTCTCCTCTCCTTCACAAGGAGCATTAGGAGGCTCTCCTGCCGTACTGATCGTTTGTTGAAGCTTAAGAGCATTATAAGCAGTTGCAGTATCAAGTGCTGACTTAAGATACTTCTTAGTTACTAAGAACTCTTTTGGATTTTCCACACCATCAACTTCAAGCATAACTTTATAGGCCCAACTATTTTGGCCGACAATTCTAACTTTTATTGATTTATTATCGTTACTACTAGGAGCTTCAATACGATGTGAATATCCAGAGCTTGGATCGTAAATATCAAACGAACGAACAACATCAAATTGAATCTCTGAAATATCTTCAGAAGACAAGTCAATTGCTAGAAGATTAGAATTAACGAGCACAAACCATAACGCAAATAAATAAAACCTCTTCATCAACTTCCCCTACGCACCAATACGTCAACAATGATGATAACACGATGTAGTACAAAGAGTGAAAAAGAGGCTAAAATTGCTTGGATTACGAAGTTTTGCTAACAAAAATAGTGGGCAGCAGATCTATTTCAGCTGCTCACCATCAGTTAGAGCATGCTTTAAAAAGTAAACTAAATCGCTTTTTTGAGAGTTACTGATCTGAATATCACCATTTTTAAAGATTGGATGAGCAGCATCCTTCTTCTTAAAAAGCATATATGGATTTGTCTCAACAAATAGAATTTTATCAAAATTCTTTTTAAATGAATTAATTACCCAAGAGCTATCGTAATGATCTAAGGCCTTAATCCCAGCACGGTAGTGCTCAACAACTTCTTCTAAGGATCCGTAGGCTCCGGAATGAAAATAAGGGGCAGTTAAGGCAATATTTCTAAGAGGTGGAATTCTAAATCGATAGCGGTCATATTCACGGCCAGTAACGAGAAACCTTCCCTCATCATTTTTGCGTGGATCATTCTTACCTGGGCCAATTTGTGGAGTTGCAACTGCAGCAAATCCACGCCCCCCCAAAAGAGTTCCAACATGACAGGCCACACAGCTTCCTGATTCCATAAAAACGAGGGCACCACGCTTGGCCTTTTGATTTAATGCACTCTTATCTCCTCTTAGATAATTATCCCAAGGAGTATTGTAAACAGCAAATTCATGGGTTTCAAAATGGGCAATGGCCTGTGCAAAATGACCAATATTTAATTCGTCTTTTGGAATAGCCGGGTAAGCTTCTTTAAAGAGCTTGCGATATTTAGGCATGGCCAAAAGCCTACGCATGACAATTTTCCAAACCGCCTCTTCATTTGGAGCATTGGCAATATCGTTACTTCCTTTCTTTCCACGCATCTCTTCATGTGAAGTAATTGGAAACAGGGCCTGTGCGGCCAGTGCACTACCTAGGTTTTCCGTAATATCCCATCTTTCAGGGTAGTCACCATTTAAGGCTTCAACAGGAGTCGTATAAACATCCCAATCTTTACGATAATGAACTCGTCCATCCCAAAACATATGCTCCATATTCTCATCACCGAGATTATAAAGAGGCTGAGAATTACGAGGGATCACATGGCCCTTACCGATTAAGCGCTGATCACCTTGCCACTTTCCACCTTCACCTATCCCGACAGGTAATTTATCACCACTACCAAACTCAGGCATATGGCAATCGGCACAAGTAATATTGCGATTTCCAGAAATCTCTTTCTCATTGAAGAGTTCTTTTCCTAATTTATAAAGCTCTACCTTCTTTCCCGTCGGCTTTTCAACGGCCTTTAAAAAGAAGCGCTCTGTGTAGCGTTTAAGCTTGATATCAAGTTGGTCTGCATGGCCGAAGCTCGCCACAAGACTCAGTGTGAGGATTAGAATTACTTTCATTGTGTGTGTCCCAAAATTGTGTGCCGGGAAATATTAGAAAGAAAAGTTTGATGAGTCAAACACTTTTAGGTACGCGGTTCCTAAAATGACTTAAGGGACCGCGTACCTAAAAGATTATAAAGTTTCTAGTGGGCCAAAGAATTCGATGAATATCTTAGTTGGATCAACACCTAGCTCTAGAAGATGTTTTTTCATCATGGCCATAAACGCACTCGGCCCGCAAATATAGAAATTGGAACTTAAATCAAAGCTTCTCTTCTCAAGGAAGTCTTTGGTGATAAACCCCTCATATTCATTATCGGCCAGCTCTTCACTGCTATTTTCATAAAAGTACAATGGTGCAAAGCACTCATATTTTTCACTTAAATCTGATAGTTCATTTTTAAATGCCTGAACCGATCGACTCTTATTAGCATGAATAAAGTCAACTCTAGGCTCGCCTTCTATAAGAGCAGCTTTTACCATACTTAAAAGAGGTGTAATCCCAATACCGCCAGCGAGAAAGACACTACCATTCTCAGACTTCTTATAAGTAAAATCTCCAACAGGAGCTGCAACTTCTAACACATCCCCTACACTTAGTTTGGAATGTAAATAATTGGACACATATCCATCAGGATTTCCCTCTTCTTTTTTAACACTTATTCGAAGAAGATCTTTAGTTGGATAATCTGATAAGCTGTAATTTCTCATTGTCGTTATTCCATCAAATGGAACTCTTACTGTGATATATTGGCCTGCCACAAAGCCTGGAAGCTTTGTATTATCAACAGGCTTTAAATAAAATGAAGTAATAACCTCACTCTCCTTAACTTTCTTTTCAATCTTAAATTCCTTAAAACCCTCATAAGCTTGTTCTTTATAAATAGCTTTTTCAGCATCTATTAAAATATCGGCCAAAAAGAAATATGCTTCTTTCCATGCATTAATAATTTCATCAGTGGCTGCATCTCCTAACACATCCTTAATTGATGCAAGAAGATTAACTCCTACAATTGGATAGTGCTCTGGCTCAACTTTTAAAGCTGCATGCTTATTTGTAATTAAAGATACTGCATCTCCAAGGGCCTCGAGATTATCAATATTTTTAGCATACGCACAAATTGCTCCTGCTAATGCTTCTTGCTGACTACCTCTGTTCTGATGCGCACGATTAAAATAGGGAAGGACCTCTGGGTTATTCTCAAACATCTTTTGATAAAAATGCCTTGTTAGCAATACACCATTCTCTTCTAATACAGGTGCTGTTGATTTTACAATTTCAATAGTTTGTGTAGATAGCATACCAACTCCTAATCTTTTCTGCTTAAATATGTATTTCAAATACATATTTATAACACAAAGAACAAGCTAGCAATAAAAACATGTATTTTTAATATATATTTATAAAAAACAATAGATTTCAGATAGATATATGCTAATAAAGAAGTATGAAATTAACTTCATATACTGACTATTCCCTCAGAGTTTTAATATTCTTAAGCCTAAACCACGAGCGCTTATGTACCTCTAGCGAGATATCAGAAACGTATATGATCTCAAGAAACCATCTTGCAAAAATCATTCACCAGCTCTCACGCCTAGGCCTTATTGAAAGCTACAAAGGGGCCAGTGGCGGCATAAAACTAGCAAAAGAACCAAAAGAAATTAATATTGGTCTATTGATTAAAGAAATTGAATCTGACTTTAATATTGTCGACTGCTTTATTGGCGACAGAAGTAAGTCACCATGTCGACTCACCCCTCACTGTAAACTAAAGTCCATAATGAATGAGTCCTTATCTTTATTTATCCAGAACTTAGAAAAGTACACTCTTGAAGACATCGTTGAAAATCGAGAAGAATTACTTTCGCTTTTCTAAAGAACACTTATATGAAGAAGTTTACGATCGCTTACTTCACTTCGTGAAGTGTCGCTATTGGGGTGGTACTTACGTAAGGAGTTTGTGTAGATTGCATAAAACCCTCTCTTTTTAAAATTAAATCAGTATGTCAGTGAGAAGTTGAATCAGAAGCGGAATGCATCATCATTGCAAAAAGAAATAATTTAGTTTTCGAAGTTGGTTCACCTGGCCTCCCATCCGGGTCGGCCATGCGTTGCTTTTGCATTATTTTGCCATCGTGGCAAATGCTGCAAACAAAAAAGCCGGATCATTGATCCGGCTTCTTAAAGAGAGACATTTTGACGGAGTGAAAAAATCCTTTTTTCTGCTCCAACACACACACGCTTATATATAAGCAAGGCCTGTGCCAACTTTTTCATCTCGATGACGCATAGAAAAGGTATTGAAATTTTATAAAACAAGAGAATGCGTGTGTCATATTTATGACTGACGCATGAAGACAAGGCGTTACTTAATTGACTTTAAAAAACGAGACAATTTCATCATTCCAATATCACAGGCCTCTGTTTCATCTTCGGCACCAAAGACTTGATCAACATACTTAAATATTTTTTTCGTCTCTTTATACACTATCGCGATCTCAGCATTGAAACCTTTGTTAGTTCTATTAACTTCAATCTGTCCAAGGAGATTGTCATTATTTTGTAAAGTTACATAAAATTCTTTCGGATAGTCATATTGTTTCATATACTTGATTTAAACAATTCAAAGGAGAAAGACAATGAAATTCATAGTTGCTGGATTACTATTTTCTAGCATGACGTTTGCAAACTGTTATGAATACAATAATTCAAATACAGCAGTAAAATGGACGGCATATAAAACGGCCAAAAAAGCCGGTGTTGGTGGGGCCTTCAAAAAGTTTGAAATTAAAACTCAAAAGAAGCAAGGTTCAATAAAAGAGCTAGTTAAAGGTGCTCGTTTCACAATCGATGTAAACTCTGTTCACACAAAAGATGCATCACGTGATGCTAAGATTGAAAGATTCTTCTTTAAAGATATGAAAATCTCAGGTGTTGTTAATAAAATCGATAGCAATTACTTATATGTGGATATGACTCTTGCTGGAAAAACAATGAAAGTTCCTATGAAGTATGACATTGAAGATGGTGAGCTTGAAGCTGAAGGAATCATTGATGTTCTTGACTTCGCCCTTGGAGAAAACCTAGCGGCAATCAACAAGGCCTGCTATGCACTTCACGAAGGTAAAACTTGGAGTGATGTTCAAATTGAAATTGAATCAAAATTTTCAAAGTGTAATTAATAATATTTGGGCCAGATTTCGGTTTGGCCCAATTTAATCTTCATAATTGTCGAGAAAGTTTACATCGAATACAAGATAACTTTTGAACATTATCAATAATTCTATTCCTCATTTTGATTAAAATTCGAAACCTCCTCATAATAGCACGACCGATGGTTAGCTATTTTTCTTACAGGAGGCAATTTGAAAAAATTAACGACACTTATTTTTTCACTGATTATTCAATTAACCTATGCTCAGGTTAATGAGATTACATTAGATGAACCACAAGCATCTTTTTTTAATCTTTCAAACTTCAAGATTCTCTATCTTAATTCAACCTATACAGAAATGAATGCACGTAATCGAGACGCTATCTATATGGATCACCTCGTCTACTTTCGTTACGATATAGCCAAGAATCAAAACATACGCTGGGTACCTGTTTACTCAAATACCTTCTCTCAAAAAAATCAGAAATCTTACCAAGGCGAATACGCTTATTGCTCTCTTCGTTATTACATCAATAATATTTTAACTGAAGATAAACACGGGCTTAGCCTCCACTTCCAAAATCGAAATTATATCTTTGATGGAGAGGATCGTAATAGAGGCTATGATAGTTATCATCGTGGATATTTTTTTCTTTCAAAGAATACAGACAATTTCACATTTGAATTAAATACGTATGCACAGATCTATAATCGAAATGGACGAGACCCAAATACGAATACATGGCGTACAATGTGTGGAACGTTTGCCTATTATAATTTTAACGACAACAGGGGACTAGGCCTTGGAAGTGAATGGTATACTGATCATCGAGATGGTAAGAAGAAGATTGGGGACGATCGCATGGTTCTCTACCTTCCTTATTTAAGATACAACAAAGGCAAAGGCTTTGTTGAACTATATGCAACTTATACGGCCGCCAAGTCAGGAGATGGAGATCACAGTATTATTATTGATGACTTTCATGAGAATGGATCATTAACTCTAGATATTGGTTACTATATCTTATAAATCTTAACACAATCTCAACTTTGCTATGTCTGTATAAGTTGATACTTTATGTCCAACACGAAAGATAACTTAAAAGAACAATAAATCTCTCCTCTTTCTTACAGCACAGAGTAATAAAGTTTAGAGTACACACTCGCGGCAGGCCCCTGAACCTGCCGCGATTCCAATTTTCCTTACTCAATAAGAAAAACTTACACATTAACACAATCCTAACTTTCCACTACCAATAAACATTGCTAGAAAGACTCATAATTCAATTTAGGAGAGAAAAATGAAGGCATTAATTGCAATTTTAATGACAGTATCAGTAATTGCTAACACTTACGTTCTAACGGACTCAGTTTCAGCAAAGACTGACGGTTCATACCAACCACTAACTGAAATCACTGTTGAGAATCTAACTCTTAACAATGCCGATATTTACGAAAGAAAAGCATATATCAGCGCGGTAATTAACGGTGAAAAAAGAGAGCTTGTTGCTAAAATCAATGATCGTCTTTATACAGGTTCAAAAGTTAACTACCTACTTGGTGGTGAACTTGATGGAAAGGTTCTTTCAAGAGGTGCTTGTGATGAATACGAAGCATTTTCTTACCGTTACAAAATGGTAATCTCTGAAGACAAAGAAACAAGAGCACAAGAGCTTAAGTTAACAAAACTTTCTCTCTACCACAGCTACTCTTGGGATCAGTGTCACGACAGAACACTAGTTTTAGAGTTTCCTTACTCACAAAAATAATTCCCATATGAAAGCGGCCCAAAGTGGCCGTTTTTTTTGCGATGGACGAATCCGTAAAAAACTTAATCTGAAATTGAATTGAAGTAACTGATTCGTTAAAGCTTGCTGTGGATGCTAGCGCAAGACAAGGGAAGGCGTAGTTTGCTACGCCGGTCCGCTCTCGGCTCCTGCCTTCGCGGACATACTGTCCATCGTGGACATAACCGAAGTCAGGCGCAGCAGACGTCTTGCTCAATTCGACAACTTACCCATTGCTCCAGAGACAACAAAGCCGGGCTTGAACCCGGCTTGTTGAAATAGATTTTTAGCTAAAGATTGGGGAGCTAGCGCCGCAAACAATAGCCCGCCTTTGGGCGGCCAATTTTGCGGAGCGCTTAGAAGAAGCCACCGCCCCATTTTCCGCCTTTCTTGCGTGGTTTCTTTTTCTTACCACCAAGTCCAGGCATTCCAGGCATCCCGTCCATTCCTGGCATACCAGGCATCCCCGGCATCGCTCCACCTTTCATCATCTTTGATAGTCCACCCATCATCTGCTCCATTTGCTTAAATTTAGCAATGAAGTCACGAACCTGAGCTTCAGTATTTCCTGAACCTTTTGCAATTCGCTTGATGTGAGAGTCTTTCATGATCTTATAATTGTCGCGCTCTTTCTTCGTCATCGAGTTGATGATAACGCGCATTCTCTTCATTTCATTTTCAGCAGGAGTCAGATCCCCTACTTGCTTAAGCATGCCACCCATACCAGGGATCATTTTCATGATTGATGCCATTGAACCTAAGTTCTTCATCATATCCATTTGCTTCATGAAATCATTTACAGAAAACTTCCCTTTCTCTAAACGCTTCATCATGCCTTCAGCATCATCTTTATCAATAGCAGCTTCAGCTTTTTCAACTAGCGTTAGAACATCACCCATATCAAGGATTCGTCCCGCAAGACGATCCGGGTGAAAGAGTTCAAGGTCTTTCATCTTCTCACCAGTTGAGATGAATTTAATTGGAACTCCTGTTACGTGCTTAATTGAAAGCGCGGCACCACCACGAGCATCAGAGTCCATTTTTGAAAGAACAACACCAGTAAGCCCTACAGCTTCATGGAAGCTCTTTGCAACATTTACTGCTTCTTGCCCAGTCATGGCATCTGCAACCATTAGAACTTCAGGATTTAGCCCTTCAAGTCCTTGGCGTACTTCTTTAATTTGCCCCATTAATTCTTCATCAACATGAAGACGTCCGGCCGTATCGATAATAACGATATCCTTACCGTTTTCTTTGGCAAATGCCATGGCATCAGCTGCGATATCTTTAGGGTGTTTTGAAAGGTCTGAATCAAACCAATCCATATTCATTGATTTTGCAAGAGTAATTAGCTGATCTTTGGCAGCAGGTCTAAATGTATCGGCAGGAACAAGAAGAACGTTCTTCTTCTCTTTCTTTGATAGGAAAAGTGAAAGCTTCCCAGAAAAAGTTGTTTTACCTTGACCGTTTAAACCAACGACTAAAATAGGAGTGATTCCACCTTCTACATAATTAAGCTCAGTGTTCTTATCACCCATTGTCTTTGCAAGTTCGTCGTGAACGATCTTAACAAATTGTTCTTCTGGATTAACACCTTTGATAACTTTTTCACCAAGAGCTTCTTCTTTAACATTATTAATGAAGTTCTTTACGACTTTAAAATTAACATCTGCTTCTAAAAGAGCTGTCTTAACAAGCTTTAATGTTTCTTCAATATTACTTTCAGAGATCTTTCCCTTACCTGAAATATTCTTAAACGCTTCTGAAAACTTATCACTTAAATTATCAAACATTCTAATTCCCTATTTATTTATATTATTCAAAATTATTTCTAAACATTCACTTGGATGAGTTGCCCAATAATCGGCAGTGTGCTCACCAAATCCATCTTTTGTAATCCCACTCTCCCAAAGAGCACCGATGGACTTTACACCAAAGCTCTTGGCCCCTTGTGTATCTGAGAAACTATCACCTATTAGCATAATCTTATCTTTAGGTGCGTCTTCAAGCATTTCGATAAGTCCCTGTGGATGAGGTTTAGGAGTTGTATCATCTAGACAACGAAGCTCCAAGAAGTGCTGCAACACATCCTGATCATCTAAAATTCTAAGAGTCGACCTACGATCACGTGCCGTCCATACGTAGAGCTGAAACTCTTGATTTAGTAGATCCAAGATTAGCTTCTTCATTCCTGCAAACAACTTATAATCATTACTTTGCTTAGAAGTAACTTCTTTCCAAGTGCTCATAAGCTTATTTCTTTGAATTTCACTTCCCACTGGGTCGAGTCCAAATTGATTTGCAGTATATACCATATCAGGGCCATACTTTTTACGGGCCTCTTCAATACTTACGTCACGCTGAAGAATAATACTCATAACTTCCGCGACAGCACTAATGACGGCCTCTTTTGATGAAACGAGAGTCCCATCACAATCAAACACAATATATCCTCTTGGATTTTCAAAAAACATCAGTAATTATTTCCAAATTATCGAAAAATGTTGACCTAATTCTAGCTACTTGCTAAATAATCGCATGGCCAATAATCGCACTTTTTCACCATCTCTTCAAGCTAAGATTGACACCTTGATGTCACGACGCCCAAAAGTCAAACTTGGGGATATTTCTTTTGATTCACCACTTCTACTTGCTCCAATGAGTAGTATTTGTACCGCTCCATATCGTTTATTGATGGAAGAGCTGGGTGCTGGTGGAACAGTTAGTGAGCTCGTTTCATGTCACGGCATCAATTATAAGAATGAAAAGACTGTTAAAATGCTAGAAATCCACCCAAGAGAGAAGAATATCGGTCTTCAACTCTTTGGTGAAGACGGCACGGCCATGGCAGAAGCGGCCAAAGTCGCACAAGAGCGCGAGCCAAAGTTCATCGATATTAACATGGGGTGTCCAGTTAGAAAGGTTGTTTCTAAAGGCGGTGGCTCTGCCCTTATGAAAGATACTTCTAAACTTGGTAAGTACTTTAATCAAATGAAGTCGGCCATTGAAGTTCCTCTAACAATTAAAATCAGAACTGGTTGGGATGATGATTCTATCAACGCCCAAGAAGTTATTCATATCGCAAAAGAAGAAGGTGTCGAATTTGTTGCTATTCATGGGCGAACACGTACACAGGCCTATAAGGGCCTTGCAAATTGGGATCTTCTAGAAAGTATTGCCCAGACTTCTCCTCTACCAATTATTGGAAACGGGGATCTTCACTCTTGGCAAATGACACAAAAGAGACTTATGGCAACTCGCTGTCAGGCCCTAATGCTTGGCCGAGGGCCTCTTAGAAATCCATTCATCTTCTTAGAAAGTTTTCTAAAAGAAGACGACGATATTCAATTTACTCCTAGTGACTACTTGGAAGTTATTGAAAGATTCCGCGATTATCTTGAAGAGTACACAGATCGTGAAAGAACTGTTCTGATAACTCTTAGAAAGAATATCGTATGGATGGCCGCTGGTTTTCCAAATGTAACTCACTTTAGAAATGCAATGTTTCAGACGCCAGATATTGAAGAAACAATGAACGTAACTCGTGAATATTTCGATGCCATTAAAGATGGCCACAAGAAGATCGACCATAATCAAGTCTTCATGGCCGGTGGTCACGGCTAAGTCTCTAATTTCTCTAGGCTTACTAAAGTTTTCTTATGTTTATAACGATAAGTCTCTTTGAGGGAGAATAGTTTAAACTTAAACTTTAGAAATCAGATGAGAAAACCATTTAAAGAATTCATTCGAGCTTTAATTATTGGAACATCACTTAGTTCCCTCTCTCTCAATGTATTTGCTGAATACTGTAGTGAACTGGAAATGGAAATTAAGTCGGTTCACGACAAGCAAAATGGAATGAAGGCAGATGAAAACAAGCCAAACTCTCCAACCTTGGCAGATTTAAAAGGTGCTCGAGACGCTCAAATGGCCCAAGTCATTGCGCTAAGATCGCTTAAGAACGTTCGCGATGAATATCTTAAATTCAAAGAAGAATCTCAAAGCCTTGATGTGGCCGAGTTATTTGATGACAATACCTTAGAGGCCTTATTTGCTCTTGAGGAGCATACACAGGCCGTAACAAAGTATGCAGTTATCCATTCAACAGTAGCAGCACTTGCAAAAAAGCAAGCCGACAGTATTGCTCAAAACTCAACGGAAGATAATCCTTTTGTAAAAATCTTCAACCATATTAAAAATGGTGACGGTAAGAACCTCTACTCCTATATGCGCTCAGCTTGTGATGATGCTAGTGAGGACGTAAAACAGGAATGTTCAGTCTTTAATGACTTTACTGAAAACTTCAAACTTGGTGATGGCCACGAAGAGATGGCCAAGAATACTATTAATAATTATGGTCAGATTTTGAAGAAGATTTATGCTGGTGTGGCGACACAAGAAGATGCAACATCTTTCTTTAAAGAGCATTTAAATGCACTTAAGACCGATCAATACAATGTTTCATTAGACAAGGCAGAAGATGGAAGTCCATCTCTATCCATCAGTAAGCCAAATAATACACTTTCACTGCTTAGTGAGAGCGATGAACTAAAGAACTATTATCAAAATACAATTGTAAAACTCTATGACTTAAATAAAGAGCATAATTCAGACAAGAATATATTTAGTTCTCCTGAAAGTAGTTTTGCTACTCAGTTTTTTACAAACTCAATTGAAGACCAATCATTCAATGACATTTCTTCCGCTTTAAATGAATTAAAAAAGTGTAAAGGTAAACTCGTAGATTGTGACGAGTCTATTGATACAGGAAAACTTGCAAGAGCTATTAACTCAGCAAACGAAAGTATAGGAAGTGGCAATAGTGTTTCAAACGTCACAATTTTTGCTAATGGTAGACGACAAGAAACGAAGAATAAGCTTCACGATATCCTAAAAAAGGGACTAGCAGAAACTGAAGCCTATAATAAAACAACAGGTACTAAAACTGACTTTAACGGTGAAGTTGCTAGTAAACTAAGTCAGCTTTGTCCGCAAAGCGTTTCTACGACAGATAGACTTATCTCTAATAATGAAATTTCAGATAAGGTATTTAAATGCCTTCAAGACGAACTTGACGACTCCTCTCTTGATGAGCTGATTAGTAAACAAGAAGAAGAATTAGCAAAGGCAGAAAAGGCCATTAGTGATTTATTTATAAGCCAACCAATGAAGGACCTGGAGATTATAAAATCAATTCTTACGAGAAGTTATAAGAATATATGTGAAGATCCACAGATTCATGAATTCCGTTGTCTACCACCTCTTCAAGGTGTTAATGAGAGTATTAAGACCTTGTCTATTATTGGTGACAATTTAGAAGAAGAGCTTATTGTTGAAGATTATTCTCGATATTATTATGGAGCTAAAGATACAAATGACTACCAAACTTCTAATCGTTACTTAGAAAAGTATTGTCCACAATCAGATAAAATCAATTGTAATGGAAATGAAGTTAGAAATGGTGATGTAACTGATCCTGATGAATTTCCGAAAGCTTGCCAATATTTACAAGTAAGAAGTTGTAACCAACAAAGCTTATCACTCTCAAAAGATAGCTTTAAACTTGATGATAATGAATATGTTGACTGGGATCCAATTTCAGAACGTTCTGTCGTTAGACGTCATCAACAGAGCTTTTGGCCTGGAGTTGCAATGTATGCAGCTGAACAATCTTATAAATTTATGGGACCAATGATTGCTACCCAACAATTAAGAGCACAACTACCGAGTGCTATATACACTGGAATGTATCAGGAACAACAAATAGCCTATCGAGAACAATACTATGACTGGTATATGGAAAAACTAGATCTAAGTGATGCCAATATGTTCGGATTTTGGGGTGGACCTTTTTACTCAAATAACTCCGTTGGACAGATCGATTTCGGCTATGGCTGGTAAAACACACAAATAATTGTCGACTGAAAAACTCGCACATTTAACTGACCTACTCACCTAACCAGTAATTCTAAGCACTTAACCCATCATTAGGTATTTCTTACCTTTCTTTTAATATCAATAAGTTATTATAAAGTTACCGGCGTAAAAGGGCGAAAAGTTAAGAGATAGGAAAGTGAAAATTAATGAAATTACGTGCACCTTTACTAACATTCCTTGCCGCAATCTTGCTACTAACCTCTTGTATGCAAGCGGCCAATAATCGACTCTCTGTCGATGGTGAAGATTCAGAACAAGAATCAACGAATAATATTATCGAAAATCCAACTGATGCCTCATGGTATGCAAAGAATCAATATATCCAAGGTCCAATTACCATTAACTCAACAGACACTGAGTCCATTTATCTGGTCGGTGGTGTTGTTAATAATTCAATTGTATCTTCAGAAAAAGTAAATTCAGCTTTTTGTCTTGTTGCTGATTTCGATGGTGCCGGGGAAGTTGTTTCAGGAAGTGTTGTAAAAAAACCTCAAGTTCGCCTAAAGGCAATTCCTATTAAATCTAGTAAATCACAAGAAGTAAGTATGCGAATCGAAATTGCAAATGCAATTGATAGTCAAGCCTTCTGTGGAGACGGAATTATTGGATATACAGGTTCAACAACTCATACTACATATCTAAATAATAAAATATCAGGTTCTTTAGCAGCTTATAGCTTAAATGATGTATGTCCTACATGTAACTCTAGCTTCCCTGCTCTTAACCTAAGATTTCATGAATCAGTGTACGGTACAGTAAATAGTGTACCTACTCTTGGCTCAATTGGTATTGATAACTTAAACCTAAATATTGATGTTAAAAACACAACCACTAATCCAGATACAAATAGCTGTACAAACTCTTCGTGCCAGCTACAAGGATATAACTGCTGTCTTAACGGCCAATGTGTTAACGACGGTGCAACAAGACCTAATATTGATGAAGACAGTCTTGAATACCAAACAGCATTAAATGAAATGCTAGAAAATCCAAATGCATTTAAGAGCTACCCTAACCTTTTCTATGTGTGTCCAATCAACACTGATCCAAGTGAAGATGATGAGACTGACACGGAAGATGAACTAGATAATGCAAATCAACAGCTACAAGCAGATATAAAAGACTATAAGTGTTTATTAGGAGAAACAGCTGAGTGTTCACCAGATCTCGACTCTGTAAGAGTAAAGATATGGGAAAAGTGTGGATGTCCACATGAGCCAACTTATGCTGGTGGAGAGCTGCAATTAGATGCCCGCTGTATTGATTACGGTTTAAAGGCCGGCAAGGATGCTAATGGCAATATCCTAAATATCACTTGTGATATTCCAGTAAACGAAAATGACGATGCTCCATTTCAAAACTTATCAGTTTTAGTATCGGCCAAAAGTGCACCTCACCGCTTCTTCTCTTTAGCGGGAGTGCCTTACGATAATTTATCAGAAGTTCCTGAAGGGACAAATCAGGAAGGAGATTATTTCTTCTATCTTGATGATGCAAATAAAGCAGGTCCAATTGAAACAACTTATTCAATGAATGCAGTCCTTGGCCCGATGACTCTTGATCTCCAACAAGCTCAACCAGCTAAGGTTGTTGAAGTTGATGTTGATCAAGTTTATATCATTTCGGCTACAAGTGGATATTCAACTCCATGCCCATACTGTCAACAAGATGCTTGGCAAAAAGTTTTAAGTTCTCATCCTGAGTCTTCTAAAGGATATGGATTAACATGGCGTGGTTACACGACAGATCGTACAGCTATTGGAAGTAATACAACATTTGGTAATTATGAAGACACTATTTTTGGAAGGGCCTGCTGGGTTCCACCAACGATGCTTGCAAGCTCACATATTAGCTACTCAAATGCTGGAGTTCAAAGAAGAAACCGTCTTACGACTCAAGCAGCAATGTATGTTAATGGTTACCAAAGAGATTGGTATGGCTTTAATCAAGGAGCTCTAATTGGTTCTTTTGATGGTGTTTCTTGGTTTGCAGTCGGTGCAGGAAGACGAGTAAGATCGACAACAAATAAGCTCTTCTTAGCAATCAACGCACCATTTGCTGACCTTACTCAAAACAGTAATTTTACAGTCTCAGTTGTAGAAGACCTTGGTGGTCAAACAGCAGCTGATCACGACTACGACTTTTCTCTAGACCCAGATAGCGCTGCTCAAAACTTTGGAGCGAGTTGCCAGTATATGCACTCTTGTAACACTGATAGCGATTGTGTTGCAAAGCTAGGATGGGAATATGCATGTGGACAAATCACAGACGTAAAAACAAATTGGCCTAAATTTGATATTGATGCCTTTGAAAAAAATGACTACAGTCGTGAGGCCATTTCACTTTCAGCAATACTTGCAGGAAATATTAGTGGCGGACAAAATAACCGCTGTGTTTACCGCGGAGCAGGTTCTCCTTGTAAGCTTAATCCAAATGAAAATGTGAAGAAGACAAGTCAGTCAAAGCTACTAACTTGTGCTCCTAACTTCTATTGTGCGGCCCTTGACTCAGCAAGTTTTTCAAAAGAACTTATTCGCTCCCCTAATGAGCCAACTTCGATTCTATTTGGACAAGCTGCAAGCATTCTTGGTAGACCGATATCTTATACAAATCGAGCTGACGAGTTACCACAAGAAGTACAAAATGCAATTGCACAAAACTTATCAATTTACGCTGCAACTGGAAGCTACGAACCTTCAGAAGTTGGGCTTTGTATCCCAGGAAGATCAGCTGATACAGGAAATACAGGTGTTGAAGCATTTGAGCTAAGACACGAAAAACAAGATAACGATAATAGAACAGACTATATTTCTCAAATCGCTGCCTGTGATGAGACAGCATACCAAACAGGCAAAGTTAGAAGCTGTCCAGTATTTGATGAAGATGGTAATTATCTTAATGATGAGACACCAATAAGAAACCCTCTAGCGGTTAGACAAAATATGTGTAGTGCATCCTCTATTGACCCTGTGACAACTGAGTCAACATTCAAGTCAATAGAAGCTGGAAACTTAAGCTACGTATTAAATGTACAAAGTGAAACCCTTGCTGCTAACGCCTGTTTAAGACGAGCAGGAGCAATTTGTCATACTAACTTAGATTGTGGACCTAACCGTTTACATGCAGATGTAGCCAGAGGACTATCCCCTTCAAGCTTTGGAGGAACGATGGCCGAGCAGAAGTTCTGGGAAGAAGAGCTTGTTTGTGGACAAAGCCAAGAAGAGCCACTTCTTAATACGATTCTTGGAGCAAATTATTATAATTATGACATGTCTAAGAATCGATGCTGTCGTGAAGTAAGTAAGACTTTTACAATGTATACCGCAGTTGGCGCACGCTCAGACTTACCTGGTTACAACGTCGATAACGTGGCCTTAAACCCACTTAGAGATTCAATTTCAGATAATGATAAGACCGGACGCTACTCAAGATACTTGGCAGCTGAGTCATACTCGACAAATCCATCCATTCCATCTTTTGGCCTACCTTCAGCAAATGATACAAAAGTTATCAATGAAACAGGTCGTGCAAATTGTTGTGGTGGTGGATTTATAAGAAAGTTTGAAGATGGGACAAATAATTGGACAGTTGGTAATCGCCTAAATATTTCACCTTCTAAGTTAGCTTGTCTAAACTACTCAATGAGATCATGGGAAAAAGGATTTGATCCAACTAATCAAAATAATTGGCTAATGGAATACTCATATATGAGCTCACTTGGAGGCTATAGAACTTACCCAGACTCTCCAACGAACCTTTTTGACTGGCTACGTCCTGGAGACCCTGTAGGTGCCGTACAAGCAAATATTCAAAATGACTCAGAAACGCCACAAGCTCCAACAGAAATACCGGCAACTGGCCTATCTGGACGCATAAGCCTAAGCCCTGTCGATGCCGAAGGACAAATTAGTCTAGCAGCAAAAACAGTTTATGGTATGTATGAGCAATTAGGTGTTAGTGACACTTACAATGCTCCTTACCCTCCTGTTATTTTAAAGCCGTCAGGATTTAATAATCCTCAAGCTCCACTTGTTAGTGCTCCAAGTAGTGATAATGGATTTGCACCAGACAACCTTTATCTAGCAATTTATATTCCAGACTATGTGAATATAGCTTCTATTCGCAATGTCCTACTCCACTATACAGACGATACTGATGCTGCTGACTTTTCAGATATTAACTTTAGTAGCGATATGCTAAGAGGGCCACCTTCTGCAACAGCTCCAGCACCAGAAAACTATGGTGATGAAGTAACGTGTTCTTCTGTGAGTACTGCAGCAAACGACCTTCTCTTTACTGATAGTAATGATATCGACTCTGATGGAAATACTGGAGAGCCTAGTTACTGTATTATTCAGGACAACTTTAACTACTTATTCTTCTACGTAGGAAATCAGGCCACGCTAAATGGTTTCCAAAAAGGTTGGTTCTCTTTTGAATATGATTTGAAAGATGAGATCTTTGGTACGATTCCAGGAAATCAAGCCTATTACGAAGATATCTTTGAGAAATACGAACTTCTTGGCGTTCCTCAAATTGCTTACGAAGCAATTCGTTGTAACGATGAAAAAGCTAATCCGGCAGATGGGACATCAAATGTTGGTCGCTTGATTGAAGGTGTATATAATGATGCTGGACCAGATCCATTTACAGCAGATGCTATTCCAGGTACTCCAGCTGGTGTTGAGTCTAAGGTTTATTATAAGACAGATGGCTCAACGATTTCACTACCACAGATTTTCTCTGCGGATGAATTCAAATGCTGTTCTAAATTAGGCTCAAATGTAACCGATCCTAGTAATATGTGCTGTTCAGGTTTTGGAGTATTAAATAGTGATAATACTTACGAGTGTCGCCTCCCTAGTGGAACAGACCTAAACTTATATCTAAACCTCTTTATTTCGTCAGAAGGTATTGTGACTGATAATGAGAATATGTCTCTTACTCCAGACGAAACACATTATAACCTTGAAACTGGTTATCCAGATCACTCAAGTGAGACTGTAAGATCAAAGATTCAACAAATTGGTGAAAGATTCTGTCAATTAGGTACTGTGAGCAATGGTTCTGCTTTTGATAACTTCTACCCTCAACCAGCAGCTGGGTACTTTACAGAAGACACTCAACTAACAAGCTATAATACAATTGTAGACTCGATGGATGATCTAACGGCCACGTCAGCAAACTACACAGAATTCATTTCTGGTAAGCGCTGGAATCGCCACTTCTATTGTGATTAAATTTCACACAGTGTTCAATATTTAGACGGCCTTCTTAGCAATTAAAACAAATTTTCAATACCTTAGGCTTTATCCTTTTTGGCATAGCAATTGCTTTATTAATAGTATCTTAACTTACACAAAACAAGAGGCTATTATGAAGAAGCAAAACATCTCAACTATGATTAAAATTGCTATCCTAACGGGACTAATTCCACTGTCATCGTATGCAAGCATTTGTACAATCGTTGAAAGAAAGTTCGATCGCAAGGACTTTGAAAAGATCAGCGACTTCGATGAAGAATATCGTCAAAGATACGAAAAATACAAAGAGCGTTGTGATCTTGGTAAGTACAAGGTTGCTGAAGAAGCTTATCAAAGAGAATTAAAGAAAGATAATCAAGAAAAGAAAGAGCATCAGGATTTCATTAAAGATCGTGAATCAATTGAAATCTCAAAAGAAGACCTTAGAGACTTCTATGACAACTCTCCTATTATTGCTTACCGTGCTTCACTTAAGTATAGAGCATACAATGGAGACAAGGATATTTACCTACAAAAGATGTCTGATGCAAATGCAATCTGTCAGAACATGCTAAGTGATAAGAACGCAAAGGCCAAAACTGCACTTGTAGAAATTGCTGAAAAAGACCATATGGGACAAGTTGAAACTCCTGTTACGGTTCAAGAGCAATTAGAGTCAAGATTTGATAGTAATGCAGCAACAGCAGCTTTCACTATTGGCCAAAAGAAATGGTATAATAGTGGTGATAATATTGAAGCTGGAACGGTAACAAACGAATTTGAAACATCAAGAAAAGAAAGAATTGAATTCAATGCAGATCTAGAAATTAGACAAGCCTCAGGTCTCCCATCGACATTTGTTGGAGATATTAGAGCTCTTGAATTCTCTAAGATTGAATGTGTTAGTAATCCAGTTAATAAGCAAGATAAACTTGATGATATTGATACAAAAACAACATTACAAACGAAAGTTAACTCTGCTGAAATCGACAGTGATGAAGATGAGCAAAAAGTTATCGTAAAGTTTGATGAACAAGAAAGACAAAACTTTCTTAAACAAAAAGGAAGTCGTGACAGCGATGATTCAAATAACACAAGAATCAGCGATATAAGAAGAGGTCAGACTACTGAAAAATATGAAATACAATCCCAGATTGATTTCCTCCTAGACGGCAATAACCGTGGGATGAATCAATAACCCCCCCTTAAAAAGGCCTGCAAATGCAGGCTTTTTTTTTTGACCCCAACTCCATTGCCAAGTACAATTTAATTATGAAATTGGCCCATCTATTCAAATATAGCTTCGCCTGTATATTTGCGACTTTAAGTATTGCAATGACACAGCAGCAAAATACTCAATCATCTGTTCAAGTAATTGAAGAAGTAAACTTTAAGCCACATATGGTTGAACATCTTATAAAAGGCTGTCCTGAGAACTCTAAATGTTCAAAAGAGACAGGTAAGACCTCAGAGAAATTCAAAGAAGTCTTTACAAATGGAAGTTTGAAAGAAAAGAAAAGTTTTGTGAAGGAATTTGGACTCCCCTTCACTTTCTGGACCACAACAGTCGCACAAGATAGTGTCATCACTTATCAATCACGTTGTATACATCATAAGACTGAAAAAGATAAATTTGGAAAAGTCTTAGTAGAGCGCCAAGAGATATATGAAGGGATTCGCTTTACAAAAAATATTAATGAAATCACTTCATTTCATGGGGTGATACTAAACCAAATGATAAAAGAAGGTAGTGATAAAACTTACTTTATTCCTCGATCAACAATTCCATTTTTTACAAATGGAGACGATCTTTTCTTTAGACAAGAGTTTCGTGAAGTTGATTATGCGATGAAACTTTCACCAAATAAGGGCTTAACAGCAACGTATATATCCTTAGCAACAAAGAAGTTCCCAAATAAAGAAATATTAAATACGAGTTGCTCAAAAGAACTTGTAGATAAGTTTAAAAAGATCAATAAGAGTGGAATATATCAATCGGCTTATTGTAAAATGATCTATGATACAAAAGAGAAAAAGTATCATCGCTATATCTTCGGCTGGAGCTGTTAATTGAAACAAATTGAAATTTGTATTTATAATCTTGAGAACTTCTTTATTAGGGATGCTTTCGATAACCCTCCAAATATAAACTACTTCAAATCAAAACTAAACTTAAATCAATTAAAACAAGTTTTCACAGAAATAGATGCCGATATCTATGCCTTAACAGAAGTTGGCCAAATTGAAAGCTTAGTCTACTTCAACGAAGTTTATCTTAACGAAAGTTATGAAATATTCCATCAACAAGGCAATAGTGATCGCGGAATTGAAAATGCTTTCTTAGTAAGAAAAGGCCTTGAATTTGAATTTGAACATCTAAGCCATACAAATAAAGAAATCGACTTTCAACTTCACGATGAAGATGACAATGACTACTTTCTAAGTAGAGACTTCTCCCACTTGCGTGTAAATAGTAAAAAGGGAGAGCATTTGCTTAGCCTCTTTAATGTACATCTAAAGTCACAAAGAGATGATGATACTGGCCATGACTTTAGGTCAGTAAGAAGGCGCCAAGCAGAACTGGAATTATTATTAAAAGTCTATAAAGAAGAGAAGAAGCAATATCCTAATACGCCAATCCTTTTATGTGGTGACTTTAATGGTAATGCTTCAAATGAAAATACAGATGAAGAATTTAAAGTCATATATAAAGAGACTGATCTTAAAGATGTACTTTCTATGCGTCAGCTTCCCCTACAGTATCGAACAACATTTTATCAATTTGTAGGACAAGCCGCACACCAACTTCAATTAGATTATATCTTCATGGAAGAGTCATTTGGCCATCGTTTAATGGATGCTGCTGTCTATCAATATAAGAATTCAACAGGTCGTCTTATTGGCCCTCCTCGTAGAAGAGGTGATATTTGGAATAATCCATCTGACCACTACCCTGTCTATGCCATCATAAAAATTCAAGACTAATTAATATTCAATCACTTAGACGTTGTGCAAAGCATTGTTTTATGCGATGCAATTGCAAAGACGCATAAGATCAATTATTTATTTTCTCATGCATAAATACACACAACACTTTATAAAAGCTTTAATTTCATTAATTCTCGTAAGTAGTACGTATGCTTCTACAGTCGTGGCCATTAGCGATAACCAAATAGATATTGGCCATGAAAAACTACGTGCCCACCTCTATCGTAACTTTTCTGAATATCAAAACGGATATGACACCGATCGAAATGGAAAAGTTGATGATCTTAATGGGTGGAACTTTATTCATGATACTAATAAAGTATTCGACCCTTCACTCATTGGTACTTTTGATCCAAATGTATACAAGTACTATGAAGTTAGACGTCGAAAAACATTAAAGATTGCAACAGATGAAGAACTTGAATGGTATAAAGAGATAAGAAAAGATGATGATTTCATGGATCATCGAAGTGACTTCTCTTCATATACACATGGCTCTCATGTCACTTGTCTTGCGATGAATACAAAAAAGCTTCCGTATGAAATGAAAAGCTGGGACCTTAAGTTCATGCCTATACGCTACCTTGGTGATGATGAAGTCGGGCTATTTAAAAAGAAAGAGTTTACACCGAGTAAATATTCAAGAAGCTATTATAAAATTCAAAATATTAAGAATTACCTAAACTATTATCAGTCTTGGATGATCAAGAAGTTTGAAGAGACAGTTAAATACTCAGCAAGTAAGTCAAAGATTTATCATGCCTCATGGGGCCAAAGCTGGGAGCCTGCATATGATATGGTAAACGAGCTCTTTCAAGATGAGTTTGATATAAGTGAGAAAGAAGCTGATGAGAAATACAAGTCAACAATCACGAAATTTCGTAACGACTATATGAAAGGCCTTATGAAAAAAGGTCAAAGAGTCGTAGAAAACTATTCAAATCTTTTATTCGTCTTCTCTGCTGGAAATAAGAAAGATAATACAGATGAAATGCTTCACTACCCTTCATCAATTATCGCTGATAATGTTATCTCCGTAGGAGCAATTGACGAAGACAATGAAGATAAAGCTTATTTTTCTAATTTTGGGAAAACAACTGTTTCTCTCTTTGCACCAGGTGTGGCCATATACTCATGTTCACCAGGAGATCGCTACATTCCAATTAATGGTACATCACAGGCAGCTCCTCACGTTACCAATATAGCGGCCAAAATTTTCGCAATGGCCGACTACTACGCTAAGCCTATTTCACCAGCGCATGTAAAAGACATACTATTATCATCAGCTACTAAGAAAGCTAAATTAAGTGATCTTTGTGTAAGTGGTGGAACTTTAAATGAATCGGCCGCAATAATGACGGCAAGACGATTCTTAAGATGGTGATAGGTTCACTCTAGAACACATCTATTTTTTCTAAATATAAGCCTCTTTCTGTCGATAAGAGATAGTAAGAGGTGACTAAAATGAAAAAAATTGGAACACTATTTCTATTATCGACAACACTTATTAGCTGTGCTGGATCACAACATTACGGTAACGGGCTTGGTGACCAATTTGCACAGTTTACAGACCGATCAGAAAGTGAAGTAAACCCTACTCCAACTTACAAAGTTCGTAAGTTTGAAAAGAAAAAAAGAGGTCCTGCAAGTGCAGACTCACAAACGTCTAAAGATATTTCAAAGCTAGATAATAAGAAAGTCTATTTCTTATCTTTATATGAGCAATATTTAACTTTCTCACAGATATACCCTAGTTTTAAAAAAGAGATTAAAACATGTGCTTCCTTTCATCAGGAGTTCATTAATTATAATGATCGACCTAAAATGTGGGAATATACCTTGAAAGAAGAAATTACAGACGATATTGAAAATGTTGTTTGGCATCTTCCATACGAAGGAAAAAGAGCAACAAAGAAGACACTACCTCTGGCGATGAGAGATCATATGGATCGAACTCACAAAGAACTTGAGCAACTTTGTTATAATGGATTCTCAGATAATTACTATACTTTTGCTAATTACATTACACTAGCTAAAGATAAGAAGGTATCTGCACAAACTCTAAAAGGTGCTAATTCACTAGTTAAGATGAGCGTAGTATTTAATAAACTACTTATTGAAAATCTAGCACATAAAGAAAAAGCAGATAAGGGAAGAGGCCTTGCATCTAAAACAGAAGATATCGAATACACTGATATTTCTCTTAAGCGCATGCAAGCACTTTGGTTTTAGCTTTAGCTTTATTAACCTAATTTAAGCGTTTCCCCACTATTAAAAGATAGCATTAGGGCCTTATGATTATTTCATGAGAGCTTTAATAATAATCATTCCCCTACTACTTATAAGTTGTAACCAAAAACCTTCTCAGCAACGACTGTCTGAGATTGCTCGTGACTTTTATGAAATACCAAATTTTTTTAAAATCCAAATAACAGCATTAGAAGTAATGAGTGAAGTTGTTGATCAAGACTATAGTTGTTTTGAATATAAAGTTGATATCAATCTTAAAGCAAAACAAGACCTTCTTACTTTAAGGCCAACTAGGCCATTTGGTAGCTATCGAATAAGAACGACTAAGGGCGAAGAGTTTATTCCCATAACAAATACAAAAAAAGAACTTGAAAAAGAAATGAAATATTATGAAGAGCAGATAGATAAAGTTTCAATGATAAAGAAGTGTATTCGTATGCGCGGTAAAAGATGTGTACGCTATCGTAGCGTTAGGGCCTCACGTGGCCACAAAGAGAAGATCATTAATAGAAAAATAGCATCCACAAGAAAGCTTTTTCCGTTTTCTATAAACAAAGATCAAAATACGATTGTTAAGGAACTTCCACTGATAGTGTGTCAAAACGAATTAACGCAGAAATGGGAATAATTACTTTGAAAGAAGTAAGTAAATATCTCTTACATTTGCTCTAACAACAGAAATTGAAGTCATCATATCAGAATAATAGATATGTTTTCGACCATCTTCATTGTGATGAACTTTAGCGAAGTCCTCTCTTTCAGTCATCAGATGCTTCTTGAGCTCTCTTGTATCATGAATAACTCGTTCAACATCTTCTTCAGAGGCAATATGCCCTTCATAAAGGCTTAAGCTTTCAGCAAAAAGATTTTGAACTTCCTTATAAAAGTTTAATAAGCGCTCAGACTCATCGGCCGATAGTTGCCAATTTTCATAATACTTCGTAAGCATTGTCGTTAACTTATCTAGACTATCAGCTAGCTGCTCAAGGTCAGAAGCAATCTGCATTAACTTAATGGCATTGCGACTCTCTTCCTCTTCAACTCCACTAGAGATGACCTTAGAGATAAATTCATTGATTTCAACTTGAATATTGTCGATTATCTTTTCGTAATCTTTAATCTTTGCAAGTGCCCTAGCACCTTTAGTTGGACTTTCTACGTACTCATAACATTTTTCAAACATTCGAGAAACAATATCCATAAGTTTCCCAATTTCTAACTCTACTAAGACATAGGCCATCGTTGAAGATATGTGACGACGATCACCTAGAAATTTAAGCTTTGGGCGATCCTTGAACTTAGCATCAGGATATAGGCCTTTAACCATTTCTGAAATAATATTTTTAAAAAAGAAATAATTAAGAATAGCTAGAATGTTAACAAAGAAGAATCCCAGAACAACAAGGTTAAGTGGATCTAAATCAGTTTGAACATTATGATCAATTAATACAATCAATAGAAAAGAAGCTGCTGTAGCGACTGAATAATGAATTAATGGGCCAAGGCTTAGTCTTATGGCCAAAGGTCTCGCATTTCGTCTTGCTGTATCAAAGTTAATGACAAACGAACAAAGTGAAGACGCTGTAAGCATTGCAAAGCAAAAACTAGTTGGAAAAAGGTTACTAATTAAAAGAACCACTACAATTGCCAAAGTCATTGTCTGACTTCTTAAGATAACAGCAATAATACTTCCAACAGTGAGTCCTATTAGCATATTTGTAAAAAGTGAGTAATCGATAAATAAGACGATAAAGTTTTGAATATACTTCCAAGTTACAAGGTTTACAAAACTCTCGTGCATAACTGCAACGCCTAAGAATAAAAAAGCAAGACCAAATAAGAGCTTACACAACTTCCTAATATAGAGATTGCGAGAAATTAAACCTAAGATTAAAGCGAAGGCCATCAGATTCAAAGCTGTCTCTTGAGATGAGAAAACAAGAATAATAAATATTGCAATTGAGCCCAGGGATGAGCCTAGGAACATAGGCAATACCCTCTTTTGCTTTATAAGGTTAGCATTAACTAGACCAATGGTAACGAGATTTGCCATAGTTGGAGAAAATGCTAAAAGACTTAGCCTTGCTCCATTCCAAAAGTTAACCACAAAGTTTTTACCATCAATATCAGAGACGATATGTTTAATACTTTGTGAGCCTAAACTTTGAATTCCAGCTGAAATAATTCTTTGGCCATAATAGAAAATTGCGAGACCAGAGATAAAAAATAAGATGTGTTGCAAATAGTACATAATAAAATTAATTTACGAAGTAGCCTTGGCCACCCAAATTGGTATGATTATGTACAATATTGTATCTCGAATTAGATAAAATAGGAAAAAATAAATAAAAGCTTTTGGGCCTTTGTTCCAAAGTCCTTCAATTCCTAAGTATTGAATTTTCTTTGACATCGCTACCATGAACTTTGTTTTGCCATAGTGTTGAATAAAGAAAGAAATGGCCCCATCAACCTTGCGATCGAATGCTAAAGCAGGCTTTTTCAACTTATTCCACAGCCTCTCCAACAGTCTTTTAAACGCTGATTTAGGTTTTTTGGCCTCACTGGCCACATCATTTGAACTTTTCGTAACTGTATTCATGATGAGGACAAATTAGCAGAAATTTCTACCCGTGAAAAGAACTTTAGGAAGTTATTGATCGCATTATAGACAGACTCAAATAGACCTAAATAAAAATGTGTAAGATAGTAATATTGTAAAGAAAACATTGACTATTTTGCTCAATGAAGACAAATTAGCGCAATATCGTCAATGCATAATGAATTCTACAAAATTGTGACACTTTTAAGTGTTGAATTTTGTAATCTCTTTTTACAGAGATCGGACAATAACACAACGCAAGGAACAGATTTTTGTTAGAAAAGATCCATTTACTTAATATTCAAACAAAAAGTAACGAAATACCTAAAAGACTATTAGAGATGCCAGGGGCATTTGTTCTAATTACTTGCCAAAGAACAATCATTCTCACAACTACAGAGTTTGATTCACAGGATAAAGCCTTAGGTACATACCATACTTCAAAACAAGCCTATCATTTTCTCTTAGAAACGATTTGCGGTCTACAAAGTAAACTAAAAGGTGAAAGTGAGATCGTAGCTCAATTTAAAGAAGCATTTGCAAATTACCTTAAAGAAGATATTCGCTCTTCTGTCATTCTAAGAGTTTTAGAAAAACTTTTTAAAGATGCTAAAGAAGTGAGAAAAAAGCACCTCGTTAAGATTGGTCAACAATCATATGCCGGAATCATGAGAAGAATCATTCAGTCAAAATATGAAACTGGTGATGTTTTAATTCTTGGCTCAGGACAACTTGCAAGAGATTCGATTAAGCACTTAATGAAGAAATACAATATTTATATCAGTGCTAGAAATTCGCAAAAAGTACAGGCTCTCATTGAAGAATTTCCAAACGTAAATATTCAAACTGTTGAATGGAGAGACTTTGACTCTTATTACAAGTTCAACTCTCATGTGAATACAATTGGATCTAATGATACCATTTTTGCTGATGAGCACTTCAGAGGTCACTGTCCAAATAACTCTGTTTTCGTCGACCTTGGCTCACCTTCTGCGATTCAAACTGAATACGACAAGCAGCATGGAGTTTACCGCCTTGGAGATATCCTAAACCACGGTAAAGTATTAAACGAGAAGAAGACAGAAAAGATTGATCAAGCAAAACTTGCTATTCAAGACCTTGTAGAAAGAAGAGCTAAACACTTGGCAATTGCAAATACAAGAGCTGCAATTTAACTTTTATTAAGTCAAAAAGTCTCTCAATGTCGTCGATTAATCTCATATAGTTTCCCACTATAGGAGATGGCATGACTAATGAAGAGAATATCAGCCTTTCACACCTACCAAATTCACTTAGAAAGTGGTTTAAAGAGTGTGTTCAATTATATAATTATAACTTTATCTCTCTACCATTATTAATCTCTTTAAACTTTATCATTAATCTGGCCATTCTTGCGATACCGATTCTTATATTAAATATCTTCGACAGAGCAATTCCAGAAAGAGATACAGCGCTCTTACTTTACATCCTGCTAGCACTCGTTGTCTTTATATTAGTAGAGGCCGGCCTTAAATATTTAAGATTTTATATAATAACGTTTAACAGCGCCCGTTACGATAACAACAAGACTAAAAATCTTATTAAAAATATCATTATGGATCCATCATATTATAATATAGGACTCTTTCAGCATTCTTTAAATGAGATCGGTGCAGACAAGGCCCTTTATGCAAATAGTGGCATTGTTACTCTTACAGAGCTCCCCTTTCTTCTTATGTACATTGGTTTTCTTTTATATATCAATCCAATACTGGCATTTATTCCATTAGTGTTAATTATCATATTCACAATATTTTCACTAAACTCAACACAACAAGTTGGAGATTCAATATATTTTAAGCATCTCTCAATTATAAAGAAAGATAACCTTCTTTATCACACACTAAACAACCTCAGAACAATTAAAAGATTTGGTCGAATTAACCTTTTTCACAATCGTTTTAAAGTATTAATGAGAAGAGCAGTTAAACAGGAGTTTATCACCAATAAAGAAGAGTTAAATAACATAAACTTAAATAACTTATTTGCCCAAATAAATATCATCTTAATCATAGCTGTAGGTTCGTATCTAATAACGATAAATCAAATAGGAATAGGTGGACTTGTGGCAAGTGTATATATTGCAAGTAAGTCCTTTGGCCCGACCATTGGTATGTTTAAAGTTATAAAACGTTTACATGAAACAAAGATAATAGAAGACTTATCAATCAGCCCCTCTATACATCAAAAGGAGATGGGAACAAAAGTTATTGAAACCATCTATTCAATGATTATCCCTCTAAAGCAAAATAAGAAAGAAGTAATGGTTCCATTTATGAAAGGAGATACTATCTCTTTAGAGAATGCAGATGAAAACATGATCAATTACATCTTATCATCAAAAATCAATCAATTAAGAAATAAAATTCTCATTAATGATGATTACCTCATAAACATTGATGAGACCTCTATCTATAAGAAAATCACTATACTCAATGGACAGGTGAATATATGGGATGGAACAATCAAAGAGAACCTAACTTCGTTTGGATTGATACCAGAATCAAATTTAAACTATTACATTAACACACTGGGATTAAACGAAATACTAAGCGCATTACCTCTAGGACTAGAGACATATATCACTCAAGAGGATACATCTTTAATTTCAAACGAAGCAAAAGCACTAATTTACATGACAAGAAAACTTGCTTTAGACCCAGAGGTCATCTTCCTCAACGACTTTGAAGCGAATATTGATAAGAGAGATTACGCAAAAGTATACAATCATATCGCAAACATTAGAGACAATAAAATAATTTTCATAAACTCAAAAGACCATAACTACATAAACCTATGTAATAGAGACTTATTTAATAATCGCATAGGTGAATACAGTAGTTACTTAACCTAGGATAATGTATGAATAATAAAAAGAGGTTATTTAGCTACTTTATTGAATTTAAAAAAGACGATATACATGAGAAAGATGTAAGTGAGATTCTTTTGTCGTACCCAAGAATGCGACTAGTAGACATTAGAAATGCACTTTCATCATTAGGATTTGAAAGCATTCATCTTGATATTAGCTTTAAAAACATAGAAAGAGAGGCACTACCTTGCTTTATAATAATAAATGAAAACATCGATAACTACTGTAAAGATGGTGACCTATTAATTTATTCTTATGATGATGGCAAAAAGGAATATTACCTTCTAAACTCAAAAGGTCAAAGAAAAGACCTTTCAAAAACAAGTCATATAAATATTAATTCAGCAATACTTGTAAAAAGACGGGTTTTGATCAGTAGCGACGACAAAGAAAACACCGTAAACAACATAAGCAAAAATGAAAAAAAATGGATGATAAAGTTTTTCTTTCGCTTTAGGGAAAATATAAACTCTCTATATCTACTAACTTTAATTTCCACCTGTTCAATACTAGTAATACCCTACTACATTTATTTTATACACGAGAACTATTTAATCACAAGAGATAGTCTAACTCTTATCAATGCATCAACGGGAGTAGTCATAGTCCTGGCCATTGATTACGGAATAAGAAATATAAGATCGAGTATAATCGCATGGACATCATCAAGAGTTAATTATCTTTTAAAGACAGAACTCTTTAGACAAATGATAAACTTTAAAGATGCGAATATTGAAAAGGAACATATCAATATAAACCTATACGAGCAGATTAATCGAATGACAAGGTTTTTTGGCTCAAATACAACCGCTCAAATTCTAGATTTACTTTTTGTACCATTGTTTCTTATCCCATTAGTGATCATATCATGGAAGATGGCCCTTCCAATATTGATCATGTCCCCTTTCTACTTTCTTCATTATAAGAGACATCATCGTAACCTTCGTATTGCAAAAACTTTATTCCAAAATATTTCAAAGCAAAGAATGATACTAACAAATGAATTAAAAAGGCGTTCTGAATCTATTTTCTTTGAAAATATACTTCCTATTTTTAATAAAAGACTTACTAGTATGACTGCCGGTAGTGCTTTACATGATTTAAAATGTGAAATGCTTATTTTCAAATATGCAATTCATTTTTACGTTTTATCATTTATTACGATAATTCTGTGTTTAACGATCGGTATAAATCAATACTGGAATCAAGATTTAAGTATCTCAAAATTATTAGCAAGTATCTCGCTCATTATTTTTATCTTTCTTCCAATAAATCGCTACTTAACTAATCGAAATTCCAATTTATCTTCGAGAAAAGTTCTAAAAGACATACACATAGAATTAATTAAAGATATAGAAAAAAGGTCACTATACTCACTTGAAGATCTCTATTTAAAAAGCCTCGATTTGAGATTTACTCAAGTCAGTTACACAAACCCAATTACTCTGATCCCATTATTAAAAAATATTAACTTATGCTTAAGACATGGAAAGATATTTGGTATTGATGGTGATCACAACACAGGAAAAGATATACTAATAAAACTTATTAATAAAACATACATGCCTCACACTGGGACTATAACAATTGGAAATGTTGATCACCGCCAAGCTGACACAATGTATCTAAGACAACGATTGATAACTCTTAATTTAACAAAGTCCTTACTAAAAAACCTTAGCATCTTTGAGAATATAAAATACATAAATCCACTAATAACAAAAAAAGAATTACTAATTAGTATGGAAATATTTGGATTAAACAAAATGCTTAAAGACAGTGATTTGACTATCGATACACCACTGAATGGACCACATAATTACAAGATTTCAAAAGAACTATATGCCGCGACTGTATTACTTATCCCTTTTACAACAAGGGCAAAAATTGTTTTAATCGAAGAGATACCATCATCAATAATCAACGAAAGTCTGCCAATGTTAAGGAAATTTATCAATATAGCTCGCAATAACTTCACTGTTATTTTTAAAAGTGACCATTTTGAAATACTTAAAGAATGTGATGAAGTTTTATATCTAACAAGAGACGCTAAAATAATCACAAAAAACAAAGCTACGCTTCTTAAGGAGTCATATATTAAAGTTGTCCAAAATGGAGATTTAAATGATCAAAAGAAAATTTACATCAATAGTTGATGATATCGAATACTCTAGACAAGTCGATTATATAGGACAGGATATTTTACTGGCAGAAGCTAGAGTTCCCTTACTAACGAAATCTATTATATTAACTCTCCTACTAGGCTTTAGCGGATTAATACTTTGGGCATCGACAACAACAGTAAAAGAAATCGTTAAAAGTGAAGGTGAAATAAGGCCTTCTACAAAGGTTCACTCTATCAAACATATGCATGGAGGAACAATTGTGAATATATATGTTAACGAGGGTCAAATTGTTGCAGAAGGAGATATTTTATTCACTCTAGAAGATAAGGGTTTAAGAAGTCGAGAAAACTCTATTCGAAATGAGATCGAATCGTTAAAGATTCAATTCAAGAACCTACAACTTGGAAATAGTTCCACAAAAACATCAAAAGTCTCTCTTATTAACAAAAAACTCATATCCTTAAAGGATGAGTTAAGTAAAATTACAAATAAAATCGAAACATTAAATATTAGGTCCGAAAGTGCAGGTATCGCTAGAGCTATAAAAGCACAGAACATTGGAGATACAATTGTAGCAAATGAAAAGATTATGGAAATAGTTCCCATTGAGAGTACGACAAATGCAATTATTAGAATCAGCCCAAATGATATTGGCTTTGTTCAAGTCAACATGCCTGTTGATATTAAAGTGAACTCATATAACTACAGAATATATGGCTCAGTTGAAGGAATCATCACATCAATTTCACCTTACACATATTACTCAGACGAGAATGAGAGTTACTATCGTGGGGTTGTTAGGCTATCAAAAAACTACATGGGAAATGATGATATTCAAAATTTAATTTTACCAGGTATGAAAATACATGCGGATATTCTCACCGCTAGAAAAAGCATCTTAAAATATCTAATTGGACCACTGGAAGAAGTAACTCGAAAACCATTTTTCTACACATTAACGGAGCAATAAATGTTAAAAAAAATCTTACAGGCCATTGGGAATACTCCAGACTCATCAGACTTCGAAAGAAGTAGCACCAACTTACCTGAAAACAAAAAAAACAAACAACATATCCTAATAAAGGAGCAAAAGCCTAGTATTCTTATCGTTTCAAATAATAAAAAAATTTCAAATAGGCTCAGGCTTCTACTTGGAGATAATTTTAGAATAATTGAAAGAGAGAACTTATCAATGATCTTTCAATTATTTGCAAGTGTAAAAAGAGAACATATTGATGTTGTTATTTACTATGATAGTGATCCCCAAAAAGATCTCTCACTAATTTCAATGATGAAGAAATACCCTCGCTTTACCAACGTTCCAGTTATTGTGTTAGCAGAAGAGATTAACGAAAAAAGAAAAGTACATTTTCTTGAAAATGACATAAGTGACTTCATTGACATGCAGAGCTTCCCTCTTATACAACAAATGGTTAAGTCTAAAATCAAAATACAGTCTCGGATTAATTCAATTATAAACTACTCTATTGATCATAAAAGTGGACTTGATGTTATCTCATTAGCACATATGCAAGTAAGAACGTTGGCCGATGTAGCAGGCTGTGCAAGAACCTTAAAACAGATAACCAATGCTACACTAAATCAAGAAAGGGCCTTCTTTGAATTGATTCTAAACTCTCTCGAACATGGCCAACTCAAAATTAATAAAAAAGAAAGACTTAGAACCAAAGAAAGCGGTGAGTATGAAAGTTATCTAGAGATATTAACAAATCGAAATAAAGAACCCATCATTATTACTTTTGAAAAGTGTGATCAATATTATTTAATCAACATCATCGATGGCGGTGATGGTTTTAATTATGAGAAGTATTTACAAACCAACTCAAGTGAATCTGCTAATGAGTCAGAAAAAGGCATTTATATCGCAAATAACACTAAAGGAATTAATCTAAGTTATAATGACGTAGGAAATATAACTCAGTTGAAAGTAAATCATAAGGAAAGATATAAACTTTGGCACTAACTAAAAGGAAAGTGTGCCCTGAATAGGGCACTATTTATTTTTTAAAGTGCTTGTAATACTGAATTAAGGTTAATAATTCCACCCGTAAGAATATCGCCATCCATTGATGAATTCTTAACGACATTATCCATTAACAATTTCTTTAGCTCCACTGCTGTTAAACTTGAGTTACGAGAGAGAACTTCTGCTGCAACACCTGAAGCATTTGGTGCGGCCATAGAAGTTCCCGACATATTTCCGTAACGATTCCCTGGTGTTGTTGAGTAGATCGATGACCCAGGAGATGAGAGATCAACATTTTGAACTCCATAATTAGAAAAATACGAAAAACGCCCATACTTAGTTGATGAGGCTATTACAATCATCCCCTCACTATCAAAAGATGCAGGATATGTAAGATAGCGATCAATATCTTTAGAGCTATTACCAGCACTAGTAACAACTAGAACATTATAAACTTTTGCAATATGATCAATTGTCTCTTTAACAAGGTCTCCACCTTCATTATGAGACTTCCCAAATGAGCAATTAATAATACGCGCGCCATTTCTTGCAGCATAAAGAAAACTTTCTGCAACATCGACATCAGTTTCATCACCACGACTAGGAACAGTACGAAGCCCCATGATTCTAACATTTGAAGCTACCCCAGCAATCCCCTTTCCATTATTTTGTTTTGCTGCAATTGTTCCTGAAACATGTGTCCCATGAGAATGCTTATCCATAATATCACTTGTCGCCTCTCCACTAGAGTCACGCTCAAGAGTATTGATTCCATGAATATCATCAATATACCCATTTCCATCATCATCAATTCCATTACCTGGAATTTCATCTTCATTGATCCACATCACATCTTTAAGATCTTCGTGATTATAATCAACTCCAGTATCAACAACTGCTACAATAACAGGAGCTCCAGTAGAGAATCCAAACTCTTCATACGCTCTTGTTACGCCCATACCATATTCAGAAGCTGAATCGAATGCCCATAACCTTGAGATCTTTGGATCATTAAAAAGAGTTGCACGAGACTTATTAAATTGAGGCGCTACTTTTTCCACATCAGTTGGACGAGGTAACTTCTCAGAGTCCGCATATGTATCGAAGTATGCTGTTTTAACATTTTCATGATCAAGATAGAGATCAATTAATGATTCATCACCATTTGTGTAAGCGACATAGTTTTCACCAAAGAAATGTTTAATCTTTTGAACACCAGAAAATTGTGGCAGCGACTTCCCTTTCTTTACTTTGATAACAATTCGTTTCGAGTTGGCGTGTATTGATGTGGCCTTAGCTGATATATTCAGAAAAAAACCCAGAACAATTAAGATTGTCCCAATCAAGATCGAACGATTCATTTGCAATTCCTTTTGCTAATTAAATTTCAACAACTTAAGTGTAGCCATATAAAATCAATAAAGAAAATATCTTTTTCTTACATTTTTCATCGGATATGGGACCACTACCACCTCTTAACACATAGCGCACACGTTGTTTTTACCCCACTTTTAATGACAAATTCATGACAAAAAAGTAAGTTAAGTATTGTAATTTACAGACTCACATCTAAACACAAGGATATATTTTGAAGTACATCATTGGAACACGCGGTTCTCTTTTAGCACTTACACAATGTAATCAAGTTAAAGATCAATTAGAAGAATTAACTGGAGATCAGTTCGAGCTAAAGGTTATCAAAACTCAAGGAGATCAGGTTACAGACAAGCCTCTTTGGCAACTTGAAGGTAAAGACTTTTTTACTAAAGAACTTGATGCGGCCCTTTTAAATAAAGAAATTGATATGGTGGTTCACTCTTATAAAGACCTTGGAAGTGATAGGCCTGAAGGTATTAAATTAGCGGCCATTACAAAAAGAGATTACGCTCACGATATTCTCTTTATTAAAGAAGAAACTGTAAGCCAATTAATGTGCAAAGAAATTAAAGAATTTGTTGTTGGAACATCATCACCAAGACGAATTACAAATATCGAAAGCTCACTTGCTGAATATCTTCCATATGGAGAGAACGTAAAAGTTACGACAAAGATGCTTAGAGGAAATGTAAACTCACGCCTACAAAAATTAAGAGATGGTAATTATCATGCCATCGTTCTTGCTATGCCTGGGATTGAAAGACTTGCAATAACTGAGTCATCGAGAAAAGAGCTCGAGCCACTTTTAAAAGATATGACTTTTATGGTTATGCCTCATAGCCAATTTCCAGCAGCGGCATCTCAAGGTGCTCTAGGAATTGAATGCCTTGAAGGACGTGATGATAATGGTGAATTAGAAGCAAAGTTAAAACAGCTTCAAGATAAAGATACAGTTAGTGAAGTAAGTCGTGAACGCCAGGCCTTTGCAAGCTATGGAGGAGGTTGTCACTTAGCAGTTGGAATCAACGTTACTAAAAAAGGCGACTACTACGTTCATACTCATAAAGGTAAAGTAGATGACAAAGTTATCTTTGAGAGACATCTTGAAGGAAGCTTTCCTTCTCCAGAAAAGAAAGAGCGCGCCTTCATCGGTCTTCCTCACGCTGATCACAGAGAAGATGAATATATTTATTGTGAATTAATAAATAAGGAATCGCTTAAGAAAGCAAATATTCCTAATAATGATCTTCTTGTTTCTGCTCGTTACGGTGCAAACCTATTCAAAAACCACGGTAAGGCAGTTTATACGGCAGGACTTTCAACTTGGAGACTACTTGCTAGGAATGGTCAATGGGTTCATGGAAGCTGTGACAGCTTAGGTGAAGCATATCTAGATAAAATTCGTGATTCCAAAGCAATTGAAGTGATGAATGGGCCAAAAGAAGAATTAACCATTCTAACTCATAAGGACTCATACTCTGACTACGGCCAGATTATGGAAGCTTACGAAAAAAGTACGAATGACATTCGTGAAGGATTTATGGACGAATTAAGACAATGTGATGTCTTCTTTTGGACAAGCTTCTCACAATATAAAACTTATACACAACATATTCCAGAAATAAAGAATAAGTTCCATGCTTGTGGGCTTGGAAAGACTTTTGAACAATTATCAAAAGAAGATATTACAGTTCGTCCATTCACATCAATGGAAGAATTTAAAAACTGGATGAAGCAAAAATAAGAAAAGGATTAAATAATGAGTAATTTACACACAGAGATTTTTGAAAAGAGTAAGAAGATGGTTCCAGGAGGAGTTCACTCACCTGTTCGATCTTTCAAGGGAATGGAGTCAACTCCTAAGTTTTTCAAGAGCGCAAATGGTGCATACTTTACTGATATTGAGGGTAAAGACTATATCGACTTTTGCATGAGCTTTGGTCCCCTCGTTCTTGGACACCAAAATCCAGCAGTAAAAGAAAAATTGACCCAGGCCCTTGGTCGTGGTTGGAGCTACGGAGCTTGTGAGCCATACTCAGTTGACCTTGCTGAATACCTACTTTCTCGTCTACCTCACGTTGATCAAATCAGATTTGTGAACTCTGGTACTGAAGCGGTTATGACTGCTTTAAGACTTGCTCGAGGTGTAACAAAGAAAAATAAAATCATTAAATTTAACGGTTGTTACCACGGACACGTTGATGCCATGTTAATTAAAGCAGGCTCAGGTCTTGCTGGAGCAGCTGAATCATCTTCACTAGGTGTACCAAAAGGTGTAGCTGACGATACTCTAATTCTAGAACTAGAAGATCTTGATGGTGTAAAAAAATGTTTTGAAGACCACAAAGATGAAATTGCAGCAATTATCGTTGAGCCTCTACCAGCTAATAATGGACTTCTTATTCAAGATCAAGAATTCCTACAAGGACTTCGCGATATCACAAAAGCAAATGATGCTCTTTTAATCTTTGATGAAGTGATTTCTGGTTTCCGTGTTGCCTTTGGTGGAATGGCCGAGCTTACAGGAATCACACCAGATATCGTAACTTACGGAAAAGTTATCGGCGGTGGTCTTCCAGTTGGTGCTCTAGCAGCGAAAACAGAGATAATGGAACACCTTGCTCCAGTTGGAGGTGTTTATCAAGCAGGTACTTTAAGTGCCAACCCACTTGCAATGGTTGGAGGGCTTGAGACGCTTAAGCAGATGACAAAAGAAAATTACGAAAAGCTAGAACAAAACACTCTAAGAATTGTAAATATCTTTAAGAAATGGCTAGCTGAGTATAACGATGGACAGTTTTCAAATTATAATATTATCCACCACTCTTCTCTATTTTGGATTGTTCCAGGAGATAAGATAAAGTCAGTTGGTAATATTCCAGGAAATATCGGTGAAGACTTTGTTCCATTATTTGAACTACTATTAGAAAAAGGGATTTATCTCTCACCTAATGCATACGAAGTTGGTTTTGGCTCACTTGCTCACGACGAAGATGTTGCAAAAGACCTCGAAAAGAGACTTTGGAGCTAGTTAGACCTTGGAACTTAAGAAGTCATCATCACCATTTTTCATTGTATCGGCCATCACAAGTGGCCTAATCTTTCTTTTTGGAGTTTGGTGGCTTTATTTAATTTTTAAGCTTAGTGACCGCCTCAGTAGCTTAAATGTTACAGAAGACCTAAATATTGGCTCACTTATAAAATGGGAAGGGACAACCTTTCTAGTGCTAATTCTAGTTCTAGTAGTTTCACATACTCTCCTATTTATACGCGACCAAAGAAAGAATCGATCTATTACGGCTTTTTTTGCAGGTCTTACTCATGAGCTTAAAACGCCACTTGCTAGTATCAAGCTACAATCGGAAGTCATTAAAGACGAAGTTGATGGAATAGAAAATCAAAGATTAGAAAAATTAACGAATCGCCTAATTGAGGATACCATTCGACTTGAGAATCAAATGGATAAAATCCTTCAACTTTCGAGATTAGAAAGAGGTGGAAATCTTAATTTTGTTGATGTCGACATCACTCACTTTATCGCTAATATTGTAAAGTCAGATTACTCTTCAAAACTTAATGTTGAACTAGAAGACGGTGCTGAGGAAGTTAGTGTAAGTGCTGATGAGTTTGCCCTAAGTATTATATTCAAAAATCTTTTAGAAAATACGATTTCACATACGAACTCGAAAGATGTTTCTATAACAATTACTACCCTTGAAGATAAGGCCATTATTACATACCAAGACAAAGGTACTTTTAATGGTGAAATTAACAAACTTGGAAATCTCTTTTATAAACATGAGTCAACAAAAGGCTCTGGAATAGGACTTTATCTATCAAGAAAGTTAATAAGTCGTATGCATGGAAGTTTAGATATTACGAAGGAGAATGGACTTATCTTTAAGATATCTCTACCACTTTCAAAAGCCGAGGAAGAAAATGAGTAACTTCGGAAAGATACTAGTCGTAGAAGACGATAATAACCTTGGTGATACTCTAAGTGAATACTTAGAAGATGTTGGTCATCAATGTAAACTTGCAAAAAATGTCAAAGATGCGAGATATTATTTTGAACAATTTGGCCCAAATATCATTCTTATGGATATTGGTCTACCTGATGGTAATGGAATCGAATTAGCAAAAGAATTTAGAAAAGAAAGAAGAGACTTCATTCTTCTTTTCTTGTCTGCCCTTAATGACCCTCAAACGAAGGTTGAAGGATTTGAAGCAGGTGGAGAAGACTATATAACAAAGCCATTTGCTTTAAAAGAGCTAACAATTAGGCTTGATCGTCTTCTTAGCTTTAAAACTACAATTGATTCATTAGATGATGAAATTATCATTGGTGACTTAAAGATTTGGCCAAAAAGGTTTGAAGTTCAAGATGGTGAAGGAAAAATAATTAATTTAACGCAAAAAGAATGCGCAATTCTTGAGATCTTATTAAAGAAAAAGAACGAAGCTGTAGAGAGGGATCTTATTATTGAGAAAGTCTGGGGTGAAGACAAGTTCCCTTCTCAACGAACAGTGGATAATTATATTGTTAAACTTAGAAAGTGGGCCGAGAGCGACTCCAAGAACTCCCTAGAGATTCAAAGTGTTCGTGGAATTGGCTATAAATTGATTATTAATAAATAATCAAAAAGGATTAAGAGATGGGATTATTTAACGATCGCAAAAGTGAAAACGGAAAAGAATTTGTACCTGTATGGTTTATGCGTCAAGCTGGACGCTACCACGATCATTACCAAGGAATGAAAAAGAAGAATACTTTTATGGAATTATGCAAGCAACCAGAGCTAGCATGTGAAGTAACAATGGGTCCTATCAATGACTTTAAATTTGATGCGGCCATCTTATTTTCAGATCTACTTTTCCCTCTTGAGCAAATGGGAATGGGACTAGAATATGCACCAGGACCTAAATTAGAAAAGAAATTAGAAACTGTAGCTGATATTAAAGGGCTAAAATTTCTTGATACTGCAGAGAACTTTTATAAATTCCAAGGTGAAGCCTGTACACTTTTAAAAGAAACTCTACCAAATACAACGACACTTCTAGGATTTGTTGGTGCTCCTTTCACTCTATACACTTATGCTGTTGAAGGATCTCATGCTGGATCACTTTATAGTTCAAAGCTAGGTCTTTATGATGGACGTTGGGATGCATTTGTCGAGTTACTTATCCCAGAACTTCTTGGTGAAATGCGTGCTCAGGCCCTAGGTGGAGCAGATGCTATGTGTTTATTTGACACTGCTTCTGGTGAGTTAAACTACGAAGATTATACTCAGATCGTTCTTCCTGTACTCAAAAGAGTTACAGCAGAATTCAAAAAAGAATTCCCAAATAAAAAAGTCATCTACTATTCTAAAATGACTCACCTTCGTTATCTACAAGCAATTGAGGACGATAATATTGATGTTCTTGGTGTTGATTGGAGACATGATCTTGGTCATGTTCTAAACACTCTAGGTAACGACTACTATATTCAAGGAAACCTTGAACCAGCATACTTAGGGCTTCCATGGGAAACTCTAGAAAAGAAATGGATGGGGCTTTACGAGTCACTCCAAACGGCCAATGCTCCGATGAATAAATGGATTTGTGGACTTGGCCACGGTTGTCTTCAGTGGATTGACCAAGAGAACGTGAGAAAAAGTGTCGAATTAATTCAAAGTAAGTTTCAATACTAATTGTTTGGGCGCATAGCGCCCAAACTCTCCTAATACAAGGCCCTTACAGCTTCTATGTAAGAATATAATAGAATCTATCGCTATTTTAATCAGTTGTTTGGCCATAAACTTGTTTAGTTAATAGATAAAATTGACCAAGGAAGGTTGAATGAAATTTACACAAAAGGTATTAGTAGCAGGACTGTCTCTTTTAACAATTAATTCTTTTGCCCAAGATCTAAACGGGAATCACGAGCATAATTACATTGTAACAGGAAAAGACCTATTCACATCAACTCAGAGTCTACACTCTGAAATGCAACTTGATGTTATTAAAGTTGAAAAAGATCTTGTTATTGCAAAAACAAAAAGAATGGAAGAGCGAGCTGAAATTTCTCACCTTGCCCACGAAGAACATAAAAGATGTGGTGGATACTTCGCATTTCAAACAAAAGAAGAAGCATTAAAATTCGTTAAAGAATCTCAAGAAAATATGAAAGGACAGCAAGACTATAGTTCACTTGTTGCCGACTACACTCTTAACCAAGAAGATCTTGTAAGAGATACTATTTCAAAAGCACAAGAAAGCTCAATTAGAAGTGTTATTGAAAAGATGTCTAGCTTCCATAATCGTTATTATAAGTCAGAAACAGGTGTTCAATCACAACAATGGCTTAAGGATCACTGGACGAGCCTAACGGCACACAGAAATGATATCAGTGTTGAATTCTTTAATCATTCAGGATTCCCTCAACCATCAGTAATTGCAACAATTAAAGGTAAATCAGATGATATTATCGTAATTGGTGGACATGCTGACTCTATTGCTGGTTGGTGGGGACGTACAAATGCTCACGCACCAGGTGCAGATGATAACGCTTCAGGAACAGCAACTGTAACAGAAGTTTTAAAGGTTTTAGCTCAAAGTGGTTATCAACCAGAGAAGACAATTAAATTCATGGCCTATGCAGCAGAAGAAGTTGGACTTCTTGGATCTAAAGATATTGCACAAACTCACAAGCGTGAAGGAAAAAGTGTTGTTGGTGTCATGCAACTTGATATGACAAACTTCAATAACTCTAACGACGATATTACGATTATTACTGACTATACTAATGAAGCACAAAATAACTTCCTAGGATCTCTGATTGATACATATCTTCCAGAATTAACTTGGGGACGTGATACTTGTGGATATGCTTGTTCAGACCATGCTTCGTGGACAGCTCAAGGATTTCCAGCTTCGACACCATTTGAAACTCGTAAGCGTGAAATGAATGGAAGAATTCACACATCACGTGATACTCTAGATTACATGGGTGGAACAGCAGATCATGCACTTAAATTTGCTAAGCTTGCCCTATCATTTGTCATTGAACTTGATAGATAATTTCAGATCTCTCAACTTTAATATAAAAAAAGCCAGCATTAGCTGGCTTTTTTATTACTTAAATTCAATCGATAATGGACAGTGATCACTTCCCATTACATCTGGCTGATGCCAACAATTCTCTACTCTTGAAACAAATTCATCAGTTGACCAAAAATAATCAATACGCCAACCAACATTTCGTTCACGACAATTGCTTCGATAAGTCCACCAAGTATAGTGGCCATTTTCTTCTGGAGAAGTGAATTCACGGAAAAGATCAGTAAAGCCTTGGGCCTTAAACTCATCCATCCATTCACGCTCAATAGGAAGAAAACCTGTCGTCTTCTTATTTGTTTTTGGATTAGCAAGATCATTTTCAGTATGAGCAGTGTTGTAGTCACCACAGATCACAACTTCTTTCTTTGTCTTCTTCTTAAGCTTTAAAGCTTTATCTGCAACAGCACGACAGAAGTCCATCTTATATGGAACTCTTGCGTGATCTCTTTGTCCATTTGGGAAGTAACAATTAAAGAGGATATAATCATCAAATTCTGAAATGATGGTACGTCCTTCACAATCAAACTCAGGTATTCCAAGTCCAACCGTGTGCTTAACATTGATTCCTTTGCGTACCCAAGTGGCCACACCTGAATATCCCTTTCTTTCCGCAGGTGCTATTAACACTTCGTGATTATGAGGATTATTTAGGCGATCACTTAATTGCTCAGGTAGTGCTTTTGTCTCTTGAAGACAAATTACATCTGAATCATCTTCTAAATACCAATCGTAAAAACCTTTTTTCTCACAGGCCCTAAGACCTGCAACGTTCCAACTTGAAATCTTAGTCAAAACTAGGCTCCTAAAATCGAGATACCAGAATCAACGTAAAGAACTTGTCCTGTTACACCATTTGCAAGGCGTGAACCTAAGAACACAGCAGCTCCACCAACATCTTCTTGAGTTACATTGCGACGAAGTGGCGACTTCTCTTCAACGTCATTTAAGAATCCTTTTAGCCCTGGTACACCAGATGCAGCAAGAGTTCTAATTGGACCTGCAGAGATACAATTTACTCGAATCCCTTCTGGGCCTAAATCATCAGCAAGGTATCTCATTGTTGATTCAAGAGATGCTTTTGCAACACCCATTACGTTATAACCATTAAGAACTTTTACTGATCCATGGTAAGTAAGAGCGATAACAGAACAATCTTTTGCCATAAGTGGCTTAAGAACATTACACACACCTAAAAGTGAGTAAGCTGAGATATCTTGTGCCATTTTAAAACCTTCACGGCTTGTTTTATGAAAACGATCCTTAAGATCTGTTTTATCTGCAAATGCTAGTGAGTGAACGATAACATCAACATCACCCCATTTCTCTTTTACGATTTCTGCCATCTTAGTCATATGCTCTTCATTTTGAACATCTAACTCAAATGTAAACTCTCCACCAATTTCTTCGCTGAGTGGTTCAACTCTTTTTTGTAGAGCTTCGTTTAAGTATGAAAATGCAAGACGTGCTCCTTGCTCTTTCATTTGTTTTGAAATTCCCCATGCAATTGACTTATCATTTGCAAGGCCTAGGACTAGAACTTTCTTTCCTTCTAAAATTCCCATTTATATCTCCATTACTTTATTTAACAAACTTGTAGCCGACAGAGCGGATACTAATAATATGTTTAGGTTCCTTTGGATTTTCTTCAAAGTATTTTCTAAAACGTACAATGAAGTTGTCAATTGTACGAGTATTTGAATCCTTTTTGTAGCCCAATAACTCAAGTAACTCACCGCGCGTTACCACTTCTCCTTCATTTTGAGTTAAAAGTGTCAAAATCTTAGCCTCTTGCTCAGTCAGTGAATATTCCTGTTCATTTGAATAGGCTTTAAAGTCTGAGAAGTTAATCTCATTATTTCCAAACTTATAAACTTCGACTTCTTTCTTTGTCCAACTTGATCGTTTGAGAAGCCTTTTAACCCTTAAAATAAACTCATCGAGGTTAAATGGTTTTGCCAGATAGTCATCTGTCCCCAAATTAAAACAGCGAACTTTAGATTTACTACTATCTTTAGCAGATAGCACTAAAACAGGTGTCTTCTCATTTACATCGCGAATTTTGACAAGAATATCCTCACCACTTAGTCCAGGCAACATTAGATCAAGAACCACCAAATCAAAATTCTTTTGCTCATAGATTTCAATGGCCTCATCACCACGGGCGGCATGAGTAACCTCAAATCCTTCTAGTTCTAAATTTAGGATGATTCCCTTTGCAATATTCTCCTCATCTTCAATAAGTAAAATATGACTCATAATCTAATCCTTCTTATGTAGTTTTAATGACAATTTCAAAGTTAGACCCTTGCCTTTACCTTCACTAGAAGCAGTGATTCTACCAGAGTGAATTTTCATAATCTGAGTGGCCATATAAAGACCAACACCACTGCCCTTAGAGGATCTACCAACTTGATAAAACTTTTTAAATATATTCTTTAATTCTTTTTCTTCAACACCATCACCATTATCGACAAAGAATAACTCTCCAAAGTTTTTAGATTTTTGAAAAATAACCTCAACTTTCTTCTGAGCTTTACTATTATATCGAATCGCATTGGTAAAAATATTCATCAGTAAAATATCAAAGAGCTTCGGATCAAAATCAATAAAAGCATCCTCTTCAAGATGAAGATAACTAACCTGAAGATCTTTAAAATTATGCTTATTTCTATCAAGAAATTCTTCAATGGCCGTACGAACCCCAATCAGTCTCACGTCTGGCTCGACCTTCTTCTCTTCAATTCGTCCAAGCTGAAGGATTTGTTCGATATTATCGCCTAGTCTCTCCGTATCTTGGCGCATAACATCTAAGTACTCCATTTGTTTTTCGCGAGGAAATTCATGTTTCTTTAAGGTATCGATAAATATCCCTATAGAAGCAACAGGTGTCTTTAGTTCATGCGTGAAACCGTTAATAAAGTTTTGTTGCATACGATAGAGCTGACGTAATTTTTGATAGTAATAAAAAACTAAACTAAAGCCTAAGATAATCAAAGTAACAAGAATTGATAAGACCAGGATCATAACCCAGGTCTGAGTTTGCTGAAATTGTACGAGTTGAATCCCAGACTTTTCAACAAATATCGTTAGCTTCTCGTTAACTTCTAAATATGAAGAAATATAGAGGTATAATGAAACCCCAAGAGCTACAAGGGATGAAATAAAAATAAAGACGGGATGTAAAAATACAGGTCCCCTAATTTGACGTGCCATTTGCAAATTTTAGCAATTATTGGCACTATAAGTTAAGGAAAAATGTTTAATAATGAGGACAAAATGGAATCAAAAATCCAAAATCTTGCAAAGTATATTGACCACACTCTTTTAAAGCCAGAAGCAAGTGCTGCTCAGATAAAGAAGTTATGTACTGAAGCCAATGAATATGGGTTTAAGTCAATTTGTATTAACCCTTCTCGTATTGAAGAAGCAAAGAAGCATCTTGACCCGCAAAGATCCATGATTTGTACTGTTATTGGTTTTCCATTAGGCGCCATGACAACTGAGGCAAAGGCGTTTGAAACGAAAGATGCCATCGCAAAAGGTGCCAGTGAAATTGATATGGTCTTAAATATTGGAAAGCTTAAAGAAGGGGAAATTGACTATATAAAAAGTGATATTGCAGCAGTTGTTGCACAAGCTGGAGAGAAGACAGTAAAAGTTATATTTGAAACATGCCTATTGAATGAAAAGGAAATCCGTTTGGCCACAAATGCGGCCATCGATGCTGGTGCAAAATTTATAAAAACATCAACTGGTTTCTCTTCCTCAGGGGCAACACCAGAAGTTGTTGAAATTATGTTAGAAGAGGCCCAGAAACGCTGTGAGGTAAAGGCATCTGGTGGTGTTAGAAGTTACGAAGACGCAATAAAATACATCGAAATGGGTGTGACAAGACTTGGAACAAGTTCTGGAATTGCGATTATGAATGGTGAAAAAAACACAACATCTTCTTACTAAGGTGTAAGTAGACGCGTTCTTATGGTATTGATAGATAAGTAGCAAGACGCTACTCAATCTAGCCGGAGATCGAATGTTTAAAGCTTTCCTTTTCACCACGCTTACCTTAGTTACAACAATCTTTTCATTACAGAGCCTCGCAAGTTGCGAACAACAAGATCAGAATATTGCTTATAAGAACACAAGAGAGTTCATAAGAATTAAGAAAGTTGTTAATGAGGTTGGAACCAAGAAGGTTGGTAAGGACCTTAAAAAACAAATCAATTCACTTTTTAATCAAACGAGAAATTACTACTTTCAATCAAAATGTCTAAGCTTACGTCATCAACAGCTTGGAATTCTCATGGAATTAAAAGAGCTAAAGAAATTATAAGCTTTTCTTTACCGCTTCCCACCTACCGCTAATAATGGGCAAGGTGGCAAAATGACTTTAACAATAACCATGGAAGGTTTGTATGGAAAGAGTCATTAATCAATTATCAATTTCAAAACATGCACAAAAGAGAATGTCTCAGCGTCAGATTGAATTAAATGATAGGGACTTATTTAAACTCAGCGAAGCCGCAATGAAACTAAAGGCCAAAGGCTCTCATGAGTCCTTGATCATTACTCCCATCGCTGCTTTTATTTTAGATATCGACCATCATTGTCTCATCACGGCAATTCACTCCGATGAGATGAATGAGAATATTTTCACTAAGATTGATGCGACAATGATAGTGAATTAAAGAGTATTCCAATAATTGATCTCTAAATCCCCTTTATGCTGGAGATCATTAGCACTTGAAGGAACTGCTCCACTGAAGATTAATTCATCATTTTCAGTCTCAAAAACTGAAGTTGTTAGAATGTGATTACCTTCCATAGAATTTACTTCCATGATCTGAGTAACCTTACGTCTTCCATTCTCACCGCGTCCTAATTGAATAATATAATCAACGGCCGTGGAGATATAACGTCTAACTACATGATATGGCAGATCAAAGCCTGACATTAGAAAGAGAGACTCAACTCTTTGTAGACACTCAACAGGTGAGTTCGCATGGATTGAAGTCATACTTCCATCGTGGCCAGTATTCATCGCCTGAATCATATCAAAAGTCTCAGCTCCCCTAACCTCACCAACAATGATTCGATCAGGTCTCATTCGTAGAGTATTTTTAACGAGCTCACTCATTGAGATATTCTTATCAAGCCCTGCCTCAAGACGAACAGAGTTTGGCTGTTTTAAAACAAGCTCAATAGTATCCTCAATGGTAATAATTCTCTCTCCTTGATCAACTTCTTTTAAAAGCATATTCATAAAAGTCGTCTTTCCAGAACCTGTTCCACCAGAGATTAGAATATTCTTTCTTGAGCGCATTAAGGCCATAAGAAATGGAACGACATTTTCAGGAATATTAAAGAGAGCTCCGTGTTTTTCGAGCTCAAAGTTATTTGAGAGGTATTTTCTAATTGTTATGGATGTACCACTTGAGGCAAATGGTTCACTAATAATATTAACACGTGAGCCATCTGGTAGACGGCCATCTAAGATAGGATCATTATTTGAGAATTCTTTCTTATTAAAAATTGCAACTTCTGTAGCAAAGTCGAGAATATCTTTTTTATTAATATTCACATTTAGGCCAATGAACTCTCCGGCCCTTTCAACAAAAACACTATTTGGTCCATTAATGACAATTTCAGAGATCCCTCGTTTTGTTGATAGATCATCTAACATTTTCCAAATACTATTTTCAGTCATATATTTCCTTTAAATGAATCCTAAACAGTCTTAGCCGCAACTAGTTCGAGATCCCCAATACTAAGCGCATAATTTATTAAATTCTTTTGTAGTAATTGTTTCTGATTTGGTTCGAGCATAGTCTCAATCATATCAAAGCTTGATTTGGCCTTAATTAATCCAAAAAGCTTTTCTTCACCTAGAAACTTTAAGAAATGCACAAGCATCAAAATCAGAATATCAATTCTTATATTTCGATTTGTAACAGAGGCCATTAATTGATCGATTTTACGAGATGGAAAATAAGGATGCTCATCCAATGACTTTAAGTCTTGTTCATAACAAGAGACTTTTAAATAAAAGCCAAGAGATATTAGTCTAGAATATCCACTTACTGTTTTATCACGAAACCTAGCTTCTAGATTTGTAATATCATCAACACTATCAACTAAAACTGAATGAGGATGATTACTATTTTCTAAGAAGTTTATATAATAGGCCAATAAACGATCACGAATCCCATGCCATCCAAACTTCTTAATAAGTGAAGTGAGGTCTGTCTCTTCACCAGCATTTAAAACTCGATAGAGAATTCTTGCCATGGCCGGTGATTGATAAATATATTTTTGAAGATCCACAGAGGTCTGACTTGAGCTTGATACGTTACTGATGAGTAACTGACAAAATGCCTCGGGAAGTTCTATGTAGTCCAATTCCATATACCTATGATAAATGAGATTTCCATCACTTTCCAGACTTATATTCGCTTTATCAATAACACAAGAAACTGTTATAATAATTAAATGAAAACTCCTATTCTTGAAGAATTCAAATTGAAGTCCATTGATAAAGTGGAAATCAAGGCAAATTTAAAACATTATCGTGTTGGCCATCAACCGGTTTACCTTGATGCTTCTCGCCTTAAAAGAGATCGTCTTATCAAGTTACTTGGCCTTCTCTCCAATGTTATGGAAGAGGAAAACTTATCACCTAAGTTTCCTTACCCTTTTTATATTATTTCCGATATCGAAGATATTTGGACTAAGTTTCCAATCTTCAAAAGTATCGAAGAGCTCCCAAGCTATTATCAATTTGAAGCAACGAGACCTACGACTAAGGAACAAAAAATACTGGACTTCATCGATATCTCAGCATCTAACATAAGAAATGAAGATGTTCAGCTATGCTTAGACGAGTTCTCTCGCACAATTTCATCTCAAAGAATTATTAAATCATTGGCCAAGGAAGGAAGTAAACTTGAAAAGATTCTAAAAATTCTTGAAGAAGAGGCCAAGGGATAAAGTATGAACGACGACAATAATGATAATAACGATGCTAAGAAAATTGATCAACATATCCGAAAAGTGTTAGGAGAAGAGTTTGCGCCGGTTCAAAAGAGAAGCGATAATGGACAAGAAGGACATAAGCTGACGAATTTTTTGGACATTGAAAAGAATCGAATCAAACAACTAAAGGACTTCTTTCAAACACGTATCCCAAATGTGATTGAATTAAATCAGTTTGACGAGTTGATGCAGGAATTAGTTGAATATAACGATACTTTAAGAACAAAAATACTTAAGCATACGCTAAAGAAAGATTCAAAATTTAATAAGAATATTAAGCAAATATTCAATAAAACATTTATCGATTAGGAGAGGTTATGAAGAAGTTGATTTTAGGGGCACTACTACTTTCAAGTGTGGCATCATTTGCAATTAGACCACCAGTAGTAGAAATTTCAGGAGATAATGGCGGACGCTTAAATGGAAATGCTTGGTCTTCAAAAGAGCTAAAAGGCAAAGTACACGTACTATTCTATGTTGATCCAGATGAGAAAGACTTAAATAACCATGCTTCTGAAGCACTGGCCGCTGAAAAATTTGACCTAAAAAAATACGCTTCAGTTGCCGTAATCAATATGGATGCAACTTGGCTACCTAACTCAATCCTAGAAGGTGCTCTTGAAGATAAGCAAAAGAAGTACCCTAATACATTATATGTTAAAGACCTAGAAAAAGTCGTCGTAAAAAAATGGGACGGAATTGTAAAAGATGATGATTCTAATATTATTGTTTTTGATAAGGCCGGAAATATCATTTATAAAATCAATGGAAAGGCCAGTGATAAGCAAGTAAAAGAGATGATCTCTTTAATCAAAAATAATCTATAATTTCATATATTAGGTGCTACTTCTGTAGCACCTATTCTTTAATCAATGTTAAATCATTCATTATAACAGGATAACTTCTTCGAAGCTTCTTTCCACTTTTTAAGCGATAAGGCCATTCAATGATGACTTCACTAACCTTTTCATCTCCAAGGCCGATATGAACAATCGATGAGTTTTGTGGTTGGAATTGTCCATATGAAAAATAATGTTGACGCGTTAGTGTACGACCTTTATCTGTAACAACAATAATCTTTGCACCGATTGCATCATGGTTAGACCTCTTACCTTCAAGCTTCAACTTAATAAAGTTCTTCTGTGGTAAATTATTTTCAAAAAGATAAACACGCGGCTTAATGCGTGCATCTCTGGTATTAACTTGAATTGTTAAAAGATCATTTCTTCCATCACCATTGTAGTCAAAGACTACAGTTGAGCTTGGGTTTACAATATCAATACCGTAATCTTTAGAGCGGTTTACTAATTCGTGATCATTTTCTTGTACAAAACTAACGAGTCTTGTGTGCGGGGGAAACCCCGAATTATCAACAATTAGGTCAATGAGGCCATCATTATTAAGATCACTCCAAAGTCCGCGCATATCACCTTGGTTCCAATTAGTAAGTGCACCATCATTTGTATATTCTGTTCTTAAAAATGAAATCTTTTTAAGACCTCTATTTGTGAGGATACTTGAACGGTCACGATAGTCGAGATCAAGAGACTTTGAAACCTCTCCCATGGCAATATCATAATAACCATCATTATTGTAATCACCACAAATAGCAAAGGTTGAATTACCACCATTAAAACGTCCACCACTGGTAATACTATCCATGGCATAACCAGACTGAGGTCCATAATCCACATATTTTAAAACTTTATTCTGCTCAGTTGAAAGCCAAAGTTTATTAGGATAACCGGCCGTATTACTAGTTAGAATATCCGCATATCCGTCATTATTGATATCACAGATACTAGATGAGAATGTCGGTGCGACGTTATACTCTTCATCACCTCGCATTGCCAGTTCAGAAGTTAAGGCCCCTGATATTTCATAGACCTTTTTCTTCTTGGCCGTAAATAGTCGGTTTGCAACAGGTTTCCCCTTGTTACGACGGTCAAACCAACTTGCAACAAACATATCTAATTCACCATCATTATCGTAATCAAAGACGTTTACATTAGTAATAGGTGCGATGAAATCAAATTTAAATTCATGTGCCTTTCTAAAAATAATACTATTTCCGCGAGACTTATTTCCCAAATAAATAGAGATCGGTTTTTTCGTTAAGGCCGACTTTTGATTGTGAAGCCCAACTAATACATCTGTCGTTCCATCTTTATCAAAGTCAGAAAACTGAAAAAAAGTTGCTTGAACATCATCCTCAAAGTAAATATTCTTCGCCTTAACAAATTCTCCACTCTTTGTGGCCAAATAGAACTGAGCTGTTGAATAATTCCCACTTAGAAAAACTAAATCCTCAAGCCCATCACTATTGATATCATAAATATAAACACGAGAAGCTTCGATATTTGCAAGGCCAACCTTCTGAGTCACATCAATAAATGCAGATGATTTCTTCTGTGGGCCGTAATTAATTTTTGCACGCTTTCTTTTGACTTCTTTTTTCTTCTTATTAAAAGAAGAGCAAGCACTAAATAATAAAGCGAAGACTAATAAGTAGTGAATTTTCATACCTATATGATAATAGAAAAAAGAAGGCCCTAGCAAATAACTAGGGCCAATATTTGTGAAAAATATTTTTTTAGAGAAATTAGAAGTTAATAATGTCTAATCCGTAACCATCATTATCACAAACCATATCTGAAGTTGCTTTAACAATCTTATCATCGTGATTTGTCATTGACTTAAGATTTGTTACAACTACTGCTCTAGCATCTTTTAGTGCTACACGAGCAAGGTTAAGACAATAGTCCTTCTTGGCCTGATCAACTTTTTCACTGTTTAAAATAGAAGTTGTACGTGAAATTACTGCAAGCATTACATAAAGATTCATTGCCATTTCAGCAATTCTCTTTTGTGGAAGCTCATTTCCAATAATATTCTTACCGTACTTCATTAGTGTATTTTCAACTTGAATCGCAAATTGACCAAGAAGAGAGTTAAACTTCCCTGCTTCTTTATCTAGCTTTTCATGTTGCTTAGTAATAAGACGTTGACCAATCATTTTAGAGAAACGACCACGTGCAAAGTTTGTTAGTACACCAACTGATTTAATTGGATCTTGTAGTGCTTTAGAAACGTCTGCCGCTTTACCTAACTCTTTCATACTTTCAGAAGGATTTCTAATACCAGAAAGAGCAAGGAAGATTCTAAGAATTTCATTTGTTCCTTCAAAAATCATATTAATACGTGAGTCACGCATATATCTTTCATAAGGATACTCTTTCATATAACCGTTACCGGCCGCAATTTGCATTGCTTGATCACATACTTCCCATAGTGCTTCAGAACCATAAACCTTACAAACAGCTGTCTCTAAGTAATAATCTTTAAGACCTTTACACATATTTCCAGTCGTCATGTAAACGATTGATTCAGTTGCATAAATTCTTGCTGCCATAAGAGCAAGTTTATCTTGGATTAAACCAAACTCAGCAATTGGTGCACCAAATTGCTTACGCCCTTTAGCGTGCTCAGTTGCCATCTTTAGTAGAGTCTTCATACCACCGACACAACCTGCACCAAGTGATAGACGTCCTGAGTTAAGAACGTTCATAGCAATCTTGAAACCTTTTCCAAGCTCACCAATGATATTTTCTTTTGGAACAATTACTTTATCAAAGTATACGGCGCGAGTTTCAGAGGCCCTGATCCCCATCTTCTTCTCTTTTTCTCCAAAAGAGACACCTTCCATACCTTTTTCAACGATGAAACAAGAGATTTTCTCTTTTGTTTCTCCATCAATTTCATGATCAGTTTTAGCAAATACTGAGTAGAACTCTGCTGTTCCAGCATTAGTGATCCAAAGTTTTTGTCCAGTTAATGTATAAGTACCATCACCATTATCAACGGCCTTAGTCTTAATAGAATAAGCATCAGAACCAGATCCTGGCTCAGTTAGACAAAATGATGCTAACTTTTCACCAGTAGCAAGTTGTGGAAGCCACTTTGCTTTTTGCTCTTCTGTTCCTTCATTAAGAAGTGCGCGATAACCAATTGACTGGTGTGCACCAATCATTGTTGCAACAGCGCCATCAAATGCAGCAACTTCAGCAAAAACACGACTATATAGAGTGTAATCTAAACCAAGACCACCTAGATCTTCGTTAACACCCATACCAAAAAGACCTAGTTCAGCTAGCCCTTTCATAACTTCATCAGGAATAACGGACTCTTCATCCATTTTTTCGCAGTCTAGTGCATCTTCACAGAATTTACTAACAGCGTTAACCATTTCGCGACCAAAGTCTTGCTGCTCTTCAGTAAAACCTGGAAATGGAAAAACGTTTTCTTCTTTAACTTCACCAAAGAACAGGTCTCCAACAATGGAGTCCATCATTTGTTTCTCTTCACTCATCATTAAGTCCTTTTTTAAATCCTTCTAACTATATTAGAGTATTGATTGACTAGAATTCCCTGACATTTTAGCACGACAATTGTCAAATACGCAAAGTAAACAGATATTATGATTATCCGAGCACAACGCTCTGCTTTCCTTAAGAAAAATCTTACCAGATATATCAATGGTTGATGCTTTGGGTAAACAACCTTAAAATACTATAAGGTATTAAAATATAAAAACTTTCAAGAAGAAATTGAATGACGAAAAAGAAAGGATTCTTTTCAAAAATTAAATCGAAACTGTCGAAGGATCAGGATGATGCTGAGTACACTAGTGAAAATCTTCCTGAGACACCTCCATCTGATGAATACGAAGAATATGAAGATGAGGAAGAAGTAGAAGCAGACTTCGATAATGAAGAGTACGAAGAAGAGTATGAAGAACTCGATGGTGAAGATCATCTAGAAGTTGAAGAAGAGGATACTCCTCCAACTCCCCCAGCGGTGGAAGATCCAACGTTAGAAGTCTATATTGATGACCTATCAGCAGATGATGAGCAAAGCGCTGGCTTCTTAAGCAAATTAAAAAATAAATTAAAAAAGAATAATGATTCTCATGACTCTGAAGACGACGATGAGCTTGAAGTTGATGAAATAGAAGAAGATGAAGATGCAAATAAGTACAACGTAATGCAACGTATGCTTGATCGTATCAAATCAAAAAGAGATGAGCTCTCAACAGCTAATGTAACAGGAAAGAAAGGCAAGCAACAACTAAGTGGGCCACAATACTTTCTACCAAACTTACTTAGTTCAGAGAATCGTCCACAGGTGCATCGTTACTTTATCTTGGCCATTAGCTTCGTCCTACTCTATCAAGTTGGAAAGATGGCCGCACTCTATTTAAAAGATAAAGGTGAAGGCTCTTCAATTCAGACAACATTTAGTCGTCCACAAACATATGAGTATAATCGTCCTATTGCTAATATAAGAAATTATAATCCTTTCAATATCCAAGAGGATAAGAACGAAAAAGTTGAAGATAAGCCTAAGAAGCCACGCAATATTATAAAAGTTTGTCGTAGCGCCGAAGCGGAATCAAAGCTTGGCTTGAAACTAATTAACACAGTTGTTCTACAAAATAATAAAAAGTCTGTTGCAAGTATTACAAACCGAGGAAAGCGTTTAAACGTTAGGATTGGAAGTAAGATTGATAATATTGCAGAGATTGGAAATATTTCACGTCAAAAGGTTATCTTTAAAAACCTTCGCTCAGGTGAATGTGAATATATTGAAAATGTAGATGATCGTGCGAGACGTTTTGCACGTAAAACAAAAACAAAGATCCTTCCTCCTAGTCGAGCAAAGGATGTGATGCCTGAATTCAATAAAGATATTAAAGTTGAAGGTAATAACTTTAAGATCAAGAAGCAATTAAGAGATCAGCTACTAAGTAATATTGGTGATGTTTTGACTCAAGCTAAGGCCATTACAATTAAGAATCCAGATGGTTCACTTTGTTTTAAAATGACACAGGTAAAGCCAGGGTCAATCTACTCTTACCTGAATGTTCAAAATGATGACATTATTTGCGAAATCAACGGCGCAAAAATAAATAACATGAACCAGATTATGGGGATGTTTGGAAAAATTAAGTCTACGGACTATTACGAATTAGGTATCAAACGCAATGGCGTTCACCAAAGCTTTAATTATAACTTTGTTGATTAAATCATAGGGATCACGGATGAAGAAACTATTTTTAAATCTTTCAGCACTTTCACTACTCTGCCTGTCTACACCATATGCAGAAGCGCAGTTTAGACAGTTTAAGTCAAAGACGAAAGTTAATCGCGATAGCAGCGACAGACCATCTGCAGCAAACTTACTTAACACAAGTACAGCGACTTCAGGGAGTGATGCTTTTGGAAGAACTGCAAATCAACCAAAGAAAACTGATGATGCCTATGTAAACCTAAATCCAGAAACAGCTTTTGGTCCTGAAATTGTTACTAGCTTTGACTTTGAAGATACATCCCTACAAGATCTGACAAAACATATGCAAAAGCTTACTGGTCTCAATCTTATTATCGACAAAGACCTTAAAGGAAAGATTTCAATCTCTGCACCTACTCCAATTACAGTTGGAGATGCATGGAAGGCATACCTAGCAGCTCTTAATATGAATGGTTTAACAATGGTTAAATCAGGTGCATTCTATAAGATTGTTCAAGCAAGAGATATTCGTTATATCCCAACAAAGATCTACACGGGAAACTACGTTCCAGAAACTGAAAATTACTTAATGAAGATTATTGCCCTAAAGAATATTGACTCGACAGAGGTCTCTCGTTCATTTAGACCATTTATGTCTCGTTATGGGCGTATTATTGAAATTAAACAAACAAATACAATTATCATTCAAGATACAGGTTCTAATATTAATCGTCTTATGAGCTTAATTAAGTTCATCGATGTTCCAGGACACGAAGAAACGCTTCAAATTATACCTGTTAAAAATACTTCTGCCTCAGAAATTGCAAAGCTTCTCGATAAAATCCTCAAGGATGACACATCAAAGAAGACCGCACGTCGTAGTAATGATGGCGGAGGACAAAGTATTTCAAAACTTACTGCTGAGCCAAGAACAAATTCTATTATCGCCATGGCCAACTCAAGTGGTGCAAAGAGATTAAAAGAGTTAATTAATAAACTTGATGTTGAGCTAGTCGCTTCAAATAATGAGCAAATCCATGTTTACTACCTCTACCACGGTGATGCCGAGGATATGTCTAAGACACTTTCTGAACTAGTTAGTAGCTCAGGAAGCTCTAGAACATCGAGAACGACGAGACGATCACGCTTCTCGAGAGCAGCAAGTAACGATGATGAAAACGAATTATTCAATGCTGAAGTTAGAATTACAGCAGACAAATCAAATAACGCTCTTGTTGTTACTGCCTCTCCTACTGATTGGCTAACACTTGAAAAAGTAATCAAGAAACTAGACCAACCTAAAGACCAAGTCTTTGTTGAAGGTCTAATTATGGAAACAAATATTTCTAAGTCAAGAGACTTAGGTGTATCAATTGTTGGAGCCTACGGTACAGGTGCTGCTGATAGAGCTGGTTCACTGCAAGGTTCTTCAGGAAGTACACTAACTCAACTACTTTCAGGTTCATGGCAATCAATCGGTGGACTATTTGCAGGTATTGGTATCGGAAACGAAGTTGAAGTTGATGTTGGTGGGCAAACTGTTAAGATCGATTCAGTGAACGCACTGATCTCAGCGATTGCAAGTCACGGTGACACAAATGTTCTCTCGACTCCTCAACTACTCGTTCAAGATAATACAGAAGGTGTATTTGAAGTTGGTGAGAAGATTCCTGTGCCTAAAGAGACACAAGCTTCAAATGGGTCGACAACGACATCACTTGAAACACAAAACGTAACTCTTAAACTTAAGATTACACCACAAATTAATAAGGTTACTCGTTATATCAAACTTAAGATTGATCAGAACCTAGAAGACTTCTCTAGCCGTGCCCTTCCATCAGGTGTTCAAAACGTCGGTGTTGGTACAGTTGTTAGAAGTGCAGTTACAACAGTTACAGTAAGAGATCGTGACACAATTGCCATGAGTGGTTTAATGCGAGACAAGACAGTTGACTCTGTTTCAAAAGTTCCACTACTTGGTGATATCCCTGTCCTAGGCTGGCTATTTAAGAATACAAGTACACAGACTGAAAAACTTAATATGTTATTTTTCTTAACACCAAGTATTTTAGATAACTACCAGCAAGATGTTGCTGAAACTGTTAAAGAGAATTTAAATCGTCGTGCCTCTCACCTGAAGAAATACCATGGTGAAAACGATCCGTTTAAATCAACGGCCAAAGGACTTTACAATAAGGCCAAGAAACAACAAGACGGTCCACTTTATGATGAAAGTCGTAACCGTTACTACAAAGATCAGAATAAGAAAGGTGTTCAAAATCAGGAGATGGACTTAAACAGTAGCGCTCCTGTTGATAAACCAAAGTATGAAGATATCGTTCAGAAGGTAAAGTCTAAAAAAGCTGCTTCAAAAAAAGACAATGAAGTAAGAATTAAAACAAGTAATAAAGACGTTATCATTAGTAAGTAAGAGTTATAAAGGCATACACAGTATATGAGAAACCAAGTGCTAGAAACATTTGAACAGGGAAAAGAGAAAATTGGTGAGCTTTTAATTAAGCACACTTCCCTCACTCGTGAACAACTTGACGAGGCCCTGGATATTCAACAAGAATCGGGAATGCTAATTGGAGAAATTCTCTTAAAGAAGAATTACATTCATCCGCATGACATCACAAAAGTAATCTGTCATCAAATTGATATTCCTTATGAAACTGAAATTGATGTTGATACGATTGACCCTGAACTCATTACTAATATTCCGATTAACTATGCTAAAAGTCAGGAGTTAATTCCAGTACTAGAAACACCACGCTTTGTTTCAATTATTATCACCGACCCTTTTAACTTTGATGCCATCAATGATTTAAGAGAAATCTTTAAAAAAGATATTCATGTCTCAGTTGCTCAGCCTTTAAAAGTTAATGATGCAATCAACAGAGTTTACGAGAAAGCTAATAAGAATATGGTTCAATCTCTTGAGGACGAGTTTGATGAAACTCTCGACCTAGATGGGCCAATTGATATCCTTGATGCTGGAGCTGACGAGGCTCCTGTTATACGCTTTGTTAACTCTATTATCTTTAGAGCTGTTAAAGAGCGTGCAACAGATATTCATATTGAACCTTATGAAAAAGAGTCGATTTATCGTTTTCGTATCAACCGAGTTATGACGGAAGTTTTAAGACAACCTCTAAAAACTCACTCTGCTGTTGCCTCACGTATTAAGGTTATGGCAAAACTAGATATTGCAGAAAAGCGTATGCCACAAGATGGCCGAATTCCAATTAAGATGGCCGGAAAAGATATTGATATTCGTCTTTCAACAGTACCAGTTCAAAATGGTGAACGTATTGTTATGAGGATTCTAGAAAAGGATAATAATATCCTTCAACTGGATCACTTAGGCTTCCATGGGAAGGTTCTAAATGATCTCGATGCCCTATCACAAAGAAAAGATGGAATTGTTTACGTATCAGGGCCAACTGGTCACGGTAAGTCAACGACTCTCTTTGCAATGCTAAGTCGTATCAACACTCCTGATCGTATGATCATTACAGTTGAAGACCCGGTGGAATATGAAGTACCAGGTATTTCACAAATTCAGGTAAATCACAAAATTGAATTATCATTTGCTAAAGCACTTCGAGCTATTCTTCGTCAAAACCCTGATGTTATCATGGTTGGGGAAACGAGGGATTATGAAACAGCGGAAATGGCAATTCAAGCATCGATTACAGGTCACTTTGTTCTATCAACAATTCACACCAACGATGCTTCTTCTGTTCCAAACCGTCTAATTGACATGGGTGTACAGCCATTTATGATTGCCTCTTCCCTATCTGGCGCACTAGCACAGAGACTTATTCGTACACTTTGTAGTGAGTGTAAGAGACCAAAAGAAATTACGAAATTTGATCTTGAAGTATTAGGTATTAAGGCGATTCCTGAAGGACACACTGTCTATGAATCCGTAGGTTGTCCAAGTTGTGATAACAAAGGATACTCTGGAATGACAGTAGTTGCAGAGCTTCTTATGATTAACGACGAGATCAGAACGATGATTATTAACTCTGCACCCTCTGGAAAGATTAAACGTGCGGCACAAAGAGCTGGAATGAAGACACTTCGCGATGACGCCATTGAGAAGGTTCTTAGAGGTATCACTTCTATATCTGAAATGAATCGTGCCATCAATATTGAAACAGAAGAAGAAAGAAAAGAGTAATACATGGCCATTTTTGATTATAAAGGTATTGATCGTACAGGTAGCGAGAAGAAAGGCAATATTACGGCCGAAAATGAATTGGCCGCAAAGGCAAAAATTCGCGCTCAAGGTATTATGCTCACATCAATAAAAGAGCATAAATCGGGATCAAAAGCATCTTTTGAAATCAACTTTGGTAGCACAATCTCAATTAATGATCTCTCATTAATGACAAGACAATTAGCAACGCTTATTAAGGCAAGAATTCAAATTGTTGAATCATTTAATGCTTTAATCGAGCAATGTGAAAACCCAAAACTTAAGGTTATACTTTCAGAAATAAGACAAAAGGTTAACGAGGGTTCTTCCCTTGCTGCCGCCCTTGCTGATTACCCAAAAGTTTTTGACCATATCTATGTCAACATGGTTGAAGCTGGTGAACAATCAGGAACTTTAGACATCGTTCTACTACGTCTTGCTGAATTTACAGAAGCGCAAGTTAAATTAAAAAATAAAGTGAAGGGTGCCATGATGTACCCAATAATTATGCTTATTGTTGGTGCAACCGTTATGGGTGTTATTCTAGTTCTCGTTATTCCAAAGATTACAAAAATCTTTGTCTCAATGAAAAAAGAGCTTCCCCTACCAACACAGATTTCAATTTGGCTCTCAAGCTTTCTTCAACAATACTGGTGGGCCGTTATCGTTGGTCTCTTCGGTGCCTTCTGGTTATTTAAACGCTATATCAATACAAAGAAAGGCCGTTCACGTTGGGACTCATTAACTTTAAAGCTACCAATCTTTGGTCAACTTATAACAATGGTAAACGTTTCACGTTTTGCCTCAACTCTATCAACTCTATTGAATTCGGGTGTTCCAATTCTTGCTGCCATGAAAATTGTCAAAAATCTAATCGGCAATGTCCACATGCAGGATGCAATTGAGAGTGCACGTGTTAATATATCTGAAGGTTCTTCAATGGCAGCGCCTTTGGCTCAATCTGGACACTTTCCTATTATGGTGACACACATGATCAGCCTAGGAGAGAAGTCAGGGGAACTTGAGCCAATGCTTAACATTATTGCGGAAAACTACGAAGATCAGGTAGAATCTAAGCTAAGTGGGTTAACATCTGTTTTAGAACCGATTATGATGGTGGGAATGGGTGGTGCCGTTGCATTTATTGTAATGTCGGTAGTTGTTCCAATGATGGAGCTCAACTCAATCAACTAAGCTTAACTTGATTTTAGGAAGAGAAGATATTTAAGGAGATTTATTTTGAAAGATTACAATTTTAAAAACTTTTTTAAGGTTCAGGCTTTAAAAAACCAAGCAGGTATGACGCTAATTGAAATTCTAATTGCATTAACACTTATCTCATTAATGGGGACATTTATTGCAGGTAAAGTTTTTGATTCATTAGAAGAAGGTCGTGTTAAATCAGCTAACATTCAGATGAAGTCACTTGAATCACTTCTAAAAGACTTTAGAAGAAAGTGTAACTTCTACCCTACTACAGAACAAGGTCTAGAAGCACTTCTATCAAAGCCTTCAGGAGGACGTGAGTGTCGTAACTATCCACCAAATGGATTTATTGATGCAGATCAAATCCCTCTAGATCCATGGGATATGGAATACGTTTATACTTCTGATGGTAAGACGTACAATATTATGTCTTATGGTAATGATAATGAAGAAGGCGGAGAAGGTTTCGCTAAAGATCTATACCTAAGAGATAGAAAGTAATTAAAGATTAAAGGTAATCATGCATAGAGGCCATGGACAATCAGGTTTTACATTAATTGAAATTCTGGTATCCATGGCCTTAGCATCTTTACTGCTCTACATGGTTGTGGGAACCTCTTTTTCAAGTCGCCGCAATCTCGATGAAACAATCAATAATATTGAACGCATTATTCGCTTCTCTAGTGATGAAGCAAGCCTTCAAAATAAGTTTATTCGCCTTGGTTTTCCTTTAGAAGAACTTGATCAAAGACCAACTCTTGAAATTGCCCAAAGTAATGACTTTGTTATCGACATAGAGGGCACAAGAAACTTTGATGATTTAACTGAAGAAGAGCAAGAAGAGATGAAGTCATCTGGACGCTTCACACCTCTACCAGAGTTTAACGCCGATGACTTTACGCCTAGTGGTGCAGTTAAAATTGTCGCCGTTGGAAGCACCCTGACACAAAAACTCCATACAACGGGAAAACCTTTCGTCTACTTTTACCCGACAGGTGAAAAAGATTCTGTTATAATTATCTTAGCAACAGAAGAAGAAATGGTTGCTCTTTCAACCGAGCCTTACTCTCAAGTAATTAATAGAGAGTACGTAGCACTTGAAGGTGTCAACTTTGGAAACGAAGACTATGTTGAGAAGTTAATTGAAAAAGCAAACGAATTGTATGACGAATGGTTAAGCAACTAAAAAACAACTCTGGTTTCACATTAATTGAAGTTCTTATAGGACTTGCTATATTTGCAGTATTCATTACTGCATATATTACAGCACAAGGTCTAAATATTACAGACTCAATAGAGATGCGCTCAGAGATCACTCTGCGTGAATACGCTGTTAAAAAGGTCAATGAAATAGTGGCCTACCCACCAGAGCTTAAAGAAAGCCTAACTTTAAAAGCTGAAACAGGAAAGTTTGAAGAAAACGAAAATATTAGCTACAGCGTAGAATGGAATAAGTTTATTGTTCCCGATTACGAAAAAATTACAGGTCAAGAAACTCCTGAAGATGGAGATGACAGTAACAACTCTATTCAAAAACAAATTTTTTCAGTTGTTAAAGATAATTTAGAAAAACTAATTTGGCAGGTTCGTGTAACAGTAAAAGACGAAACGACTGAAGAGTCATTTTCATTAAGTACTTGGATCTCAAACGAAAAATACAAAGTTCAAATAAATGGTTTATAAAAGAGATGAAAAGATATTAGCAAATAAAGCTGGCTTCACATTAATCGAAGTCTTAATTGCTATTGCTATTCTTTCATTTCTCATGACGGCCATTTATCAAATTGTCGATAGTAGTGCCACAACAAACGATCGAATAACTTCAGAAGACAGAGAAAGACTTCAATTAGAAATTGGTCTTATGCGAATTCAAAGAGACCTCGAGTTAATCCACTCTCCTCTATATTTTGAATCACAAAAGTCAGAAGATAATAAATTATTTGCTAAGACATATCAGCAAAGCCAGCGCTCAAGTACTTCAGGCTCACAACTTGGAAGTGGACAACCTGGTTCACAAACACAAGGCCAGAGTCAGTCTCAAACTCAGAACACGAATCCTCCAGTGATGACTTCTCACCTCTATCAAAATAAGAACTTTGATAATTTATCATCTAGTAATATTCCGATCCCTATTCTTATTAATGAAGAGAAAGGCTCGCTAATTTTTATGACTTCTGCAAACCGAAGACTTATAAAAAACTCAAAGCAGTCTAATTTGATTTGGGTTCGATATCGCGTTGTAACAACTGAAACATCAGGAGTTGATGAAGAAGAAAAGAATAAAGAAGCTCCTTACTCATTAACTAGAACAGTAATTTCACAAAACCTCTATGATACAGAGCTAGATTGGGAAGATGCAAAAGAGTACGCTGTCATTAATAACTTAAGGGATTTTTACTTTGAGTTTTATAGTCCAGAAAAAGAAAAGTTTGTTGCATCATTAAAAGAATTAAATAAGTTAAGAAATACGCCAAGACTAATAAAACTGAACCTAGACTACGTTTCAAAAAATGGCGATGAATTTGAGATAGAAAGAACAGTAAGAGTCCTATGGCCTACGTTTGATACAACTGAAGATTTAAAAGAGAAATATGAAGTCAAAAAATAGCACTTTTAACATTATATTAAAGAACAATTCCGGTATTGCTATTATCATGGTAACAACGGCGGTTGCTATCTTGACTGTTCTCTTGGCACAATTTACTTATGAGACAAAGCTTAACAAAATTCGCATTGAGCACCAAGTTGATAAGGCCCAAGCAAAGCTAAATGCTGAAGCAGGTCTACAATATGCTCTTTCAATTCTAAAAGTGTATCGTGAAGCATGGAATAAATTAGAAGATAATACTTCACTTCAAAATACTATTTCAAAAAGTGATATTGAAGCGATTGCGACACAGCCATTTATGATTCCAATTCCTACAACTGGAGAGATGTCGGCCCTACAAAAGAATGCGATTGCTGAGTTTGAAGATGAATCATTCATTCAGGGGACTCTTTCAGTTAGCTTAAAATCGATTACAGGATTTCTAAACCCTAATACACTAAGAGTTATTAAGCCAATCAATCAAAATGCCAATAGCTCTTCTCAGAGCAGCTCATCGCAACAAGGAAGTGGCCAGTCACTAAAGCCACATGAGTTTATGGAAAAAACTTTTATTGAAATGCTTGAGAAAACTTTTAGAGAAGAGATTGAAAATAGTGAAACATTCGCTCTACACTACTCGAATTTAGATCCCAGGTTACTAGTAAAAGAATTGAAATATTACGTATCTGGAGAAAATGATTACGATGAGCCTGAGAAGGCCGATATTCAAAGAACTTATCAAAATGAGGGAATTGAAGCAAAACATGCAGCATTTGAGACAACAGACGAGCTCTACTCTCTAGCTGGCTGGGATGATGAAATCGTAAACTTAATTAAAGACCGTATTAGCATTCACAACGTATCTGTAATTAACGTCAATGAAATCACTCTTAATCAATTAAAAGTTCTCTTTCCAGAAATGTCAGATGTGGCACTTGAAGAGTTTTTTAAATACCGTGACGGAGATGAAGAGTCAGGTATTACGGCAACACCTTTTAAAACAGAAAAGGACTTTAAAGCTCTTCTCACGGGGCGAATTGGTGCCATCGATGCAAGTGAATATGATAAGAGAATTAAAGAGTTTGCAGATGCTGACATTGTTATTGGAACTGGTGGAAAATTATTTAAACTTGAGTCCATCGGCACTTATGGAAACTCTACCTATAAGTTGACTGCTTTTATCGACTTACCAATCAAGCCTCAATCACCTTCAACAAACTCACAAGGACAAACTGGTTCACTCAATCAAGGCTCTAATAATGGCCAAGTAAATAACCAAGGAACAAACCAGACTACTCAAGGTCAGCAGCAACAAAATGAAGAAAGTAAATACTATCTTCTAAGGCCAAGAGTTGTAGAAATCCGTACATACTAACTTCCCTCCTTTTGCATGGCAAAATTTTCATTATAAAAAGTAACAGCAAAGTTATTGAAATTTGGTAAAATAAATTTATGAGCATTTTAGTTATTGACTGTGGTACGTACAGTATCAAATTTATTGAAGGCCGAGTTCAAAAGAAGAAATTCATCATTGAAGAGTTAGAAGAGATTCTACTTGAAGATGTTAGAGGGCCAAATGAAATTGATATCTCTATTCATGAGTTACAACAAAGAATTATTTCTGGATACCTCCAGGATCAAAACTTCCATGGAAGAATTATCACTCAATTACCAAATGAGTTCTTAACAAATCGCTATCTTGATTTGCCAGCAAAGAATAAAAAAGATGCTGAGCTTATGATCCCTTTTCAACTTGAAGAGGATCTTCCTTTTAATATTATTGATACTCACTATATTGTGAATCTCTATAAGAAAATTAATGGCCAATTTTCTGCTATTGTACAAATTGCAGAAAAGAATGTTTTTGCAACATATCGCAATTTCCTACAAGCCTATCATACAGTACCTTCTAACCTAACTTCCGAGTTAAGTGTTTATCAAAGTTTCGTTGAAGAAAAGAAAATCGAATCAAATGTATGTATCTTAGATATCGGTCACGAAACAACTAAGGCGTATCTTGTTTATAATGGAATTATTTATACACACCATATTTCATACGTTGCAGGTGCCGCAATTGATGAGGCGATCTCTAAAACTTATGACATTGGGCCAAGTGAAGCGCGTATCTTCAAGCATGAAAATAGCTTCTTTTTAACAAAGTCTCAGCTTGATAGTGTTACAAAAGAGCAACAAGATTTCGCACTGATGATGCATCAAACATTTAAGGATCTACTGTCACAAATTGATCGTTGGCTTCTAGGCCATCGAGTAAAGACAGGTCAAAGTATTGAGCATATTTACCTTACTGGTGGAAGTGCAAATATTAAAAATATTGATAATTATATTACTGAAAGATTAAAAGTTAGTGTTTCTCAATTTATGTCACCGGGTCTTGAGAAGATGGTATCAACACACGAGTACAATGCCCTCACGCTTGGTTACACAATGGGTGCGACTAATGCTTTCAAAGAACCAGCAAAGAATTTCTTTACTAAAGAATTTGCCTCGGCCCTAAAAGATGGAATCAAACTAGAAAATACAATTTTTTCTTTTTATCGTGTTGCAATTGTTTGTCTCATTATAATTGCAGGCCTTCTCGTTGAATCATTCTATTTCATAAACAATGACATAAAGACAACTAACCGTGAAATAAGACAACTTATTAAAACAAGTGATCTAAATTTAACAAGAAAACAAACTGCTTACTTAAGAAAAAGACCAGAAAGACTTCAAAAGATTGTTGAACGTAAGAACAAGGCAATTAATATCGATTTAGAAGTATTAGAAAGTGTCCCTACTTCAAGTGCACTTAAAAACCTTCACACAGTAACTGAAGCAATTAAAAGAAATACTCAAGTTTCATTAACAAAGTATAGTGGTGACCTCACTAGCGGTTATGCTGAGTTCAACACAAAGACGCAACGAGATCGCGACCAACTCATTAAGGTTCTAAAAAAATTAAATGTTAACGAAGCAAATATAGACGAGTCAAAACAAAGTAGCGTAATCATTAGCTTTAAAGGCAAATAGAATATGAGTGATAAAAGTTTATTTAAAGAAATTGATATTGCAATTGATAAGCAAATTGAAGAAGCAAGATCATCTAACTTCTTTCAATCAACAGCTGATCAATTAAGAGCATTTTCCGAAACAGAACAAAGAATTATCAATCAATTCTTTTCTGCTGTAACTCTTATTATCCCTATTCTACTTTTGGCCGGTGTCTTTATTTTTAGAACGATTCAAAAAAATGAATTAACGACAAGACTGGAGCTTAAAGATTCAATCATTAGTTTTAAGGAAGGAAATGTTCAACTTAAAACTCAAGAAGGTGGAATAATATCTGATGCAAAGATCTATGAAAAGCCGGACTTTGTACAAATGTTAAGTAACTCTCTAACTCGTTTTGATATCGAATCTAATCAAGTCTCTGTTGATGGTTTTAGTCGTTCAAACCTTGGTGGCTCTATTAGTCGAATCGAAACAAATCTTATGATTAACAAATTTACAAATAAGGCCCTCGTAGGTCTACTCAATGAATTACATAGACGCTTCAAAGTAATTATTACAGAAGTAGAATTAGAACGTACGAAAGACACAAAATTTGTCTCAGGTAAGTTTACTTTTGAGTTTTATACGAAGGCCGATTAATGCAAGAAACGATGAGCAAGAACGAAAATAATATACAAGAAGAAACTTATAAGCTTAATAAGAAAACAATATTTCTTATTATTGTCCTTTCCTTCTCTTCAGTCATTATAGGGTTTTTAGCAAACTTCTCTTTTGAAGATAAAATATATGGGCTATTACAAAGTGGCCTAAAAAAGAATCGCCAGTGTCCAATATTCTATAAGAAAGCACAATTAAGTTACTTCTTACCTGGCCTAGAGTTATCAGGGCTTGAAGTTTCTGGACGCTGCTTACGTACACCAGATGCTCTAACGATAAAATCTGCTAACGTTTCACTTGGTCTTCCAAGTGTCGCACCTATTGGAATTAGCTTTTCTTCTAAAATCGATAAAATCAATGGTTTTGATAGTACATTGAATATTAAATCAATTCATAACTTCTCTACTCAGTATCTAAAATTAGAAGAGACAAGAATTAATCTAGAATCACTTAGGCCAATGCTGGGTCCAGTTTCAATCAATGGAAATATCGATATAGAGGCCCTTGTTAGCACTGATTTAAAAGCACTTAAAGATCTCGATATATATCTACGTTCAAAAGACTTAGTTATACCATCACAGATCATTCAAAGTTTTGAAATTCCAACTTTAGCAATTAATAACCTATCTTTAAAAGCATCATCTGATGGTGGACCAATAGAGATAAAAGAGCTTATTCTTGGAACTCAAGACTCACCTATCCGTGCTAAGGCCAGTGGGATTATTGACCTGGATAAAATCAATATTAAAAGATCGAAGTTAGAGATTGAAGCACAAGTTAAGTTCTCTCCAGAATTTATTGAACAATTTGCTATTTTGAATCTTATTTTAGGAAACGGTCAACCAGACGAACAAGGCTTCTATCATATGAGAATTAACGGTACTCTTGGAAACCCTGGAACACCAATTATCGTAAAGCCATAGTCCATAGTTCTAGTTGACTACTAAGACAAATTAGAGCATCTTTAATCGATGCAAACGACGAATAATCTGGATATAAAAAACGCAAGGCAGCATATCGAAGCTGACCTAAAAGAGCTAATAGAAAAACATAGTTATCAAAATTTTTTCCATGAAATTTATGACTATTCTCTTCTTCCTGCTGGTAAGTTATTTCGCCCTCTCCTGGCATATGCAACGGCCATGGACTTTGGTATCAATTTAGACAATAAAGATGCACATAATTCAATTAAGAGCTTCTCGTGCGCATTAGAAATCCATCACACATATACACTTATTCATGATGATATGCCATGCATGGATGACGACCAATATCGTCGCGGTAGACTTTCGACACACGCAAAATTTGGTCAGTGGCAGGCCTTATTGGCCGGAGATGCACTCCACGGATTAAGCTTTAATCTTATTAATAAAATTAAATGTAATAATAAATATGAAATATTAAATTATGCTCACTGGTGTCTAGGAGCAAAAGGACTAATCCTTGGCCAGGCCTTAGACCTTGATCACCAAATGACTGAGAGTTTTGAGAATCTCGTTCTTACGCATAAACTTAAAACGGCTAGACTCATTCAACTGGCCATTGTTGGAGCATATCTCCAAACAGAGAATACGACATTTCAACAGGCCAAAGCACTTCACCGACTAGGTCATCATATGGGAGTTGCATTTCAACTTCTAGATGATTTATGTGAGCTAGAAGATGAGAAACTTAGTGAACATGAATCAGCAGTAAACCCATGGCTTACAAGACAAACTCAATGCTTTAATGAGTTAAAACGTAATTTAGAATATCAAAAACATTTCTTCGAAAAATATGGCTGTGAAAACTTAAGGTTTGTCTATGGACAATACTTAGGGAAGATACTCTCAATAATAGAAAATAGTAAAGAGACGATCATCTCTCATTTATCGCAACTCAAGAATGAAGAGGATGTAGAGACGGCCCAAGCCGCCTCTTTAGATCCAATTATTTCTTTGTTGAATACTTTGACTCTTTAGGTTCAATTCTTTCAGAATGCCACGTGCCTGTTCAAGCTTATCGAGATCAATATCAAAATTTGCCATTTTAGACTTTACAGCTTTAATTGGCTTATTTGATCTTGCTACAACTTTCTTAGGCTTAGTTGCTTTTTCTAGATCAAGCTTTCCATTTAGGACTAGCTTGGCCTTATCAATTGATAATTTATTATCAAAAAGCAATGACTTAATCTTTGCAAGAATTTGGATATCTTTTTGTTCAAATAACTTTTGTCCAGTCGATGAAACAAGGGGTGAAACTTCTTCAAATTCACTTTCCCAGAATCTTAATACATACGGCTTTACACCGACGATCGTACAAACTTCATCTAATTTAAAAAGTGATTTTTGTGGGATACCTAAGTTCTCTAACATTGATTAAAATCCATTGAATTCATTTTCATCATCTTTACTATCATCGTTATTTAAGAAAGAGCTAAGCGCTTGAGGCTTACCTTCCTTAGGAGCAATAGAAGTATCTTCCTTACCCTTTTCATCAATACGATGAGCATAACGTCCAGTGATGTCTTCTTTTAGTACTTGAGATGGTTTGAACGTAAGAACACGTCTAGCAGAAATCTCCATCGCCTCACCTGTCTGAGGGTTTCGCCCCACACGAGATGCCTTATCGCGAATTGAGAAATTTCCAAAACCAGAAATTTTCACCTTTTCACCACGTGCTAAAGTGTCTTTAATTACCTTAAACACTAGATCAACTAGGTCAGAAGCTTCCTTTTTAGAAAACCCTGCTTCCTTGTAAACTCGTTCAACTATATCAGCTTTGGTCAAGCTCATTGCATTCCTCCATGAATCAAAAGAACCTATATATATTAATAGGTTAGCAGAATTATGAATATTTCACAAAAAAAATTTTATGGGAAATATATTTCATTTTAATAACTTAGACATTTTTAGAGTAAAGCGATCATTTCCCTACTTTAAGAATTTCTTAAGTTGTCCTACTAAACAACTATTATGTAATATGTATATATCAACTTCTTCTTGTCAAATTGGCGTATTGACATGAACAATCCCCAGCATAGGTTCCGCACTCTTGCTGGGGATTTTTTTTATTCATTTTCGAGATGATTACTTAGACTTCTTTTTAACGGCCTTTTTCTTTGCCTTCTTCTTTCCAAGCTTTTCTTGATCCTTAGCAATTTTCTTTAGAACCTTCTGCTTCTCTTGATCTTTTTTCTTGATCCAATCAGTCAACTTAGTATCAACATCGTTTAGCTCTTCGATTAACTTCTTGGCAATTAATTTAGGAGACTTTGCGATTTTTGTATACTCGGCCAGCTTCTTCGTTTCATCTTTAACCATGAGCTTACGCTTTTCTACTTCATCTTTTGTCATACGATAAATAGGCATATCTGCAAGGTAATCAGAGTAGACATATTTCTTCTTCTCTAGATACTCAACAAATGACTTTCTGTTTTTTGACTTTGTCGCCTTTTCGTATTCTTTATTCTTAATAAATTTGATGATCTCATTATTTTTTGTAATTGAATCTTTAAGATCTTCACAAAGAAGTTCATATCGACGCTTAACGACCTTAAGTCTTTCTTGCGTAAAGATCTCAATAATCTCTTCAGCACGCTCAAAGATCTTAACTCCTCTTTCAGAAATAAGAGTATAGTTTGGAGATAGTGAAGATGTTACTCCAATTGTGTCAGTAACTTCTTTTAGCGTTACTTCCTGGCCTTTTTTGAAAAGTAATTCAATATTAATTTCGTTATCAACTGATGCATCAACGAAGTCTTTTATAAAACCACTATCGATAAACTTCGTTAAGTGACGATAGATCTTTTTTGCATCATAACCACGTGGCAATTCAGTAATAAAAAACTTTCCGCCTTTTTCTTCGATAGACATATCAAAGGTTAGCTTTCCAGTTTTCTTATCTTCATGAATTGGAAGTGAATAATTGTGCACATAAGGCTTCATCTTACGAGGTTTTCCTTTTTCTACACAATGGATCATCGATCGGATAACATCCTTATGGTGAAAACTTGGAATCATTGAAGAAAAACCAGTTCCAATCCCCTCTGCTCCATTAAGTAGCATAATTGGAAGCTTTGGTAGAAGCCCTACTGGCTCCATTGTTCTCTCATCATAATTAGGAACCATTTCAACTTGGTTCATATCATCAAATAAAAGAATTTCAGAAAACTTTCCTAACTTACACTCAATATACCTTCCGGCCGCTGGATCGGTTTCCATACGTTCTCCGAAGTACCCTTTCTTATCGATAAGAGGGTAATTATTTGAGAACGTATAATCTTGTGCCATGTTAACAATGGCAGATTCAATCGATGCAGGTCCGTGTGGGTGAAGAGTTAGAACTAATCCCGTTGCAGCTGATACTTTTAAAAGCCCCTTTGATTGATTTTTCCAAAGAGTATATAAAATCCTTCTCTGTCCTGGTTTTAGGCCGTCTTGTAGATAAGGGATGGCACGATCCATTAAGGTATAGATCTGATATGTGCGGTATTCATCTCTTACAATATCTTCTAAATTAATAGACTCAAGTGAGTGAAGATAAGTTTCTTGCATTATTTATTTCCTTCCTAATACTTTTTTAATCAAGATAATCAATCATATCTGCTAGGCTTGAGCCCGCTTTTTTACCAACTGCTTTCTTTGCTTTCTTCTTGGCCTTTTTAGCAGTTTTCTTTGCTGCTTTTTTTGCAGTTTTCTTCTTTGCCGTCTTTTTTGCCGTCTTCTTCGCTACTTTCTTTGCTGCTTTTTTGGCAACTTTCTTTGCTGCTTTTTTAGCAGGCTTTTTCTTAGCAGGGGCCTTTTCTTGCTCTTCGATAACTTCAGACATGATCTCAGACTCGGCTTCATCTAATAGAAGGTCCTTTCTTAAGTTTGTGTCTTTACCAAAGCAGATATTTAACATTTCTTTAGCTTTAGCATTATTATCAATTGTTATCTTTGTGTACTCATCTTTTGAGAGAACGTACTTCCAAGCTTCAGGAGACATCTCCCCTAGCCCTTTATTTCGGTGAATCATTTTAATCTTAGCTTCACCTGAATCTCTAAATTGATCTAATTCTTTCTCTGACTCAAAATAAAGTGTCTTCTTATCAGTGATAACCTCAAAAAGAGGTGCCTTTGCAATCTGAATAGCACCCATCTCGAATAACTCCGGCCAAAATTGGTAGAAGAAATTCGTTAAGAGTGTATTAATATGGCCACCATCAACATCTGAGTCGGCCAGGAAGACAATACTAGAATAACGAAGTTTCTTTGGTTCAACTTCTTGACCTAGGGCCAGGCCAATTGAGGCCATAATATCTGAAAATTCTTGGTTATTTAGAATATCTTTAATACCTGCTTGTGCAACGTTCATTGGCTTACCTCGAAGGGCAATCCCTCCTTGATAAAGCTTATTACGAGCAGATCTTAAACCACCAATTGCTGAATCTCCCTCACAAATGAAAAGAGTACAAAGATCGCGCTTCTTTCTCTCGTTGGCATCAAGAAGTTTTTCAACTCTTTGCCTTTTTTGCTTACGGGCCTTCTTAGCGGCTTCTTTTAGAACTTGGTACTTATGACGAGACTTACCTCTTTCAAGAACAACTTCTAGATAGTCCTTATTCTTTCTCATAAATTTATCAATATTCTTACCCATGAATTCTTCAAGGGCCTTTTCAAGATGTGTATCACGTACAAGCTTACGCTTTGTTTGCGACTCAAACCTTGGGTTTGGCATTGTAATACCAAGGACAAAAGTAAGACCTGAGAGAACATCGTTATCAACTAGCTTGATTTTTTCTTTCTTAGCTTGTCTCTCTAACTTATCTTTTATGGCATTGATAAAGATACGACGAACTCGATCATGGTGGAAACCACCATCATAAGTAGGTGTAGAGTTTACAAATGAAATAAACCTTTCACGCTCTTCACTACTTTTATCAATACAGAATGAAAGAGACATGTCGATACGTCCCTTTACCTTTTTCTTCTTTGTATTTACTGTTTCATAAACATATGAATGAACACCAAAGTCATGAGCATTTTCTTCGTCAATACGTTGTGAAAGCTCAAATAGTCCTTTAGTGAAGTGATACTTTTCACCGTTAAAGTAAAAAGCAAGACCTGGATTATTATAAGCAAGGTCGATAATACGCTTTCTTAAAAGGTCCTCATCAATTTTATTATCTTTATAAACTTCCTTGGCAAGAGTAACCTGAATCGATACCCCAGAAGCACCTTTAAACTTTTTAGGCTTTGTTTGTGTTATCTTCAGAGCACCATCGATAAACTTCGTTGTCTGCTCTTTTTTAGAGTTATAGTGTTTAATTGTTACATTGAACTCATCGGCCGTTAAACATGTAGCAGCTGCACCAAGACCATTTTGTCCCAATGTTCTGTGAAGAAAACCTTTTTCGTCAGTTTCTTCATCTTTAAACTTAGAACCTGTTCTAAATTCAGAATAAACCTGTTTAACCTTATCCAGTGGAAAACCGATTCCATTATCTGCAACAGTTACCGTCTTTCCATCTTCACTTAATGAAGTGTGAACCTCTGTAACGTGGCCACGATAATACTCATCGATACAATTATCTAGTAACTCTTCTATTGCTTTAGACTTGGCCTGGTGAAACTTAACTGTCTGAAAATCAACAGATTTATCACCATAGACATAAGTCTCTAAGTCTTCAATATCGTTGGATCCGAAAACGAGAGTGATACGATTTCGACAGTGCCATCTTTGATCTTTACTCTCAATGACTGCGTCTTTCGTCTTCCCTTTTCTTTTAACTGACTCAATGCTGCGTCCCATCCTTAACTTTTCCCCTATCTTAGCTTCGTGCTATAATGTAATCAGTATAAAGAATAAGGGAAACTTAAAGGCCTTGAAAGTTACAACGCGTCAACCATTTATAATTACAGCGCTTTTTTGCCAATTATTAGTATTTTCAAATCAGGCCTATGCCTCTGATTTCAAAGGGATTAACCCTGATATTAAGGAAATATTAGTAGATAAAAAAAGAATTTATCGTAAATCCATCGTAAAGACCGAAGGAAATAAACAAAGTTTAGATTACCAAATATATGGCATCCATCCAAACAAGTGCAAGACTGCACTGCGAAAAATTTCTCGTTATGAGAAATTCAATGAATATATTGATCTGGTTAAATTATCTGGCTATTCAGAGAAGAAAAAACAAATCTATCTCTATCTTGATCACACATTAATGCCATTTCCAATGTCTCTAACTTTTAAGATTCCACGTATTAAAAAACCGGGTGTCTATCCCTTCACTTTTGATAAAGGATTCTTAAAAGGATTACGTGGTGAAATAAATGTTAGACAATTAAGCGATGGACGTTGCCTCTTCTTTTCTAAAAGTTTTTGGAAAGGAGAAAAGTCATCAATACCAGATACACTCTTTGAAATGTTTTCCGAAACTTTAGGAGAGCTAGCAATGCAGAAGCTATTTCGTATTTCCCGCAGATTATAAATAGCGTTTACTATTTATTTCTTCTAAAAATATCTTTTCTCTAACTTGCCAGAATCGTTGCTTCTTACGAGCAATTACAAATTTGGGCTTTCTAAAGAACATACGATCTTGAATAACTTTTTCAATATCATCAACTTTATATTTCAAATCACTACGCTTGAGGTGTTTTTTCACAAAAGCATGATAGAAAGCCATGCGTTGTGACTGAGTATTTAACTGAAAATACTCTTTTAAAGACTCTCCATTTACATCAAAATAACTAACTTCTAGAGATCGTCCTTTCTTACCTTGGTATTGCTTAAAGAACATCTCCTCTACTCGCATTATATGAGCATCTTTAAGCTGCATGGCCTCTTTTAACTTCTTATCTGCATCACGCAACTCATGTTCACAATGGGCACAAATATGAGCACTAATATCATTACTTTGCCCGCAATTATCACAGCTTTTAAAGCGAAAGAGAAAGCCACATTCTTGAACGTCCATTGTTACTTCATCAAGATGTATTCCCTGACATTTTCGGCCGTAATGTTCAGTGATATTTCCCTCACTATCCATTTTTCCCCAGAAGATATTTGCATGCCCACAATCCGGACACATCACTTGAACCTCTTGTGTATCACCACTCGGTTTTACTTCCCCAACTTCTGGTTTGAAAATATCGTGATCCAATCCTGTATAGTCTAAAATTAAGCAGTCTTGCTTGCCTTCAAAAAGTCTTAGGCCCCTTCCAACGATTTGTTGATAGAGACTGATTGACTCTGTTGGACGAAGAATTGCAATAAGATCCACATGAGGGGCATCAAAACCTGTGGTTAGAACAGAGACATTGACCAAGTACTTAATTTCTTGATTTTTAAAATGAGTAATTAATAAGTCTCGATCTTCCTGAGGAGTCTCTCCTGTCACGATAGCACTTTCATTTTCAGGTAAATGAGAAAGAACTTCATTGGCATGTTTTACAGTAGAGGTAAAAAGCATAACGCCACGACGATCTTTTGCTTCTTGTACAATATGTTTCACAATTCCAGGAGTCACTCGAGCGGAATCTTCTAAAATCTTCTCGATTTCTTGAGTTAAAAAGCGTCCACTATCTTCATTTACTTCTAACTTAGAAAAGTCGTAACAAGCAACAGGAGAATCAATCTTAATCGGCCTCGTTAGATAGCCATTTTTAATCATATAACTTAATGGTAGCTCATAGAGGCAAAACTTAAAGAATCGTTCTTCGTTTGTTCGAAGGATTTCATGGTAATGATAATTATAAATCCACCCCATTCCCAAGCGATATGGTGTCGCAGTAAGGCCCAAGAAAAAAACCTTCTCATTGGCCTTCTTTATCTTTTCAAAAACTTGTTGGTATTGAGTTTCTTTCTCAAGAGAGATGCGATGACATTCATCAATAATTATCAAAGAAAAGTCTTTAAAAAATTTATCGTCCGCTCTGGCCACTGATTGAATTGAACCAAAGATTACTTTATCGTTATAATCTTTTCTCTTCATTGAAGCAGAGAAGATCCCCGCTTTTAAATCATAGGATTCATACTTAGCGTGATTTTGCTCCACTAATTCTTTTACATGGGCCAAAACAAGAACACGGCCTCTTGCAATTCTTGCAAGCTCTGCAATCACCAGAGATTTCCCGGCCCCAGTTGGAAGAACAATGAGAGATGGATCCTTGGTTTTTCGAAAGTGTGAAATGACACGCTCTACAGCTTCAACCTGATAATCCCTGAGCTTAAATTTCATGAATTAAGTTTAGCAAAGAAATAAGACGATGCATATTTACAATTGATAGTTACTTTAGTGATTTAATGAAACTCCAGAAATTGAGCTTTTTGATAGCAGACGAGGGACTACACAAGTAATCGTTGTTCCCTTTCCTACTTCACTTAAAACTTTTACTTCACCATACATTTTTGCAAGAAGGTTCTTAGCAATGATCATTCCCTGGCCATATCCCTTTTCACCTAAAGTTCCTTCTATCTGTTGCACAGTTTCAACATTCATTCCTTTTCCATAATCAATAATGCTGAAAGAAAAACAATCTCCTACTTGCTTTACTTCGACATCAATTTCTGAATAAACAGAAGAATATTTGATGGCATTAAAGAAGTAGTTACATAAGATATTATATAAAAAGACTGATTTATTGATTTGAATAATCTCTTCTTCCACATCAATTTTAAAATTCACCTGAATTTGTTTTCTAGTCAATTGCTCTTGATAGATCTCTTCTAATTCATGAACAATGGCAGAAACCTTTTCATAACTATATTCATTTAAGATGTGGTCCTCATCCATTTCATTTTTTAAAGTATTAGCTGAGATGGTTTGAATAATATTAATATGGTTTGTAAGCTTCTTAACTAACTCTAGTTCTTTTGTATTTTCTAGCTTCTTCTCAAGTCTTTGACATAATAGCTGAGAGGCATAAATAGAGTTATTTACATCGTGGCCCATCGCTCTAACTAGAACGGATTTTTCTTTTAAAGATTGATCCAACATCATGTTTAAACGCTTTAACTCTTCGTTTTTTCTGTCTGTTTCATCCTTTAGCTCATTAATTAATTTTAAGTACTTTGATCTTGCACCAAAATGAGCACTTCTAGTACGAATATATAGGAAAAAAGAAGAGAAGATATTACTTCCTAATGCAGGCTTTAAAACTAATTTTAAAGAATTAGATGTAATTTCTTCAAATAAAATAACTGCTGATTTTCTTCCAATGATTACAGGAAAATTGCGATAAACCTCGAGATATACTTTAAAAAATATTGGATCAATTCTTTCTTGAGTTTCATTTATTTGCTCTAATATGATCTTTCGATCTCGAAACTCTACCTTTAACTTTATTCCCTTATATAGATAAGGAAGAACTAGCCTCGATTGAAAACGATATAGGTTCTTATGTGAAATGAAGCTAAAAACGAGATTTTTAAATAATGCGATATCTTCTGAATGAATTCCCTCTATAGCAATGATGCGAACGATTTCTTCATCAGAATAACTCTTGCGTAGCTTTGCGAAGTATTCATTAAGAAAACTTACACTGCTATACTTTTGTTTGTTACCAAAATGTTCTCTGTAGAGCTCGTTGAACTCGTCTCTCTCAATATTGAATTTCTCAAGAGAGCCCATGAGAATATTTGCAACGACACTTGAGATTTGTAAATCGTTCATCATGTGTTCTTATCTACCATATAAGTAAGTATAGACAGTTTGATGTGTAAAACATACACATAAAATAGTGGCACACCAAAGTAAACAAAACAAGTTTATTTTATATATAAAGTATTGAAAACTCAAGATCTAATATAATTATCCCTATGGCCGGCCTTTCCTTACTAAAATAAAATTTATGAATATATCAATGAATATTATTTTAAAAGATGAAATAATGAACTCATCTGTAAACTCATTTTCCATAAATGAGGCCTTTAAGCTTTATATGGATGTATGGAAAAATATATTCACAGAGTATGAGGTATTCCCCTCTGATTCACTATTAAGACAAGATATACATATTTTGCTCTATCACGAAATGAAACCTATTGGATATTGTGCAATGAGCAAGTACGATTATACTTTGTTAGCTTACCGACATCATTCTTTTTTCACTAATATGCCAAATGAAGTATTAGAGACACTTACGCAACTAGAACTTCAAAAAACATGGAGTGTTGAGCTTCTAACTGTCCACCCTAATTTTAGACAAGGCCATTTCGAAATTGATGTTTATGAAGGCCTAAAGCAAGTACTTATGAATATCATTCGTGATCTTCAAGCAGAACATGTGATCGCACCTATTGTAAAAACAAACCAAGCAAGTTTAAAAGGTCGGGTCCATGGTGAAATCATTATTCAAAATATTATATATAAAAGTTTATTTTGTGATTTTTTACATATGAACTACAAAACTGTTCCAGATATAGAAGATGAAAAGCTAGCAAAAGCAATTAATAGCCTCTATCAACCTTTCAAAGAAAAAATTAAGAGTTTATCTGACAAGGAGAAAATTTATGAGCAAGCTAAAAAAGTTAGTTGATAATGAAGTTGCTGAAATGATCGATTTCTTTATGGCAGCGAACTTAGAATCTCGTGAAGTATATGCAAACTGGCTGGCACAAACATATTTTTATACTTCAAGCTCTGAGGATATCCTTCTTTTTTGTGCAGAAAAGAGTAAAAAATCAGATATGGCAAAAAGATGGCTAGAACATGCTGATGAAGAAGCTGGCCATGAGAATTTAGCATTGGGTGATTTAAAACGACTTGGGTTCAAAATAGAAAACTTCATTGAATTTGAAGAAACAAAGCTTTTTTATCAATCACAGTTTTTTCTTGCACAAAAGTATTCTGGAGAAAGTGTCCTTGGATGGGTTCTTATTCTTGAAGCTTTTGCTGCTTCTGTTCCTAAAGAATACATTGATAAGCTCATCTCCATACATGGAAAACCTACTACGCGATTTATGTTTATTCATTCGAACGAAGATGTTGAACATGTAGAAAAAGCATATCAAGCGGTAGAGAAATTAGATAATTTAGATTTAATTATTGAGAATATAAAAATGACAAAAACGAGGTATTTATCAATGTTAAAAAAATGCAATGAAGCTAAAAATATTGGATTTGAAAAAGCAGCATAAAAATACAAGAAACACCTAGGTCATTCTTTCGAGAAAAACACTTAAGAATGGCCTATATAGAGCTAATTCTTTAAAAAAAGAATATTTGAATAATCATTATCCTCATGAGCAATATTTTTAGATAACTCAACAGATGTACCATTATCTAAACTTGAAGAAATATTTACTTTAAAACCAAGTGCAGCAGCAGTATCCATAATAATACTCATACCATGTCCTGTTCCAGCTTCCCCTTCAGTCCCCTTTGTTGAATCAATAGCACCGCTATTCATCTTTATAAGATCAATTTTTTCTTGTGGGATTCCAACACCAAAATCGATGATTCTTAGATATAATTGGTCTTCAAGAACTTCCGCTGAAAATACTATACTCCCATATTTTTTGGAAAACTTAATTGCATTATACATAATATTTGAGATTAGATTATTTTGAAGAGCTATTTTATTCGTATAAATTTTTAAATTATCATCAATTTTAAAGTCATGAATAATTCGTATACCTTTTTGATGAGCAAGATCTTCATACTCAGTAACAGAGTCTAACAAGAGAGAGTATAAATTAATCTCAGAAAATTCGTAGATTTGATCATGTTTAAAACTTCGACCTTTTGAATTATTAATTATACCTAGAACAGATTTTGAAAAACGATCGATTCGATCTATGGCCTGTTCATAATCCCCTCTTTTTATCTTTTTCTTTGCAAACTCAAGACTTAATAACTTATTGGCTATATCATGATTTAACGTTCTATTACTTAAATTTAGATCCGCATTTAAAGACTCTAATTTTTTTCGATAATTTTCCAATTCAAGATTTTGTTCTTCCAACTGATTAGAGTATTCAATATTTTGCAAGATTAACTCTTTATACTTTCTCTTAGTAAAGAAGAGATTATAAAAGAAATTTGGTAAGCTAAACTTAGCAAATACTGGATTAGAAACAGTATAGATGACTTTATTATCAAGAGTTCTAAACTTTACTCTAGAAGGACTTTTTGCTCCTAAGAAGTTCATTGGAACCGTTCGAAATAAATCAACATACATATTGATAAACTCATGAAAGATCTGATCAGAATGATCAAAAGTAAATATTAAATGAAAGGTGTCTGAACTGATTTTTCTTGAGGACACTTTAACATTTGAATAAAAGATTTTAAATGAAAGCTTCAAGAAGAAATTAAATAATAAGCTATAGCTAACAAAATAAGTTATAGTATCAAAAATAGGCTTGATAACTTTATTTGCGACACCTGTTTCGTTAATAATCTCGGTATAATTTTCGTAACGATTTGCAAAAGCAATTGTAATTAGCTTGAAATCCTCCCAAGAAATTCGTCCTTTTTCATCTGTGAGGCTTTTATCCTGCATAGAAATTTCACACAGAAATTCGTCAACCGAATCCCCCATGGACTTGATCCCATCAAAGTATGCATTTAACGCTTTATTACTGACTTCCAATTAAAAAACTCTCCAAAAATACTTAGAGATATTTTCCATTGAAAAAACGGATCGTGCAACTTACATTTAACAAATTAAATATCTTGATAACAGCGGCGTAATAAATCACCATACTCTCTCTCTAAGAAGTCTAATAGATCTTTTGATGATTTAGGAGCACCATATTCAGCAATGAAATGCTCATAAATCCCTGCTCGATATGAGTCTGGAAAAGTCGTGCCTTTAAGATCGATTCCCTTTCCTTTGATAAAAACGGAACGAGGAGTAAGCTTTAATGAATATTGAGAAACATTTTTTGTATCAACAAAACGAATGTCTCCACTTGGAAATAGCCTATCTTTAATTCTCTTTAGGCCCTTTTTACCAAAGCATCTTTCTTGTTGATAATTGATACCATGATTCATAAGAATATCCTGGATATCCATATTTAAACCAGTGATGATATCAGAAGCTGTATAACCAAAGAACTCGTGGGCTGCAACGTGGGCGTTTACCCCTCTGATATTTTTACGAAACCAATTCTCAACATTCTTAAGAGCAATTGCTGAACGACTATTTGAGTTCTTAATTAGAACATCAAAATCCGCATGCATCATTTCGTGAAAGACAGTTGATGCTAAGATTGTAAATTGATACTTTTGTCCCATTGGAAAGTCTGAAAGCCCCACAATTCGACTACCGCGCCAATTCTTCTCTCTTAGAACAATTGTATTGGTCTTATCATTATAAGTTGCTTCGGCCCCTGATTTATTCATCATCCACTTTTCAAAGAAGTTAGGTTTACGAATACGCACCTTTTGAGCAACATCATCTAGCCGACCAAGCTTTAATCCATGGCTCTTTTCTAGAGAATTTGAAAATTGAGAAATCGTAGCTGGACTTGCGGCCAACACATAAGTAGTAATAAGTAGAGTAAGTAGTGCTTTCATATCCATAATTACACCTTGAAAAACTTAAAATTACTATTACTGTAAGAAGATATCAGGGACTTAATAGCGAGCACTTATAAAATCACCCTGCTCCAAGTCATCAATTGGTCGATTTGAAAGACTTTTTGTATAAGGAATCTTAACCACAACTTTAGTTCCGCGCTCCAATCTATAAATTTGAACTTCACCACCAATTCGATTAACGATGTAGCATATTATACTCAGCCCCATCCCACTGCCCGTCTCCTTATTTGTCCCTGCGCTAGAGCGAACTTTTGAAAAACTTTGAACTGACTTTACGATATCCTCAGGTATCCCTTGTCCGGAGTCGATAATACTGAAGTAGATGAAATCATGATCTATCACCATAGAAAAATAAACCTTAAGACCAGAGTCAGTAAACTTAAGAGCATTAGATAATAAATTGCCCAAAACAGAATTAACAAGACTCTCCTTGCTTATGGGTAGGGATATTTCTTCTTTCTTTATTGGTGCAGTGGTAATGAATTGCACATTCTTCTCATGAAAACCTTCTTCGTAACGTGAGATAGCGCACTTAAATACATCGACAGGATTGAGTTCATAATAATTATCTTGTCCATCAAACTGCTTTCTCATTTCTTCTTTAAACTTAATAAGCTCTCTAAGTCGATCGTAGGCCCGTTTTACATAGCTTAAACTCTCATCTCGCAATGCTCTAGCAAGGCTTAAGGAGAGGAAGTTTAAATCATTTGAAGTATCGTGAATAACTGACTTATAAATAGCATTAATAAGCTTTAGTTCTTCTTGAAGTTTGTGATCACCTTCTACTTTCTTAGATAATGTTTTAACTAACACTCCCATCATAATGGAGATAAAAGTTAATACTCCAGCACTCCAACCCCAAACAGCAGAGCCAGGAACTTCATAGCTTAAACAAAATGAAAGAGTGACAATGGCAGCAACACTAAAAATTCCAAAATAGAAAATATTTTCTAAATTCGTAAGTCTCTTTCCATAGAAATAAAGAGCATATATACCGGGAGAGAAACTCCCTAAGGCAATAGGAAGTGTATAGTACATTATTTTGGTATTAAAGAGATAAAGGATGCCTCCGGCAACAAGGCCTAAGACAAAGAAGATAGAGATTCTCTTACGATAATACTTTAAACGATTATCTAAAAAGAAATTACTAAGATAATAAAGAGGAATAACCTTCAGACTAAAGAGGATAATATCCATTTCTCTACTTTCAGCAAAAACAAACCTAATTGCATAAAGGAAGAAGTTAATATTTAAGGCCAATTTCAGCTGTGAATAATCAGTTTCTCGATCTAGAGATGCAATGACGTAAGCACTCACAACACATAGTAGTAAGAAGGATAATAAAACTATGTATAACGAGCTCATGCTATCCATTTCTAAAAAATAGCATATTAAAAAAAATGAACAATTTAAGAAAGGATAACTTAACTTAAGATTTTACCGTCCATCCTGGGCATGCGTCCGCTCTCGGCTCCTGCCTTCGCGGACATACCGTCCATCCTGGACATAAAAACCTAAGACCGGGATAAACCTCAGAACATCCTGCGGTAAAAGTGCCCCAAAGGGCAGTTTTGAAGCAGAGATGGATGTGATTTACTGAATACGATCTAGTATTCAGGCTAGCCGCAGGCGCGGCTTTCGGTTTAAGAAGATTTGGATTTTATTACGAAGACTTTCCCATTACTCCTGAGACGAACCGCTCGGGTATTTCCCCCTCGCTCTCGCTCCAATTTTCTAGCTGAAGAGATGGGGAGCTAGCACCGCAAACAATAGCCCGCCTTTGGGCGGACAATTTTGCGGATGCTTCCCTTTGCGCTTGAGACAACAAAGCCAGCTTAAAAGCTGGCTTGTTGAAGTTTAATTTCATTTCAGGCGATGGGCGCCCTAACTGCGTCATATCTTCGCTTTGCGAAGATGCCGCAGTTACCCCCCAAAATCGTCGAGCATGATGTCGTCGCGCTCAACCCCAAGGTCAAGAAGCATATCGATAACACACTTGTTCATAATTGGAGGACCACATAAGTAGTACTCACAATCTTCAGGAGCTGGGTGCTTGCTCAGGTATTCATCATGTAATACTTGGTGAATAAAGCCTGTGTAACCATCCCAATTATCTTCTGGTAGAGCATCTGATAGAGCAACGTGCCACTTGAAGTTATCATTTTCAGCTTGTAGGCCGTCAAAGTCTTCAACATAGAACATTTCTCTCTTAGAACGTGCACCGTACCAGAAAGTCATCTTACGATCAGTTTTGATTCTCTTAAGTTGGTCAAAGATATGTGAACGCATTGGCGCCATACCAGCTCCACCACCAACGAAAACCATTTCTTTATCTGTATCACGAGCAAAGAACTCACCAAATGGACCAGAGATAGTAACTTTATCACCTGGCTTACAGCTAAAGATATATGAAGACATCTTCCCTGGAGGAGTTCCTTTAGGAGCTCTTGGAGGAGGAGAAGCAATACGCACGTTAAGCATAATGATTCCCTTCTCTTCAGGGTAATTTGCCATCGAGTAGGCTCTAATTGTCTCTTCGTTTACTGTTGAGTTATATTGCCATAGGTTGAATTGATCCCAATCCCCACGGTACTCTTCTTCAATATCGAAGTCTTTATAATCAATAGAAAGTCCCGGAGGTCTTTCAATTTGAATATAACCACCAGCTCTAAATGGAACTGATTCACCTTCAGGTAGTTCAAGAACGAATTCTTTAATGAAAGTAGCAACGTTGTGGTTTGATCTAACCGTACATTCCCACTTCTTAACACCAAAGACAGACTCTTCAACTTCAACTTCCATATCAGTTTTAATACTAACCTGACATGCAAGTCTTAGACCTTCACGAGCTTCTTTCTTTGAGATATGTGACATTTCAGTTTCTAGGATTTCACCGCCACCTGAGTGAACGTGAACTGTACACTGGCCACAAGTTCCCCCACCACCACAGGCAGAAGAAACAAATAATTTTTGATCAGCAAGAGCATTAAGTAGCTTCCCTCCAGCAGGGATTTGAACAACTTTCTCACCGTTGATCGTTAGTTTAACATCTCCGCTTGATACTAGCTTTGACTTAGCAAAAAGAATAACTAAGACAAGGGCCAGAACCACAACGGTAAACATTAAAACACCAAGAATAATTGCATTCATAATATTTCCTTTTTATTACTTACCGTTAAAGTTGGATCCCAGAGAAACTTAAGAAACCAAGGGCCATAAGACCTACAGTGATAAAAGTAATCCCTAGACCTTTAAGTCCGTCTGGAACATCACTGTACTTCATTTTCTCTCTAATACCTGCAAGAGCTGCAATCGCTAAGGCCCAACCAAATCCTGAACCTAGACCGAAAACAACAGACTCTCCAAATGTGTAATCTCTTTCCACCATAAATAATGAACCACCAAGGATGGCACAGTTTACAGTAATAAGTGGAAGGAAGATCCCAAGAGCGTTATAAAGAGCAGGCATGTACTTATCAAGGAACATTTCCAGGATTTGTACCATTGCCGCAATAACACCGATGTAACAGATAAGTCCTAGGAATGATAAATCAGTTCCTGGCATACCTGCCCAAGCAAGTGCATTGTCTTTTAATAAGTAATTATAAAGTAAGTTATTGACTGGAATTGTAATTGTTTGAACAACAACAACCGCAACACCAAGACCTAGTGAAGTCTTAACTTTCTTTGATACCGCTAGGAATGTACACATACCTAGGAAGAAAGCTAGAGCTAAGTTTTCAATAAATACTGCTTTTATAAATAGACTAAGATAATGTTCTAACATATTTCACCTACCCTTACATTTCTTCTATTTGATCTTTCTTCCAAGTACGTAGACCCCAGATGAAAAAACCAATTAAGAAGAACGCAGATGGTGCAAGAAGTGCCATACCATTAGTTTGGTACCAACCACCTTCTCCAGTTGTTGCTAAAATAGAAACTCCAAATAGCTTTCCTGAACCAAGAAGCTCTCTAAAGAATCCAACAAATACTAATACAATTGAATAACCAATACCGTTACCAATACCATCAAAGAATGACATGATTGGTGGGTTCTTCATTGCATATGCTTCTGCACGTCCCATAACGATACAGTTAGTAATAATTAGACCAATGTAAACTGACATCGACTTTGCAACATCATAAACATAAGCTTTTAAAAGCTGGTCAGTAACAATTACAAGTGAAGCAATGATCGTCATCATAACGATGATACGAATTGCACTTGGAACGTGATTTCTAATTAGCGATACAAATAAGTTTGCAAATGCACAAACTAATGTAACGGCCAAACACATAACTGCAACTGATTCCATTTTAGTTGTTACGGCAAGGGCCGAACAAATACCAAGAATCTGAAGAGCAATTGGGTTATTTTCAAATAATGGGTTAAGAACTGTTTCTTTTAATTTCATTATTCACCCCCACCTTGAGTATATTTATCAATAAATGGTCCGTATGCGTCGTCCCCCATCCAGTAGCGAACAGTTCCTGTTACACCATTAGCTGTAAGAGTTGCACCTGAAAGACCGTCGATATCAAATTTGCTAGCATCACGTGCTTCACCTTTGATAACTTGAATTTGAGGATTTCCATTTTCACCAAAGATCTTCTTACCTGGCCAAACTGCTCTCCACTGAGGATTATCAATTTCACCACCAAGACCTGGAGTTTCACCGTGAGCGTAGAATCCAATACCTTTTACAGTATTTAGGTCTGTTTCAAGAACTAGGAAACCGTACATTGTTGACCAAAGACCTTTACCGTGAATTGGGAAAACTACTGATTTCGTTTCTTCACCGTCTTTTACAAAGTATACTTTTCCGTATTTTGCACGAACCTTAATATTTCCAAGATCTTCGTCTGAAGGAATCTTGTAATTTCTTTTTGGATCTTTAGCCGCTTTGTTTGCATCGTATTCAGATGGCTTAATATCTGTTACGTACTCACCAGTTTTAAGATCAACAAGTTTAGCTTCGATTTGCTTATAAGCTTCCTCAATCTCTTTCTTCTGAGCTGTTGATTCAACAATCCCAGCAGTCATAAGAAGGTTCTTCTTAATATCTAAAGCTTTGTTTTCTTCTTGAAGTGGTCTTAATGAAACCGCTGACCAAGATACGACAACTGAACATACAACACATAGGATTGTTGCTACGATCAGAGTTTTTGCAGTACTATCATTACTCATCACTGCCCCCTTATACCGTCTTGTATCCATTTGCACGTTTCTTGATATTACCTTGAATAATAAAGTAATCAATTAATGGTGCAAAACAGTTTCCGAAAAGGATTGCAAGCATAGTACCTTCTGGGAAAGCTGGGTTAATAACACGAACAAGGATAACCATGAAACCGATTAAAGCACCATAGAACCAATGTCCTTTTGTCGTCATAGAAGCTGATACTGGATCTGTTGCCATAAATACTGTACCAAATGCAAAACCACCAATCACTAAGTGCCAAAGTGGAGTTACAGAGAACATCATATTTGTATCAGATCCGATAATATTTAAAAGACCTGATGTTGCAACAGCAGCAAGTGTCATCGAAAGCATGATTCTCCAAGAACCAATTCCTGCAATGATTAGAATTGCAGCACCGATTAAACAAGCAAGAGCTGATGTCTCACCCATTGAACCTGGGATGAATCCTAAGAAAGCATCTTTCATTGAAACAGTGATTGCTTCAACTCCACCAAGAGCAGCTTGTGAAAGAGCTGTTGCTCCAGTGAATCCGTCAACTGCAGTCCAAACCGCATCCCCTGAAATTTGTGCAGGGTAAGCAAAGAAAAGGAATGCACGAGCAGTAAGAGCTGGGTTTAGGAAGTTTTTCCCTGTACCACCAAATACCTCTTTACCGATTAGAACACCGAAAGAGATACCGACAGCAACCTGCCATAATGGAATTGTTGGAGGAAGAGTTAGAGGGAAAAGAAGACCTGTAACAAGGAAACCTTCATTAATTTCATGTCCTCTAACGATTGCAAATAATGCTTCCCAGAAACCACCAGCAATTTGAGTTACTAGAAAGATTGGGAAGAAGTATAAGAATCCGTGTAATAAGTTAGCTAGTAAGCTCTCTGGTGAGAAACCTGCTCCAAGTGCCATGATGATATCAGCACGCCAACCTTCAGGAGTCATTCCAGCAGCTGCAAGAGCAGAGTTTGCTTGAAGACCTGTGTTGTACATTGCCATAAATACCGCAGGCATAAGAGCGATAGCAACTGTGATCATTAATCTTTTTAAATCAAGTGCATCTCTAACATGAACTGAACCTTTAGCGACTCCACCTGGAGTATAAAGGAATGTATCGATCATTTCATATACAGCATAAAATTTTTCGAACTTCCCGCCTTTAGCGAAGTTATCATGTTGAGAATCTAGAAGTTTGCGCAACATTGTAATTATCCTTCTTTCTCAATAATAGTTAAACTTTCTCTTAGAGCTGGTCCGAAATCAACTTTACCAGGGCTTACGAAAGTACAAAGAGCTAGATCTTCTTCGTCTAGTTCAAGACAACCAAGCTCGATAGCGTAGTCATTATCTTTCGTTACAAGTGCTCTTAGAAGTTGAGTTGGAAGCATATCTAGAGGCATTACTTTTTCAAATGATCCAACCGGAACCATCGCTCTATCAGAACCATGAGTAGCAGTTGTGAAATTGAAAATTTGCCCAGGCTTTAACCAGTGAAGGAATGTACGCTTAACAGAGAATTTATTAAGACCTGGCTTGTGCCATCCTAAGAACTCTCTTTCACGCCCTTCAGCTAGAAGAGTAATTTGGTTATGAAAACGACCAAGATAAGCAAATGAACCGGCCATTGCACGTCCACTGAAAACTGAACCTGAAACAACTCTTACCTCACCTTGTCCAACTTTACCTGAAGTTACTTCACCTAAGTGAGCTCCTGGGATTGTCTTAACAAGAGTTGGGTTTACAGAAGCTGGTCCTGCAATAGAGATAATTCTCTCTGTTGAAAGCTCACCTGTTGTAAATAGCTTACCGATAGCAATTACATCTTGATAATTAATTGACCATACCGTCTTTTTATTACTTACAGGATCTACAAAGTGAATGTGAGTACCAGCATTACCTGCAGGGTGAACACCAGCAAATTCCTTTGTTTCAACTTTTGTCGTAGTAGGTTTTGGAATATTACTTCCAGCTGCCTTACAAACATAAGTCTTTCCATCAGTAAGTTTTGAGATAATTTCAATACCGTTTGTGAAGTCTTCACCTGCTTGTGCGATAACAACTGCAGGATCAGCAGCAAGTGGATTTGTATCCATAGCTGTAATGAAAATAGAACTTGGCTCAGATCCAAGATCTGGAGCTTTTGAAAATGGCCTTGTTTTAAATGTTGGCCACAGTCCCGACTCAACTAAAAGAGACTGAACGTCTTCTCTAGATAAATCCTTAACTCCTGTTCCTTTGTAGTTTTCAAAAGTAACTTGCTCATTACCTGAAACTTCAATTACTAAAGTTTCAAACGCTCTTCTTGCCCCACGGTTAATTTCAATAACCTTACCGCTGATTGGTGCTGTGTAAAGTACACCTTCAACTTTCTTACAAGAAAATAACGCTTGTCCTTTCTTTACTTCGTCGCCAACTTGAACAATCATTGTTGGTTTCATTCCAACATAGTCTGGTCCAGTAAGGGCAACTTTAGTCACTTGAGGTCCTGCCTCAATCTTTTGTGATGGCTTCCCACTGATAGGAAGATCCAATCCTCTCTTAATGTGAATCATAGCGACAAATCCCGTTATTTTGGTTTGTTAACAATAAAATAAAATTTGAAATTATTAATTTTTTAACAGAAATACATAAAGTTGTAACCCTAATTTTAACTAGTTTAACCATTAAGATTGGCCTTTATTACGAGACCATCATGCGTCAAAACGAAGGCTATTTAGTTACGTTTTATTTACCGCAACACTTCTTGTATTTCTTTCCTGAGCCACATGGACATGGATCATTTCGTCCAACTTTAGCTCCATCTCTTTTAACCTGCGCTACAATGGGCTCTCCGTCTACGAAGAACCAATCTCCGTCAATTTTTACAAACTCAGAACGCTCATAATGCACATGGTCTTGTCCACCTAGGCCAAAAGTTGCTTTAAACTCAACCATTCCCCAATCATCTCTTTCTGTTCCCTCTGCAGTGTCGACTATTTCAAGTCCTTTCCACTCAGATTGTGATGACCAAGCCTTAATTTCGTTTACATCCATATCTTCACGATGATCTGGGTGCGTTGAATCAACAATAAAGTCGATATCCCCAGTTGTGTAAGAAGAATAACGTGCGCGCATTAGAAGTGCGGCCGTCTTTGCTTTTGTTTCACCTTTAATAATTGGTAAACAACATTTTTCTAAACTCTCTCCAAGTCCACATGGACAACTCATAATAAACTCCATTTAAAATCGATATAATAAGTCGGTAAAATTAGTGTTTGTTTCATCAAAATATACCTTGCTTTCTAGTAGTCGACTAGAAATAAATGTGAAGTGCGGCTTGAGCATCTTTTGATACTTTGTACGACTTCGTCTTATGGCATATTCATCTTTGAACTCAAGATCTTCTATTTGGCGATCGAGTTCCTTATCGGTAGGTACAGTCAAATAAAGATACTTTGCTCGATTTGCTAAAACTGGCAAACAATACTCTAGCTCTTCATCTGTGAGGTATTGAAAAACAGAAGTACAAACGGCCAAATCAAAGGACTTCTTTTTGTCTTTATTGCGTTCACACCATGAAACTAAATCTGTTTTTTCTAGCTTAAATTTAGTTGATGGAATTTTATTGATGTCACGCTTCTTAACAATATTGTAAGCATGTTCACTGGGTTCAATTCCATGGGCCTTATATGGTTTAAACTCATCGAGAAGTGCCTCAAATAAGTGTCCCAGGCCAAAGCCGAGATCAATTATTGAACTTATATCAATATACTCCATACCAAATAGATACTTAATATAACCAACGTGCTCTTTGGCATTTCCAATACCATCCATATCATCGGCATCTTCGTAATTTACGTCCCAATAATCTTTGGAAAAGCCTTTAGCTCCCAACTCTTTCACAACTCACTCACCTTTAGTGTTTTATTAATTAAATAGGCATTTGATATCAATCGATAGATTCCTACAGAAAAAATAGCTGACCATAGCAATAGAAACGACTGATAAGTAAAACTTAAATAAATAAGAGGCAGAAAACAAGTAAAGAAAGCAATGACCATATGCTTGCCTAAGAAATCAAAGCGATTAATTCCAAACACCAGTCCGTCATAGACATACGCAATGGAAGCAGGAATTTGGACGATGGCCAAGAAAACAATGACCCCTTTAATCATCTCATAAATCGACTGATCATAAGTAAATAGTCCAATGAGAAAGCGGTTAGCTGTTAAGAAAAGAATGCAAAAAATAACTCCAACAACAGCACCCATTATTAAGAGTTTTCTAAAGATTTCTTTAAGATTCTCATGTCCCTTATTTCCATACAAACTACCACCAATAATATTTCCCGATGTAGCAATGCCATCGGTAAAAAAAGATGCAAAAAGCCATAAATTCAATATCACTTGATGGGCAGCAAGCGCCTTAATTGAGATTGAACTTGCAACTTTTGTAGCAAGAAAGAAACTTGTGGTTAAGAAAGCTGAGCGCATAAATACATTCAATGAATTCTTGCCCATATGAAATGCGTCTTCTAGAGCAATCTTGCTTTTAATAAAAAGGCCTTTTAAAGACTTCTGATTAAGAACGAGGAAAAGGGCAATAAGAAGACCAAGTGCATTTGCAATAATAGTAGCTGCTGCAACTGATGCCAGTCCACCATCAAAGATATAAAGACCTAAGTAGGATAGAATAATATTAGTAAGTGTTGTGAAGCCAATAATATAGAGAACTGTTCTGACCTCGGCCATGCCTCTTAATATGGATAGTGCAGACATAAAAAGTAGGATAAATGTATGGCCATATATTCGAGTTAAGAAGTACTCATCACATTGTTTATAAAGTTTAGGGTCTACTGAAAGAAATTGGTAAATATAATCTCTAAATGGTGCAAGAAAAATACTTAAAATAAGTCCTAGGGCCAGAGCAATTAAGAAAGTAACTTTAATAAGAGAGACCACTCGAGGAAAGTCTTTTTTGCCGAGCTTTTGTGAAATTGCTTGAATTGGTGCATGAACTAAGAAGTTAAACATCCAAGTTAATGATGAGATGATTGATACTCCTACGGCCATTGCCGCAAGCATCTGTGTATCATAATTTCCAACTAAGGCCGTATCAACAATTGAACTTAAGGGCTCTAGCATTGATGCTAGAATAGAAGGCAAAGAAAGGGCCCATAGGCCCTTATAAGATAACCAATCTCGATTCATAGATTGAATTACTTGATTAGTACTTTGTTACAGCAGAAAAAATTGCAACAAAGATAAGTGCTAAGATAAGACCTAGACCAGCAAGTCTATTATTCTTCATTCTCTTAGCTAAAATTGGTCCAAGTGCTGAAACAGCTACCCATAAACCAACTTTTACTTTTACCCACATTGGCCAACCTTCACCGTGGCTTACACCAATACGAGCTAAAAGCCCCATACCACCTACAAATAGTAGGAAACTTGCAATACCTGAAGTTATTTTTAGCAACTTCGAGTTATTACCTTGAGGGCCAACAAATTGCGGTGCAAAAGCTGCAACCATTAGTACTAACATAAAAACGTGAAGTACTTTGTAAAATTCATAACTCATTCTTCTTCTCCATTATTCTCTTCTTCTAAACTTGTCAGTCTGTCGTTAATACAGTTTAAAGTCTTATTGATTCTAGCTAATTCTCTTTCTATCATTAAATCTTCACGGTGTAAGCTTGTTTGCATTCCCTCAACATTTTTCTTTAACACCTTTACGCGGTGGCCTATAGTTAGAAATTCTCTTCCAAGCATAACATTGGCAAAGATGGCAGTATATGTAGCAAATAATCCTGTACCAAGAATCATTAGAAAAACTGCAACCACCCTTCCCGAAAATGTCACAGGTGTAACATCTCCATATCCAACGGTTGTGATAGTAGTAAATGCCCACCAAATTGAGTCACTAATAGTTGTCACGTTAGGATTATGACCCTTTTCGAAATGAAAGAAAGTATAGGCAAAAATTAAAACACCACTATTACCTAGGAAAGTAATAACCCAGAAAGGAACAGTCTTGAACAAGTAGATAAATCGTTCAAAGAATATGTTGATGCTTGAGCGCAAATTGACCTCTATTATAAATTTAGGATTTAACATATAATATTGAATATGAGCTACTTTGGGAATAGTAATAAGGGTGAAAAGATATATCGCGGTGCGTACAACTACTACCGTAAAGATAACCTTTATGCTGAAGAAACATTTGAAGTCTATCGCAGGCCAAAATTCCATCAGATCTATTTTGAAGGTGAAATGCTAGCGCGTGTAATGACTGGGGAACTTTTAAAGGTCCACGTCGCCTATACAGTTGATAAGGAATACACTCCAATAAAAGTTAATATTGTGAAGTCACTTGGTGAACAAGTTTCAAAAGAAATCTTTCTCTTTGATCACTCCAATAGTGAACTTAAGTATCAATTTGAATGTGGTGATATCGTTAAGACTGAATCAATTGCAACCTCGCCTAAGTTCTTTGTCACAACTCCCCTAAGTTGTTGCTCAATGCTTTTCTTATGGTCAAAGAAGTTTGATTCCGTAGGAAAGAATTTTTACTCTTTCTTTTCAACAAATAATCAATGGACGTATTCTGGACCGATTATCAATAATAATATTGTTGTTGAAAGAGTTGCCCAGACTTCAGAAAATATCAAAATTGACGGCAGTACCGTTACTGCCGTTCAGTATAAGCTATTTGAAAAAATTGAATCTAATGATCCAAAAGAATTGAAAGAGACTCCAGAAATGTTAAATATCTGGTTATCTCAACACCAAACAATTCCCTACATTATTAAGGATAATAAAGGCACAAATATCACAATTAAGTATCTCAATAATCTGGATACTATTTAAGATAGCCTATTCTAATGTTTGGACGAATTCTTTAGAAGCTTCTAGCGCTTGCTTAAAGTTCGTACGATTAATTTGATAAGGCTCCATTTGCTTTGTAAGCTTTGCCATCGTTGAATTCTTCCACTTTTTAATTCGTGAATCAATAACAACAACTGCTCCTGCATCATTCTCAGTTCTCAGGAGTCGGCCAAGCTTTTGATGAAGATTACGCGTACGGTGTGCTAGATAATAATCTTCAAATTCATTACCAATATTTGTATCGTAATAATCACGTCTTAATCGAATAACCTGATCCATTGAAAGGTCTGGAATTTTATCAATAAAGACAAATCTTAAAGCGTCACCAGGTACATCAATCCCCTCACCAAAAGACTCCATTCCAATTAGAATTCCATTTCCAGAATCCTTAAACTCTTCAACGACATTGGCGCCCATACCTTGAACAAAGACAGGAAGTTTACCTTCAAATTTATCCAACATATACTCGACAGCTTTTTCAAACCTGGCACGAGCAGAGAAAAGTAGAAGCGTTCTTCCACCAATATCTTCAATAAATGGAACCAGACGATCACAAACTGTTTTTACAAAATCCTTATCATATAAAGATGGTGTATCATCGCATAAGAAGACACGAGTCTTATTCTTATAATCGTATACAGAAGGAAGAAATAGTCCTGAGCGGAAGCGTCTTTCTGGCTCACTATAGAGATAACCTGTGGACCACTCCATACCACGACTTCCTTGATCTCCATGTTCATTGCCTAATGTTGCGGAAGTATAGACAACTGAAGAAGATGTCTGAAGAAGTTGATCGTGAAGTATTTTCCCCGTATTAATTGGGCCGGCCGTTAAAAGAAATCCCTGCTGCTCATGATACTTCATTGAAAGAGAATACGGCTGCGTTGACGTTTCAATTTTTAAAAGAAGCGCTAGGGCATTCATAATATCTTCAAGTGTTCCGACAAAAGATTCAAAGCGAGTCCACGCTGTAATCTCAGGCGGCCCTTGCATATCACTTGCTTGCCAACGAACAGTATAAGGATAGACCTTCTCATAAATTGATTTAAGAAGATGGTAAATACTTTCAAGATGATGGAAAACACTCAGCCTTAGGCCTTCTTTTTCAGTTGGCATAATCATTGGAAGCTCATTCCAGAATTTATCTGTATAGCGAGGCATCTTTTTAAAGATCATTTCAAACTTATCAGGTAATTCAAATAAATGATCACGTAACATTGTTGCACTATCAATTGAAAGCATACGAAGTGCCGAGATCTCTTCTTCCTGACTACCTTCAATAAGGTTTCCAATTAAATAAAAAAGAGAGCCAAGACCTTGTAGGTTTTGTAATTGTTTTTGTAGACTTTCAAGATCAGACTGCCCTACTTCAGCAGAAAATGCCTTTGTTGCCTCACCTTCAATCTTATGTGCCTCATCTACAACGACGTATGGAGGACGTGGAAATGACTTTGTCCAAGAAAACATCAAGGCGTGATTTCCAACAATGATATCAGCTTCTTTTGCATCTCGAAGTCCACGAATATATGTACAATTTGCATAGTATGGACATTGCTTATTTGAGCAGGCCCTATAATCTACGGCCAAGTCTTTTTCTGCTTGTGAAAAGTCTTCTAATTTCATTTTCAAAACGAAAGGAAGATCATTTCGAGAGATCATATGTTCAAGTGCACTATTTGAATTATGAAAGAAAAGTGATTCAAAATAAATATCACTAAATTTTTCTTTGAAGTCTTTTGTGTCAGTGAATAAATCTGTTTCATTTTGTCTTTGTGTAAAAAGTAACTCGCAAAAGTGGTTACTAGAGCCAACAAGTTGGCGAATCTTTAAGTCCTTTGGTGAGACACCTAAAAGCTTATGAAGTGCTGGAACGTCTTTATTCATGGCCTGGGCCTGAAGTGTCTTTGTTCCTGTTGCAACGAGGACCTGTTTTTGTTCACTTAAAGCAAATAATGCAGATGGTACTAAGTAGCCCAAAGTCTTACCTGTTCCAGTAGGAGCTTGAACCATTGAATGAATATGATTTTTAAAAGACTGCCCAACTTTTAAGGCCAAGTCTTCTTGTGACTTTCGATAACGATAACCATTAAATAATTTTGAGACTTTTTCTTCATTACTAAATATTTCTTTTACATTGGCACCATTAAAGGTCATATCAAAGTTTTGATGATATTCTTGCTTATCCTCTAAAGTCTTTGGATATGCCCACTCAAGAGCTGTTTCAATATGTGGGATAGGATCAAAATCAATTTGATTTGCAATCTCTAAAACGTCTTCTTCATAGAGACTTAGGAATTTAAAGAACCAATATTTATCTAATGAATACTTATGCATTAAAGACATCATGAAATTATACTTTCCAGCATCTTTTTTCGTCATAAGTGTTGCCACAATAACAACTTTCAATAGATCAATAGAGTCTTGTAAACCACGATGTAGCTCTTTATCTGCAAGTCCCATTCCCACAATAAAGTTTTCAAGTTTAAGAGAAGACATATGTGGAAATAGTAATGATAAGAAATAAAGGGAGTCTTGCCAGCGATGTCCTTCTCTGAAGTCCAAAGTTTCAAAATGATGATCAAGAAAACCCGCTTCAAAATCAGCATTGTGGGCCAAAATATCATGGCCATCTAATTCAAGAACCTCACCAATTACATCATCAAGCATTGGTGCCTTCTTAAGCATCTTATTATCGATTCCCGTTAGCTTTTGAATAAATTTAGAAATTTCAAATTCTGGACGGCATAGTGATTCATACTTATGAATAAGTTTTGTTCCTTCAAATTGAAGAAATCCAACATCAATGATCTCATCAACGCTTGCATCAGCGCCCGATGTCTCAATATCTAATAATGCCCATTTACCCAGTGTGTTATTGTCTTCGCTCATATCATCTTCCTCTAAAGATAAGTTAGCACTGTTGAATCATATTGATAATCAACTTTTTATGTCATATTCTAGGTATATATTATTAATTGGGTATTTTTATAAGGCCATTACATGTCTTCAGCGACTTTTTTTCAAATTCAGTCATTTATCATCCTAGCTCTTATGGTTTACGGGGTGACGCAGAGTAAGAAACGCAAAAAGCATATTAAAATTATGTCGAGCGCAATTATCTGGGATATCCTACTAATTTTACAAATTGAATTAAATCGCAGTGCGATAGATAAGGCCCTGGAAGTCTTTCAATCACAAACTGCTTTAAAAATACACTTATTCTTTGCAGTATCGAGTGTTGTACTCTATTTCGCAATGATCATCTCAGGTAGAAAGGTTCTTGCAGGAGATCGCTCATTCATTCCAAAGCATCGTTACCTAGGAATTACGACATTAGCATTTCGTATCCTAACTTTTATAACGAGCTTCTATGCTGCTGCAAAACCAATTATAAATTAAGAGGATTCACTAAATGTTATTTGAACAAGTAAAAACAATAATCGAAGAAAATATCAAAGACTCACAAGTTCAAGTTTATGACTTAACTGGTGGTGGTGATCATCTTGGAATCACAATTATTAGTGATGAATTCAAAGGAAAGATGCTTCTAGCACAACACCGTATGGTTATGGATATTCTAAAGCAAAAACTAAGTGAGGACCTTCACGCTGTACAGCTTAAAACACTAACTGTTGAGCAGGCCCAAAACCAAGGTTTGATTTAGTTTTCAACAACATCAAATCGAACATTAATAAATGGTAACGAGACATCTTTACGAGAGAAGCTTAACTCTTTAAAACCGTCTCCAATAACAAACTCTCTATAAGTTCCATCTGAGCGCTTTACACCGCGATATAAACGGCCAAGAACTTGGTCATTATCTTTATAGGCTTTTAAACGGTAACGAATTATTCGAGCTCTTGCTACATACACAGAGTTTGCAAGCCCATAAACAAAGGGAATATTTCTTAAAAAGTCATCTTCACTATTATAATAATTCATCGATCTCACATCCCAATTTATAAATAAATCAGGCTCAATATCTTCTTTTTCTAATTTAGATGCACCTTTTGACTTCACCCAACCAAGATAATTATATTTAGTAGGTGCATTCTTTCCTGGCTCACTACTATCTTTACGAACAGGAAGGTTTGCATAGGCATAAATCAGCGCCCCCTTTCTCCATATAATATCTTGTTGCTCATCAGGTAAAGAAGGCTGATATAATTTATTATTCAAATTATTATTAAAGTTTAAACTTTGAAACTCTGTACTTGAGTTATAAGCTTCACTTGGATTTAAAATAACTTCTTTAGAAAAGAACGGGTCTTGAATAAGAAAATAAATGGGGCGAGAGAATGAGCCTACTCCTGATGGAGTTTTAAGAACGAACTCTCTTTGACAATTTTCTTCACAAGTAACATCAAAATAAAAATCGAAAAAGTTCCTATCGTTATCATCCATTAACTCAAGTGAGCCCAGAGAGAATTTTGCAAGAGATAGGTCCTTACTTAAGACCTGTTCAAATTGCGTTAAATTAATTGTTTCTAAAATCTCTTCTGTTACTTTTTTATTATCTCTTTTATAACGACTAAAGAATGACGTTGCTGACAATAAGACTACTCCTGCAAGTCCTGAAGCAACCAATAATTCGACAAGGGAGAAACCATTACTCTTTTTTATAAACTTAAACATTCTATTCCCCTGAAATAACAAATTCATAATCCTTAAAGCCTTCAATATAAGACTTATGTGTTACGCGAATAACAAGCTTTAAAAGCCCACGATATGTCGGGTGTGGTGTTAGAATATAACCCATACGGCCTGGGCAACTAGGACACTCTTCAACAGATGTTACCAACTTATCATTCCAAGCAAGAGGAAGCTTCTCATTGAGGTCTTGTAAACTTGTCATTGATAAGAATTCATCACTATTCATATTAACCTGAAAAACAGCACTATTTGATGATATTTTACGATACAAAGAATTAACAAGATTATGTTGAACGACCTGACTTCTCGATTTCTTATTTGCACTTCTAAAAATATTTTGTCCACCAACAAAGGCATATATTAGAACACCTAATAGGCCAGCTGTGACAACAATCTCTGCTAAAGATAAACCTTTATTATCCAACTTCAACTATAAACTCCCAGTTTCAACCCAATATGTTTGGATATTGAATCGACGGTAACGATTTGGTATTTTTGATTTTGTGACAAGTCCCCCACTTTCAGGAAGCCCTATTTCTGGATCAACAGTCGTCCAGTTATAATTATTTGGCCCCTCTAAGACAAAATGAATTGGAGAGCAAGTTCTTAAATCATATTGCTCCTGTCTTGAAATATTTTTATTCCAAACAGTAATATTAGAATCACATTCTAGTAACTCTCCATTTTCATCTCGACGGGCAAGCCATTTATACTCTCTTAGCTTTTCGATAGCGGCCGGATGCCAAATACTATAGAAATTCACACCACTGGTTAGAGCACCACTTGATATTTCTAACTCATTTACTAGTAGTGTTCCCACAAAAGTTAAAGGCGTTGAACGAGGTTCAATCTCTAGCTCAAGACAAGCGTAGAAACCAAAGATAAAACTCACATCACTTGGAATAATACATTTCTTAGTGACCGATTGATTAGGTATCCCACCAGCATCACCTGGATACATATTACTTTGATTAAATAAGTAACGATCTTGCATTTCCATCGTCTCAGTCAATGTAATTCCATTTCCACCAACATCATACATCCAAGAATGCAGCGTATTCTTTGTAAAAGAGATATCCCAAGAATAATTGTCATTAACAGGTATGCCAGAGCACTTTTCTTTTAACTCTTTACTTTCAGAAATACTTAAGCCACCTTCAGGCATAAATAATTCCTTACTAAGTTTTTCAAATAGTCCCGGCATCGGCTTGCGAGGAGGTTCATTAAATCCATTATCGCGCTTTAACATTGTCCAGCCCTTAAGCTCTTCATCTTCGGCATTCGTATACTTAATAGATTCAACCACTCCTTCTTTATTTCGAATGAGTTTTATATTAATGAGGTTTGGATTACCTAATTCATTTGGACCTGGTTTATGGGCCTCATTATTACGACGTCCTGTTGTGTAATTTGAACTATTCTCAATGGCAAAATCAAAAGCTGTTAACGATAATGTAATATCAGATATATTCTTATACGCATCACTATTGAGTTGATCCTTATTACTTATATCAACTTTAAAGTTTGTGATATTTGTTGTTGAGGCCGAAAGACTAAAATCAATACTAGGCTGCTTTTTTAAATACTCTTCAATTTCTTCAAGTGATTCATCCTTCATTTCAGCATATTCATTAGAAGCAGTCTCGATTGCGTTAACACGAGACTCGCAGCTGGCCTTAGCACCAGGATTATCGTTGTATACACTTGCACAACTACTACTCTTTGATTCATTAAAATTAGAATCAACAAGGCTACATTTATCTGATCTTACCTTAGGATCTTTAGAGTTGAGGTCACTACATTTACTTGAAATATTTCTAACAACTCTTTGAAAGTCATTTTCCTTATAAGTGTCATCAAATTCTTCATCTGTTACTGTTTCTTTAGTAAGAACTTCCTTAGATTTAATAAAATTAATGCTAGAGTTTAAGTTAATTTTGAATTCTGTATCACGTGCTAGTAACAACTCTGCAGTTTCACCATTAGCAGGAACAGAAACGTCCATTTTCATGATTGGCTTTTCAGATTTACCTACATCTATATAAGAGACTGTATTTTTGTCATTTTTTAAAATAACAGTATAGCCCTTCGTTGAGCTAACTAATTCACTTGGGAAGGCATATTCTTTAAATTCATTTGATATCGGAAGATTTGTTTTTGAAAGTCCGACACTAAAGCCACTACCACTTAATTTACCAAATAATCTAGAATCTCTAGTTTCAGATAAGTTCTCTTCTAGCTCGCGCCAAATATCACACTTCTTTGCCAGACTTGTATCAACATAATATTCATTACCAAATAAGGCGGCAATCCCCTCATCGACTTCGTCTTCAAAGACAACGCCTCGTTTTATCGTTTTTACATTAGCATAAGTCGAATAAAGTTGATCATCCTGTCCACCAAAACTCTTTGGCACAAAATTACCAGAACCACTTTTGACAGCACCTCTTCCTAAATGAATATTGGAATAAATCCCAACTGGTGCATAAGAGCTCGACGGTAGAATAAGGTCATTATCAACATAAATTGGTGCGTGAATATTTAAACCTTTAGAGCTCTCCGATCCAGTATATTTAGATAAGTCTAGATCCCCACCTTTAATGATTGCAAATTGATTTAGGGTTCTTGGAAATAGACCAACTAAACTTCTCCCGTAGGGTCTACTATTATAATCGGAGCATCTATCGATATCTTTCATCTTTGCTTCAACAAAGATTTCGATATAGCGATCATCCCCTGATTTATAAAGAGCACTATTTTCAGCTTTCTTTAAAGAAATTGAAACTTCATCCATACAATTTCTAAGCGTATTAGTTAGAGAAAGGTTAATTGGATGGGACTGACTTAACTCCCCTAGAGACTTTATATTTATTGTTGTCGAGACCTCATCAAGAGCAGGTTCAAAGCCAATTTCTTTATTATATTCATTTTTATAGGCTTGCTTAATCGCAGTTAGAGAAGCGCTAGACCATAGAAGCCTTTCAAGATTTAACTTATTACTAATTACTTCATGCATATCTCCAGAACAGCTTTCGCTTCTGGCCCACTTATCATCCATACACCAACGATTTTTTAAAGCATGAGTCGTGTATGAAATAATACCGCGAGTAAAGGTATCCATTTCAGCATTAATGCGGCCATCTTTTTTCTTTTTTGAGACAACGTCGAGAACCTGATTTAGGTTCATTGTGAGATACGCTGCGGCCACCGAAGCAAAAATTATAAATGCTAGAGCAGCACCACCGCGTTCATTTCTTAACAACTTCATAAAAATCCATTTTTAATCAATTCAATTACTATATTGCAGGAGAAAACCAAATATCGTAAACGCTTCCAATGCGTCCATCTTCAGTCGTAAAAGTCGACTTCTCTCTGGCCTCTGCTCGCCCTTCAAAAGCGATATGTCCTCTTTTATATTCTAAGTTTATTGAAGTAACACCTTTCTTTGGTAATGTCGTCATTTCAGAACTTTCACTGATCCCGTTACCATTGAGATCATTCCATAGAATTAAATTTGAATATACTTCGTCATTAATATCGATTACACCGTCATTATTAGAATCATACTTAGCTAAAGCTCTAAAGCCATTTTCATATGTATTTTGATCACCGAATAACTCAAGGGCACTATTAATTTTTCCATCACCGTTTCGATCAATGGCAAGGAAATAACCTTTCGAATTAGGCTCTACCCAGTTTACGACTGGTACATCATTTATTAGTGGAAATGAGCTTCTTCCTAAGAAGTCAGGGAGATTCGCATCGAAGAATAACATTAGTGGTGAATAATAAGAGCCACAGAATTGATTTCTTCCAAGAAACGCCGCTTTTACATTTAGGCAATCCTCAAAATCATTAAGGCCAATACTTCCTTTATAGTCGAGCTTAACCCACTTATCTTCTTTTTCATTATGTTGAAAGAATTCCACACGCACATCACTAGAAGAGCCAGAGAAGATTACACGGCCGCTACTTAGGTCACGTGCTCCAACTCTTTTTGGAATACTTAATTGCGCAATTGAAACATTGACTTCACCTTCATGAATTTCACTTTCAGTATCTTCCTGAGCACCTGATACAATTTCAGTTGAAACATCCATTGCTTCCTTACCTCGGATACCACAATTGGCAAGCCCAGGCTTTTTCGTATATGAAGACTTGGCAGCGTAGCCAGTTCCCTTCCAATTATAGAAGAATTTACATTTAATATTTGAATTGAGAGCTGCTTGAGCTAGAGGGTCTCCTTGACGACGACAATCAAGAGCATCGTTTAAAAAGAACTTTGCCCTCTTGTAAGCACATTTATATTTAACATCACGTGAAGAGTTTCCACTTTTTATTAAACAATTAACATCATTTGATTCAGCATTCCACGTACATGATTGCCCATATGTATTTGGCCAAGTTACCTGAGGAGAAAAGACCGTATTACTCTCAAAGTGTTGTCCACCATTTGATAACTTCACATTCATTCTAATATCACCACCACGAGGATCAATCGTACTCTTAGCATGTCTCAGGTTTGCACCATAACAAGTAGGAGTTAGCGTAATATTTAAATGTTTTGAGCGAAATTGATCACACGAGTTCTTCTTAATAACATTTCCCACTTGGTTTAACCTAACTCCAAGGGCCGTGTTATTTGGAATGACAGAAATTCCTTGAGCTAAGACTTGATGACTACTAAAGATTGTTAAAAATATTAGTACTAACACTTCTGAGATCCCCTTATTTGCAAGTAATTTTCTTTAGATTAACATAGGTTTTTTAACTACTTACAACTTACTGATTTTACTTCAACTCAATTCGGTCCCAACGTATCTTACTAAAAATACATGAGAACTTTTCTTGGCATTACTCATGAGATGAGTTCTGCTTATCGACTAAATCATTAAAAGAATCCTCAATCTCTCTGAAGTAATCTCCTTTTCGAAATGTTACTTTCTCTAGAAAATGTTCTTCATCCTCTTCAGACTTAGCTAGTTTTTTAAAGTGATTGTTTAAACGATACAAAGGGCCCGCAATCTTGTGGGACATTGTTAAACCTAAATATAGAAATAGAAAGAAAGAAACTAAGACTGCAATAAGAAGAGAAAAGCTTATGATTTGAACTTGAACATCCCAAAAGCCTTGAAAGGCAGCACTTTGAAAGAAGCCACTCTCCTCTGCCATCTCTCTGACATTTACAAGAAACGACAAAATTGTGGCAACAAAAAGTCCACACGAGATGAGATTTAAAAATCCAAATTTAACGAGAAAGTGTTTTTGAAATTCTGGGTTAATCCAGATTTGCTTGAGGCGTCGGCGATTTTTTGCCATTTATGAGACTCCTATAATAAGTGTTTAATTTATTATAGGAGCTCACTTAAGTTATTGAAACATGGAAAAAGTTAACCTGTTTCTTAGTGATGATCATCCATCATCGCATCATCAAAGTCTTTACATGCAATCGCTAGAGATGCTGGTAAAAGTGCCCAAAACCCTACTAAACACAATGCAACAAATACTTCTAAACTCATATATATTCCTTCGATAGATAAAATTTTATAAGAATCAAAGACTATTATAAGTCATTTGACGGTTCCTGACTAGTAAATTCAACTTCTGCCACGTTGGCCAACTGTGCCTTATCAATCTCTACTTCCATAATTTTTTGGAATCTCTTAGAGATTTTACCTGTAGTTATATTGATATTATTAACGTCTTTAGTAACTGTTGCAAGATGCTTTGTTAGATCAGTCCATCTCTTCTCATAGAGATTAAAGTCTTTACCTAATTTATTGATTTCTTCGTGAAGAATAGACATATACTTTGAACGCTCCATATTCATCATTACACTTTGAACAGTTGTTAAAGTTGCCATGAAAGTTGTCGGTGATGCGATCCAAACATTATGCTTTTGAGAATAAGAAATAATATCTTCATGATATGCGTGAATTTCAGCAAAGATGGCCTCGGCCGGAAGAAAGAGAACGGCCTGCTCAGCAGTCTCACCCTTAATAATATATTTACTCGAAATATCATCGATATGTTTTTTTACATTTCGTACGAATTCTTTACGTGCACTCGCCTTCTCTTCCAATGATCCTTCAAACATTCTTTTGAAGTTTTCTAATGGAAACTTTGAATCCACACAAAGCTTTCCAATTGGATCAGGAAGATCAACCATTGCATCCACGAGCTTGTCATTACTTAATTTGTACTGAAGCTTATAATACTTATCACCCTCACCAAATACTGACTTTAAAAGTGAAGTTAGCTGAACCTCACCAAAGATCCCACGTGATTTTTTATCAGTTAGAACTTCTTGAAGGCTTACAACATTTGTCGAAAGTGATTCGATTTTCTTTTGGGCCTCATCAATTTTAGCAAGACGAGCAATAATTCCAGTAAAGGTTTCATTAGTCTTCTTGAAATTCTCGTTGAGGTTTTCTTGAACTTTATTATCAATATTTTGCAGTTTATCTTGGATTGACTTATTCGTTTTATCAAACTTCGCCTCAAGATCTTTTCCAAGCTGATCTTTAAAAGTGAAGAGATCCTTATTTAGAGCACCTTTTGTCTCCATCAATCTTTCAGCAACAAGTTCTCTTAGATTAGAGAAGTTTTCTGCTAGCTGATTATTATTTTTGAATAAAGTATCCGTCATTTCATTCTTTTGAGAACGAATTAAATTATTAACTTCGTCAAAGTTAACAACTTGCTCTTTTTTAAAAATTAAAAAGAGGAATCCAATAATTACAATTTGAAGAACAATAACTACTATCGTTAAGGCCATTAATTCATTCCTTCTTTTTCACTAGGCATTTTATATGCCTGTGGATTCAACTGCTTCTTTTGCTCTTTTAAAAATTGTAGGCCATCGACCCAATTACCTTGCACTCTCACTCCCCAATGAAGATGTGGAGCACTCGAGCGTCCAGTATTACCACTTAAAGCTATAATTTGACCACGTTTAACTGTATCGCCAGTTTTAACTTTAAATTCTGACAAGTGGCAATACATTGTGATGACACCAGCACCGTGATCAATAAAGACAGCCTTTCCATTAAAGAAGAGATCTTCAACAAGGATTACTTTCCCATCGTTTGATGCTTTGATTGGCGTTGGCCTTCTTGCTCGCATATCCGTACCAGAATGCCAGCTATTTTTCTTATCGTTAAATACACGACGATTACCATAAACAGCGGTGATCTTACTATTTAGCGGGCGGATAAATTCTTTATCTGTTAATGAACGATCTGTAACAGCACTTGCATAAGCTTCACTTTGTAGTTTCACTTCTCTTTTCCAGCGCTCAACCGCTTCAGGAGAAAGATCAACGTGCTTCTTTGCCACCTTGATATAAGATTTCTTATAATCAAATGGCCTTATGTTAAATGTCGTAAAGTGATACTGAACTTCACTTCCGTAGACCTTAGACTTTAAGTAGCAATGAACATTACTTGGCGCATCTGTTTTCTCACCATCTTTTGTTTCAAAGTACCAATATCTCGGAGCATAGAATGCCGTTATTTTTCCATTTTTAATTTCGTGAGATAGCCTCTTATCTCCACAGAGAATATGAAATTCTTCCCCGAGACTTGGCAGGTCTAAAATAATCTTATTCACCTTACCTGGGTAGGCTATACGTTGTTCAACGTCATAAGTTCCAAGCTTTGGTAGAGGCTTAAGGCCTGCACAAGAACAGAGAAAGAGTAAAAATGAAAATAGGAAAAATGTTGTATTGTGTCTCATAAGGAAATTATGGCAAATAAGTTGCGATTTTTAAAGGCCTATTGCTTTAAAAGTGCTAAAAATAAGGGTATAAACAAATATATTTATTTCGAAGGGGTAATTAAATGGCGACGATTAGGCCACAAAATGCAAAAGGGACACGTGACTTTGGTCCACTTGAATCATCAAGACGAAATTATATATTTGATACAATTAAAAAAAGGTTTCAATCACATGGCTTTATGCCGCTAGAGACACCTGCCGTTGAGAACCTGAACGTCCTCACTGGTAAATATGGAGAAGAAGGAGATAAGCTTCTTTTTCGCGTTCTAAACTCAGGAGACTTTCTAAAGAAGGTAAAGCCAGAAGATTTAGAAGAGAAGAATCTTGGAGCAATTTCAGCAAAGATGTGTGATCGAGGTCTGCGCTATGACCTTACCATCCCATTTGCTCGCTATGTGTGTGCCAATTTAAATGAACTGGCCCTCCCATTTAAACGCTATCAAATTCAGCCAGTTTGGCGTGCGGATCGTCCTCAAAAAGGCCGTTATCGCGAATTCTATCAATGTGATGGAGATATTATTGGAACAGAATCACTTCTAAGTGAAGTTTCCCTAGTTGAAGTCTATCACGATGTTTTTAACGACCTAAAGCTTGATGGTGTTGAAATCGTCATCAACAACAGAAAGATCCTTCAAGGTATTGCTAGTGTTCTCGGCGTCAGCGATAAGCTTACCGATATGACTATTGCCATTGATAAGCTCGATAAGATTGGAGCTGAGAAAGTTGGTGAAGAACTTTTAAAACGTGACTTTAGTGAAGAACAAGTAGCAAGACTCTCAACACTTCTTACCTTAGAAGGAAGCTCTGATGAGAAGCTTTCAACAATCAAAGAATTTCTAGGAGAAGACGAAGTTGGAAAACTTGGCCTTGAAGAACTTGAATTTGTTCTCTCAAATGTGCGTGAGCTAGGAATTGAAAACCTTGTCTTTGATCCTACTCTAGCAAGAGGACTTGATTACTACACAGGTTGTATTTTTGAAGTAAAACTTGTTGATGGTTCAATGGGAAGTATCGGTGGCGGAGGACGCTATGACGACCTAACAAGTATGTTTGGTCAAAAAGAGAAGCTCTCAGGTGTTGGAATCTCATTTGGAGCTGAAAGAATTTATGATGTCATGCTTGATCGTGGACTCTTTGAAGATATCGGTGCAAGCGTAGATTATATGATCATCAATATGAGTGATGACGACCAAAAAGAATACCTCCAAATTGCTCGCAAATTTAGAGCGCAAGGCCATTCAATTGAGATCTACCCTACTTCGGCCAAAATGAAGAAGCAGATGACTTACGCCAACAAGCGTGGGGTTAAGAATGTAATCTTCTATGGGGATCAGGAAAAAGAGCAAAGAATTTTAAAAATAAAAGACATGGAAACAGGTCAAGAGAAACAAGAAAGCCTCGCATAGCGAGGCTTCTTTATTTCTAACGAAATGAATTCGTTTGATTATCCTAGGATATCGTATGGACGAATTGTCTTTCTACCGTTAGCTGTACATCTCTTTTGAGCTTGATCAACTAGCCAGTATACGTACTCGTTCATTGCTTCAAGAGCGTCTGAAGATACGTTGTATCCTTTACCCTTTAGTGCTTCTTTAGTTTTTGAACCAACTAGTAGCATTTCCTTTTTCTTAGTTGATTTCTTAGCTGCTTTTTTCTTTGGAGCTGCTTTCTTCTTAGTTGCTGCTTTTTTCTTTTTAGCCATTTTAAACCTCTTGTTTAGTTGTTTTAGTAGAAAAATATGTAATATAGTAATTTTAAGTACCTAGCATTTATTACGTCAATAAAAAAAACCGATCGCCTCCTATAATTGCCGAAAATTAGGCTTAACTATCCTAAATAACTGGGTAAAATACGTCATTTTGCATAAAATCCTTCCTTGAGATAGTCTTTAGAGATGGAAAAGCAAGTGTTTAAAATTGCAAGCCAAAAAAGCAACAGGTTCATTTTAGTAATTAAGAATCTTACCAGTCACACTAGTGTGCTTGAGATAAATAAGTGTCATCTTGTTATGCTTGTGTCTCCGCAAAAACTAACGGCTTTATTACCGAAAAATAGCTGTGCCTTAGGGCATAGGATTGAATTATATATTGTCCAAAATTCACTTGTAACAAAGGCCAATTCAGCCGATTTAACAAAGCATGAGCAGGCCATAAAGCTAACAAGTGAAGTCATGGATATTGGTGCATACAACGACGAACAGAACCACGTAACTTTTAAAGTTCTGGAAGAGAGTAAGGAGATGCACGAGAAGATTGAAAATGTAATTTTGAATCGATTAGAGAAGACAAATAAATTATTAGATAAATTTAGGAAAGTACCAGTCGATGAGTAACGAAGATCCAAGAAAACAAACATTCTTTAAAGACTTAGAAGTCTTAGTGGTTGAGTCTCTCGGTAATGCCCGTGTTGCATACGAGAATGCATTCAAGTCACTTGGTATTGAACGTAAGAATGTACGTTTTGCTAAGACTTTTCATGATGCCCTAAAAGAGCTCGACTCTTTTGAGCCCAATCTTGTTTTTAGCTACGAAGTACTTGATCAAGGTCGCTATAACGACGTTTTAAAGAAGCACTTAAAGCTTCAACCAAATCGAATCAACAACAGCTTCATTCTACTGACTCAAAATGATTCCATTGATGCGATTTCAAAAATTGCTCAACAACAAGTGGATCTCGTTTTACCGATCCCATTCACTGTAGATAGTATAAAAGCCTTAATGGATAAGTTATACGAGATGAAGTCATCTCCAAGTGATTATCGAAAACTTATCAATGCCGCTTATGAACAAGTAGGAAAAGATCATGCAAAAGTTTTTGAGATTGTAGAGAAGGCCAGAGAGTTATCAAAAGAAGCATATGAAACATATTATCTGGAAGGACTTTGTCATTTCAAAGATAAGAACTTTGAAGAGTCCCTTAAAGCACTTGAAAAGTCTTATACAATAAACCCAAAAGACTTTAATACTCTAAAGCTATTTTTTAAAACTTATAAACATCAGAAAAATTACTATATGGCCTTGCAGTATTCACTTAAACTGCATGCGGACTACCCTATTTCACCTGATATGTTGAAAGACTTATCAATGGTTGCAGTTGCGGCTGGTAAGCATGAATTAATTTTAAATTATTATGATGCTTATAAGAAAGTGAATGAGCCTTCAGATGAAATCAAAGATGCCATTTCTGCGGCCATTGTCATCTATGCTCGATGTGAACTTGAAAAAATTGAATTTGATAAATCATCTATTCAAGACTTACAAAAAAATAAGAAATACTTAAAGGCATTAAAGCTAATTGAGGAAGCTTCAATCATTTGCGCAACAAAGCCTGCTATTTTAGAAAAAATGATTATTATCCTGACTCAAACACCAGATAATAAGACCACTAAATTCGTGCAAGTTAAGCAAAAAGAAAAATTTCCAAAGTATGAGAATGCTCCACTCATGGATGCCCTCGTAGCAGATAAAGACTCTACTGCTTCCCAGTCTTTAAAGATGGCCATCGATACATTAAATAGTGGTTTCAAATCAGAAGAACTATTTGAGATTATCATCAAGCGCTCAATCGATATGAATCGTAAAGAAGAGAGTATTCAGGAGTGGTATGAGCAGGCCATCAAAATCTATCCTCATATGAAGACTCGTCTGAATAAATTTTATAACGCCTAACGAAATTCCAGTCACTTACGCACTTTTGAAAAATAAATTCCTTTGCAGAATTTTCCTTAAATTATATAAAAATGGGAAATATTAGGGAGGGGTTTATTATGTTTAGAGCAGTTATATTGCTAGTGGCCATTGTTTATCTAACAAGCACAATGGCACAATTTAGAGCACCACAAATACCGAACTATACACAATCTGCATGTGTTGAAAAATTGTGTTCAGGTAACGAAAGAGAATGTTCATCTAATTATGAACTAAGAAGAATTTACGATGCGTGTACAAGACAACTGGACTTAGGTTGTATTAACAATTCAATGAGACTTCTTTCACGTTTTGATCAAAATGATCACAATGAACTTTATGCAATTGCTCGTTCTTGCCAATACGTAACAGGAAATGTTCAAGCAACAGTAATGGCAAATTTAAGTCGCTACGATCGTAATGACCTTAATGAAGTAACAAGCTTAAATTCACAACTTTGGTTAGTACAAAATTCATGTCTTAACAGTGCGCTTTCAAGATTAAACAGAAGAGACTTTGATAGCCAAGAAGACATCAGAAGAGTTATGTCACAATGTGTAGGAACATTTAATGTTGCCTGTTTTGAAAATGAATGTGATGGACACTTCGCATGTAATGATCAAAATGAAGTAGTAAATGCTTTAAGAAAATGTATAAGTGGACCTAGTCTACAAGACCGTCGTCGTCTATAAATAACGAAATATAAAACACACAAGAAACACAACACACACAATTAGGTTTTTAATGACGAAAATTCTTTTAAAAATAATGGCCATCACGATGGTGGCCACTTTTACACAAGCAGACTTTAACCGTTCAATTCTCTTTAGTGGTCGACTAGCGAATTCATGTGAATTTGTAAGCGATCAAGCTGTCCTTGAAGTTGTTGACTCCCTGACAATAGCAATTAAAGACATCAAAGATGAGCGCTATCGTTGCCAATCAATCTATGCAAACTCAAAGGCCTTCCTTTCTTCACTAAGTGAGCAATATAAGGGTAATGCCAATGAAGTTTCTATTATCGATTCAAACTTAGAGACGATTGCCAGTGAGGTTTATCAACTTGTGGCAAATAGTAATTATAACGGTGAATACGATGCTGAGATTCTCTCTCTACAAAGAAGAAGAAATGAGATCCTCGATTCAGATTACCGTAAAGAAAATGGCGTTGTTGATAGTCTCACAATGGCCACAACAATCTTAGATGACCTAAGAGATGCGCCAGAATGTGATGATGACTTAGGTCCAAAAATGCTTCGCCCTGCAGTTATGTTAATGGGACAAGTTGCCGGTGCTCTATACCCAGGCTCTTCCCTATTTACTTCTGCAGCTTCTACAGGACTTGCCAATATGGTTGATAGTCTTGTCTCTTACGTAAGTTATAAAGGAAGTGATGCTTATCAAGCGTTAGAAGACTTATATAATGATAGAAATTACTACGTATCTTATAAGTGTGCATATAAGAATATCAATGCCATGACTTGTAACCTACGTCGTAAGAATGCAACAAGAGAAGAAGCTAAGTGGTTATATGACTACATTCAAAGGCTAGATACTCCAGACAAAGACTTTCAAAGAATTAAAGATTTAAGAAAGCACTACCCTCGTATCCAAAGAATTCTGAGTGAATTAAGAGATATTTATGAAACTGCAAATCAACAGGATACAATTGTAACCATTGCAACACTTCAAAAGGAACAAGCAAAGCTTAGACTGCAACAGCCTGATCCATATCAAATCGAAGAGTGGAATGATGAATATCAAAATATAAAAACTTGGGAAACGTGGTCACATACTTTAACTTGGTTTGCTAATGTAAATGCAAAGTTAAATGTCTATTGTCGTGAATTCCAAGACGGTAAGTACTGGGTAAACCAGAATAGTGATTGTCAGGAAAACCAAATTGCTCGAAATGAAGATCGTACACAGTATATTCAAGAAGTAATTAAACCAGCTCTAGCTGATCTTGCGGCCGATAAAGAAAGACTTTCAGAGAAGCTTAGAAATTCAGTTAACGTTGAAAGATTATATAAAATCATCGAAGCAGAAGATAATTGGCGAGATAATAAGAAAGATTTTTCAATCTCAGAAGTCATCGAAATCTTTGAAGAGGATTTAACAAAAACGGGAACGAGGCCACAAGCAACGGCCCTATTTTCAGTTCGCATGAGAAACGCTTTAAAAGCACTTAAGGCCCTTGTTAATTTTGAGAAGGTTGTTGTCAATGTTCCAAGTCTGACACCAGAAGACTGCGATATCGATGCTCCAAATTGCCAGTGCAATAGCTTTAAGGACCTATCACAAGCAGCTTATACTTATTTAGCAAATAATTTATCAGATGGTGATGTTCTTTCAGTTGAGACAATCGATGCGACTTTCTACAACTATATACGTGCAGTTGAAGAGTACTTCCTCTATGGCCTTCCATATGCAGAAAGCCCACAGCTAACATATGAGGATAGCTTAAATTATTCGAAATATACTTTTCTAATCCCAATTTATCGCGGAATTCAACAAAATCTTCTAAGAGGAGATAATGTTGGAGCAAGTAATATTCCTCTCATGAATACGGCAAGAGAAAGCTTTGAGAAAGTTTTTGGAAAGTCGATTATTAAGATCCTAAATAAGAATGCAAAGAAAGTTCTTAAGAAGGGAAAAAGACACGATAGCTATCGTGACACTCTCCATTCATGTGCTATCTACTACCCAATGCTTAAGAAAAAAGGCATGGGGCTAAGAGCAAAATTCTTAGCAAAGAGATGTGCAGAGATTCTTGATGACAGCGGTGGTATTCCCTACCTAGTCAATGGAAGCGAGCGCTTCTCAACGAAAAATGAGGCCTATGAGTCACAGTGCTTCTATCGTAACTACGAAGAGGCCGTAAGTGTAAAGAAGGCCGAACTTGCTCGAGAACTAGATCAAAATGGAGATCTTCAAGAATTATAATATTGCCAAGCCCTCACGGTTTGGCTATTATTCTTCTTGAAAATATCTCAATTGAGGGCCTTTAGCTCAGCTGGGAGAGCGCTTCGCTGGCAGCGAAGAGGTCAGCGGTTCGATCCCGCTAAGGTCCACCAAAATAAAAAAGCCCACTCAACGAGTGGGCTTTTTTGTTTTTATGGATATTAGTAAGCGATCTAATTGCTCTTGGCGGTTGCCTACAGGATGTAGGTATGTCGCGGAGGCCATGGATGGCCGAGAGCGACTCCCGTGCAAACTTGCTCACTAACTTAACAAAGAGCTAAAGTCGACTCCCATGCAAGCATGCCAACATTCTTAACTAAGTCCCAAAAAACAATATCGCTTAAATATATGGCTCCAGGTCACTTTCGATTTTACGTGCGAAAAAAAATAATCGCTAGGAACGACTTCCAGCTTGATGATACGAAGCTTGAGATTGTTAAGAATTTATTGGGGAGCCTCTGAAAGAGGCTTCTTTAATTAGTTATAATTTTTTACGATTTGTTAATACACCTAATATAATTACAAAAATGCTCAATTTAGCAACACTGTCTAGAAGTTGTACATCATATATAACTGATTACTAGCAATTTGATTGGCATCAAACCTGCAATTTATAAACTAATAGGAGCAGGTATGAAATTATTAATTATCTTTTTATCTTTTTTAGTAACAGAATTAACTTTTGCTAGTTGTACTATATATGAATCAAGAATTGGATCTTGTGGAGATGCTAGACCAAGTAGTTTTATCTCTCTAATAGAAACTCTATGGATCGGTTCTGTAATAATTTACGCTTTATGGAAATTTACTAAGATCTTCGTTGGTGAATTAAAAACATATATTTCTAAACGAGAGTAAGACATTAGTTCCAAGTGCTTCTTAGATAAACATTAGGAACGACGATACTCTTAATCAATAAATGTTGTATCCATCCAATCAGTATAGTCTGTATCATCTAAAATATTATAACGATAATAGTCATACAAATACTTAGAATATTGATTATTGATAGTTTCATTATTTTTAACTGCATTAACGAACTCTAAGATAATATCATTCTCAACTTTCAATTCACCAATGTTTTGAATTAAATAATCTACCTTTTTGAAAAACAAAAGTTTTCTATTTACTCTCATTTCAAGATAGTCACTATTTACTAATTTAGTAAGAAAGCTCTTACGATGGTCTTTAATTTCTTTTATAATTTTTTGGATATTTTTATAATAAATTAGGCTTTCAATATCTAGGATCTCACTAGACGAGAGCTTCTCATCTAATAGAGCTAGATAGATACAGAATTCTAAAAAATTTCGATCAAGCCTAAGATATGTACTATTAATTAGGAGAGAGTTTAATGATAAAGCTTTTAGGAAGTTATCTTCTGAAATATTTCTTAAATTAAAATCATTCATATACTCCCCTTCACAAATATTCATCTGAACAAAAGTCAACGGTACTCTCTGATTCTATCACCTTAGAATTATATTTAAACGTATCTATTTTTTTTGACTTACATCTATAATCGATAAATTTCCTATATATGGTTATTTCACGATTACCTAGATTTAAAACCTTACCGTCAAACGATTCATCATGTAACGTAAAAGATATATCTATATAAGGATTAAGAGAGGAAGATAGACAGGTAAATCCCGCTAATTGATATTGATTCGTTCTCAAAGGAATTCTCAACAATCCACTCTCTTGTAGTAAATTCATTCTTAAGTCATCATACATTTCACTATTTTCAAATACAGAAAAGCTACAATATTCAGTAATTTTTCTGCCTTCAAAGAATATGTTTATATTTCCAACAACCAAAACATTTTTCTTTAATAAAAGATCATCTGATTCAGGATACTTGTCTTTAAAGTATCCATTTTCACGATACTTTTCAACAATATATCCCTTAATGCTTCCACAACTTGAAAGTAACAACATTAAAAATAACAACAAACTTTTATATATGTTCATAATAGTACTATCACAACTCCGAGGTATTATTTATACCATTAGAATATTTCCTAAATCTTAGATGAAGACAACATGCCTAGATAAAACAAACAAGCAGTATCTTTTAAAACAGGTTTATCTCCTACAGTCTCAACAATACCTTCATTTTTCAATAACTCTAAAGTCTCATAAGATGAAGTATCGTTACCAAGAATTAGACTTTCTACACAATCTACGACTTCGGCCCTCGAAAACAACGAACATAGCCTCATCATATTTTGCTTAAGGCTTTCGTTTGATATTCCTTCCTTAAAGTCGCTTACTGATTCAAATTCACCAGAAGTACTCCAAACAAAGTTTTTAGATTTAATACGACATCCCCTAAACACAACGGCTCCTTTGTCCTTACTATCTTGTAGTTGGTTGAGCACTTTATCTTTCAATTCCACGGTCATTTAATCTCCATATGTTAATACTTCTTATATTTAGTAACGATTACAAGTTTTCATCAATAGTATTCTATAAGAATACATTTGGTTCAATATATGTTTTTTTGTATACAGTATAAAAAATAACAGTAATAGAAATCACGAATTAAAATATACAATCTAGTTCCTTAGCTTTCTTTTTAAGATCAACTCTATATCCTTCCAGTGAATCAGTCCTATTTAAATGTTTTAATCTAACATTTAAGATATCACACATAAATTCGCTATTAGGGTATGCAGCTTCAAATTTATACGTTTCAAAATTTGCTCGAGAGTAATATTGATTTTTTTCAAGTTTTATTATCAATTCATATGCTTCACGTTCAGAGAGATTTGAAGCGCAACTAAATATAAACAAAAGAGCAAAGCACATCATTATATTTTCTTTATATTTTTTATTCTTCATAGCTCAAAACACCTACACTGAAACATCTTTAAATATTCACAAAAAATGATGGTCATTATATTACTTACATATATTCCGATATTTTAATTTTTTAATAACTTCAGAAATCTCTTGATCTGTATGGCCAGAAAAAAACCTTTTCAAGTTAATATATTCAATAATTCCATCTCTCTTCAATAAAACGACATACCTACCAAATGCATAATTTCCGATATCAGACTCAAGACCAAGACTAGCTAAATCTCCCTGAATTAATTCAATTAAGCTACTTTCATTAGGATTTAGTTTTATAACATTGCATTTTTTGATATCAAAACTCGACAACATACTCGCGACAAAACCAGACCTTCTTTTTACTGATGATTGAATCGTAATTTTTTTTAGGTAATGATCTAACTTTTTAAGATCAAAATAAGCTCTTTTACTTCTTGAACAATAGAATCCACCTTCTCCTACTTCGTAAAGATCATCAATACCAGATTCAGTAATGTATGGATTTGTTATTCTATTGTCTGGGATACTTCCATATCGATGACTATACGCAGATCGACTAAATATTAGATTATATAACTTCCTTAAAGATTGATCTGTTACAAACAAGGTAAAAAAATCTAATATTTTTAATAAATCATCGATTGAGCACAGATACATTCCACACTCGTGACATATATTGATTTTAACATTTAAAGTAGCAATTTTCACTTTAGGTTCACGATTATCACAATGTATACAATCTACCTCATGGTCTTTATCTATATACGGAGCTTTTATTATGGTATCAAATAATGATACTCTTCTAGAGAAGTTCAATAAAGCAAAGATCAAGAATTCTCGAAGTGTCCACACATAAAACAAAGACAAGTTTAATAAAACAAATAACCCTTTACCAGTTAATGCTAAGGAATTGTGTACCCCATGAAAAATGATGGCGAAGAGAATTGATATTACGACATTTAACACATTGCCTTTATTATAATAGAAACACATTGTAGAAAAAGCCATAAATGAAGAACTCATTATATGCATTGGTGTAGTAAAGATAAACCTTGAAAGAATGAGTTCTTTTTTAAACATGGTTGCATACTCAATGTTCTCAATTAGTGAAAAACCTAAAGAAACACAAAACATATATACAAAAAAATCAATTCCTTCTGTGACATATTTCTTAAATAGTTTGATTATTAAAAGAAATGTTACTAACTTAGCTGGTTCTTCAGTTACACCAGCAAAAATAATTCTACCAACCTTCGTCATAGGATCTAACCAAGGAGAAATAAGTTCTCTTAATAACAATGTAAAGAATATGGAAAGTGCCCCTCCAACAATAATTGAAATAATTAAAGTATGCACTGGCTGTGGTTCATAAACATCATATTTTCTAATTAAGAAAATTGAATATGCTCCCAATAAAAATGAAATAGAAATTAATATATATATCATAATGACTTTCTAAATAAATATTTTAAGATCTTTGATACCTAACTATTTGAAATATCGGGATATTAGAACATGTTCTTAAAAAATAATTTCACCTTTCGGATAACTTATAACTTCCCTGCTGACTTACTGAAATTACATTAATAAGAAATTTACACTCACACAGAAGTTCATTAGTTCATCAGAAAACATATTAGAATCACATGTATAACCTAGAAAATGTTCACTAAAGGATACAAGGGATACTCCCGACTAGTTAACTCAAGTTAATCTTTTACAAAGTTGGTTTAATGTCTGATGTATTTATTTTTCTAATTATTGGTTTAGTTATTTATTCATTCTATAAATTTCTTCAAATGGCCAAAGAAGCAAGTGAAGTAACAGTTGAAACAAGGCCAAAAGATAAAGTTATAAATTCAAAGCCTATAGCAATAGAGAATCATAAAAAATCTAAGACAAACACTACCAATAGCTCAAAAGCAAAGGAAGTTATAAGTTTCATTTATGAAGATGCTTCTGGAAACAAAACGACCAGGGAAATTTCTGCATATAATATTGATGATGAATATATAAGAGGTTTTTGTCATCTAAGGGGAGAAGTAAGAACTTTCAGAAAAGATAGAATTGTATCCTTTATTAATAAACCAAGTATTGAAAAATTATCCACAAAAACACCAATTAAAAAACCTAGATCGACAACAGAAACAGAAATACTATTTACAGGTTTCTCAGCAGCGAAAAGAGCTGATCTTGAAAAGGTTGCGACGAACAATTCTTTCAGAGTAAGAAAAAGTGTTACAAAGAATCTTGCGATATTGTGCTGTGGGCCTAATGCCGGTCCTAAAAAACTAGAAGAATCTAAAGCAAAAGGCGTTGAGATTTTAACAGAAGATGATTTTAATAAATTAATTCAAACAGGAGAACTTCCAGTTGCGTCATAAAATTCCTCTGTGTCTTATACTATTCTCTATTTCACTTGTATTCATAAGTTGCTCCTCACACAAGGAAGTTAAGCTTTGCACAGATACTAATTTAGAGCGCTATAACAGTGAATGCTGCCCAGTTGTAGGTAATGATGAATCTGGTATATATCATACCCCAGGAGGACAATTCTACGGAATGATGCTTGTCAAAAACAAAGGGCATGATAATAGAGTTTGCTTTAGAACTGAATTAGATGCTCAGAAAAATGGCTATAGAGCAAGTATGAGGTGAAGAAGTATTATTAAACTAGCTATCTTAAGTAAAAGTATTTCAATACGAGTAAAGCAATAATTACGAATAACATTCATTTTGCAAAGAAATATGCAGAAATAAAACAATAAAGTCGGTTAAACAATTACATGTTGAATCCGACAAGTAAGTTACAATATTATTAAGGTTATTAAATGACAGAAAAGTTAATCGATTGTAAAACTTGCGGACATAAAATTGCATTATCTGCTTCTAAATGTCCTAATTGTGGCGCTAACAACTTTCATATAAATACTGGTTGTGCCTTATATAGTTTTATAATAATTGCTATATCTTTTTCATTGCTACTCCTATGCACTCCTTCTAAGAAAGGAAACAATCAGGAAGTCTTTTCTTGTACATCACGTGGCATTGACTATTTTAAAAGTATTGGCAGTTATCCAACATTGGGTAATGGTAAAGATGCTTATAGCGTTGCCAAGGAGAGATGCCAAAGAACGACTACTGCATTTTAGATTTAAACAATAAACTCAATACGTGCGGCAATTATCATTATTCAGATATGTAAATGAAATAATAATACAAACAACTAACAAACTTCCTACCGTGTAGTTAAAGAAGTTCCCGAATAACTCATAGTCTAAATTAACTAGTAGAAGAAATGCACTTGATAAAGCCAAGAATGTGAAAGTTACCTGGCTCTTATGTTTTGAATAGCCAAGCTTTCGAAATGAATACTCAGTATATAAAGAGTCTGGAATAGAACTCATAAGGATACATGCCATTATTAAATTCTTGTGTTCGACTTTATCGGGCAAATTTAAGAATAATAAAAACATTGGAAAAGTGAGAAAATATAAATTAGGAGGAAGTTAGAAAACTTCTTTATGAAGCAGAGATAAGAGAACCCCCTTGGCGTCACATTTGGGCGGTCGCTCTCCTCACCGGAATGCGATCAGGCGAACTATATGCCCTTACATGGGAAGACGTTGATTTTGATAACAACATTATCCGAATCACAAAATCCTTTAGCCAACGACTCAATGGTGTGAAATCGACCAAGAACTCAGAATGGAGAAACGCACATATCTCAGAAGACTTAAAAGAAGTCCTCCTAAAGATAAGAAAGCTTAATCCAAATTCTGTCAATGTTCTCCCACGAGCTGGGACTGGAGATGTGGAAACGCAGGCAAAGTTACAAGAGATTTCCTACATCGTATAGGAATTGAAAAGCACATCACTTTTCACACTCTAAGAGCTTGCTTTGCGACTCACGTATTGGCTTCAGGAGCTGAGCCGACTCAGGTTATGAAAATGGGGGGCTGGTCAGATTTTAAGACCTTTCAGATCTATGTCCGTATGGCGGGGGTTGATGTGAAGGGAGTGACGGACGATTTTCATATCTTATCAAACAAAAATTGATATGATAAAATCAAACTCAAACATTAGATAAAAAATAGAGAGGGGGGCTACTCCTCCCTCTCTATTTTTCACTAGATTGGAGAAGCCTATCTCACGACCAAAATACAAAGTTCCAAAAGATAAATTCTTATGTAACAATAAGTTTACAGATGTTTCATCTTGGATAAACCTAGATCAAGAATGGGCAGGGACTCGAGAAAAGTACATTCTTAAACCTAACGAAAAATCAAGTCGCTATCTAATCAAATTTCCAGAATATGGCGAGAATGAAATCTATACAGAATTATTCAACTCATATCTTGCTATGAGTTTCGGGCTTAATGTTGCTTCATACTTTCCATGTCTTTATAAAAACAAAAAAGGAATCATTGTTAAACGTTTTCTAGATGAACAAAAAAACAATGAGGAGCTCTGGGAAATGAAGGAGTTGATCTGTGAATATTCTGGCGACATAGGACTAGGGAAAAAATTAGGAAGAGATAAAGTTGTATTAAAAGAACATGATATTGATAATATTGTGATGATCCTAAATGAAGAATTTGGGTCAAAGATTCTCCATAGCTTCTTTAAAATGATTGGATTTGATTGCTTAATCGGCCACAGTGATCGACATTGGGAAAACTATGGAATTATACTAACTGGAGATAAAGACCATAATCTCTCCTATCGCTTTGCGCCATTATATGACACAGCAACAAGTTTCCTCGTAGGCTGGAGTGAAGACAAAATTAAACAAATTTTAAAGTCTGGAGAGCTAGATGATCCGCTATGGTATAGACCTACCAGTAAAAAGAATACTTGTAGGATAACTATCAATGGAAACCCTAGGACTAACCATATGGATTTATTAGAACACATAATTAATAACACAGGGTATGCTAAGTACTTGACATCATTGTTTGAGCCAATTAATAAATATAATGAAAAAACAGTTAGATATATATTAAGAAACTTCTGCAAGGGCTTAAGCCAAGACAGAAAAAATGTTATAATTAAGATCCTGAGCATGAGACATGCTCTTATTTCAGAAATCATAAATAAGGAGAGATAAATGGTTAGAAAAGCTTATGACAGCCTAAAATCACGAATATCTAACCTTAGAAAAGGTAAAGAGGCTCCTGACAATACTAAAAATGAGAGTATCACACTAAAAATAGTCGCCAACAATAAAATTGTAGCCTTTTTGACTATGAACGAGTCCAATAAAATGTACTCTCTTACTTATACTACAGACTTTTTAACTAGTGGAATTCCTCCATTTAATCTTAGTAGAAACGAAAGACCAAAGCCTGGCTTTACTTATGAAAGCGAAAGCTTATGGTACGCTTTTGTTTCACGCCTACCAAATCCTAATAGACCAGACTTTGACAGAGCAATGGAAAACGCTGGACTAAATGGAGATGAAGGTTACCTCGAAATCCTTGGAAAGCTCTCAAGATATAGTATATCTAAATCTTGGTCTATAGAACTGGATAACCAAGCAGCTTAATTTTCTTCTCAACATGACCGGACGTGACTCACGTTCGCTCTGTTGTTAACGATCCTTACTTAACTTGTTGGATTAACTTGAATCAAGATAAATTCACCAAAATAAAAAAGCCCACTCAACGAGTGGGCTTTTTTATTTTTATGGATATTAGTAAGCGATCTAATTGCTCTTGGCGGTTGCCTACAGGATGTAGGTATGTCGCGGAGGCCATGGATGGCCGAGAGCGACTCCCGTGCAAACTTGCTCACTAACTTAACAAAGAGCTAAAGTCGACTCCCCTAAATACTTACTTTACACCTTCACTCGGGAAACAGAAAATTCACATTTATTTTGCATGAACTCTACCCTTCTCCAACAATTAGTCCGCACACCAGCGGTAGACTAATTTATATAGAAAATGACTTCTAATGAATCATTTAACAAGGAGACAATTATGAAAAAGCTAAACATTAATACTAAAGAAAAGAGGTCAGTTTAACTGGCCTTTTTTTTTACTTTGATCTCCTTTGCTATTTCACTTTCATTAGGTAAAGAAAAAACACTATTTACCGCTTTAATGAGTTAGGATAGTTTTAAACAAAATGAAAGCAGGTAAAAAAAATGAATGATCAAAGTAATCGCAAAAAGGACCCTTTAGAAGGTGTGACTTTAAAGATGATGTTAACAGATGTCATCAACCTCTTTGGCTGTAAAGATATCTATAAAATGACTGAGATTAATAGCTTCAATGATGAACCTCCGATGTTCAATAAAATTTTAAAATTTATTAGAAAGAATCCATGGGCCATTCAAAAGATTGAAAAGATGTATCGAGGGAATTTAGAGACAATAGAGAAAATGAAACGCGATGGAACCGTATCAAAAAAGGACCTTGCTCTAGGTAGTGGTACTGGTGGACGTAAGACAAAATATTAAGAGGAACTAACTTGTCCAGAAATAAGAAGAAAAAGAATAATCTGAGAGCACAATATCGCCTCCTTCATGATGAGGCCCAAAGAAATGGTGAAGACTATTATAGAGATCCTGTGACAGGAGGTAGAGTCTCTACAGAGGCCCGCCTAAAGAGAATGAGAAAGTGCTGTAAAGATGGCTGTCGCCATTGCCCATGGGGTTTCAAAAAAAGAAGTTAATAGAAAATCAATCAAATAGATACAGGTACTGACTCTCTTACAATAGGTAAAAGAAAAGCACCTGTAATATATATTTAGAGATTTCTCTTATTCATTTCAATAAGTACTAAACTTAAAGCAGATTGAATTTTAGATAAGTCGTGCTCATACTTGCGTTTCATATCAGAATGACGTCCAAGGCTTCCAAATGCCCCTAAAAGAGTGCTTTGAGAATCCTCTACTCTGGCCTTTAAGTATGAAAGCTTTGATTCTGACGCCTTCATTAGTTCTTCTTTTAGAGTCAATAATGTCCTATCAGAACACATTGAAGCGTCGTAGATCAGAGTATAAGCGTCTTGTTTTGCCTTCTTAAGAGACATGACCTTCTCTTCTGACATATTGTAGAAGCAGCTATTAGATGCAAATGCTTGTGATGTTGAGAGTATAACGCTTAAGATGATAATTGCTTTCATAAAGTTTTCCTCATTTCTTTAATTTATAGTTTTCACCAACATATTAACGCAAGATCTATCCATATCAATTGAACTAACACTTCTTATAGGAGTGTCTATTATTTAGACATAAAAGAATAATATTCAATAAAAGTCCTCGATAGATTAATTGGTGGTAAAAAAGAACAAATGAAATGAGGGGGAATAAATGAAATCATTAATCATTGGACTATCTATTATTACATCACTTACTTCATCAGCACTTGGGGTAGATTTTGATAAAAATCTAGACATTGCAATCAGAAAAGCGGCGATTGCTACAGACCTTAAATTTAACTGTAGAGGATCTCTTCAGGAAAATAAATTGAGCTCACTTTGTGATCAAACAATCCGCGATGCAATTGAAGAAGGGTTTAGTGATCAAGAAATTGTAGATTCAATTATGCGAGTTCCAAATCGTGGAGATGAACGAGAAGCTCTACAATTTGAAGGCATTGAAGAAGCGATTGAAGAAGTTTATAGAAGCATGTAATTTTAATGCCCTGATAAAACAGGGCCATCTTTTAAATGAAATAAAAACTATCCATTACCTTCGCGTGTTTCTCTTTCAACCATTTCTTCGAGTTTCTTATGAAGTTCTCTATTCTTTTTAGATACAACTTTATTGAAGATTGGAAGAAATTCTTTCTTTCTCTTTTTCATAACAGGGCCAATTAACTCAGACAAAAAGTAGTTCTGATTAACATTTAGAAGCTTGTCGTATACACGGCAAAGCTCTTTTGCCAGCTCAGGAGACCATTCATCAACTAATTCATCCGAACTTTTTCGAATAAGTGTTAGAAGTTTATTATCACCACTTCCCTTGATTTCTTTTACCGCCTTGAGATCTTTTATATATGCCTCTTTCATATTCGAGCCAAAGCTCTGGTATGACATTAGGATCAACGAAAAAGAGATAAGAATATATTTTAAATATCGTTTTAAAATCATTGTGGAACCTCCTGCAGTTGTTCCTTATATGAATCCGGTATCTGGTAATAGATGGCAATCGGCCTTCTAAGGCCACCGACGCGAGTTGGTTCATCATTGATAAAGTCACTTATGTATTCATTCTCAGATGCCTTAATTTCAATATGCCCAGGTGCCCCTCTTCTGACTCCATCGACTGTCGTATTACGATTTGAATTTATTTTTTCATAAACGATAATCGCACCAGGAGGAGCAGTCTCAGGAGTTAAGTGAGACATTTCAGGATAATCGAGAATATTTTCAAATCCATGATTTCTAAGCCAATTCCCACCTTCGACAGCATCATCTGCATTACGACTCCATGGATATTCAGAGAAGTTTGCATAACGCTCACCCTCTTCGCCAGGATATGGATAGATCGCATGCTTAACATATGCTGCACACTTTGCTATTGATCTATTTGCTGGTTTGCTATTAGAAAAGCCACTTCTATTACAAAGCTCTCGTAAGCATTTAGATGCATTATTTCTAATTCTTGTAATCGTATCACGCATACGGGGCTCTTGAGTTGCATTTGATATCGCCTCTTCTAAGACTTTGCGATTCTGTAATCGTATGGCCTCTTGCTTCTCTTCTAATTCTTTAGCATATTGAACTGCTTTCTCACCTAATCCATTTGTTATTCTATCTAATTCATCTTGATTAAATGGGGTGATAATTTTTGGTAAGTAAGATAGTAGATTATCTTGATTTGAACATTGTACTACGACTTCAGACGTCGTCTCTAAAATCTGAACAAGTCTATCGCAATATGCAAATGGAGTGTCCTGTACTTCACAAGAGCGAAGTGTTTCTAGTGTCGTGGCCAGATATTGACTAAGCTTTTCTGGATTATCAATTAGTGACTCGACATGAGCTTCTAAACTATTTGGTTGTGCCAAAAAGTCATCAATACAAGAGCTCGTTGAAAGTCTTGGGTCAGAGTCATCTGTTGTGGTACAAATACCTTTTCCATCATCTCCTGGCCCAAAAATTAAAGGGTTACATCGAAAGAGATTGGCCCCTCCACAAGAGTTACGATATTTCTCGCCAAAGATTTCAAGTTCTGCATTATTTCGAACAGAGCGAGACCAAGGAGCTTGGCATTTACTATTTTTGATAGTCGTCATCCAGCCTCCGAAGTGACAATAAATTGTCGGATCATCTATTGAAGCGTATGCACTATCGAGTATACTCTCTAAGAAATAGAGCTTATTAACTGTTAAATATACGTTGATTTTTTCTTGCTCATAATCAGTTTTTCTAGCTTGCTGATCTAGAGAATTTAAAAGATTAATATGTAAGTCTTTACGTTGGGAAGTACTTAACTTTGAGTAAGCGACGCTTAATCTCTCTTGTGTCCACTCAAACTCACTTGCCAAGACAATAGAATTAAAGCCAATGAATAAAAATATAAGAACTATGTTCTTAATGTCTCTTCTCACATCTTCCCCACGAAATATCTCTGTATCTATTTCGGTCTAAATGTGAAAGAACTTTAGTAAAACACTACACTATAAACGAATCCTAAGCTTAGGTAATTGAAATCACTAAGACTATTCTATTATCATTTTCATTATTGAATAAGTAGCGTTTGAACTTAGCTGTAAGTGCGCCTCAAATACTCTCTCCTCTATCCAAGTCATACCACGGCCATCAAAGCATGTGATTGTAATCCAGCCTTTAAAAGGAACAATACTAGAATCTGGGCTTATTGAGTATTCCTTCCCCCAATGAATATTTTCTAACTTCATGCCTACAGGAAAAAGACTTTCATCTTCACAACTAATTTTTTTTCGAAAATCTGGCGTTAGTGAAAATGACTTATCTAAATAATACATTTGAATTGTTGAAAAAGTGTAACCAGATGAGAAGTTTACAACTTCAAGACTTAGCTGTTTATTATAGCTTAAGAAATAGTCTATCCTCTTTTTATTAAGATCCATATTGGAGCTAACTTTGGCACCTAGATAATCTAAGTAATGATGATTCTCCAAACCTGTTAGATGTCCCGTTTCATGAATAAGTAGCGCAACAATTTGACCAAAGTTAATAGCAGGAATATCTCTGTTATCTATATCTTCATATAATAAGTCACTATTAATAAAAATAGGGCCATCATTTGTTAGACCGGTAACAGCAAGTCTTACTCTATTTTCACCTTCAGTGTAGAATAATTTCCCACTGTCCTTTCCTGATAAAAATATTAATTTCTCACTATCTTTAGAATTAAGACGGGCAATATTTAAGATCTTTTTTAAATCTATTTCTTCTTGTTGTGTTAGCTCACAATTTAAAGAAAGTAGACAATCTTCGATATATAAAGGCAAATTTAAAAGTGCATTAGTAAAGTCTTGCTCTACGACACCCCCACCGTTTCCGACATAATCACCCATTCTTGCCACTATATCAGGAGTAATATTATTTGTTTTTTTATAACCAAAAGCATGTGGTGTACTTAATAAAATCAAAAAAATACATTTGTAGATAATTATTTTCATCATTGTTGCTTACCTTTTTTTACCAAAGTATGTGGAAAAAACTGAATATTGAGCTGATAAATTGAGTCTGCATTCTTATCTTTTGCAAAAGTGTGATTAAATTCCTGACAAAACTCTATAATCTTATCCTTAGCTTTTGAAATATCATCATCGCTAATGGCCAGTGTTAAAGAGCTAATTTGCCTTAGGGCCATTTCTATTTCATCAATGGACTCATGCCCTCTTGAAATCATTTCCTTATGATGAGAGCGAATGGCAGAAGAAGGAATCGTATCTCCTGTAGAGTAACCCTTTGTCGGTTTTTTTAAATTGCCATCCTTATCTCTTTTTAAAACACCCATTTTCACTAATTGTTCAATCGAACTCTTAACTTTAGAAGGTTGAACTTTTTTTCTTAGCTGATTTGAAATCCAATCATAATCTTCTCTAAAGTCTTCTAAGAGAACTAAGTTTTTAATAGCAAAGAAATGCCATTGTGAAATATATGAAAATTCATCTAAACTAATACGATTAAATGTACCATGAGATTTGAGTTTATTTAGATATTGTAAAGTCCTTGAGCAATCTTTATTTTTTCGTTTTTCTTTTTCAAGCTGAACAAGTAATTGCAAATACCTTGCTTCATCTTCAGACAAATCTAAATCAAAAGCAATAGAAGCAATCAAATCATGACTAGGAACTCTTTGTCCCTTTAAGACCATAGAAAGAATTGAAGAAGACTTATAACCGAGACGTGTGGCCCACTGCTCGAGTGTCTTTGGACGTGATTTAAAATGAGACGCTGGCGAGACTACATAATTTAAGTAGTCTAAAAAATTATCAAAATTTAAAGCTGATACTTTTTCCATTGCCAATTTTTCTTCTTATAAAAACACAAAGAGGGGGCCGAGGCCCCCCTACAACACAATCACTTATTAGTTACAAGCTGGTACGCTGTAGTCTAACTCGCTAGTTCTATAAACGTTAGTTCCACCTCTTGAAGTGTACTCAACGTCTAGAGTTCCATCTAATTCATATGAACGATTTTCAATTCCGTATTGAAGACATTTACCTAGTACACGGTCATCGCTATCTCTTGTGTATTCTCTTTCAAGACATACTTTAACAGTGTAATTAATTGCAGTTGTAAGAACACCTGTTTCAAAACCATTACATACGTAATCATAGTGTCCATCTGATTTTTTTCCACTGTCTGCAACCCATACCTTTGAGTATCCAGTACAATATTTAACAGGTGATAAAGTTCTTAGATTTTCACCGTCAGTACATACCTCAAGAATTGATCCAACATGACCTTGTGCCGAAAAGAATACTTCATCACCGATGATATTTCTTTGTGAAGCAAAAGTGTTAGCAGTAAATAAAATTGCGAATAGTGCGATTAGTTTCATAAATTCTCCCTAAATATAGTTTGTTAGTATCAAAAAGTTTTCTTTATAAAAACTTTAAACTTAATTTGTTGAAAAGAATTTATGAATTCAGAAAAATAATGACAAGTGATATTTTCACAAAAACAAAAATTATTTTTCACAAAAAAGAAAATCGCAATATTTTCAATATCTTACACGTGTCATTTTCACATTTTGTGAAAAAAAATGCTAAAAAAGTAAACTACTAGAATTACATCTTCTTGTGAAAGTGTGTGAAGAAAACAGAGGAATTTTTGCGCTCAAATAATTATCTAAGCCCGTATTTTGTTCTAAACAGGGAGCTCAATATTGAATGTTGTGCCATGCCCTGGTTCGGAATCATAACTGATTGTTCCGTTATGCTCTTTGATAAAATTGAAAGATAGAGATAGACCTAGGCCACTACCTTTTCCAAACTCTTTAGTTGTAAAATAAGGTTCAAAGACTTTCCTTTTGATTGCATCACTAATTCCAACACCCGAGTCGGAAACTTTAATTTGCACCTTTTCATTTGACTGAGAAAGAGTGACTTTAATCTCTTTATTATCACTTCCTTCAAGAGCATCTTTTGCGTTAGATAAGAGATTCATCATTACTTGCTGAATCTTTCCAGGATTACCATTGATTTTGATATCGCCTACTTGATTTTCAAGAGTAACCTCAATTCCATAATGATCATAGATTTGCTCAACCATAGCAATACAATCTTGAACGATCTGTGCAAGATTAAATTCTACCGTTTTCACATCATCTTTACGTGCAAAGGTTCTAAGTCCTTTAACGATATTTTCAATTTGATTTGCAGAGCCTTCGATCTTTTCAAATGAATTTATTATGCTTGCTTCATTTTTATTATTCTTATAACTTTCTCTCTTTAATCTCGTTAGATACCCTTTGATAATTGTTAATGGCCCATTTATTTCATGGCCAATTCCGGCGGCCAGCTCGCCAATAGCAGCAAGCTTTGAGCTATGAGTAATGACTTGATCCTTTTGTCTTAACTCATTTAATTGCGAGATCAGTTTTTGTTTAATCGGAATAATAATTTTAAAGAATTCGTAGATTAATAAGAGAATGATTAATGTGAAAAGTATAAACTCAACTTTACTTAGATTTAAAATTCTTGATTTTGAATAATCTGCAGACTCATAAACAATATGATTCATCGTTGCTAAGAAGCTTTCTGAATGAATGACGATATTGTTAAGACTATCTTTTTGGGTCTGGCAGTTATTGATTAAACAAACAACATCCTCTTCCATCATTTTTAACACAGGATCTAATGCTAAGTACTTATCTCTTATACTATCTGTGAATGCAGGAGCGATTTTGTGATCTTCACTACCATTTTTAAGATGTTTGTGTGTAGAAAAAAGAAGCTCTTTTGTTTTTAAGATGTCTTTACTAAGAGCGAGCTTTCTTTCTTCCCCACTTAAGGAATAAAGCAAAGATTGCTTAGCAAGTCTTTGGCTTAGCATACGCTGGCGACCGGCCAAGTTAATTATCTCAGAATAACTTTCTTGCTGAAGAATGAAGTATTGCACTAATGCCTGGGCCAAGATAGTAAAAGCAACAATTGAAATAAAAGCTACGAGATACTTAAATGTAATACTTTTCTCGTTTTCAATTTTCATTATTAAAAAATGTCCTTCGTAAATGGATAGAGAACAAAAAATTTTGAATCTACACAAATATAATAGGTTTAGCTCTTATTACGAAAATTAAACTACTTATACAAGTTTATAAACTTAAATTTAGAAAAATATGATAAAAAAACGTGTCATAACCAAAGAAGTTATAGATTCCAGTGTACTACACGTTTTATGAACTAATACTAAAATTTAGCGAAGATCACTTCTCTCATATGCATCAGTCACAAAAATTTCAACGAGTGCATTAAGAGCATCTGTAACAGTGAAGATTCCGTACACCTTTCCATTTTCATCCAGGACAATTGCTGAGCCAACTTTATTATTTGAAAGTTGATAGGCCACTTCTCCAAGATTATCACCACGATAAACAGATAAAACAGATTCATTCATAAAGTCTCTTACTCTAATTGCTTCCTGCCAATCTTTCCCATACAAGGCCATCACGTCACGCTCTGAGATAATCCCTAAGATTTGCTCTCCATCACTTACTGGAAGGTGTCTGATATTATTTTCTTTCATAATACTAAAGGCCTGATCCAATAGAGCATTCTCGGAGATGACATGAAGGATAGGTGTAGTGAATTCTTCGACTTTGATATTTTTCATTTTAAGCTCCTTGTTTAATAAATTCTATCACTTCAAGTTACAATTAATCTGAGCTATATCAGAGAATTCATTAAAATTAAGGTATATTTCAATGCTATAAGAAGCGTGTACTACACTCTATTTAATAAGCTATTGAAAACAAACGATATTTAATAATTGATTTGAATTAAAGCGTTATGTGTTTGTAATTTAAACAGCAAAACAATATAATCTGCTTATATGAAGACGGATAGAAAGAAAGTCATACTAGTTGCCGAAGACGAACCAATCTTAAATGAGATGTATGTTGAAGCATTTGAGTCACTTGGTTATAAAACAGTTGGTGTTTATGATGGCCATCAGGCTCTGGCTTTTGCAAAAGAAAATCAAGTAGACTTTCTAGTCACGGACTTAAAAATGCCAAAAATGGATGGGATAACTCTTATCGAAGAGCTTAGAAAAATTCACCCAGAAATTCCACCTGTTCTTATTATTACCGGATTCATCGATGAAGCAAATACTTTAAGGGCCAAGGAGCTAGGTGCCCTTGATCTCATGACAAAACCATTTGATTTCGACAATGTCATTGGAAAAATTGAAAAGACTTTTGATCAAGCCAGCTAAATTTTTTCTTAAAAATATTAAATTTCTTATCTAAAGCCTTATCAAACTTTCATATCTCTTAAGTCAAAAGCCATAATTAGCTGATTTTTATCATATTTTAAACGCAATGTTCTGTAACACACCATATGTTGCTCAAACTAAATAAATTCAATAAGATACATGTATGTTAGATAAAACAAGAAAGAAAGTTGTAATTGCTGAAGATGAAACAACATTGAATGAAATATATGTGGAGATCCTAGAAGATCTCGGCCATGAAGCAGTTGGTTTCGAAGATGGTGCAACAGCACTTGATTACATATTGAAAAACGAAGTTGATTTTGTTGTAAGTGACTTAAAGATGCCTATAATGGACGGTTTGACACTTTTAAAAGAGTTAAGAAAGAGGCATCCATCGCATCCTCCAGTGCTCATCATAACGGGTTATTTTAACCCACAAATAAGAAAGGATGCATTGGAATTTGGCGTTGTCGATCTCATTTCTAAGCCGTTTGATTTTGAAAAAATAAGTGAATACCTGGATCGCTAAAACTCACAGCTAAGCTGGAGGAGAATATGACAAAACTCACTCCAATTTATAAGAAAATAAGTAAAGTTTTGAATGATCAAAATACGGCAATAAAAGTATCTTCTTTTATCGTCACTTTAATTGCCTCATCAGTTATGTTTGGTTGGATAAAGAACATCCCTTCTTTGATTCAAGTACAACCAAACTTTGTTCCAATGCAATTTAACACGGCCCTTTGCTTCATCTTATCCGCTGCAACTATTTACTTTATATCTAATAAGAAAAGAATAAAGAGCATATTAATTCAGCATATCTTTGCAACAATATTATTTTTGATTTCTTTCACAAGCCTTCTTCAATATATAATCGGTATCAACTTAGGTATTGATCAATTATTTCTTGAACATTATATATTAGTGAAGTCAGAATTTCCCGGTAGAATGTCCCCTAACACGGCAACATGTTTCATTCTAATTTCGGCCTTATCTTTTGTCAGTTTACTTAAAGTTACAGAAAGAAGACTACTCGTTTTAAAGTTAATAATCACATCAATTATTATTGCTTTTTCTGGTACATCGTTTCTAGGGTATTTATTAGGAATTGATGTAACATTTGTTTGGCAAAAACATACGAGAATGGCCATTCATACTTCTTTTCTTTTTCTTACCTTATCAAGTGCATTCTTTTACTATGTAATTAAAAGATTTAGACACCGTAGCTACTTCAACTGGCTACCAATACCCACTGCATTAGTTATTTTAGTATCATTTGTTATAGCTGCTCAATTTATTAAACAAAATGAGGCCCAAACAATAGAGCAAACAATTATTCACGATTCACAAGATCTTGAGAGTAAAGTATTAATCGTCATTGAAGAAAAATTAAAAGCTATTGACAGACTCTCTCAACGACTTACCTATAGTGATGCTATTAATGTGAAGCGATGGGAAAAAGATGCTAAAGACTATTACGACGACTTTAAATATTTTGAACAATTAGAGCTTTACTTAAATGATCCTCCGAGAAGGTTCTTCTACCCGAAGCGTGAGCTATCAATTAACTTAGACCAAAAAAGAGTCAAAGAATTAACACTTTATAATACATCACAAAGTCGAAAACTCCTTATTAGCAATGTTGTTAAAGATAACAATAACGAGTCTCTCGTCTACGTATCAACACCAGTTATATCTAATAATCAGTTAATTGGTATTCAGGTCATATCAACGAATATTAAAGAGTTTTTCAATGAAGTTTTCACAGATATTGATAAAGAGACTTTTCAAATTAGAATACTTGAAAATAACAACCTTATTTATACTTCTTCAAATAAGAGAAATAAAAATGATAATTTCACTAGCTTCCTCTTAGATACAAATAGTGGAGAATGGAAAATCTCAATTTCACCAACTGATCGATATATTGCAAACCTTTCTTCATCAACAGCTGAGCTTGTCCTAATATTTGGTTCATTTATCTCATTACTTGGAGGACTGTTAATTTATAATTATCAAAATGTCGAATTAGCAAGAAAAGAGGCCCTCTACTCAGAAAAGATAAAGTCATCAATCCTAGCAAATATGAGTCATGAGATAAGAACTCCAATGAATGGAATCATTGGTATGGTGGATATTCTATCAAAAGACTTAAAGAACAAACAGGACTTAAAGAAGGTGCAAATCATTAAGTCCTCTACTATGGCCTTAATGAAGACAATTAATGATATTCTTGACCTATCAAAACTCGAATCAAATAAGCTTGAATTAAATGAAGAAGTTTTCAATTTTAAAGAATTAATAAGAGATATTGTCACTCTATTTTCATTAGAGAGTGCAAAGAATAACACCACTATAAGCTACTCATTCTCAAATGAGTTTCCGACTTGGTTTAAAGGTGACTCTTATAGAATAAGACAAGTTTTAAATAATATCGTAAGTAACTCTGTTAAATTTACTGAGAATGGAAAGGTTAAAATAGTTACGGACTTTAAACCAAACGGTAATAACTCGACTAAAATATCAGTACAAGTAATCGATACAGGTATTGGCATAAACAAGGAACAAATCCCTAAACTATTTGAAGATTATCAACAAGCGGAGCCTAGAACAACAAAAGACTTTGGTGGTACAGGACTTGGGCTATCAATAAGTAAAAGAATTATAAAACTCTTAAAAGGTAGTATTAATATTGACAGTAATCCAGGAGAAGGTACTACTGTTAAGATCGAATTTGAATGTACTCCAAGTGAAGCACCTACTCACAACACAAGATTATTTATATCTGAAAGTTACAATACCCTTAACGTACTTGTCGTAGATGACAGCCAGATCCAACGAAAAATCTTAAAAGAGTACCTTAAGAGATTAGATATCAAAGCGTCACTCGCAAAAAATGGCCATGAAGCACTAGAAAGACTAGAACAAAAACGCTTTGATCTTGTCTTTATTGACTACCATATGCCAACCCTTGATGGGATTGAGACGGCCAAGCTTATTAATGAAAAGTATGGCCTAAAAGCTCCAAAAATAATCGCCCTTACTGGAAGTATTGAAGTATCAAAAAATGAAGATTTTAAAGATGTTGGTGTTGATTTAGTTCTCTCTAAACCAATAGATTTCGAAAGTTTAAAAGGTATTATTTCTGAAAATATTGTAACTAAGAACAATACGTATCAGAAATCAACGACGGGATATCCTTATCTAAATAAGCTCATTTCAAAAGAAGAATTACTACTGAAGTTTGATGGGGATAAGCAATTACTAAAAGAATCAATCGATCTGCTACTTAGTAGCTCACCGATGTTAATTAAAAATATAGAAAGTGCTCTTGATGAAGAAGACTTTGAAAACTTAAGAATTAGTGCTCATTCTTATAGAAGTGCCATTGCAAACTTTCATATCGTACCAGCGATTAAATATGCTGAATTAATAGAAGATGCTGCACGATCACACAAACTTAACGAAGTAACGGAAAATTTAAAGAAGCTCAAAGAGGTATCACTTCTTTCACAAGAGAAATTGACAAAGATGTCCACAGAACTAGGTGCATAAATGTATAAGATATTAATCATCGATGATGACGAGATTTCCACTCATATCCTTTCAACAAAGTTGAAAAAGCTTCAATATACAGTGAGTGTTTATAATGACCCATCAATTGTCATGGAAGATATAAAAATAGTAGAAGATGCAGATATTGTATTATTAGATATCATGATGCCTAAATTTTCAGGCTATGACGTACTAAAAGAGATACGTCAGTATTATAGCCAAAACAATATTCCAGTCATTATGGTGACCTCTCAAAATACAACGTCAGAAATTGTTGATGCACTAACTTTAGGTGCAAATGATTATGTTAATAAGCCAATACAATTTGAAGTACTTCTTTCTCGTATAGAAACACAAACAAAAGTCTTAGAACTACATAAGAAGGATATAAACAACAAACAGATACAATTATTTCATGCGATTGTGGCAACCTACAATCACGAAATAAATAATCAATTAAATATCGCTCTAAATATATCTAAAGTATTAAGAAAGGACTTAAAAGATAATAAAGCAATAAACAGACTAGATCATGCCATTGAAAAGATTGGCCAATTTGTAAATAAGATCGAAGAATTAAATCCAACGATAGACCACTCAATGAAAGATTATTTGAATGAAGCTAAAATGCTAAACCTCAATAATGAAGAATGATTTATTACTTCTCCCAAAGAAGCTCAAGTTCACCAATTCTTTTTACAAATAAATACGATAAGACACCTGAAGCCATCGTTAGGCCAATAGCAAGACCGGCCCATAACCCAGCAGCTTCCATTCCATGATAGTAAGTAAGAAAGATTCCAGCAGGGATTCCAATTAACCAATAACCACAAAACGAATAAATCATAGGTAGCTTACTCATCCCCAATCCTCTTAAGATTCCCCACATGGTAATTTGTAGTCCATCAGGTATTTGAAAAAGGGCGACAAAGAAGAAAAGATTTGCACCGTAAGCAATAACCTCTTTATCTGTTGTGAAGAGACTCATTAATGTTTCAGGAAATAAGAAATAGAACATTGCCATACAAAGCATGTAAGCTTCGGCCATAAAGATACAACCATAAGAATAACTCTTAATCATATCCATATCTTTTCTTCCAAGTCCATATCCGACCTTAACACCAGCAGCTCCATTAATTGCCAGAGGAACCATAAATGTGAGTCCAGCTATATTTAGAACGATATTATGTGAAGCAGATGCTACGAGACTCATTCTCCCAATAAGAACAGTTACAGTTGAAAACATTAGAACTTCAATGAATGTACCAAGACCAACAGGTATCCCCAACCTAATTAACTCTTTAAATGACTTCTTATTAAAATGACTTTCAATTGGAAGAACTCGATATGCATAGACATAGAGAATGATCGCTAATACAAAGCGGGTAATAACTGTTGCAACGGCAGCGCCCTTAATTCCCATTTCAGGAATAGGGCCAATTCCAAACATTAAGCAATAATTCATAATGAGATTTATAATATTCATCACTATGATTAAGACATTTGAAAAAATAGTTTTATCAAAGGCCTGAAGGTATTCTTTAATCATTTGAAAAACTAAGGCCGGGATAATGGAGATATTAACCCAAAGCAGATAGGTTTTAACGAGTGGAACTATTTCTTTATTAAGGCCAATTGCATCGACAAAATACGTAAAGATATAGAGAGCAAGACAAATAAGAGAGCCTAGGCCCAAGGCCAAAGTCATTCCACTTCCCCATACACCATTAGTATGAGGATTAGCATCCTCGCCTCTCATTCTTGCAGTAACTGCACTTACAGAAAATAAAGCTGATACACCAATCATAACAAATGGGGCCAACATTCCAGATGCAACTCCAATAGAAGAAACAGCTGCAGTGGAATAGCGCCCGGCCACAAAGATATCTCCAACGTTAAATAACATTTGCCCAACCTGTCCGATGACAAGTGGGATAGTAAAGTAGATTAATTCTTTGAGTCGTTTTGATGTTGTTTCGATAACCATAATAGCTAGGAATATACCCTAATTTTTGAATTGATGGCATATAAAAATTGTCGTCAAAATAACTTTAGTTTCAACCTCACTAGGCGTATTCTAGGGATATAAAAAAGGAGGACTTTTGAAATTACTAAATAGCGCAAAGGAAGCACTCTCTCATGTCTATTCAAACTCAAATGTTTTTATTCACGGTGGTGATGCAACTCCTACTGAGTTAATTAATGGACTAATCGAAAATGCTCAGCGCCTAAACAATGTAACACTAACTCATCTTCATACACACGGTGAAGCGAAGTATGCAGACACTAAATACAAAGATATATTTAATATCGTAAACCTCTTTGTAGGAGGAAACTTAAGAAAGTATGTGGATTATGATCGCATTGATTATCTTCCTTGCTTTTTGTCTGAGATCCCAAACCTATTTCGATCAAGACAAGTCCCCCTCGACTTTGCTTTAATTCATGTAAGCCCTCCAGATGTTCATGGTTTTTGTACTCTTGGAACTTCAGTTGATGTGGCCAAGGCAGCGGTCAATAGTGCTAAGGTTGTCATAGCGCAAATCAATCCACATATGCCTCGTGTTCATGGGGATGGATTTATTCATGTAAGTGAAATTGACTACGCTATCGAAATTAATCGCGCACTATCAGATAGTCATGGAAGTCCCCTTAGCGAAGAAGATTTAAAAATTGGTCAGCTTACAGCGACTCTCATTGAAGATGGTGCCACTCTTCAGATGGGAATAGGAAGTATTCCCGATGCTGTATTAAGTAGTTTAACTAATCATAAGAACTTAGGAATTCACACTGAGATGTGGTCTGACGGTGCCTTAAAACTAATAAAGTCTGGCGCAGTTAATAACTCCATGAAGAACGTTCATCGAGGAAAGACTGTAAGTTCATTTATTGTTGGTGGTAAAGATGTTCATGATTTTATCAATGATAACCCGAGTGTAATTCAGCTTGAAGCCGATTATGTGAATAACCCTAGTATCATTAAGAGAAATCCAAAAGTTTGTGCAATTAATAGTGCCGTTGAAATCGACTTAACAGGACAGGTTTGTGCAGACTCAATCGGACATCATATTATTTCAGGTGTTGGTGGACAAATGGACTTCATGCGAGGCGCAAGCCTTTCACAAGGAGGAAAGCCTATCATCGTCATCAACTCTCGTAGTAAAAGAGGGATACCAAAAATTGTTCCAACATTAAAAAATGGTGCAGGAGTCGTCACAACACGCTCACATATTCACTATGTTGTAACTGAATTTGGTATTGCTAACCTCTATGGAAAGACACTTAAGCAAAGAGCACAAGAATTAATTAAGATTTCTCATCCTGAAGATCGACAAGAATTAGAAAGAAAATGGCATGAACTGCACTGTAAGCTCTAGCTTACAGTGCCTCTGTAGAGGTCGTGGCCTGACAGAGTAGATCCACTATACCATTGCCTTCAAGTTTTGAATTGGCGACTTTTAAATCAATACTCTTAAAAAGACCAAATGAGATGAATGACCTTAGATTTAGAATATAAGGAACTTCACTACCTTGTACCTTAACGAATTTATCTGCAACGTACTTCTCGTATATATCTCTAAAACCTGAGCTTTCAATCACTAGAAGCATAACTATAATAGTAATCTCGATACGACTCTCCTCAACTTTTTGATGGATAAAATGAGTTAATTCATCAATATTGGTGAAATTTCTTTGAGCTATTGAATCGATCGCTTCAACTAAGTTTTGCACACAGAACTCACCACAAGTTGCGATGAACTCCTCTTTTGAACCAAAGTGATATAGAACAGAAGACACATTTATTTCGGCCTTCTTTGCAATATCGCGAAGACTAACACCGTAAACACCACTTTCTGCCATCATCGGTAGAGCAACATCAATTAGATTCTGTTTAGTTTTGTTTTCTTTCATATAATATTCCTAAAAGTGTTAAAGAATATTCTTGATTCACATTCGTTAACATGTTAACTATATGGTTAAGACATTAACAAATATGGAGTATATATGTCAATTGTAACATCTAACGCACTGAAGGATAGCATTATCGCAAGAATTGTTCGCACGACGCGAATAATCGATAAAATGGTCTCTGAAGAAGTGGGCCAATATAAGCTAACCAAACCACAATTCGATGTCCTTTTAATTCTTAAATTCTGTAATCAGGAATTTATTACGACTACAGAATTATCAGAAGAGTTAATGGTATCTAAGGCCAATATCACAGGTATTGTCACAAGACTTGAAAAGGCCAATCTTATCTCTAAAGTTGTTGATGAAAACGATACACGCTCAAAAAAGATCGCTCTCACAGAAAGTGGTCTAGAGCTAATCGATCGTGTCATGCCACGATATTTTGCGATGAGTGATGAGATTTATTCTAAATTTAGTGAAGAAGAAAGACAGAAACTACTTTCTCAAATGATCTTCATAGAGGAATTCTACAATAGCAGACGTTAAGTTGTAAGACTTAGAATTTAAAAGGAGAGACAAATGAAACAACTAAAATATTTAGTTGCGGCAGCGCTATGCCTAATTTCCAGTGCATATGCAGCAAATTATAAATTAGATGAAAATAAAGTAATCGATTTAGCGATAAAGCGAAATGAAACTATCGGTATTGCTAAAGAAGAATTAGACCAGGCCCAAGAAGCACTAAGTAGCGCAAACTCAAACTACTTTCCAACTCTTTCGATTACAGCTGGCATAAGAAAAAGTGATGGTGAAGGAAACTTTGTTCCTTACGGATATGATTGGAATCACAACGGTACAATTCAACTTACTCAGCCAATATATACATTTGGAAAGATTAGCAATGGAAAGAGTATTGCAGAATCTGCAAAAAGAATTAGTGAACTAAATACAACGTCAACAAATGCACAAGTAATAAACGTCGCAAAGCAGCTCTACTACAGAGTTTTATTCAATGAAGAAATTGTTAAAATCACTTACGACTCATATAAGAACGCTCTTAAGAACAAGAAAGCTTTAGAGGATAGAGTTTCATACGGAAGAATTTCAAGAAATGATAATATAAAAATGCAAGCAGACCTTGCAAGTCGAAAACCAAATTGGATTATCGCCAAGAAAAATCTAAAAAATGCTGTTCTAGACTTAAAGAATTATCTCGCACTTGATTATGAAGATGAAGTTGAAGTATTAAGCACCCCACTTAGACCAAAGAAGAAAATTTCAACAACAAATGATCTAAATAAACTGGAAGAGACTGTTGATATCAAAATTTTAAAAGAAAATATTCGCCTCGCAGACTTTTCGGTCGAGTTAGCAAAGTCTCAAAGGCTTCCAGACTTAGGAGTCTATGTTTCTTACTCTCCTACTCTAGCTAAAACAGATCTCTTTGCAGGAGAAACAACTCATGACCAAAAGGATTTAACATTTGGTGTTCAGTTTAGTTTTGACTGGGACCTTGGCGGAAGCAAGAACTCAGAAGTTGCAATAAAAAGAAGTGACTACAATATTGCCACACTTAAATTAAAACAAATGAAGCGTGAAATTAGAACGCAATATCTAAAGCTTAAACAAGACTATGAAGGGCTCCAAGAAAGATACGATGCGGAAGATGAAGCAGTTGAGCTGGCATCTTCTTCTTATAAAGTTGCTCTTAGTTCTTTTCGATCTGGTGGAGTTTCACAATTGCAATTGAATGATAGCGAGATCCAATTAACACAGAACCGACTAAGTCTTGCACAAACGAAATTACAAATACAAATAACACGTGCAGAAATGGACAGACTTCTGACAAAAACTAGTTCAAGAAATAAAGGAGGTAGATAATGAAGCAATTAGTCTTTGTTTTAATTATTGGCCTTATATACGGTGCGAGTCTTTTTGTTAAAGATAAGCAGATACAAAAACAAAAAATGAAAGTGACACCTACTGTTTTTACAATTAGAGAAAAAACCGGAACTCCAGTTAATATTACAAAAGTCTTAAGAAAGTCTTTCACTAATAATGTAATTGTAACAGGTAATAATCTTGGTTCAAAGATATATGCCTCAGTAGCACCCAAGATAGCGACACAAATCAAGCCCGGGGCCTTGGCCAGTATAAGGCTAAATAACGAATCCCTTTATGGATCAGTTGTCTCTGTTGAAAAACGAGCAAATCGTCTTTCAGGACTTCATAAGATTGTCGTCTCTTTTGCAAATCAAAAGCTACCAACGAATCTATACGTCATGAATATACAAACGAGTAAGACAAAGAATACTCTTGTTGTAAAAAGAGACGCTGTTTCAAATCGTGGTGGTACTGACCATGTCTATATTGTTAATGACGATAACACAGTTCAAAGAAGAGATATTGTCACAATTAGTGATAACAAGGAATACTTTGCTATTAAGTCAGGACTTAAAGAAGGTGAAAAAGTTGTCCTAAGTGATCAGCGTTATTTGAAAGATGGTGAGAAGATCAACATTGTTGAGTCCGTCTTAGAATAGGAGAAGAAGATGATTGAAATATTTGTTAAAAGACCTGCAACGACGATCATTTTCATTGCCATATTTATGGTTATGGGACTCGTCTCAATAGGAAACCTTATAATTGAGCCAACACCAAAAGTTGAGCTACCTATTATTACAGTACAAACAGTTTATGCTGGTGCATCTCCTGAGGAGATTGAATCTCAAATCTTAAAGAAAATTGAAGATGAGATTTCTGAAGTATCGCAAATTAAAAAGATAAAATCTGATGCTAGAGACAGCTTTGGTATCGTTGTGATCGAATTTGAGATTGAAGCTGATGCCAATATAAAGTCAATTGAAGTTAAAGATAAGGTAGAGGCCATCTTAAATGAATTTCCAGATGGTGCAGATCGACCGATTATTGCTAAATTTGATCCACTCATTAGACCGATTGCAACTCTTGCATTATCGAGTTCTAAACACGATTTAACTGAGACTTATGAATATGCCGATAAGAAACTAAAATCGAGGCTCTCATCAATTAATGGAGTCGCTTCCGTTGATATCTTTGGTGGACAAGAAAGAGAAATCAGTATCGAACTTGATAATAACCTTCTTATTCAGAACTACCTTTCTATTGAAGATGTTATTACTGCAATTTCTCGAAAGAACTTAAATATACCAGGTGGTTCAATCAAACGTGAAAACTCTAATATTAGTGTTAGATTTGTTGGTGAATTTGCCAATGTTGAAGAGATTAGAAACCTTGAAGTTGTCTCACGAGAAGGACAAGTCTTTAAGTTAAGAGAATTTGGTAGTGTCACAGATAGCTTTAAAGACGTTGAAACAATGGCAAAGTTCAATGGTAAAGACGTCGTAGGTCTATCGATTTTAAAGCTCTCAGATGGTGATGCGATCAAGATTGTTAACACAGTAAAAAACTCTCTTGATGAAGTTCGATCTGAACTTCCAGAAGGAATGAAGCTTGAACTAGTTGTCGATACAACTAAGATCACATTGAATGACACAAAAGGGACAATTCAATCGATTTTTATCGGTATTGGGTTAACAATTGCGATTCTTCTAACTTTCTTAGGTGATTGGCGTGGTGCCTTGATTGCAAGTATCGTTATTCCGACTTCAATTATTTCGACATTATTTATTATGGATATGTCGTCATTTTCGATAAATGTTATGACTCTCCTTGCTTTTGGTACCTGTCTAGGTACATTAATTGCCAATGCACTTATTATCATTGAAAACGTATATAAGCATTTAAAGATGGGTAAGAGTTCAGAGAATGCAGCAATTGATGGAACAAAAGAAGTTCTCTTGGCCGTAATGGCATCTTCAGGAACTAACCTTGTTGTTTTCACTCCCCTCGCTTTCATGGGTGGTGTTGTTGGTAAATTCATGTTGCAATTTGGAATGACTGTTGTTTATGCGACAATTTTCTCAATCCTAGCTTCAGTAACCCTTACGCCAATGCTTTGTGCCCTCTTACTTAAAGACCCAGATACTTTAAAAGGTCCGTTTCCAAAATTATCTCATCTTGTTGATCGCCTTCTTGGTTGGGTAACAAAACAATATAAGTGGTTCTTTGATAAGTTCATGAGCTGGCCGATAACTTCCATTATCATCTTAATGGGAATCTTTTTTACAATCGTCTACCCTGCTGCGCGAGTTGGTAACGAGTTTCTTCCAAAGTCAGACCGAGATGAGTTTACGGCCTATATTCTAATGCCAGACGGTACACCAGTAGAGAAAACAGCGGAAGTTTCGCAGCAGGTTGCAAAAGTTATTAGAGAATATCCTGAAGTAGTTTCAACTCTTGCTGATATTGGATATGACGGTGAAGAGCGTTCAAGAATTACAGTAAATATGACACCAGCAGCTTCAAGAAAGAGAAGCTTCAAAGACGTCATGGACGATATTCTTCCTAAAGTTTCAAATATTCCTGAAGCTGAAATTACACTCTCTGGTGGTAATAGAAACTCAGGTAACGAAGGTGATATTACCATTAATATCACGGGGCGAAATTTTGATGAAATGATTATTGCTTCTAAAAAGATGCAAGAGATTATGAAGAACTCTGGATACTTTAGTTCTATTGAAAGCTCATACCGAATTCCAAAAATGGAAATTCAATTTATGTCTGAGCCTCAAAAAGTTATTCGTCAAAACCTTTCAAGTTCTCGACTAGGTGGAACAATCCGCGCCCTTGTTAATGGAAACGACGATGCAGTCTACAAAGAAGATGGTGAAGAATACGATATCAATGTCACACTTGCTCCAGAGTTTAAAAGAAATATATCTGATTTTGATAAATTCTTAATTCATGGAAAAGATGGTCTTATCCCAATCTCAACTCTTGGTGATGTAAAAGTCGTTGAAGCAACATCGCCACTAAAAAGACGTGATAAAGAAAGAATTATCCAAGTTAAGGCCTATGTCGTAAAAGGTGTAGTCGGTGCTATCATGGGAGATCTTGCAGGAAAGTTTAACAAAGCGGACCTTCCAGAAGGAACGAAATTCATGTTTGCAGGGCAAGCAGAAAGCCAAAAGGAATCACAACAAGAAATGGGTAAGGCCTTTATGCTAGCAGTAATATTGACTTATATGCTTCTAGTGGCCATTTTAAACTCTTTTGTCTTCCCTATTTCAATTGGCTCAGCAATTCTAACTTCTTTTCTAGGCTCATTCTTAATGATGTTCTATACAGACCAAACAATTAATATTGGTTCAATGATGGCCATCGTAATGGTTGTAGGTCTTGCTGTAAATAATGCCATTCTAATGATTGAATTTACCCAGCAAAAACTTGATGAAGGATTTGAGATAAAAGAAGCACTATGGTTAGGGGCCAAAGAAAAGCTAAAGCCCATCCTTATGACCTCTATTGCAATTATTGCAGGTACTATGCCCCAGCTCTTTATGATCGATAAGATCAAGTCTGCAATGGGTGCAGTTCTCGTAGGAGGAATGTTAGGCTCAATATTCTTTACTTACACCCTCGTTCCAACAATCCACCTTGTTATCTACAGAGTAAAGAAGTGGATCACAGGTCTTGGAAAACAAAAAAAAGAACAAATAGAGAGCGCTCCCCAGCCTCTCAATTAATGCATGAATGCATAAAAACTCTCTCTTGGGCCCTGCAGGTAATGCAGGGCCTTTTTTTTGCTTATATATTAGTCACCAGCTATGTAAATTTTCTGCAAATCACCACTAAATTCCTGACTATGATATACATGTTCATTATTTATTGAAATATGAGAGAAGTATATGAAATCACTAATTTTAACGTCAGTACTATGTAGTGGAGTTTGCCACGCAACACCTGTTAATAAAGTAGTTAAAGTAATGGATGGAAATCTATCTACTTGTAGCTCAAAGCAGGATGTCTTTAGAAATAAATTACAATCCTATCGAGTAAAGAGCTATAAGGCCAAGCAGCAAAGTGGAAGTGTTGAGTTAACAATAAATATTCAAATGCTAGAGTGTAAAGAGACAGACAAAGGCTTTGCATTCAAAGAGAAGAATATCTTTGATCTTTTCTCATATCGAACGTTTCGCAATGAAGAAGTTAGCGTTATAACAAAGTCAGCTAACCTCCACTTCTATAAAGACGGCTCATATAAAAGCCTATCTAAAGTTGCTATTAAGGATTACTCAAAAGAGTCATCAATTACTGTAAATTTCGATATTCAAGATCTTCTTACAAAGGAAGAGCTTAGAAAGTATCTAGATGGACAGGCCGTTACAACAAGCTTTGATTTCAATTTAAACCGTAAAGTAGAAATTTCAAATGATGAGATTTCAGATGAATACAATCAGAGTTATGGTGGATTTAGAATTTTCTTAGAAGTTAAATAGAATATATAAAAAAGGCCGCTATAAGCGGCCTTTCTTTTTATGGAATTACTTTTGTAACATTCCTTTAAATTTATCCTTAGACATTGTGCTTACATAAGCAGCTACATCTTTGATATCTTTGTCAGAGAGACCTCTAATTTTAGTCCACATCATTGTCGTGTACTTAGTCTTTCTCTTCTTTGACTTAATTGCTGTTACTTGCTCAGCAATATAAGCAGCATCAAGACCTGCAATTCTTGGTCCTTTAACGATTGCTAATTTTCCATCTTTTGCTTTTCCCATACCATCAGCGTTGTGGCATAGAGCACAGTTTACTTTTTTGTAGATAGCTTTACCTTTTGCAGCGTCTCCAGCGAAGGCACTAACACTAAGTAGAGCGGCAACAATAGTGATTTTAAATAAATTCACAATATATCTCCTTTATAATTATAGCGTACACATACTTTATGAAATTATCGGCAAATCGTCAGCAAAATTTAAAGAAAATATACCCTTCTAACTATAGTTTCGGCTATACTCTTGAATCTTAGTGAGGACTAATATGAACAAGAGCGTTATAAGCCTTATTTTAGGCACCATCTGTATAGGCTTAGCACCAATTTTTGTAAAAAACTTAAGTAGTGATATATCTCCTAGTATGATCGGCGCCCTTCGTTGTGGAATTGCTGGATCAATACTTCTTCTTTACCAATTATTTATTAAAAAACACTATATCAAAGATATTCGCTTCTATTCTATGACGGCCGTCATAGGAATATGTTTTGCTTTAGACTTATTTGTCTGGCATCGCTCTGTTCACTTAATTGGAGCAGGAATGGCAACAATTTTAGGAAACACTCAAGTCTTTTACTTGCTAGTTTTTGGACTTATTCTTTATAAAGAAAAAGTCACTTTAAAAAAGTTATTAGTCTTCTTCTTTGCTTTTTCTGGTGTCTTCTTAATTCTAAAGGGACAAGTCAAATTTTATAAGTCGGAAGATTTCTTTTGGGGTGTATTATTTGGCCTTGCAACTGGTCTTTGCTATTCTCTTTATACAACCTCAATAAAGAAAACAACATTATTAAACTTTAAAAATAAAATCACAGCATTAGATATCATTACATATTCTTCTCTTGTTACTGGACTTCTATTATTAGTAAGTGCTCAGTTTGAGAGCGGTTACTCACAAGTTAATATTACACATTTACCTTCAGTAATGGGACTGGCCGTGCTTTGCCAAATAATTGGTTGGTCTCTTATTAGTTACGGACTAAAAAAAGCACCCCTTTCTGTCTCTGGTCTAATTATTTTACTTCAACCAGTAATAGCAAAAATCCTTAGTATTTATCGATTTAATGAGCCATACTCATCACTTGAAATTGTGGGTGCGGCCATTCTCTTAATTTGTATATATCTCGGTACTCGACTATCAATACGCTCTTCGAATTAAGGAGAAAATTCACAAAATCTATTTAAGCACAAGGAGACAGGAGCGATTTTTTCGACTTAATTCATTTAGAAATAATTATTTTGTTTCAAAAAGCTTATTAAAGTTGAACGTTTCTTATATTTTCTCTAAATAATAATCGAACGTATCCGATTGTTAGCTCATGAATAAAATACTTTACTCTTGGTCTGGTAGTGACGAGATCGAATCATTTAGTCCATCGTGCTCAATTATTAATCGATGCTTATCATTTTTAAATATTGATTTTGATATTAAGGCCATCCCCCTTGTTTCAGAATTAAATGGTGCCAAGGATAAGCTTTCTGGCCTTCCTATTATTCAAGATAGAGATAAGAAATTCTTCGGGGTACGAAACGCTATTAAATACCTAAAAGAATTAAGAGAAGAATCTGAGCTATTCCAAGTGCCACAAAGTCAAATGGTACAAGAACAAATGCTAAGAGACTGGGCACTGACAAGTCTTAGGGCCTCATGCGTTTATATGTCTTTCATCAATCCAAACGGCTACGCTACTATAAAGAAGAAGTTTCAAAAAGCGGCCAAGTATCAATTTGATAAACAAGAAGATCTCAATAAAGTTGCAGAGCCAATAAAGGAAGCACTACTACATTCAACGTTTAGTTTTGATATTTTTAGACTTGAACCAGAATTAGGGAATTCTCATTTTGAAGAGCAATTAAAATACATTGATGGCCTTGTTACCACAAATGAGTTTCTACTTGGTAATCAGATCAAATTAGTCGACATTATAGCATATTGTCATCTTAGTTCGAGCTTACTTGCTGCCAGTGACTTTTCAAAAAAAATAAGACCGAAGTATCCTCGTGTATCTCGATGGTTACTAAGAGTGGCCGCTCAAACGAGATCAAAGAATAATATTCATCCCTCACATCTCGACTAATTAAAAGTAAGGCACAAATATTTCAATTAATGACGAAAGTATTCTACACTATTAGAGTATTATTATTTGAGGTATTTAATGAAGAATATTGCTGTAATCATGGCCATGGATTCAGAGGCCAAGCCTTTACTAGAAAAACTTAAAATTAACCCAGATCAAGCTGAGAAAATTGATGATCATCTACCAATGAAAGTCTACAAAACTCAATATCATCAGCACAATATTTCAATTATTATAAGTGGTGAATGTAAAAGAAATAAGGTTCAAAATGTTGGGACAGCACCTGCTGTTATCTCAACAATTACTGCCATAAAAGACTTTAATGCAGACTTTATAATCAATGCTGGAACGGCCGGTGGATTCAAAAAGCGTGGCGCCGATATTGGAAAAGTCTATACTGTGGAAACAACAGTTTTTCACGATCGCCGAATCCCAATTCCTGGCTACCAAGATTATGGAACATATAAGTCACAACATGATATTGCAAAGAAGTTTGCAACTCTCTTAGGTATCGAAACTGGTATTATCTCAACAGGTGACTCTCTTGATATGAGTCCTGAAGATGAGAAGCTTATCGAAAGTAATCTTGCTCTTTTAAAAGATATGGAAGCTGCAGCTATTGCATGGGTAACAGACCAGTACTCGATTCCTACCCTATTTTTAAAATCAGTTACCGATATCGTCGATGGAGAACATCCAACAGAGGAAGAGTTCTTTGCTAACTTAAAATTAGCATCAGAAAATCTCGGTGAAAAATTAATCGAATTAATCGAAAAAATATAGGAGAAAACAATGATGAAGTATGCACTTGCAACACTTATTTCTTTACCATTACTAGCAGCTCCATGCGCAGGACAAGAAGGTGAATATAGAATTAATGCTGATGGATCTCAAGGTGGATTTGTCGCAACCACGGCCTATGTTTCAGATAGTGTCTACATCGGAGAGAATGCGCAAATTTGTGATAAGGCCCAAATTACAGGTCATGCTAAGATAACTGGTAATGCCATTATTTCAGACTATGCTAAAGTATGGGGCAATGCTCATGTTTATGGAGATGCAGAAGTTTTTGATACAGCTTCAGTATGGGAAAATGCAAAAGTTTACGGCCAAGCACAGGTCTATGGATTTGCAGGTTTAAAAGGAAATGTCGAAGTATATGGAATTGCCCGCATGTTTGATGCAACTTATTCTTCAGGACGTTATTACTAGGATTAAATATGAAAAACTTCTTCTTACTTTCACTTTCACTCACTTTTTTAATTAGTTGTCAGAATCAGACACAAGTTAAATTACGTATCATCGAAACAACTGATATTCATGGGTACTACAAAGATTATGATTATTATCAAAATCGTGAAAGTAAGAAGTATGGACTAGTTAAAACAGCAACCCTCATTAAGAAATACATTAAATCCGCAGATAATTATACTTTGGTCGATAATGGTGACCTCATTCAAGGAAGCCCTATGGCCGACTTCGTGGCCAGCTATGGAAAAGAAGGAACCCACCCAGCTTTTAAGTTAATGAATCATTTAAAATATGATGTGGGTAATATAGGAAATCATGAATTTAATTACGGACTAGACTTCTTAAACGAGTCCTTAAAAGATGCTAATTTCCCATATATCAATGCAAACGTTTTCAAAGACGAAAATGGCAAACCAGGTGCTCCATACTTTAAGCAATATATTATTAAAGAAAAGGAAGTCGTCGATACAAAAGGTAAAAAACATAAATTAAAGATTGGCTATATTGGTTTTGTACCACCTCAAATTATGTTTTGGGATAAGGCAAACCTTGAAGGGAAAGTGATTGCTCGAGATATTGTCGAAGTAGCAAAAGAGCTAACCGTTAAAATGAAAAATGAAGGTGCTGATATCATTATTGCCATCCCCCATTCGGGAATTAGTACTGATAAATATAAACTCTATGCTGAAGACTCTGTCTTCTATTTAAGTAAGCTACCATTTATTAATGCTATTGCTTTTGGTCATACTCATGCAGTATTTCCTTCTAAAGAATATGAAGGGATCGAAGGTATTGATGCCAAGAAAGGGACTATCAATGGTAAAGCTGCAGTTATGCCAGGAAAATGGGGATCTCATATTGGAATCATCGATTTAAAACTTAATTACGATGGAACTATTTGGAGTGTCATTGATGGGCAGTCTAGTGTCGAATCAATCTATGATCGAAACTCAGATATGAGTGTGAAGCCTGATTTAGAGTTAAGTGAGATCATAGAAGAAGATCATCAAAGAACTTTAAAATTAGCAGACAAGAAAATTGGTTCTTCAAAACAAGACTTCTATAGTTTCCTTTCTCTTATTCAAGATGATGCAACAACTCAAATTGTATCAAATGCACAAATGGACTATGTTAAAAAGGCCATTCAAGGAGATGCTAACTTAAGTGATCTTCCTGTTCTATCAGCTGTGGCCCCTTTTAAGGCCGGTGGAAGAAAGAATGATCCAAATGGTTATACAGATGTCTCAAAAGGTGAATTAACGATTAGAAATGCAGCAGATCTCTATCTTTATCCAAATATTCTTTATGCCCTAAAAATTACAGGTAAAGATGTCAGAATGTGGCTTGAGTGTTCTGCTGGTATGTTTGCTCACATTGATACTAACTACTTTAAGGAGCAACCTCTTATCAACTGGGGAGGATTTCGTACTTATAACTTCGATAATATCGATGGTGTTACTTATGAGATCGACGTCACAGAAAGAAGACATTTTGACGAAGACTGTAAAGTTCTAAACAAAGACTCTTTTAGAATTAAGAACCTAAAGTACAATGGTAAGCCGGTAAAAGATAATCAAGAATTTATTCTAGCAACAAATAATTATCGCGCTACAGGTGGAAAATTCTCGGGAACAGTAAAAGAAAATGTTGTTATTACAGCTCCTGATACTAACCGCCAAGTACTAATAAATTACATTAGAAGTGAAAGTAAGAAAAAAGGTTTTGTTGAAGCAAAGCCTAATATGAATTGGAAAATAAAATCAGTTCCAAATGCTGAAAAACTAAAAGTATATTTTGAAACCTCACCTTCAAAAAAGGCAAGCCGATTTATAAAGGAGAATGCAATCTATCCTTTAAAGCGACTGGATGGCCTGGATGAAGAAGGTTTTGCACGCTATCAAATCAACCTAAAGTAGTGGCCATACACATACTTACCAAGAGCGTCATTAAGGTGTAAGTCATTAGATTTACACCTTAACACATTAATAATATGACTTTTTATTCCTTTGAAGCTAAAATCTACGGTCCGAGAATAATTCTTGGATAGATTTATAAAAGGAATTTAATATGTCTGTTTACGTCAATAGAACATTAAACATGAAGAAGATCAAGGCCATCGGTTTTGATATGGACTATACATTAGTTCGCTATAAAACAGAGGCATTTGAAAAATTTGTTTTTGAACTTGTACTAGAAAAACTAGTTGAGATTAAGAAGTATCCAGCAGAGATTACCAATATAAAGTTTGATTTCAACCAAGTTATTCAAGGCCTTATTATTGATAAGTTAAGAGGAAATATTCTTCAAACAAATCGCTATGGAAAAGTTAAGATTGCAAAGCATGGGACAAAGTCAATTGACTTTCGTGACCTAACGGAAATCTATGGCAATAGTATTATTGATCTAAATTCAGATCAGTATCAATCATTAGATACAAACTTCTCAATTTCAAATGGAGCAATGTTTTCAAATCTAGTGGATCTAAAAGATAATGGCCTGAAATTACCAGATTATGAGACTCTATCTAGCGATATAAAAGAAGTCATTGATATTGCCCACTCTGATGGTTCACTTAAAGGTCATGTTCAAGAAAATCTTGAAGACTTTATTATTGCAGATCCGGAAGTTGCAAAACTTCTTGAGCGCTTCAAGAGATTTGGAAAGAAGCTTATTCTTATCACTAATAGTGAATGGAGCTGGACAAAGAGCCTTATGGAGCACACGATTGATCCATTCCTAAAGGAACACGATAGTTGGATGGAGCTTTTTGACATTTCAATCTGTCTTGCATTTAAGCCACGCTTCTTTAGTGTAAGTAATATGTTCTTAGAAATTAATCCTGACACTGGATTTATGACAAATGCAGAAGGACCTCTAGAGCAAAATAAAGTCTACCAAGGTGGATGGGCAGGAAAACTTCAAAAAGACCTGGGACTAGAAGGTGAAGAGATTCTTTATCTAGGAGACCATATCTACGGTGACGTTCTAACATTAAAGAAAACTTTTAATTGGAGAACTGCCTTAATCTTCGACCCTCTTCAAAGTGAAATCGATGCAATTAAAAAATCAGCACCGACACAGGCCTTAATTGATGCCGAGATGAAGAAGAAAGAAAAGCTTGAGCATGAACTTAATAAATTAGAACTTCTTAAGCACGAAGATCCTGAAAAGTATAACAAGGAAGATATTGGAAAAATCTTTAGTGAGATTGATAAGATCAACACTAAGATTTCTCAACATCTTGAAACTTACAGACAATTTTTCAATCCTCATTGGGGAGAGATGATGCGTGCTGGTTTAGAAGAATCTCGTTTTGCTGATCAAGTTGAAAAGTATGCCTGCTTTTACATGGCAAAGATTACGGACTTACTTGAATACACTCCACGTACGTACTTTAGACCAACGAAGAGAGTCTTAGCTCACGAAATTACAGAGCCTAATTTTTAAAAGTATTTTGTAAGAATTGTAAAAAGACGCGGTATACCTCGTCACCATATCCCCCGGCCATAACCCAGGCCTGGGGAATTTTTCTCTCTTCTAAAAAGTTCTTCATAAAGAGATCACGCTTTAAACACTCTTCCAAACTAAGCTGAATTCCTTTTGCACTTTCAAGAATGTCTTTTTCATAAACATCGGCACCTTGAACGACAATACAAAGGTCGTACTTATCAGAAATTAAATCCTTCACTTTTTCTAACTTCTCTAAATAATTATCATCAGCAGTTACAGGAATATCCCATGTACTAGGAATAAAGCTTGAATTCGTTTTGTCTGGATTATCCAAAGGCCAGCCATCTTTCATGTGAATAGAGAGACAATCAATCGTCTTATCATCTTTTAAGATCTCTGCAGTACCATCACCTTTATGAGCATCCATATCAATCACAAGGCACTTTCCTAGGCCCTTTTCTTTTTGTAATTTTCTAATGGCGATAACAATATCATTAAAGAGACAAAACCCTCCTGGTTCACTACTCTTTGCATGGTGCATGCCACCACCAAGGTGATAACTAAAACCAGTTTCTAAAGCATTTTCAGCGGCAAGGTATGTCCCTTCACAGTGGGCAAGGGCCCTCATTATAAAATCTTTCAATGGCCTTTTTGCACTATCTGGTTCGTAGCGATGAAAAGATCCATCATCATTAATTAGTTCATAAGCTTGTAAGACGAGATTTGTCGAATCACCAACAGCTCGCATATAGAAGCGATCAGTATGGGCCAATAAGAGATCACTTAATTTGAATTTAGTAAGCCTACGTCTTTCAAGAGATGGATTATCTTTAAAATTATCTAGTATTCTTGTGACACGTTCATCCTTAAGAGGAACTCCAATACCGTAATCAAGATAACTTCCAAGAGAGTCTTCCATGTAGAAAATTTTTGAGCTTGTTTTGGTCATTACTAAAACCTTCGTTTTCGGACTTGCTTATCAATACTAATATTATATAGTTATACCTTAATCCCACTTGTAAATCTTACAAAATTTGGCAAATTTCAGGCCCTGAGCTTATATTTTGCTATACTTGTTAAATTATATTTGTTCGTAAATTCGACAAATTAGGGATGATATAGATGATTAGGAGATTGGATGATTTATAAGACTTTATGGTTACGCCATGAGACAAAGCCATTTGAGCAGCGAAGTGCCCTCACGCCAGAGGCGGCCAAAGCTATACGTGATCTCGGCCATGAAGTTATCATCGAAAGATCTCCAAGTCGTATTTTTAAAGACGAGGAATTTGAAAAGCTAGGCTTTAAAATGATGCCAAGTAACTCTTGGATCAATATGGCGCCTAAGAATGCATATATCTTAGGTCTAAAAGAGCTGGATGCAGAGAAGTTTCCTCTCACTCATCGCCACATTCACTTTGCTCATGTTTACAAGGGTCAAAATGGGGCCAATGAAATGCTTGATCGCTTTATTCAAGGTGATGGTAAGTTATTTGATCTTGAATACCTTGTGGATGAGAATGGAAAGAGAATTGCAGCCTTTGGTCGATGGGCCGGTTTTGTTGGTGCAGCAATTGGACTTAAGAATTGGATTGCTCAGCAAAGAGGAGAAGACTTCAATGCAAGCGCTCCTTTAAATTCATATGAAAATCAATTTAGTCTTATCAACGAAGTTGCCAAAGATCTTGAACAGCTTCAAAAACGACCTCGTGCCGTTGTCATTGGCCACCGTGGACGTTGTGGTATTGGTGCAAAACAATTTCTAAAAAGTGTTGGTGTCGAATTCTGTGCATGGGGACGAGAAGAAACAAGTGTCCAAAGACCAATTAGAGCAATTTTAGATTATGATATCTTGATAAACTGCACTTTAAATACAACTAAAGCAAAACCATTTCTTGATCTTAAAACATTAGAGCAAGAAAGAAACTTAAGTGTTATTTCTGATGTTAGCTGTGACCCAACCGGGCCATGTAATCCACTTCCAATCTATGACGATATCACAACAATTGATACGCCAACGACCAGAGTCGACTTGGAAGAGTTACTTGAGGTTACGGCCATTGATCATCTGCCTTCACTTCTTCCAAGAGAAAGTACTGAGGAATATGTTGAGCAACTACTGCCTCATATTATCGATTTATTAAACGGTGATATTGAAGACTCTCCATGGGAGAGAGCTTTAGAGGTTTTCTATGCTAAAACTATTGAACTTGGATTAGAAAAGAGACTTAGTGAAGAGCCACAATTACTTATGTAGTGTAACAAAGCTTGCAATACTCTTTACTTCTTCATAGTCTTTAAAATTTTGATGCTTCTTATAGCCTTTCATTAAATACTGACATTTTTTATGACAACTTTCTAATAAGGCCTTTGAACGTTCTTCACTAAGTGGCCTATTCTGTAATATCCATGCCATACTTTTCACACGCCAGTAATCCATGGCAAAGAACTTAAAAGAGAGTTGATCTTCATGGCCGCCATACTTATTCACAAACTCATTTTCTAAAAAACCAATATCATACAGAGAAGTTACTTTTAGCCAGAAGTCATAATCTTCACAAACCACGAAATCTTCTCTCATCCCACCTATTTGTTCAAAAAGTTCCTTCTTCATTAAAACACTAGAGGGAGAAATGACACAGCCTTGTAACGATCGGATAAACATATCACCACCATGCTTTTGGTGATGTTTTTTCTGCTTAACAACCTTTCCATCTCTTAGCCACCTCTCAGCAGTATGAACTAATACCTTTCCTGTATTTTTTAGGTAGCTAACCTGAGAGGCCAACTTATCTCGATGCCATTCATCATCAGAATCTAAAAAAGCAATATAATCACCTTTTGAGTTCTTTACACCAAGATTTCTTGCACTAGAGACTCCAGCGTTTTCTTTCTTTAAATATTTAATTCTTTTGTCTGAAAATGAGCCGACAACATCATGAGTATGATCAGTTGAGCCATCATCTACAATAATGAGTTCTAAATCATTAAAACTTTGATTTAAGACGGAAGTAATCGAGCGTTTTAAAAAATCTGCACGATTATATGTAGGAATAATAACACTAACTAACACTATTGATTATATCTTCCAACATTTCATTAGTAATGTTCTTCTCTAAACTATCGATAACACCATCTAATTGTTTTAAATTTCTAGCACCACAAAGAATCGTACTTAACTCATCATGAGAAAGGTTAAAGTGAATCGCAAAATCTAGACCTGTCATAGCGTGTTTATCCAATGCAGGTTGCATCCTTTCAACAATTTCATAACGACTCTCTTTATCCATGGCCTTCCACCATGGGGCCCACGAGCGACAGTCACTCTTATCAAATTTACGATCGCGATTAACTCGTCCAGTAAGAATCCCTTTATCAAGAGTTCCCCAGCTCATGAAGCTAATATCGTTTTCTTTAACTATTGGAAAAATATCATTTTTTACATCTTGTTCAAAAAAGTTGAATTGAGATTGAATCACTTCAATCTTATCCACTTCACTAGCAAGCTTAAACTCTTCAGGTGTAGTATTACAAAGGCCGATATGTTTGATCTTTCCTTCGTTCTTTGCTTTAGCTAATACTTCAACTGTTTTACGAATATCAACATTTTCATCAGGCCAGTGAACCATAAAAAGATCAATATAATCACTTTGAAGATCACGTAGAGATTGCTCAAGCATATCTCTAGTTACTTTTGGATCATTGCTCATATCCACACGTTTATTCTCATGCCAAGTAACACCAGACTTAGAAATGATAAAAGCCTTCTCTCTTTGTCCATTTAAAGCAAAGGCCTTGCCTATTCGCCTTTCACTTTCTCCAAAGCCGTATATAGGAGCTGTATCAAAGATACGAACGCCTCGATCAAAAGCGTGTTGTAGAAGAGTAAGAGAGTCAGACTCACTAATATCTCCAAATCCATAACCAGCGCCTTCTCCAGAGATACTTGCGCCACCAAAAGCAAATTTTCCATATTGGTCTAGTATTTTCATAATTTAAAAGTATCCTCTGTCCTAAAATGCGTAAAGACTTGACGCACCGATAGATTAAAAGTTATTCCAATGGAATGGATCTACTAGTTTTTGCACACCGCGGTGAAGCACAATGCTTCCTAAAAGAGATGGAGCTTAAGGCCCACCCATTAAATAACTCCCTCTACACTCTAGAGGATCAGAGTGTTGCGCTTATTATCACAGGAGAAGGCCATAATAACGTTCTAACGGGACTTAGCCTCGCTCTAGGGCAACTTAGTGGAAATGTTCAAAGAATCATTAACTTCGGTATTTGTGCTGCCTTAAATGAACAATTACAAAAGAATGAAATTCACTCAATTAGAACAATCTATGGCCAAGATGAATTTAAAAGCTTTCAAACAATAGACACTCAGGCAAAACACGACCTCATCACAGCAAAACAAAGACTTTTAGATACCAAAGAATCTCAAAAGCTTGAGCACATTGCCCCACTAGCAGATCGAGAAGGATGGGCCATAGGCCTTGTTGCCAAGCAAGCAAATATCGATCTTTTATCTTATAAACTTATTTCAGACCATGTTAGTGATGCACCAATATGCGAATATATTAAAGAGCTTTCTCAAGATTACTCTCAAAAATTATTTGAATTCTATCAAGAATTAGAACTAGTAGAGAAAGCCTCATCAATTGAGAATCCATTTAAAGAGCAAAGCGACTACTACTTTACACTTTCTCTTAATCGAGAAGTCTCAAACCTGTGCCAGCAACTATGTGTAAAGTACGAAAAAGAAAATATTAATGACATCATCGATACAACTTCCCTTCTAAACTTAGAGACGACCCCAAAAAAGAGGGCCTTAAAGCTAAGGGATCAACTAAAAGAGAAGCTTTATCCTACACGCACAAAAATTCTAGGACAACTTGATAGCTTTATTCAAGATGCAGGCTTTGAGAAGAAAGAGCTCACATACGACCCAGCAATTGAGAAAGTCTTTTTAAATTTAAAAATAAATATCAAAAGCGAAAAAGATATAAAAGAGCTTACTCGTAAACTTAAGAATATAGACTGGCACGAGTACCAATCAATTATGAATGGAGAAAATCTTTAATGAAGATTGAAAAGATATTCATTGAAGAAGAAGCTCGAAATGGAGAAATTGCTCTCTCTCTTCCAAAGCGCTTTCCAAAAGCACAAGTTGTATACATAGATAATCATGCAGATATCTGGGGAAGAGTAAAAAAACCTTATCTCCATAAGAGAGATTCTCTAAATCTCTTCATTGCCCACAAAAAAGGCTCTTTAGTAAAAGAAGCTCCTGATGCATATGGAATCTCAGGTGAGCCTCATTATTACTTTATCCACGCTTATAATTGTATTTATGAGTGTGACTACTGCTACCTTCAAGGATATTTTAATTCACCGGATCTTGTTCTCTTTGTTAATCATCAAGAAATTATGGCAAGCATGCAAGAAATAGCAGATAAAACAACAGGCAACCTGTGGTTTCACGCTGGTGAATTCAGTGATTCCCTAGCTCTAACACACTTAACCAATGAACTAAGCTTCTATCATGACTTTGCAAAACGTAATTCAAAGTGCTTTATCGAATTAAGAACAAAGTCGGCAAATATTAAAGAACTGATGAAGCTTGATCCCTTACCAAACTTTATTACTTCATTTTCTTTATCGCCAAAGAATAAGATTAAATCACATGATCTTAAGACACCATCTCTTGCAGCAAGACTTAAGGCAATTGAGAAGCTGTATAAAGCGGGTCACCCTATTGGACTACACTTTGATCCCGTTATTCACACAGATCAATTCGAAGAAGAATATCAAGAACTAATAAATGAAGTCTCTAATATCATTCCACTAAATAAAGTAGAATATATCTCAATTGGTGTTGTGCGCTTTACTAAAGATGTCTACTCACAAGTAAAAAAGAATTATCCAAAAACAACCTACTTTCATTCGGAGCTTACAAAAGGTGAAGATGGAAAGATTCGCTACCCAAGGCCAATGCGCCACTGGATTTTAGGTAAGATTAAAGATATGTGCTTAAAGGCCGGCGCTATTGAAAAGGCCGTCTACTTATGCATGGAAGAATAATCAACCTCTTAAAACTGAAGATAGATATCTAAGTAATTATCAATTAACTCTAAACTTCGGGCGGCTGACTGCTTCTGCCTTGCTTGGTATTCCATATATACATCACCAGGATTAACGACTTTTAAATTATCCGTTTCAGGTGCTTCATAAACAGATGAATAGACTGCTCTCAACTCATCATAAATTGACTCGAGCTCAGTAAAATAAGACTGATCCGCCCCAGATAAGAGTCCTACACCTTTTAAAAGTGTCAGATGCATTAAAATATTATCTTGTAAGTAGTCGTTAGAAAGGGACTTAAAGATTTCGGTTGTCATAAAGCCCACAATATTTTCTTTTTGAATCGCAGTAAACTCACCTTCTTCAGCTAACTCAATAATAGATTCAAAGAAAATCGTTAAGTTGGACTGACGACATACAAGAGGGGCCCTCAAGATCTTTCCAAAGTCTGTTGCGCTTACTTGTTCATAAGAAGATAATGCGTACTCAGCTCTTTCAACAAAACGAAGAGCCTCTTGCCTGGCCTTTACATCATTATAAAAAGTTACAGCTCTTTTAAGATTCATTATAACTTCATCTGGGTTTTGAAAATAAGAAGAATTAATTGGATCGATAATTTGTGATGGTGGCAGATTTGAGTTGATACTCTTTTCACAATCTAAGTTGAGCATCTCAAGTTTTTGAATTTCGCCACCTAATTGTGCAAGTTCTCCTGCAGGCAGGCCTTCAATTGTGACGACTTGATCATCACTTCTCTTATACTCATTATCTTCATGGAATTGCTTTCGTGGAACAAACTTCTTTTTAGGAGTATTATTTGAAAAAGGTTTGAGTTCTTTTTGACCTTCAGATTCGTAATGACCCCTAACCTTCTGTGGTAGATAATCATCCTGATAGAAGTGGTATAGGAAGTAGCTCACCGACATAGCTACTAGAATTATGAAAAACAATAAAATACGTTTTTTCAATCTTACAACCTCTCCTCTTCCTTTTAAGAGGATAACTACCTGAAATTAGTTATTTATATCTAATATGATATCGACAGCGTTTTGCTATGTCCAAGATTCTTTGATAACTACTTGTAAAAACCATAAGATATTGCTCATTTTGCACAAAAATGGTTGCACTTTTATGACGATATGTTTATATTCTACAACCTAATAACCCAAATATTAATGTAGAGTTTATATAAATAAGGATGAAGTGATGGCACGTACATGTGATTTAACTGGAAAAAGAAGACTTGTTGGTAATAAAGTTTCTCACGCTAAGAACAGAAGCAAAATGACTCAAAAACCAAATCTTCAAACAAAGAGAGTATATGATCCTGTAACAGGTGAAACAATTAAGCTTAGACTTTCAACTAGAGCAATTAGAACTCTAGATAAAGTTGGATCTCTTTCTAAGTTCCTTAAGAAGTACAAGCACCTTTGGAACGCTTAATTAGATTTTAATTCTAAGACTTTAAGTCATTTAGATATAGAAAAGGCCAGCATTTAGCTGGCCTTTTTATTTATGGCTGTTTATTTAAAACAAATTAGTATTGAACATCAACTTGATCAATAACAAATCCCCACTTCTGAACTGAACGGTCTGACTTAAATGTTAATTTAAGTGTTCCACCTTCAGCAAAGAAAGAAGTGTAGTTCTCACCGCTACCAGTTACCTTCTCAATTAAAGTACCTTTAGCATCTCTAATCTCGATGTAGTCATAACGATTCTCAAGGTCAAACTTACGAATTCTTAGACGAATGAATTTTGCACCTTCAACTTCGTAAACAGTTTCCATAACTTCATTTTCTGAATATGGGTGTGCTGACTCAAAAAGAGGAGCATCAACTGTTTGCCAATCTTCTGGATTTGGCTCGTTTCTTTCAGGAATTGTATTCGTTAAAAGATTGTAAGCGTTAATACGTCCAGAGTTAATAGTCTTACCTCTAAGTGCCGCTACTGGATCAGAAGTTACCATAACTTTATTTCTGATTTGTAGTGGAGTTAGATCCTTATTTTCAGCTAGGAAAAGACCAATTACACCTGAAACATGAGGAGTTGCCATTGAAGTTCCTGAGTAAGAAGCATATCCACCATTTTTAACAGTTGATAGAATCTCATGCCCTGGTGCACCAATATGAACTGTTGAACGTCCGTAACAAGAAAAGCTTGCTAGTTCATCAGCAGCTGTTGTTGCAGCAACTGAAATTACGTTATCAACATTGTAGTTTGATGGGTAGTGTGGTCTTGAATCGTTATCAGTTGAAGAGTTACCTGCTGCGGCCGTAAATACGATACCTGCATCATTAGCTCTTTCGATTGCTTCTTGAAGTGCTTCAGAGCGTCCGCCCCCTCCCCAAGAGTTTGACATAATATCAACACCAATTTTTGTAGCATAATCAATTGACTTGATCGCAGCTTCAGTTGAACCTGAACCACTATCAGTTAAAAACTTAACCGCTACAAATTGAACATCTCTCATTACACCAGCAACACCAATAGCGTTGTGTGAAGCACCGATTGTTCCTGCACAGTGTGTACCATGAGAGTGTCCATCAATAGGATCACCGTCATTATTAGCGAAGTCATAACCATGGATATCATCAACATAACCATTTCCGTCATCATCAACACCTGGCTGACCATTTGCTTCTGCTTCGTTTACCCACATTTGATCTCTTAGATCTGGGTGGTTGTAATCAATCCCTGTATCGATTACAGCGATTTTAATTGCGCGATCACCTTTTGTGATTTCCCATGCCTTAAGTGCATCAACGTCAGCACCTTCGACAGCATTTACACCACGTGGCCCATTAGAACCAGTGTTTCTAAGTCCCCAAAGTTTTCCAAACTTAGCATCTGCTGGTGTATAGTATGCACCATTATCAGAAGCATCTTGATAGTTTAGAATTTCATCAAGAACATTTGTGTGTACAATTGGCTTTACGATTTCGTAAATGAAGTTAGGCTCAGCATATTCAACTTCTGCTCTTTCATTCATTTGCTTTGCAAGAGTGTCAATTGACACAAGTGATTCATTAAACTTCACAACATAAAGGTCACCTGATGATAGCTCGATACGACGATCAAGTGATGCTCCCGTTAGTGAATGTCCAAAAAAGTTCTCTGCTGCAACATCTTTCTTAAGCTTTACAATCAGTTCTCCTGGAACATGATCAGCTGCAAGTGGTGAAAGTGCCATTGCTGAAATAATAGCTGGCGCTAAAATAGATTTAATACTCATTAAGATCCTCCTAATCCTTTATCTCCCCTTCCATAAGGAGACCATACTAAGACTAAAAATATGTCTGCTAACTAGTTTACCACCATTCAAAGGGCAAAAATTTCAAAAGATACAAAATATTGAAAATGTGAGAAAATGTTAGTTAATGATACACGGAAAAAGTAACGACCCAGTCCTTATAAAAAGAATACCAGTAAAAGTCTGGACTCTTCGATCTGAAGTAGAAGAGGCCGTTCGTCTTCGCTACAAAGAAGGCGAAAAGCCTGATTTAGAAGACCTAATCGAAATTTATAAAGACAAAGGTGAGCTTCCTGTTGCTGAAGAAGTTGAAGATGATAACAACGAACTTGATCCTCAAGCACTGGCAGATGCAGCAATGAATGGAGAAGAAACTGACAATGTTACTCCGATAAATGAGAAGAAAGTTATCAAGCAATTTATTCCCGATCTACCAAAAGAAAAGCTTTTTAGTGGGAATTTATTGTTATCAGAACTCTACATGGAAGGTATGTATTTCTTCTGTGAACGAGAGTTCACACAGGGTCAATCAATCGTTGTTGATATCCAAATACCAAATCGTATTATCCTAAATGGAATCGTTGTTTATTCGCGAACTTTTAATATGAAAAGTCGTATTATTTCCAACGCTTCTCTACCCTACCGTACAGGGATAAAGTTCACATTTCTTAAAGAGGGTGAAAGAACTCTTCTTAGAAACTTTATTAAGTCATTTGAACCAGAAGTGGCCCAAGAGGCTCCAAAGTCAGTAAATGCAACTCCGGCATCACCAGCAGGAGGAGATGATGATGACGAGCTGGATATCTTTGACGATCTCTAATAAGAATTCTAAAATTTCTTATGCAAAATATTAGACGTAACTATTTCTCAGCAAGCCTTGTTTCAATTCTCTTTGTGACTCTCCTATTTGGAGCTGTTATAAGCGAGTTTTTTCAAGCACCCGTGATAACTTCAAAAGAACTTTCGAATCTACAGTTTCTTTTCACAAGTGATCAAATTGATGACGTAGATAGTCTCTCTCTTGCATCAAACCTAGGACGATTTAGTCTTGCAAAGAATAATGGCCAATGGATTATTACTCAGCCTCGACGAATTAATGCCAATGAAGCGACAATCACAAAGCTTCTCGATTCACTAAAGAATGTAAAAATAAAAAAGATCTTTCCAAAAGATCCTATCAATTTATCAAACTTCTCACTCGATAATCCAACTTCAACTATTACTCTAAAGAATGAGGATGGAATTGATGAAACAATCTCTTTTGGACTAATTAATCCAATTGATAACTCGACTTATGTTGTGAGTGATAGTGATAATGCTATCTACCACGTAAACGCTGTAAAGTTCTCTCTGGAAAAACTAGACCTTCCATCTCTAATTGATTCACGAGTCTTTAGTTATGCTCCAAGTGATATTACGGCCATTACTGTTATAAATTCAGGAAAGCTGCGTTTTGCTTTTGAAAGAAATAAGAATGACATATGGATATCTGGAAATAATGCTTTAAATGATGAATTAGTCCAAGACTTTCTTGTTAAATTAACAAGCTTCAAATCGAATCTTATTTTAGATAAGAGAACAGATAAAATGAATGAAAGAATTGAGCGCTACCTAAAGAAGCCATATTATAAAGTTATTGTAAAAATTAAATCAGGAGAAGAGATTGAATATGACCTTTCATGGGTATTAACTTCTCTACCAGACTTAAATATTGAGAAAAAAGAAAACTTTATTATTCGTGCATCAAATAGAGAACACCCGTTCCTTGTAAGTAAGGAATACCTAAGTGTACTCTACAAAAGAATAAGAAGCTTTAGACCAAGTCCACTCAATAAGATAATTTACTAAGCTATTAACTTATTAAGAATTTCAGACGCTACACCTTCAACTTCATCAATAACATGTTGAATGGCCTTACCTACTCTGTGGTGTCTGATTGGAAATTTTGAAAATGGAACAAAGATGTAATAAGTTTCACCTTTACATGTTTCCAAAGCATTTAAGTCGCTAAAGATATTATCATCAAAATCTATCTTTATACTCTTCTTCTTACTTTGGCAGATGGCCTCATCAAGTTCTTCATAAGTTTTCCCATTAGCGCTAAGGAGTCCCCCAACCTCAGCACTAAGGGAAATTTGGTCGGCCTGTGATAGACTTAAAAAATTCTTGTGCCCCTCAATTGATACAAGGATTCCCTTGCGACTCAATTGCACAATCTGTCCATCAACAGGTTTTAATATAGAATTCCAGAATGAAAACTTAGCCTTAAGATTTGTGTTCATTCTGAAGTCACGATGACTTAATGATAGGTTTGTCAGTAAGCGATCATAGACAAATAATTTATAAATATCATAATCAACCCATCTCATTGAATGCAGATGCATAAATGGACCGGCCTTATGCTTTAGAGATATTAGTGTTTGCTTATTCACATCAAACCAAAGATGCTTTAATCTCGGGTCAATATAGAAGTTATAGAGATCAAATAGAGTTGTCTCCATCTCACCTTTCTTATTCACTAACCAAACTGGAATCTCTTTAAAAGCTTCAAGTTCTTCTTTAACTTCACTGATACTCATCGAAGAAATACCACTTGAGTGACGATCTTTCATGGCCTCAATTAATTTCGACCAATTTGACCAATGTAGACTATATGGGCCGTCATCAAATAATTGAATAGATTCAAATAACTTAGGATCTGCAATATATTCTTCTAAATTCTTTAATGCGCTCATATCCGCCCTCTACTGGTCAACGATTTATTTCTTCGTATTTCCCCACTATAGCAATCTGGTTAATTAAAACGAGTGGATTGCTTAACTCTCTAGTAGAAGCCTTTATTTTCAATAATTTAGATACTGTAATTGACCATTTTCCCCACTTGGCAATAAAAGCGAATTATTGCCTATTTTCATTGGTATTTAATGATTTTGGTTACTTAAGTTATAATATGATCATGAATGCATTGGATATTTTCCGAAAATCCCATTTGGCCCTAAACCTCACACCTTTTACAATAAGGGAGCTCTTTAATATCCCGACAACCCCATGTGATGTTTTTATCTTTGAAGATGGTAAATTTAAGCATTCACTATATCGTGGCACCTATGTTGCTAACGATACTTTAAAGGAAATGATTGAAAGAGGTCATACTATAGTCTTTGCAAGTAATGAGCAAAGAGAAGAGTTAAAGGAATTACAACAAAACACCCTAAGACAGGTAACAAGATCCTTTTCAATGGGTGATACATATCAAAATTGCAAAAATCAGCTCAATCTTATTACCATTAATCTTCGCTATCTCTTTGAAGATCCAACGGATGATAATGCATTAAATCTTCAGTATCAAAGTCTAAAGGTTCTCGCCAACTTTCTAATAAAGAACCCAAAGATGCACGAGCCACTATATCGTTACTATGCGGCCCAAGGGCATCATTATATTTTTGCTCAACCCCTACTTTCCTCAATCTTTCTCGTAGGGATTCTGAAAACATCTCAACTCTATAATGATAAAGATATTGAGAACTTTTTTATCACAAGTTACTTTAAGGATATTGGAATGTCGGCCATTCCTATTGATAAATTCGATAAAGAGAATCTTTCTGAAATGGATAAAGTCCTACTTGCGAAACACCCAATTATTTCTGCAAGAATTCTGCAAGGAAGGATTCAGCTCTCACCTGCTCATATGAAGGTCATTGAAAACCATCACACGTTCAGTATTATCGATAAATACGACACTGATAATCAACATATCAAGAACCTGACTGTAACAGGTTTTGAAACGCTCATGGTTAACGTCTGTGATATCGTTGCGGCCATGATCTCAACACGCCCTTATAGAGAGGCTTTATCGATCTTTGAAGCCTTAGAGAAAATACGTTCACATATTGGAAGTGAGTACCCACACGAATTTAAAATTATCATTAACTACTTTCGCAATTTCTTTACAACATCAGTCAAGTAAAAAAAACTTTTCATAACGTTTCAAATATTTCAAAATAATAATTAACCAAGGATAAGGTTAATATATTTTTAATTACATATATTTAAATTAACAATTGCTAAATGCTCCAGGGAGGGAACATGGCCAGTCAACAAATTCCAGTAAGCCCGGTAACGGGAATAATTGCAGAAGAAAACGTCTTTATCGATTTTGGTGAGCACGAAGGAAAATCTATCCTTGAGATCCAAGATACTCTTCCAGATTATTACGATTACTTAATCAACAAAAGAGAAGAAGGAATTTGCACAATTCGTCGCAACCAAGATAAGTCATTTAGACTTTACGTTTCAAATACACTTCAATAAATTATATCGTGGGGCAGCAATGCCTGCCCTACTGTTTTCTTAACAAAATCTTAATAAACACCCTTTTCTCCCTATGCTAAATTTCTTAGTGAGAACACACATTTAGCTATATTCGAGGAGACATAAAATGATTAGAAAGCTCATTATACTTTGTGCCGCACTATCTGCACTAAGTGCTCATGCAATGAAAATTAATGCTGCTGGTGCTTCATTCCCATATGCCATTTACTCAAAATGGTTTTCAGAATACTCAAAACAAAATCCTGACGTACAATTCAATTACCAGCCAATTGGATCAGGTGGAGGTATTCGCCAACTAATTAAAGAAACAGTTGATTTTGGTGCCTCTGATGCTCCAATGAAAGAAAAAGATAAGAAGAAAGCAAAGTGGCCAGTACTTCACGTTCCAATGGTTCTAGGTGCAGTGGCGATTGCTTATAATCACCCAGAAGTTAAAGATCAGCTTAAACTTGATGGTCCAACTTTAGCAGATATCTACCTTGGTAAAATCACAAAGTGGAATGCTCCACAAATTCAAAAATTAAATCCAGAAATGAAACTTCCAGAGAGTGATATTCTAGTTGTTCGTCGTGCTGATGGTTCAGGAACAACGAAGAATTTCGCTGACTACCTAGTCGACGTAAGTTCAGAATGGAAGCAAAGAGTTGGAACTGGAAAGTCTCTAAGATGGCCAACAGGAATAGGAGCAAAAGGAAATGATGGTGTAACTTCAATGGTAGAAAACACTACTGGCACTATCACTTATATGGACCTTGCTCACGCCAGAAAGAATAATATCAAAACAGTTGCTCTAAAAAATAAAGCAGGTGTCTACATTAATCCAACAGTTGAAGCTGTATCAGCATCGGCCAAAGGATTTACTCCAAAAGGTAAAGAATTAACTGGCTCACTAATCAATAGTGCCGATAAAGATGCATATCCTATTAGTGCCTTAACTTATATTCTTTTACCAATGGTTGAGAAGGACCAAAAAAGAGTCGAGATCTATAAATTTGTAGAATGGGCCATAACTAAAGGTCAAAATTACGCAAAAGAGCTTTTCTACGCTCCATTACCAGAAGAACTTTCCAAAAAGGTTGTTAAGAAGGTAAAATCTCTTTAATGAAATTATTAAAAGACTTCAGGCCATCATCTCCTAGTTATCAGGATAAGATGGCCTATACTACACTAAGATTTTTTTCACTTGTTGTAATTGTTCTCCTACTTATTATGATAGGACAATTATTCTTTGCAAGTCGCGAAGCCTTTAATGAATTTGGCTTTGCTTTTATCACAGATGACTTCTGGAATCCCATCGATGATGAGTTTGGAGCACTTCCCTTTATTTTTGGAACGGTTGTAACATCTCTACTTGCACTTTTAATTGCAGGACCAGTAAGTGTAAGTGTTGCACTTTATATTACAGAATACCTTCCAAAATCTCTTTCAAATATTTTAGGGACATTTGTTGAACTTATTGCAGCGGTGCCAAGTATTATCTTTGGTCTTTGGGGACTTTATTACTTAGCTCCTTTTGTAAAAGATACTGTTACACCTGCTCTAAAATCAACTCTAGGATTTCTACCTCTATTTCAAGGTCCAAGTTTTGGAATCGGTATTTTAACTGCATCAATCATCTTAGCGATAATGATCATCCCAACGATTACTTCTGTAGCAAGAGAAGTTTTTCGCTCTGTAAGTATTCTACATAAAGAGGCAGCTCTAGGGCTTGGGGCGACTAAATTTGAAATGATTAAAATTGCAGTACTTAAGCCAAGCTTTTCAGGTATCGTTGGTGCATTAGTTCTTGGCCTTGGACGTGCCTTAGGTGAAACAATGGCCGTTGCAATGGTTATTGGAAATACACCTCAAATATCAAAATCAATTTTTGCCCCGGCTTCAACAATGGCCTCAGTTATGGCAAATGAATATGCAGAAGCTGAAAGTGATCTTCACCTATCAGCACTGTGCCTAGTTGGTCTTCTACTTTTTGTCGTCACTTTTGTCGTCAATCTAATTGCACGAACAATTGTATGGAGACAAACTAAAGGAAGGAGTAAGAAATGAAACTATCCAAAAAAAGAGTCATAAAGAACCAACTCTTTCGAGGAACTTTAATACTAAGTTCTCTCATTGTAATAATGCCACTTATTCTAATCTTCGTTTTCCTTCTACAAAAAGGTTCCACTTCGTTAAGCTTAGATTTTTTTCTAAATGATCCTAAACCTGTAGGAGAAGTTGGAGGCGGAATGAGACATGCAATCATCGGAACACTAATGATGGTTGCCCTAGGCTCATTTATAGCTGTTCCTGTAGGGACATTATGTGGTGTCTACTTAAGTGAGTACGGTAAAGGAAAAATTGCGCAAAGCCTACGCTTTACAATTGACCTCTTAACAGGTGTTCCATCAATTGTTGTCGGTATTTTTTCTTATTTAATATTTGTTGTTAGCTTTAAATCATTTTCTGCCCTAGCAGGTGCTTTTGCTCTGAGTATTATCATTTTACCAATTGTTACACGTACAACTGAAGAGATTTTAAAACTTATTCCAAGACATGTTAGAGAAGCAGGACTGGCCCTAGGGTTACCTCGATGGCGAGTTATTTGGAATATAATTTTAAGAGGCTCAAGAAACTCTCTTACAACAGGGGTTATCCTGGCCATATCTCGTGCTGCTGGTGAAACAGCACCACTACTCTTTACAGCTTTTGGAAGTATGTATTTAAGCTTCCAAGTGACAGGCCCAATGGCATCCCTTCCTGTCCAAATTTATAATTATGCAATAAGCCCCTATAAAGATTGGCAACAACAAGCTTGGGCCGGATCATTCACTTTAATTATTATTGTTCTGGGACTAAATTTAAGTGCGAAATTTTTATTTAATACAAAGAAGCTTAAAAAATTCTTTGTGAGGAAATCATAATGTCTAATAGCGATATCATTTTAGAAGTTAATAATATTCAAGCATGGTTTGGTGACTTTCAAGCAGTCAAAGGAATTGACCTAAAATATGAGAAGAATACGGTTAATGCCATTATTGGCCCATCAGGTTGTGGTAAATCTACTTATATCCGTACCTTAAATCGTATCCACGAAGAAGTGGAAGGTGCACGCGTATCTGGAGAAGTCATATTAGATGGTAAAGATATTTACGCACCAGACGCAGATCCTGTTGAAATCCGTCGCAAGATTGGAATGGTATTTCAAAAGCCAAACCCATTTGCGGCCATGAGTATTTATGACAATGTTGTTATTGGCCCACGTCTTTGGGGAAAGAAGAAAAAAAGTGAATTAGATGAGATTGCTTTTAATTGTCTTACAAAAGCAGCTCTTTGGGATGAGGTAAAAGACAAGCTTCACCAAGAAGGGACTTCTCTCTCAGGTGGACAGCAGCAAAGACTTTGCATTGCTAGAACTCTTGCAACGAACCCTCCAATTGTTCTAATGGATGAGCCAACATCTGCACTTGATCCAATTGCAACGGGTAAGATTGAAGATCTGATGAGTGAATTAAAAAAGGACTATACGGTAATTGTTGTAACTCACAATATGCAACAAGCTGCTCGTATTGCAGACTATACAAGCTTCTTCATCTTAGGTGAGCTTATCGAGCACGGCCTAAGTAGTGATGTATTTACTAACCCAAAAGAAAAGAAAACAGAAGACTATATCACGGGTCGTTTTGGTTAAGGAGTAGGCCATGGATTTAACAGTTGAAACACTTAGAAAAGATATTACCGAAATGGCCGCTGTTGTGGAGAAGATTCTTCACGTAGCCGTTCAAGAAGATTCAAAGATTGAAGAGCTTCATGAATTAGAACATGAAATTAATGAATATCATAAACTAGTTGATGACCATGTTTTTAAGTTTATTGCACTGAAGTCCCCTACTGCAATTGATCTGCGTACGGCCCTTGCAATTATGAAAATAAACTCAGAGCTTGAAAGACTTGGTGATGAGGCAGTTAACTTAAAACGTTACTTAATGAGAGTCGAAACTAATCGTGACTACTGCACGATCATTCAAGCAGAAGTTTTAGAAATGGTAAGAAAAAGTCTTATTGCCTTTGCTTCAAATAATACAAAGATGGCAACAGACGTAATTAAAGCGGACCAGGAAGTTAACTCTCTTCACAGAGATCTTGTTAAGAAGTTTTACCAATTATTAAAAGAAGGAAAAGCTGAAGTCGACGAAGGCTTTGCTATTATTCGCGTTTCAAAAATATTTGAGCGCTGTGGTGACCACGCTACAAATATTTGTGAAGATATCATTTTCCTAGAATCAGGACAGGATATTAGACACTCTGAAGATTAGATTATAAAGGTTAAATTATGAAGGCCCTTATTGTTGAAGATGAAAACTCGATTGCTAAACTAATTGGTGTAAACTTAAAGAGCCTAGGTATTGATTACGACATCGCACCAACAGGAAATAGCGCCATTGCCTGTATCGATTCAGATAACTATGAAATCTTTATTCTCGATCGAATGCTACCGGATCTAACTGGTGTTGAAATTTGTCGCTACATCAGAGGCCCAAAAGCTCTAACAACGGCCGGGATTCTTTTTGTAACAGCTTTAACATCAAGCGAATCCATCATTGAAGGACTTGATGCTGGGGCCGATGACTATATCACGAAACCATTTGATATTGGCGTTCTTAAGGCCCGTGTCACAAGTCTAAAAAGAAGAATTGAAGCTATCACGAAAGAAGACGCACAGCACGACAGTAAGACTTTTCAACATATGGGAATTACTGTCGACACCGAAAGCGTGACAACAAAAGTTGATGAAAAGCTCGTAAAATTAACAGTTTCGGAGTTTAAAATCCTCTGTGTACTCATATCAAGTCCTGGGAAAGTGTTTACAAGAAAGCAAATTGTCGATTTAATAAAGGGTGAAAATATATATGTAACAGATCGAACTGTTGACACACATGTTTTTGCCTTACGAAAGAAACTCGGTGAGAAATCTAAAGTTATTGAAACAGTTCGAGGAATTGGCTATCGAGTAAAAAGTGAAGAATAACTTTTTTAATTTTCTTAAAATAAAATTCCTAAACGATATCATCTTCTATCAAACGATACTTTTTTGTATCTCTCTACTCGTTATGGGCGTTGTCTTTATTGGAAACTTTAAAGATAACTTTATTCATTCAATAATTGAACAAGAACTCAGCTTATTCAAAAAAAATAATATATCAAAAATGTGTGAGTATAAATCTCCTCGCTCACAATTTTATATACTCAATGCAAATAGAACAATTCGTTGTGGTGAAGCTAACTTTAAGATCAATGAGTTTAAAGGACTTAATCCAGGATCTTATAGAAGTGAGGAAGATCATATCTTTTATCACGAAACAATTACTTCAAAAGAAAAGGTCTATACTCTCTTTATAAAAATAAAATCAGATGCCTTGAAGTTAATGTCAAAAAGAGTATTTTCTAAACTCTTCTTGGCCATGGGCATACTTGGCTTCCTGTTTCTGGCAGGACAATTCTTTCTTTTTAAGCACTATTTTTCACCTCTATATAGTTTATTCAAACTTTTTAGAATGAAGAATAAAATCGATACAAGCGATAGCCGCGACTACTGGGACTATATTGAATCAAAATCACAAAAGAACTTTAATAAACGAAGAGAATTGAAATTAGAGATCTTTAATACAAAACAGTACTACTCTGTCATCTTAAACTCAATTGATGACCCCGTTGTCGCTACAGATGATAAAGGAATAATTGTTTTTTCAAATGACTCCTTTCGCAAGACCTTTTCTTCATTTAATGGAAAGTATCGCGGTGTAGAAATTATTAACATTATTCGAGACTATGACTTTATCAATCTCATTAGAAAGAGTGGTTATAACGCTCACTTAATTCACAACTCTCAAGTAGAATTAAAAAGTGTCGAAGGTAGTAATCACGTCTATCAACTCAAAACAAGCAATATCAAATCAAAAAAGAAAAACCATGAGCTATTCTTTTACTTTAGCGATATTACAAAACTTCAAGATGTAAATAATATGAGAAGAGACTTCTTTGAAAATGTCTCACATGAAATTAAGACTCCCCTTACTTCTATAAAGGGATACTCTCAAACTTTACAATCGATTAATGAAGATAAAGATCAAGCCGAGATCTTGGATATCATCTCTCAGAACGTTGATCGCCTAGACGAGTTAATTAATGGTATTTTATCTCTTTCAAAAATTGAAAACGAAGGAAAGATCGAAGTCGAAGAAATTAATATCCCAGAGTTTATTAATGCACTAATCAATGATTACCAATTAAAGCTCAATGAAAAAGATATTTCGATTCAAATTAATGAAGATAATCTTAAAACCTTAAATACAGATAAGAGACTACTCTATCACTGTATTTCAAATTTAATTACAAATGCCATTAAGTACTCTCTTGAAAATACACAAATAACCATCAATTATTCTTCAAATAAAGATGGATCATATATTAGTGTTCAAGATCAAGGAGTTGGTATTCCAAATGATAAGATCGCCCGTATATTTGAGCGCTTTTATCGTGTCGATAGCTCTCGTAGCATAAATACTGGTGGAACGGGACTTGGACTTGCTATCACAAAGCATTCAGCACAAAAGATGGGTGCAATTATTGACGTTGAAAGTCAGCTTAATGAAGGAACGAAGTTTACAATCTTCTTTCCAAATAAAGTCATTGAATCTTAATCAATTTCAAACTTAATTGGTGCCTTCATAAGTTTTTCTAAAACCTCTTCAACATTAGCATCATTATAAAGGACTTCATAAAGCCCTTTAAAAATTCGAGCTCGTATATCGTACTTCTCAGCTAGAAGAAAAGCAGCTTTTGTCGTCTTATAACCTTCAACAACAGTACGCTGAGAATTAATGATATCAAGTGGCTTACGCCCTTTTGCAATCTCTAATCCAAAGGTCTTATTCCTTGAGAGGCCACCAGTGGTCGTTAAGATTAAGTCCCCCATTCCACTTAGCCCATAGAATGTTTCAGGACGTGCATTGAAGACTTTTCCAAAGCGAAGCATCTCCACAATTCCACGTGTAATCATGGCCGCACGAGTGTTGTGGTTATAGCCTAGACCTTCGACAATACCACCAGCAATAGCAAGAACGTTCTTAAGTGCTCCTCCTAAGAGAACACCTTTAATGTCATAGCTAGGAAGTGCTTTAAAATATGGAGTATCAAGCTTCGTTGCGATATCCATTAGAACTTTTTTAGATCGTCCAGCAATTGTGACTAGAGTAATCTGTTTTTCCATTATTTCTTTTGCGAAACTTGGGCCAGATAAGAAAGTAATATAGTCACGATATTGTGGGAAGAAATCATTAAAGAGGTCATCACTCAACTCAAGAGTTTCTGGATCAATCCCTTTAGATAAACTAATAATAGGAATTTCTCTTTTAAGATAGCCTTCAAAGCGATCAAGATTTTCGCTAAAGAAGGTACGAATTCCGTGAGTTGGAAGACCTGATACAACAAGTTCTAGATCATCCTCAAAATTCGTATCAAACTCATCCCACTCGATTATGGCCTTGATATTACCATCAAGTTTAATACCAGGAAGGTAGACTGAGTTTTCACGATCATCATTGATATTTTGATAAACATCTTCTGATCGAACTTTTAAAATTACATGTTCAAATTTATTGGCAAGGATTGAAGCAATTGATGTTCCAAAGGCACCCGCGCCAACAACTAGTGCTGTCTTATAAATTTTTGTCATAGAGACATTATACCATGAAGGCGAGAAACTCTTTCATAAATTGTTAACACTTCATCTGCACTATTGCATTTGACGTTGAAAGTAAAAGAAATATACTTACCTGTTTTAGACGGTCTTTCATGGTGTGGCTCTGCGCCAACGGCCATAATTAATTCATCTCGGTTGCTATCATTTCCGATAAATTTAAAATTATATTCTGCAGGCCAATCGTATTGATCATTTAATAGGCCTTTTAACTTCTCCATATCCATAATATCAACTCCTACTTTGGCCAGCTCGATTTAAAATCAATTGGTTTGTCATCAAAGTCTAAAACCTCGGGAACAATTCCATGTACGTAGCGAAAAATATCAATCATCTCTCTAGCTGCACCATGCCCACCCTCTCTTTGAGTCACATAATCACAAAACATTTTGATTTCATGTGAGGCATGAGGTGTTGTGACAGCAAATCCTGCAGCCTTTAAAAGTGGTACATCAAAGAATTCATCGCCCATAAAAAGAACCTCATGTGGTTCAAAGCCAAGATCTAAGACTTTCTTAAAAGCAACTCTCTTATCTTCATCACCTAAAAAAGCAAAGTCTAGTTTAAGATTATTCACAAAGCGTTCTTGAACACCTTTTGATGCTCCTCCTGAGATAACACCAACTTTAAAACCTGCTCTCATAAGTAGCTTTAGTGCGTATCCATCAGATGTATGAGATGAGCGATTAAAGCCCATTTCATCATCTTGATACCAAACGTGCCCCGGCGTTAGGACACCATCAATATCAAATGCTAATACTTTGATATCTTTTAATTTGTCTTTAAAATCTTGTGCTTTTGTAAATAAATCCATTAATTATTCCGTTACTGCTTTTCTTATTTTTAATAGTCTCTCAATTATGGCCCCGGCCTTATCAAGAGGAAGGCTCGTTGCTGCATCAGACTTTGCTTCATTTGGGTTAGGGTGAACTTCCATAAAGATTCCATCAGCACCAGCGGCGACAGCTGCTTGTGCAAGAGTTAAAATCTGTTCACGTTTTCCACCTGTTGCCGTCCCTAATCCACCTGGTCTTTGTACACAGTGAGTGGCATCGTGAATAGCACGAACACCAAATGACTTCATAATTTGAAAGCTTGCCATATCAACAACAAGATTATTGTAACCAAATGACGTCCCTCTTTCCGTAAGAAGGATCTTATCTTTTGAAAGAAATTCTTCCGCTTTCGTGACAATATTTCCCGTTTCTTCAGGAGAAAGAAATTGTCCTTTTTTAATCTTCAGTTGAGCATCATGCTTTTTACACGCTTGAGCTCCTGCAAGAATCATATCTGTTTGGCGACATAGGAATGCTGGGATTTGAATTGTATCCACAACACTTGCCACAGTATCTGCTTGATCCGCTGTATGGAAGTCAGTAATCAATTGAACTCCATATTCTTTTTTTACTTTTTCAAGAATCTGAAGACCTTTTTCAAGACCTGGTCCTCTAAAAGAGCTAATTGAAGAACGATTGGCCTTATCAAAACTTCCCTTATAAGAGAAGTTCACTTGATCCATTACTGGCTTAAGCATCTCTAATAAGCTTCCGCAAACGTCCATACACATTTGTTCTGACTCGATTACACAAGTCCCCATAAATAAATCAAACTTCTTATTTTCCATACTTATCTGCCTCTTTTATGAATTCACTAAAAATTGGATGGGCCGCATATGGCCTCGATTTAAACTCAGGGTGATACTGACAAGCAATGAAGAAAGGATGATCCTTAATTTCAATTGTCTCAACAAGATCAAGCTCTGGGTTTCGGCCACTAATAATAAGGCCATTCTCTTTTAATTTTTCAACGTAGAAGTTATTAACTTCTAGACGGTGACGGTGTCTTTCTTGAATATTCTTTTGTCCGTAAATCTCTTTTGTACGGCTTCCTTCAAGTAGTTCACAATCGTAACTTCCAAGGCGCATACTTCCACCTTTTGCTCCGTCACGAGTTTGCCCTTCCATATAATGAACAAGGTGATCACCACCAGTGTTGAACTCTTCTGATGTAGCCTCACTTAGGCCACAAATATTTCTAGCATATTCAATGATTGCTAATTGCATCCCTAAACAGATACCAAAGAAAGGCATCTTATTTTCACGAGCATATTTTATGGCCGCAATCTTTCCTTCAGTTCCTCTTTGTCCAAATCCACCAGGAACAAGAACACCTTGAACATCAGAAAGAAGTTTATCGGCACCTTTCTTTTCAATTTCTTCTGAATCAACATAAACAGGAACAAGCTTTAATTGATGAGCAAGAGCTCCGTGCTTAAGTGCTTCATCAAGAGATTTATAAGATTCAACTAGTTCAGTATATTTTCCAACAATACCAATCTTTACTTCTCTTAACGGGTTATTAAAGTTGTAAACAACCTTTTCAAGGTCAGCAACTTTTGGTGATGATGACCAAATCCCTAAGATTTGAGTGATCTTTTCATCTAAACCTTGAGCGTGGAAATTTAGAGGAACTTTATAAATAGAATCAAGATCTAGTGACTGAAAAACATTCTCTTTAGGAACATTACAGAAAAGAGAAATCTTATCCATAATTGACTCTTCAATTTCTCGATCACTTCGACAAATAATTACATGTGGGAATAAACCTTGCGATCTCAATTCTTTAACAGAGTGTTGAGCAGGCTTTGATTTTAACTCTCCCGCAGCATCTAGGTATGGGATTAGAACAAGGTGAACAAAGAGAACATTATCTTGTCCAACATCATGAGCAAATTGTCTAATTGACTCGACATATGGAAGAGATTCAATATCACCAATTGTTCCACCGATTTCACCAATTAAAATATCTGCATCATCAGCGGCCAAATGAATTCGGCGCTTAATTTCATCAGTAACATGAGGTACGACCTGAACCGTTTTCCCCAGATACTTCCCTTCTCTTTCCTGTTCAATAACTTTTAAATAGACTTGACCAGTTGTGAAGTTTGACTGCTTTGAAAGAGTTAGTGAAGTAAATCTCTCATAGTGGCCAAGGTCGAGGTCAGTTTCAGCACCATCATCAGTGACAAAGACTTCACCATGTTGAGTTGGACTCATTGTTCCGGGGTCAACATTAATATAAGGATCCATCTTTAGCATATTGATACGAATCCCACGTCTTTCTAAGAGTGATGCAATTGAAGCTGCAGCTAAACCTTTCCCTAGGGAACTAGCAACTCCACCTGTAATAAAAATATACTTCTTTTGGCTATTGGCCATTAATTACTCCCTCCACAAATGGAATATCTTCTGGAGTATCAACTCCACATAATGTCATATCTGTTATGGTCGCCCCAATAGTGTGCCCATTATCTAGTAGGCGTAATTGTTCAAGGCATTCAATTCTTTCGTTTGTTGACTCACCTAGAGAACAAAAGCTCTTTAAAACTTCTGGTCTGAATGAATAAATCCCAATATGCAGATACCAATTTAGGCCTGCTTGTTTTTGACGATTAAAAGGATGAGGACTACGAGTAAAGTAGTGGCAAATATTCTTCTCTTTTGAGAAGACGGCCTTCACTTTATTTGGATTCAAATAATCTTCGTGATCGTTATCAATGGACATCTCTTTGATCACAGTTGCCACGTCAAAGTTTTGTCCGTGATGAATCTCTATCAAGTTCTTTAAAAGGTCTGCTTTAATGAGCGGCTCATCACCTTGGACATTAATAACAAAATCAAATTTTTCATCTTTAAAAAAGCGCTCATAAGCGAGATAGATTCTCTCACTTCCGGAAGGAACATCATCGTCTACTCGAACAACATTACGTCCGCTTTCTTTTAACATTTTTTCAATATCATCATTATCCGTTACGACACAAACCTTAGAACCTGGAAATACATCTGCAATAGGAGCACATCCATCGTATACATGAGAGACCATGGCCTTACCATTGATCTGTGCAAGTGGTTTTCCGGGGAAGCGAGTCGAGGCGAATCTTGATGGTATTAATACCAAAGCTTTTAAGTTCATTATTTACCTTTTTGACAGTAAATATTATCAAAACTTAAGGGCCGTTGCAAAGTGTGATATTATAAATCTATGAAATACTTCAAGTTTGCGCAAGACGCCATTCTTCCCTTCATTTTATTGAGTTCCATGATTTTTGTTGCCAATACAATGGCCCAAAGTGTTTCAGAATCTATTATTACTGATCCATCAATTTCGAGAAGATGTGACGACCTAATGCAACAAAGACAGGATAAGGTTCAACATCGCCAAAGATTACTCTTTCTCTTGGATCGCAATAAGAATCTGCTTAAGGATGCACCAGATAATAAAGTTTCCATTGCAAAGAAGCTGCGTGCCAATCAATACAAAGTCATTCAAGAATTAAAGATCACCAATCTGAAAGTCATTAAACTTGAGGAACAAATCGTTCGTCGTGGCTGCCCTGGCCTGACACTCTAAATAACCTTAAAATTTGCCATCTCGAGTCATGCAAGACATAATTTTCATGCACACATTATAAAGTTTTATTTATATTTGAGAGGGATTTCTTATATGACACGTTCTTTAGGCATTATTATCGCCTTTTGCTTGCTCTATACCAATAATTTACATGCTATAGATGATGAACAATCTCCAGAGATTTTCATACAAGAGGCAAATGACTCAACCACAACACAAACCTATCGCCCACTCGATTTCGGAACAGTCATTGAGCAAGGGATGAGAAAATACCAGGCCAATATTATTCGACGTAAGAATATTGAGATCTCAAAGAATAAGTTAAAAGATGTAAAAGAATCTTTTTGGACACCAAATCCAAAGATTACTCTTCAGTTAAACCCACAACGAATTGGAACTCTTAAGACAGGAAGTGAAAGTGCAAGTCGCATAACCAAAGATGCAAGTGGTGCCCTGGCCTTAGAATTGGGAGAATACACTCTATTTAACTGGGGAAAGGATTACTTAAACTTTAAAAATGAAAAAGAATCACTTGAAAGAGAGATACAAAGAGACAAGGAAGACCTACGTGAATTCAAACAGGAGCTTGTTCGCCAATATGTTGAACTCATTCACGCAAAAGACTTGAAGGTCATAACTCGTCAGTACCTACAAAGTGCAACGCTTGTGTATCGTCTTAACCGTGAGAAAGTCCTACAAAAGAAGATCACAAAACATGAATACTACCAAGCACGCTCTGAATACTTAAGGGCCCAAGAGCATTACACAAGAGCAAAAACTAACGAAGCGATTCAAAATGAAAATATGGCAAAGCTGTTAGACGATGCTCCAGGAACTCTATATCTGATAAAAGATGATTATGAGTATTCAAAAACGACTTATAATCGCGAGAATGCCATGGCAACGGCCAGAAAGTTTTCTCCTTTTATTCTTGATCGCCAAGTGGATTCAAATATAAAAGCAAGAGAATATGAAATCGCTTTAAGAGATAATCTTCCCCTACCAAAGATTTCAGTAAATTTTGGAACTTATGCTCACGGCTTCAGTGGTTCAAATGTCGGGACAGATTACTATACAAGCTCTGCCGGTGATTCCAATATTGATCTTGTTGCTAGCTTAAACGCGAGTTGGACCTTATTTGGTGATGGTGGACTATTTAACCGTAGAAAAGTTGCCAATGCCAGACTAGAAAAAGAGAAGGCCGTATATAACTTAAGCCTTACAAGAAGAAAGGTTGAAGAGGCCATCGTTAATATCTTCAATTTTCTAAACTCAACAGTAGAGCAATTAGAGATTATAAAAAGCCGTAATGATTCTCTTAAAAAGAGAATGGATACAGCACTAAATCAATATTCAAAAAGAAAGACTCGTTTTCTGGAATATCAAATGGCCATGGAAGATTACTATGAATCACTAAATCGTGAGTCTATTCTTAAGTATCAATATCTTGTAAAAAGAATTGAACTTGCACAGATCATCGGAGTTGAAAACCTACCGGACCAAACATTTGATAAGGCCATCGTTAAAGGTGGAGGTCGATAATGAAAAAATTACTAATTATTTTATCTTCATTTCTTTTATCTAATACGCCCTTTGCTCAAGGACTTTCACAATTTTCAGACATAAAGATTGTTGAAGAGGATTATGGATATGAATTGGAATCCTATAATGCAAAGGATGATAACTTTTCACTAGAAGTTAGCTTTGGTGCTATTACTAATATGAGTGAATTCTCTAGCACAAATACAATTAGTGGAACCCTTACTTTTTATTCATCAGATCTATCCTACACCCTATATGGGGCCCTCAACACACTAGACGTGGCAGCGGTGACTTCTTTTGATAATATTGATGCAAGTTTAAATACCTACTCTATTGGTGCAGGCTTAAGCCGTCGATCAATTCTTATAAATGACTTCATCAATATTAACTCTATTTACGATGAGATTCAGACTAATATCACTTATAATTTAGCTGATAGTGAAGCGTTTGGTGTTGATCTAGCAGGGCTTGGTTTTAACGCAGGATATGGATTAATCTGGCGAGCATCTGGAGGAGTCCACTTCTCTCTTCGCTTCATTTATAACTTAATGGCACTTAAGAGTTCAGATGACACAACACCAGTTGAAACAACTGCAAGCTGGGTTAGCGCACAAGCAGGACTTGGTTTTATATTTTAGGGAATAAATATGATTGAAAGATATAACAAAGCAGAAATTAGTGAAATTTGGACAGACCAATTTAAATTTGAGAAATTCCTCGAAGTTGAAAAGGCCCTTGTCGTCGCACTTGAAGAAGCAGGACTAATTGAAAATAAGTTCTCCAATAAACTCAATACTGTTTCTGTCAGTCCAGAGAGAATCAAAGAAATAGAAAAAGAAACACGCCATGACGTTATTGCTTTTTGTACTTCAATCACAGAACAACTAGAAACCAATGAAGGAAAGTTTTTTCACTACGGTGTGACTTCTTCAGACGTAATCGATACAGCACTAACTCTTCAAATAAAAGAAACTCTAGAACGTACTTTCCCTATTTTCGAAAAGCTTCTTAAGTCCCTTGAAGACAAGTCCCTAGAGCATCAAGACACAATATGCATTGGCCGCTCACATGGGATTTTTGCTGAGCCAATGAGCTTTGGGCAAAAATTAAGAGGTCACTATTGTGAATTTAAGAGAAGATTCAATGACCTCAAAGACTTCTACAATAATGAACTTACTGGTCAAATTTCAGGAGCAGTTGGAAATTACACGATCATTACTCCTGAAATTGAAAAGCGTGTTCTATCACAACTTGATCTTCAAGTAGAATCTGTATCAACACAGGTTATCCCAAGGGATCGACATGCAAAATTGACATCTATTATCTCACTATTTGGTTGCGCTCTAGAAAGACTTTGTATTGAAATTCGCCATCTTCAACACTCTGATGTTGCCGAAGTTTTTGAAGGCTTTAAAAAAGGACAAAAAGGTTCTTCTACAATGCCACACAAAAAGAACCCAATCTCTAGCGAAAACCTAACAGGAATGGCCAGAATGCTTCGCTCTTATCAGCAAATTGCCATGGATAACACTCTCCTATGGCACGAAAGAGATATTAGCCACTCAAGCTCAGAAAGATTTTATTTACCAGATATGTTTGGAATACTCTTCTACTCTATAGAGAGAATGACTAGTACAATTGAAGATCTTGTTGTGGATAAAGAGGCCATGCTTTCAAAAGTAACTGCAAACTTCAAACACCTATCAAGCTTTGTGCTTCACAAGTTAATTGAGGTCTCAAATAATACTCGTGAGGATCTTTATCGCGTAGTTCAGAGTGCTTCGTTTGAAAGCAAAGACCGAAATGGTTTCTTTGAGTACCTAGAAAAGAACTTAGATGATAAGTCAGACAAAGAGCTTATTAAAAGTCTAGCTGGACTAAATGATCTAGAAATCTATGGTGCTCACACGAAAGAAGTTTTCCAACGCTGTTAAACTGTAAACTCAGTAAACGGATGTGGTAGCAGTTCTTTAAAAAGAACTTCTTTAGTGATGCCTTTTAGGTTTCCAAGATAAATTGGAAAGTCAGGGCCAACAAACTCAGACAATACCTGAAGACAAAAAGCACATGGAACTGCAGGCTCTTCTTGGTCGGTTACAACGACAATATATTCGAATTTTTTCTTGCCGTGATTGGCAACACTTGAAAGGATGCTTCCTCTTTCAGCACAAATTGTTCCACCATAACTTGCATTCTCAACATTACAGCCAGGTATACATTGATCAACGCCTTCAATTTTTAAGGCCGAGCCAACTTGAAATTTTGAATATGGAGCATGAGCTTGACTTCTTGCCTTTAGGGCAACATCGTAAGCTTCTTTAAATTTTTCTGTAAGTTCTTCATTAATTTTCATAGTTTCATTATAAACGAAAAAGGAAAGAGCACAATATTTGTGCTCTTTTTATTCAATTTATGGGTTATTCACTGTAATTTAAGACAACTTTACCTAGTAATTGGTCATTTTCCACCATTCGATGGGCATATGCTAACGACTCTTCATCAATGATGCCAAGATTAGCTGTTAAGAGAGACTCAAATGCACCAGCATCGATAAGCTCAGCTATCTCCTTTAACCTCTCCCCTTGATTTTCAAGAGAAGAACACTGACTCTCACCACAAAAAATAAAGTCCTGCTCAAAGCTTAAACGAGAATCAAAATACTTCATTACTTCATTCACATGCTGTGAAGAGATATCCCTATTTGGTCAATAAATTGTTAAGAATTGCCAATTATTAAATAATATTTGTGATGCTTTGAACGAGATCAAAAACTACTGATAAGTAATTAAAGTTTAACGACTTCTTAAAGGATAATGACTTTAAATAATGCATCAAGTAATATATGATTTAGCCTTATATCATTTAAAACAGGAAGAGAGATGTCAGCTGATAAAATCAAGCATAGTGAAGATGTAAGTGCTTCACTGAAGAACAAATTTGTTCAATTAATTGTAAAGAAACCAGAAAACCTCAAAAACGACTTCCTTTCAGGATTAACTGTTGCCTTAGCACTAGTTCCTGAAGCGATTGCCTTTGCCTTTGTTGCAGGAGTGCATCCGAAAGTAGGTCTTTACGCAGCTTTCATGATGGGATTACTCGCTTCGATTTTTGGAGGTAGACCAGGAATGATCACAGGTGCAACAGGAGCAGTTGCAGTTATCTTTGCACCACTAGTGTATAAAGTAATGGAAATGAGTAAGTCACAAGGTATGACGTTTGATGCGGCCATGGATAATGCGCTAAACTACCTTTTTGCTGCCGTTATTTTAATGGGAATGATTCAAATCATTTGTGGGATATTAAAACTTGGTAAGTTCATTCGCCTTGTACCACATCCTGTTATGTTGGGTTTTGTAAATGGTCTAGCGATTATTATCTTTAAGGCGCAATTTAGTCAGTTTACGATGGGAGGAGAACTTCTACCATCACCTCAACTAATGACAATGTGTGGCCTAATAGCTCTTACAATGGGAGTAAGCGTATTCTTACCAAAATTAACAAAGGCCATTCCTGCCACATTAGCAGGTATCGTTCTCTCAACAGTCATTGGCTACTTTCTAAATGAAGCAAATCCAGGACTAGTAAGAACAGTTCTCGACTTTGTTCAAGATCAAGATAAATCAATCACAACGATTGCAGCAGGTCTTCCATCTTTTAGAATTCCATATGTACCATTCACAATGGATGCTTTTACTTTCATTCTTCCATATGCTGTTCTTGCGGCCGCAGTTGGTTTAATTGAGTCCCTTATGACTCTTCAACTTGTTGATGAACTAACTGATACTCGAGGAAAAGGAAATCGTGAATGTATTGGTCAAGGAATTGGAAACTTCGTTAATGGATTCTTTGGCGGAATGGGTGGTTGTGCCATGATTGGGCAATCAATGATTAATATTCGCGGTGGTGGACGAGGTCGTTTCTCAGGAATTACAGCAGCTATTCTTCTCCTACTATTTGTACTCTTTGGTGCCCCTCTAATTGAGATGATTCCACTTGGTGCACTTGTTGGTGTTATGTTTATGGTTGTTATTGGAACATTTGAGTGGTCAAGCTTAAGACTCTTTAAAAAGATTCCGATGTCTGATCTATTTGTTATTATCCTCGTTTCAGTTGTAACGATTCTAACTGACTTAGCAGTGGCGGTTGCTGTTGGTATTATTGTTTCAGCTTTAGTTTTTGCATGGGAACACGGAAAAACAATGCATGCAAAAAGAGAAGATAAAAAAGAAGGAACATTCTATGAATTAGAAGGCCCATTATTCTTCGGTTCAGTAACTTCTTTTAAAGACCTTTTTGAATTTAAAGAAGATAAAGAACACGTCTATATCGATTTTGATAACTCAAAAGTTTGGGATCATTCAGGAATTGAGGCCCTGCAAAATATCACTGAGCGTTATGAGCAAGTTGGAAAAAAACTTCATTTACTTAACTTAAGTAAAGACTGCCAATTGCTATTAGACAAAGCATCAAATATCGTGGAATTATCAGTAATTGATGATTTATCGACACATATTGCTGATGATCGACTAGATGACTAAGAATTTACTGTACAAAGACTTGATTTTACTAAACAATATTTCAATAGCTATTTAAAAAGGATTTAAATATGAGTGAAGCAAAAGGATTAAAGAAGCCAGTTAAGTTAAAAACAGAACTAGCATCAATGCTAGGAGAAACTGAACTTCCACGCACAGAGATTACAAAAAGACTTTGGGACTATATCAAGGAAAAAGGTCTTCAAACAAAAACTGAAAATGGAAAGCCTGAAAATGCAGGTAAGTTTATTGTAGCTGACGCTACTCTACTTCCAATTTTTAGAAATACAAACTCAACTTCTAAGTCTGGAAAAGTAACAGATCTTCGTAATATGAATGAAGGTGAGACAATCAACATGATGCAAATGGCTGCGATTGTTGGTGCAAATATCGAAAAGTAATTTTCAAAAGATATTCAAAAAAATATGAGAGGCCTACTTTGTAGGCCTTTTTATATGGATATCAAGACCAAGTTCTTTTTGGATTCTATTAAAATAGCCTTCTTCTTGCGGTGAGATATAAGAGATCGCAATACCTCTTCTCCCCCCACGGCCAGTTCTTCCGATTCTGTGTGTGTAATTTTCGATTTGTTGAGGTAGGTTGAAGTTTAAGACATACCCTACACCATCAATATCAAGACCTCTTGCTGCAATATCAGTTGCCACAAGAACGTGCATGGCACCCTTTTGAAACTCTTTTAAATTATAAACTCTTTGGCGTTGATCGCGATCAGAATGAATTGCACAGGCCTTAATATGATTCTCTTTAAGATACCTTTCTAATTTATTTGCCTGAGACTTTGTTTTGACAAAGACAATTATACTTTTAATATGGCGGTCTTTAAGAAACTTCAAAAGAAAGTCGGCCTTCATTTCTTCTTCAACAAGATAGGCCATCTGACGAATCCCTTCATGTCTTGCGTGCACTGGTGCAATCTCAATACGATGAGGGTTAACTAGAGTTCTTCGAGCTATTTCTTCAACAGGCTTTGGCATCGTTGCAGAAAATAAAAGCGATTGTCTTTCACTAGGAAGTTTGTCCATCACCTTATCAAGATCATTTTTAAAGCCCATATCAAGCATGCGATCTGCTTCATCAAGGACAAAGTATTTTAAATCATCAAGAATAACATAATCATCTTCTAATAGATCCACTAGACGGCCAGGTGTTGCAACCAGAATCTGAATTCCTTTAGCAAGCTTTTGAACTTGTTGCTTACGACTGTGTCCGCCGTATATGGCCATTGTCGATAAGGCAAGTCCCTTACCATATTGCTTAAAGCTTTCTTCTACCTGCATAGCAAGTTCACGTGTTGGCACAATAATAAGGGCCCTTACATGAAATGGATTAAGCTTTCTCTTACTTTCTTTGATTAAATGAAGTAGCGGAACACTAAAAGCAGCAGTTTTCCCACTCCCAGTCTGTGAGATTGCAATAAGATCACGCCCTTGTAAAACTGGTGTAATCGCTTGTTCTTGAATTTCAGTTGGTTGTGTATAACCTTTCTTTTCAAGAGCTGATAAAATATGTGGGGATAACCCTAAGTCTTTAAATTCTGCCATATGTCATATTTAGCAAAGTATTTAGGGGCCAGTCAACGAGTATTAATTTATAATGTCTTTATGGATATTGAATTTAATAAGCAACATCTATTAAAATTTGTCCAAATTCGTATGCCCTTTGGAAAGTATCAAGGTCGCCTTCTTATAGACCTACCTGATGAGTATCTTGTGTGGTTTTCGAATAAAGGCTTTCCACAAGGAGAGCTCGGCAAGCTCTTGGAAGAGCTGGCCGAGATCAAACTTAATGGATTGGAATTTTTATTTAAAGACCTTCGCTAGAAGCAATCATCAATATGTCTTTCTGGCATTGTGTGTCTAAGAGTGTGCTGAAATTCAAAACCACGAATATTTGCTCTTACATCCTCTATTAGAACAACCCCACACTTTTGTTCGTCAAGCTTGATTGTTTGCTTTGATAGCTTAATCTTAAAATCAACATCTTCAATTGAAGGATTGTCTCCGACGACGTCCTCTACGTTTCTCGTATCATGAGTAAATAAACAAGGTCCGTCCTCACCAACATTTCGATGATTTAGGAATGTTTCTCCAGCTAATTGCGGAACAATGACTTTTACAAAGTAAATGCTGCCATAACCTAGGTTCGTCCATTTTAATTTAGCGCTACTAATATCAACAGGTAGTTGAACCGTACGCTCTGAAATAACTGTCGTTTGTGCAAAGCACGTCAACGAAAATAATACAACTAATAATGCTTTCATAAATTCTCCCTACTCTTTTTCTTTATTGAAAAAGTTTGTTAAAGAGAAATTATCGAATTAAGCATCATAAATATAATGATTATAAATTATCATTGTGATTCAATATATTTATTATAGAGAAAAATGCTCCAAAAGCTGATTCCAACGATGTTAAAGAATAGGATTTGTAGAACTGAGAAGAACTTAAGTTTTTGTCCCTTATTAATGGCCATATAAAGTTTAAATAGGGATAGAATATTTAAAATGAGCGGAACAAATAGCATTCCAAAGATCGCCAAACGTAGAGAATCGTGAAGATAATCGTTATCAAGCTTCTTTTTACCATCAGAAAGAGGTATCTCTTTTACTTCAACACCTTCTTTTTCTAGTAGGGACTTCGCTTGATAATAGTCCAATTCATTAATGGATATAGAATATTCTTTTGTGGCAGCACTATTGAGATAGATATGATCATTTAAGAGCGAGTTTGATGACTCGCTCTTAATTCCATGACTCTCCAAAAGATCCACAATATGTTTTGCATCCTCATGGATAAGCGTTGAATAGATCTCTCGTTTAACCACTGTTATTGACCAATGAGATCTCTAATTGCTGTTACACAATTGGTCTTCTTTTTCAGCTGAGGAAGGCCAGAAAGATTTGTGGCCGCATTGGCGCGATTGTATGCGCTATCTTCTGCGGATTGAATCCTTAATCGTTGAAACTCTCGGGCCTCGGGTGAAATTTCTCCAGTATAAGCTCTTCCTTCAGAAGAAATCGCAGAACGAGCTCCCCTTGGTCTTACTGCCCTTTCCCAATTAGTAAACTTTGGATTATTTGTTAATTGATCAGCTAATGGTTTATAAAATTTCATTTGCGTATAATGTTCAACATTAGATAATGCTTCACCAGCAAGTGGTCTAAATTCACGCATCTCTAGACCTAGATCATCAGTCATCTTCTTTAAGTCATCCATTAAACGATCTGGCCTTTCCAGATACTCTTCATGAGAAATACTTTGCATCTCACCAGAGATCTCATCATTTTTATTTAATGCTTTATTTAAAATTGCACGAAATAGCTTCATTTGAAGAGCACTCTCATATGCATCTCTTGGAGCATTAAACATTCTCACTTCGGCCTTGCGAATTTTTGGATTAACTCTAAAGGCAGGTCTCCACGGAACTTTTGGGTTAGAGATATCAAAGTCATCACTAATAAACTTAGGAGGAATCACATCCTGAAAATAGGCCGAAACATCTAAGTGCGTATAACGAGTCTTTCTTCCTACTCGCTTGTTAAAATATCCTTCATTATAAAGGGCCTTTTTTAGGTCTGCTTCAGAGCCATTCCAATTAGCAAGCTTTTGAGCAAACTCTTCACTAATATCGACAGGCTCTGCACTTTTAATACGATTGAGATCCTGAAATAAGAAAGCAATGACTGACCTGTATTCATGGAAAGTCGCTAGAAAACGAGCAAACTCTTTCGGCTTTCCTTCAAATGCTGTTAGATCAATATTTAAGTGCCCACCACCTGCTTTAATATATGGAAGGGCATTATTCTTTTCAAAAGTATCATATACTGCTTGGACTTCATCCATATTTGGTTCAAATTTTGGAGTAACAACTTCAATTGATCCAGCTCTAACAGACTCAACTAAGACTTCACCACTTGGGGTATAATTACGTCCAATACCATCCCACTCAATTCGCCATGAACGATCTTTTGAGTCTTTAATTTTATATGCGATATCTAAACCGTGACCGTGACCATCCTCAAAAAGTCTTTCAGGCTCACCTTCTCCACCTAGACGATCTCTTAGATCTACGGCCATCTTTTTTAGGTATTCTTCTTTTTCTTCTGGCGACATATCAACACGTGTTTGAAGCCAAGACATTTTTCCATCCATTAGCCTTTGGCGATTATAGCCTCCGCTACCATCTTCAATCATGGCATAGTCACCTTCAAATTTTAATGGGAATTTAGCTGAGTACTCAACTCCAAGATCGATTTTATTAACATCGACATTCATTCTTGTACCTGGTTTAAACTTATGAAAATTTTCTTTATCCGAAAACTTTCGAGCAGGCATCATATACTTCTTAACATCTTCAGCAATATTTGAAGATTTAACCCATTCTCTTTGTAAAGAGATTACTGCCTTCTTTAAATTCTCATAATTAGTATGACGTAAACTTGCCACATCAATTAAATAGTCTCGTGTTAAATTCTTTAAAATAGCTTTCTTAGTATCCCCTAACATTGGGTTATCATCATACCAATTCCATAGAGCAATATTGTAACCACTTAATCCAGCTCTTCTTAGTTTTTGAGCGGCCCTCTGGGCCTGACTACGAGTTAGTCCAAAACGCTCAACCAGATCATCTTCATCAGGGTATGTTGAGTATTCTCCAATGATATTCCAAGAATCAGCTTTAGAGATCCCTGTAAAGTCACCGCGAGAAAAGCGAGATGCCATTGAAGCTTGAATAAAGCGAGCGACACGAGAGTTCTTTGTCCCCGATCTAAACTCAATTGAGATTGAGTTATTAATAAAACGATCTTCATCATCGACACGAAGAGGACCACGATTTGTTTCATAACCGTCTTCCAGTGCTTCGATAATTTCATAATCATCAATAATACTTTTATAATCAGCAGTTTCAATACCTGATCGTCCAGCAATTCCCTCCAAGACAATAAGGGCCTGAGCTGCTTTTGTTAACTCAGCTGCTTTTGAACGATTAAAGTTTCCACCAATAGGAACAACCATACGCTGGTGCCCCGGAGCCTGAAATAACTCACCTCCGCGTCCCATCGTTTTCTTAAACCATGCGATCATTTCTTGAAATTCACCATAAGACTTCTGTGGTGCAAATTTAACTTCCCATCCAACAGAAGTATCTTCAATTTCAGACATATACTTTTCAGGTGCTCCAAGATTGGGAACCATGTCATAGTAATCGTCAATTGGATCTACTAATGATGAGAATTCTCCTTTAAAAAACTTACGTCTAGTTCCAGGAGTTAAATAACTATATGGACTATTATTGGTCTTACTAATAAATTCTGACCATTTATTCATTAACTGTTCATGTGATGCTGTTTGCGGGTCAAAGTTATTTAAGAAGGACATATTAATGGCCTTATTTCGCCCCTTAGCATCTAATAACTCTTGTGCAGGATCATGGCGAACACCATCTTCATCAATCCATACACGTATCGATTCACCAGCTCGATTATTCATCCAACGACTAAAGAAGTCTCTAAGAAATGTAACTTGCTCTTCTTCATCCATCGAATAACCTTCGACAATAGCTTCAAACGTATGTGCACTTGGCCCAAAGATTCTTGTGACATATGAAGATGAACCCTCTTTTTCACCTCCCCAAGAAATGGCGCGACGGCCAGAGCCTAGGACTTGGGTTGCTTTAGCATTAAAGGCCACAGATGACTCCATCATCTCACCCCATACTTCATAGGCCGTTTTCTGAGGGGAAGAAGCCGGCAGGCGACTTAAGAAATCTGGATAATCGTACTTTGCGACATAGACCTGTGGAAATACCCCGGCCAAGAGAGAAAAGATTAGAATTAGTGACGGATTCTTAAGAAGTTTAAGCATTGTTTCCCCTAATAATAAAAATACTTAAGACTTTATCGGAAACTAAGTTAATTAACTTGACGTAAAAGCTATACTACCCAATATATTCAACTACTTAGTAATATTGAACTTTTGATAAGTCCCACCTATAATGCGCCAATGAAGCCACGCAAGCCAAATTATATCCGTATTGTACTTAAGGTAATCCTCCTTATTTTATCTATTTATATCTGGTTCGTTATTTATAACGGTATGACAACTCAAGGATAGAACGTGATTTTAAAGTTACTTATTTCATTAATTCTTTTCTCATTTAATTCATATGCACTAGAGGCCGGCCACTGTATTAGTGACTACTCAACTAAGCGCTATATTCAAAATGATTTTTCAGCACCATATCCAAAAGAAGTCATCTTCACATGTCGATATCGTTGCCTTGATTTAGAAGGCTATGAGAGTGAGGAGATTTTAGGAACATCAACGATCACTGTTAATAGTTTAAGTGATGATGCCTTAAAAGTCGTTTGCCAAGGTGTGATCGTAAAGAAATCAAAATGGGGATACGAGTATAGTCGAACTGATTCATTCTACGCTCATTTTACTGAGATAAGCGAAATTAAGGATTGGGCAAATAAGAATATTCCTCTTGATAATTCAATTAGTAAGAAGCTCTTACGAGATTTTAAAAAGACGATTACTTCTGTTTATCAAAGTTATGAAATAGCGGGACGCTCTAATACTCCCGTTGCAAAAGAGTTCTCAAAAGCAGCACAAGTTTTAAAAGAAATGGCCAATCAACTGCCAGAAGATCAGAGTCTATTTAATTTATATCGTAAAAAGATTGAAGATTTAGATGGGAAAACTGGAAAAGATTTTAATTCAGAAAAGCTAATAATGGACCAGATACTCTTTGGAGCACGCTGGTCCATAAATATTTAAATTAGTCGCGACTATTTAACTTTGATAGTAATCTTAAAACTTCCATATAAAGCCAAATTAAAGTAACCATAAGAGAAAAGCTTGCATACCACTCTAAGTACTTAGGAGCACCTTGATTAACACTTTTTTCAATGAAGTCAAAATCAAGAATTAAACTAAAAGCTGCAATACAAACAACCACAAGACTAAAGCCAATACCGACTGGACCATTTCCATGAATTAATGGAATTGATGCTCCAAAGAAGCTCATTACAAATCCAACCATATACACTAAGAAAATGGCCCCCATTGCTGTCATTATAATCTTCTTAAAAGTACCAGTTGCTCTAACTAGGCCCCAACGATAAAGAAAGAAAAGTGTGATAAAAGCCCCAAATGTAATCGTTACGGCATTAAAGACTAATCCCTGGAATTGAAATTCATACATTGCTGAAACAGAGCCAAGTAATAGGCCCTCAAAGAGTGCATAGATTGGAGCTGTGAACATGGCCCAAGTTGGTTTAAAAATTGTAACCATTGCTGCAATAAGTCCACCAATAAGACCTATCATGACAAATGGTGAAAGTTGGCCACCCATACCATTTTCAAGAGCACCAAGTGTCTGATTCCAAGTATAAATAAAAGTCATCATCATAAGAGCAAAGAGAATCATCCCCTTATTGAAAACACCAGAAAAACTCATTGTTTCACCTGTTGTTGCTCTTGTATTAAAAACATCATTTGATAGTGTCGGATTTGTCGACCTCATCATTCTCATAGATTCCTCTTTTGTTATAAATTTAATACATTATAACAAATCCCAGCAGAAAAAGAAAAATTAAGAGAATAGCGTCTTTTTAAAGCTTAATTGAAAATGTGTTCCATGATTGTCCGGTGAGTCATTCTTAGTTCGGGACTTCACAGCAATAGTTCCATGACTGAGTTCAACAAATGTCTTCACAATGGACATCCCAAAACCTGTTCCTTTTTCTCCACCGGTTCCCTGTCTTGATGTGATGGCATTACTTTCAAAAAGAATATCTAAGAGTGTTTCATCAATTCCAACACCTTCATCAATTAGATGAATATGAACACCATCAATTGTTTCTTCTATGGTTATTTTTATCTCCTTACCTCTTTCCGAAAATTTGATTGCATTAGAGAGGAGATTACCTAAAATTTGATATTTTAATGCTGTAGCATTTCCCATGACATAGACATTTTGATACTTCTTAAAGTCATAATTTAGTATAATCTCCTTTTCTTGAAGCTTAGATTCAAATACTTTTGAAAGATAGTCCACAACATCATTAATGTAGACCTTTTCAAATTTTAACTCGACTTTACCTTGTTTGATCGATTGTAGATCCCGTATTTGAGCAAGTATATTTCCAATCCCAGTCGTGCAAGAATTAATACGGGCCAGGCACTTCTTAATCTCTTCATCAGAATTATCTTCTAATAATTTGAATAACTTCTTCTGTGATAAATTAATAACAGTTAAAGGGTTACTTATGTCGTGTCCAACGAGTGTTAATAGTGTATTAATCTGTTCACTCTTCTCAAAAATGGCCTTATTAAAGCGATCCCTTTCAGTTAAGAAAACAAACATATAAACAGTATTTAAAAAGATAAGTCCCATCATTATAAAAACACGGGCAGCAATATCACCAGTTTGAGATAAGTGATTTGTAAATACAAAACCATTTAAGTTAAGCACGAAATAATACAAAGTCGCTACGACAGGAATCACACACCAGATGATAAAGTCTCTACGTGTTCCTACAACTCCAGCGATAAGAGGAAGAACGGTAAACCAAATAGGCTGAACACTGTAAATCCCACCGGTATAATGTGTCCAAAGAACGATATGAGAGAATCCTGCAAACATGATTGCGTGAAAGATTAATGAAAAAGAGCGGAATACTTTATACAGAAGTGGACTCAATAGATGAATCGTTGCACAGACAATTCCCAGTTGATAGAAGGTAGGAATATCTGTGAATACATATGCGGCCAGTACGTGAGTCCACAATAGAGGTGCTGTAAGAAGTACCGTCAATAGATAGAGACGAAAATGTGAAACTTCTTGATCTGAAAAGTTTTTCAAGTCCCCAAATAGAAGCGCAATTAATTTATCACGTAACATCATAATGGCCAATTATCCCACAATATTTATTGCCACTTTCTTCATCAGGTGAAATTAGCGATGTAACCACATGAAATTAAAGAGCTTTTTCTCAGAACATAAAAATACAATTATGATTTACGTCATGTGAATAAGCTCCAATTACTGCCAAGAATTTAAGCCTTTAGAACTGAATACTTGCCGAAATTTTATTAAGTGGCATATATTCTATCCCCTCTTTTTTTAACTTTCTATCAAGGTCGATAAGATCTTTTTTAAAGGTTATAACTGCCTTTCTTCGTCGAGGACATTTGAACTTATAATTAGCATCAATGAGTTTTGTCACCGTAGTTGGTGAAAAGAAGAGATTATCGGCCATAGAGTATTTCATTTGATCCCAGGCCTTAACAAGCTTTGATCTTTTCATCATCTTATCTCCCTTTTTAGGAGGCGCTTGTCTAAGTCGTAATGGAACCTGTCTCTTATCTAAGATTCCATAATTGTAATGATCAGTAGCGTGAGCAACAGTTACTGTAAAAAGATAGGTCGTCACTGCTTTCACTAATGTATCACCTTTGAAAATATCATTACCTTTTGGAAAATCGTTAACGTGTTGATGACAATAATCAGACCATTTAGTAATCCAAAAATCACCATCTTCTACATCTGATAAAATTTCTGATACAAATTTATAGAAAACTTCATAGTAGCTTTTTAAATAGATGCCGTACTTTCCTTCAACACCTGGAGAATTAAGAGAGTATGAAAATGGAGGGTAAGATAAATTTCCTTTAATTCCCTTATATCCTTCCACTAGTAAATCTCTTAAACCAGCTGGTCCTCCAGGGTAAGGCGCATACACCATCCACCACTTCTCTTGAAGAAGAGAGCTCTTATAATTTAATACAGCATTCTCTAGTGGCAGAGTAAAACGAAAATGTGGAGATAGTAATTTAAATAAAACATGCTCTTTAGGTAATGATGTCTTAGAGATGGCATTTATTGAGTCGAATGGAAAGTGCAATAAAGGATGAACAACTAAAGTTGCACATAGAGCTCCTCCTTGAAGGACGAAGTACTTTGCTAGCTCCCATGCATCAGAATCCTCACTTATATCAAATACAGTCTCAGTGTCTTTGATGTAGATCGCCTGAACGATGAAGCGCTCTCCTTCTTTATATAGGAGTGTTTTAGAAGCGCTGGCATAAATACCAGGAAATGTTTTTACAACTCTTACAGCATCGAGATCGACAATAAACCATTCTCTCTCGTCTTTATTATAATCACTAAAAACTCTCCAATCTTCCTCATCTAATTGATCACTTAAAAATTTACTCATCATCGAATAATTTAATAAGTCCTCAAATTCCTTATTCGTGACTTCTTTTAGTCCAGGAATGATCTTGGCCTTAAGATAATAAAAAGGAGCAAGAGGTAAAGTCGCCATATAACGAAGGCCAATCCAAAGCCACCAGTCAGCGACTTCTCTAAATGGAACATGAATAACAGCAGGAGATTCTCCCCAAGGATGAACAGGAGAAGGCTGTGGCCAAGGCCCCTTTCTTTCATAGAGGAAATCTTTTTGCGAGTATAGATGTTTGTTTGAAGTAGCACTATTAATTTGTGCACGGATTTTGTCTTTAACCTTTAAAGCAAATTTCTCTGGTGTTTTCATTGGCGCCTTCCTAGCTTAACTTTGATTATTCGATTTCTATCCCAAAAGGGCCCAATAAGTTTAGGGCCTCAGGCATAGTGAATTTACATTTTTTTAAATTTGTATTTGTAATATCAATATAGAAATTAATTGCATGGCTAAAATTAGAGCCTTTCATATTGGCCTTTGAAAAATTCGCACCTAAGAGATTGCTATTTGAAAAGTCACAATTTTCAAAAGTTCCCTGAGAAAAGTCCGCCTCTTTAAAAGAGCTTTCAATAAAGCTTGAACTATTTAACGAGCAGTCCACAAAGCTTGTATAATCAAGAGAAGCTCTCTTAAACCTTAAATCAAATAAATTATTGCACTCAGAAAAGTTAATACCGACACACTTACAATCGCCAAATGAAACATCTCGTAGTGTAGCACCTAATAGATTTAAATTACTCAAATTTGAGTTATTAAACTTACATTCAATAAACTTGGCACCAGATGCATCTAATCCACTTAAGTCTAAATCATTAAACTCACAACAAATGAACTCGCCCCCTTTTAGAGAGCTGAGTTCACTAATATTTTCGCTATTAAATACTTCTTCTTCAAAATATGACATAGTCATATTTTAAATGAAAAAAGTTTATCCATCCATCTCTATTTTTATGAGAAAATAGGTACAGCCTTTCGTTCATCATTGATTGCAACTAGAGTGAAACTCCCCTTTACTGCTTCAACCTGTCCTTCTTCATACATTGCCTCAAGCATTAAAGTAACATCCACAATTAGACTACTTTTTCCAACTTTAACAACTTCTCCGATAAGTTCAGCAAAGTGGCCACCTGGGATCGGCATATTGAAGTCCACACGATCACTTGAAACAGTGACAAATTTCTTTCTTCCAAACCTTGTTGCGGTAATGAAGGCAACTTCATCCATCCACTTCAACGTGATACCACCAAATAATGTGTCATAATGATTTGTACTATTTGGGAAAACGGCCCTAACAATACGTGTTTTTGAGCGCGCGATTGCGTCTTTTAACTGATCTTCAGTCATAATTCCTCCTCGGGATAAATGTTATTTGCTAATTAGGATCGGACTATAACCGTTGCGGGACAGTAATGGATTTTCACCATATTCACTAATTAACTATTGGATATTAGATAGAAACGAGCATCAAGGCAATGAATAAAATACATTCTAACTGGCATAAATGAACAAAAGTGATATTTCATTTAAAACTTAAATAAAAACCGCATATAAAGGAATAAATAATGAAATACTTAATTCCCCTAAGTACTCTTTTTACAGGTCTAAGCGCTCAAGCAGTTCAAACAACAGCAAGACCTTTTAGCTTTGAATTTTATGCTCCAACAAATGAGCTCAATTTTGATGTAACTTTAGAGCAATGGTGTCGTTATGAGATCCCAGTGTGGTCTGACTCTGCTGAATATAAAACAAAACATCAATCAACTCCACTAAGAGAGAAGAGAACAAAATTAGGAAATGGCCTTACTCGTTTTACTTATTCTTTAAATAGTACAAAGTCTTTAGAACAAACTGGTTTCTTTAAATCAGGGAAAGAATGTACAAGTGGAGTCAGAATTATAGTGGAAAGCGCTAAATATGCACTTGGCTGGGCAGGACAATATAGTCGCCCTATTGAATTTAAATTTCTCGATGAAATGTATGCATTTAAAGAGTACGACACAACATTTGATGCACAATCAGATAAGAATATTAGACTATTCTCAGATAATGAAATCTCATTTGAATACAAGACATTCTCTGGTGGGAACCAAGTAAATGTAACAATTCTCTCAAATGGAAAGAGAATGAGAAGCTCATTTCCACAAGGTGTTTTAAAGAATCCAAAAACAAATATGCCTTACAAATTAAAATAGAAATAAAAAAGGCCTCTATGAAAGAGGCCTATATTTTAAATATTTTAAATTCAACCGTTATTCCCAAACCTGATAAACTGCTTCTTCCATCTCAGTTACACAATCTGTAACAGCTTCATAGAATGGCCATTGTAGATCATATCCCCAACGACTTTCTTCAACCATTTGATTGAAGTTTGTATAACCTTTAACAATACAAGATTGTGGGAAGCGCTTTTCAGTTTCAACTTCACCATTATAGTCATAAACGATTAAATCTGCTTGAAGAACACATGAATTTGTATTCTCATCACAAACAAATAGGTTGAAGCTAAAGTTAAAATCACCTTCACACCATGTATCACCACAAATATTATCAATTGCTGTTAAAACCTCTGATTCTTGCTTTTCACTTAGTGTATTGGCAAAAATTGATGACGTAACTAGCATTAGTAGAATTAGCTTTTTCATTGGAATCCCCTTTAAATAATTTAGGGGAATATAGATTACGAGCTACACGATGTATATTCGATTGATAATATTTACACTATACAATTATTAGATAACACTAAAGCAGTTCTTCTAACATTCTAATGCCACGACCAAGCTTTGCCGCAAATTGAGAATCTCTTGCATTTTCATCTGCTATTTCAAAAAGTGACTTTGAAGTTATTTGCATTCTAAGGGCCGTTTTAGCTTTTGAGGATTCTTTATCCACAAATGATGTTACTAGCGCCCTTGCGTAGGCTTCACTTACTTTTGCAATAAAACTATTTATTGGGCGGTAGTTTTTTGCATCTCTTATCAGCTCTTTCGTTTCACTTGTTTCTCGTATTTTATAACCTTTCTGTTCCATTTGCTTTTTGAATTCTTGTAAAACTCCTGGACCTCTTGTTGCCAGTCCAATAAAGAAAGATTCGATATTTTCTTGATTAACAGGGATTCTCTCAATGTTATTGTAGAGAAATAACTCTGCTGAAACGAGACCTGACTCCTTAGACATCAATGCCATATCTCTTATATATGCTGAATCCATTTCGTCTTTATACTTTCCAACACAGATATTACATGCATATTTCTTTGCCTTATCATTACCAAAGCAACATGCTTCACATCCATAAGATGTATCGACTCCTGTTCCATGTCGATAGCCAAAATTATGAATCATCTCATGAAACATAACACCTTCTAACTCATCTGTGCTCGGGCCGTTCTTTATTCCACCAAAGAAGCTTTTTTCCATCTTTGGATTTAATGAAACAAATGGATGCTTAATACCTAGACTCTTAATCTCAACTTCACTAGTCGATGCATAACCGACGACACCATTATTCCAATTATAGTTTTTATTATGACAGATGAATTTTGTAGGATTCACTTTTCCACTTAACTGTATGTTAAAAAAGTTTAACAAGTTTGAAATCTCACCTTTCATTGACTTATCTTTATCCTGACTGGCCAAATCAGAGAGACAACTTAGACCTTTATCCAATGCATTTCGAAGCATCCTTGGAAACTTCTCATCGCCTAGATTATCTAAGCAGCTCTTGTGTATTTGAACTCCTGGTGTAAATTCAAAAACACCTCCTCCAATTCTTGAGATGATTGGATCGAAGTTATCAATAAAATCATCAACCCCCTCTAGACCTCTGAGGAAGTTTTCATAACTACATTTAATATTGGATTCATTACTTAATGTTTCTCTATGATCAAGATTTGAAATTTCTCTATCAACTATTAGCTTCTTTTTTCCATCATTTATGTCATAGAGTTGATATTGTGAGCTTGCGCCTTTATTTGATATGATTTCGAGCCGATCAAATTTACCATCAAAGTCATTATCTGCTTCTATACGAGTAATATTACCTTTTACCTGCATTTTATAATCATATTTCTGATCATAATTACGATCATTGAGGTGCTCTACGAGAGCTCCGTCTACATAGCGAAAGATATTATCAATTACTTTGTCTTTATTATCATCGAACTCAAACGTCTGACTCTTTTGAGCAAAGAGCTCAGCTGTAGCTAATAGGCAAATAAGAATAAGTGAATAGTATTTTAATTTAGCTCTCATCTTATTTAAGTATCGGTATTTCTTAAGAAAAGATAAGAAAAAAGGCCCAACGAAGTGGGCCTTAAGTATTTGAAATATTATTTAGATCACCAAGTATTATAACAACGCTGACGACTAAGCTTCTTAAGTGTCTGGTTGTAATAAATTGTACAGCTATGATACTCATAATGAAGCTGAAGCTTAATATGATGATCATCTTCTTCACCTACTGGCCAAAAATTTGGAGCATGTGTTACTTGAAGATCCCAAAGGCGATCTGCTGTACAGAAATCAAGTGTTGATTCGTAATTTAATAAATTTGCGCTAAATTCAATTGCTTCAACCTTAGCTGCGTCATTTTCAAATCTTAGGCATTCATTATTACCATTAAGTGCAAATACTTGAGCACTAAAGAATAATGCAATAAACATTAGGAATGTGTTTCTCATTGTTGTCTCCTCTATAAAGTCGAGGAAGTTTTACTAATCAAACAATGGTATGACAAAGCCTAACGCGTTAATTATGACAGCCCAGATAACCTCTTATCAAATAGTTGGAAGTCAGCAATAATCTCAACAGACTTAATATTTTTAAATTCAGGAAAGTCCAAAGGCTTCGCCCCACCTAATATGATCCTAACTGGTCTATTAAGGACTTTATCTACTCGGTTCAAATATGGAATGATATGAGTTTCATAATTCCAATGATCAGAACTTACAACACCAAGGATGATATTATCGCATGATAGCGCGTTAACGGCCTCTGCTAAGCAATGTGCAGGATTTGCGGCACCAAGATAATAAGTACTATTTCTATTGGCCTTACAAAGGATATCAGCAATTATAATTGATAATTCATGAAGGTTTCCTTCAGGAGTAGCTAAGGCAAAACGTTCAGACTCTGGGAGATTTGGTAATCTAATTTGTCCAAGTTGTTCCCTAATAATAGTCGAAACGATATGCTCTTGTGTTACGGTATACATACCATCAACAACCATTTGTCCAGTTTGCTGCATTACAGGTAGGACAACCTTGAAGATAAACTCCTTGGAGCTTGAATTAAGCCTCAAGTATTCCGCTTCAGAATGAACTCTATCAATTTCATATCTCTTTAGGGCACTTAGTAAGCGCTCAACACCTTCATTAATGATGTGATTTGTCTCATAGGCCATTTCATCAGAAATCCCAGAAACCTGCTCGTTTAACTCTTGTAGAGTTAGATTAGCAACTTTAGAAATTGTTTGTCCGTGGGCAATGAGGTTTGCCATGGCCTTAGCTCTGGCCACATCTTCATCACCATAGAGCCTCTCGCCATTCATTCCCCTAACGGGCTCAAATGCACCATATCTCTTCTCCCACATTCTGATTGTATGGGGTTGAACTCGACAAATGTCTGAAATTACTCGGATACCAATATTTTTATTCATGAAAGCCTCTATATTTTACAAATTCTTGTTCAATTGTTGTATATTATATTATATATACAAAACATATACAAGAGTTATTTCTTGTATACTCAGGAGGAAAAATGAGCATACTTATCACTGGAGCAACTGGATTGATTGGCCAAGAGTTAGTTTACGCTCTAGCTAAAGCAGGCCATGAAGACATAAGAGTACTAACTCGAAATACAGCTAAGGCCGCAAAGCAATTCACAATTCCTCTCTCATTTTTCGAATGGGATCCAAATGCGAACAAGATCGATGAATCTGCTCTGGAAGGTGTTGAAACAATTATTCATCTTGCAGGTGAGAATATCGGAGGCGGCCGTTGGTCCGAGAAACAAAAAGAGAAAATATTAAACTCTCGAACACAAAGTACTAAACTCTTAGTTGATACAATTAATAATAATCAAGTTTCATTAAAGAAGTTTATCACGGCCAGTGCTATTGGAATTTATGGAACACAAAGTGAAAAGAATCCTCCGGCGCTAAAAGAAGACGCTTCATACGGTGATGATTTTCTGGCCAAGGTATGCAAGGCCTGGGAAGACGAAACTGATAAATTAAATAATAAAGAGATTCTTATTAATCATGTAAGAACAGGTATCGTTTTGGCCAACAACGGTGGTGCTCTTCAAAAAATGCTTCCAGCTTTTAAACTTGGAGTGGCCGGAAAACTGGGCAGTGGAAATCAATTTATGAGCTGGATCCACATTAAGGACCTAGTAAGTATTTATCTTCACCTAGTGGAAAACCAAGTTAATCAAGTTGCCATTAATGCAACAGCTCCAAGACCAGTAAGTAATAAAGAATTCACATCAACTCTAGGAAGCGTTGTTAAAAGACCAACGATTCTTCCTGCACCAGGATTTGCATTAAAAATAATTCTAGGAGAGATGTCTACCCTCTTATTAGATGGTCAAAATGTAATCCCATCATATTTAAATGAAAATAAATTTCAATTTCAATTTCCTAACTTAAAAGATGCTTTGGAGGATCTTGTGGGTTTGGAAAAAAAGTTCTCACAGGTTCAATGGGTTGAAAGGCCAGTTGAGAATGTCTTTAATTTCTTTAGTAACGAAAAAAACCTAGAAGCAATCACACCAGATTCTATCGGGTTTAAAGTACTAGATATGAATACTCCAGAGATTACAAAGGGTACCATAATCGATTACCGCTTAAGTATTTATGGTATTCCTCTTAAGTGGAAATCAGAAATTTTACACTTTGTTAAAGGTAAGGAATTTGTCGATAAACAATTAGAAGGTCCTTATAACAAATGGGTTCATACACATGGTTTTATACCATATAAGAATGGAACACTCTTAACTGATGAGGTCTTATATAAGGTTCCTCTCGGTGCCCTTGGGGATCTCTTTGCCGGTGCCTTTGTTAGGAGTGATGTTAAGAAAATTTTTAAATTTCGTAGTCAAAAATTAGATAAAATTTTTGATGAAGTTAATAAGTAGTTAATCTAAAATTAAGAAGGAGAAGAAGATGAAGAAGCTCGTGTTATTTTTTTCAATGTTAATGTGCTCGGTTGCACTATCTAGCTCAAGCTTACCGCTAGATACAGTTGATTATGTTGATCTCGATCGCTACCTAGGTAAGTGGTATGAGATTGCACGTTTTGATCAAAGCTTTCAAAAAGGCTGTACTGCTGTTGAAGCCAATTACAGTCTTAGAAAAGATGGAGATATTAAAGTTATAAATACGTGTCGTGTTGGTTCTCCTGATGGTGAATACAAAGAAGCTGAAGCAAGAGCTTGGGTTGTTGATGAAGAAACAAATGCAAAGTTAAAAGTACAATTCTTTTTAAGAGGGATTAAGCTTCCTATTTTTGCAGGTAATTACTGGATTCTTGAACTTGATGAAGACTATCAATATGCAATGGTTGGAGACAAGTCGAGAAAATACCTATGGATTCTTTCACGTACTAAAGAGTTAGATGAGAAAATCTATCTTGAACTAGTAGCAAAAGCGAAAGATCTTCACTTTGATGTTAGTAAACTTTTAAAGACTCAACAATAAGGTTGAGATTGGATAAATTATGAAACGACAAAAACCACTCATTGCTATAAGCTCATGCCTTTTAGGTGAAAATATTCGCTACAATGGTGGCCATTGTCGTGAGAATTGGATTTATTCAGAATTATCTAAATTTGTTGATTTTCACCCAGTCTGTCCAGAACTTGCGATGGGACTGGGTGTTCCAAGAGAAGAAATTCATCTCTTTCGCACCACTAGAAAAGATAATGAAGTAAAGCTGCGCTCTAAGTTCACAAAAGAAGAGCTTACTCAGACAGCTTATATTACATATGAGTCAATCGAAGATGATTTAAAGAACTTAGATATCGACGGCCATATATTTACGAGGAAGTCTCCTACTTGTGGCCCAGATAACGTAAAGACCATTACATTAGATGATCCAAATTATGTGAATAAATCAACTGGTTTATATGCAGGATTCATTATGGATCAATTCCCTAACCTTCCTTATATCGATAATGGAAGAATTAAAAATATTGAACTACGAGAAAACTTTGTAAAAAAGATATTTTCACACTTTCGTTTTAAACAACTAAATGGAACGATGAGGGACTTACAATTATTTCATCAGATGCATAAATATGCCATCATGGAACATAATCAAGAGAATATGAGAACTCTCGGTCGTATTGCTGCTAACCATGAAGGTTTACCAGCACAAAAAGTTTACCAAATATACTTTAAGTTATTTATGGAAACGATTTCAATTCTTCCAACTCGTAAGAATAGACTAAATGCTTGCTATCATGTCTTTGGATATTTTAAGAATGATTTAGGAGCAGGAGAAAAGAAAGCCTTGTTAAACTTAATGGAAGATTATCAAAATGGTGTTTCAAATTACCTCACAATAAACTCGTTTCTAAACGTATTAACAGAGGCACATCAAAAGGCATATTTACAAGACCAATATATCTTTGAACCGTACCCAAAAGAATTAAAGCTATTAAAAGATATTGCATAATATGAGTTCTAAGAAAGTTAATATATTCTGGTTTCGTCGAGACCTTCGATTAAAAGATAATCGCGGCCTTCTTCATGCACTTCAATCACAGAAAGAAGTCCTGCCTATATTTATCTTTGATACAAATATTTTGTCGAAATTAGAAGATGAAAATGACCTTAGAGTAAGTTTCATTCATGATGCAATAACTGACCTAAAAGAAGAATTAAACGATTTTGGAAGTGACCTACTTGTCTTAACGGGTGACCCCCTTACTGAATACAAAAAGCTTATAAAAGAATATAATATCGAAGAAGTCTATACAAATGAAGACTACGAACCATATGCAATTAAAAGAGACAAAGCAATTGCTTCTTTTTTAGAAAAAGAAAATATTAGTTTTCACCAATATAAAGATCACTGTATTTTTGCTAAAGACGATATTTTAAAAGATGATGGCAAACCATATGTAGTCTACACTCCTTACAAAAATAAATGGCTGGCAGAGTTAAGGCCAAAAGACATTGCGACCCTTGAGACTCATAAATACTTTGATAATTTTAAGAACTTTAAGGCAGAAACCTTACCAACGTTAGAAGATCTTGGTTTTATCTATAATGAGAAAGCTGATGAACAAGTAAAAACGATTAAAGGTCGAATAATTGATGACTATGACAAGAACCGTGATATTCCAGCTCTCGATGCGACATCAAAACTAGGTATCCATTTAAGATTTGGAACCATATCTCCTCGTAAATGTGCACAAGTAGGATATAAGAAAAATGATACATGGTTAAGTGAACTAATCTGGCGAGAGTTTTTCATTCAAATCCTCTATCACTTCCCTCATGTCGAGAATGCTCCATTTAGAGAGAAATATAAAAGTATAAAATGGAAGAATAATAAAAAAGAATTCAAGAAGTGGTGTGAAGGAAAAACAGGTTTCCCAATAGTTGATGCTGGGATGAGAGAATTAAATGAGACAGGCTATATGCATAACCGAGTTCGTATGATTGCAGCTTCTTTTTTAGTTAAGGATCTTCTCATTGACTGGCGCTGGGGCGAGAAATACTTTGCTCGCAAATTAAATGACTTTGAACTTGCTTCTAATAATGGAAATTGGCAATGGGTGGCAGGAACTGGTTGTGATGCTGCCCCATACTTTCGAATTTTTAATCCCTATACACAGCAAAAGAAATTTGATCCAGATTTTGAATATATAAAGAAATGGATTCCAGAATACGGAACTGATAAATACCCTGATGAAATAGTAGATCACAAAATTGCATATCACGAAACCATCAGGGTATATAAAGAATGTAATTAATCAATCTTACAACTGATATTACTCATCACTTTCTTGTACTTAGGTTATAGGAAGACAAATTAAGCTAAATATAATTATCCTGACATTCTGACTTTTTATAAGTCAGACCAATTAAAATTTAATAAGTATTGGAAAATATAAAAGAAAAGGCCCAATAAATGGGCCTAAAAGTTATTTGAGAATTTCTAATTTTTAAGACATGTCTCAATCTTACGAGTTACAGTGAAGTCTGACCCGTAGTCATCGCTTAGGTTATATGTCGTTTCAATATAGTCTTTTAAACGATAATCATCTTGAACCTTTACTTCACAGCTAAGTAATTCAATACGATCATGAGATCCTTGATAATAACGGCCATTCATATCAAAAGAAGCTTGCTCAATTTGAGCACATACTTCATTTACATTACCGACAAAGCAAAATTGTCTTTCTCTCTTTGTATCGTTTACATCATAATTGAAGCTAGAATCACTGAAACCAATAACTGTCCCTAATTGAGCATCATTAGTGATAATAAAAGTTGATTGTGGCTGATGTGCAAATACAGAAAAAGCACTCAGTAGAATAATAGATTTTAAGATATTCATATTAAGCTCCCTAATATTACAAAATATTTAGCCTATCAGTAACACAGCATGCCTAAGAATAAAATAATATAAATGAAACCCTAAAAATTTATCACGAATGTGGTATTTTCTGAATCTTCCTCAACCAGAAGTTGATATCCTGAGTTTTCAATGATTTGCTTTGTGATGGCCAAGCCTACACCAAAGCCTGAGCCGTCCTTCTTTGTAGTCTTACCCATTTCAAAGATATTCTTTAACTGATCCCTTGGAATCCCATTTCCAGAGTCTACAATCTTAATAAACCGCTGACTTGATGAAGTAATGACCTTTATCCAAGGTGTATCTGTTGTTTTTATCTCTTCAAGTGAGTTCTTTATCAAGTTAACTAAACACAAGCTTAGCTCTGTTTCATTGCCATCTATATCAAAATCATCAATCTCAAGCTCTACTTTCACCTTATCCTTATCAATCTTTTCTTGTACGAGATCAATTGCTTCCATTGTGACATCTGAGATTTTGATTCTCTCTTTGTGAGAATCATAATTCTTCTTAAAGATATTCATGTAGAGGTCAGTAACTTCCAGAATCTTTGCAATATGTTTACGGAGTTTTTCTGTATATCGGCGTTGATCTTCTAATAATTCTTTTTCTAGACGATTATTTGCCGTATTTAAGACAAAGAGATGATTTCTAATATCATGAGCAATACTAGCTGAGGCAAAGCCAAATTGGGCAACTTTAGAGAGCTTAACCATATCTTTTTCAAGGTTATACATCTTTGTAAAAGCCAAATCCTGGTAATAAATATTAAATCGCATGGATTCAAAAACGTAGCCCAGATAATAGATAGGAACGAGATAACCAATTGTTTCTGTCCCTATAGATGTATCCCATATCGATGCAAATAAAGTAACAATTAATCCCATTTTAAAAAGATACTCGTTCTTGTTTCGTCTATTTAATTCCTTCCAAACGACGATAGTAGAGTAGAGAATAACGACTAATCCCATAACACCTGTTAGAACAACTAAAAGACTGGGATAGATTTGTAGATTTAATGCTTTTGTAAAAAGTGTTGATGGTGGAATTTCCCGAGGCTTAAATATCAAATCAACAGAAGTGAAGAGGTAAAGAAAACCTCCAATGACAACATAGACCGAATGGGCCACACAAAAGAACTTAGAGAACCACAGCTTTTTAAGATCATATCCAAAAAAACCCTCTATCGCCTTTAGGTAACAATAATAAGTCCAATATGCGAAGAACCAATACGTAATTAAGAGGAAATTAGAAAGTTTAGGATCTGAGACATGAGTATTTACAGCAATTAAGACGGCATAAGCTCCGGCCGAAAGACACATAAGAATAGGCCAGAAAGCCTTCACATTTAGGTGTTTCCGATAAGTATAGGCACCAATTGATGCTTGGTATAGGAAATATGAAAATGCGAAGATAGTTACATACCGAGTAACTACTATATATTCATCAACACTCATAATATAAAATATACATTATTTAGACTAATTAAACACTTAAAATATAGAAATACTTTAAAAAATTCTCTGAAGCTTAACTAATTTAACAAAAAAGGGAGCTTATACGCTCCCTTAATTACCTAAAAAATTTTACTAAATTTTATAGCTTACAAGTGAAACTAAAGTCGTATTTTTTGAATAAAAAGCAGCGAAATGTCTCTCTAATAGTGACTGAATCTCCATTTAGAGTTATTGTTTTCTTGTAACCACTTTCTCCTCCATAACTTCCACAAGCATCACCTCCTGGGCGATTAGAGTCCTCAGAAACAAGTAGCGTGTTAGCATCGACAAGCTCAGCTGAATCAGAAAAAGCATGGGCCACAGGGGTAAAATAATATCCAGTGTTTCTAAAATAAATACTTGTTGATTGAGTATCTTTTAGAATTTCAATTTGGCATTCACCTGTTCCTCTTTCATTTGTATTAGAAGATACTCGTCCTTCTTGTCCGTCAAGCTTTTCGAGGCTCTTAAGGAAACTTGAGACATTACCGGCTGCGAATAAATTAGACGAAGCCATAACTAGAATTAGGGGTAAAACAAATGATTTCATATAGTGCTCCTGAGTGATTTTTGAATTTAATAGTCAATACAAGAAACTTCATGAGATTGCACGAAGGTATGTAATTACTTTAGGACCACAACATTAAAATAAGACCTCAAAAGTAGTATTCTTAGAATCTTTTAATAGACCTAATTGAAATCCAGAACGCATAAGAAGTGCCTTTGTGATAGCAAGCCCAACCCCATGTCCACCAACACCCTTCTTAGTAGAATATCCAAAATTAAATATTTCGGAAGCAATTTCATTAGAAATTCCTTGACCACAATCAGTAACACAAATACTTCTCTTGCTTGCGTAGGCATGAACTTGGACCCATGGAGACTGATACTTATCAACACAAGAGACTTCTTCGAGGGCATTCTTTAATAAATTCACTATACTAATAGTGATCTCCGTTTCATTACAATAAATTGAAAAGTCTTCGATATCTACAATTAGCTCAACATTAGAATTTTTGTACTTTGGAGCTACGAGCTCAATGGCCTCATCAACGATCTTCTTTACAGAGACGTTATTCTTTTCATTTGCATTATTCTTATTAAAAACATTCATATAAAGATCTGTGATCTCTGAAACTTTATTAATGTGTTTATTTAAAGATTTATAATTCTGCTGTGGGTCCTCCTCCCTTCCTTTAATAAGTTTATCAATTCCTATTTTAAGAACAAATATATGATTTCTAATATCATGAGCGATACTTGCAGCAGCAAATCCAAATTGAGCAATTCGAGAGAGTCTTACAACTTCATTCTCTAGGTTGAATAATTTACGATACACCTTTCTTTGAAAATATAGATTAAAACGTACTGCTTCAAATGCATTACCGAAATAATACAGAGGAAGAATTGCACCTGAGATTTCAAGTCCCAATGCAGTATCATTTAAAACAGCGAGAAAAGTTACAATAATTCCAAGCTTTAGTAGAACTTCATTTCTTTTTAATCGATTTAATTCAATCCAAATGACAATACATGTATAGAGAACAACTAAAGCACCGAGACCTCCTAATATTTTACCATATATATTTGGAGAAACATTAAAGTGCATTGTCTGAGCAAAGAGATTGGACTTGACGTAGTTGTGCTCATCAAAAAGAAAGTTGTGATTAAAAAGCAGTGTCGATATGGCACAAACAATCTGAACACTAACTAGAAACACACAATATAGCTTCGCAAACTCAAGCTTCTTTATACGTCTTTTTAAATAAACTTCTATGGTTCTTATGTAACTGTAAAAAGACGAATAAGCACAAACCCAGAAGATCATTAAAAGAAAATCTGATAACTTTTGATTGATGAAATGAGTATTGAAAGCAAAAACAAAGCAATATGCCGCAGTCGTCAAACACATGACCATTGGCCATAAAGCTTCTCTTTCTTTGAGCTGTGTATAATTAACTAAACTTGCAAAAAGTTGGTAGATAAAAAACGAAAACACAAAAGTCGTTAAATAACGCGTGAATGCGACATATAGGTCTAGCTCCACCGACCTTCTCCAAAGATTAATTAATAAAATTGATAAATAGTTTATATCGATACACTCTAATAAAGCAAAGAGTAAACCATCTTAACAAATAAATATTTTCAAACACTTATCTAATTAATTTTAAAAATTATCTCAACAATTGATAGAGAACGTCGTATTTTTACAACCTTTCTCAAGTTTTAAAGAAAAGCCGGAGCGCTGCAACAATTCATTTGTTATGGCCAGCCCTACTCCATGACCTCCAGATTTCTTTCCTGTATAGCCAAACTTGAAGATTTGTTCTGCTTGTTTTTGATCGATCCCATCGCCACTATCTACTACAAGTATCTTATTTTTTTCAATATCACTTTTAAGCAAAACCCAAGGATTGTCCTTCTTTTCTTTAACCTCTTCTAAAGAGTTTTTTATAAGGTTAACGAGGCAAATTACCATTTCTGCTTTATTACAAAATATTTTAAAATTTTTAGTTTCTTCTAAAAATCGAACATTAGTATTTTCAAACTTTGGTAAGATTAGTCCCCTAACATCTTTTAAAATCTCATTAAAGTCTAATTCTTCTTTTTGAGAACTAATATTATTCTTAAAAATATTCATATATAGATCGGTGATTTCTAATATACCCTCATTATACTTTTTTAAATCTTCATAAACCTTATCAGTTGTCGAATATCGTCCTTTTATTAGTTTATCAACTTTAACTTTCATTACGAAAACATGATTCTTGATATCATGTGCAATACTAGCCGCTGCATATCCAAACTGAGCGACTTTAGATAAGTGAACTACTTCTGACTCGAGGTTGTACATCTTACTATGGGCCTTTTTAAGAAAGTGTAAATTAAACCGTAGAGCCTCAAAGGCATTAGCAAAATAATAAATAGGAATCAAGCTTCCTGAAACTTCTAAGCTTATAAAAGTATCATTCAATACAACGAGAATATTAAATATAACACCTATTCTCAGTAAGTATTCCTCAAGATTTCGTTTCGAAATTTCTCTCCAGATAACAAAGCTAACATAAAAGACGCAAAGAGCTGCACTGCCTCCGACTAGGTTTCCTATCAAATTTGGTGAGATTGCGATATTCGTCGATTGATAAAAGAGGCTATCTTTTATTTGTGACTGGGGTGAAAACATAAAGCTATAATCAAAAAAAGCGTAAGAAATAAGAGAAAGAATCTGAAAGATGCCCAGAGAGAGGATATACACTTTGATATACTTTATCATCTTAATGGAGCTTCCAAAAAAAGCCTCTATAGCATGCATATAGGCGTAAAAAGCACAAAAAGCAAAAATCCAAAGACTATTTAAAATAATGTTTGAGTTTTTTATGTCTAGTACATGAGTATTTATAGTAAAGAAAAGGCAGTAAAAGGCTGAAGCAACTGACATCAAAGTATACCATAAAGTCGAGCGGTCTTTTAAATTGTAATAATTTAAAAAGCCACTTATTGAGTGGTAAACAAAGAATGAAAAGAAGAAAATCGTAGTATAACGAGTTATATTCGTATACGTTATAATATCCACAACATACCTTTTTCTAGTTTAGTTAAATGTCCATTATGATAAAAACACTATCATACGACAAATAAATACTATTACGAATAGTATAACTGTAGCTTAAAACAACTTTAAGTACCTAATATTACAGGCTTATTTTTTGTATACTTTGTAAAATCCTTCTTAAGACTGTCCAATTTTTGATCTGCAATGTGAATATTACATAAATAAACATATTTTAACCGTTTTCTCTATATTAGAAATTATGAAAACATTAAAAATAACAAAAAGTTTAATTCTATCGACTCTTCTCATGGGGCAATTTGCCCAAGCAGATAAGCTTAATGATGAGATTTTTTTTCAAAAAGACATATATCAAACTGTCTATGAAAGTGATTGTGAATGGCGCTATGAAGGTTGTGTCACAGTTGATGAAAATGAGTTAGATCTTCGCTCAAATGCCAAGCATATGCTTGATGAAATCTATAGTTGTAAGAATACGGTACAAGGCTGTAGTGAAGAAGAACAAAAGAATATCGACAGAATGGAAGGAATTAAGGGGCGAATTGGAAACAAGGCCATTTATGGTGGAATGTCGCCACAAGAGTTCTCTAATTACCTTCGTAAATTTGATTCATCTAATAATAAGAAAGGATATTTCATCCCACTAGGTTTAAGTGATAAAGAGCTTCTAATGCTAGCAGCTTCCACTTCACTTGGACTTGTTATGTTTGGCTCTGACCAAGAAACAATGGACTTTGTCCAAGATCATAAGAATGGCTTTACTGAAAAACTCGTCTACCCAACAAATAATCACGACAAAATGATCCTTGGAGGAGCAGCCGCCGGATCATACTTTTTAGGTGTTGTTATAAAAGATGGAAAACTTAAAAAGGCAGGACTCTACGTTTTAACGAGTCAAATTGCTACTCAGATTGTAACGGAAGCATTCAAGAAAGGCTTTGGGCGACAAAGACCAAATGCTGACCAAGGGCCATATGCTTTTGGAACAACTGGAAAGTCATTCTTTTCAGGTCATTCTTCAGGAGCTTGGTCATTTGCAACAGTTTTTGCAGAAATTTATAAAGATAATAAAGTCGTTCCATATTTAGCTTACGGTGTGGCCGCTCTAACATCTTATGGACGCCTACACGATAGAAAACACTGGCTATCAGATGTATTTGCAGGAGCGATTGCTGGACATCTAATAACAAAGCTTGTTATTAGAATGCACGAAGGCGATGATTCAAATGGTGGACTAATGGTCTTTCCTTCTTGGAATCGTGAAACAGGAACTTTCATGGTTAACTTTGAATGGAGACCTAGAAATAATACAAAAACTGAATTCAAATGTAAGAAGTTACCTGAGGGTAAAGATAGAATTCGTGCTTGTATTTATGAAGCATTTTTAAGATCGCAATAAAATAAAATTGGAGAAATCTATGAAACTCAAATCCCTTGCACTTATTCTCTTAATAGGAGTTAGTGCACACTCTCAAGCAGCTCGTCTCTGGGCCTCAATCCCCTTTATAAGAGGAGCAGACCTGTGTGCATACAAACAAGCTTATTCTCAAACACGTTCTGAGTATATGCGTGAAATGACAGGATTAGCATCTCAGCTTATGCAATCTGGAGCAAAGGGAGATGAGGCCTTGGATCTTCTTGTTACTTTCGATGCTCTATATGACAAGAATGTGCGCCTTGCTACACAGTATAAGTATATGGATGTAACTCTAGAAAATACTCTTAAAGCATATTTTGATAGCTATTATCGTAATTTTCCAGTAGTTAATCGTAAGTTAGAATTCGTCCATATGAATAATATTCGTTACATTATGGACTCTATAAATAATGGACAACGTCCAGGTTGGATTCCAAATAATGCAGGAGCTTTAGTAGACTATATGGCTTATGGATCTTATTCATATGCACCAAATTGCCGTGGCGGAATTCAGGTCACACTTACTCTAGTAAGTTCTGATGGGTCGACGAAAACATATCAAGGACAAGGACAACCATCTGTTGTTATGTCTCAAATTGCCTCTACAATGTTTGAAGATTTTCAAAGAACAAAGTTTCCAGCAACGGTACAAATAGGACGTCGCAATCTTACAATTGTAGGAACACATAACGGATCAGTAGGTCGAGCGACTTCAATGAGACAAGCAGAAAGAGCCTGTGACAATATTTATGCAAGACTTCCTAATGCAAATGAACTAGAAGCTATTGATGCTTATGGTGATTGGAATGGAGGTGTTTCAATTGGACAAACGGTTTGGGCCATTAGTGGTGGAAAAGTTTATCATCCAGGTCTTATGAATCCGACACCAGTAAGAAACCCATGGTCAGTAAATACTAAGGTGTATTCTTATTATTGTGTACGCTAAATTTTAAATAACTTCTTAATATCTGCGTCGGGCCTAATCTGTCCGGCGCGATAATCCATGACCTTTTTTCTCTTCTCATTAAAATAGTGGTGTAAATGTATCAATACACCAAACTTATCATCTAGCTCCATTTTTGAAATTAAAAAGCCAGCTTTAAGTTTAGGTATAATAACAGAATTATTCGTAGCACAGTGGCGAGAATAGACCATTTGAAATCCTTCCGCTTCTAGAATTGCCAGACACTTGTCTAAAATGGCCCCATAAATACCTTGTCTTCGATATTGTGGAAGTACTGCTGAATTACACATATAAAATGTTGTACTACTTTCTTGATATCCCCAACTCCAGCCAAGGAAGTTTCCTTCTTTATCAAAGGCGGCCAAACATAACTTAAAAGGTTCTCCTAAATTTTCTTGGAGTCTTTTTACATTTGAAAGTTCTGTTTCTGACAGAATATCCCATAGTACATAACTATGATCATCTTCAAAAACATCGTTCTTATACTTATAATAGTATTTATTAAAGTCTTGCGAATTTAAGATTTGAATATCTATTTCTTTCATAGAAATAGTTTAGCTCTTAGAAATAAAAGGACAAGTTAAAAAAGAGAAGGTGGCCAAGTGTTATGGCCACCCTTCAAGAAACTAGAATCTAAAACCAATACCGATCCCAACAAGTAAAGGGTCGATATCAACTTCAGCATTCACAACACCAGACCCTGTATCAACAGTTGCATCAGCTTGTAAGTAAAGCTTTTTCACATCAAGGTTGAGATATAAATTCTGAGCAACTTTGATATCAGTTCCTAGTTGTAAGGCATATCCAAATGCATCATCATACTTTGTCGAGACCATATCTCCCGGTACCTCTCCATAAAAGATTGTATAGTTGATACCAGCACCTACATATGGTTTGAAGTCTCCAAATTCCATATGGTATTGCGCTAATAAAGTTGGAGGTAGTAAAGAAACGCTACCAAGGCTTCCTGTTCCATTGAGGTTTACATCATGAGTTGCTGTTGCAAGAATTAACTCAAGTGCAAAGTTTTGATTGAAGAAGTAAGAGAAGTCGATCTCTGGAACTGATTCATTATTAATTGCAATATTACCACCGATATTGTCTGAAACATCAGGGGTTACGCTTAAGGCCCTTACACGAACCATTGAATTTCCTTCTGCAAATGAGAAAGAACTAAACATTAGAAAAAGTAAAATTGAAACGATTGATGTTTTTTTCACAAAAACTCCTTTGAAATTTCTATGAATTAAAAATATCAAAGGAGATTTTAAAATATTATGAGTTAAATCAGAGTAATAAAAAAAGCCTACAAAGTAGGCTTAATTTTATTTTAGTAGTGGAATCCCCACTTTTTCATAAAGTCATGGTCGCTTTCATCAAAGAATGGCCACCAACCTTGTGAACCTAAGTGCTCACCTGTTTCGAAATCAATAGTGTGGTTAATCCAACCAGTTGGCTCTGGGCCAACGAAACGACGAAGAACAATTCTACCATCTACAATGTAGTCTGAACGATGGTAAGTAACAGTAAAAACTGAGCCATCATCTTTCTTTCTAAAAAATCTAATAACTTCACGATCTGTTAAGTCATCACTAAGAAGCCACATAACAGTTGTATCACCAAAGTCTTTGGCCTTATACCAACCACCAACTAGGTAATCGTGTTCCATATTTGATACCATTGAGCGAAACTCTTGGTATTCATTCATAAGAGTCTTAGCGTCTGGATTACTATAACCAAATACTAAAGCAGGCAACATTGCCAGCATCAAAACGAGTGATTTCATTTAATTCTCCTTTAAATTAGCGAAAGACATATTCGCAATAAAAACCATCGATGACAAGATTTTGCAAGTTAAGAAAAGTCAAAAAGTCAGAATCCTCCCCTCCTAATAAAAAACAACAAGGTGCAATATAGAGATATACAAAGGGGAATATATGAAGAATTTAAAAGCTAGAATGATACTTAATGAATTAGAGAAGCTGATCACAGAATTAAAAGAGGCTCAAGCTACTGAAATTACGTCTAAAAAAATGGATAGAGGAAGCGAATTTGATGATTATCTAGCAATGATGTTGAGCTCCAGCGACTCTCTTACCTCATTTGAAACAATCCAATTTTCTAACTCTAGGCCAACTAAAAAGAAGTTACGTATGATCTAGGGTAAAACTTATAGGAATGAGGGGAAATAGCTGTAAATCACCTTAAATACTGCTATATCTGCCTTATGCAAGTAAACGTAAGATACCTCGATAATTTAAAAATTGAAGCCAGTTTCGATGATTTTAAAATCATCTCTGATCAGCCTGTGCGCTACAAGGGAGATGGTACAGCTCCTGGCCCTTATGACTATTTTCTGGCCTCTTCGGCCATGTGTGCAGCTTATTTTGCAAAGGTCTATTGTAAAAGCAGAGATATCCCTACAGAGGATATTCGCATAAGTCAGCAAAATATAGTGGACCCTGATAATCGCTACAAGCAATCATTTGTTATACATGCCGAGCTTCCTGCTTCAATATCTGAAAAAGATAAAAAAGGAATACTTGCTTCAATGAATCGATGTACTGTTAAGCGAGTTATTCAAAATGAAATTGATTTTAAGATAGAAGCAAAAGAAATACTTGGTAACGATGTCAAACTTGACTACGAAGTAAATGAAACCAAGACGATGATTCCAGGTAAAGATTGTTCTTTAGAAGAAACAATAAAGAATATGACAGGACTTCTAGCAAACCTGGGAATTCAAATTGAAATTGCATCATGGAGAAACCAAGTTCCTCATGTTTGGTCAGTTCACATTCGCGATGCTGACTCTCCGATGTGCTTTACAAATGGAAAAGGTGCCACAAAAGATGCGGCCCTTGCTTCTGCTCTAGGAGAATATCTAGAGCGTATTAGCACGAATTATTTCTACAGCGATTATTACCTTGGTGAAGATATCGCTAATGCAGAATTTGTTCATTACCCAAATGAGAAATGGTTTGAGATTCCAAATGATGAGTCTATTCCGACTGGATTAATGGATGAGACACTTCTTAATGCTTACGATAACGGTGGCGAGCTTAGGGCCTCAAATTTAATTGATACAAACTCAGGAAATAAAGAGCGTGGAATCTGTGCTCTACCTTTTGAGCGTCAATCTGATGGCCAAACGGTTTACATACCGGCCAACCTCATTGCGAATTTATTTGTAAGTAATGGAATGAGTGCTGGAAATACAAAATATGAAGCTCGTGTACAATGTCTTTCAGAAATTTTTGAAAGAGCTGTAAAAAATCAAATTATTACAGAAGAGATCACACTACCGGATGTTCCAAAAAGTGTTTTAGAAAAGTATCCAACAATACTTGAAGGGATTAACAAACTTGAAGAAGCTGGTTTTCCAATTGTTGTAAAAGATGCTTCTTTAGGTGGTAAGTTTCCTGTCATGTGTGTGACTCTCATGAATCCAAGAAATGGAGGTGTATTTGCATCCTTTGGTGCTCACCCACGTTTTGAAGTGGCACTTGAAAGAAGCCTGACAGAACTTCTACAAGGTCGAAGCTTTGAAGGTATGAATGACACATTCCCTCCAACATTTAATGAATTTGCTATTCGTGAACACAATAATATTGTTGATCACTTTATTGATTCAACAGGAGTTATCTCTTGGCGCTTCTTTGGTGCTAGGCCGCAATACGAATTTAACGAGTGGAATTTCTCAGGCTCAACTCAAGAAGAATATCAATATCTAATGGGAATCTTAGAAGAGCTAGGTAAAGAAGTTTATATAGCAGATTATAACGAGTTAGGAGCAAGTGCTTGTCGTATTCTTGTTCCAGAATACTCTGAAATTTATCAACCAGAAGATCTGATTTGGGACAACCATAATCAAGCACTAGACTTCAGAGAAGATATTTTAAATCTCCACTCTTTAAACAATGAAGACCTAAGTTCACTAATTGAACGACTTGAAGACAGTGAGCTTGATAATTACATGCCAATTTCTGAGTTAATCGGAGTTGCATTTGATGAAAGTACTGTATGGGGACAATTAGTTATTGGAGAACTCAAGGCACTTGGTTATCTTGCTCTACAAAATTATGAAGAAGCTAAGCATCTCGTCGAAATGCTTGGTACATTCAACGATAATACAATAGAAAGAAGACGCTTTTATCAGGCTCTCAATAATGCACTTGATATAGAACTGGCAGATGATCTTGAAATAGCGGATTATCTTGAAAGCTTCACTAAGATGTATGGCCCTGAATTAATGGAGCGAGTAACTAAGACATTAACCCTAGAGAATCGCTTTGATGGCCTAACTCAGACAAATTCTAGTCTTGTAGGTATTGATAAGCATCTAAAGTTAATTGAAAGTTATAAAAAGCTACAATTGGCACGCCACAACTTTTCTAAATAAATCTTTATGGTAACCTCTATTAGTTAAAACTATGGAGGTTATCACATGAGTACAAATATAAATGAAATTAAATTTAAAGATGGAAAAGGCCTAGATAAAACAATTAAGGACTTTGATGCTAAGGCATATCTTGTAGTCAATGTTGCTTCAAAATGTGGACTTACACCACAATACGAAGGGCTACAAAAACTATATTCTGAATACAAAGATAAAGGACTTGAAATTCTTGCTTTTCCAGCAAATGAGTTCTTACAACAAGAGCCAGGTACTAATGAAGAAATTCAAAACTTCTGTTCAATGGAGTACAACGTAACATTTCCAGTGAATGAAAAGATTGTTGTTAAAGGAGAAGGTCAACACCCACTCTATCAAGCTTTAACAGAAGGGAAAAAAGAAGCCGTAAGAAATGACAAACCAGACTTTGAGCAATTACTTACAAGCAAAGGTCTAATCTCAGGACAAGCTCATGATATACATTGGAACTTTGAAAAATTCCTTTTAAACGAAAATGGAGAAATTGTTGAAAGATACTTTCCTGACATTGATCCAAGAGATGAAAAAATCACTTCAAAAATCAAAGAACTTATTTAATAAGAAAGGACCTGCTTTAGGCAGGTCCTATATTTATTACCAATCTAGTGAACTTCTATCACAAGTTACAATATAGCCTGTAGTCCCAACTTGATGAGTCGGCCCAAAAATAATCTGTACTCCGTTAAAGTCTTGTTGTGAAGAAACCTGAATCCCTTGATCTTTATAATTTGTTGTAAAAGATGCTTGTGGACCAGAAGCTTTATCGACAAGAGCAACTTTAAATTCAATATTATCTACAACAGTACTCATTAGATTGTAACGACTAGAATTGTCTCTTTTTATTTCAAATTCTTCACCAAAAACAGTGTCATCTGAGTACTTTGAAACGTTACAAGTGTAATCTGGAAAATCAACATTTGAAGCAAATGCAGAATAAGAAATTAAAGTGGCAATTAAAATTAGAATGTTTTTCATATATCCCCCTAGTTAAGATGAAATTAAATCATCATTAAGATTAACTTTTATTTTTTCTTGGGGAGTAATTGTTGAGAGTCATTTATATCAAGAATTAGATTAATTAGTAGATATCAAGTATATTTTATAGAGTACTGTTAAGTTTTTGATCAAAAAAAAAGTGAGTTAATAATGAAAAAACTAGTATTTTTTGTTCCTGTAGATGACGCACAAGAAGTAAAAGAGGTCATCTTTAATGCCGGTGCTGGAACCATTGGAAACTATGACAAATGTTCATTTGAGACAGAAGGTATCGGTCAATTTCGTCCAAATAATCAAGCCAATCCCCATATTGGCGAATCCGGAATTATCGAAAAAGTAAGAGAACTTAAGGTGGAAACGATTTGTCCTGATGATAAAGTTAAAGAAGTAATTAAGGCGTTAAGAACGGCCCATCCCTATGAGGAGCCAGCAATCGACCTTTATGAACTCGTAAATTTTTAGGAGGAAATATGACTTCATTGAAAGAGAAAACATGTATACCTTGCCAAGGAGGGGTACCTCCCCTACCTCTTGAGGAAAAACTAAGCCTTAAAGAGCAAATCGACAAACGTTGGAGCTTCACTAATGATAAAACAAGGCTGTCTCTTGAAGTTGATTGCGAAAAGTTTGACCAACCAATGAAAATTGCAAATGAAATCGCAAAGGTTGCAGATGAGCAATGGCACCATCCTGATCTACACGTAAGCTTTGGTAAGCTGAAAGTTGATCTTTGGACACATAAAATTGATGACTTAGTGGAAAGTGATTTTATATTTGCAGCAAAAGTGGACGATATCTTAAAATCTAATAATCTATAAAAAATTCAAAATATCTATTATTTAGGGAGAAGTATCGCTATAAGTAAGACATGAAATCTAAAGCTTTACTCTCCCTCTTTCTAACATTGTATTGTTTAACGACTTCCGCAAAAGTATTCAATGTCATGGCCCCCTTAATCATAGGTGATCCAAATAACTTGTCGTCTGAATATTCAAAAGCTGAGTTACGAAAATTTCAAGATCAATTAAATGAAATAAAGTCCCTAGGAGCAACAGGAGTTAGTACTGATATCTGGTGGGGACTAATAGAAAAAGAAGATAATAAATTCAATTGGCAATACTATCAAGTGCTGAGTGATCTTATTATAGACGCTGGCCTAAAGTGGGTTCCGATTCTATCATTCCATCAATGTGGTGGTAATGTTGGTGATACATGTGATGTACCAATCCCAAATTGGTTATGGCAAAAGTATGGTGCGAGTGCCATGTCTAAAAGTGAGCAAGGAAACTTTTCAAAAGAATATCTATCTGTTTGGTCTACCCACAAAGCGATCAATGAATTTTATGAGGTCATGGGTTCATTTAAAATGAACTTTTCACATAAGATGAAAGATATATATGAAATTAATGTAAGCCTTGGCCCTGCCGGTGAGCTTCGCTATCCTTCATATAATTCACACGATAATGGATCAGGTTATCCAACACGTGGAGCGCTTCAAGCCTACTCTGAGCTAGCAGTAGAAAGCTTTAGAAACTACGTTAGAAATAAGTATTCTAATATTGATACTGTAAACTTCATGTGGGGCTTTAATCTATCTTCTTTCAAAGAAGTTGCACCTCCTAATCCTTTCTTCTTTTTTCCAGCTCAAGAACAACATACTAATTATGGTAAGGACTTTTATAATTGGTATTCTAAAAGTTTACGAGAGCACGGAAAGAGAATTCTTGGAGCGGCCATTGATACCTTTAGAACAGAGGCCCATATTCAATTAGGCTTTAAAGTACCAGGAATACACTGGCGAGTTGCACCAGGTGCTGATCGATTGGCAGAGCTTAATGCAGGACTGATATCAACAGATCAAGATATCTTTAGTGATAAAACAGGTCATGGTTATAATAGGATCATCGGTATTATCAATGAACTTAGAAAAGAGAAGGACTTTCATCAATTAAATTTTCATTTTACTTGTTTAGAAATGAATAATCTTGAAGGGCCAACAAATGCTCAAAGCTATGCGAAGGCATTAGTATTCTGGGTTGCTCAAGAAGCACAAAGACAAGGCGTACGTATCTTAGGAGAAAATGCTTTAGCAGGTACACTCTACTCCCACAAAGCTTGGGATAATATTGCAGATGCACTCTACTTTGGAAACTATGATGGAGTTACCTTTTTACGAATGGGTACGATCCTTAGCAGTCAGCTAGCAAAAGACAGATTTAGACAAATGACAAAACAATAATTACAAGTACTTATATAGAAATCACTCACCAGAAAGGTAATTTTACCGCATTTAATGGTCCTTGGAGTATTTGGTAATTAAGGTAAAATAATTTAGGAACAAGTGAGGGGTTTATGAAGAGTTTAAAGATTGTAGCTTTATTAAGCTTAATAATTTCATGTCAAAATCAAAAGAGTGAACGACAAGTTGCCTCAGTCAATGCACTTCAACCAAAAGTAGAACAAGGTGAAGTCTGGGGACAAGATGAAGTAGCAAATATGAATCGTGTCGGTGAGATTTTCAAAGAAACACTAATCGAAGCGACAGGAAATAATAAAATCATGAAAAGGGATGCTCATCCAAAACATCATGGTTGTGTAAAATCAGAACTTACAATTGATAATTCTAAACTACCTCAAAAACTAAGAGTTGGCCTATTTGAAGAAAATAGAAAATATCAAAGTATTATTCGCTTCTCTAATGGAGACCCTGATCCTTCAAAAGCAGATATCGAAAAAGATATTCGAGGTATGGCCGTAAAAATAATCGGCGTTCCCTATCAAAACTATCTTCAAGATATAGGTCTTGAAGGAAATAAGAATATCCACGATTTAGTTATGATGAATGCTGATAGTTTCTTTATTGCAAATCCTAAAAAGTATGAAAAATTTATGGAAGCAACACAAGGACGATTTGGTGTTATTGGATACTTACTGACTCATTGGGGATCAATTAAGAGAATAATGAAGGCACGAGTTGAAGTCTCAAATCCACTTGATATCGACTACTCTTCAGCAACACCTTATAAACTAGGTAGTACCAGCATGAAAATGAGCTTTAAATCATGTCGTAAGAACAAGGATACGATTCCAGACAATCCTAGTCATGATTACTTAGGAGAGCGCTTAGCAAAAACTCTTAAGAGTGAACAAGGTTGTTTTGACTTCTATATTCAACCAAATAAAGATCCAAAAAAGAATAATATCGAAAATGCAATGCTATCGTGGGATGAGAAGAAATCACCACAAATTAAGGTTGGACGCCTAATCGTAAATAGGCAGCATCGAGTTCGTGACGAAATGAGAATGTCAGCATGTGAGAATATGACCTTTAATCCATGGCGAGCACCACAAGTTAATCGACCATTAGGAGGCGTAAATAGAATTCGTCTTGAGGTCTATTTGAATCAGTCAAAATTAAGACATGACTATAACGGGATATAGGATTCTATATCCCCTTTTAAATCCCATCATAGAAACGTGAGACCCTTGCCATTTTTGCCCATTCAGAAAGAGTCATTTGAACGGCCATCTCGACATCTTCTTTTTCAAAGGACTCACCTTTTCTTTTCATCTCTATTAATTCACGATCAATTTTTCCCATTTCATCAATAAAGTACTGTCTTGCTTCAACGATTTGTTTCTTATCTTCTGAAGTAAGCTCTCTAAATGTCCCTCTTTGATAATCAAAGTAGCGTCCCTCTTCAAATCGATTCAAAGCAATGGATGCAGTGATTACATCATTTTTTAAAGTATCTAAGAATGAATCACTTACTTTTCCTGCTAGATCACGACCTATTAAGTCTTGATTAACTCGTAAAGCAGGCATATTTTTTCGAGTAACTTCAGTTGGGAGACTCTCCCATTTGAAATCCTGAACTGTAGCTGTAACCTTCTTCATATGATCACTTAGAATATCTAACTTTCTAGTTGTATCTCTTAATTCAAGTCCCACTTTCTTATGCTTAGAAACTGGAGACTTTCCATATAAATCACCTCGAATTCCCATTGAAAAGAACTTATGGGAACGTACACCAATACTTGATAAAGTCTCCGGTAAGGCATTATTCATACTTCTCTTAGCTTTAGCAGGGGCATCCTCGGCAAAGTGAGCAATTCCTGTTAATTCATTACCGTGAAGACCTTCTTCCATACCTTTTAGATAGAGATAATCATTTGTATGTTTAGACCAAAGTTGAAATCGATCAAACTTATCGTAATTTTCTGGTAAATCGAAAACAACATGGGCATGAAAAGAATGGGTTTCTCCTGTAAGTTCTGAGACCTCTGAAATTTCATCTAGAGTTCGCTCAAGGCTGATTTCATACTTCTTATTCGCAATTTCCCAAATAGGACTCTTATCAATTAAATAGTCTCCTACTTCTTGGGAAAAACCACCTAGATAATGAGGTTTAAACTCTGTTCCAGTAATTTTATCTTCAGAAACTTTTTTCCGAGAGATCATAGTCGCTTTTCTAACAAGGCTTAAGCGTTGTTCGCCACTTAAGTTTAACCACTCTTCATCAGTATAATTTGAAGTCTTGTACCAAAGTGTAATATCATCGACCTTACTTTCTTTTTCAAACGAGAATGTAACGAGAGTTCCAGGTGGCCCCCTAATTGGTCTTACATTTTTAAAATATTCATTTCGGGCCATGAGGTAGCGAAGAGAATCGCTATTCTTTTCAATACCATCTTTTAATAAGAAGTCATATAAATAGAGAGCATGCGCATCTGATTTAACCCACTGATCAAACTTCTTAAACTTTTGTGCACTACTTGATGACTTAACGATATTTGAATAAAGAGATAGAACATCACTATATGCATCCCCATCATTGAGTGAAGAGACTAATGAGCGAGGATTTCTAATGTCAGAAATATCTTCCCCAAGTCTTTGTGCATATGCTTTAAATTTCTGTTGCTCGTCTTTATTAAGGCCATTAATCATTTGTCCTAATTGATTTTTTTGAGATTCATTGAGCTCTTGTGTCCCCTTTATCCCAAGTGAATTGTAATATGAATCATCTTGAAAATTAAAACGTCTTCCATTTAAACGATCTATTGCCGCAATTGTTCTTTTACGATCTACATTATTTATACTCTCGTTAATAATCTTACCTGTATCTATATCTAGATATGAAATTGATAATTCATTTCCATTATCAGATTTGATAACAGGGTTAGCGAACTTACGAATTTTATTTTCTTTAGAGCGAATAACAACTAATTGGATTCCTTGACCGATTTGAGGAGCAGAAAGAAAATCATGTTTTTCTTCTTTTATAATCTCTTCTAACTTAGCTGATACAGCTCTTGTATTTGAGTTCTGGGCCTCTTCTGGACTTATGGCCCTAGCGGTTTTCTTTTTCGCTAGATCTTCATCCGATACAATTGATGATTGTGGTTTTTTTGTATGTTCTGAAACGACCTCTTTAAGTCGTTTCACCATCTTTGGACCTTTAAAGATCAGCGTCACAGCAGCGGCAGGAGGCATAATTACCTCGCCAACGATCTCACATACTCTTGCCTGTCTTGCTTTTTGATTATAACAACCTAATGTATAGTAGGTATCTTTAATCATATCAGAGATGGCATCCATCCCCATCTTCATAATATCTTTAGCAACAAGAAGTGATGCATCCACATCATCGCCTGTTTCTTCATAAGCTTTATCAAATTCAATAGCTAAGTAATTCTTAAAAGAATCATAGTATTCACCGAGGGCCTCATTCTTTTCTTGTCGTAATTCAGAATCAAACACATAACCAAGGCTTCCCTTTATCATTTCAACAACAAATTCAAAAAGGTTCACGAGTGAGCGCCAAAGTCCTCGAAAACAATTATATATGAAAGAAAAACTTGTAATATCGATTTCATTTTCATCGATACTTTCACAAGTTATCTTCTCGTCTTCTTCAACATCTTTACATGCATCGCTATTTTTAACGACCTCACAAAAACTTTGAAATGTATCTTCAGATAAAGGTCCTTTAACTGAGCTTTCAGAACTACAACTAATATAGTCATAAGTATCAGTTACTGAGCCAAAAGATCTAAATTGATCAATTATGTCACTATTACTAAATGCTAGGACATTAAAACTTAGAAAAAGAATAATAATAGAACTTAATAGTTTTCTCATTTACGACTCTCCCACTTAAGAGTCGATTGAAAAAAGCTACTTATTACTTCTTTGTTTAACTTGTCTTTATCAAGAGAAGTAATGAGACTAATAACACGTTTATCATTTAAAAAAGTGTGTCTTTCATAAAAATAATTTTTAAGACCTTTACGATCAATATAATAACCAGAAATTGTTAACTCATCATTCTGCCACTTATATTCAAAAGCATTCCAATCACTAATCCCTAAAAACTTCATTCCATTTCGCTTTTTCTTCTCAAGTGACTTAACAAATTTGTCGCGCTTATCAATATTAGCTAAAAATGATTTTGATGATTTTAAAACTTGAGTTGATCCTCTAATACTTTTTGTTTGGGTACTCTTCCAAATCGTCGTATTTCCAATTTCACGCTTTGGTTGCCATATAATTTTTAAAGCAAACGTCTGAAATAGAATGAAAAATAATAATAAGCACTTAGGGAATCTCATACCTATCTCATCGGCTATTATGAGTTAATACTTGAGGAATATTAAGGCCTTATCTCTAGAACAACATCTCGATCGAGGTCTTTTACTCGATTAAAATTGATGCCACGTTTTTTTAGAATTCTCTCATATAAACGCTCATGGGCCTTTGATGTGAATATATAAATTCCATCCAGAGAATCATCTGCATCCATTGAAGTGATTAATTGGCTTAGTAATTCTTCGCTTAATTTGCGATCTCCTTTTTTATCATCAACAGTAAAACGAACCGCTTCTGCAACCTTTCGCCCAGGACGACGATCGACCTTTACCCCTGTTGCTTTTTCAAAGGGCATTAATTCATCAGCTTTTGAAGATGTTACAAAGGCCAGTCCACCTCTCATGGAATCAGCTGCCCCTTTTTCTGTACTAATAATCAAAGTGGTTCGATCTTCCATTTGTCGACTACTTTGAATGAAGTCTTTTACTTCATTTTCAGAGAGGTTTAATCTTCGCTGATAAGTATCTGAAACAAAATTCCAATAATTTGAACTCATTGTCCTAACTTCTTTATTTGAACTATTAAGATTTAGAACATAATAATCACCCTTCTCAATAGAAAGCTTATATCCTGCATCTCCAAATACTTCATTATCGATTGGCTTCTTTCCAAGATAAAAGCTAAGCTCATCCATTGTCTTAACATGGAAAAGACGGGAATTTGGATCATATTTCTTTGATAATTCAAAGGCCTGCTTAATTGGACCTAAAGATGAAAGACCACTTAGAGCTGTACTCACGGAAGTTAAGAGAATCTCTTGGCTTAGCTCCTCAGAACACTCTGTATATTTTTGATAATAAGTATGTTGCTTAGACTTTATAAAATTATTTAATAAAGATTCACATTGTTCTTTTTTCTTAGGTATTGCAACGAGATCTTTTGCAAAAAAAGTTGCACTAGAGAGTCCTGTCGTTGCTTTTGTAATTGAAGCATAGATTTCTTCTCTCATTCCCCACTTTGCTAATCCTAGGCCACGAAGCCCCCAAACACTTAATCTAAAGGCAGGGCCTGCAACAAAAGGAGCAACAAACATTCCAATCTCAAGGCCTAATTCCTTTATTTTCTGATCAGTTAAGTAACTTTTATTCCTCTCATAAAGACTGCACGCTAGACTTGGCTCTTTCATAACCTCTTTTCGCCAATCTAATGTTGATAAAATAGAGGAAGTTGTATCATCAACGACATCATTGCCATTTATAATATCAAAGAGGACTTTAATTCTCTCTTTTTGTAATTCCTCATTAACTTCTTCGTTGATAGCAAAGTCATATTGTCTTTGCTCAGGAGAAAATCGCGTATTAATCTCCCTTATTTGATCTTGAGCACCAGATAAATAATCAGAGTATGTTTTGACCAGTGCGGATTTAAGATCTCCCTCATCTTTACTTTTAATGATATTTTCAATTTCTGGCCCTGCTAAAATGGGGCGTTTAGAAAGTAGTAAAATCTTTAGCTTTTGAAGTTTTTTTAAATGCTCTTCATTTTCAATTCGCATCTTTGGACTACAGACTCTAAAGCAGATATTTAATTTATCTGAGACGATTTCAATTTGCTTGGTAATTTCTTTTAACTTTAAATAATCACTTTCAATATCTTTGAATTCATTTATATACCATTGCCTACTTTCATCCTCTTCGACAAAGTCATTACGTAAAAAGCGCAACATCCCTTTGTTATTGTCTATTTCAGCTTGAAGAAGGTCTTTTTTCTCTTCTACTTTTTCAATAATCCAATGCCAACGACGTAATGAATTTTCACTAATCTCTTTAGGAAGGATTGATTTGGGAATTTCAAGAGTTGAACAACTTGGATCTTCCAAACGAAGAGAATTACATAATTCCTCAATAGACTCTGCCCTAGTTACGATACTCGCAACAAGAGCAATAAAAATGATAATCCCCTCTAATCTCATAGGGTTCTTATCGGTTATATTAAAAATAAATCAAGAGAATTTATAGAAGGATTCTTTGCGCGCCACATATTTTCGATAGCTTACATTATCTAGTTATTTATAAATCAACCTCTTCTTTGTCAGGCGAATAAGGCGATAAAGAGAAGTAAACTTCTCTTTTCCCTTACGCTGGCAAAGCTGATCATCTCTTGAAGCAATTTCTACGACTGCTCTTCTAACCTGCTCATAAGAAAAATCAGTATTTTTATATTTACGATTAACTCTTTCAACAAAAGTATTAAAAAGATTTTCTTCTCGCTTATATTTATTTTCTTGAAGTTGAAGAACTTCTTCTTCTATCTTTGAATCAATATCCTGATTTGCAAATTCATGCTCTTCTACTTCAGACATTTTTAAAACAATATAAGCACCTATAATTCCCTTTTCGTTCTTTAAAAGATCGAAGAAGGCGGCCACAGTTGATATAGATAAGACAACAGGAATGGAGCCTGGAACGAAAGCAACAATAAAAGCCGCAGCAGGTTTACCAATGACTTTAGATAGCCAATAAAAACCCTTAAGTTTGTATACCCAGCCTTCATCATTTTCCACAGACTCTTTAGGATAAAATGTCTCTATTTTATCTTGGTACTGCTTTATACACTTATACTCAGTACTTGCTTGTACAGGTACACTTAGCATAAAGACGCTTAATAATATTATTGAAATAACCTTTCTCATTGAAAATAATCTAGCATATCAAATCGTATTACTTAGATATACTCGCGATTTCATGAAATTATTATGTGAAAAATATTTAGACACCAAGCTTGAGTATTTCACTAAAAAACTAAGAAACTTAAGCTAAGCCTTTGTTTTTAATTAACTTAGCTAACTACACTTCTAAACCGAAGATTAACTCGTGGTACAAAAAATTAACTTAGATATTCTTCTCGAAAGTATCGATGGCATAGCCTACCGGTGTCGCAATGATAAATATTGGACTATGGAGTTCATTACCTCTGGTATTGAAAGAATCACTGGTTATACACAAGATGAGATCTTAAACAATGCCAAGGTTTCTTTTGATGATATTACTCTTAAAGAAGATAAACTAATCGTTAGACAGACTGTTGATGAGGCCCTTGAAGCTCATAACTACTACACAACAGAATATAGAGTTAGACACAAGGATGGGAGGATTATCTATTTATGGGAGCAAGGTGTTGGCGTTTATGACGGCGATAAGATTATTGCATTAGAAGGATATATCTGTGATATCACAGCACAAAAGCAGACAGAAATAGAACTTAAAGAAAAAGTACAACAACAGGCAATGGAGCTATTAAGAGAAAAAGAAAAAGAAATTGAGCGCACTAATTACTTAAGAATATTAGAGTTAATAAAGTCAATGGCACATGAATTAAGAAACCCTTTGAACCTCTCAATAAATTCAACTCATCTACTTGAAGAAGAAATTAAAAAGATAAGGCCAGATAATACAAAAGCACAACGCGTTCTATCAATATTAGAGGGTTCAAATAATCGAATCAATGAAATTGTTGAAACCATAGAGCTGACTTTTCGATCAGCAACACACAAGAGAGGAAAGCAAGAACTTTATGATTTAATCATAGAAAGCACATCTCATTTTCATAAAAAGATAAAAAAACATGGAATTCAAATAGAGATTGATGAAGGTGTAAAAGATTATATGATATTGGCAACAAAGGAAAACTTCATACAATCATTGAAAAATATAATTAAAAACTCGATTTCTGCAGTTAAAAAAAATAATGATAAATCTCGCAAGAAAATAGAGATATATGCCAGTATAGATTCTAAAAACAATCTGCGATTAACAATAAAAGACTTTGGTATCGGTATATCTAAAGAGTACTTAGATATGATAACACTCCCCTTCATATCAACAATAACAAGGAGTAAAGGAAGTGGACTAGGACTTAGTGCTGCAAAATATCTTCTACAAGATGATAATCTTGAACTAAGTTTTAACAGCAAAGAAAATGCATGGACAGAAGCCTATATAAATATACCAGAGAATAGCTGGGCCAAGATATAAACTATTCGACTTTTAAAAGAAGAAGGTTACTACTTACATTCTTCATAATATCCAATGAGACACTTCCAATTGATAAGTGCTCAAACGTATAGTGCTGAGGCTTTATAATCACCAGATCAGAGTTTTCTTTTTGCACAATTTCTTCTACACGCTTAGCTGCATCTTCGTTTAGTACCATCTCCAAAGAATACGAACACTCGATATTGGCATCACTCATAATTCTGTGTGCTTTCTGTAATTCTTTTTCTGCTTTACTACGCATATCAGATAATTCACTTGTTAAAATTTCTCGAGGATAAGGCTCATTGGAAAAAAGCTCTAGACTATACCCCACAAAGTTAATTGGGACGACACAATCCATATGGACCTTTGCTTCATTACATTTAGCGATGTGAATAACTTTTGCTAAATCGTCTTCATCTAAAGGTGTATAAGGTATTAAATAAGTAAAGTGAGAATAATTCTCTACGGCCTTCTTACTTACGAGAACATCTTTTTTTACATGAAATAAAGACTTCTCTGCAAATGTATTTAAAAAGAAGCGATGAAAGACACCATGATGAGTAATTCCTATTGCCATCATCTCTAGATCAACATGCTCTGTTAGATGCTCAATTCCTTCATTGATTGTGCCTTCAAAGTTTTCAAAATCAACCTTTTCTTTTTCAATCCCTACTCTTGCTAACGCCTTATTGGCCATATCTAGAACAGTAGCTTCAATATCTTTATTCCAAATAGGATCTTTAATATAGCGAGGCTTAACAGTAAGAGGATGAAATTGTTTATTTAACTGAGGAGTCATTGTATCGATATGATAAATTTTGGGTTTAAGCCCGAGACTACTCGCAAAGGAGTATCCAGACTTAAGGTTATTATCTGAGCCTTCATAGAGATCTGAACAGATTAGCATTTCTTTCATATTTCCTCCGAAGAATATAACATACTCATTTTATTTTCATCGAAGAATTTAAGATACTTAATTTAAGTTAGCTTATAGAGTTTGGTAGATATTTACGACTCGACCTTCTTGCTTACGACTGTCATTACCTTCAACAAGCTTTAGTCCATCAAGTTCATTTAATGCCGAAAGCATGATTTCATCCCAACCAGAAATAAAGAATAAATAAAACTTCTGGCCATCATCAATAAGGTTCTTAAAATGTCCGATTAAATGAGGAACATTTTCAGTACCAACAGAGTCATAAAGATAATAAGCATCATATCCGTGGAACGCTTGCGGATCCTTTAAAAAGTCACAAGTTTGAAATCTTACATTATCCAAAGAGAAGTATTTTGAGATTTCATTAGTAAACTTGACCCTTTCATCAACTAATTCTAATCCCAGATAATTTAATTCCTTCTTAACCTTCATGGCCAGGTAAAATAGAGCTCTTCCAGAACCGGAACCAAGATCACATAGGTTGCTAATACCATCAGTTGAATTAATGAAATTTACGAGAATATCCAGATCATCATAACAGGCAGTATAGACATGGTAGTTTTCGCCGAAGATTACATTGTCATCATCGCCGTTACACTCATTACCATCTTCATAGTCTTCAGGATAAAGCTCCTCAATACCAATGACTCTTAGAAGGCGATCTAAAATGAGATCACGAAAGCTTGGATCAAACTCCCCCGCAGCGATAACTTTTTGAACAAGCTCAACAACTTCCCCAACTAATGGGAAACTCAGTCCATCAAAATATCTCTCATTAAGAATAAGTGCATCTCTTCGATTAACTTTACAGATCTTGTTAAGAAACTTTGACTGCTTTTCAAATGGTTGTGACAGGACCTTAGTCCACTTCTTTTCAGGCTTTTGAAACATAAGTACTCATACCATCTAAAATGCCTTGATGCACCATTTAAATTTGCTCTTTCTAAATTCTATCTATTATAAGGCCTTTAAATAGTTATTTAACGTTCCTAAATTATAGGCCCCACTATAAACAAGCCAGTGATAGATATTAGTTGGAGAAATATCCGGCTCCTTATCATTTACATCATAACAATAGACCTTAAGTTTTCGCCCATTATCATTAATTACTTCTCTTTGGATTCGAGTGTAATTATTCATACTACACTCTATTTCATCTAGAGTTGCTAGGTCATGATCATTTAAGCGATAGACAGCACCCCACATACTCTTTCCAGGGGCTTCATACATATCAGCAACGCCACCCTTTCTAACTTCAGAATAGGTTGTATAGCGCAACTCATAGCCGTCTAATCTGGCCCTGGTTACAAATGAAGAACTAGGACATCTCTTTCTAATTTGAGAAATATCCATATTAGAACCAAATCCAAAAACAAGATGCTCTCCTTCATCAGGGGCCTTACCAAAGCCTCCTCCACCAGGAGTACAAACCATAAGTCGATCCATCTTCTCAACTTTAGTTTGAAAGCATTCTTCTAACTCAATAACTTCTCCGTTCTTTCTCTCTAGAATATTCTTTCCTCTTAGGCCATCTTCCCCACCATTTATTCCAGTAGGAGAACTAAGCCTTCTTTGCGAGATCATACTTAAGTCACTATCTTGTAGAAATAAGAGATGACGGTAGATTCCACTTCCTCCACGGAACTCTCCAATTCCACCACTTCCTTGTCTAATTCCCATCAATTCGATGCGAACAGGTAAGCGACTCTCAAAGACTTCGGGATCAGTAAGAAGAGAATTAGTCATACCTACTTGAATAGCACTTGCACCATCTCCACTAGAACTTGCACCGGCCCCGCCACCAAGAGTTTCGTAATATTGGTATTCTTCGTTACCAAAACTTAAATTATTCATTGTCCCTTGCCCATGGGCCTTAACACCAAGAGATTCAAAAATGAGATCACAAATAACTTGAGATGTTTCGACGTTACCTGCAACAACAGCACTTTCAATACTTGGATTTAGTAGAGAGCCCTTAGGGATCTTTATGTCTAAGTATCTAGCAATACCATCATTAAGAGGAATCTCTTCTTTTATAAGACAACGTAGTGCAAATAAAATCGATGCTTTCACTACTGGCAGTGGCGTATTAAAGTTATGATCTCCGCAAGGAGATGTTCCAGAAAAATCAATCACTAACTTATCTTCATGGTGATTTGTCATTTTAACAGTAATTGATCTCTCATTAGTTATATTTGTATTAGAAGTACCTTCTTTAAATTTTTTAAGCACTTCAATAATCTTCTTATGTGAATAAGCTAAGATCGCTTCGGCCATTGCTAGAGTTTTTGTAGCACCATAAGAATCAACTAAAGAGTGAAGCTCTGTGCGTGCTTTTTGATTTGCCGCAAATTGGGCCTTAATATCATGAATATTTTGAATTGGTATTCGAGCAGGAAATTGTCCTTCTTTTAAAATCTTAGAAAGTTTCTCTTCTAAGAAGCGTCCTTTTTCAATAATTCTCTCAGGAGCAATAACAACGCCTTCTTGAGACAATTTTGTGCTCTTTCCGGGCATTGATCCAGGACTTATTCCTCCGATATCAGCATGGTGTCCTCGGCTGGCCACATACATTGATAGCTTCCCTTCAAAGAAGATCGGTGTAATAGCAGTAATGTCTGGCAAATGTGTACCGCCATAATTAGGATCATTACAAATAAATCCATCACCTTCATTGATATCATCGTTAAATTTTTCAGCGATGGCCTTAACAGCATCCCCCATAGACCCTAAATGAACTGGGATATGGGGCGCATTTGCTAATAGCTCTGCATCTTTTGTAAAAAGCGCACAAGAAAAGTCATTACGTTCTTTAATCGTTATACTATGTGCCAAGTTTTGTAGAGTATGCCCCATTTGTTCGGCTATCGATTGAAATCTTTGATAGTAAATCTCTAGCTCTACTTTGGCGTCACGCTCTGAAGTTTCATCTTGCTTTACATCTTCTTCTTTCGTAAGAATCCATTCACCATACTTATTTTTAGAACCTCTCCATCCTTCATCAAAGACCAAGCAGGTATTATTTGCGCTTAAAAGAGCTGGGCCTTCAATGTCATTAAGTGCCTCATCCTTTATTAACTCTTCATTATGTCCAGAAAGCCTCTCTCCAGTTGAGACGAGACTAACAACTTCTGCCTCCCCTTCAAACTCAACACCAAAGAGCTTTTCATAGGCCTTTGAGAACTCGTTTGAGATAGCATTAAACTTTTCTGCTGATACATTAATTTCATAATCACTACCCTTTGCACGCATCAGTAGCTCATTTGTAAAACGATCAACATTATTTAAATTTTCTTCAATCTCTTTATGTAGCTCAGTGAATTTCTCTTTAATCTCTTCTTCATTTATCTTAGAAAAGTTTTTAGTATAAGCTTTCATGACACGAAAACTTTCATTTGCTGTCCCTATTCCATAAGCTGATAAAACACTTGAAAATGGATGAACAAAAATTTTCTTAATACCAATAGCGTCTGCAACTTTACATGCCATTTGCCCCGCAGCTCCACCAAAGCTCACCATTGTGAAATCTGCTGGATCTTCACCCTTTTCAACTGAAACTTTTTTAATTGCACGTGCCATTGTTGAAGCGGCAACATCAAGAAATCCCTCTGCAACCTCTTTAGCATCCATTCCAGCTTCTTTAGCTAGCTTATTAAACTTCTCACTAACGATCTCTTCATCAAGAGCTTGATTGCGATTAGGTCCAAATATCTTTGGAAACTTATCCGCTTCAAGTCGTCCCAAAAAGAGGTTTGCATCGGTTACAGTTAATGGTCCTCCATTTCGATAACAAGCAGGACCTGGAAATGCCCCTGCTGACTCAGGCCCGACAGCAAATCGTCCTCCATCAAATTTTAATATTGATCCACCACCTGCTGCAACGGTATGAATATCAAGCATAGGTGCTAAAAGCTTTATTCCTAGAAAGTCTGGTTCATTATCAAGTTTGATCTCACCATCATAGATAGCAACATCAGTTGAAGTACCACCCATATCAAAAGTGATGATCTTATTGATATCTCTCTTGACACTACTTTTGATAGCACCGATTAGACCACCAGCAGGCCCTGAAAGAAGAGTATTTTGTCCTTTTAAAGTCTTAGCATCACATAATCCACCATTTGATTGCATGTAAACAATATCAACACCGCCTAAGTCATCTTCTAACTCTTTTGTATAGATATCTAAAAGAGGAGTCAGATATGCATCCACGACAGATGTCTCAGCACGATATACATACTTTGAAATAGGGCTCGTTTGATGTGATAGACTTATATATTCAAAGCCAATTTTTTTTGCGATCTGGGCAACTTTTAATTCGTGCTCGGGATTTATACATGAATGCATAAGTGCAATAGCAACTGAGCGAAGACCTTGCTCGTATAATCTCATTAATTCGAAATAGGCAATTTCCTCATCGAGTTTAGTAATGATATTTCCACTTGCATCTATTCTCTCTTTAATATTTACAACTGTTTTATAAAGAGGTTTTGCTTTTTTAATATCTAAGTCAAATAGGCGTGGACGATTTTGTCTTCTTATTTCAAGAAGATCTCTAAAGCCAAGAGTGGTAACAAGTGCACAATCAATACCGTCTCTTTCTAGGAATGCATTTGTTGCGACAGTAGTACCAAGTCTAACTTTATTAATTATTTTTGGTGAAAAATCATCTCCAAGAAGATTCTTTATACCTTGAACGACAGAAGATTTATAATGAGGAGATTTTGTGAGTAGTTTTTCCGTTTGGTAAGAGCCATTAGTATCGATGGCCACAATATCAGTGAAGGTTCCACCACAATCAATCCAAAAATCCCATTTATTATTTGTATCCATTCGTTTTAGCCTCCCGCTTTACTTCATTGTGCAGAAGGCTTAACGAGATTGCAAATTACTCACTATAGACGTTGTGCTTTATGTCAGCATTGTACTTACCACTATTTAAATTAATAAGAACAAAGACCGAATCCACACCATACCCACTGTGATACTCAGACTGAATACTAATATTATACGCGGCACAATCTTTGGCCTCTAAGCAGCTTCTAATTTCCTGAATCTCAGACTTATCAAGGTCGTGCTCAAATACACGATCTAAATATGAACTAAAAGAACTCTGTGATAACTTAGAGAAGTTTGAACTAACATTTTGATATCCCGCTCTCCAAAGATACTTTCTTTCAACTTTTGCAATAAAAGAAACAATCTCTTCTTGCGCTGCCTGATCAAGAGCAGCCGAAGCAAAAACGAAGCTATTTAGCGCAATGGCCAATAATAAAAATACATTTTTCATAATTAACTCCTATTTTGTTAACCTTTTTGTTAACTACATTGAATTTTTATCAAGCAAAGACCGTTCTGAATATTAGAATAAAGACATGAGTCCTATACAATTATTATTAATCGCTATTATTTACCAAAAGTTAACAAAGCTTTAACGAGTACCCTATTTATTCAAATCAATAGATGCGTAATAATGTCATTCATATAAACCCATAAACAATTGGAGTAACAATGAAAACAGTAGGATACGCAGCACATTCACCAACATCCGGATTAGAACCTTATGAGTTTTCAAGAAGAGAACTAAGAGGAAACGATGTTGCCATTGAAATACTTTATAGTGGAATATGTCACTCTGACCTTCACACAGTACATGGAGACTGGGGAGAGCAACCCTACCCTCTTATTCCAGGACATGAAATTATTGGGAAAGTCATAGATGTAGGCCCAGAAGTAAAAAAATATAAAGTAGGCGATAGCGTCGGTGTCGGTTGCATGGTTGATAGTTGCCAAACTTGTGACCAATGCCATAATCATGAAGAACAATATTGTCGTGAAGGTATGACTGCAACATATGGCTCAGAAGATCGTATAACAGGAGAAATCACACAAGGTGGTTACTCAAAGCATATTGTTGCACGTGAAGAATTTGTTCTTAAAATCTCAGATAAACTTGATATCTCAAAAGCTGCACCAATTTTATGTGCAGGTATTACAACATACTCGCCTTTAAAAACATGGAATGTAAAAAAAGGAACTAGAGTTGGTGTAATTGGTCTTGGAGGCCTTGGGCACATGGCCGTAAAACTTGCATCAGCAATGGGTGCAGAAGTTACAGTTATTAGTCGATCTACAGATAAAGAAAAAGAAGCAAAGGCAATAGGTGCAAAAGCAATCCTATCATCTCGAGATGAAAGTGCACTCGAAGCAGCTGCTTCTTCTTTTGACTTAATTATCGATACAGTTCCTGTAAAACACGATTTTGATACATACACACCTCTACTTGATATCGATGGTACTCATGTGATCGTAGGTCAGGTAGGTGAAATGGATGAGCCCGTTACTGCGCCACTTATAATGGGAAGACGTCGTATTGCCGGTTCATTAATCGGTGGGATTAAAGAAACACAAGAGGTTTTGGATTTCTGTGCTGAACACAATATTCATCCAGATTGTGAGGTTATAAAGCCAGAGCAAATAAATGAAGCGTGGGATAAACTACAAAAAGAAAATCCATCTCATCGATATGTCATCGACATGACAAATTTAAAAGTATCGTAAAATAAAAAAAGGGCCATTAATTGGCCCTTTTCTATATTTAATTTCTTTCACAAGAATAAAGAGAGAATTCTCCAGACCCATCAGAGCCATACATTTCAGTGATGAAGATTTCACCTTCATTTGAACGACGATACTGATATGTTGCTCCATTAAAGTCGCAGTCTTCACAAGTATCAACATAGAAGCCTAATCCACTTTGATTCCATTCATCATTTCTAATCGTTGTTGTACGAGCACCAGGAGTTACATATGTCCACTCTTCTCCAATATCATCATTATCTTCATGATTTTGGTTCATTGTTCCATCAATTACAACTTCTGTTCCTACAATGTCTTTTAGAGAATAAGGAAGTCCACGAGAATCATCAATTGCTTTAAACTCAACACTCATATTTGTATAGACACCTTCACCATATACAAGCTCACAATTTAAACTAGCTGCTGAAAACGTGTAAGTTGATAATAATACAGACATTACTGCAATAACTGACTTCATAGAGATCTCCTTAAGGTATTTGTTTTAAATCTAAATACTTATAAAAAGGAGTCTTTGAAAAGATAAAATAAGAAATGTGTAAAAAAGAAAATAAATAAGAAGTTATTACTTACTGAAATTACTTACTTTGAAGAGTTTTTGAAATCGTAACCTTAGTTCCATTACCTAATGAAGATTCGAATTTAACATTAAAATCCAATTCACGGCATACTTTTCTAATAATAAATAAACCTAGGCCACGTCCTGTTTCACCATGTGTTCCTATTGTGCTTTGAAATAGCTTTTCAGAATTGTGGTTAATATCATTAACGAGACTTCTTTCTATGCCTACTCCACTGTCTTCACATGAAATCTTTAATATATCTTTTTCCACAGAAGCACTAATTTTAATTTCAGAATTTGCTTTTGAGAATTTAATCGCATTTTGAAGAATATTACCTAAAACACTCGCCTTCAGTGCTTCTTTATTTGTTCTAAAATGATAATTATCTTCACACTCTAGATTGAAAGAAATATTTACATCTTTGTTATTGGCCTGATCTTGATATTCAAAGACTAATTCTTCAAGCAAGTTCTTTAGCGAAACATCAGCTAACATAAATGAACTTGAATGATCGTCTATTACGTTGCGGGTATTTTCGATGATGGCCTTAACTGACTTATAGTATATATCAAGTTTCTGATTGGCCTTTTCGATATCATTTCGCTTCATCAACCTTTTTACATGCTCTATAATCTGCATCTTATTAGCAATATCATGACTAATGATACGATTTGCTAAGAGAACATCCTTATGTGCCTCACTTATCTTCTTTTCTGCCAGCTCTAATTCGATATTCTTTTTTTCAAGTTCATTACTATGTTGAAGATTATCAAAGATAAGCGTTTGGTAATACTTATCAAGTTTAAAGATCCTTAAGATAAAAAATTGAAAAGAAGTATAAAAAGATGGTGAGCTCATTTTCTCATCAATATGATAGATTAGAATATTTCCGTTTTGACTTGTCTTCACATCCCAAGTTAGCGAGTTTGAAATAAGTCTTGGAAGTGCTAGAAATACATCTCGATACATATCAACAAAAACAGGAAAAATATCGTCCTCACTATTGAAAGCTAATTTGATATCAAAAGTTGTTCTACCTTTTTTAATAAGCTCAATACTAACAGCATTAGTATAAAATGTTTTAAAGGAATATTTTAAAATGAAATCGCCAACAAAACGAAAGCTAATCATACGTGAGAGAATATCAAGTACATGCTTAACAAACTTATTTGTTAAACCATGCCGAGTCATCCCTTCGTAGAATTTGTCATATTTATCATTGAGTGATTCTGTAATTACTTTGTAGTCATCCCAACTCATATATTTCTTTTCATCACTCATGACTGAGTAGTCATAGCCTAAGTTCTCAAAGAATGACTTTGGATCATCGTTATTTTCAATAATGTAGTTTATATATGCATGGACTGCTTTATTACTAACGTTCAAATTCCCCTCACTCAGTAATTATAGAGACATATGGCATTCTTTTGCAAAAAAGATCAATTTATAATCTTTCTTAACCTCATTTTAATAGAAATATCTCAGTAAAAATTGTAGAAAATGATGATTAAGGAGAACATAATGAATAGCATCATAAAAATAGTCTTAGTAATGACTCTGGGTCTTGCCTCTTTAGCAAGTACAAAAATTGAAAAAATGGAAGAGCTAGTTGGTAAATATGCTCACTATGATGTTGTATCCTATATTGGTGAATTATTCGGCCCAATTAAATTAAAGAATCGTATTATTAGTTTTGGAATCACAGAGTATTATCTTGAAGATGGAAAACTTATGTCTAAAGATCAATTCTGTTTTTCAGAATATAAAGCAAACCTCCCATTCCAAGCAAAGACTTCAGATGAATTCACAAGAGCAATAGAGCCAAAAGTTGTAGAGATGGAAATCATGCAAACAAATGGAGAACTGCTTATTCATCGCCCTGAAACTCCAACCCTTTTAGGATTTGACCTAAATGATTATCGAGAAGACTTTCCATCCGACCCTAATGATTCTCGCTTTACAGATGATGATGAAGACGGCAAGCCTGGAGTTACAGTCAACTTAACATTTAAACCATTAGTCGATGAAGAGTTATATATCGCTAGAAAAGAGATTTTTTCATACGATATGAAGAAAATGAAAAATGGAATTTTAGCTGGATTTGTAAGAGACCGTTCTCAGCAATATATTATTGGTGCTTCTAAGGATGATCTTGTTACAGAGAGCAACCCTATTCAAAATCCAGACCTTTCAAAAAGTCCAATATACTTAATTCCTTTAAAAGAAGACCTCGACTGTGATCAACTTAAAGAAAAAAGAGATCAGTATTTCCCAAAGAGAGACCGATCTCATAAGGGCTTCTATCGTTGGTATGAGAACTAGTAAATTGATTGTTCAGAATATGTTGTAAAGAGCTCTAAGGCCTTAATACCGGCAAGAGAGTTGCCTGTTTTATCAAGACATGGAGACCATGTTGAAATGGACATCTCATTTGGAATTACACCAACAATTCCACCACCGACTCCTGACTTAGCAGGTATACCAACTCGGTAAGCGAAATCACCGACTGAATTATAAAGGCCACAAGTCATCATTATGGCATTCATGCGCTTATTCTGGCTCTTTGTTAAGATTCTCTTTCCATTCCACGGATTCTCTCCATTTGAGCTAAAAAGTCTAAATGATCTTGCAAGATCAACACAAGACATTTCAATTGAGCATATAGAAGTATAGGCTTCGATTACTGTAGAGACATCATTACGAATATTACCAAAGCTTTTCATAAAATAAGTAAGAGCATAATTTCGATTAGCACATTCGAGCTCAGAGTCTCTAACTTTTTCATTAATATAAATATCTTCATTTCCGCTTAATTCACGCACAAATTTTAAGACTTCATTTATAGGATCTTCGTAGAGATCAAGAAGAATATCTACCACAACAATTGCACCAGCATTGATAAATGGATTACGAGGAATACCTTCTTCATTTTCTAATAACACGAGAGAATCAAATCTAGTTCCTGAAGGCTCTCGGCCAACACGTTCCCACAACTTTCCATCAAGCTTTGAGTAGGCCAAGACAAGAGTAAATACTTTTGAAATAGATTGAATTGAAAAAGACTTTTGAGAATTTCCAATTATATACTCATGTCCACTATTGGTACAAACAGACATTCCAAATTGGTTAGGATCAACTTTACCAAGTTCAGGTATATAGTCGGCAACCTTACCTCTTGTGATTAGAGGAGATATTTCTGAATAAATTCTTTCAAGGATTTGTGTGTATTTTTCTTCCATAGCGCATTCAAATTGAAATGGCCTGCTTAGTCAATTCCAGGGTAAAAACTATATACTATTAAGTAAAAATTAAGCTTAAATTAAAATTATGAATTTGTTTTGGTGCTAAGATATCTTTAGTGCAAGTTCTTGTTGGAGAATGATCACTCTGCGTACAGTACTCCGTTGCGTGTGCGGCTTAACAAAAAGGCCCTCTCTTTTATGACAGGGCCTTTTTATTTTCTAAGTGTTTCTAAATCTCTACGATAATTGGTTTATTCTGATAGATGTATTTCTCATCGAGGCTACAAGCATTGATAAACTTAATCCCATCTTGCTCCAAGACTCCATACTCTTCATGAATGTGCCCAAAGGCATGAATCTTTGGTTTAATTTCTAAGATCTTCTCTAAGAGAATATGACAGCCATCACGCTCACCATTGTAGCAAAGGTCCATAATATTGGCCGGTGGGCCATGAGTTAGAATGATATCCACATCATTTGGAATGAGCTCCCAATGTTTTTGTATTTCTTTTCCACGCTCTCTCATAAAGGCCCAATTATGATACATAGGAGTTATGGGAGAGCCCCATATTTTTAGGCCATCAAGCTCCACTAAAGAATCATTTAAATAAATAATACCATGCTCTTTTAGAATATTTTCTGCTTCTATTTTTCTATCATCTTCAAAAGAAAAATCGTGATTACCAGCAATGACAACTTTATATTTGAAGTCTTGCATTCCGACAAAGCGAGCAAAACTTTTAACATCATCAAGACTTCCCTTTCTTGTGAAATCTCCACAATGAAAAAGAATATCCCCACTTTCTAATGGAACTTTGTCATGCTGATTATGAGTATCTGAAAAAAATACGAGTTTCATAAGGTTGAAGTTTCAACTATTGTGAAAGAGCTTTCCCCGTTTTTGGATCAACCTGAACCTCATCGACAACGTGGCCTTTTTCGTAAAAATAGCGAAGAACACCTGTCTCTTTTGTAGAAGGTCGAAAAACACGCCCATCACCTGTTGTACATGCAGATTGAGTTGCATTTGGCTCACAGAATACTTCGTGTTTGATTGAAGCAGTCATATTACCAAATTCACTTTGAACTTCACTACACTTATCATCTTTTGCTGGAACAAGACTTCCATCTTCATATCGAAAGTTACACTTATTTGAAAAGTCGACTCCATTAATTGATTGTGTGACGCTATTTACTTTTCCTTCGTTATTATAAGTAAAACGAGTTTTAATCTTGCCAACATTCTGCTCTAGAAGATAGTCACCACTTCTCCAGTTAGCAATTCGAAATTTATAATCAGGATGTACCTTGCCAGAGTCAGCAACACAGCTAAACGTGGTTGTCTTATTTGTACTATTTATTTCAGTCAATTTATAGAGGTAGCCACTAGGACATTTTTGTGAATTCTTATGATGATCCACTTCGTTTCTGGCCATGGCCGTCGTTGCACTTATTAGAAGGATAAATATACTGATTCTTTTCATAAGCAACTTATCGGTTAAATTAACAAAATACCTTAGTAAAAAACTCACACTTTTAAAGTGTTGTTATTACAAGGTTTATGAGGTTTAAAAGAGTACTTATTTCAATAATTGTCATCTACTGGCTTTCAGAGCGAAAGGAATCTCTTCCAATTTCTCTTCTTGTAATTCCTGAGTCCTCTATACTTTTTCCCACATGTCTTGAAATATCTGCCAAATCACTATCAACACGTTGATATTCAAAACCGTGACAATTTACATTACGTACACCAACTGCAAACTCAGAACACTCGGTATTGGAAGACTGAGCTTCTCGACTCTTCTTCTGTTCATCTAAATAGAATTTCGCAAATTTTGCACATTCATCTGGAGAAGTATCGTCCATATTTAGACAACGATCGTAAGCTTTCATTCCATCTTCACCTAACTCTTCATGAACTTGGGCCTTAAGTGCAAACTTATGAGAAATATCCTTACAATACTTATTATTATTTGAAGACTTCAAGCAACGATCCATTCTGAAGTCAAATGCTTCACAAGCATAGTCCGTTGAGTAAGAACACTTACCTTTTCTTGGAAGTGGCCTAGGCTTGCTTGAGACTTCGTTATTAGAAGTAGAAGAAGGAATTTCTGCTCCACACTTTATTTCACCTTCAACGATACTTCCTTCAACTCGTCCATCATTATTTCGTCCACATTTTGATTCAACTAAGTTAACTCGATACTCTAATTGACACCTACTACGATCAATAGAATTGGTCTTAGACTGGCAAGCATGTTGAATCTCTCTGGCCATTTTTATTTGTGCATCAGAGATAGCTTGAACATTTAGCGATTGAAATAGAAAGAAGGCTATGCAAATTAAAAATCGTTTCATAATGTCCCCAATTAAACGCCATTATATAAAGGCTCATCATCATGCATTTTCACCACAATTTTTATTCTAACACTCTCTATCGGTTTTTTATTTAGAAAACATTAAGTATTTAAAATTACTGAGATTCAATAAGACAATAAGACTTATCATACGGGACTATAAATATTTATATGCCAAGTTTTTGGTGGTCTCTATTAATTTCTAAAGGATACTGTTGTAACATTTTGAATTTATTAAATTGTGGAAAAAACATGGAAGTGCAGCTAGATATACTGCACTCCTTAAGAAATTTATTTTATTAGACTTATAGTCTTGAACCAATTGTCTTTACATTCAAGTAGATTATCATCCTTCAGAATACACTGAGTTGGACGCTCTTCTCCGTAGGCTCCTACGTAGAAATCAACAATAGTATATGATCCAAGTTTTGAGACCTTCGCGATTTCAACATATCCATCAAAGCGTAATGCTGACTCAAGGATCTCAACTAGTTTCACTTCAGATGTTGCTAAAGACATACTTGAAGTAAGTAAACAAATCGCCATAATAATTTTTTTCATAATATTCTCTCTTTTAAAGTTTATTAAACAATGTAATTAGGCTTATTTACAAACCTCGACTTGCTCTGAAAGAGCACTTTTTGCTTCAGCTAATTCTAATTTTGTAATCATTCCGAAATCAAAAAGTCTTTGCTTCATTTCTACAATATCCTTTTTAAGGCCAATTTTTGTTCCACAAAGTTGATTCGAGTTAGTCATTTGTGCCAGATTACAATTGATGGCCTCGGCTAGATCATTTGTACTCTTTAATCCATATTCCACAGACTTTATAGTCAGGTCAACACTTTCGCATTCTGCATGAGCCGAAATTGAGAATAATAAAAACAAGATAATAGAAATATTTTTCATAATAAATCTCCCTATTGATTAATTATTTATAAGTTTAGAATAGCTATTGATAGCAGGATCTCAAGACGAAGTACTTAAACATTATGAGATGTGTAGAATTTATAAGGTTTCGTATAAACAAATGATCATACTTACTTCGCTACAGTAGTAATCAAATAAACAGTATAAACGATGTATGAAGTCAAAAGCATGCCTCCCTCAACTCTACTGATCTTACCTTGTTTCTTAAATCCAAATCCAAATAAAAATAAGGACAAGGTAAGAATAGACATAACACCTATATCACGAAAAAAGATTTCTTTTTCAATTATTATAGGATGAATTACTCCTGAAATTCCCACAACAGCAAGGGTATTAAATAGGTTTGATCCGAGAACATTTCCAAGAGCAATGTCAGACTCACCCTTTCTAGCCGCTATAATAGAAGATGCAAGTTCAGGAAGAGAAGTCCCAACTGCAACAACTGTTAGGCCTACAATAATATCTGATACTCCTAAACCTTGTGCAATTCCGACTGCTCCATAGACTAAAAGTCGTGAACTTAAAATTAGAAATATAAGACCACCAACGAGCATTAAGTAAGACTTCTTTATTGGGATATCGGTATTACTTAATTCAATTTCCATCTCCTTGGCCAAAGCATCCTTTTTATTTCTTAAGCCTTCTCTTATCGTCCATCCTATTATTCCTATAAATATAATGAGTAATATTACCGCATCAAATCTCGATAGATTTAAATCTATTAGTACCCCAATACTTACGACAGTTATAAAGAGAAGTATCGGTAACTCTTTTTTTAATACTTGTGAATTCACTGAAATTGGAACAATAAGAGATGTAAGCCCAAGTATTAAAGCAATATTTGCAATATTTGAACCATAAGCATTACCAATGGCGATTCCAGGATTCCCTTGAATTGATGAAAGAGCTGAAACAACCATCTCTGGGGCAGAAGTTCCAAAGCCAATTATCACCATACCAATAAGGAGTGGAGACATTCCATAATATCTTGCGACACTTGATGCACCTTCTACAAACTTATCAGCACTTAAAACAAGAAATATAAGACCAACGATAACAGCAATAATAAAAGTTAACACTTAAACCTCTTTAAAATAAAAGCTCCAAAACTAGTACATATAATTTTGCATGATAAGCATCTATTTGTCTGCATAAAGTGATCTAAGGGCAATATCTTTGTTAAAATAAGTAACCCAATGATAAGACACCTGTGACTTCTTCTCTTTCAAAAGTACTAGCATCAAAATTAAACCCAGCTCCGTATTCAAAATTTATGCGTTCATAAAATACCCACTGGTAACCAAAAACTAGGCCAATGTACTTATCTTCTTCGACTTCTGTTCTCTCAATCCAACCACCATTTATAAAGTCAGGATCATCATATCGAGAGATTTCACGACTTAAAGTATATTTTCCTTCAACAAACCATGAATCATTCCATCCCTCATTTCCAAAGAAGTTGCGATAGCCAAAAACATATTCTGAATCACTGGAGTCAGTTGCCTGTAAAGATCGAAAGAATACGGCATGTGTATCTTCTATAATTCTCAATGCTTCTATGTAGTAGATAAATCCATCTTCATAAGTTTTACTTAAAGGTCCAAGCGAAAAACGATTCTTATAGTCGTTAGCAAAAGCAGTTGATGATAAAATTAGAATTAAAATTAGAAGTGATTTAAACACAAAATGCCTTTTAGTATATCCATATACTGAAATGATTGTCTAAGTATCTGAAATATCGGCTATTTCGAACAAGTTCTTAAAGTAAAAAAGAAGATAATGAATTTCTAAAACTACGCTGACTTAAGTATTGAAATTACATAAAGAGCTGTTTCAAAGTTTTCTTTAGAATGTCCTGGCTCCATGTTTTAAAGTCTGGCCATTGCGGTTGCCAATTTAATGTCTTACGAGTCCATTCATTATTACACATCTTACTATTAGAGTTCTGACTAGAATATTCAACACCATTTGCCTGTTCACCTAAAACGATTTTTGCAAATTCACTCTTCGTCATAGGACTTCCGTCACATCCTAGGTATCTTGTACCTTTCGATCCACTTTCAAGGGCCTTTACTGATAGCTCAGCGGCATCTTGGGTGTGGATTAAGTTAAGTAGTGAGTCTTTTGATGAGCTAAGTTTCATCTTATTTTTTAAATACAGATGAGGGCCTCTGTGTTTGTCATAGAGTCCGGCCAATCTTAAAACACAACCACCTTTATCAATAACCATCTCTTCAACTGAAAATAAGCGATGCTCAGGATTTGCCTTTGAGTTTTCATTTACAACTCCTCCATTACTTTCCAAATAAATAGAAGTCGAAGAAATAAATAGAAAATTACCAGACTCATCCCAACACTTAAAAGCTTCCTCTACGAGCTCAGAGTAGTTATCTTTTGGAGGTATTGAAAATAAAATATTTGAAACTTTCGGAAGCTTTTCGCCATAACAAAGAGGAGTGATTTCTTTTGAGCTAAGCTGCGAATGTTTTCTAGTTGTATTAGTGACACCAAATACTTCTTCACTAGGAAATCTCTCTTTCCAAAGAGTTGCAACTTTCTCTCCGAGATTGCCAGCGCCAAATACCAATAAATTATTTTTCATAGAGTCACCTAAGTAAATGAAACAAAATTCTCTGCTTCATTATGCCTTTTCCTTGAGCTTGCGTAAAGAAAAGCACCTAGTCCCCTAATTCTTCTATACCAAAGGCATAAATTTAGTGTAGAAAATGAACTATGAGTTTTAATGATCACCTGGTTCTCGCCCCGATTCGTGGTGTAACCAACTACGTTTATCGCAATGCCTTGGAGCAGACATTTTCTGGCGCTGATAGTGCCATCGCTCCCTATATTGTGACAAAACATACAAATGAACTCAATAAGCGCCAACTTCACGATGTTCTTCCAGAGAAGAACCTTCTTCCGACCACGGCCCAAATTCTCACAAAAGAAGTTGATCAATTCTTATATGTGGCCAATATCTATAAAGACTTTGGTGTTAAGAAGGTTAATTTAAATATGGGCTGCCCTTATCCAATGGTGGCCAACAGGACCAAAGGCTCAGGGCTTCTTCTTCATCCAGATAAAGTGGAAAAGCTTTTAACAGGAATCAAAGAAAAGTGTCCCATCGAGTTTTCAGTTAAGATTCGCCTTGGACGTGAGGATGTCTCCGAGATCAAAGAGATCATTCCCATGATCAACAAATTAGAAATCAATGACTTCACAATTCATGCTCGCTACGGAAAACAAATTTATGTTGGTGGCGTGGATCTTGATGCCTTTGAAGAGTGCTTGCCTCTATTAAATACAACTCCCTGCTATAACGGAGATATCAATACAGTAGAAGATTTCAAGGCCTACAAAGCAAGATTTCCACAGATTAATCGCTGGATGGTAGGACGCGCAGGCCTTTCAAACCCGGCCCTTATGGCCCAGATCAAGGGGTCAAAATTTAATGAACAAACCTATCTGGCAAAGTTCATTGAAATGCATAAGCTTATGAGCGAAGAATACCTCTCAATGGACAATGCCAAATCAGACTACCTACAAAAAATGCGAGGTCATTGGCTCTACTTCAAAGATATCTTTGAGAATGAGCACAAAGTTTATAAGAAAGTTAAAAAGGCAAAATCCATCGAGCATTATAATGACGTTATTGAATGGATCTTTGAGCAGGATCTTAATCCCGACTTCTTAAATTAAAATAGAGTATCCCCAATATAAGTTTCTAAAATCTTTACGTTATAGTAATTCTTATGCTTTCACACTTGCTCAATCTCAACTTGCCCATTAACATAATAAGTAGGTTATTATTCTCGCCTCCCCCCTTCAAAGGGAAAGCACTAGAGTGCAGAATGAATCAAATTTCTACATCTAACCTTTAATAAGGCTAGGACATAAGAAGGGATTGTTTTTACGGCCAAGTTGGAGGTTTCAGATGAAATTATCATCACCTATTTTCGTTTTAAAAAGTCATGCAAAAAAGTTAAAGAAAAACCAAGGCATCACCATGTCCGAGGCCTTAGATCTTATCGCACGAGCTGAAGGCTTCTCTTCTTGGTCACTGCTAAAGTCCAAATCCCAAGAAGTTTTGCCACAAGAATACAGCGACATCTTAGGCTACTTAAATGACGGCGACCTCGTCCTCATTGGTTCAAGACCAGGTATGGGAAAGACAAGCTTTGCCCTTGGCTTATTCGTTCAGGCCATCAATGCCAATCACGCAAAGAGTTTCTACTTCACACTAGCGCACACTCACAAGGAGTACGCTGCCCGCATTGGAACTTACGATCAAACTATTGGTCATAATAACGAGCGCTTTGAACTTAACTATTCTGATGATATCAGTGCCGACTACATTATCAAGGCAACAAAGAACGAGGTAGCTCCTGGCTCACTTATCATAGTGGACTACTTACAGCTTCTCGATGAAAAACGCATCAATCCACCACTGCAAACTCAGGTAGAAAAACTCAAAACCTTCGCCAAAGAATCAGGCTGTATTATCATCTTCATCTCCCAAATCGTTCGCGATGTGGAAGACCGCATCGACAAACACCCGACAGTAGATGACATCCGTCTTCCTAATCCGCTGGACTTAAATCTAATGAATAAGATTATTCTGCTCTACCGAGAAAAGCGCGACTCTAAAATTGTGGATGTGACTTTTGCTGGAAAGACTGATCACCGATTTCAAGTTGGTTGGGATGGGTCCGAGGTTCGTTTTTTTGATCTGTAATTGAAGTGAAGCCAGGTGCTTTAAGTCTGCATACTGCTAAGAAAAGCACCTGGAGTTTTACTAGATTAGTTTATTGATGCTCCGGTTAGAGCACCTAAAACACCAAAACCGACCCACAACCACCAAGGTTTATCAGGATCATAGTGACATTTATTCTTAATATCTGATAAAGAAATTTTCTCATTGTTATCTAAGTTATCAATAAGGGAACACTTATAGGAGTTCTCACTCATTACACAAGCTTTGCGATAACTACTCACAGCTTCATCATAGTTACTTAATTCTGCAGAGCTCATGCATTTCAAAAAACATCCCTCAACATTTTGCAATGAACAAGACTTTGAAAATAGAATATTTGCTTCTTTCACTTTTTTAGATTTATGAAGATTCAATCCATATGCTAAGCAACCATTACTTGATCCGACTTCACATGATTTTTCAAGATAAGTATTTGCAGTATCGATATTATCATTTTTAGAATATTCATTTCCCACAATTAAACAACTAAGGCCATGCTTAAGATAACAGGATTTTTTAAAATACTTCATATATTCATTATAATCGTTATCTAATTGATAAAGTACATGACCTAACATTCGACAAGAACCACCATCGTTTCGCAAACAGCCACTGTAGTAATACTCCTTAGCTGAAAGATAATTCTTTTCATCAAAGTAATTATTTCCTAAGTAGTTACATCCATTTGCATCACCAAGAACACAGGCTCTGTTCATATAACTTATGGCAAGGCGAGTATTATCCATCTTCATCTGTTCCTGACCATAGTAGTAACAAGATTTACTATTTAACTGCTCACACATTCTCTTTTGCCCCTCAAGTATTTCTATTCTTGATTCTTGCTTCTTTCCTCTAGCGGCCATCATACAAGCGAGTTCTAGACTAGACCTTTCACACAATGCTTGAATCTTATTAAAGTATAGATCAGGGTTGGATTTATAGTGATAAGCGTAATCAAGATAGCAAAAATAAGGATCTTTATTTTGTTTGCATGTTTTTGAAATATAATCTTTAAACTTTTTATATTTTAATTCATCATCTCTTACATGTAGATAATAGATTGAGCAGGCGTGAGAATCTTCTTCATAACATTTCTGGCGAAAGAGTTTTACATCCCCTTCACTAGCTTTACGCTTCTCTAAACCATTAATAATTGAGCAAGAAATATAATCTTTATTCTTACATGAAAGATCATACACATCTCTGGCTTTAGACATCTGAGCATCATATGCATAGAAATTACCTAGGTAGAAGCAAGTATCTCTTCCCATCTTCTGACATAACTTTAGAGAGTATTCTTTAGCTTCTTCTTTTTTATCTTGAATAAAAAGGCCTCTCAAATAGATATTACAAGATCCGGGATCACCATTTTCACATTTAGACTTCTCTGAGGGCATTATTTGTTTTTGATATGAAGAAAATTCATCAACAATTTTTGTAATCTTATTACTTGCACATGACAAAATTATTACTAGAAATATAAAGCATTTAAATATTTTCATCATTCTACCTATATCGCATTAAGTTTATTCGATATGTCTTATCGTTGACCTTACGTAAAGAAAAAGCACCTGGAACATTATTTATCAAATATTCTTAGAGAAGTTTCTAATGTTTACTCTTACACGTCTCATGTTCTTGTATATCTTCTCATGTTCAATATCATCGTACTTAAGTGCATTTTTATAACTATTTAATGCAAGCTTTGAAAGTTTAATATCTTTTTCGATCCAAGACTTTTCATGATATGCACTACCTAGATAATAATATAAAGAGCTAGCGAAATCATCGTCCTCTTTTAAGTACTTAGAAGAGACAAGTAACCATTTCAAAGCAACATCGTAATCCTTAGTTTCTAACTTCCACATACTAATAAATGCAATACGTGTCCCGACATATGTTATCATGTGTGACTTTAATGTATTTCTTCGTTCTGAACTAATAGCGGATATAAAATATTTACGCGCTTCCTTAAAATCCTTGTTTTTAAAATAATACTCACCTATTAAGCTCTTAATCTTCCCGCTATTATCATCACTCTCCTCAGCTTCTTCTAATACATCAAGGATTAACTCATTATTCCCAAGATTACTTCTAATAACGACAGTGGCATATTCAACATTACTATCATTATAATAATTCAAACTTCTAAATTTATTTATGTATTCAATTGCAATATCTCTTTGACCATTTTCAAAATGACCTTTTGCTTTAATAAGATATAGGTCAGCGAGATGACTTTGTGCCACCCCATACTTTCGAATAGAAATTGCTTTTTCATAATACTTGATTGCTCTATCATATTCTTTCAATTTAAAGTATGCACCACCGAGATTTCCTAAATCCCAAGCAGAGTTAGGATGTAATTTTAAAATATGCTTCCTAATCCTTAGAACTTGCTTATGATTTTCTGGATAACTCAAAGCTAATTGATGAAGACATTTTCTTTTTTGATATTTATTTGAAACATTCTTTACACATACCTTATATGTAACTTGCGCAGTCTTGTATTTCCCCAAGCTATTATTATAATTCATCATGAGGATTGACTTCTTATAAAGAAAGTTTTGATCACTTTGATTGATATTTAAGGTATTAAATTTATTGATTGCAGCTTCCGCTCTTTTGAAATCTCTAGCTTCGATGTATAAATGTGCAAGATCGGACCATCCTTCCCATCTCATTTTTTGCTCACCAATGGCTTGACTCATTATTTTATAGCTTAAGATCATATTTTTGCGATAAAAACCAACTCCCTCATTAATATAACCTTTTCTAAGAGTAACCCATGCTTTCATAACTAATGCTTCATATGTATTCTCTTTTCTCTTTAGCAATAGTTCTGCATATGAATTTATAGTATTTAAATCAAGATCATCACCACTATATTCTTCTCTAAGCCTGCTCATTTCTTTTACAATTTCTTGAGAACTAAGACCTTCATTAATAGAATACTGACTAGAGCTACAACTTATGAATATGGATAAAAATATAAATAACGAAATAGTCCATCTTACATTCTTCATTCCGACTCCTATAAAGTACTAAAAAATAATCCCAAGTGAAAGAACACCAGTAAAACGCCTTTCGTAATTGTCTTTTAAATCATATTCATATCCGATACCAAAATCTAGGTTCATTCGATCAAAATAAACCCATTGATATCCAAATACTAAACGTGCAAATTCTGTTTTTGTGATCGTCGTATAACTTGTCTTTGAATAATACGGAAAAAGAGTTGTTGTAGTTGTATGTGATGCATCTCTCGCCCACTTATAACCTGTTTCAACAAACCATGAATCAACAATCGCCTTTTCAGATAAATAATAACGATAGCCAAAAGAATAATCAGCACCACTTGAATGAGATGCTTGATTCGTGCGTGCATACAAGGCGTGTTTTTCGCCGAAAACTCTTAAGTACTCTAAAGAGAAACTAACCCCAAAGACTTTTGAGTGACCAGGATTACCTAATGAAAAACGGTTCTTAAAGTCCTCTGCCTTAGTAACAAAGGATAACAAACAACAAAGCAATAAAACAAAACGAAACTTCAAATACTAGCCTTTTAAAATGTGATAAGTATCTGAAATATCGGAGATATTGAACTCGTTCTTAACAATATTTTTTACATAAAGCTTCGCTTGAGAATCACCGGCTTAGTTACTGAAAATACAGGTAAAAGTTCTAGTTCCAAGTGCCTTTTCATTGATCTTGCGTAAAGAGAAAGCACCTGGAAACTTATTTGCATCAAGTTTTATACGAAGGCGAACTTGCTTTAATCTTCAATACTAACCCACTTTTAAAATAATTTATAGTATATTTTTTTCTGCTAACTTTCCCTCTATTAAACGAATTCTATCATTATAAGTACTGTTACAGACCAAACTATCCATCACGTTAATTTTTAAACATGGATGAAAAGACTCTACAAGAGTCCTTTCATGATCAAAGTTTTCTTCCTCTTTTAAATAGTCAGTAAAGTATTTAACACTCTCCATTCGCTTGGAAAGCTCGCTTTTCCCATACTGATTTACTTCAGGAAAAGTGTATTTTATTTTTTCAAAAAAAGCTTCATCGAAAATAGGAGTATCCTGAAGAACTAAAGACAGATAATGAAACTGACAAATCATATTATTAAGGTAATACATTCCACTATATGTGATTCTAACTTGACTAAGTTCACTAATCATACCGTCTGAATCAATATCAGAAGAAATTATTTGATTATCAATCAAAATTGAATTTAGTAACTCTGTAAGTTCTCCTAAAATAATCTCATCTGTATAACCAGCTAATCTAAAAACATCAAGTATTCCTTTTACTGGAAAAAAACGATTCTCATCGACAATTCCCTCAGACTCTAATTCTAAAAATTTTAAAATTCTTATTTTTGTAAAATGATTATTATTACCAACAACAGGTTTAAAGAGGTTTAACACTATACTTTGGTCAGAATGATAATACTTACTAGAGTCAAGAGCAATAGACTTTACAAATTCCCATATTGGAATTCTATAGTTATCTCCTAACATATAAGATGAAATGTTAGTATGGCCCGAAACTAGAAATTTATTAATTTTTTCAATGCCTAATCTTATATTTGGAAAAGATGTCTCTTCAAGAAATTTTATTAACTCATTATTCTGAACATCAAATAAAGTATAATAAAGGTTCGCAAAAAGTTTCTTAAAACCATCCTCGGTTATAGTAAGCTTTCGACCATTAAATGTTGATTCTATAGGGTCAAATGCAATGTTTTTTTCAACATATTCAATTCTTTTTCGAATTACTTCTCTGTAAGGAGGTGCACTGATATGAAAAACCAAAGACTGAAAAGCATCAAATGGAGGTTTTCTTTTCCAACGATTATAATACCCCTCTCTTAATGAAATAATTGTAATACTGTACAACTTATTATGAATACTATTTGCTAATAAAAAAGCTTCTTTCTGTGCTTCATCACTTAACTGATCCGCATTATCAAAAACAACACAAAGGTTTTTATTACAGTGATTCCGTAAGTAATGTGAAATTTTTTCAAGATGAGTAGTAGGGTTCTCAATAGATCTCTCCAAGAAGTTTGCTATTTTCTCATTTAATTTTTCAGTATTATTTTCTAAATGTTGCCAAATGCTACTTTTGTTTTCTTTTATCTCATCGAAATATATCTGTTTTAGGACTCCCAACTGCCCAAGCCTTAATTCAGGGTACTCTCTCTTCAACTGCGTTATAATTTTTTGAAATATAGTTTTACTGTCACTGACTCCCTGCTCTGTATAGTCCCTAAAATCAATATATACAGAAGGCCTTGTTAATTTTGACTTCTTAGACATTTCTATTTCAAAAAAGTTTTTTATAAATGTTGTTTTACCAACACCTTTCCCACCTATGATAATCATCAAGGGAGGGTTTTGAGGAATTTTTTTACCATTTAGGATATTATCTTTTAATTGCCTATTTATATTATTAGTATTTTTTGCTTTAGAGATATTTTCAGATATATCAGGAGCATTATCTTCAAGAGCAATTCCAAGTTCAGAATTATATTTTTTGATATCCTCATTTTTTACATAACAAGATTTCAGAAGTTCTGACTCAGTATCTTTAGACTGATTAGCGAGCTCTCCAAAAGCCTGTATAATAACCTTTGCAAGCTGTGCACTTAAATCATTACGGACAAGAGCCCTATCAGCTCCCTTTAATACATCAACTAACAAATTTGGCTTACGCGATGGTAAATTTAGCTTAAGCATTTTATTATATTGAACTGCAGCCTTAGATATACAATTATAAAAGAGTATAAAGTTCTCAGAGATATCATCTAAATCTCTAAAAACAATTGCCTTATTTTTCCTCCAATCCTCTCCACTTGTATTTATAAATTGAGAAACAATATATTGATGACCATTCGTAATTATCCCAAACGCCAAGCCCTTATCAAAGATATATCTACGAATCTGTTCAATTACTGATTTATTTCCTTTAGCCAAAGTACCAAGAGTCACATATCTTTGCTTTTCTGGTAATATAAAGTCCACTGCATTTTTTTTAGCCTCAACTATGAATGAAAAATCAGATGTTGAAAATTTATAATCATAAAACCCTGACTCAACACTTTCTTCTCTAAGGATATCCACCTCTTCCCAGCCAAGTACATTTTTAAACATATGATCAATAACTTTACTGCGTGTATCTGTCTCAGTCATATCAGATTTTAAAAAGTCTGATATATTTGATTCGTATTCGTTGAATTCACTAAGCGCCTTATCTATACCTTCTATCATCTATCAACTATCCTTAATTTACATGCATTAAAACCATCTTTTATCATAATCTGTTCTAAACAGTTAAAGTCTACCTTCTCGAAAATAAAAAGTCTGCTAATACAGTTTTAAAAATACTTAGAACTACAAGACGACACGCTACAGCAACGTGGAAATTAATCAGACTCCAGTATTTTCTTTTACTAATACCTCTCCAGTCACTTAATCCATAAAGAAAATGCACCTGGAACCGTATTAGTTTAACTTATTTATTTTTGTTTTTTGTCTTTTTTTGAAAAGATATCTTTAAATCCTTTCCCCATTACTTTTCCCCATCTATCAAATTCAACATTCGCTTCTTCAAGTACAATGTTGCTAACTTTTTTAAGCTCTTTATTCCCTGCGATGTCAGCAAGGTAAGTTTCAAATTCTTTTTTAGAAAGTGGTTTGTAAGTATAAAGTGTCTGAACAAGAAGTACATTTTGAAGTTGAGGTCTCATTTGTGTCTTCATCAGATCAATTTGATACTCTTGTATTTTTTCACCTTGAGCTGCTTCTCCAACCCCCTTGATGATATTTACCATGACATCAACCATAAACTCGAGCATTCTTGTTTCATGAAGAAGCTTCATCGCTGTTTGAATTCTATCTTGAGATGGTTTATTTTTCGCCAAGCCTTGTGCAAACGATTGCATCTCCACCATAGCTTCAGGTGTCGACGCAGCCTCTTCAAGTCTTGAGACTTTTAGAATCTTCTCCTGCTTATGAAATTTTACTAGAGACTTCAATTCTTTTTCAGATAAGCTTGATATCATTTTCTTTTTAATGCTTGAAAGTATTCTTTCAGCCTTAAATCCTGACAAAATCAATTCTTTTAACTTTGCTTTCTCGTCAGCAGATAAGTTTTTAGCCTGAGCAGTTTGAGTATTGGCCTGTTGTTCTAAAATATCACTTAGAGATAATGTCTGTTTTTCAATCCCAGATAGGTCAACAATCTCGTCCACTAGCTTTTCTTTCTCATTTGAACTTTCAGCTAATGAGCTTTGAAACGTAAATATAATTAAAAAAGTAATTGGTACAAGACGTAATAGTAGGTTCATATTATCCCTCTTAAGATATAAATGATTAATAGATAGCTACACTTCGCCACTTTTTAATCTAAACTTAATATATTCACCGAAGAAAACCTCCATAATTTCAAGCACATACCAACACTGCAATAATGAAGTGAATAACAAAATGAACACCTTACAACGCGAACCTCCACCCATTCTCAAGAGAAAAAAATTCAAAAAAAATGACCATAGTGATAAACTTCTGCCCACATAAAAAAGGAATTAAAAAGTGCCTGAGTTACCCGAGATAAACAGGCACAAAATAAAAAGTCAGTTATTTCGTTAAGTTAAAGATATAGACGTTGATTCGAGCTTTCTTTTATTTCACTCTTTTTCATTCGATTTAAGAGTTTTTCACAATTTCACCTACTATGGGAAGTTTATAACTTGATGCTAACTTCTCAAGCTTACTAACACCAATCATATGCTTGTTGTCCCTACTTGAATATGTTGACTGAGATTTCACTAATTCAAAATCCCCAAAGAACAGTTCACTCCAACTTCCATCTTCAATACCTTCAAAACAAGAATAAGATCAGCACCTCCACGAAAACCAATCTGTTTTGCAGCATTATTAGTTTTTATCTGAACAGTCTTACCATCTTCTGTAATCGCATCAAAACCCGCAGATCCAGCCGGCGCCTTATCCATTCCATAGTGGTCGATTGCAATACACTCGCCGTAATCACCTAACAAATTTCCAAGACCTGCCCATTTATAATCAGGCGCGAGCGTTTTAAGTATTTTTTGAGAATTGAAAATAGTTCCCATTACGTGCCTTATAGCCTCAATTCTACTTTTTTCACCAAGCTTCACATTTTTTCTCCTAACAGAATAAAATTATTTGCTAACCCCGTACTTTTGCATCCATAGAGACGCTTTAGTATCTGCCATATCCAAAGCATAGCTTTTCCCGCTCGGATGAAATATTATTGCCAACTCAGTTGTTAAATAATCAACGTTACCATTTCTTTTATAAACAATTCTTTTATCATTTAATGATCGAAAAACCTTTGCGGCAGTTGTGCCATATCGCAGAGCAATCCTCTTTAGTCTTTTGTCTTTATAGTGAATCCCAGGATTCGAACTTAAGCAGGCTAAGTACAATCTTTCACAGTCAGAAATCTCAGGCGGAAACCAATCCTCCGATTCATAATCTCGGGCTTCTTTAAGCTTTGCCTCAGTCATTTCTATTGCACTATATTCCCACCCTTTCTTGTCTTCGCGATAAAATGCTCTCAAAAGTGGCATCATAACAGGAACCTCTAAATCATCACCGAAGACCTCCGCAGGTACTCCAAAATAAAAGTTTAATCTCGTCCATATTAATTCAACTAAACATTCTATGCCCGATGAGCTAGACGATGCAAGAAGGTCCCACTCTTTACTTAACTCAGAAGCAGAAAATGGCATTCCAGTAAGCTTTACTATTGAGTAGTTGTTACTAATAATTAGACTGGGTAGAGAAAAAGGTGAACCTCCTTTTTTTCCCTCATGTTCGCCCAAAATGTCCAAAAAGCTACTCCTAAATCCACTCTCTGTAGCAAATCCATTAAAACCAATAGCTATCCTGAGCGGTAACACCGACTCAAGAGCCAGAAAACTGTGCATAACTGCTTTATGATCCTGCTTCTCCTTGTGCACAACCTCAAGTTTTCTTGCGGGCTCCCCAACCACAGCCAAAAACGCTCTTTCAAAAAGGTTTGCCTGAAAAGATTTTGAAGGTACTAAGTCACATATCTTACGCAGATGAGTCATGGATTTTCTCATTTCGGTCTTATTTATTGTTTTCTTTACCTCAAAAACTGCCACTACATCATTAACGTCATACCTATAATTATCCGTATAAGGTATCTGTTCTCCATCTCCCACAACTAACATACAATCTATTTGACCAGACTCAGTACCATCAGAGTCAACAACAACTCCCTTTGAAACTTTCAACCCAAGATCGCTAAATATATCAACAGAAAGTTTTTTAACTAATTCAGCCGTTAGCCCCTCATACATCTGACCAATAATACCTGGATGCGTCTCATCAGATTCGTTTAAAATTTCCTTCTCTCTATCCGCAATATTCTCGATAATCTCAATGAAGCTTTTAATCACTCAATATCTCCTACTTCTTCTTACGTTTTAAATTACAAAGATTATGTGCACATTTCAAAACAGCGTTGTTTTCATGATAATTCACCCACTCCTCCTTGAAGTCCAAATCAACCTCTTTAAAGATCGCCCTATTTGTATCTAAGCAATCCTCAAATTCCGTTGGCAAAACCTTGCCCTCAATAAATAGTTCAAAAAGTTCCAAAAATGTTGGAGAAGAGTGATCAATGTGCAAATCAGACGAACTCTCAATCTCCTTCTCGCACAAATAACAAACACTCCCCGGTGAAAACACAGTGTTTCGAAAGTCTTCAATTTGATACTCGATGGCTTCCCTCATTGCTGAGTTTAAATTCTTCAAAGGAGACGTTACTGTCCCAGTAACACTCTTCCTCCAACTTATATCAACAAATGAATCATCCTTTCTAACCAAATTTAATTCGATGTGACCTCCCATAGCACTTCTACCTATGAGAAATTTCTTAACTCCTACTCCCTTTTTCACACTCCACTCATGATGACCTTTTATTAAATCACACAAAAAGTCCCATTCATCATCACCACAAATGATCTCCCCTTTTGATTCACAAGCAAGTAAAAACTCTCTAGTATATGAGATCGCCTCTCCCTGTGTCTTAAACTCAATATCTCCGATAACATTCTTCTTTCTTTTTGCCATAACATCTACCTTATAGAGCGCACCAGCGCTTCGTATTGTTCAAGATCCCTTTCTTTAATTTTCTCTAAAACATAGCAAGCAACTTTTTGAGCCTCGGAAACATCAATAGGCATCGAACTTCTCTCGACTGTCCCATCAGCATGAGACATCTCGTTTGAAATCCTCATTATTAGTGTTTTTGCGACTCCATCTGTTCCAAAGAATCTGGAAACCTTTGTTTTTAAATCATCTCTATTAGGGTAACGATAAAAAAGGTAGCTCTCTAAAAACTTTCTTAGATTGTTTCCAAAGTTATAGAAAATATCATAATTGTCACCTTCAGCACTTTCTTCTGCGCAAGCTTTAATTTTTTCAAATAAATAATTAAATTCAGTCACATAATGATAGAGATGTTTAGGCATTAACTTTATAATTGACCGATTTTCATTTCTTTCAATTAAAAAATACTCACTCTGATCAATCTTTTTTCCATTATCATCTTTAACAAAAGGGTGACTTAGACGCTTTAAGTACTTTAAGAACTCCAGATTATGAGTTGATATGAAAAGTTGATCGTAATTATATTTGTTTCCGCTACCGGTATCAGAGGGGGCCGCTATCTCATTCTCAATTAAGCTAAATACAAAAAAGATGTGGTTTGAGTCGAGACTAGATATCGGGTCATCAATCCAAATAATAGTTTCTTCTTTCTTTGTTTCCAAGTCATGGAGTTTTGCCATAAAATAACAAAATGCGATAAGGCTTGACTCTCCCTCGCTTAGGTTTTTAGCAACCTCACCACCTCGCATAATTTTAAATGTTCCGACATCATCCTCTTCAAAATGTTCAAGCCTAAGACTTTCATGACCAAAATAATCAGCTAAGAACTTATTTATTTTCTCAGCCCCTTTACTTTCATCTTTAAGCTCTGACTCCAAGGAAACTAGCAACTGATCCAATTCTTCCTTTTTAGCTTTGGACTCCATCTTTTCTTGATTTGCATCATCTGACTCTTTCTTTGCAATGCCTATCTTCTTTAATTCTTCTTCATAAGATATCGTTTGAATAAAATTATAAACTTCTGATAACCTCAATTTACTGGTTGCGATTTTTTTATTTTTATCCAGTTCTTTATGATGATTATTACTTTGCTCAATAACCTCATTTAACTTGTTCACTGACTCAAAAAGAAATGAATTACTAACAACAAATTCTTCATCAATTGATATTTTTTTAAATATATTACCTTTTCTTGCACTAAGGTGTTCAATCACTATATTTAAATTGCTCAACATTTTAGCTATCTTTTCATTTATTGCTTTAGAGGCTTGTTCAAATTCAGCCTTATACTCCGAATAAACTCCTTCAACTGAAGGAGTTGAAACTCCTTCAAGTTTTCGCACCTCCATATCTAGTTTTGCTAAAGTACTATCTATTTTTTGTTCAAGAAGCTCTGATTCTCGATTGAAATGGTCCCTTAATCTTTTCCAACTGGATTCACTAAGTGAGTTATCACAAAAAAGGCACTTATCTCTTTCTTTGTTGTGTTCAATCCCACTTTTCACCCATGACTGTGCAGATGCATTGCTTTCCAAGTCGTTAATAGTAACAGTTGCTGTTACCTCTGACTCTAGCAAGATCAACGATTCCTTAAAAGCCTCTTCCAACGAAAACACTACAGGTGGCATCTCGGCCAATGTATCTTTCTCATCTTCGTTAATGATCTCTCTTAACTTACTTTGTTCTGCCTTATCTGCCGGAACAAAATCATCCTCAAGAGTTTTTCCAATATCAACCTTTATCTTACTAATAGAATAAGACACATCACCAAAATCACTATCAGACTTCATCTCTCGTGCTTTGTTTCTAAGAACATCATCCTTCTTAGTGACCAAATCATTATGTATTTTTTTCTTTTCTTTAAATGATTGACTCTTTAAAAAGTAATCATAGATTTGACCTGATTTTTCGTCAACATTCCCAAGTTTCTCTTTCGTAGATTTGATTTTACTTTCAACCTCTACATTTTTATCACCCAGAACAGCGAAAGTAGAAATTTCTGCATCATCATTGAAAAGAATAGATAAATTATCTTTAACAAAATCCTTATTAAAAACTCTTAGATTCTGATTAAAGTTGTTTAGATTTTCACATGAAATCTCTTCGCCGCCATTCACCGTATAAACAGTAGACGATTCTTTGTAATCCTCATGCTTGCACTGTTTCTCTAAGCATCGTACTACTCTCGACAAAGTTGTCTTTCCAGAGTAGTTTCTTCCATAAATAATGTTAAATTTATTAAAATCAATAATCCGATTCGATCTCTTAAGGGACTCTCCCCACACGAAATCTTGATAGACACCAAAGTTACTTACCCTACTAATTCTCTTAAGCACTAGAAACCACCTATATTAATCATATTGTGAGTATTAGATCCATGCGTCTTTTCACTGACCTCGCATTAAGAAAAAGAACCCATTCTTTTACAATCAAGTTCTTCAATCAACTCTCAAAGTACTCACTCAAGCTAACATCAAGAACAACCACGTCATCACCATCATCAAACTTAAAGTTCTTATTACTATCTTTCTTCACTTGTATGTATATCTTCTTAAATTCGTAATCGACACGGTAACCAACTACATCTGTTCCCTCAGGAGAGAGTGCTACTTTACTCTTTCCTCTAAAGTCAGAAATATAGAGTCTATATCCATCTTTTGAACTTAAAACTTTGTCCGAATTGTAATCAGCATCAACTTTTGAGAAGAAGATTCTATCTAATTTATTTTTTCTGGGTTTGCCATCTCGATCTTTATTTCTTGGTATTGCAAAGCCACCAATAACTTCTCTTCCATCAAATAAGTCTTTGGATTTTGAAGTATTACGATTAATGATTTTTAAATTTGAAATGGAACAACGATAACATCCCCATAGGTTAGGGCTTAAAAAAGATGTATACTTTTCATTACTACCAGATGATTTGAAGTTCTTGTAAGAACTTCTATTTTTATCAAAGTTAACAACATATGAGACTAGAAACTTATCATTAGAAGCTGTTACAGGAATGGAGACATACTCTCCAAGCTTATCACCATTCTCACTCTTATTTAAATCGACTTGTTCAGCTGAATTACCTCTAGAAGCTGAAAGACTCGAATAAATCGTAACGCTTAAAAAGATAATAAATACGACATAAACAATAAATTGTAATACGTGATTAATTTTTATGAGTTTATTCATAAGTCCTGACATAGTTGATTATTATAATCACACATCGCCACCTAACCCCATAAACTTAAGCCTCAACAAGCTCCAAAACATCAACAATTTTAGGCACATACAATTGCATCAAAACTCTCCAATAACAAAATGAACACCTTACAACTCTTACCTAAACCCATCCTTTAGAAATAAAATTTCATATTTCTTTAAAAAGTTTTACGAGAATTGGTAATTGCGAATTTCAAAGTGGCCATGTAAAATGGCAGCGAATTAATAGCGGAGATGTTCTTCGTAAAATATTACAGGAAGTGCGCTATCCCAGAATTACCAGAAGTCGAAACCATCAAATCACAACTCTCTCACGTTCTCCCAATGGAGATCGAGGAAGTCGCATACTCTGATGTGAGTGATTCCATTGTTAAGGATAAGGACTTCAATCCTAAGGGCATGACTCTTGAGCGTGTAGAGCGCCAGGGAAAGGTTCTGCGTTTTTTCTTTGAGGATCAAGATGGGAATGAGTGGCGAGCGATCTCAGGGTTGGGGATGTCGGGCTCGTGGCGAATTGCAACGGAAGAGATTACTGAAAAGCATACTCATGTAAAACTCATTGGGACAAATGCAAAAGGGCCAATTCATCTAGGCTATATTGACCCTCGCCGCTTTGGTGTCTTTCACCTCTACTCTCCACCAAATGAGGCCACATGGCTTACGCGCTTAGGACCTGATGTATCAAAAGAAGAATTCACTCTTGATTATCTTTTGATGTTAAAAAAAGAGCGTCCTAATAAAGTGTTAAAACCATTTCTCTTAGAGCAAAACTTCTTTGCCGGTGTTGGTAATTATATGGCCAGCGAAATTTGCGCAAGAGCAGGAGTTCGTCCAACGCGAAGAATGAAGACCCTAACGAAGCTTGAACTTGAAAAAGTTTATATGGCCGTAAAGATTGTTCTCGATGATTCCATTAGCACAGGCGGTACAACTTTTTCTGGTGGCTATCAAGATGCCTTTGGTGAAAAGGGTGAAGGTGTAAAAAACCTTGTTGTCTTTTATCAAAAGATCTGTGGCCTATGTAAAGAGACAGAAGTTAAGAAAATCACACTTGCTCAGCGAGGAACTTACTACTGTCCAAAGTGTCAGAAGTAATCAACCTTCTTGTTGCTTCTTTTTATCTAATTCCTCTTTTAATGGACAACGAAAAATCTGTTTAACAATATCACTGTAAGGCTTACTAAAGAAAGCTAAGTAGATTTCTAAAACGACCAAAACGATTGCAATAGGAAGTCCAGATGGATCCAGCACAATATGCACAAGCAATATATTGAGAATAATTGGTGCAAGAACAACAAGGGCCAATGGAACGAAGACTCCAATCATGAGAAGAGCACCACAAGTTATTTCTGTTATTTTTAAAAGCGGAAAGAAATACTTGGCAGCAATAAGACCTCCCATAAAAGTTTGAAGATCCTTAGGCATATTCTCTGGCGGTGGAAGGAGATTAAAAAGTCCCGCTATTCCAAAAAATACAAATAAAAATCCAAGAATTAATCGCGCTATAGTTGGTAACTTCGTCTTCATCGAAATCTCCTAATTATAGTTATTAAGGAATTATCTCGGTGAAGAAAGAAAAGTTGTACTTAATTTACTTAAAGATTTACGACTAATGTACTTGCTTTTTTTTTTAGATAAGCAATTCTTCAGGTATCTCATAACCATTTAATTGGTTTACAAGATAGAAGCGTCTAGATTTTGTAATAATACGAAAGAAGTCATTTCCAATTTCAGGGTCACGTAGCTTTTTACGTAAACGACTTAAATTCACATCAATTGTATTTTCACTAGAAGAACCAAAGAGACTTTTTGATATTATTTCTCTTTCTCCATTACCTGCACGGTTAATGGCCCTAAAGAGGTCCATATCAGTACGTCCGATGATAGAGAATAATTTATAGATTTCTAAAGTAACGAGACGATTAAAAAGAACTTCGATAAAGTCTGTGTCATTTAAACTTTTAAAAGTAAAGAGCTCTCCACCCATATGAATAATACGCTTGTTTCGATCCCCAAAGAAGTCCCCTACTAAGTAGACAAAGTTTGCATCAATATATTGAATCTCATCAATTAATTTATCTTTAAACTCTATCGACTCATCATCTAGATCGAGAATAAGTAACTCACCAACGCCATTATACTTAGGAAATTTTTTTATATACTCAATTTTAAGGCCGCTCTTTTCTTCAATCTTATCCGCTAGATAAAGTTTGTTTTCATTTGCAGTGTAGGCCATTAATCTCATTGTCATCTCAAATTACTTTTTTATTTTCATTCTTTAATAAGTGTCCTGGAATCTCATAATTAGTCAGACAACTCACAATGTAAAGTCGTCCATTTTTAGTTATGATTCTAAAGAAGTCATTTCCAACTTCTGGGTCCCTTAATTTTTTTCTTAAACGACTTAAGTTGACATCAATAGTGCTCTCACTTGTAGAGCCAAAAATTAATTCACTTAACTTTGACTTTTCTCCATTACCCGCTCGGTGAATAAATCTAAATAATTCAACATCAGTTGGACTCACCAAGTGTAGTAATTTAAACATTTCCTTTTGATGAATTCGTCTTATGATTTCTGAAATAAAATCTTCTTCACTTAAGCTTTTCATAATAGGGCAATTGCCCCCTAGCGAAATAAATCGGCCGACATTATCCCCCTGCAGCGTGTCAGTTAAGAATAAGAACTTAACTTTTGTGTATTGAACCTCATCCAGAAGCTCATCTGTAACTTCATCGAGCTCAACAAATAGGATTTCACCAGGCCCCAGATCATAAGGAAGCTCATCTAAATACACAAAATTGGCACTACAAATGGATTCTATTGCCGACTCTCTAAAGATTTTCTTTTGATTTGGCGTGCAAGCCATTAATTTTATTACCATAATAAACCTTACGTATTTGTAAGTAAATAATATTGCCTAAACATAATATCATTATTGAGTACCAAATAACAATTCTTGGTAATCGATAAAACTGGAGGTTAATACAATGAAAGAGAAAAGAGTTTTTGAGAACATTGCAAAATTGATTAAACAAAGAAGACGCAGCTTGTCACCTAAGGTATCTCAACAAGGTTTATCTTATCGACTAGGTTACAAGAACGGTCAATTTATCAGCAATATTGAAAGAGGACTTTGTTCTGTTCCATTAAGATCACTAAATTCTATTTGTGATGTCTTAAAAGTATCAAAAGAAGAACTAAGGGAAACTCTGCTAAAAGATTATGCAGAGACGATTGATAATTACTTCGCAGAAGCTGAGGGCGAGCAGGAAGAAAGTTCTCAGAGAGTTTCTAGCGACAATGGCAAGGAAATTAAAAGAAATTTCGAATTTGCTAGTAATTACGTAGTCTAGGGTCTAGCTAGACTACGCATTTCACCCTCGTCAATCTCTCAAGCACAACGATTCTATACTAATGAGATTGGCGGGGAACTTTTCAAGTATATAAGTTTCAGGCATAATTCGTCCAGTACAGATTTTATGACTAGGAACATATATAATGAATTCACAATCCTCACCTTTACGTAAATTAATTAACCATTTTAACAATAAAAAAGGCCAAATTTATACTGCCTCAACTTTTTCTATTCTCAATAAAATTTTCGATATTGCTCCACCCCTATTAATAGGTCTTGCTGTCGATACCGTTGTTAAACAAGAGGAATCTTTTTTAGCAGAGATGGGAATTAGTGATAAGATCCATCAAATCTATATCTTGGCCATTTTAACTTTTATTATTTGGGCACTTGAATCACTCTTTGAATACCTCTTAAAAGTATGGTGGCGAGGCCTGGCGCAAGAAGTTCAACACGACCTTCGAATGGAAGCTTATGATCACCTTCAAAATCTTCATATTTCTTTTTATCAAGAACAGAATTCAGGGAATTTAACGACTGTTTTAAATGATGATATTAATCAGCTAGAGAGATTTCTTGATATTGGTGCAAATGATATTATTCAAACACTAACAACAGTTGTCTCTATTGGTGCAATCTTCTTTTACTTATCACCACAAATTGCCCTACTCTCTCTTACGCCGGTACCTTTCATTTTATGGGGAAGCTTTTACTTCCAAAGAAAAGTTCAGCCACGTTATCAAAATGTAAGAAGTGAAGCGGGCCTACTAGCAAGTATGTTAGTAAATAATATTGCAGGTATGATGACTATTAAGTCATATGTGGCCCAAAAGTTTGAATACAATCGTCTCGAAAAACAATCAAATCGCTACGCTAGAGCGAATAAAGAGGCCATTAGAGTATCCTCTTCATTTAGCCCTATAATTCGTATGGCCGTTTTATGTGGTTTTCTTTTCACTTTAACAATAGGTGCATCTCAAGTCTTTGATGGATCATTAGAAGTGGGCTCATATTCAGTGTTAATCTTTTTAGTCCAAAGGCTTCTGTGGCCTCTAACTCGCCTAGGTGAAACTTTTGATCTCTACCAACGTTCAATGGCATCCACTTCTCGTGTCATGGACCTACTTGAAACAGAGATTAAAGTCATTGATGGAAAAGAAGAATTGGAAAGCTTTGATGGTGAAGTAAGTTTTGAAAATATCAATTTCAAATATGATGAAGAAGACAACACTGGACTTAAAGATATCACTCTTAAAATTCAAGCAGGACAAACTGTTGCTCTTGTTGGTCCAACAGGCTCGGGAAAAAGTACAATGCTAAAACTTCTTCAGCGCTTCTATGATCCTCAATCAGGCCATGTTAACTTTGATGGTAGAAACCTAAAAGAGCTAAAGCAAAACTCTCTTCGCTCTCATATTGGTTTTGTTTCACAAGACACTTACCTCTTTCATGGAACTGTTCTAGACAATATTATTTACGGATCAAATGATGCAACGGAAGTGGATGCCATGAAGGCCGCAAAATTAGCGGAGGCCCATGACTTTATTGAACTCCTTCCCCAAGGCTATCAAACAATAGTAGGAGAAAGAGGACAAAAGCTCTCAGGAGGCCAGAGGCAGCGTATTGCAATTGCGAGGGCCATCCTAAAGGATCCAAAGCTCTTTATCTTTGATGAGGCCACAAGCGCTATTGATAACGAGACAGAGGCCGCCATTCAAAGATCACTTAAGACCATCACTCAAGGTCGCACAACAGTTATGGTTGCCCACCGTCTTTCGACAATTATTCATGCAGATCAAATCTGTGTATTAAATGAAGGAAGAATTGAACAACGCGGAACTCATGAGGAGCTCATTAAACAAGATGGACTCTATCGTGCGCTATGGAATGTTCAAACTGGAAATGTTTAAGAATTAAAAAGCAAAACGAAGTGATGAATAGATGGTGTCGTTAGCTCGATAAGCTGACCAATAAGAGTTCTTCTTTGGCGACTTAATAAGCTCGGCACCTAGATTCACACTTGCACTTCCTGCCCAGAAGGCATAAGTTGCTTCGGCCTTTAAAATGATATCTTCTCTTTCAAAGTCATATTTAAGATCACCCATTACATTAATGAAGTCAGTAAAGTAGTAACGTCCTCTCATCCCAAGAGCACTTGCCCACTTTGCTGTATCAGAGAAGAAGTCATCTGAACCACGCTGATTATTAGTCAGAAGATTAATATAGTTTAAAGAAAACATATAATAACCTTGATTCACATTAAATGAGATTGAGGCATAACTTTCTTTTTCATAGTTTGGCTCAATAACAAAATAGTCAGACTCAAATGTCTTATCTTCTTCACGACTAAAGTCTACAACTTTAAAGTCATTTCCAAATGTTGCCGTAGGATCATTCATATCAATTGAAGCAACCATCTGAACATCGCCTAGTTGTTGCTTATATTGAATTCCATAAAATAAATGGTGGTTTACAAGTGGAGATGCATCAACAGCAACACGATCATTATCTTGATCAAAGCGTGCCTCAGCATTCATCTGAAGACTATTTTGTGGCTTATAGATAAAGAAGGCCGAGATCTCTGCGTTTCTTTCCTCATTTGAACCAGATAACCTAAATCCAAGAGACTTATTTTTAACAACATCATTATAGATATTAGGCATATTAATACTGTAATAAATAGGAAGAAGATTTCCTTCTAGAACTGTATACTTTGGAGGAAGTCTTACCCACTCACTTCGACTCGTAATATTTCCATCTTCAACTTCAAGACTAGGATTTAATCCTGGAACAAAGAAGTAAGAGAAGAATACCGAGAAGTTAATATTCTTATTAAACTTGTGATCGTATTGAATCCCAACTAGTCCTTCTTTCTTTTCTGATAAGAGATAGAAGCCTTGATTTGGATTTAAGGTATTTAATAACCAATAGTCTTCGTTTTCATTCCATCTTAATAACTGGCGGCCTACACTGATACGATTCTCATCATCTTTAAACTCAACATAAGCTTCAGGAGCAGAGAAATTAAAAGCTGCCTCTTTACTTACATAGGCCCTAGCTGCAAATTCACCATATACTTTTGCATTCCACATCTTTGATTCATAATTCCCTTCAATTTGGGCCCAATCGTCATATTCAGACTTCTTGGCAGGATCATTTAAGCGTTGGAACTTCTCATACGAGATGCTTCCGTCTAGCTGCGCTAGCGTAGATAGGCTTGAAATTGACAAGCAAAGTAATGTAAATCTTTTGATGAAATTATTCATTAAAGATTATTAAATCAGAAAAGGTTCACAAATAGAAGAACTTAAAGCCAACCTAGTAGCCATTACCCTAGGTGTTAACAGTTTGGACACTTATCCGTCAGATTATGTGTACAAACTTAACGCACATTGCAAAAACATTACAAATTATACGGTTATTCCTTTTCATTTAACTAGAAATTTTCTAGAATTTTATCGTGAACAACATGAACAAGTACATTAACACATTGAAATTACGTAATTTCTTTGCTTTTCTAGCAATTTCTTTACTCATTTCCTCATGTGGATTTATTAATGATGACCCAGTCGACGGAGCAGATATCGCTGAGTACGACGGGATTTCAGCTAGTTGTAAAATCGACACCGATAGAATTAAGAAAATATTTGAAGTTAATATTGAAAAAGAGCTTAATTGTGTCCAAGACACCTTAAATAAGTTCAAATATGTTGAAAGTCGTGACAAGCGCTTCTTCTTTAGAGAAGACATCGTACGCTTTGCTAGAAAGTATATGAACAACCCTCCTGGCTCTGCTGACGATATTATCGAAGGGCTTGATCTACTCTTTAAATTAAACTCTCTACTTCAAAGAGATATCCCAGGACAAATGTCTCGTTCAAAAATTGATTCATTCTTTGCTATCTTAAAAGAGATTAATCGCTCTGGTGTAAAGATTGTTGATACAGTTAAAGAGATGCAAAAAGTTGAGACTTTAAAAAAGTACGAAAAACTTTCTGCTCAAATGAGACAACAATCAAATGTTCTTGCAGATAATATCAATGTAATTCTAAGAGATATTCCAGGTCCTGCACAGGCCATCGATATTCAGGATCTAATTTTAGATATCACGAAAGACCTAAAAGACTTTAAACTTGGTAAAGAAGTTATCAACTCTCTTCTATTCGCTAAGAAGCTATTTCTTGGTGGATCGAGAATCTATATTGACTCTGATGAATTCGCCCAATTATTTACTTTTCTACCAGTATTCTTAGAGAATATTGCAGATATCTTCTTCCTAAAGAAAGAATACTATAAGGATGGTTCAGCCTACTTTAATGAGCTTGCAAATAATATTGAAGAATTAAAACTCTATGTTTACGAGCACCAGAAAGAAGAGAATATCATCACTATTGATGATATCAATAATATCATCGACGAGTTCTTTACTTCAGATGATATCATCTCAAAAATTCTGGGAACAAATGAAGAGACAAATAGAAAACTAAAAGCATTACTACGTTACGCGAAACGAGATCTAATCAGAGGTAATCCAGAAGTATTCTCATACTCTGATGTAGAACTTGCCCTTAGCTTAATTAATGTGGGGATTCGCTCATTTGAGTCGATAAATATATTAACTGACTTAGTTAAAGAAATCGAAGATAAAGACTTTGATCGCAAGGTTGTAATCAAAAAAGAATTTCGTGCAGAAATTGGAAAGCTTAGTACTAATGCTAAGAAGCTTTTAAATGAAGACATTACAATTCCTCGTGATCATCAAATGAATATTCTGCAATTTGCAGATGATATTATTGAGTTATACGAATTAGATATTAGAGATGATTTTACAAACTCTCTTCTTGCTCTAAAAGTACTAACAACAGGTGGAACAAGAGAAGTTTTACAACTACCAGAACTCTTAACGATTCTAAGTAAGACAGATCCACTTGCTGCCCTATTCTTTGATCTGATGTATCTTTCTAAGGACTATATTGAAAAAACATCTTTAGAAAAGAATAACTTCTTCTTAGCTCAAGTTCGCTCAGTTCAGGATCTTTTACTTGATGAACTAGATAGCGACAATGTTATTACAGTAACTGATATTAATAATATTATTGAACAATTCTTTAAAAAGCCTGAAGACTTAGAAAAAGGAATCGCTCTTAAGAACCTTGTTGGAAACTACAAAGATAATATCTTACGTCTTCCACCAAGTGTTGAGCACCTTTCTTTTAAAGAGCTTAAGTCGACAGTAAATGTTGTGGCCATTGTCTATCGCTACTTAGCATTCCTAGACTTTCATATTGAGAATGTTGAAATCTTTAAAAAGATGAAAGATGGAGAGGAGACGACAAGAAGTCTTGTTTCAAAAAAAGACTATGTAAATCGATTCCTTTCAATTAAGGCAGAGCTATCAAATTACCTACTTAATAAAGACTTTGTTAATCAAGATGGTTTAATCAAGTCACTTATTTTACGCCTAGACGAATCTCAGGCCCTGTTCAAGAAAGAATTTAATACAGCACTCTACTCTCAAGCAATGTCTTTAAAAGGGCTTGTACTTGGTGGTAATAACTTAATCATCAATAGAGACGACTTATATCACTTAACTGAAATGTCAGAAGGCCTAGCGGAAGTATTATATGATGCTTTCTTTACAGACTTCTCTATTGAGTCCGATTCAGTTCAAAATACGGCAACTGCTCTAAAGTTAATCCGTAAGGTGAAGTCAATCCTTCACCCTGTAACTGAAAAGAGAGACTTCTTCTCAGCAAAGGATATTCTAAGTTTTGCAAATGAAGTCCTACTAGAAATTAATCGTCGAAAAGATAAGCCTAAAGATGAGGCCGATCTTATCAATATGAATAACTTTAAGAGAACTCTAATTGAGTTCACTCAAAGAGTTTTTGATCCAGTTCCTCGATCAGAGTTAATGTATCCAATTCCATGTAAACCAAACCCTGCATATGATCCAGATAAGCAAGGTAGTTCAAAATGGATTTGTTCTGAACTTGATCCTCCGGGAAGTGAAAACTTTGATCTCATGATCTCAAGTGATGCTATAGATCGTATTTTTGAAATCATCGATGGAGCAATTGAAGCACAACTATTCTCTGATGCGACGTTTAGATTCTTCAGTGATCGTATGCAATCTCCTGACCCAGTTTATATTGATCAGAGAGAGTTCCCAACGGAATTAGAAGTACCTGAGTACAAATTAATTACGAAAAAGTCATACGTTATCCTGACAGAGGAATTTGCAAAGGTAGCAAGGGACTTCCGTTACTTTAGAAATAAAGATGGCTTCCCTACTTATCAAGCGCAAATCGTAAGAAATAAGACAGGTTTTAACTCAATCATGCTCTTTAGGAATGTCCTTCCTTACGTACTTGAAGGGTACGCTGTTGAAGGAGACACGACTAACCCAAGAGTATCGAAAGGCCTAAGAGATAACCAACTCAATAACGCTCTAGTTGGTTTAAAGGCAGCTCTTGAAGAAATGGGACTTTGGACTGATGACTTTAAGACATTTGGTGAAAATATTCTACTTCTATCAGATCTCTTCCAGGCAACTTCTGGTGGTGACCTTTATATCAACCTTGATGAAGTAAGTGAGTTTATTGAACTAATCTTTACAGCAGCAAAGATGACTTCTCTACTTGAGGATAATCTCTACGCTGAAAATGAGTGTTCACATCGTATTGATGAGAACGGGTTCAAAGTTATGGAGTCAAAGTGTATTCGTACGAAATTCTTTGATAAACTATTTGGAGAGAATGAAGAGAACCTTTCAAAATATTTCCCACGTCTAAAGGAATACGTGGATGCAAATAGTAGAGAGCACATCGTTCAATTTATTGAAGGTGTCGAAGTATTCTCAAGAAGTGTAGAAGATATCGATAAGGTATGGTGGAGAACAAAGGACTTCACACTAGTTATCGGTGCAATGTTAAATATCGAATCAACTTATATTAGATTTGATAAAAATGCTGATAATAAGCTCGACCAAGGAGATCTTGATCGTGGTTATGAACAAGCATACAAGAATGCAATTATTAGTATTGCGAAACTTAAAGGAAAATTAAAAACCTTTGGACGTACAGCATTCTTTTATCTACTAAAATACCATAAAGACCCAGGTGCTATTAATGTTGCTTGGACTCATATTTGGTTTAAGAAGTATTTCAAAAAATTCAAGGCCAAAAGGCTTGATATTAGTGAGCTACTGAAATTCCTTGTAGATAAGAGAAAACCTGAAGATCCTTCAATTATGTTTAAAGAAGAGCTAGCAGCTTGTGCGCTCGGAAGAACAGATGTTGATGAGGACGAACTCAATGAGATCTTTAAAGGGATGTCGACTGATATGCTCGTAGAGCAAATCAGACAATGCCATGCTGACTATGTCCAATCAGACGAAAGCGAAGCATTTTATGGAAATTTTTATTAATCAAACTGTTGCTATCTTAATCGACGGTAACAATATTGAAAGAAGCATTCACAGTGTCACAAATAACCAAAATACAATGGTTAACTTCGACACTCTTATCCCAAAGTTACTAGATAACCGCGGTCTTAATCGCCTAATCTATTTTAGAGAAGGTAAGAATATCTCATCAAAGCTGACAGAGAGACTACATAACCACTACTACGGTTCAGTTATTCCTTGTCACAAAAGTGCAGATATCCCACTTACAATTAAAGCAACTCAACTTGCCTCAAAAGTCGATACAATCATCATATTATCTGGTGACTCTGACTATATAGAGCTAGTTCGCCACCTTAGATCTGAAGGTGTGCGTGTTGAGATTGCCTCAATTCCTGAAACAACATCTGGCCTTCTTGTTGAAGAGGCCGATTACTATCATGAAATCGATGAAAGTGATTGGTTTGAGTTACCTGGACAAAGTCGTCCAAATAGAAATAACAAGAGAAAGCATAAGAAATAGAACTATTTTAAGAGGTACCTGCTAATACATAGCTCACTTAGTGAGTGATCCATGTTTTTAAGGACCTCTTTTAGCTCTGAGACTGGTTTAATCACTAATTCAATATCTTCATCAGGGTCAAAGTTTTGCTCTCCATCAGGGCGGCAATTCTTGGCCAAGAAGAAATGAGCACTATTTGTCATAAAAGCAGGGTTGACGCTAACACGGCCAAGACTCTCCCACTCGTCACTAATATAGCCAGTTTCTTCCTCGAGCTCCCTTTTAGCTGCAACAAGAGGATCTTCACCTCGATTGATAGCGCCGGCCGGAGTCTCAATAGTGATCTCATCCATGCCAAAACGATATTGCTCAACAAGAACGATCTTATTATCTTCAGTGATGGCCACCACATTCACCCAGTCAGCAAGGCGAATAATATCATATGGGCCACAAGCGATGGGCTTTGTCGGATGGTGAGCATCAATTGTCTCGTAAAGAAAAATATTTCCACGATGCTCTTGCTTACGTGATTTTATAATCCATTTTTCCAAACTAGAACTCCATAAGAAGAGCAGCATCGTCTTGTTTTGTGCTCTCTAGTATTTTTTCGTTAGTACGATCTCTAAGTTCAAGGTATTTAATAAAAGCTTCTTTACCGATTTTTCTCAAAAGAAGCTCGTCATATTTCTTTTGGATTTCACGATCAAAGGCCATCTCTTCTTCTGTAGGATTATAAGTATAGTTTTCTCCATACTTCGCCTCAAGCTGATCATGCATATCTTCAAAAGCAGCAATCTTGTCGCTAAAAAGTCCTTCTCTCATATTTAGATAATCTTTGTATTCACGTTCCGTTAACTGAAGCTCATTTAGGAAAAGATCCTTCACGTCACTTAGCCATTGCTCTTCAAGACGATCAAATTCCTCTTCTTTTTCTTCCAGTCTTTTATCAAGCTCTTCATCCGATTGGATTAGAAGCCCTTCTCGAGAGGAACTCACTTCATCTTCCACATCCTCAACTTTTACCGGATCAGAATCTTCATTATCTAATTTTGGTGCGGCACGGTCCTCAAACTCAACGACCATGACTTCACTTTCCTTAACACCAGCAGTGTCACTTCCTGTATTAAGTTTTTGAAATAATAGATAGGCCGTAGCGATAATAGCGACGACAATAACAAATGATGCGAACTTCTTCATAAACGACTCAATTAAGGTTTAATATTCTCAAATATTATATTAGCACCTAATCGCTTTGCTGTCCGCATTTGTTCTTTTGTTCTGACAGTCCAAAAGACCAGATGGTTAAAAGTGAAACGTTTGATAATTTGCAGCTGGATTTTTGAATAAGTATCAATATCTAGACCGATGTAATTTGGCCTAATAACTGGAATAAAAGTCATATTGGCCAAGATTCTCTGTTTTAGACGACTAAGCTTTGTATCACTAAAATCTCTTGTAACTAAAAGCCCCAGCGTTAAACTTGGGTAATGCTTGCGAAGCCATTTTAATGTCATTGGATTAAATGACTGAATTGCATAATCTCCATCATAGTTATGAAGCAACTTCATAACCTCAGCTTCTAAGACACCATCGTGGTCGATGACTTTAATTTCGATAACAAGAGGAACCTTTCCTTGAACAAGATCGAGGACTTCTTTTAAGGTTGGTATTTCCTCATCTCCCTTTGCCAAGCGAAGTTCTTTTAAGCTCTTTAGGGTATATTGAGATACCTTTCCATTGCTGCCAGTCATTCGCGTCAGGGTCTCGTCATGAAAGACCATAACATGCCCATCACTTGATAAGTGAACATCAAGCTCAATAGCATAGCCGTGGTTAACCGCTTCTTGAAAAGCGGCCAGAGAGTTCTCTGGGCATTCCGGGCATTCGTGGCAGTGAAGCCCTCTGTGAGCAATATAAGTATCGAGATAAAATTCCATTATAATGTCTTTAAAAATACTCTTAAATCGGCCTTCTGCTCTTGAGTTAATAATTCATTCCCATCGCGATCAGTGAAGATACGATAGTAATGTCCAGAATTAGAAAGACCAGGTCTAGAAGTATCAAAGAAAGCTTCTGGAATACGTCTTTCATCAGGAATATCCATTCCAACAGGAAAACCATTACACTCAAAATTGAAGTCTAAGATGGGATCATCAGATGGTATCTGGTAAAACGTTTTCACTCTTTGATCAGGAGGAGTCATTAACTCACATAGATTTGGAATCGAATTATTGTGTAAATATGGATAACGTGACCAAATCCCATCAAGCGGTGGTGGTACATATCCAACTTGTGGTTCAACGACTGTTTTCATCCACTTAGAAATTTTTAATTCATTTAAGTCATCAGCAAAATACTTCATTCCTTCGTAACGAAGTGGATCTGTTCCAACATCCTTTACAGGAGTTTCTTCATGATAAATAACCTTGCGAGTTTTGATCTGCTCACTCTTAGACATTAGACCTGAAAATGGTAGAGACCAATTTTTCTGATATTCACCGTGACACTTTTGACAACGATCCTTATAGACGTCCTCACCTCTTTTTGCCGCTTTAATATCGATGCGAGAAATATCGAAGAAGTCATCAATACGTGGTGGCTTTGTTGCAAAAGCAGCTGCCGTTAATTCACGAATAATATCAGGATTATCCTGCATCCATTTCTCTAACTCTCTTAAGTCAGTTCCACGACCTAATTCATTCCACAAGAAATTAGTAAAGATTGGATTTCCAGAAACGATAGAACCGTCAGATAACCAACGAGTCTTATATTTTAGGTTCCACCAAACAGCAGGCTTTGAATCAGCAACAGTTGTCTCTAGTGGATTAAAACGTGGAAAGATTTGAGTTAGTTTTGATTTTGTCGCATACTCATCTGTCTTACGACGAGCAAGAGATAAGGCAACTTGAGGAAGTGAAGTATCAAGCCCTAATACCATTGGAGAAGTTGCACCAACAGCACCAATATTCTTACGAGAGCGACGAAGCATTTCAACTTCACCATCAGTTGCATGAGTTACTTTTTGAAACATTTTTGATGGAATTAAAGGAAGAAGCTTTCTTGCCTTAACAAATAATTCGTTGGCCTTAACGGCCTTATTTGTTAGCCCCATTACACTTGTTCCAAATAGGCTTGCAGAGTGGCAAGTAGCACAACTAAAAGTAAGTCCTTTCCCCCACTTTGTATCCACAATACTTGCACCCATATAGTAATCAGGTCTCTCTCCATCTGGATATGGGATACGATAAATGCCAGTTGCATTCTCATCATTATATGGATTTAGTCCTAACCATTGATAAAATGATTCAACACTATCTACTCCAAACTTCTTTTCACCAAGAGTTGTTAGAACAAAGTTTACAAATTTCTCATCTTTTAATTCAAAGAAATTCTCAAAAGCATCATATGGTATATAAAGACCTGTAACATCAACAGGCCATTTAAGAGCATGCTTAATACCGTGCTCTTTTATTTCTTCTAATTCTTCATTTGAAAGTTTATATAGGTTTTCTCTATTTTCGCCTTTTTCTAATCGAACATCTCTTCCCCAGTCTGGAGCGTATGCAAAACTACTGAAACATAATACGAATAATAAAAGTGCTTTCATTCTTTCCCCTAAAATAAGATTAGTTTTTTACGAGTGTAATCTTCCATTGCATAAGCTATTCCCTCGCGACCAAGACCAGAGTCTTTAATTCCACCATATGGCATTGCATCCATACGAAATCCTGGAATATTATTGAAGATTAATCCTCCAACCTTAATTTTTCGACTTGCCTCTTTCATATTTACTAAGCTGTTTGTGAAAACACCAGCTTGTAGGCCATATTTTGAATCATTTACAAGTTCAATTGCCTCAGAAAATGAGTCATAAGGCTCTAGAATCACGACAGGACCAAAGATTTCCTCGCTTACCACCTTCATATCAGGGTCAGTATTCGTTAAAACCGTTGGTGCATAGATATTATGCTCTTCATCGATAACATGGCCACCGCATAGAAGATCGGCCCCTTTATTGATAGCTTCTTGTACCCAGCTATGGATGCGCTCAAGTGCTGCGGCATTAATAACAGGCCCATTTGTGATGAGCTTATCACTAGGATCTCCTGAAGCAACCATCTCAACTTCTTCCAAGAATGCTGAAACAAAGTTCTCGTAAATCTCACTTGCAATATAAACTCTTTGAGTAGATATACAAATTTGGCCAGCATATAAGAATGCACCATTAACAATTTTGGGAATGACTTCATCAAGTTCATCCACATCATTAACGATTACGGCCGCATTGCCACCAAGTTCAAGAAGACACTTCTTCTTTCCACAATTTGCTTTTAATTCCCAACCAACTTTCGCACTTCCTGTAAAAGAGAAAACATTAATTCGATCATCTTCTAAGAATAATTGTGCTACATCATTTTCACAGACAACGACATTTAAAATACCTTTTGGAAAACCAACTGTTGAAAGGAGCTTGGCAAAAGCTAAAAGAGTAATTGGTGTTGACGGTGAAGGTTTAACGATAACACTGCAACCAACAGCTAGAGCTGGGGCAATTTTATGAAGAGCTAAATTTAGTGGAAAATTAAATGGTGAAACACCAAAGACAATTCCTTCTGGCTCATGTTGAATCATGGCCATCTTATCTGCGCCGGGTCCATAACTTAGATCAGGTGTCTCACTAGAATGATGACGTGCTTTTTCAGCAGCTAGTTTTATTGTTTCTAAGCAGCGGCTAATTTCAGCTTGTGCATATTTAATTGGCTTACCTGCTTCTCTACAAATTAATTCAGCAAAGTATTCGGCTTCATCCTCTAGAGCATCTCTTAATTTAAAAAGAAGATTACTTCTTTGTGCACTATCGAATTCTTGATAATTTTTAAAAGCTTTTTTAGACGAATTAACGACATGATCAAATTGCTCATGAGATAATAAGCCGATCTCCCCTAACATTTCCTGAGTGTACTTATCTTTAACGTGTAGAGAGTCATCTGCGGACAAGAACTCGTTTGCCACAAATGAAGAATGAAATTGTGAGTATTCGCGCATAAAAAAACCACCTTGTCTAAGGTGGTATTCTATCTAGATAAAATTTGATGGGTCAAATAATAAAATCTAAAAATCAAATTCACTACCAGCATGCTGGTTGCTTAATTCAAAATTAAATGAGGGGTTTTCGCGTAAGAATGATTTTTCACCACCAATAAAAAGTTTGATGGAACATAAGTAACATAATTTAACCTTTATCTCTCTTCCGTTAAATGCAGAAAAGATTTTGGCCTTAACTAGCTTACTACGCTGCGGTCCGTTTGCGAGAGACCAATTTCTTCCAGCGGCTGAACATGCATCACACATCTCTTGAATCCTCTTCTCTTAAAGTTAATTTCCATATTAATTATTGATATCTGTCTCCATATATTTTATCGTCATTTCAGAATAAAACTTAAAAAATTTATGTTAGCTATAATTCCAAACACTTAGCGCTGACACTCTGGGCCAATTGTGCCAAAGAAAACTGTCAAAAGCCTTTGACACTGGCCGTCCTAAATAATGACTGGCCAGAAAAATTTCTCTCATGATACCTTTTATAAGTTATTGAAAATCAATGAATTCGGAGACATTAATGACGACTAAGATCAGGCCATTAAACGTTAAAAACAAATTAGCAACAGCACCAACAAAACAACCAATCTATGCAACAACAATCAAAGACCAAAACGGAAAAGAGATTACATTAGCTGATCCAAGAGCAACTCGTGCCCTTGTAGCATTAATGAATCAACATGCTGTTATTGGCGGAGCCGCTTGTCACTGGGGTGGACCAGCAGCATTTGCAGAAATGATGAGTGCCCTTCACTCAATCATGTTCTCAAGTGGAACAAATTGGTTTGAAAATTATAATTTCGTAAACGATGCAGGACATGCTGAAAACGGAATCTATGCTTTAAGAGCAAATCTAGGATTTGATGGATTAAACTTTGAGAGCCTAAGAGGATTTCGTTCAATAAACTCTAAACTAACTGGACACGGTGAAGCTCACCTAAACCCAGAAGGTGTTTTCATTTCTAATGGGCCACTTGGTTCAGGACTTCCTCAAGCACAAGGGCTTGCTCTTGCAGATAAGGCCATTGGTAATGATCGTGCAACAATCTGTGTAATTTCAGATGGTGGATGCATGGAAGGAGAGGCCCGTGAAGCAATGGCAGCAATTCCAGGCCTTGCACAGAAAGGAAAAATGAATCCATTTCTAATGATTATTAGTGATAATGATACAAAGCTTGGTGGAAGAATTACAGAAGACAGCTATGATATGAAAGGTAGCTTCCTTTCACTACAAGAACAAGGCTGGGATCTAGTGCGTGTTGAAGAAGGACACGATCTAGAAAGAGTTTATCAAGCAATTGAAGAAAATATTGCAAAAGCTAAATCAAATGATGCCAAGCCTGTTGCCCTCGTTATTAAAACAATTAAAGGTTACGGTGTTAAATCTACACAAGAAGCAAAGTCAGGTGGTCACGGCTACCCTCTTGGCGCATACGATGAAAAGCTTCCTGCTTTCCTAGAAGAGATTTATAGCGGAGATAAGTGTCCTGAAGAATTTATGAATTGGGCAAATGAAATCTTATCTTCTAAGCCAGAAGCGAAGTCTTCTTCTAATTCAACACCTGTTGATAAAGTTCAACCAGGTCTAGCTAATGCAATGATTAAAGCGACAAAAGAAGGACTACCAGTCTTTTCAGTAACAGCTGACCTTGCAGGCTCTACTGGAGTTGCAGCATTTCAAAAAGAATTTCCAGCAAACTACGTTGATGTAGGTATTGCTGAATCAAATATGGTTTCAACAGCAGTTGGAATGGCAAAACAAGGATTTATTCCTGTTGTTGATACATTTGCACAATTTGGTGTAACAAAAGGAAACCTTCCTTTAATTATGTCTCAACTTTCTCAAGGTGCAGTAATCTGTCTCTTCTCACACACAGGTTTTCAAGATGCTGCTGACGGTGCATCTCACCAAGCAACAACTTATTTCTCAGCTGTAGCAGGTATTCCAAATACAAGCGTTGTTGCCCTTTCATCAAGAGATGAAGCTGAAAGTCTAATGTATCAAGCGATTAAGAACTATGAAAGTGCCGTTGAAAAAGGTGAAACACCAGAAACAACAGTATTCTTCTTTGGACGTGAAAAGCATCCAGTTTCATACACTGAAGGTTCAGACTACACTTGGGGTAAAGCTCAAGTTCTTCGCCAAGGTAAAGATGGAATTATTGTTACCCATGGCCCTCTTGTTCAAGGTGCCCTCGATGCAGCAGAAGAATTATCAGCTAAAGGAAAAGATGTAACAGTTATCAATAACCCATTCATTAATAAAATTGATCTAGAAACATTCAAGGACCAACTAGCTAAGAATGGTAACAAAATGGTAACAGTAGAAGATCATCAACTGACAGCGGGAGCTGGAGCAATGTTATGCCACGCTCTTAAGCAAGAAGGACTTGAGTTTGAAATCAAGTCTCTTGGTAACGATGGCCACTTTGGTCAGTCTTCTTATACGGCCAAAGAGCTTTATGCAAAGTTTGGTTTTGATAAAGAAGCAATTATCAATCAATTCTCATAATCATCTACATTTGAAGGCTTCAGTAATGAAGCCTTCTCTTTTTCTTTACCTTATTTAACCTTCCTTCTTATCATAAAACGATTCTTCCCAACCGATTATTCTCCTATGAAAAGTTAAAGGAGAATCTATGCAAAAAAGAATTTTAATTTCAACCTTACTTCTTACACTCGTAATAATAGGTTGCTCAAGAGGTGGATCTTACACATTTAATAAAGAATCCAAGTCAGCATCAAATTATACGAAAGAAGCTAATCAAAGACTTTATTCGGAGCTAGACTTTAGTGACAAATCAGACTTTGATAATGCTAATAAGGGTTTTATAGCAACTATTGAAACCCCCATTATGTCTAAAGATGGAACAAAGGTAGTGTATGAGCCTAAAAAATTCTCCCATCTAACAAAAGGCGACGCCCCTGAAACAGTAAACCCAAGTCTTTGGAGACAATCACAACTTAATTCAATCAATGGCCTATTTAAAGTTAATGAATACATTTACCAAGTTCGAGGAATTGATCTTGCAAACGTATCTTTTGTTAAAGGAAGAAAGGGCTGGATTGTCATTGACCCTCTTACTGCAACAGAGACATCAAGAGCAGCACTTGAGCTCATTAATAAACACGTTGAAAGAAGACCTGTTACGGCCGTTATATTCACACATTCTCATCTTGATCACTTTGGAGGAGTCTATGGTGTGGCCAATAAGAAAGATCTTAACAGTGGAAAAGTAAAAGTATATGCGCCTGTTGGCTTTACTCATGAGTCTGTTAGCGAAAATGTCATTGCTGGAGCGGCCATGAGTAGAAGAGCTGAATACATGTATGCCAGAACACTAGACTTTAATATTCAAGGACCCATAGGAACAGGTCTAGGAAATTTTGTTGCAAACGGTGAATACGCAATAGCTAAACCGACAAAGGTAATTGATAAAGATATGAGATTAGTTGTGGATGGAGTTCCTATTGAATTTATCTACACTCCAGGAGCAGAAGCACCAACAGAGATGATGGCCTACTTCCCAAGAAGTAATGCGCTTTGTGGTGCAGAAATAATCACTCATACAATGCATAATATTCAAACATTAAGAGGCGCACAAGTACGTGATAGTTTAGCGTGGTCAAAACATATTCAACATGCGCTTGAAAAATATGGAAATGCTGACGTTCTCTTTAGCTCACATCATTGGCCAACATTTGGTAATGAGAATGTCGTCTCTTTTATGTCAACTCAAAGAGATTTATATAAATTTATTCACGATCAAACTGTAAATCGACTTAATCAAGGAATGACTGGAACAGAGCTTGCCGATAGTATTAAATTAAATCCTAACATCGCAAAAGAATTTGGAAATCGTGGCTACTACGGAAGCTTAAGCCATAATACAAGAGCTGTTTATGATAAGTACTTAGGCTTCTTTAATGGTAACCCGGCTGAATTAAATCCCCTTCCACAAGTTGAATCAGCAAAGAAAACAATTGCCTATATGGGTGGGGATGCAAAAGTACTAGACTTAGCGGTACGAGACTTTAAAAAAGGTGAATATCGATATGTAGCAGAAGTACTAAATAAACTTGTGTATGCACAGCCTGAGAATGTTAAAGCAAAACAACTCTTAGCAGATACATATGAACAGCTTGCCTATCAGGCGGAGAATGCCACGTGGAGAAACTTTTATGCACAAGGAGCATATGAATTAAGAAATGGCGTTGGAGCTCCTGCTTCGGCCACAGCCTCACCTGCTATTTTAGCTGAAATGGATACGGAATTACTTCTTGATTACTTGGCCGTTCGAGTAAATAGCGAGAAAGCTAAGAATAAAGATATTTCAATCGAATTAAATGTAACAGACAAGAAACAGCGATACTATATTTCCCTTAGAAATAGTGTCTTAACATATTCAAGCAAAGCACCTAGTAAAAAACAGAGAGAGCTTGCTTCTAGTAGTGATAATAAGATTGAAATTAAACATGCTCAACTTGTTGAACTAGCAATGGGTGCAGCTACATTTAAGCAATTAAATAAGAGAGATGACGTATCTTTTAATGGAGATCAAAACGCTTTAAATGAATTAAGTAGTAGTTTAGATATATTCCCTAAAACATTTAATATCGTTACACCATAAAAATAAAAAAAGCCTCTGTTATGATGACAGAGGCTTTACATATTCACTTACCATTTTATCTTCTAAGTCTTTATAGCAGAACTCATCAGGGCCAATTGGCGAAAGAACAATTACTCTCACCTTTCGGCGTTTAAGTAAATTCCATCTGATTCCTTTAAAAACACCTTTACCAGAAAAAGAATAAAAGCTTCCCCATAGACCTTTTATAACAATTGGAACAACCGTAGCATTAGTTTGTTCAACAACTTTCTTAATACCTGGCTGATAACGACGAGGTTTACCATCGCGAGTAATCCATCCCTCAGGAAAGAAGCCAACACAGCGCTCTTCTTGAAGAGTCTTATCGAGCTTAGAATACGCCTTATCTAATAGCTCAGGGTTTTCTTTACGTGTTGCAATTGGAATAAGATGACCTTGCATAAAGAATTGCTTTAGTCCCGGTATGAAATAATATCTGTGATCAATTACCCAACGTATAGGCCTAGGAGAAAGACTCATAACCACTCCCCAATCGACGAATGATGTATGGTTTGCAGCAATGACGACTTTACCATCTTTAGGGATATTTTCTTCACCTTCAACTTCGATGTCATATAAAACATTTGTTAACATATGAAAGAAGAAGCGCCACATCTCTTCATGAAAGAAGTAATATGTAATGGCCGCATAGATGAGATTAACACCACCAAGGATAGCAAGATTATCAAGAGCTGTTGCTCCTGATTTCTTCAGTAAAATAATTGATACAGCTGCTACAACCATAAAGATAGCATTCCATATATTATTGGCCGCAATCGTTCTTGCTAAGCGCTCAAGAGGAGCACTATGTTGCATGAATGTTAGTTGAGAAATATAGAAGTTTCCGCCAAAGATCGTAATTAAAAGCAAATCGATTATTGCTCTAATGGCCATTGGCTGCGTAAAGAATTCAGCAGGCGGCATTAATGCGCCAGTGACTGACATTGGCCACTGAGTAGAAATATAATAAAGGTCAAATACAGCTAGTGACATACCAAAGGCTGCGATTGGAACCATTCCAACCTCAATTCTCTTACCAGATAACTTTGAGCATATCCATGAGCCAAGTCCCATCCCGACTGTAAAAGTTGCCATAAAAATAGAAGCAACCATCTCACTACCAAAGAAAACATTTTTAATGATAGCTGGCATTACTGATAGAACGAATGAACCTAAGAACCAAAACCATGAAACTCCCATCATGGCCCTAAAAGAATTCTTATCTTTCATCGAGTCGGCCAGGAGCTTAAAAGTTGGCTTAATAAACGTATAATCGATTTTTACATCTTCATTAATATCATTAATTTTATTTTGAAATCTTGCTGTAATAATCCCCAAGATTGCAAATCCTAGGATTGCTAAAGAAGCGACATTTGTAGCATCAGGAGCGGCAGCTGCAAGTCCTCCAATAATTGTACCGATAAGAATCGCAATAAATGTACCACCACCAATAAGGGCAGTTCCAGTTGTTAATTCATCGTCTTTTAATATTGTTCGAAGAGAAGAGAATTTAACGGGAGAAAAGAATGATGATTGAGCACCCATTAAAAAGAGAGTCAACATCAACAGGCCATAACTTTCTGTTATAAAACCAATTGATCCCACAACCATAAATGCTAATTCAGTAAACTTAGTTACTTTAATAACTTGTGCTTTATCGTAATGGTCAGAGATCTGACCTGATGTTGCAGAAAATAAAACATATGGAAGAATAAATGCACCACCAGCAAAAGCAACTAATGACTCGGCACCTAAACCAAATAACGAAACATTCTTATATGTAATTAAAATAATTAACGCATTCTTAAATACATTATCGTTTGCGGCCCCCAGGAACATCGTCCAGAACAAGGGCCAAAACTTTCTCTCTTTATATAGCATTGCTAATGACATGGATTTTTCCTTAAATAATTCTTAACAATATTGTACTATTATTTACTGATACGGCATGACGCAAATACCCGAAAGGAATAAATATGAAATTATATCATTACATCCATTGTCCATTCTGTGTAAGAGTACGTATGGCACTCGGATTCTTCGATCTAGACTATGAGTCGGTGGTTTTAGACTACAATGATGAAGAGACACCACTTAAGCTTACAAATAAAAAGATGCTACCAATAATGGAAATTGATGGCGAAATAATGAACGAATCCTTAGACATAATTAAGGCTTTAGCGCAAAAAAGTGAAAAAGATCTTCATTTAGACAAATTGGATACTGAAAGTTATGAGCAACTTGAGCAATATCTCGATGCGCTTGGAAAAGATGTTCACAACCTCTGCATGCCATATTGGGCGTGGTCAAAAGAGTTCACTCCAGAAGCTCGCGAGTACTTTATAAATAAGAAATCAGCTAAGCGTGGACCTTTTAATACACTTGCTCAAAACAAGCAGCTCTTTCTAAAAGGTTTAGAATTAAACCTCGGACAACTTCCAAGTAAGTTATTACCATTTTATGAAAGTGATAAATTTACCATTCTAGATATTCTACTGGCTTCGCATATCTGGGGAATGTATATCTTTCCAGAATATCAATTTCCTCCGCAGATCCATATTTATCTACAAAAGGTAAAGGAGCTAACAAGCTTCAACTATCACGAAGACTTTTGGAAATAGAGCTAAGATTTATCACCAAGAAATACCCAAATAGGTCCAATAAGAAGGAATTGAAGATCTTCAAAGAATGAAGGCTTCTTTCCTTCAATCTTATGACCGATAAATTGCCCTATCCATGCCACAACAAAAATTAAAACCCAAGTTATTAAGAAGTAGCTTCCTAAGAAACTCTCCAAGTAGAAATGATTTAAGAACATAAACGGAAGGACAAGACCTAAGGCAACACTAATTGCTTTAAAGCTTTTTAAAGTTAAATAAAAGAAACTTGCCAATATGACAAAGAGCCAGGACCAGTTAAAAGCACCGAAACTTTCAGGAGTAGGAATGGCCCACAACAATCCCAGTAATGACCAAGTGATCAAAGGTACACAGACCTCATGAATTCGTTGGTTAGTACGATTTTGATGGGATTGGCCATATAGTGATAACCAGGTTTCTAAACTCCTCATAACTAAGCTCTCCAATACAAAAAAGGGAGACCTAACCGTCTCCCTATATAATAACATAAGATGATTAAGTTATTTTATGAAGCTGCTTCTTCTTTTTCAGGAGCTTCTTCAGCTTCTGCTTCTGCATCAGCGTGAGTTTCAACAACCATTTCAGTTTCTTCAACTTCTGGCTCAACTTCAACTCTTGGCATTGAACAAGTAACAACTGTATCTGTTACATCGTGTACCCAAGTAAGACCTTTTGGTAGTGTGAAGTGCTCAAGAGTCCAGTTTTCATCAAGCTCAAGTCCTGATAGATCAAACTCAAGGTACTCTGGCATATCTTTTGGAAGACCTTCAACCTCAACTTCGTGGAAGTTAATGTTAACAAGACCACCCTGCTTGATACCAGCAGCTTCACCAATGAAGTGAATTGGAAGAGAAAGTGAAACTTTATCTTTTGCAGATACTTTATGGAATGAGCAATGAACAAAATCTGTTCCTAGATGCCCTCTTTGTACGTGACTAAGAGTTACAAGGTGTTTCTTCCCTGCAAATTCTACTTCAAAAACTTTCCCTGAATTATGAAGAAATTTCGCTAGGTCAACTTTAGGTACTTTAAAGTTAGCACCATCAAAATCTTTTCCAAAGATTACGCCTGGAATATATCCTTCTTTTCTCATTTGAGCTGTTGAAGCTCCTACATCTCTTTTTTCAACTTTTAGAATATCAGTTGTTGACACATTTTCCTCCTGTGTTCCGTGGATTCAGTAGATACTATTCTATCGACCGTTCATAAAAAAAAATTAGAATAAACTTGAATAAAAACGAACAATCTCCTATTTTTTCCCTATGAAAACACTAAAACACACCCCAATACTTGACTCTTTCTATATACCTTCAAGCGATATTGCTCCAACCAGTGCACAAAAAGTAATGATCCTCATGCATGGCCTTGGCGACTCACTTGAGTCTTATAAAATATTTGCTAAAGAAGTGAATGTGACTGGGCTAAGCTATCTTCTATTGAATGCTCCTAAGAAATACTATTTTGGCTACAGTTGGTATGACATTCCACCCAAGGATCCAATCCCTGGAATCGAAAATAGTGTCTCTATTATAAAAAGCCTAATCCATGACTTGGTTAAACAAAATGAACAACTTGATTATGAAGACATTTTCCTTGCTGGTTTTTCACAGGGAGGTTGCGTAAGCCTTGAAACCGCTTACCAGCTTGAGCACAAATTAGGTGGAATAGTTCTTATGTCCCCAAGGATTTATCCCGAAAGACTTCCCCACGACCTCAGCAAATGCCTAAGAGAAACTGATATTTTCTGTGCTCATGGTACTAATGATCCAGTCATAGATATCAATCAAACGAAGGCCGGAATTGATCATATCAACAAGCTTGGTGCAAGTTCAGAGTTTTATCAATATGAAATGGAGCATGATATCGACATCGATGAAATCATGCAATTGAGACTCTGGCTCAACGAACGTCTTTAATATTAGCTACTTACCATTGGCCATTTTCAAAGCCACTATTATTAGGTAAGATAGAGAAAATTATAAAAAAAGGAATCTTGTATGAGCGATAACCCATTTAATATCTTAGGAAAAGAATCGACACCAATTAATCAAGGTGAGGCCGTTTCAAATGTAGATAAGAACTCAGAGCTTAATGAGCAAATTAAGTCATTAATCAATTCTGCAGATCTATTTCTTTTTATGAAAGGTACTCCTGACATGCCAATGTGTGGTTTCTCTGCAAATACTATTGCAATGCTAAACTCAGTTGGTAAGCCTTATAAGACTTTTAATATTCTAGAAGATATGGATATTAGAGAAGGATTAAAGGCCTATTCAAATTGGCCAACATACCCACAATTATACTACAAGGGTGAATTAGTTGGTGGTAATGACATCATTACAGAAATGTTTCAATCTGGACAACTTCAAGAAGTTTTAAAATAAGAAATTACTCACTAGGCTTAGTTATATCTAAGCCTAGTGTTATTGAAAATGTTGTATAATTAAAGTCTTTTTCAAAATCTAAAATCATTCCATTTTCCAAAGCAAGCTTCTTTGAAATACTCAGGCCAAGCCCTGTTCCACTTCCGACATCTTTAGTGGTAAAAAATGGTGTAAAGATATCTTTTACAACTTCATTCTTTATTCCATTACCACCATCTTGAATATAAATGACATATTGATTTAAAATTGTTTTTTCTATCCAAATTTTTATCCAACAATTTTCTAAAGAGTTGAACTTTTGAACTGCCTGATAAGAGTTCATCAATAAGTTTAAAATAACTTGGTAAAACTCATTCTTCTTACACTCAATTTCAAGTTCTTTATAATTATTTTTATAGTCAATATAGATTTCGCGACCAGTTTGAGCTTGAAAGAGGCCGAGTGTATCGTTAATTAGGTCATCAAGATAATGAGTCTGTTTAGAAATAGAATTTGATGAACGAGAATAAATCTTTAAACTATTTGCGATATTTTCGATTCGATCAACTTGCTTAATAATACTATCTAGCTTTTTTAAATGAGAAGGATCGATATCATTTCTTTGACTACCAAGACGATCTAATAATTGTTCAGCTTGAATTCTAATAATACAAAGTGGATTATTTATTTCATGGGCAATCCCAGCAGACATCTGTCCAAGAGAGCGCCATCTTTCAAACTCTTCAAATTGCTTTTCTTGAATCTTGAGTGCTAATCGATTTGAGTGTTCTTGATGAACATCTCGAATCTGTAGCATATAGCGCCCAACGCCCTGAATAATCATATACGTTACACTAATACGACAATAGCGTTTTTGATTTCTATTACTTTTTCGTATTGGATGAGTGACTTTAAGGGCCACTCCATTTAGTCGTTTGGCCTGTTCAAAAGTATTTAGAAAGAAGAGATAATCATCATCTCTTTCCATAATTTCAGAAAAGCTTTTACCGATATCACCATTCTTTGATGATTTATTTATATCTAAAATATATAATTCATCATTTAAGATATAAAGGTCATCATCTGTTGCTGTATAAAAATTCTTGAATAGTGATGAAATAAAGTTTTCTGTTCCTGCATTCAAGTTACGACTAAAAACCTCTATATACTCTATCGAATTACCATCTGCTGAATATGATGGTTGTAGCCACATCTCCCACTTATCAATTTCTTCTAATCGATTTCGCGTTTCAGTGAAAAAGTGCACGATTTCACCTTTGCGTGCTTCGGCTATTTGTTTTTCGAAGAATTTTCGTTTTGCTGGAATGATTGTCTCAAGAATTGAGTCTCCAACAACAATTCCATAGCCCATATAGACTTCACTTAAATGTATATAAGTTCCATCAAAGTCGATGTGGCTGTAGAAAACATCTGAATGGAATAACTCTTTTGATAAGTTATTACTAATCTCTTTCACTTGGCGTCTCGTAAGCTTAAATACTAAATCAACAACTTCAAAAAAACAGGAATTCCCCTATAGTTAAATATAGGAGAATTCACTATTATTATTTATTTTCTGTATTACATAGATGATACAGATGATTGCTCATCACCTGAAGAACTTGCACTATGACTGTCGTCATTACTTGATGCAGATTTTTCATATGTATCAGGTATTAATGACCACTTTCCTCCACCTTCAGAGCGGATAATATAACCATAGTCGTGTAGTTTACGTCTTAAGTTATATAAGTGAACATCAACTGTTTTAGGGTGAACCGTTGTATCTCCCCATACATTATCTAAAATGTCATCACGGCTTACGATGCGATGTGGAGAATTAATAAATAGACCCAGTAGTTGTTTTTGCTTACTTGTTAAATGCTCAACTTCTTTTCCATCAAGAAGCATCGATTTATGTGCAATTGGTTGAACCATGCGACGTGGACTACCGTTAAAGACATTTTCAATCTTCACGATTAGTTCATTCTTTTTAAATGGTTTTGTTAAGTAATCTAGTGCGCCTTCCATAAAGCAGAATCTTAGAGCATCGATATCATCAATACTAGAAACGATGATAAATGGTATTACCATTAAACGTCGATCTTTAGAATGGTTTAAGTAAGTCATAAAGTTCCCATCATCTAACATTAAATCAGCAATGATTAATGCTGGGTTCTTTTCCGTTTCACTTAAAGCCTTTTGAAAATCTTCAATAGAAGTAAAAAACTTTAAGTTGTTGTAGCGATGAACTAAAGTTTGTTCATATACAAAACGACATCCCTCATCATCCTCTAAAATCCAAATTTCCTTGTCTGTTGCCATTGTCATAATTTTAACCTCACCGATAAATTGTTTTCCCCATCGAGCACATCGTATTCCCAACCCTTGGCCACAAAGTTTTCGACACCGATGTATCTTCTCAATGTTTTTTCGTTTTCGTCACCTAAGTTTAAGATGGAATCGAGGTCCTGTCTTAAGTATTTGTTTAAATCTGACTTAAGAAATATTAATTTTCTTAACCCGTCTTTAATTTCTAAGGTGATATGAATCGAATCTCTTCCCTCTTTTTTTGCTAATGTAGAAAATAGGTGGGCAAAAGCGAACAGTCCTTCACTTAAAGTGTTAGCATTCTTTGCTTCAATACTGCCATCACCAACAATAGACCAAGTTAAATCCGCAAAATGCTTCTTTAAATAAATTCGGCCTTGGCCAAATGCACGTGAAGCAATTTTACTTATTTGAACTTCTTCTTCTAAAAAATATGGAGTCGATTGCTTAAGCAAATCGAGATCTGTTTGAAATCTTTCAAGACCTTGATTAAGTCTTTTAACGAATGGATTTTCTGGATCTTGCTTTTGTAAAATCTCATCGATACAAAATCTAATGAGATGCATATGTCCAGAGTAGTCATGGGCCAAAACTCTTAGCGTTTCATTAAAGGCTTCACCATTACTAATTTCTTTTGTCATAATACCTGCGTTGTTACTGTCTTTAATATATTTTGTTTACATACCAATAAAAATTACTTATTCAAAGTAAAATTTCACGCGGCACAATAACTATATGAAATTACAGTAGATTAGTAGGTATATTTTATAGATATATTGGACAATGGCCGAAAGTTATTCTAATTTCGGCCCATGACAAACAAATTTATGAACAATGGCGAAGATAAGGTCTTTGCCAATAAAATTGAGAAGATCTCTGATTTTGAATTTAACCAAAATGTTGCATCAGTATTTGATGACATGGTGTCTCGTAGTATTCCAAATTACCATGAAATTCATAAGATCATTATTGATCTGACTCGTCGTTTCTATAAGAGTGGAAAAGTCTTTGACCTAGGATGCTCAACAGGAACAACAATGCTTTTAATGGCAGACCACTTTAGACAAAATGATCGTCCCCTTCCAGAGTTTATCGGGATTGATACATCTAAGCCAATGCTAGAGAAAGCTTCACAAAAGCTTAATGCCCACGGACTTCAAAATAATGTCGAACTAAAAGAAGAATCTATTACAGAGACAAAGATTGAAGATGCAGGCATGGTTATCATGAATTACACTCTTCAATTTCTTCCAATGGAAGAAAGACTTGAGGTCATAAAAAATATCTATAATGGACTAAATGAGAATGGATGCTTCATTCTGGCAGAGAAAATTATTTGCCAAGATGAGCAGATCGATAATTTACTCATTGACCTCTACTATGACTTCAAAAGAAGAAATGGATATAGTGAAATGGAGATTTCTCAAAAACGAGAGGCCCTTGAAAATGTTTTAAAGCCTTTAACTCCACAACAACAGATGAAGATGTTAAATGATGCTGGCTTTGAGAAGTCTGAGATGATTTTTAGATGGTATAACTTTTCTTGTTATCTTTGTATCAAGTAGAATTAAGTAGAGAAAATGGACAATTTAGAATATTTAGAAAAATTTGGTAATCGTGTTGATATAGAGTCTTTAAGAGAGCTAAAGAAAGCAAAACTTCATGAGTTTCGTACAAAGTACCAAAAAGAATACAAAGCTATTTTTGATCGAATTCCTTCACTTAAGCTTAACTCTACTGAGACAATTGAAACGGCCAAAGAGCTAATTCCTTGGCGTAAAGGACCATTTCAAATTGGTGAATTAGGTATTGATGCTGAATGGAGATCTGATAAGAAATGGGAGCGTCTTAAGGAATCTCTTCCTGATTTAAAAGACAAGGTTGTACTCGATGTTGGCTGTAACAATGGCTACTATATGTTTGAGATGGCCAAACAAGATCCAAAACTTGTAATTGGAATCGATCCCGTTATGCATAACCAGGCCCAATTTGATTTTATTAATCACTTTAAAGGGCATGATAATTTAAAATTTGAGTTATTTGGTATTGAAGACCTTCCTAACTTTCGATCTTTCTACGATGTGATCTTTTCCATGGGTGTTCTTTATCATCACCGTCATCCTCTTGAGCAATTAATCTCAATAAGAGAGGCCCTCGTACCTGGTGGCGAAATGATTATGGAGACAATTGGTATACCTGGTGAAGACTCGACTTGCCTCTTTCCTGAAGATCGTTATTCAAAAATGAGAAATGTATGGTTCCTACCAACCCTAACTTGTTTAAAGAATTGGATTAATCGAACAGGCTTTATAGATATTGAAGTCGTATCAGTGTCTACAACTAATTTTGAAGAGCAAAGGAAGACTCCTTGGTGTCCTCCGCCACATCAATCACTTGAAGATTTTTTAGATGATAATGATAAGAGTAAAACAGTAGAAGGATATCCAGCACCAGTGAGGTTCTGTATCAAGGCCAAGAAGAAGCCTACTTCACCTATTAAAACATTTTAATAAAAAGATATGATCAATCAAAGCAAGAGAATTATCTATTTAAGTTTTGGAATTGCATTCGTTGCCTTAGCTATAATTGGAGTCTTTTTACCTTTAATTCCAACAACACCATTCTTGCTACTTAGTGCCTACTGCTTTTCTCGAAGCAGTGAAAAGTACTACCAATGGTTACTTAATCATAAAATATTTGGTGAGATTATTACTGATTGGAACAAGTATGGCGTCGTATCAATTAAGAGTAAGATTATTGCAATCTCAATGATTATTGCACTCTTTAGTTATTCACTTATATATGTTGATGTGGCCCCAACAATAAAAGTCATTATTTCACTTATTGGGCTATCTATCATTACCTTCCTACTTACTAGACCGAGTCATCGTAAATAATCTATAACTTATATTTTTGACCATTTTCAAAGATGTAACATTCTCCGTGAACATATATTTCTTCATCTGTTACAACAAGACCGCTACCATCTGGACAAGCATATATAGGAAATCGAGATAAAATTGAGTGTCTCTTTAATTCAATATCATATCGTTTAGATTTTCTATAGTGAGGAAAGAACTCGAAGTCCACTAAATTCATGGCCTTAAAGTTTCGTACATTATCTTCATTATCATCACGATCCCACGGAGGAAAGGATGCCGTCATTATATTTGGAGTTGTCATGATTGCACCGGCAGAAAGACCTGTTAGAATACCACCATTATTTGCATATTCAATTAAACGATTAAAAATACCACTTCGTCTAAGATGCTTGATAAAGTAAAAGGTATTACCTCCTCCAAGATGAATGACATCACTTGAAAGAGCTTCTTGCATTAGTGTTGAATCAAATTCGTGGTCAACAGGAAAGTGAATAAACCTTTTAAAACCGATTTTCTTATATGCTTTAATTAAGTCGACGAAATCTAGTTCCGACTCATATGAACCGGCGGGGATAAAAGTAATACTTGGCTCTTCGCTTTCACACATTTCAAAAATATGCTCGTCGATTTCCTCATTATCACAGAAGTCCCCTCCACCATATAAACCAATTTTCATTTCTTAGATGCCTTCTCTATAATCTCTTACAATTTGTAGGAATTCAGTAACGATAGGTTTTAATTCTTTTTTGGTATTAGAGTTTCGCTCTTGTTTTGGAACAATATTATCAGGATCAAATGTTTGATGTTCCCTAAAATCAACCATAGCTGAAAACATCGTATTAGGATCAAACTTTTTTTGCTTTTGTACAATTGATTCTACAATACGGGCAATACTATCACCTGTAACTCGATCGAACTTATTAATGATTGAAGAACGCATTAGGACTTCAAGAAGGATATCTTTTTCATCCTTATTCTCTTTTCTCGCAATTGCTTTTATAAGAGACATATAATTCTTTTGGAAGCTATCAATTTTAGCTCCCCTGTATGAATTGATTGCAAGATCTTCTTGAGTTGCATATGTAGATTTGGCAATATCAACAAACTCTTGTCTTCCAATAGTCTCTCCGCGACTTAAAATAATTTGAGGTAATTCCCTTAGAATATCACGCATACAAAAAATTGCATCCCAACAAACGCCATCACTTACTTCATATAGTCCATAGGTTGATTTAGTCCTTTCAAAGTATGAAAAGTCCTTTGAAAAACTTTCTATTATGTAATTATAATTCTTTATTAAGAACTCATGATACTTAGGCGCAATACCTACTTTGGATAAGAGATTAATCTTTTTTTGTTCGTCAAATAAATTGTCAAAGTTACGAAGAAAAGTTGATTGATAGAAATCACTTATTGGACGTTTTTCTTTATTCTCTAAGTAGTCAACAATTTGAATAAATGTTTGTACGATATACTTTGCTTTATCTTTTTGTTCTTTTATTGTTGTTGAAAACCTCTGAACATCATCAAAGCGATACTCGTGATGGAATAGGCCAAATTGTCTAATTGATCCATAGTCAATAATTCCACCATTCATTAGAATATTGTCACCGTCCCAATCAAGCCAACAGAATATATAATCATCCTCAAAGTTTGCTGCTAGTCTTGCAAAAACTTCAGTCTGCTTTTTTAAAAAGTATTTATATCGCCTACTCTCTGTTTTAGGGACGTTTTTCCAAGTACCATTTGTTTCTTGGCGATCAATATAGTAATTAACAATATCCTTAAGGGCATCATAATTACTTTGTTTTAAGTGATTAAACATATGAGAAGGTCGAATCAAGTTTTGATTTGCCCTTACATTTATTGAAATATTATCTTCAAACTTAATAATGGCCAAGCATCTTTCTGTTTCATAGTTATTCTTATTCATAACTTCTGAAAACATTAAGGTTGCAAGCCCTTCATCAAACTCAGAATATCCACAACCATATGATATTGTTGGATCCCCTGTTTGAAAGAATTTGTTTTGTATATGAGTAGCAGGAGAAAGGCTCGTTGCTCCTGTTCCTTGACTTGAAATATCCCAAACCTTTCCCTTATTTTTTACAACACCATTCCAAACAGACCTTCCATCACCTGATGTTTTCCCCTGTTTATTAGGATGTTGTAATTGTAGGTAGCGTGTTGCCATGTATTTATTTGGCAAAATATCCTCTTCAGGGAACTCTATCTCATTTTCAATATCGTATTCATTAATAATAACGATTGAAAATGTCTCTAAAATCTTCTCTTCTAACTCAGGTGTTACCTCTTCAGGATGAGACATTGGAATTAGGCCCATTTCCTTAGCAAGGTCAAAATTAAAGAAAGCTAGCTTACCGCCGTGTCTGCGTCTTGCTTGATATGTAATAAAAGCGTCCTTACAAGATTTCTGTAAAGGATGCTTCCCATTAATTTGGTTAAATTTAGAATAATTTAATTTTGGTTTACTTTTAAAGTTTAACGAACCCATGGATAAATTATATCTCAGAAAATGAAGCGAATTCTTCAAAACGAAGAATTTGCTATTGCTGAACGTATAATACCCGAGCCCTAAGCTATGAAATAAAGTTTAAGGGAGGACGTAAGCCTTCTTAATCACGATATTTGTGTTTGGTAAATTCTGAAATGGTCCATTCTTTCCAGTTTTTGTCTTCTTGATTCGATTAACCACGGCCATTCCACTTATGACCTTACCAAATACTGCGTATCCATATTGAGAAGGTGATTTTCCTGTATGATCAAGGAAAGTATTGTCTTTAACATTGATAAAGAATTGAGAAGTCGCCGAATTAATTACCGATGTACGTGCCATTGCAATTGTTCCAAGTACATTACTTAGGCCATTAGTCGCTTCATTTTCAATTGGCTTATTTGTTTTCTTCTTTTTAAGATTTGTATCATATCCCCCACCTTGAATCATAAAACCATCAATCACTCGATGAAAGATCGTTTCATTATAGAAGTCAGAGTTTACGTATTCGAGAAAGTTTTTTACAGTTTTTGGAGCTTTCTTATCGTAAAGTTTTAAAGTGATATCTCCAAAATTAGTCTTTAAGATTACTTTTGTATTTGCAAATACAAATGAGCTTAAAAGAAGAATTGTAAATAACTTAATTATGTCTTTCATTTTTCATCCTTAAAAAATTCTTTGAACTTTAAAAATTCTTTGTGTTGATTATAGTCTAAAAATTCTTTTTTTGCGAGGGACTCGAAATTGTGATCACCCCAATAAAAATCATCGTTAACCTCAAATGTAGGAACACCAAAAATTTTTCTTTCATACGCAGAGTTTATTAATTTCTTAAGTTCTTTTTTTAACTCTTTAGAATTTTCTAATTCTTCGTACTCAGCTTCTAGTAAGCAATCTTTAGTTATATATGCTTTAAACCCATCGTAGTCTTCATAATCAAGTCCATCTCTCCAACCATATTGAAAAGTCTTAACTATAAATTCTCTTTGTTTAACTTTATCTTCTTTTAAACCTAATGCCATCCTCAAGTATGGAAGAGAATTAAATGGCAAGGTTCTCGGAGAAGTCAACTCTACTCCTTGTCTATCTGCAGACCTTAAGGCTTCTTTGAAAAGATAAAGTGCTTTATTTTTCACTTGAGCTGGAGCTGATAATTCATTCAAAGCAAATAAACGTCCCACCATAACAGGCATAAACTCGATATCATAACGATCATCTAATTGGCCGTTATCTATTTTCATCATACTCAGGTATGAATATGGTGACGTAAAATCAAAATAAAAATTCAACTTCTTCATAAGTTACTCTCTAAAGCATAAATATATTCAAATTGTACATTTTCAAATTGATTCTATCAAAGAAAGATTAGCTGATTTTTTACAGATAGAACTTAAACAAATTCTTTTCAATAAGTCTTATTAAGCCCTATAATATCTATATGTTTTTTCGCTATCAAAAATTGATTATTCTCTTTAGTTTTCTAATGATAGTTCATTCTATTTGCGCAGCGAATGATTCAATCTATGAAATTACAAATAATACAGCTGACCTTTTAAAAAATGATAAGGTTAATATTACAAAAGCAATCTCAATAAGACGTAGTTCTAATAAAGAATTCCAAAATACTGACTTCCATACTAATAAAGCAAACTCATTTAACATTGAATACACCAAAGACTATATCTGGTTTAAGATAACCCTTAAAAATGACAGTAGTAGTCTATTTAAAGGGGCCGTCCACTTTACATCTAGCTTTATTGATACGAGTAATCTTTTTCTTCTAAATGATGGAGTTTTAACAAAAACTCAAACATGGGAAGAATCCACATTTCGCTTATTCAATTCTTTCTACGTAAATATTCCTAGTGGAGAACAAAAGTCTTACGTTGTTAAACTAAAATCTATTCATCGATTAGACTCTGAAGTAAACCTATACAGTTTAAATAATTTCTTTAAAACAGAATATGCCCATATCATATTAAATACACTCTACTTTGGGATAATCCTATCCTTACTAATTTATAACTTTGTACTATTTTTTCTTGTACGCGAAACGGCCTATTTCATATACTCAAGTTTCTTATTCTTTGTATGCTTAACAGTAATGACACTTACGGGATATCTTCAAAATATTCTAGGTTTATATCTTCTAAAAAGTATTCTCGGTGTATTTAGTACATCTGCCGCTTATTTTACTTTCACCTTCGCTTATAAGCTTTTAGATTTTGAAAAAATAAATCAAAAACTTTTTCGATGCTTAAAGATCATCTCTACAATAATATGGATTATATGCTGCACACTCATTAGCCTTAATGAAGTATGGATTGGAACGATTCCAGTTGGAATAATCATTGACTTATACATTCTGTATGTCTGTATAACTGTTCTTGGGACAACAATTTATATTAATTTTAAAAATCCAAGCTCAGAGTCAAAGGTTTATTTACTTTCATGGCTTATTTTATATGCAAGCGCATTTGCTTATTTTGCATCCTCATATGGACTCATTGAATATAACTTCTATACACAACACTCCATTCTTTTTGGAAATGTTATCGAGACTTTTGTGTTATCCATTGCACTAGGGTTAAAAATTAACCGAATCAAAAAAGAAAATGAAATTAATAAGATCAAAAACCTTGATCAACAAAAGTATATTCGACTACTCAGAGTACTTTCTCATGACATTGCCAACTCACTATTTGTGATCTCTGGTTATGCTAGTCGATACTTAAGACGAGGCCATGTCGATGATAAAAAAGCTTGGCCAAAGATCTATTCAGCGACAAACCATATAAAAGATATTCTCGATAATGTTAAGTCAGAACAAGCCTTAATAAATAACAAACCAGAGATGAAGGCTTTTGCGCTTAAAGAGTTAATAAATAATATTGAGACAATATTTCGACCTCAATGTGATAGAAAAAATATAAAGCTTAAAATTAACCAAGATAATATAAATCAGGTTATCGTTTCTAACCTTCCAATTCTCACTCATCAAATTATTGGAAACGTCATCTCTAATGCAATTAAGTTCACACCAGAAGGTGGTTTCATAAAAATAGATTCAAAACTTAAGAACGATCACTTAGTCATTGATATTATTGACAATGGTATTGGTATCAAAAAAGAAAAAATTCAAAAAATAAAAAACCATCATGATACAGGTATAAGTATTGGTACACTTGGAGAGAAAGGATCAGGGTTTGGATACTTTATTATTCGCTCTTATTCTGAACTCTTAAACATAACCTTCATCATTGAAAACCAAAATCCTGGAACTCTTGTCTCTTTTAAAATTCCTATTAAAGAAGAATAATTCTCCTCTATTATTGTAATAAACACGTTTTAGAAATACACTAATAGTATAGATATAATTTAATGAGAAGAGATGAAGTTTATACCATTACAAATTACAACTATTAGTCCATCCAAGACGATCACTTTTGATCTCTATATTTATTTTAAAGAGACTTACTTAAAGTATCAGGAAGCCGGAACTCTGATTCCAACAGATAAATTAGAAAAGTTAACGAAACAGAAAGTGGCTAAATTCTATATCGATGATAAAGATATCCATATGTATCAAACATATATTCAAGAACTCATGAATGAAAAACTTGAAGATCAAGACCTTGATTTAGAGCAAAAAGTTGCTGTGGTTGAAGGAGCATGTCTAACCGCCGTAGAGCAATCATTTCAAAACCCAGATAGTGAAAAAAGTTATGAAATGACTGAAGTGGCAGCACAAAAACTTAAGAAAGTTTTAGAAACTGGTCCAGATGCTTTAAAAGAATTTTTTGAGAAGAAAACAATTGATACAGATCTTGTAATCGCACACTCTATGAATGTTGCAAGCTTGGCAACGAGATTAGCAATTCGAGTGGGATGTAGTGACAAAGAAATTTCTAATATCTCGACTGCCGCTCTTTTACACGATGTAGGTTTAACAAGACTAAACAAACAAGATCAAGAGTTGTTTAAAAAACATAAAGAAGATATGAATGATGATGAGCAAAGAATATATGGCCTACATGTAAAGGACGCCATTAGTGCTCTAAAAGATCGACCTTGGGTTAAAAAAGGTGTTCTTGAGTTAATCGTCAATCACGAAGAAGTACTAACAGGGAAAGGGCCAAATAAGCTTAAGAATTTAACTTTACCGATTATGATTCTATCCCTAGTTAATACATATGATAAGCATGTAACAATATCTGGAATGAATCCAAGAGATGCTCTCATGGAAATAACAGTGAAACATATTGATGATTTCGAACATGATATTATTAATAAATTTAAGGACATTCTCATTGATGAAGGCGTTATTTAATATTTTTTTTCTTCTTAGCTTTACTGCCCTATTCTTTTCATGTGATGGAAAGAAAGTAAGCGAAGAAAGTTGCGATATCGAATCGATGAAGTGCTATCGAGGCTATCCTAATTCATGTAAATTTATTGAAAAGTGTAGCGAAGTTGATCATAAGTTTACAAAGAAGCTATGTTCCAAGGCCTTCAATGAATTCTTTAAAGGTGGAAATCAAAAAGTACTTTTAAAGAAATATACAAATAAAATTCTCCATTGCTTTAATGATCGAGAATTTGAGAATTTTAAAATTGATAAGAGTCTAAGACCTAAAGAGTGAATCTCTTAATCTTTTTAGAAAAGATCGATGTGTATGGATTCTCTTTCTTGATTTATTTAGATCACGTGAATTATCCATATTAAGAAATTCTTTTTCACGATTTTCAATATACATTTCAAGCTCTAGCTCTTTTTGAGCACTCGTAAAGCTCTTTCTAAGTTCACGGGCCATAGCTTCATTTTTCATAGCAACCTCACTTGCCTTTTTAACAGCAAGAGATGCTACTGTACTCTTTTGGGCCTGAGACTTTGCCTCCCATGGCCTTAATTGGTTCTGACGATTATTTTTTTCAGTGGCTTCATTATGATTCTTTAGAAGATCATTATTAATAGGAGAAGTCTTTCTTACCTCTCCTACTTTTTGAGTTGCTACTTTATTTTTAGCGGCTAAATCGCCTAGGCCAATTGCCATAATTTAAACCCCATGTCCAAGTGACGCCCCAAGGTTGCCAAGATTGCTATTTGCAATCCCACCCATAACACGCGCTTGATGCTTCAATGATTCAGACTGATTTGATCGACGTGAATGCGACTCTTCAATTGCTTTATGAATTTGCTTAAATAGCTCAATCGTATCTTTTGCAATCGGTTTTCCACTTGCGTGTTCTGCAATTGAAAGGTTTAAGGCCATTGCTTCTTCTGCGCTAACTGATTCCTTGATTCCAATTGTCGTACAGCCTTCAACATTGGCGTAGTACCAATTAAGGATATCGTTACTTAATTTTTTATTAGAAGAATATTTTGTTGGAACAAAAATAGATTCAAAATCTAATCTCATTTCATCTTTAAATTCTTTTAAGAAGTGTGAGAAAACTCTAAAGTTTCTAAAGTTATTAATCTTACACTCCAGAGGAGAAATTAGCGCATCACATGCTACAAGAGCATTTGTAGTTAACTTATTCCAATTTGGAGAACAGTCCATAATCACAAGGTCAAAATGTTCTTTTAAAGGATCAATAACACGTTCTTTTAACCAAAACTCACGTCGGTTAATATTATTTAAAGAATCATTTAAAGCAACTAACTCAGGTGTTTCTGGAATGATAAAGAGATTAGGTAGACCAACCTGAACAATCACATCTTCTAAAGTGGCTTCACCACTAAAGTAATCACAGAGTCCCTTTGTTTGATCTAAACGCTGAATCAGTTCACCAAGGTCTTCACCATCATCAACCTCAGAGTCATAACCTAAAGACGTTGTGACATCTCCCTGAATATCAAGACCGACAACACAAACTCTTTGTCCGTGTAATGCAGCTGTACGAGCGAGGTTTAAAGCAAGAGTTGATTTTAAAACTCCACCCTTTGTCGTAAAAACACAAACTGAAGTCGACTTTTCAAACTTTTTGAAATATCCAACCTCTTCACCTATTTGTGGAAGTAACCCAGTTGGCCAACCTTTTCTAAAGATTGCGCCACTACGGTACTTGCGGGAGCTTGGAATTTTATTTTGCGATTCTAAGTCTTGAATCGTAAATTTTAAATTTGGGTCACCATATATATCGGCCACTTTTTTAAGTGGGTAGAAATTATCCATTATTAAGTCTCCTCCATAAGTACTTTACTATTAATTTTACGCATTTACGGTATCTCATGTCAAAATATTCCGCTTTATAAGTACTAGCTCTATACTTGAAAAGAGAAGCTGTGCTATGATTTCAATGTGGAAGCAGTATCGTTAGAACATATTTACGATTTTAAAGGACACAAGGCCCTAATTCGTGAAGTTTCGGCTTCTGACAAGAAACTTATCCTTGAAGGCATCAAGGAAATGCAACCTAAATCTATTTACCATCGCTTTTTTGCTGCTAAGAAAGGCTTAACAGGCAAAGAACTTATAAGCCTGACTGAATATGATAAGAGATTTCACTACGCAATTGGTGCAATCACAGCAACATCACCTATTCATCCTATGGGAATCGCTCGCTTTGATATTTTCCGAGAAAATCACGAAGAAGCTGAATTCGCTATAACTATTATTGATAAATTTCAAGGAATGGGAGTTGGAAAAGAACTTCTTTCTCTACTTATAGTTGAAGCTAAAAAACGTGGCGTTAAGATTCTTAAGGGCGAGATGTTAACGACAAATAGTAATATGATTGGGCTTGCTCAATCCATGACAAAGTCTCATGGTTGTGAACTAAAACTTTCAAGTGCACATCAAGGGATTCAAACGCTAAGCCTTATCCTCCCTTAATATCTATTATTTATTACTTCTACCTTTTAGGAACTCTTTCCCACCCATATACATACGAAGTTTTTCTGGAATATAAACAGATCCATCTTCTTGTTGGTGGTTTTCAATAAATGGTACCAAGATTCTTGGAGTCGCAACCATTGTATTATTTAGAGTATAAACATGCTTTACGTTTCCATCAGCATCTCTATAACGAGTATTTGTTCTTCTTGATTGCCAGTCGTGAAGTGCAGAACATGAGTGAGTCTCACGATACTTCTCTTCACTTGGTACCCAGCATTCAATATCGAACATACGATACTTCCCTGCTCCCATATCTCCAGTACAAACTTCGAGAATTTGGTAAGGTAGCTCTAGATGTTTACAAAATTCTTCAGCTGTTTCAAGAAGGGCGTTGTGCCATTTTTCAGACTCAGCCTCTTCTCCTTTACAGATAATAAATTGTTCTGTTTTTTGGAATTGGTGAACACGGATTAGACCTTTTACATCCTTTCCATAACTTCCGGCCTCACCTCTAAAGCATGGCGAGAATCCAGCATAGAGAATTGGTAGGTCTGCTTCGCTTAGGATTTCTCCACCGTGAAGACTATTTAGTTGAACTTCAGCAGTTCCCGATAAGTAAATATCATGATCTGGAATATAGTAAGCGTCTTCTCTTCCTGTTGGAAAGTGACCTGTTCCATAGAGAGCATCTTCCCTTGCCATTGAAGGTGAAGACACAAGAGTGAATCCCTTCTCAATTAGCATATCAAGAGCCATACGGTGCATGGCCATCTCTAGAAGAACCATATCATTTCTTAAAGAGTAAGAGCGAGACCCGCAAACTTTTGCGATATTTTTAAACTCTGCCCATTCGTTCATCTCTAAAATATCAACGTGGTGTCTTGGTGTGAATGAGAAGTTTGGCTTCTCTCCTTCAACTCGAGAAATAACATTTTCAGTATCGTCTTTTCCAATTGGCGCATCTTTAGATGGAGGCATTGGAGTTAAGTACATTAACGTCTTAAATTTTTCTTCAAGTTCACTTATTTCTGGATTCATTTCCTTAAGCTGAGCGGCGATTTCTTTACCTTCAGCAATAAGTTTTGGTCTGTCTTCATTGGATGCTTTAGGAATTAGCTTTGAGTGAGCATTTCTCTTCTCTTGCAATTCTTGTTGTTTAGTTTTTAATTCAGAGAGTTTTCCATCAATTGTTAATAATTCATCAAGATCAAGGCCAACACCTTTATTAGCAATAACCTCTTTTACTAGATCAACATTTTCTCTGATAAATTTTATATCTAACACTATGCACTCCGGATGTTTTTTATGGTTGTTAGAATAACCCAAAAAGACTAAAATTAACACTCTAAATTGCTTTATAATCAGGGAGTTACTCATGGCATCATGTCGTTATTGTGGAAAAGAAATTACATGGATGAAAGATGGGCGTAAAAACGTTCCAGTTGAGGGGGACGGTGCCGTTCACAGGTGTGATAATATGATTAATGCTCGTAAGAGTTTTAGAAAAATTACACCAACAGAAGTTGATCCTGAACTTCTAAAGCAATATGAAAATGCTATTAACGAGAAGGCAAAGAAATAATTCCTATTCCAAATAGGATCATCACTGCACAATAGAATTGCCCTACTGAGAATAAATCGAAGAAGAGACCAATTTGAGGGTCCGGTGTTCGAAAATACTCAACGATAAAACGAGAAATTCCATAGATAATCAGAAATAGGCCAGAGTTTAGTCCTGGCCTTTTTAAGTTCTTCTTACAAGCAAAGAGAATAATAAATAGGACAAGACCTTCTAGAAGAGCTTCATAAAGTTGTGAAGGATGGCGTGGACTCATATCATAGAGCTTTGGAAATATCACCGCCCAAGAAACATCAGTAACTCTCCCGGCCAGTTCTCCATTAATGAAATTTGCAATACGGCCAAGCATAATTCCAATACCTACACCAGTTACTACAATGTCTGTTAACTCTAGAAACTTTAAGCCGTGTTTCTTAGCGTAATAGAAAGTCCATAGAGCAGCACCTAGCAAGGCCCCATGAAAGCTCATTCCTCCCTGCCAAAAATAAAAAACTCTTTTTAAGTCAGCTGCATAATAGGAGAAGTTATAAAAGAGAATATAGAATATCTTCCCTCCGGCCAGCATGACGAAGAAGCCTACAAAGAGATAGTTTAAGTAATGAGTAAAACTAATATTGAGTTTTTCTTTTGTGATTAAATATTTTCCAAAATAGAGTGTCCAGAAGTAGCCAAGGAAATAGGCCAGCCAATACCATGCAATTTTTATTCCTAGAAAATCAATAGCGATTGGATTCAGATTGTGGACGTAATATTGCATTAATTGGCCGATAAATTAGTTATTAACTTTTCACATTCAATAACTAAATTATCCATATGTTTGTCTTCAATGGCAAATCGCTGTTTATCTTGGTTGAAACGCTCTTGATTCGAAAGGTCTTTTCTTGCTTGATGAGTATCAAAGTGTTTGATCTCTTCATACATTGAAAAGATAACTGGAAAGTCTGTGTTTTCAACGAAGTCAACGCGATCAATTAGCATTCTAATTCTGATACAAGCTTCACTGGCTTCACACTGCTTTTGCACAAAGGCACGTGCAATCGTAATAAGGCTATCGCGAACAAAAGCCTGACGTTCTTTTTCTCTTGCTTCCATCTTATCGTGTTCAGCAATTCTCTTTCGAGTTTCCTCTTTTAATTTTATATAAAAGAAGCCCACTCCAATCGAAAGTATAAAGATCAGAACAGATAGAATAATAAAAGCGATTGTGAATTGGTCTTGAGTCATTTCAAACATGAGCTTTTTATACTGCGAATTCCTACATATGTGAAGGTTTTGGTGGATAAGTTCCCACAGGAGCTTCATCGTACCACTGCTTAACTTGTTGAATTATCGTTGCCTGGTCTTGTGGCAGGCTTCCTCCAATAGGATACATATTAGAAACATGGTTAATTCGAAGTAAAATCTCACGACTTGCCTGAATTCCACTTAAAATATCGTGCATTTCACCGAGAATTTCTTTTGTCGTAAGCATCTCAAAGCCTCGTGTCACCATTCGATGATATGGCGTTCCTTCAACGGCCATAGTTGTGAGAAACGAGAGATAATCAGGAGAAATTTTAGACAGAACTTTAGCCGTCTCTACCACATGCGTTTGGGTATGCTTCTTTCCACCAAGGCCTAGCATGGCAATAACTGATAACTTCATGCCAGCGGCCATTACTTTCAATGAGCCATCAATCATATCTTGGGCCGTATTGCCTTTTACGGTCATATGAAGAACTTTATCGCACCCACTCTCCATTCCGAGGTAGCAGATCCCAAGTCCAGCTTCCTTAAGAAAACGTAGCTCCTCATCTGTTTTATCCAGCATATTTTGAGCTGTGGCATAAACGCCCACTCGTATATCCCCAAATTCTTCCCTAATTGCCAGTAAACTCTTATAGATATCCTCTGTAGGAGCACCAAGAGCGTCGCCATCACATAAAAATACTTTAGACGGACGCATTTCAAAGCGGCGATAATAGGCACCGGCCTTGCGAATATCCTCCACGACCTCGGACGGGTTTCGCTCTTTATAGGTTTTTGAACGGTACATATTGCAATAAGTACATTTATTATTGGAGCAGCCAATGGTTTGTTGTATAAGAAGGGAGCGACCTTCAGAAGGTGGCCTAAAAACAGGTTCATCATATTGAATTGGAAAGTCGTAGTACATAAGATTAAATTACAATATTTGGCCATCAATTGGAAGCTAATGAAAGAATATATCATCGACTCCTATAGTGAAAAATTCATCGTGACTCTAAATGAAGAGAGTTCAGCGCAGTTTAATATCCTTTGTGATACACACTCAATAGCTCATCACCTTGCCCTTTCACTAAATCTTGGAACAATGCAAACTCCCCTCGAAAATCCAGACCTCTTTACTTTCATCGGTATGGTAAGAGGACTAAAAACCTATAGTCTTTCACTCGTCTCACCTAATTTGAGAGTCGATGAAGATGCGGATATTAACGATTGTTGCCAAAGTGGATGCAGCGGCTGCCCTTTTTATAATGGATAAGAAATAGATATGACTAATAAGTTTACCGTAACGGCCAAGGCCCATACAGATATGAGTGCAGTTGATCTTCTCGCATCAAAATGTGAAAAATCAAATATTGAGTTATCAAAGATAAAAATTAAAAATCTTATGAAACAAGGTGCTTGTTGGACAAAGTCAGCAAAGCCAGAACGTATTCGCAAGGCCAAGTATGAAGTGAAGCGTGGTCAAACCATCAAACTCTTTGTTGATCTCAATATTCAAGAACAAGATATGAGTGAGCTTAAATGCCTTCACGAAACTCATCACTATGGTGTTTACTACAAACCTGTTGGCGTTCTATGCCAAGGGACGAAGTATGGTGATAGCTACACAATTTTAAGAGAGCTTCATAAGCGCATGGGACGCGAGCCTTTTCTCATTCACCGCCTCGATAAAGAAACTTCAGGTGTCATGATTATTGCTTACACAAAGAAAGGAGCAAGAGCATTTTCTCAACAAATTAAAGATCATAAGATTGAAAAGACTTATCAAGCTGAAGTAAAAGGTCATCCTCCAGAGTCAAAGAGACTTGAAAGTGTTATCGATGGAAAAGAGGCCATCTTAGAATATACTGTAAAAAAGAAGCTAGAGAAAACTTCCATTGTTGAAGTAAAACTTATTACGGGACGCAAGCACCAGATTCGTATTCAATTTACTGAACTTGGTTTTCCAGTCATGGGAGATCCACGCTATGGGAAAGGAAACGGAAACGATATCGGACTGCAATTAGTTGCTAGTAAGTTAAGTTTTGATGATCCGTGGAGAAGTGGAAACTTTGTGACAGTAGAGATACCTAAGGAGAAGCAATTACTTTAGCTTCTTGTCACCTTTTTCAATCATTGACTTAGAGCTAATATGCTTCACCTTGAGATTTAATTCTTTCTCAATTGATTTTTCAACTAACTCTTTCTTATAGTCAGCAATAGGATTCTTACTTCTTCTCGTAATGGGAATTAAGTAGTGATCCTTTTCAAAAAATGCATATTTTATAGTTCCAGCCTTCATATGAGGCTAAAGTAGCATAGATCCCAGATCCATGCACACTTTTATTATGATAACTGCGTCAAGTTTTTGTAAAGTCGTTATTGAACCTTAAACTCTAAATCAACCTTATCGTGAATGACCTTATCTCCTAACGTGCCGAGTAAAGTTGAACGGTACATAATTCCAAACTTTGTTCGATCAAAGCTGAAACTTCCACTGGCAAGCTTACCATTATAGGTCATATCAAAAGTTATAGGCTGAATCTTATTCTTTATTTTGAAGTTTCCCTTCACACGATATTTATTATCTCCAATCTTTTTTATATTTGAAGTCTCCATTGTCGCTGTTGGATATTTTGAAATCTCAAAGAAATCACCTGTTCTTAAGTGATTTTGCAGCTTCTCTTTCCATTCACCTTCTAAATCACGAACATCGATTGTACTCATATCAACAGTAAAGGAAGCTTTTATCGGCTCTCCTTTATCATTAGTTTGGATATTACCATCCTTAAATTTGATATGGCCCCAATGCTCTCCACCGACTTTAGTAGCGTGCCATTTAATGAAGCTCTTTTTAGTATTAATATCTCCTGCAAATGCAAGTATCGAGAGAATAATACAAAAGCCTATAATTAAGAATTTCATGATCCGCTCCCAAGAGAAATATATTCACAATATTTTATGGGAGCTTTTAATTGCAGCGAAGACAAGATTTGGTTAAGTTTTTCCTAAACCGGTAAAAGGAAAGAATTGGCCACATCAATTGATAGGGATAGTTGCTGTCCTACTTGGAAGCTACTTGCATCATCAACTTGTACACGTAGAATTTTAGAATTTGTCGATGCCACTTCTAAAATATCAAATTCACCAAAACGGCGAATGACTTTAATACGTCCCTTTATGTCACCATCAGGAGTTACTTTCAAATGTTTAGGACGAAAAGCAAGGTAAGCAAATTGATTAGAAATACCAATATCATCAATGACCTCAAATTGACCGAAGTCATTTTTAAGAGTTAAACTCTTATCCGCTCGCCCAGTAACAGGTCCAGCAACGAGATTGACGAGTCCACCAAAACGAGCAGCATCGATAGTAAGAGGTCTTCTGTAAAAATCGTAAGGATTATTATATACCTGAAGTTTAGCTCCACTTAAGTACATCAAACGATCACTTAAAGAGTAAGCTTCTTTCAAATTATGGGTAATGAAGATTAAGGAAATCTCGTTCTCTTTAAAAATTTCAAATATTTCATGACATAAAGTCGCTTTTAAAAACTCATCAATATTTGAAAAAGGCTCATCTAAGAGAAGTACATCTGGTGAAATGACCATTGAACGAGCAAATAAAAGCCTTTGTAATTGTCCCGCAGATAATTCATCTAAACGTTTATGGTCTTTATATTCAAGGCCGAAAATCTCAATCATATCTCTAACTCGATTAGAATCCGCTTCAGGATTATCTAACAAGAGATGATCTTCAATATTTTCGAATACTGTCTTATCCCAATTAAGGCCATCAACACCAGAAACAATCTCAATTTTTAGGTCATGACTTTTTTTTACCTCTCCAGAAAGCGGAGTTAACCTATCGCAGAGGATATTAAATAAAGTAGTCTTTCCTGTGCCCGAAGGACCTAAAAGAGTTAAAACCTCTCCTTTATGCAAATCAAAAGAGATTTTATCAAATTGGCAGATCGACTTACGATCAAAATTATATGTTAAATCATTAACTTCTAGTATTTTCATGATGTCCTATGCTTAGCTTAGATTCTCGTATCTCATACAATCTGTAAATAATAGACTCAACTCAATCTTAAGAAAAATTAAATCATGATCATTTACTAGAGATACGATGCGCTAGCTAGATAGTAACAACAAATGGGAATTGAAAATGGTCATAAATTATCGATTTGACACACAAGCAATTAAAGAGTCCTTTTATCGTATCGAGCCTAACCTAACGAATTTCTGGCGTACATTCTTTGATAATGTCTTCATTATCGAGCCAGATATGCAAAAGCTTTTTCGTCATGTTGATTTTGAAAACCTCAATGCCCTTGCAACTCGTGCCATAACTATTGCGGTGAAAAATCTGAACCAACCTAGTTATTTGAAATACTATCTGCGAGGTCTTGGAGAATACCAATTTAAAGTTGATATTTCAGAAGTCTATTTTCCTGTTTTTGAGCAAGCTTTTCTCGAAGCTCTAGAGACATATCATTTAAATAATTGGAATCAAGAATTAGAAAATAACTGGAGAGAGTTCTTTCACTTTGCCTTTGACTTAATTTCAGACGGAATGACTGATGCAACTCTACGCAGAGAGTTTGAAGAATTTATGGAGGCCCAAGAAAAACTCGATAATTATAAAAAAGCAGCTTAACTTACTTAATCTTTTTATAGTTTCGAAACTCACCTATCATATGGCCGGTATATTCTTCTACCATTAAACGAATCCAATTCTTAAAATTAGCAAAGATACGTGGGTCATTTAATTGTTCAAATGTTACATCATTATGATTTTTTTCAATCCAAGACTTGAGCAATGCAGGGTGTGTTCCTTCAAATTTTCTAAGCCCAAAAATTCGATCATATGTATACTCTTCAGATTCATGATCTTTTCCAAAATAAAGCTTTTCAAATGCACGCTTTTTATCAGACATCGCATTCTCTCTTCTGGCCCATCCATAGTGGAAAATACGAGCACCAGTCTCTATAGCACTCGGCTTTCTGCCATCTGAAAAACGAAACCCTTGAGCATCAAGATAGCTCTCAAGCCCTATTCCAAGCCTAACAGTTCTCACTTCTTTACGATATGAATGAGGATCAAATTTATAAAGATCAGTATTTCCAAAAAAATGAGTATAATTGTAAAGAAGTCCTTCGATTTCTTTACGATCAACCATTTTTCTAATTCCTTCTTCAATTAGAGGAAGGTCATCTTCATGAATGGCCTCATCACCTTGGATATATTGGCCGATTGAGCCCTTGCAAGCTTCCATTGCAATATTTGTTTGTTGAGAAAGAATAAGTCCACGACTCATTATTGATGGGTCCCACCATGACTTAATAAACTTATATCGCTCTCCTGTAAGATTATCTCTTAGGTATTCATAAGTTCCGTCATCTTTGTCACACTCAGGAGTTTCAAAACCAACATTAATAACCACCTCATCACAGAGTGGATCTATACTTTGAACACTTTCTAAAATTGGATATTCAAGAGTGAGCCCGTGCTTGATAAAGCTAAAGCCAGAAACCATATTATTTTTAATCACAAAACCTTCTTATTTAATTAATTCTAAAGATGAATTGATTACGAGAAAATCATCACCATCTTGCCATCTTTCCTCTACTTTAATTGTTTGATTATCAATTTTTGTAAAAAGTAATTGAAAGCCATCTTCTATTGAAAATATTTCTATCTCATTATCACTAATGCGACCAGAGATTTCACCTTTATAGATTAGGTCATTTCCTTGTATCGTAAAGACAGAATACGGATACTCAGCACTTAATCCACTACAGTTATATCCACCATCTTGAATTTTAAATTTTTCTTGAGAAAGCGAAAGTCGAAAATATACTTTTTCACATGGGCTTGAAGCAGAGGCTGTCTTTGCAACCCCTTCACCACTCCAACGGCCGTTGAAGTCGGCGTAAGATGTTGTTATCAATAAAGTACAAATAATTATCTTTTGAATCATTTTCATTCCTTAATTATGGGCCGACTAACTTCTATAGTCAAAGCGGGAAATATTAAATACAATTTATCCATGGCAAAATACTTTCAATTATTTCTATTCACCACCCTTCTTGGTTGCTCAAGCCCAGGACTCTATCTAGGAAAAGAAGAAGGGAGTATTTATAAAACTAGTGAACTTCGTCGATCACCAAGTGACAAAAAAAATGTTCGTATTCAAGGTACAATATTTAAATCTCTAAAAAATGACTTCTATTTAATACAAGATAGCTTCGGATTATTATTAGTAAAAATGAACCCTAGCTTACTTGGGGAAGATACTAGCTATAATCGCGACACAATCTTTTTAATAAGTGGTGAAACAGAGACAGAAACATCCCACTTTCATATAAAAGTTGAAGAAATAAAAAGAGTTAAATAACGGTACTATTTCTTATTATTGTTCTGAACGGCAGATATCATCGCCATATCTCATACAATCACCACTTGTATCACGTCTTTCACAACGCTTAATACAAGTCGCATCATAACCACAATAATCCTGTCCGTAACGCATGCAATCCCCATCAAAGTTTCTTCTAGTACAATGAGGGACACATCTCCATTCACGATCTTGTGGTGGCCTTCCATCTACAGAGCAAAAGTATCTCTGGCCATCAATAGTTACAGTTACTTCTGCAAAGACGAAGCCTGCAGAAAGAATAAAAAATAGAGCTAGTATTAGTTTTTTCATATCTCTATTTGAGCGCATTAGAAACAATATGTTTAGACGGGCCGCATATAAAGTTATGAATGACACTTTAACTCAGTCATTTTATATTGAGCAAAAAGGAGATCAAAATGGTTTCAGATATTTTTGACGCAAGTGCTTGGAAAGAAGTTGAAGGTTTCGACTTCAAAGATATTACTTATCATCGTGCTGTCGACCAAGGGACAGTGAGAATAGCTTTCAATCGCCCAGAATGTCGCAACGCATTCAGACCACAAACAGTGGATGAGCTCTATCGAGCTCTTGATCACGCAAGAATGTGGAGTGATGTAGGTGTTGTACTGATTACTGGAAACGGACCTTCACCAAAAGATGGTGGATGGGCGTTCTGCTCAGGTGGAGACCAGAGAATCAGAGGTAAAGATGGTTATAAATATGTTGATGGTGATGGAACTCCTGATCCGGCCAAATTAGGTAGACTTCACATCCTTGAAGTACAAAGACTCATCCGTTTTATGCCTAAGGTTGTAGTGGCCGTAGTCCCTGGATGGGCAGTAGGTGGTGGACACTCACTTCATGTTGTTTGTGATATGACAATTGCTTCTAAAGAACATGCAATCTTTAAACAAACTGATCCAGATGTTGCTTCTTTTGATTCAGGTTATGGATCTGCTTATCTTGCACGTCAGTGTGGACAAAAGCGTGCACGAGAAATTTTCTTCTGTGGATTTAACTACAGTGCTGAAGAAGCATTCCAAATGGGAATGGTAAATAAAGTCGTTCCACATGCTGAACTTGAAAAAGTTTCACTTGAGTGGGCAAAAGAGATGAATTCGAAATCTCCAACAGCAATGCGTATGCTTAAGTTTGGATTCAATCTTCTTGATGATGGTTTAGTTGGTCAGCAACTCTTTGCCGGTGAGGCAACAAGACTTGCCTACGGAACAGAAGAGGCAAAAGAAGGCCGCGATGCTTTCGTTGAAAAACGTGATCAGGACTTCTCTCAATTTCCTTGGCATTACTAAGTTATATAAAACGAGGGCCTCCGTGCCCTCTTATTTCTCTAATTCCATGAGAACATAATTGAACGATATTCTTTAGAACGATTTAGGCCCATATCAACAGCTACAATTCCAATTTGATAAACACCTTTTAAATCAAATACTCTTTGTGCTTTATTAATATCGGATAATTCAAACAGAAACATTTCATCAATTAAATCAATATTACTTTTAATAAGATCAATTTTATAAAGTCTTACTTCATACCATTGAATGCCTTTAAACCAATCATATTTAATATAATCACTACAATTGTCATCGACTTCAGAAATTTTAAATTCCGGCAACATTTTTTTAAATAAAGGTGAATAGTCGACATCTAAAACCTCAATCGGTTGCGGTGGAGTAAAGTCAAAATAAAATCCTTTCGACTCAACAATGACAGCACGATCTTTATTACGATTTTGCACTTTTAAAAATAGCTGGACTTGACTACACTCTTCGTAACCTAGTTTAACTAAGTCGCGTCCTCTTATAACAATATTTCTCGTTCCCCTTGGAATTGACGTCCACTGAGCTTGTATATAACTATCACGAGAATAAATACCATAATCAGTCTCACCACCGTCATCTCCAGGCTCATAATTCCAATATAAAATTACGTCATGATAAAGAGAGCCCCATAGAGGAGATGGTGCTTCAATATATAATCGAGAAGGATAGTTTGGGAAAATATTATAATTGATAGTAAAGAGTTGTTTTTCACTCTTTAACTCTTCAAAAACATCTTCTTCGTATACTTCAAATACATCCTTGCCCCACAAGCGATTAGATTCGAATATAAATTGGACTTCTCCTCCAACACAGTCACTCTTCATGGTCTTACCATCTCTTGTATTAGTAATAACGACTCGTCCTTTTCTCAAGCAATTACCAGTAAGAGATATAGTAGGTGTCTCAAAAAAGAAGTCTTTTTTTAATCGATTAATATCTGAAGTATCCACAAAGTTAAAATCAGTATAGAAATTATTCGTTTTGTATTTTATATAAAAGTCTCTACATTCGGCATAAATTCTCTCCTCTCCTTTTAAACTAAACTCATTAGTCTTCACATAAAAGCTCCCATCAAAATTCAATGGAATTGTTTCACCACTGTTTAATATATTTGGATTTTTCGCTGTATAAAGCCTAACACTTCCTTTGAAATAGGTTTTCCCACAAGTTCCACTTACAACCAATTTTTTACGTTCACGTATATCGTAAGTTCCCGTGGGAGAATAAAATCTTGGATTAGTTTCAAATAATTGATTATAGACAATGGCAATTTTTGCATTTGAGCGGGCCCCGTTAGTTTTAAGTCCCTCAACGACAACTATTCTAAACGAGCTATTCTTTCCCTGCCTTACTAAGTACTTATCAAAGACGTATTTAAACCTCTTATTATCACAAGCAACTTGCTCTCCTTCGATACTTATAAAATCAAAATCACCACAGCTACCACTTATCGTTGCTTCTTCATCACCAAGTGGAATCATTTGTTCATCTAAAGTAATCGAATTCATAATATTTTGGTATTCAACATTTATTCTTATTGGCGAGGAACTATTTCCGTAAGGATCCACTTGATACAGAGAGAAAATGATCTGACTTTCATCTGCAATACTATCTTTTAAATACACTGAAGAAATAAACACACCATTAGCACAACCAACAGTTCGAAGAACACTATCAAGATAAGAGCTTCTAATAAAAACTTTTGCACCTGGCTCGCATCGACCTGAAAAGAAGATACTATTTCCATAACGATAGCCAGGAACAGGAGATGTTAAAATGACACGACTTGGATTTTTTGTATCAACAAAAGGGACAAGTACATCAATACTTTGATTTAAATGCCTAACCTGAACCCACATCCGTCCTTCAATATCATCCTGAAAGAAGAGCTTCTTCTCATAAAGCCCATCTTCACAATCTACTGTTTTTGAATCTCCTCTTACTAAGAACTCTGAAGAGAAAGAGACTTTTGCACCGTTTTCACACCCTCCTGAAATAGTGATTCGCTTACCATTATTTCTAAGAGTTGTGATCTTTGCACTAAAGGTATGCGCTTCTCCAAGAAAGAGCTCATCAATTGAGCTTATATCTCGACGAACATCACGACAGGAGTGAATTAATAGGCTTACAAATAATAATATAAATAGCGTCAAAGACAGTTTCACAATAACTGTTTCGACGCTCTATCTAAATATTATAAGTTAAAATTGGTTAAACAATGCAGTAAGGATAAGAAGGAGGATTAAGTTGCCAAAGAATATTGCGTCTCTAAAACTCATCGTCATATTTAATGCTTTAACGATTTCACTTTTTGAAGGAGATTTTTTAAACTTTGATTGGAGCTGTTTAAATAGGCCTCCTTCAACGCGCTTTTTAAAATAATCATCTTTAAAGAATGCAATCCTTAACCCGATAATTAAGCAAATAAAATAAAGCCATAAATTTGAAATCCCTAGCTCATCAGCAAAGTAATAAACGATAAGCATCGGTATTTGAACAACAATTAAATAGACAAGTATTGTCGTTAAGTTATTTTTTAAAGCGATAGCAACCATCAGATAAGCCTCTTAATTACTTCTAGGAAAAGTACCCAAGTTTTTTCAACTGAAGAAATTGAAACTTGCTCATCAGGTGAATGTGCACCTGTAATATTAGGTCCAAAACTAATCATATCCACATCAGGCATTGCTTTTGATAAAATACCACATTCTAGCCCAGCATGGATTGAAGAGATTTTTGGCTCACTTCCTCTTAAATCTTTATATACTTCATTTGTAATGGTTAGAATTTTTGAGTCTGGATTAGGTTTCCAACCAGGATAAGCTCCTTCAAGCTTTGCTTTTGCTTGAAGATCTTTTTGTGCATCAATCATTTCTTGAGCAAATGCATCTCTTGCACTTTCATTAGAGCTTCTAATTAGATTTGCCATCGCAAAGTTTCCATCTTCTAGCGCAATCACCCCAAGATTTGTTGATGTTTCAACAACACCCTTAAAGTTTTGATCCCAGGCCTTCACGCCATGGAAACAATTCTTTATTGCTGCGACAATTTTATTTGAATCTTCTATCGATAGGCCTTTTTTACTTTCAGCTTCAATTTTATTAACTTCAAAATTTATATTTGCTTCAATGCTAGAGTGTTTAAGATATAACTCTTCAAGTTTACCTCTTAACTTAGCGACTTCTTCTTCAGTGGCACTAAACTCAATAAATGCCTCACGAGCAATTGCATTTCGAAGTGTTCCACCTTTTATTGAAATAAGATTTAACTCAACGCCTTCCAAGGCCTGAGGAATTAATTTATTAGCACTTAATCTTTCAGTATGAATATCAATTCCAGAGTGTCCACCTTTAAGACCTTTTATAACCAATTGGTAAAGTTCACTCTTTACTTCTTGTGTAGAGAATTCTTTTTCAAAGATAAGATCAACTCCACCAGCACAACCGATGATTAGCTCATCTTCTTCCTCAGTATCAAGGTTTAGCATCACTTTACCTTCAAAGTGGTGCCCTTTTAGTCCGATCGCTCCGTGCATTCCTGCTTCTTCACAAGCCGTAAAGACACATTCTAAAGGAGGGTGTGGAAGATCTTTACTCTCAAGTAATCCCATTGCAAAAGCACAACCAATACCATTGTCAGCACCTAAAGTTGTTCCATTTGCATGTATCCAATCTCCATCAATTATTGTTGTAATTGGATCATTTTTAAAATCATGTGGGTTCCCTTCATTTTTTTGAGCAACCATATCAAGATGTCCCTGAAGAATAACAGGAGCTGATTTCTCTCCTCCATGTTGTCCAGGTTTTTTGATAATTACATTATTTACATCGTCGCGGTATGTTTCTAGCCCAAGGCTCTTTCCAAAGAGCATAAGAAGAGTTTGAACAGCTTCTTCATGATAACTTGGTCTTGGAGTATCTAATAATTTTTGAAAATTTGACCAAACTAATTTTGGCTCAATATGATCGACACGTGATTGATTCATAAACCTTCCTCATTCAAGTTTTGTTCAATCTACTATGAAGTTCAATTTTAGAAAAGTAGAATCTAGCTTAAGCGGCCTCTTCCCCATCTCCACTTTCTTGATCTTGCCTAATATCCTCTCCAAATTGAGGGAAACGAGGATGTTTCTGTGCTTCTTCTAATAGATAGACATCAATAATATGAGGTTTCCAACTTAGATAAATACCATCTAAGGGATCTAGGCCCATGTTGTCATTGAATAATGGACTTCCTTTTACATCTAAATGAAAGATATCCAATGAGCCCTCTTTTTCAAAATAATCACTGAGATTTGAGCCACGGGATAAATAAATCTTTCGTACTGTAGCATCCTTTCCCGTACCTTCTGTATTTAGGATCATATTATAGTGGTGGTATTCAATGGCCAAGCTTATCAAGTTGTATTTGAGATCAGGCTTGTCTTCAAAAGACTTTGTATTACCAGTACTTAAATTATGGATTAATTTAACATTCTCAAGGATCGTACCACCATATTCTTGGGCGGCCCGCGATCGAGATTTGGAGATTGTGATAGAAGATCTCTTCTTATAACGAAGAAAATCAAATTCAATACCGGCCAAAAAGCCAGTGCTCATAACATCATTAAGAAGTAAGCTATAGCCAGAGTCTGAAGACATATTGACCATATTAGATAATTTAGATGCACTAATCGTTAGGTACCTCTTGTGTCCAAATACGTTCTTTATTTCAATTAAGGCCTTTGTTCCAGCATAGATTTCAATCCAATTGATATTCTTTAGAGTATGCATGTGAAGGCTTCCAAAAATTCCCGTATCAGGACCCCCTCTTATGACTTCACAATCCAAAGACTGTCTTAATGCCTTTGCAAATTGTAAGGTGTAGGAATTGTGAACATTGATAAACTCTAATAATTTTTCGTTAAAGAAGATTTGTTCACACAACTTTTCAATTTCTAATTCAAACTCTTGTTTTTTCATAATGAAATTATCGACCATGAAAAGATATGCAATGAGTTAAAAAAACTTAATTTACGCAACACACCGTAACCTCTGAAGCCACTAGCAATATGCCCATAAAAGTGATAAAAAACATTAATAATTCATATAATGTTTAAGAAAGAATTTAACTCTAAATTAAAAAAGTCGAGGATCTATGTCTAATTTTCTAGAAGAGTATCACGCACATGTTGAGGAAAGGGCCAAAGAAGGTATTCCTCCATTAGCACTTACTAAAGAACAAGCAACAGAAGTTGTAAAACTTCTTGAAACTGAGCCAACACAAGAGCTTTTAGATCTATTAAAAGATCGCATCAACCCAGGTGTTGATCCAGCAGCTCAAGTAAAAGCAAGTTTCCTTATTGGAATTACAAAGGGTGCACATACATGTTCACTTATTTCAAAAGAATATGCTGTTGAATTACTAGGAACGATGGTTGGTGGTTTCAACCTTCAAGGTCTAGTTGATATTGTTGCAGGCAGTGACGAAGCGCTTGCAAAACTTGCAGCAAAAGAACTTAAAAACCTTCCACTTGCTGTAAACGTATTTGAAGATGTTAAGAAATTAGCAGATGGTGGCAATGCAATTGCTAAAGAGATTATTGAATCTTGGGCAAATGCTGAGTGGTTCACTAATAAGCCACAAATTGAAGAATCAATTAAAACTGTCGTTTACAAAGTAGACGGTGAAATCAATACAGATGACTTCTCACCTGCTCCATTTGCATTCACAAGAGCGGATATCCCACTTCACGCAAATGTTATGGGTGGATCTCTTTTCCCAGAAGGACCAAAGCAAATTGCAGACCTTAAAGAAAAGTTTAAGCTTCCTGTTACTTTCGTAGGTGACGTTGTTGGAACTGGTTCTTCAAGAAAATCTGCTTGTAACTCACTTATCTGGTGTATTGGTGAAGATATTCCATACGTTCCAAATAAGAGACGTGGTGGTGTAATTATCGGTTCAACAATTGCTCCAATCTTCTTTAACACTGCTGAAGATTCAGGTGCTCTTCCAATTCAAGGAATTGATGTATCGGCACTTACTACAGGAACAATTATTGAAGTTCGCCCACTAGAAGGAAGAATTCTAGATGAAAAAGGTGAAGAGCTAGCAAAATACGATATCAGTCCTGAGACAATTCTTGATGAATATAGAGCTGGTGGACGTGTTCCATTAATCATCGGTAAAATGCTAACGGATCAAGCAAGAGCGGCCCTAGGTCAAAATACTGCTAATGAATCAGGAATTTTTGCAAAACCGCATACAACTGAAGCTAAAGATGGACAAGGTTATACTCTTGCTCAAAAAATGGTTGGTAAAGCATGTGGAGTTGAAGGAATCCTTCCAGGAACTTCATGTCTTCCAAAAATGACAACTGTTGGTTCACAAGATACAACAGGGCCAATGACAAGAGATGAGATGACTGAACTTGCATGTCTTAAATTCAATGCAGACCTAGTTATGCAATCTTTCTGTCACACAGCTGCTTACCCAAAACCAAGTGATGTTATTACTCATGCTACTCTTCCAACTTATATTCAAGACAGAGAAGGTGTTGCACTTAGACCGGGTGATGGAATTATTCACTCTTGGCTAAACCGTCTTCTTATCCCAGACACAGTTGGTACTGGTGGTGACTCACATACAAGATTCCCTCTTGGGATTTCGTTCCCTGCTGGTTCAGGGCTTGTAGCATTTGCTGCTGCTCTTGGTGTTATGCCACTTGATATGCCAGAGTCTGTTTTAGTTAAATTCAAAGGAAAGTTGCAACCAGGTATCACTCTACGTGACGTTGTAAATATGATTCCTTATCAAGCAATTCAAGATGGTCTACTTACAGTAGAAAAGAAGAATAAGAAAAATATCTTTGCTGGACGTATCCTTGAAATGGAAGGTCTTCCAGATCTAAAACTTGAGCAAGCATTCGAACTTACAGATGCAACTGCAGAAAGAAGTGCTGCTGGTTCAACGATCAAGCTAGGTCGTGAAACAGTTGTTGAATACCTAAGATCAAACGTTGCTCTTATGGAATCAATGATTGCAAATGGTTTTGGGCACAAAGGTACAATCGAGAGAAGAATTAAAGAAGTTAATGATTGGATTGAAAATGGTGAGCTAATGGAAGCGGATGCAAACGCTGAATACGCTGCTGTTATTGAAATCGATCTTGATGAAATGAAAGAGCCAATCGTTGCTTGTCCAAATGACCCAGATGACGTTAAGAAAATGAGTGATGTTGCAGGTGATAAAATTGATGAAGTTTTCATCGGTTCTTGTATGACAAATATTGGACACTTTAGAGCTGCTGCAACAGTTCTTGATGGCCAAGGTCAAGCTGATGCAAGACTATGGGTATGTCCACCAACGAAAATGGATAAAGACCAACTGACAAAAGAAGGTTACTACTCAAAATTTGCTGCTGCTGGTGCAAGACTTGAAATGCCAGGTTGTTCACTATGTATGGGTAACCAAGCACGAGTTAAAGATGGTGTAACAGTATTCTCTACTTCAACACGTAACTTTAACAACAGACTTGGTAAAGGTGCTCAGGTTTATCTAGGTTCAGCAGAACTTGCTGCAATCTGTGCAAAACTTGGATACATTCCAAAGCAAGATGAGTATCTATCAATGATGGAACCACTTCAAGGTAAGGACGATTCAATTTATCGTTACCTAAACTTTGATCAAATGGAAGGTTTCTCAATTGACGCTGACGCTTAATCTCATATTAAATTAGAGATATAAAAGAAAGGGAGCTTATTAGCTCCCTTTTTTTATTTCGTATTTTCTTTTAGACAGATTTTTGCTTTTGGATTCATTTCACAAAGAGCTTCTCTTAACATTCGATTTTCTTCTTCAAGCTTCTTTGTGCGCGCTTCAATTGAAGCAATATTTCTTTTATTTGTATCAGTAATACCAACTAACTCTTTTACTGCTTCAATAAGTGGTGCAACTAATTTAGCATAAGCAACACTTAAGAAACCATTCTCATCTTCTGTCACGGCTTCTGGAAATACTTTTCTAATATCTTGAGCAATGACACCAATATCACGACCTTCTTTAAAATTCTTTTCTGGATATTCTTTCTGTCTCCAATCAAAGTAGACACCTTCGATTAAAGAAAACTTATCCAAGATAGAAACTTCACTTGAGATATTCTTTATATTCTTTTTGTATCTTCTATCTGAAGATGTATCGACAGTAGTTGTTGTTCGTATCTGTCCATTAACATCAAGAGCAAAAGCAGCACCTGGAGATGTTGTTAAGATACCAACATTTGTATTTGTTGCATTGACATGCATAATATCAGTAAAGACAGCATCACCTACTGAAAAATTAATATTTCCAGCAAATGGGTGAAATCTCATACCATTAGAACTTGATGGCCCCGTATAAAAGAGGAACATATCTGACCAAGATGAATCAGGAAATCCCTCACCGGACCAATCATAATTAGTATTTAATAGAGACATTCCGGCTTCTCCACCATCTACAAAAAAGTTAAATTGAGCTTCCGATGAAATACCAACATTTGAATCTCTCACCTTAACTTCAACATTTGCTTCATAAATATCTAAGTCTGACTGAGGTAAATTTGTACCAATACCCACATTCCCACCAAGATTAACAAAGAGGCCTTCATCTAAACCTGAATACGAAATATAGTTATTTCCCATTGCTAAATTACTTGTTGCTGTATGGTCACCTAGATTATCTCCAGCAGCAGAGATCGTTCCTGGAACCCATTGTGAACTAATAGAATTCCATACTAATGCCTGCCCATTTGCTGGAGCAGCTGAGTTTACACTTCTCCCCTGAATAGTAGTATCATCAGAAGGAACATTTATTAAATTAGATCCATCTAATGCCGGTAAACTACCGTCGCCTTCAAGCCTTAATAACTCACTCGGACCATTTGATGTATTAATTGCAAAATCTAAAAAACTAGTATTATCAGTTATACTTATATCACTAGTGGATGATAAACCTTTAAATTGGAGATCCACTCCACTTTTTTGATAAAAAAGAGATTGAGTACCACCAGCGCTTGAAGCAGTATTTGCTTCAGCTGACACATTGATTCCTGTTAACTGAGAACCATCAATAGCAGGTAAACGTCCAAGTCCATCAAGTCTTACTAAGTCATTTGCAGAGTTTGAAGTATTAACGCCAATTTGCACATCATTTGCATTACTCGTTAAGCTAATATCAGCGCTTCCGGTTAAACCTTTAAACTCTAGATCACTTCCGGTCTTTTGTTTAAAAATTGCTGTTCCACCGACACTTGATGCTGTATTTGTTTCACCTGAGCCACCAGCAGAAACTGTTTGAGGCTCCCATTGTGTCGCTGTATTATTCCAAGTTAGAACTTGCCCATCAGTTGGTGCCGTCGAGGCAACATTACGAGATTGCAGGGTTGTATCAGAAGTTGTGATCCCTGTTAATTGTGATCCATCGATTGCAGGAAGTCTTCCAAAGCCATCAAGGCGTAAAATTTCATTGGCCCCATTTGCCGTTGTTAAACCAATTTGAACATCGTTTGTATTTCCTGTTAGTGAAATATCACCCGTACTTGTTAATCCTTTAAAAACTAAATTCGATGATACCTTTGACTGAAATAAAGATTCACCACCAGCACTTGAAGCTGTATTGGCCTCTCCGCCTCCTCCGCCGGTTACAATAGTCGTTGGCTCCCAACGAGAATTAGAGTCATTCCAAAGTAAGGCCTGACCGTTTGCTGGAGTGGCACTTGAAACAGAAAAGGATTGGATAGTTGTTGCATTACCACTTCCACCAGGAAGATTTGTCAGCAGTGAACCATCTAAAGCAGGTAGTCTTCCCGAAGCATCAAGACGTAAGAGTTGGTTAGCTCCATTTGACGTATTAATAGATAGGTCCACAGTATTTGTACTTGAAGTAATATTGAAATCACTTGAACCAAGTAACCCTTTTAGAACAAGATCAATTCCTGATTTCTGTTTAAAGATTGATGCTCCACCAGCACTTGAAACAGTATTTGCCTCTCCTGAACCGCCACCGACAAGTGGAGTTTGAGGCTCCCATCGCGTGGTCGAATTATTCCAAGTAAGAACCTGGCCATCAGTAGGAGCTGTCGTAGCAATATCTCGAGACTGTAAGGTTAAAGCATCGCCAGATCCACCAGAAACACCAACTAGTTGAGATCCATCAATTGCAGGTAATCTTCCAAAAGCATCTAGTCTTAGTAATTGACCTGCACCATTTGAAGTATTTACACCTATCTCAATATCATTTGCATTTGAAGTTAATTGAATATCTGTTGTATTTGTTAGACCTTTAAAGATTAGATCAGTACCAATTTTATTTTGAAAGATCGATTCACCACCGGCACTCGTCGCTGTATTGACTTCACCACCTGCACCGCCTGAGGTAATCGTTGTTGGCTCCCATTGTGAACTTACTGAGTTCCATAAAAGGGCTTGCCCATTTGAAGGTGCCGTAGCTGAAACATTTCGTGACTGTATCGTATTGTCACTTCCACCTGATGCGACAATTCCAGTAAGTTGAGAACCATCAATAGCAGGAAGACGACCTGACGAATCAAGTCTTAATAATTGGTTTGCACCATTGCTAGTATTTATTTGAAAGTCTACAGTATTAGTACTGCCGTTAATTGCAAAATCAGATGATCCTTGCAACCCTTTAAGTTCTAAATTTTCACCAGACTTCTGTTTAAAAATTGAGACTCCACCTGCGCTTGAAATAGTATTTGTTTCACCACTTCCACCGCTAGAGATTCCAGTAAGCTGAGAACCATCGATGGCCGGTAGTCTTCCAAATGAATCTAATCTTAAAAGCTGATTAGCACCATTGGCCGTACTTATTTGTAAATCAAGACTATTAGTTTGATTATCGACAACAATATCGTTTGAGCCATTTAAACCTTTAAATTGTAGCTGACTCCCTACTTTTTGCTTAAAGATCGAAGTACCACCTGTTGAATAAACAGTATTGGACTCTCCAGAGCCTCCAGATCCACCTGATACAGTAGTTGGGACCCATGAAGAATTAGCAGAACTCCAAACGAGGGCCTGACCATCAGTTGGAGTGATATCTAAAATTGTGCGATTATGAATTGAAGTTGCATTAGCTGATGAGCCACCATTATCTGTACCGACGACCCAATTGACACCATTGAACTTGAGAACGGAACCTGTCACGGCCCCACTTGTATCGGTATCACTTAGATTATCAATACCTAATGATACAGCTCCTAATTTACCATTAACAGAAGTAACACTTGAGGTGGGCTGATTAGCAGGAACCCACTGACCTGTAATTGCATTATACTGAAGAGTTTGACCATGAGATGCACCCATATCAGGAAGAGAAGCACTTATACTGTAAGTACTTGCACCATGAGCTCCTTCTAAAGTCATTGTTAAAATTTGATTTAATGGAATAAGTGTATTTGATAATGCTTCTGCTATTAACTCTTTATTAGACTTTACACCAATTTCAAAGCTTGAAACATTTCCATCTTTATCTGTAATACGAACGTGACTAACATCGTCTAAGTTCTGGCCATCAATTCTCAATTGAGAACCATTTATTTGAATATTTTGTACGTAGAGATTGTCACGATTATTATCGCGACTTTGAATCTTTGGTACACACGATACCAAAGTAAATGTGACAATGAGTCCAAGAATGTGAAATTGCTTAAGTAAGTTCATCATTTCAGTTCTTTATCGAATGGTTCACTTAATAATCTTAATTGATTTTCACGAGAGGCAGATTATTCCTGTCACTTATTTAATAAGCTATTGAATACACAAGTGTACTAGTCAGAATTCTCAATAGTTAAGAGACTCAAATGCCAATAAAAGAAGGCTATTGGTAACTACTTATCAAATGATTGACGAAAGTATGAACGTGGGAACTTAAGTAGTTCTAATTTAGGGATATTAAAGTCGCCTATTTTAGTGTCGGAAAGAGTTACGGCGTAGAATTCATTCTTTCCTTCTTTGCCAATTACAAATACATCAACATCTTGTCCATTCATTGAAAGCTTATGTTCACCAAATTTTCGATATTCTCCAAAATTAGTTTTTTGGTCTTCAAAAGGAATTGTCTCTGGACCAAGTGGAAGACGAAAGCGATAGCTAGAAACAAGGTTTCCGGCAACAATCATGGCATTACCACGATTTAGCTTTGTGGTAGCCTTATTTAAAAAGTAATCCATAATATATGCAATAAGATCAACATCTTTTAAATTTAAGTCATAAATCTTCTGCTCATTTCCTTCAAGTCGTGACTGCCTATTTAGGATAACTTGTGAAACAAAGACGTTCCCAGAAGGATGAAGGATGCGAACAGTATCTCCGGACTTTTTAGAGATATCCCAGGCCCACTCAGTTGTAGGAAATAATGGAGTTAAAGTAATCTTCTTATTCATAAGTGCATCCTAATCACAATCTTCAAGATAGTAAAGATCTTCAAACGTTTCTCTCTTCCTAATTACCCTTGCATTACCATCTTCAACTAAAATCTCGCATGCTCTTGGCCTTGAATTATAATTACTAGACATCGTGAATCCATAAGCACCACAAGATCGAATGGCCAAAAGTTCTCCTTCTTTAAGATCAAGTTCGCGATCTTTTGCAAGATAATCTCCAGTCTCACAAACAGGGCCGACGATATCATATTGATGGGTCTCTCCTTTAATATCTAAATTGACTTTGATAACCTCTTGCCAAGCCTGATATAGAGCAGGTCTCATAAGATCATTCATTGCCGCATCAATAATGGCAAAATGCTTACCTTCATTCTCCTTTATATACTCAAGTCTAGAAACGAGAATCCCTGCGTTTGCAGCAATTGCTCGACCTGGTTCAAAGATCAGTTCAAGCTCTGGGTAGTCTTCCAAACTCTTAATGACTTCACCAAGATACTCAGAAGGATGAGGAGGAAGTTCATCTTTATATTTAACACCTAGGCCACCTCCTAGATCGAGATGCTTAAGTGAGATCCCTTTATCCTTTAAATTATTAATTAACTCTTTTAAACGCTCTAGTGCTACTAAGAATGGTACCAGAGAAGTCAGCTGTGAGCCGATATGACAGTCTATCCCCTCAACTGAAATATTATTCATCTCATTTGCCATCTCATAAACCTGCGGTGCTTTTTGAAAAGAGATTCCAAATTTATTTTCTTTTAATCCTGTTGCAATATACGGATGCGTCTTGGCATCAACATCTGGATTAACACGAATCGATACAGGAGCAATAACATTTAGCTCCCCAGCCACTTCATTGATTCGTTTAAGTTCAGAAATCGATTCAACATTAAAACATTTAATTTTCTTATTTAAAGCATAGATTATTTCATCTCGGCTTTTTCCAACTCCTGAAAAAACTGTCTTAGAGGCATCTCCACCGGCCCTAAGAACTCTTTCTAACTCACCTCTTGAAACGATATCAAAACCGCTGCCAAGAGCGGCTAATTCTTTTAAAATATTTATATTTGAATTGGCCTTAACCGCATAACAGACTAAATGTTTGTGATCCTTTAAAGGGCCACTAAAGGCATTAAAATGTCTTTTAAAAGTTTTTAAAGAATAGATATAAAGAGGTGTACCATACTCTTGGACAAGTTCTTCGACTCTTATATCTTCGACGTATAATTCACTACCCTTATAATTGAAAAAATCCATTCTAATCCTTATTATTTAAATTACATTCGAATAATATTCCTAAACCATTATTAAAGCAGATTTTAAGAAACCCTGCTCCTCGCTCTTTTTCTTTGAAGCCAAATTTTTCATGCATTCTTATTGAAGTTTTATTATTTGCATTGGCCACATAATAAGCTTTAGAAGCAACTTGTCTTATATGATCTAAGCGCTTTCTTGTTAAAAGAGCACCAATATTTTGACCTCTAAATTGTGGGTCTATTGTTACTCCCATTAGATACCAACCGACAGGTGAAGGATAAGAATAATTTTTAATCATTAATTCACTATAATATATCGATCGTCCGTAGCCTACGATCTGATCACCTACTTGCGCGACTATAATATGAAAGCCAGAACGATTTCCACCGTGTGCAAGCTCTGAGCGCGTGCGTTTTAGAAAGTAGTTATAATCAAGACTTGGGTCATTATTATTTTCATTGATTATCCTCGCAATAGAAGTGGCATCTTCACTTCTCGCATAACGAGTTGTCACATCATTTGATAAAGGACGTGACTTATAATCCACAACAAATGGAGTATAAGAATTATACTCTTTTTGTTGCATCTTCTGTGCTTTCATTGTTTTTGAAATAAAGTTCTTAAGCATATTACTTATCATTATAACGCATTAAGAAAGTTGCTGGTAACTTTAAAACAATTAACCAAGTTTTTATTCCCCTTGAATTTGAAGTGTGATTAAATGAACCAAACTATTTGTATTTACAATTAACCGACTAAAAAACTCATGAAAAAAAAAGTCCTTATTGGTTTTCTCCTATTCATTACATCCCTTTTTCTCATTGTAGGAGTCTTACTCTTTCGAATTGACTGGACGACAAAAATTGCGATTAGACTAGCAGGTGGAGAGGTCGAAAAAGTTGAAAAAATTAGAATTGGGCATTGGGAGGTTACAAGTCTCTCCTTTCCAATCGATAAAGATAATAAACTTATCATTGCCCATACGGAAATTGACTTACTAGCTGTAAAAGAATCATTTTCAATTTTTCAACGCTATTCACAGGCCTTAAACTCTAAAATCAATATAAAAAGCAAGGGCGTCCAAGTTAGTGGCTTCAAGTTAAATCAGATTCAATTCTCAATAGAAAAGAAGTTTGGCGATACTTTGAAAATTGAAAATATTCATATAAGCGATTTTGGAAAACAAAACAAAGGTGAAGTCGCCATAAACCTTGTCAATTATGAAGACATAAAAATTAACTATAATAAGTTGAATCTTGACCACCTTATTAAATTCTTCGATGCCTCACTAGGACTGTCTGGATATATTAATATCGATGCAAAAATAGAGGGTGAGAATATAGATGCTCGAGTTTATGGATCAAATTTAAATCTAAAAGGATTTCGAGTGGATGATGTTATCTCAAACTTTCTCGATACTAGAAGCATTGGCCTTATTGATGCGGCAGCCTTTGTGGCCCTCGGCCCTATTGGCCTACTTTATACAAGTGCGGCCAGCCTAGGGCAAACACTGGGAGGTTTTCGTGGCGGTGATACACCTTTAAAGCAAATCAATGTGGATGTTAAACTTAGAGGTGATGTGGCCACGATGAATGATGTGGCAGTTGCCACAGCAGAAAACCTCATTGTTATTGAAGGTGGAGCAGATTTAAAAGCAGAAGTATTTAAAGAGCTGGTTGTCTCAATATTGGATGAAGACTATTGTCCAGAGCTTCAACAGGCAATCGGTGGCACATTTAATAAGCCAGAAATATCCAAAACAAAGGCCTTTCTTGATACTGCATCAGCTCCGGTTGAAAGCTTAACTAGCTCAACGTTTCAAGTAGTAGGCGTAGACACCTGCAAAAGAACATATCAAGGTCTCGTCAAGCATCCCGATGATATTTAAAAACAATTGGAGACAATTGAACATAATCATTTAATAAAAGCGTAGCTAATAATCTTTATATGACGAATTGCATATAATGAGAAAAATCATGGATGAAAAAGCTCCTCTAAGGTATATTACATAGATAAGTATCAACCTTAAACAGGACAAAGACTATTAGCGTTATATCGGTTCTTATATTCTTATTTCTCTTTGGCATTGCCTCAATGGGATATGTGTACGCCTATCGCGGAAGCGAAAGGTATGAAAGTTTAACTTTTTATCTAAGAAAGGGATGGCCTATTTTTGCTCCCCTAAATTGCTTGCTCTATATGTTTACTAAAAAGAAAGCAGCTAAGCCTATTATGGACCTTGCTGACTTTCCTGAATTAAAACAAGTTCAAGATAATTGGGAGACAATTCGCAAAGAAGCAGTTGCCCTTCGTGAAAATGGCTACTTTGATAAGGTAAAAGATCCTACATCTGATGGACATTACGATATTGGATTTCGTACTTTCTACAAGTATGGATGGTCAAAATTTTATCTCACTTGGTATGGAACAACACTTAACTCAGCAAAGAACCTATGTCCTCAAACAGTTGAACTTGTTTCTAAAGTGCCAGGAGTTAATGGTGCAATGTTTTCAATCTTACCAGTAGGCTCAAAGCTAACCAAACACCTCGATCCCGTTGCAACATCACTGCGCTATCACCTTGGACTCAAGACTCCAAATGATGATAAGTGCTATATCAATATTGATGGTACAGATTATTCATGGAGAGACGGAGAGGCCCTGTTATTTGATGAAACTTATCTTCACTTTGCTTTTAATAACTCTGAAGATGAAAGAATCATTCTTATGCTTGAAGTCGATCGTCCAACTAACATATTTGGAAAGATTATAAACTTTGTCTTTAAACAGATTATGAGAATTACACTTGTGCCAAATATCCCAGGTGACCAAAGAGGATTAGTTAATCGTATCTTTGGTGCTGTCACGCCAGCTCTTTTAAAAGTAAGAACATTAAAACAAACAAATATCGTCTTATATAAAGTGATAAAGCATACAGTAAACTTAACACTTGTGGCCTTGGCTTTTGGACTCGTTTACTTAATTCTTAATTTTATACAGTCTCTTTTTTAGAAAAACTCGATTCAACATAAGCGGTGACGTAATCTTCAAATTCTACGTCGTCGAGTTTTTCAAACTCAACTTGCCTTTGAACAGAAGCACTCTTTTCTTCCTCTAGCTTGCCTTGAAAGATACTTTCATTACAACTTTCAAAGAGTCCACGACGATGTGAGATCGATAGCTCACGCATTGAAGAAATAAATCCCTTCTCACATGCAAGATCATACACTCTTTGAGATAGTGTATTTCTAGGATTTAACATTGAACGGTGAAAATCAATGGATTTAATAAGATCTTCTTTACGATGGCCATCATCAATGGAGTTCATTGTCTCTTCCATCATACTAAAGAATTCTTCAAGATAGTTACGGTAACTAACTTCTTGTCCATTATTTAGAATCGTCAGATTATCCTTACGGCCTTCTTTTATAATTCTTTGATTATTGTCTTCAATTTCATTATAGATTTCACGTGTACACTTTTGCGATTCAGAGAATAGGCATGTCAGAAGAAATGCATCTAAGAAGTTTGCCTGCTCTTCAGAAATTCCATTTTCCGCAAAGGGATTGATATCCAAAAGTCTAACTTCAATATATTCAATTCCTTCACTTCTTAAAGAGGCCAAGGCACTTTTTCCAGGAGGAGCAATTCTCTTTGGACGAATAATTGAATAAAACTCATTTTCAATTTGGAGAATATTTGTACTAATTTGTTGAAGTTCTCCACTCTCATTTCTTAAACCAATTTCTTCAAATGGTTTATAACTTACCTTCAGTGCATTTTCTAAACTATCACAATAGCTATCAAGCCCATTGTAGCAGATACGAATTCCATCTTGCGAAGACCCTGTATAACCAAGCCCTCCCATTCTTAGGCAGGTACCAAACTCAGTAGCATATGTTTTTCCGAAAGCTTCATCTTCATGTATAACTTTTAGATTGTGTTTCTTTCCCTTTAGAAAAGATTCATGTACTGCTACAGAGTTGCCAAATAAATAGAGTAGTACATTGGAGTACTTTCTAAAGTTACGGCACAAATTTAGGTATTCTTTATTAATAAACTTTTGTAGAGGCAGCTTACTTCCAAGAAGCTCATGCCAATTCTTCCAAAATTCATCAGTCATTGAAAAGTTATAATGAACGCCTGCAATTGATTGCATCGATCTTCCATAACGTAAAGAAAGGCCAGAGCGATAAAGAGTTTTTAAACGTCCCGAATTACTCTCACCATAATATGCAAGTTTAATATCCTTATCATCAGGCAGGATACAAGGCATCGAAGATGGCCAGATCCCTTCTTTATCATCTTGCTTTAAAACATAAGTTTGTAGATTTCCAAGAGTTTTAATTGTTTCTTGTGAGCTATGGGAAACAGGTGTGATGAATTCTAATAAACTTTCTGCAAAGTCTGTCGTAATCCACTTATGAAGTAATTTAGATCCAAACTTAGGGTCATGGTCAGTTTGTGCAAGTTTTGCATCCGCAAGATTTACTCTTAGACCTTCTTTTTCAATTCCTTTATTAACACTTAGAATTGACTGACTTCCATATTTTTTTTGATACTTCTGTAAGGTATCAATATTACTTCTAACCATAACGTTTCCTTGTAGCGAATATACTACGCTTAGATAAGAAAGCTTTCAAGTCAAGCTTGTGTCAATTTAAGTATCCAATACTTACAGGCAGCTCATAGTTGATTCCAAAAGCAAAATCCTCATTCTTTGTTTGCCCAAGCATCAGAGCGAAGTTGCGCACAGTTCCAGAGTAATGTTTAAATAGTGCTGGATAAAGGTTTAGTCGTACACGAAAGTCTTCAGAGCCATTGAGAAGAAGTGACGCAGCCTGTTGTCCGAGAGTCTCTAAATAATAACCATAAACGAAGCGTCCTTTTCTCTCTAGAGGGTTCGTTAAAGCAAGTCCTGCAACAACTGAATGGGAAAGATCACCAACATCAAAAGTAATTCCCCCCATATTCATCATTCCTAGATATAGAAGAGGTCTCATATTTTTATAATGAAGTATTTTTGGTCGAAACACATAATTTAGGCCAACATTGAAAAAGTCTTCATGCTCGATATCGTAAACGGGCATAAAGTGCCAAGTACTCATACCTGCTTCATTGATCATAAAGTTCATAAAATCATCATTTAGCCCAAGAAAGAAACCTGCGACATCAAAGAAATAGAGATCTGCGATGTGATCATAAGCAGAGACTTCAGGTTGATCTGTTTCGTTTGCTTCATTACCAAAGTGCATCGCATAGGTTACGAAGAATGAAAAAGTTTTTGCCCACTTTATTTCGTAATAATCAGCGTATTCAAGAAGTTTCTTGGTTTCGTAGGCACCACCAAAAGTATGCAAGAATATATTTGGAAGTACCCTATCGCTTAAAAATTCTTCTTTGAAGAACTCACCGAAGCTTCCCTCTTTTCTAATCTCATGAAAGGGATCCTTTACTTCATTCCATACTTCTTTGTGCTTTTTCCAATAGTTTTCTTGGTTAAACCAATATGGGTTTTGAATAACGTCGAAGGAACCATTGATATACAGCTGAACCGGAGACCATATCGTATCGACGTCTTTATTAAATATCAGATACTTAGAATTTTGAGCAAATGTATTTAAGAAAACAAACGTAAGAAAAATATATTTAAAAACCTTAATCATTTAAAAACCTTAGCTCGTATTTGTGGCCAGAATGAGTATAAATTTATATAAGAAGTCATCGTGAAAAGACTATTTATATACCTTCTCCCATTTCTACTACTTCTAGGAAGTAATTCTTTAGCACAAGAAAGTTACTTCTACAAAGATCGTGAACACACCAAACAAGAAGTTTTTGAAGACCTCAGTTTTGTTTTTGGACTTTCATTAATCGCATACCCTTTAACACAATGGGATACTGTAAAAAATGAAGGTTCTTTAGAAGTTTATCGTAAGAACTTTGGTCGCATCGTCTTTGATCGAGATGAACCTTTTTGGAACTATATGGTTCACCCTTATACTGGTTCACAAATGTTCCTATACTACCGAGCAAGAAGCTATAGCTACTCAGACTCACTGGCCTTAACTTTTGTCTCTAGTACCGTTTTTGAATTCTTCATTGAAGTGTATACAGAGCCAGCTTCTGTGCAAGATCTATATCAAACACCTGTACTTGGGGCCGTTATGGGATATGGTTTTGAAAAGCTTTCCATGGAACTGCTAAATAACGGTGGAAGTGTCTCAAAATTTTTTGGTCACTTAATTAATCCAATGACCCTTTTCTCTTCAATATTTGAAGGACGTGGAATAAAAGCTTCAGCAATGTTTGCTCCAAGCTTTGATAAGAAATCCATAGGATATTTTATACATGCAAGTTTTTAAGAGATTTCTTATATTTCTTTTAATCATCTCAGGCATAACAATATCTGCTAAGCCTTATGAGTACTATTTAAGAACAGGTTTAACACTTGAGAAAATGCTATTTAACGAGCTTGATGATGACCAGTTTGAAAATCGTTACAATATCGAAGATCGTGATGAATCGACTGCTTTTGGAATATATACCCAATTTTCATATCGCTATGAAAGAGTTGAAATTGGTGTTGAGTCCCATACAACATTTGGCCGCGCAAAAGATCTTCAATTTGGTTACGAAGGAAATATTCTAAGTGGTTCGGGAAATTTTCGTTCTTTTACAATTACACCAACATTAAGATTTAATACTCCTGATCTAGAAATTGAATATCTAAACTTTATCGGCTTTAGAAAGTTTAAAGCATACGTTAAATTTGGCCCTAGCTGGCAATTAAGTTCACTAAGCCTCGATGGTTTTAATATAGACTCAAATGATAGAGACCTTAAGCTAAACTATGACTCTTTTGGTGGTGCACTAGCTGTAGGAATTGAACAAATTAAAGAAATTGGTCGCTATCCATTCTTTCTTGAAGTCTCTGTTGCTGGCCATAGATCATATAAAGTAACACTAATAGATCGAACTGATCCAACAAAAGTAGAAATCGTCAAAGAAAGTAGTGCTCGAAATGATATTAACTCCTTTTCAATCTTCTATAAGGTTGGAGTAACTTTATTCTAATTATGAAACTTGAAGCGACTAAAGAAGACATCGAAAAAATTGAAAGCTTTTTAAAACGAGAAGCCCGTGGAGTGCTTGAGATATCAGCTCGAACCAAAGAAGGTGCACCAGCATCTCTAAAAGTTTCCCCTGTTGTAGACAAAGTCCCATTTCCAACAATCTATTGGCTTGTTGACCCTATTGTTTACAAGAAGATAAGTCATCTAGAGGGACAAGGATTTACAAAAGAGCTACAAAATAAAATCAATAATAGTGAAGAGCTACAAGAGAAAGTGAAGTCTATTCATGAGTCTTATCGAGATGAAAGAATTGAATTATTCAAAGAATTAAATCTTGAACTACCAGAAAATATGATGCCAATGATTACTGAAAATGGGATCGGTGGACTTAGAGACTTTCATCATTTGAGATGCCTCCATATGTTCTATGCATATCACTTAGTAAGGCCACATATTATTGGCGATATGATTGATGAAAAGCTAGGCTCTTTTGCGATTTGAAGAAATGTGATGATAAGAGAAGACCACACTCCAAATAACAGAAACAGCGATATGTAGATAAGCTGAATACTCTCTAAAGACTTGTCCATCAACAACTTGAATTAAATATCCAGTTAAGCTCATCAAAACAAGAAGAACCAAAAGAAAAATTCCAGAAGTTCGAGACTTCTTATATCCACTTTCAATACGCTTCCAAACATGATTAGAGAAAATCATTCCAACGGCAAAGATAAGAAAAGGAACTGTTAAAACATGAACTTTTTGGAAAATAATTGTAAGAGGGTGAGTTTCGGGTCCCCATTCCCCTTCTATTGCTAAAAAATACTTTGCAATGAAGTAGATAATACTTGTTATGAGAACAAGATAATTGATTGTGAATATTGTATTTCTTTCTGCTCTGGTCATGATTACTTACTTAAGTATATCACCTTGTAAGTATAGTGATAACCACACTAGAAATTTTGTACTCTTAGACGAGAGAGTTGCTCCCGATACAATATCAATACTATCTGGAAGAGTTGACTTAAATTTCTTAAGCCAGCTGTCTTTTACTCGATACTCTGAGGGCTCTTCAAATTTAACAACCTTTAAACTCTCTAGCTTCTTATCTTCAATATGAATATGAACAAGCTGTCTCTTTGTTCTCACAATATCTGAGAATACGAAATCAAAGGAACTCTTCTGATTGCATACTCTTTGATAAAATGAATAGAATCTCCTCACATCTCTAGTGGGAAACTTTGACTTAATCATCTTATATTCTTTCTCAGTTAAGAACTTCGATTTTTCTACAAAATGACATTTGGGAAATTTACGTGCAAGGGTGTCTTTTAGGCCGGCCTCGGCGCTATAGGAAAAAAATAAAGTGAGGAGAAGAACTCTCCCCACTTCAAAAAATATAGAATTATTTAGTATTCCCATCCAATTCCAAAATTGAAAGCCTCAGACTCACCAACATTTGAAGCATTCTCATACTTTGTGTAGTCAGCTTTGAATGATACTTTATCAAGTGGCTTATACATAACACCTGCTGTTAGGTTTGTTCTATCATTGGCCTTATCAGCAACACCTACAGTAGCGTCAACATCATCTTGAGTATTATAACTCTCATATCTTACATATGGCATAATTGTATAAGTTTTACTATGTGTAATATTGTATCCAAGATCTACATAATAACCTTGCATTACGTCAGCAACAACATTTCCTGACTTAGCAGAGAATTCTTTACCATCAAGTGTTGAATAAACATATAATGCTTTCACCATTAGGCCTTTGTAGTTATATGCTAAGTGAACATCATAAATATTGTGTTCACCTTGAGCGTCACCATTCGTTGTCCCTACATATACAGAAGTACCTAGATCAAGACCAAAATCAAATCCATAATCTAGTCTTAAAATATGTGACCAGTGACCAGCAACTGCCTTAGCTCCTTTTTGACGTCCATCACGAACACCATCAGCATCAAAACCTGAAGCATCAGCGTTACTCCACCCTTCTAAAGAGTTCATAATATAGTATTTATAGTCTAAGTTCTTCCAAGTACCATAAACACCAAAACCATTTTCACGCATTGTTGTTGGGATAATATTTTTTTCAATCTCTGGACGATTAACACCAATAAAACGAGTTGGCTCGTGCTCTAAGTTAACAAGACCAAGTGGTGATAGAAGTAGACCGGCCTTGAAGTTTAATAGTTCAGAATGTGCATAACGAATCTCTGCGAATTCAGTATAGATTTCATCAGCGTGCTCAATTTCAATTTCAGTCATGAATGACCACTTGTCACTAAACTTATACCCTACGTATAGAACATTTCTTAGAGTGTCCCATTGAGCATTTGAGTCTGAGTTATCTTTGAAAACGATTTCCCCATAACCACCAAGGCTTACTCTTGATGAAAGACCTTGAGACTGAATGTCTTGTACTTCTTTCGTTAAAATATTAATTTTTCTTTCTAGCTCTTGAGTTGTTGCTGCATTTGCAAACGACGCACCAAGCAAAAGAGTTACTAAAAACTTCTTCATTGTTTCTCCTGTGTTTGATTTACCAAACAGATATTAAAGATAGTTAACAAAAAGTCAAGACACTCAACAAGACAATAATATTTATGGCTTAGTAGCTCCGCGCTCTAAAAAGAGAACAAAGAAGAAACCAAAAAGAATGAGACCAATTGCAATGAAGTCCTCTACACCAAGAGTTGTTGGAAAAAAGGCCCGTTCGGCCAAGATCTTCGTTTTTCCACGAATAACGACAGATTGAGTAACTTCGCGCCAAGGCCATACTTTAGATAGAGTTCCAAAAAGTATTCCCACTAAAAATGCCATGGTACGTTCACGAAAGTTATTCATAAAGTAATTTAAGACCTTAGAGAAGCTTAGAAGACCTGTTAAACAGCCAATGGCAAAAACACCAATAATAACAAAAGCACCATCAGCAAAAGGATTCTTCAAAGCACCTGTAACGTATTCATACTTACCTAAGATAAGCAGAATAAAAGAGCCAGAGATACCAGGTAGGATCATGGCCGTAATTCCAATAAGTCCGCAAAGAAAGATAAACCAATGATCTGTAGGAGTTGTGACAGGAACAAGCTGAGTAATAAAGAAGCCAAGCATGCCTCCCAATAAAACCATTAAGAGATTCATTGGATTTTTTCGATCTTTTAGATCTCTAGCAATAACAATTATCGAAGATGAAATAAGACCCAGAAATAAGCCCCAAGTTGGAACTGGATGGTGATTGATAAGATAGTGCATTAGTCTCGCAAGCGAAAACATTGCACCAAGAATACCAACTGCAAGTGGAATCAAGAACCTTAGATCAATTCTTTGGGAAACACTTTTAAAATTTAGAGTAAGTGCATCTTTAATAAGGTCTTTATTTATCGCTGCTATTGTTGAAAGCAACTTATCATAAATTCCCGTAATAAATGCAATTGTTCCCCCAGAAACACCTGGGATTAAGTCGGCAATGCCCATAAGAAAGCCCTTGCAAAAAACAAGGGCCATATCTTTATTTATCATTTTGTTACTCGTTGTTAGATTCTTCGTCTTCTTTAGCAAATGGAGTCGTATCCCAATCTACTGAGTGCTTACATTCAGGACATTGAAGTTGTTTCCCCCAACGCTTTGTTTCCTTCACACCCATGACACCAAATCCACATGCTGGACAGTCATAAACTTTTGGCTCATTCCATAATGCAGTTTCACAGTCTGGATAATTCGTACAACCATAGAAGATTTTCCCGTAACGAGACTTCTTCTCTGCAAACTTTCCAACCTTACACTTTGGACAAGTTACATCAATAGTATATGGAAGTGTTGTTTCACATTTTGGATATTCTTCACATCTAACGAAACGGCCGTACTTACCTTTTTTAACTTCAAGGCGCTTTCCACACTCAGGGCATGGATCACGGAACCAATCTTTTGGAAGAATTTCAATAGTTCCATCAAGGTGCTTTTTAAAGTCAAAAGTTGAAGTACAATCTGGATAGTTTCGACAAGCTAAGAACTGACCATTACGTCCCCATTTAATAAGATACTCACCATCTTCACATTTCTTGCAGTGAATTCCTGTTGGGATCTCTTGCTTTTTAAGGTTCTTCATTTCCTCTTTGGCTTTTTCAAGAGTTTTTTCAAACCCTTGCCAAAATTCTTTTAGAACCTTCTTCCACTTAATCTCACCTTCTTCAATCTTATCCAGAAGCTTTTCAACGTTTGCTGTGAAAGCAACGTCCATAACATCAGGGAAGGATTCAATAAGCATTTTACATACAACTGTTCCAAGCTCTGTTGACATGAAACGGTTTTCGACCTTTTCCACGTAACCACGATCTTGAATATTTGAAATAATCGAAGCATAAGTCGAAGGACGACCAATACCTTTTTCTTCTAATGTCTTAACCAGTGAGGCTTCATTATATCTTGGAGGTGGTGAAGTCCAATGTTCAACTTCATTAGGGCCATTCTTGGCCTTCATCTTCTCACCGACATCAATTAATGGAAGTTCACCTGTTGCTTTTGCTGTATCATCTTCATCGTCATTTCCACCGCGACGTGATGCCTTCTCAGCCGCTGCTTCCATATAAACAGTTCTAAAACCAGCAAATTTAATAATTGAACCATTGGCCTTAAAGAAGTGACCTTCACATTCATAAGTTACAGCGGTCTGATCGATGATGGCCTGACTCATTTGAGATGAAATAAATTTATTCCAAATAAGCTCATAAAGCTTCTGCTCATCTGGCTCAAGATCTCCTCTAAGTTGATTAGGAGTATATTCTAAAGAAGTAGGTCTTATGGCCTCGTGGGCATCTTGAACCTTGCTACTTCCCTTTTTCTTATATTCAATAGGCTCTGGTGATAAATACTTTTCACCGTATTGATCCTTAACATATTCACGTAAGGCATTTAATGATTCTGGCTCAGTTCTAACAGAGTCCGTTCTCATATATGTAATAAGACCGACAGTTCCAAAGTCCGTTGTTGCAATCCCTTCATAAAGTCTTTGCGCAACCATCATTGTTCTCTTGGCCGTAAAACCTAATTTATTGGCCGCTTCCTGTTGAAGCTTAGAAGTTGTAAACGGTGGAGTTGGATTCTGTTTTCTTTCACGTTTTTTAACGTCAATAACTTCAAATTCCTTACCTTTTACATCTGATACAATCTTCTTTGTGAATTCTTCATCAGTAAGTTCAGTCTTCTTCTTTGCTGTCTCACCATAGTATTTAATTTCAAAAAGCTTGCCATCTTTTTCCATATCACCGTGGATTGAAAACCACTGTTCAGGAATAAAGGCTTTTATTTCATCTTCTCTTTCGACAATAATTCTTAGTGCAACAGATTGAACTCGACCAGCTGAAATCCCTCGCTGAACCTTGTCCCAAAGAATCGGAGAAATTTTATAACCCACTAGACGATCGAGAACACGACGAGTTTTTTGAGCATCGTACATATTGACGTTTAGCTCTGTCGGGTTTTCTACCGCTTCTGTTACCGCTTTCTTAGTTACGGCATTAAAGATAACTCTTCTAATTTTTTTTCGCTTTCCAATTTCTTCTGAAAGGTGGAATGCAATGGCCTCTCCCTCACGGTCCAAGTCGGGTGCGAGAAAGATTTCATTAGCGTATTTGGCAAGTTCTTGGATCCTTTCAATCTTTGCTTGTTTCCCACTAATTGGAACAAGGTCAATTTGAAAGTTATCCTTGATATCAACACCTAGTTTTGACTTAGGAAGGTCTTTGATATGTCCATTTGACGCAACGACTTGAAATCCTCGTCCTAGATATTTTTTGATTGTTTTAGCTTTAGATGGTGACTCCACTATAACCAGTTTATAGTCTTTGTCCTTTAAAGATGATCCAGAAGTTTTCTTTTTCGCTTTCTTAGCAGTTTTCTTGGCCGTTTTCTTCTTTGCAGTTTTTTTGGCCGTCTTCTTCTTTGCTGTCTTTTTCTTAGCTGTTTTCTTTTTGCTTGTTGCTTTTTTTGCTGCTTTTTTCGAGGCCTTCTTAGAGGCAGCTTTTGTTGCAGCTTCACTCACAACGTCTGTTTGTGACATGTTCACTTACTCCTAGTAATAAAAACAAGGCGCGTTATTAAAACGCGCCTCAAATATCTTAACATATTTTTTGCTAGCATAGATTAATTTGAATCACTATTCAATAGTTCTTCAATTTCTTCGATGTCGTATGGAGTCAATCCATAAGGATTTTCCTTACTGTTCAGATCTTCATCCATATACTTGCGTCCCTCTTTTGCTTCGATCTCATTCATTGACTCGAGTGCATTAGGATCTTTTGTCTTAACACCTTTTTCAATTAAGTTAAGATCTTGACGCTCTAGGTAAGTATCTTCATCAATCTTTTGTTCATTCAATTTAGTCTCTGCATCAATTAATTCTTGTTCAAGCTTTTCTAATTCCTTTAGATCACGGGCCTGTTCTTTAATAATTGATTTTTCTCTTTCTTGGCGCTCTAACTCTTCAAGCTCATCTTCTTCAATACGAATTTCATCAACTTGTTTTAATAAGTCTTCACCAAGATTATCTAAATTTAATTCAACATCAAGTTCCTCAAGAGCAAGGTTCTCTTTTTCACCTAAGGCCTTTTCACGTGAACTAGTTCTAAGCTGGTCTGCCATCTTTGCAGTTGCTTCAGATTTAGTCAGGGCAATATTACCAAGGCCCATTTCATCATTTGAATATGAAATGACTGCAGTTGCAAAATTATCCGTTACAGTAATAATTGTTGCCTCACCTTTTACATAAGTTGGTTGAGAACTAATTTTCTTTCCTGTTCCCTGATCTCTAAAAGAATATATCTCAAAGATATTTCCTAGCTCCACACCATCAACACGACCACGATCAAGATAAATGACATCTCCTAGAGCTAAGCCTCTTTCTTGAACCTTAAATGCTCCAATAATTGCTGCTTCAATACGACGTGAATTATATGTTTGAAAGATTTTTGCAATTTTTGGCGTATAGACAGTGATTCGTGCTCCACGTTCAATAACATCCACAATTTGGAAAGTATCAACTTCCCATTTATTGTCTTCAAGTTCTCTTGTGGCCTTTACTTGACCTACAATAGAATAACGAAGCCCTTCTCGATCAGAAATTTCATGAGAAACTTTCCCTTGTGGTTGATAAATCGAAAATTGATCTCCAGGTCTTACTTGGACTGACTTATCAAATTGTACATAGGCCTTACCTTTATCATGAATCAAAACAGCTTCATCTTTCTTATCTGATATATAACCTAGATCTTGAATATGATTTGTTGAAAGAAAAGTATTTAAATAGAACCCTTGCGAGACATTAATTTCTTGCCTTTCAATAGATGAGATTCCATTCTCATCATATTCCTCAGTTGGCTCTTCTATAAGAACTTTTGTAACAGGAGGAGCATACTTTTTATAATCAGTATTTAGTTCAATCTCAGTCATCGAAAGAACATCTTGATATGTCGACTCAGTTAATGACTGAAAGAATGCACCCTTATCGATTAACTTTCTTCTCTCAACTAACCAATCAGACTTTATATCCTCACCATAATTTGAAAAAGCCCCAGAGCTTGCAACCTTTACACCTGCAACCTTAGTATCCTCAGGTGTTTGAGAATCAAAACTACCAAAAGAAACTTTTGGAAATGATTCTTCACTACCTGTTGAGAAAACAAGGATTTGTCCTGGTTCAATTTCATGAGGGTTTGTAATCTGTGGGTTCATTGACCAGATTTTAGAATAATAAAATCCTGATCCAAAAAGGTTCTTTGAAATTTTCCAAAGCCAATCACCTTCTTGGACAACATACTTATCTACTTTTGCGGCCGTCGCTAACTCATTCCACTCATCTGCTGGAATTTTCTTCTCAACAAATTTAGCTAGCTCAAGAAGTTCTTTTTCTTCTTTACCAACATTAAATAAGTTCTTATCTAGAGAGACTTTTTTATCAGAGGTATTTATCTTATTGGCCTTACTAGGCTCTACAACCTCAACATCTGACTTTACATCTTCGGCCAAAATATCAATTTCATCAATTGAATCAGCTCCTGATGCATTATTCTCATTAATTTTCTTTTTATTTTCTTCTGTTAAGACTTCCTCACCTGGAAGATTAACTTTTTGATTATTTTTCAAAGACTTTAATTCATCTTCTAATACTTCATCTGAAACATCTGTTTGCTGAGGTTGATCGGCCTCTTCTTCAAGTAGCATTAGAAGATCTTTGTCATCTAATAATTCGAGATCTTGAAGATCGTCTTGAGCATATGAAAGATTCACTTTCAATATGATAGCTACGATACAAAATAGAAATTTTAGATTTCTCTTTTTCAAATCTACCCTTATGCTTCGCCAAAGAAGTCATGAAGAATTGAATGATATTTTTCATTCTTCTTTTTTAACTTTAATTTATCAGTACATGCAATTAAGCGCCCTAAACTTTTAATAACGAGACCAGAAAAAGCATGTTGCCTTAAAATCTCTTCATATAACTGCATTGCTAAATCGAATTCATTTTGAGAAAAAAGCATCTCTGCTAAATAAAATTTTGCTCTTACTTTTATTTGGCCATGTTTTGAACTTTCTAAATCCTTTAGGATAGTAAGTGCTTGATCTAATCGATTCTGGGCCAAAAGACCTTCGGCTTGCTTTAATAAATTTAATTCTTTTTGTAATTGAAGATCATCATTTTGTTGGTTCTGCTTCTTTGCTGCAACTTCATTTGCAAAAACATCAACCGTTTCTGCTAATTCGTTTCGACGTGCTTTTTCAAGATCATCAATCATCTCAAGTTGCACCTCTTCTTGCGAAGCTGATGGTTTAGAACTCGATTTGTATTGCTCGGCCAAACTTGGAGCTTTAGTTTCTTTTAATAGCTTGTCATACTTTTCAAGAAGTTGATCATACTGAGCCTTTGGCACCATCTGACTCTTTGCTTGTTGAGTATCAGCTGTCCCCTCTTCCTCAAACAATGTTTTTCTCTTTCCCATCCATGAACAAGATGTAGTTGAAAGAGATAAAATAAAAATAGAAACTAGTGGCAATCTCATCCTGAAATCTTTCACTATGTGTCCTCCATGACTTGATAAAAGAGTGGCCTTTAATAATATTTTAGGTTACAAAGCGTTTAAGTCAATGAAATTTCGTGGATAGGCAAAGTCTTCCAACGATAAAAACAAAGTAGTCGAGTATTTTATGAGTGAAATATTTAAAACAATAGTAAGAGTTCCAAAGAAAGAATCAGCCTATTTTTATTTTCAACTAGAGGCCAACGAAGGACTATGTTTTTACTCAACTATTGAAGGCGATAAACACGAAGGTCATCGTGATATTATTGTTCAAGCACACCCTAGCCTTAAAGAAGAAGTTGTCCAACTACTTAATAAACTTGGAAAAGAGATCGAGCTCGAGTTTATTGACTAAAATCTGAACAGCTTTAACAAATTTTCAAGTATTCTAATAAAATTTAATGAAAGTGATATAACTCGCAAAGCTTTATAAATATAAAGGAGAGATTATGTCCCCATCCCCTAAACTAAAGAAGGCCATTAGTACTTCTTTATGCATTCTGGCCTGCCTACAAATGGCATCATGCAAGGTTGTTACAAACAAAGGTATAAACAATCATTTTGAAGATTTTAAAGCAACACTTCAGGTTGCGCCTAAATCATCACTAAATGATGGAAAATTAGTCATGGCAAATGATCTTCAGTTTAAAGCTGAAAGAATTGCTCATCTTATCAATAAAGCTCCAAAACTTGAGACATGGACAAATTCGAAGCGCACTTTTGGCGCAAATGATCGCACACGTCGAGTAAGAACCGTTGAAAAATACGAAGAAAGTAAGGCCAAGATCAAAAAGTGGATGTCTGATGTTAAGAAGCTTACGATGGATATTCATGCTATTACCTATGAAGCAGGAAAGAATTCATACAAAAAAAATCAATTTAATAGACTTGAGAATTCTCCTGAGCAGATTGCACAAAATGAAGTCCTTGCTCTTTATTCTCTAACATACCTAAGAAACCTAAGTGAAGGCTATGCTAAGCGATCTATTAACTATATCGAAAAACTTTCAAGTAAAAATATGAAGCGATTTAGTGAAAATGATGAAGAATTCAAACTAGAAGTTCTTCAGCAGCATATGGCCTATATCGGTATGATGAAAATTATTGATAAAGATGCTGAGAAAACACTAAAGAAACTTAAGGCCATGAGAGATCATAATATTCTTCCAGAGGCAATTAGTGAAAATATTAATAATCTCTTAAACTCTGGAAAACAAGAAAACTCTGAAAAGATACAGAAATTCAATGAGTATAAAAAAGAGGCCTTAACAAAAGAGCAGCAAGAAGAGTTTGATAAGGCCCTAGCCTCTTTTGATTCAACATTTGGTAAGAAGTCATTACTCTTTGATCCGGCAAATCCAGATCACCCACTAATGCACTTATTTGTTATTGCTTCAAATCTCTCATGGGGTCTGATTAATACGATGATTGGTGGAGCATTTGTTGCAACGAAAGTGCTACTTGTTCCAGTTAGCCGTGGTGTAAACCTTTTCCTAAGTTTCTTAGAAACAGTAACACCATATCGCTACATGAGAATGATTAACTTCGATCTTCCACGCTTAGCAATTTCAGCTTCTAAAATGCAAATCTATGCTGATGTTTGTGGGCTTGGATATATACCAAGTAAAATGTCTGCTGGTCTTTTTGAGTTAGACTTCTGTACTGGCCATAGGTTCGCTTCAGGGCATGAAGCAGGACACGCGAAACAATCAGCTTTACTTGGGCCTTTTTACTTCCCTGCTGCAATCCTATCATATGCACTTGTTGGTGGTCATGGTGGATTTATTGAAGCTTGGGCAGATATTTGGGCAGCTCACTATCACTAGGATATAAAGGGCATAAATGAAGATTAAAAAATCATTAAATTATAAGAAGACTCCATTGAGGTATATAAACTATGCCTTAATGAGTCTCTTTATATTTATTGCATCCTCTAATTATTCAATTGCACTTGATTCTTTTGATAGAATTTCTAAAGAAGTTTATAAAGATATTAACTTAAGACTAAAATATAAAATAGACTCAAAAATACTTGAGATGGAAGTAATAAGAAATAACGACTTCTTCCTTTTCCTTGATCAAGACTTAGATGGAACTCCAGACAGTATTGACAATGATATTGATGGAGACGGTGTCGATAATATTGCAGATGAGTTTCCAACATTATCAACTGAACAAGGTGAAGACCAAGATAAAGATGGAATTGCAGACTTCATAGACTTTAACTACAGTTTAAATATTGATGAACAAGAAAGAGATTATGCAGCAATTATTCAACGAGATGTATTTGTTACATATAATATTCTTATTATTCCCGCTGCCAAGACAAACCTGAAAGAATTGACGGCCATAAAAGAGCTGCTTCAATTAGAGTTAACTTCGACTACAGATAATCTAAAATTCATTGTGCTTGAAACACAAAGTAAAGATCAATTTATGACCCGTGGCCTTTATGAAAAAGAATGGAAACAATTGATTCTCTACAAGAACCATTTAAAAGATTTTAATGAATTTAGTCTAACTCTTACACATGAGTACTTCCACTTTATCGCTCAAGAAATGCCTGAGCTCTACAATCACTTTGTAAATGAGGTCGGATGGAATAATAAAGATGGCGAACTAACTTATCAGCATAATTGTGATCAACAAGAAACTTCATATAATCTAGTTGAAGCAACTCTTATTAATACAGATAAAAATCCTTTGATGAAGTACGATAACTTTCCTTCTGACTACTCCACAGTCTCACCTACTGAAATGTTTGCTGAAGTTGGTACAGCTGTTCTACTAGAAAGAAAAAGACATGAGAGAAGCTTTCAAAAGAGATTTTATAAATTTGAGCGCTTCAAGTCTGCGCAAGCTTATTATGAAATGGCACGTCTTCTAAACATTCCATAACTCACTGAAATCACGAACTAAATAAAATCGTCTAAATTTTAGCTATAGGTAGAAATACTACATACTAAACAGTTTAATACTTAGTTTAGGTCTATACTCATTTTATATTAAGCCTATTACTGGAGAGAGAGAATGAGTGCGAAGTCGATACTAAAGGCAATCACCTGCCTTACTATTTTAATGAATTCCTATGCAACATGTACTGTTGAAGAGTTTCTTAGAGATGGAATCTGTCCAGGAATGGGTAAAGATAGTGTCATTCAACCACGATATGAAGAAGATGGAGTTATAAACCGATATGGTGAGTTTACTTTCCGTCCCGAATATCAAACGTTACCGGTAGGTCTCACAAATTCAGAATTATTAACAATTGGTGCTGCTGCAAGTACAGCTATCTTACTTTTTAATAATGATGAAGAACTAATCCAATTTGCTCAAGACAATCGCACAGAAATCACTAAAGAGATTGCCTTTTGGGGAGAAAAAGCTGGAAGTATGCCAATTGGTATCTCTGCTGCTGGATATGTATTAGGTGTAGTAATTGATAATGATGAAGTAACTCGAGTTGCAAAAGTAGCACTTAAGGCAACTGCAATATCTGGCCTAATTACCAGAGCAGGGAAAATGACTTTTAGTCGTAAACGCCCTAATAAAACTGATGACCATACAGATTTCACAGGATTTAATTGGGATAATGATAACGTTTCATTTCCTTCAGGTCACACGACAACGGCCTTTGCCTTTGCAACTGTAATTGCTGAACACTACAAAGATAAATCAACGATTATTCCTGTACTTGCCTACACTGCGGCAGCTGTTGGAGGTTGGTCGAGAGTTCACGACAAGGCTCACTGGGCAAGTGATGTTGCCATTGGAGCTCTAGTAGGACATTTAACAGGTAAGTTATTTTACGCTGAAGAATTTGAAATAAATAGAAACGAAAAGTGGGATATGTCGATTCATCCAATTGTTACTCCAAATTATGCTGGGTTTCAATTTGAGTTTCGTGGAAGAAGAAAAGAAGATAATTCTGCTCGTAACTTCATGAAAAGATGTAGAGATCACTATGAAGATCAATACGCTAAAAACGGTGTAACAAGAGAATGTACATATCAATATTTCTTAAGTGTTTATGGTAAATAAAATAAGAAAGGGCCGATCATGGCCCTTTTTTTATTCTAATATTTTAATTCAAATACAATTGGAAAGTGATCTGAGAACCCTGCTTTTTGTTTTTTCTTAGCAAGGTGATCATAACGGTTTGGAGGCGTTTCAATTTTCTTTTGTTCATAAAGCTTAAATCCACGATCTCTCATTTCTTCAATATCTTCCTCTACTACAGTTGCAGGTTGAGGCTCTCTGATAAAGTCAGGTGCATAAATCTGATAAGATCCTAGAACTAAACTAATAGGGGCCTTCTCATCTAACATCGTTTTTGGAACGAAGACTCTATCAAGGTGATTCCACTGCCCACCTCTTTTGTAAAAATATGTCCCCGGAGGAAGCTTTTTCTTACTACTAAGTGATTTATCAGCTCTAAAAGTCTTTTCGACATCAACGATTGTCTTATCTTTTAAAAGAACATCCCTCATTGGGTGCTTATTATCAGCGGCTTTTAACTCTGGAATTGTATTGAAGTCACCCACAGCAACAACAGAAGCTTTAGTATTCTTTTTTAGGATTTCATCAATACGCGACTTCAATGTCTTAGCAGCTACAACTCTAGCGTGATCAGGATTACCTAAACTTGGCCAGTGATTAGCAAAGATATAAAGATCTTTTCCCTTTAGTTTAAATTGAGTTTCAAAAATATTTCTAGAAGGTCTCTTCTTAAAATATTCATCTTTTAAAACATGCTCTTTACTTCCAACATATTTTAAATCCGATGATTCATTAAAAAGAACAGCAAGATCAACTCCACGGTAATCAGGAGAATTAGATGTGTAGTACTTCTTATATCCTAAGACCTTTGCAAGTTGGCCAATAACATTTGCATTTTCAATTTCCGAAAGAACAAGAATTCCTGGAAGTTTCTTTCTCTCTTTTAAGATAACATCTTTAATTTGAGAGAGTTTCATATCAACTTTTTCCTGAGTCCAGTCAGCATCAAAACATTCATTACGGCGATATTTTGATTTAACTTTTGCACAGGCTTCTTTCTTCCCTTTTGTATTCTTTGGAAGATAGGCCCAGTCGTTCTTGCCTTCATCTTTTTGAGCATCAAAAAGATTCTCAACGTTATAAGACATAATCTCTATTGTTGAAGCAAAGCTTGAGCTTACAAGTAAGAATAAAATTAAAATTTTCATACAATTCCCAGGGTCTATAGATTTTCTTTAATCCAATCAAGGACATCGTCATGATGTGACTTTGTTTTAACTTTATCCATTACATATTTCAGACGACCGTCTTTGCCAATGATAAAAGTTGTTCTCATCACACCCATGTATTCTTTACCCATAAATTTCTTAAGGCCCCAAACACCATACTTATCCATAATCTTGTGATCAGGATCTGAAAGAAGGTCAAAATTAAGTTTTTGCTTTTCTATAAAGCGTACAAGCCTTTTAGGCTCATCTGGAGATACTCCTAGAACCACAGTATCAGCATTTGCAAATTTCTTCTTATAATCTCTAATTCCACAAGCCTGAGTCGTACAACCAGGTGTCATGGCCTTTGGGTAGAAGTAAAGAACAACATTTTTCTCACCCTTAAAGTCTTTTAAGCTTACTTTTTCTTCGTCTTGATTTTTAAGTGTAAATGCTGGCGCCATATTTCCAATTTTTGGAAAACTCATATCAACTCTCCTATTTAATTTTTACCATTTATCTCGTTTGTTTCTCAATTTCTTAATCTCTTCTACATCTTTCGTCATCAAAAACAAATTCACTTTCCGCTCAGTTGCAAAATTTGTTCGAAACTTAACACTTCCTTCTTTGTGAACTTGTTCAAGAAGCTCTTTTGCGTCTTCATTTTCAGGTTCAATGCTAAGAGTGAAGCGTAAGTTATTTTCGATATAGTCATGACCAGGCCATAGAATCACTTGATCTTCAACCTTCTCATTCAAATCTAAGATTGTTTCTACAAATACATCGAGGTTTCCACCATTTTTACAATTTCCAATTCCGGCATTGAAAACAGTATCCATTGTGATTATTTCAACCTGCTTACCCGATTCATAAAATAGAAAACATAGATGATCCATCGTATGGCCTGGAGTTTCGATAACTTCCATCTCTCCAAGTGCAGTGGATATCTTCTCACCGTCTTCTAGAATACGATCTATTTTCTTGTAGCTATCTTTATGTCCCCAGATTTGAGCACCATGTTGCTGAACTAACTCATCAACACCAGCAACGTGATCATGATGGCCATGGGACAAGAGAACAACAGCTAAAACGCGGTTGTTTTCCACCAACCACTCATTTACTAACTTTGGATAAATTGGATCCACAACAGCAACTTCTCCATTGCCTAGCTCGACAATGTAATTGTAGTTTCGAAGCGGAGAATCCGTATAAATTTGATGAACATTCATAGGCAAATACCTTTTTTTTTGTCATGATATATAGGTCATAACAATTATAGAAGTTAAAAAAAAGGAAGCATATGGTCAATCTTTCGATGGCATCAAAAATATTCATTTCTGCAGTATGTCTAAAAGGACTTGTTGAAGCATATCTTGATAAAAGAAATATTAAGCATATTGGTAAAAACTTTAATCAGGTACCAGAAGAGTTTGCAGATAAGATCACTTTAGAAGATCACCAAAAAGCTGCCCGCTATTCAATGGAGAAGTTAAACAAAGGTCAATTATTTAATTTTATTGGCTATATTATCCTGATCGGTTGGACATTACTTGGTGGATTAGATGCTCTTAATAAAACGATTACGTCATTTGAATTATCTCCCCTACTAACCGGAACGGTTTTTTTATTGGCCTTTAGTTTCATTAATTCGATCCTGTCACTGCCAGAATCTCTTTATACGACTTTTGTTATTGAAGAGAAGTATGGATTTAATAAGACGACAATAAAGACATTCATCACAGATATGCTAAAAGGATCAATTCTTGGCCTCATTATAGGAACTCCACTTATCTATGGGATCCTATGGATTATGGAATCTCTTGGTGAGTATTGGTGGGCCTATGCTTGGGCATTCCTATCAATTTTTCAACTTCTACTAATGTGGATCTACCCAACCTTTATTGCTCCAATTTTTAATAAATTTACTGAACTAGAAGATGGTGAAATAAAAGATAGAATTCTTGCACTACTAAAAAGAGTCGACTTTGAAAGTAAGGGACTATTTGTTATGGATGCTTCACGTAGAAGTGGCCATGGAAATGCATACTTCACAGGCTTTGGTAAGAACAAGAGAATTGTCTTCTTTGATACTTTAATTAATAGCTTAAATGCTACTGAAGTTGAGGCAGTATTGGCCCACGAGCTAGGACACTTTAAGCGTAAGCACATACTGAAAATGATGATTAAAGCATTTGTCTTCAGCTTTCTTGGCCTCTTTATACTAGGTCAACTTATGCAAACAACTTGGTTTTTTGAAATGCATGGAGTTCACTCAAGTGAAACTTACATGGCACTAACTCTATTTATACTTGTTAGTGGTGTTTACACTTTCTTTATTACTCCAATCTCTTCTTGGGCATCAAGAAAATATGAATTTGAAGCAGATGAGTTTGCTTCTCAAAATTCAAACCCTCAAGAGCTTATTAATGCTCTTGTTAAGATGTATAAGGACAATGCTAGTACATTAACACCAGATCCTCTCTACAGTGCTTTCTATCACTCTCACCCACCAGCACTAACTAGAGTTAAGTTCTTAGAAACTTTTATTAAATAAGTATTTTATAAAGAGGGTAAGTTTGACACCGATCAGGCTTACCTCACTTCAATTTAAATCTAGTTTCCTGTAAGATTCCCTCTGTTTTCTGACATATACAAAATTAAATTACTCATTGCATTTAACTATTTGTCTTTATTTTATAAGCCAAATATTCTTAAGATAATTGTTTTATTCATTGAGGTTTAATATGAAGATTTTTATTGCTCTTACAGTGCTCTCTTGCCTAGTTTTTTCAACGACGACTTATGCAAGTCAATTAAAGAGTATTCCAGTTGAGGACCAAGGCCCAGGTAAAGATGGAAAGGGTTCAAAGCAAAATGATGGTAAAGATAAGAAAGAGACTTCAAAGAAAGTAAACTAATCTATTTTTAGATTACTTAACTGATTTTGCCTTATCCAAGATCTTTTCAATATTTGAAAAGTCCTTCACAACCTTTTTCATCTGAAGAAGATACTTCTTTGATTGTGGGCTTTGTTTATGGATAGCATGAATATACTTATTTAATTCAGCTTCTAGAATACGGGCCTCTGAAACAAAGAGTGCAATAAGTTTAACTTGTGCCTCTAAAACATCCACCTCGTTATTTGCTTTTGCTAAATTTAGAATTTGAGTATGAGTAACCTCTCCAACAGGTTGAGCTCCACTATTAATATTGGTAAGACTTCCCGTCGAGTCCTCAGGACTCTCACCTAACTTTGAAAGATCAACATCTTGAATCTGTCTAGTAATTGAAAACTCAAGAACATTTGCCGCAGCTTCTTCGGCCACGTTATTTGTTTCTTCTTGTATTTCAGAATCTAATTTCTTTGCTGTAGACAAAATTTACCTCACAAAAATCCTTATTTAATTATCGGGTTAATTTTAGCAGAACTTTAACTTGATTTTAGTTAGAATCCACCTAAAATTAATGACTTAACTCAAGTTTTCAAAGATTATTTAACTTAATGTCAAAATGGATATTGAAATGCTTGAAATCACATAAGCACAAAAAATTAAGTTAACCATATAAACTAAGGCCTTTTCAATAAAACGAATCGAGTTTAGTTTCTTATGATTGATAAAATCGCCAAAATTACGGGCCTGTTTAGTTTTTACAATAATTAAACTTTCAGTTTTCGCTGACACTTAATAATTTTGACCATACAATCCTGTAAGTTAAAACCATAGGAAATTGATAAAAATGAAATCGCCAATTGCTATTATCGACTGCTCTATTGAGAATCCTTCATACAATTGTATGAACCAAATAATACAAAACTTTAATAGGCCCTTTACTTACCACTGGGTTTCAAAATTTGGCTGTGAATCTCTTGATAAGATAGAAGAAGCAAGTGGATATATCATCTTTGGTTCTGATTCAAATGTATATCAACGACTTAAGTGGCAGATTGATCTTGCTAAAAGAATGAAATCAAAAATGGAAAATGGAATTCCTGTTTTAGGAATTTGCTTCGGCCACCAACTTATTGCAGACATATTTGGAGCACAGGTTGATATGGTAACACCTGATAATAAATTATTTGAAGGAACAAGAGAGCTTGAGATACTTGAAGATCAATTTGGATTTGTTAAAGGTGAGAAATTTGAGTTATTTATTACACATCATTACGAAGTAAAAGAGCTTCCTGAAAACTTTGTTCACTTGGCCCAGTCTAAAGATTGTTTTTATGATGGCATTGCACATAAGGATCTGCCCTTCTTTAGTTTTCAAGGACATCCTGAAGCTTCTCAAGACTTTATTAATCATCATATTGAGCAGGAACTCTCTGCTGAGAAATTAAAAGCTGGTTTTGATGGTGGTCATAAAGTATTTAAAAACTTTGTTGAATATATCGACAAGCTTTAAAAAATTAAACTTTTAACCAAGTCCCTTAAGTAATTAAAGTATGGAACTCGATACTTTTCGATTTCTTGATATTGTTCGTGACGTGCGCCTTCAATTGTTCTTACTGTAAAGCTTGGATCTACTTCTTTTAAATATTTTTCAAGTTCTGGCACACTGATAAGAGTATCACCCGTTCCATATGAAATATACTTCTCAACTTTATCGTTAATACGTCTTGAAAAGACATTCTTACTACTAGCGACCATTTCTAGTAATAATTTCGTATGGAGTTTCTTATGATTTAAAGGGTCATTATTAAACTCTTCAATAACTTGATTTCGATGAGATAAAGTATTGAGATCAACTAGTCCACCAAGTGGTACTGACATTTTGATATTAGCTAATTTATTAAAAAACCCAGATTTCACTTTATTGACAAATTTTCCAAGTGGGCCACCTACTCCCACAGGAGGTGCATTAACGATCATCGCCCTAAGGTTTTCAATATCATCACCTAAATAGTTTTGAACAAAGCCGCAAGTAATAAGGGCCCCCATCGAATGACCATAAAGTATATAGCCTTCCATTTTATAATTTGTTTTTAAGTATTGAATAATGTCTTTAAGATCTTCCATGAACTGATCAAAAGGATCTATATAGGCTTTTTCACCACCACTACGGCCATGCCCCCTTAGATCGTATTGGAAAACATTGACATCAAAACCAAAGACTTCTTGAAGGTATTTATGACGACCTAAGTGCTCACCTATCCCATGACTAGCAATCAACCAATACTTAGCACCGTGCTCGACAACTTCCGTATAGATTTTGACACCATCACGCATTGGAATAGCTCTTTTGATCGGTTCCATATTTTACCCTTTATTATTTTTTATTTAGCTCTTATAATTATACTTAAATTTAAGGAAAAGTAATGTTTTGTCCAAAGTGTTTAAGCAATAGTGTACATTTAAAAGAAAAAGGCGTCATGAATATTTTAGTTAACGGCCGCCAAAAAGATACAGGTCGTTTTCTATTTAATCTTGATAGAAAAGATGAGATCTTACAAAATATCTCAGATAAGATTCATGAGCATTTTCAATGGATGGCCAGTTTCAATAATAAAAAGCCTGTCCAAACTGTTCACGTTGTAACGACTGATGCAAAATGTGATAACGGCTGTGCAATACCTCTTTCGCATAAGTTTTCACTAACAGACCATATTATTTCTACGAAAGGCTTAAAAGACCTTATAATCAAACACGCAAAAGAGTCTGAATTAGAATTAGAACTTGATATTTAATACTCAAGATTTAAAAAGTATCCACCATGCTTTCGCATGTTTACACAACCTGTATCTAAAATTAGATATTGTCCTTTAATCCCCATTAAAGTTCCTTCAATGACAGGATTTTTATCAAAACCAAGAGACTTAACTTTAGTTGGATATTCCACAACAGGATAATTTATATGTGTTACTTCTTCTTCTAAATCATCAAGACCAAAGTCATCGATTAAATCCGCAAAGTCATCATAGATTTGATCTCTAATCATTTCTAAGTCTTCGTCTGCAACCTCATTCATTAGCATCTTTCGCCAATTTGTTTTATCAGAAAAACTTTTTGCAATTTCGACTTCAATTTCACCAGATGTCTTTCGGTCTGGAACCTGTAAAATCGGCAGAGCATAACTAGCTCCTTGATCTATCCAACGAGTAGGAATTTGAGTGTGTCGAGTTATACCGACTTTGACATGACTAGATACGGCCAGATAAACATAGTGAGGGATCATACAATGCTTTTCCCCCCATTCTGGTTCACGACATGTTCCTCTGTGATAATGACACTTTTCAGGCTTCACAATACATGAGTCACATTGAGCAAGAGTGATCATTTCTTTATAAGAATAACCTTGAGAATATGACTTCTTTATTAATTCACCAGAGTAAATTGAATTAATCTGACCATCAAAACTTAGTTTGATTTTCTTTTCAATTAGAGCATTCATATCAACAAGCTCATCTCCCATTGGTAGATGGTATTGAACGACATCCCCTAGCTCTGATTTCATTTTTCTAATATTTCCACTAATCATATTATTCTCTTCCTTCTTCTAAGAAGCGTTGCAATTTATTTAAAATAGGCATCGGAATTTCATGGCCACCTTCAAAATGATGAAATTCATATTGATCAACTTTTTCCAAATAGGTTTTAAGCTTTTCACTTAAAAAATACGGTAAAACAGGATCACCTGTACCATGAGATTGGAAAATAGGAATATGTCTTATATGTTTAGTATTTTCAGCGATATGTGTTTCATCAAATAATGTAGAAGAAAGTAAAAAGAGGCGATCCACAAGAGCTGGCTCTTTGTATGCAATTGCTAAGCTCATCATTGAGCCTTGTGAGAATCCACCTAAGTATAATTCTTCACTATTCTTTTTAATTTCTTTTATAAGATGGATTAATCGGTCTCGCATATCTTCAATTCCATCTGGTACAACTTGAGAGAAGAAGTCCTCTACTCTTTGGGCCATCATTGCCTGTTGCAGTCCCATCATATCAATTGGAAACCATGCACTTCCTTTCATTCCCATGCCAATATCAACTTTTAAAGGCCCATCAACAAAGTACCAGTTTAGCTCTTCTTTTGGATCTAGGTATTGATATAAAGGAGCGAGGTCCTGAAAGCTAGCACCGTAACCATGCAGTACAACGACGGACTTCTTTGTGCTTCCTTCATGTAATAGAATATCAAAATCATTAATTCGAGTTACTCTCATTTCTTTGTCTCTACTTTTGATTTACGGTTTGGATATACGTGGCGACAGATTGGGCATTCTAGGCCAAAACATGACCTTGCCTTACAATACTCTCGGCCATAGAAAATAATTTGGAGATGAAGTTTATTCCAAAGCTCTCTAGGAAAAAGCTTCTTACAATCTTCTTCTGTTTGAACGACATTCTTTCCTTTTGTCAGACCCCATCTTTGAGCTAGTCTATGAATATGAGTATCAACAGGAAAAGCTGGGACATCAAAAGCTTGTGCCATAACAACAGATGCAGTTTTATGACCTACACCAGGTAGCTTTTCAAGCTCTTCAAAGCTAGCAGGTACTTCACCACCATGCTCACTTACAAGAATTCTTGAAAGGTCGTAAATCGCCTTAGATTTTCTCGGTGAAAGTCCACAAGGCTTGATGATCTCTTTAATTTCATCTTGAGATAATTTCATCATATCTCGAGCATTATCAGCTTTAGCAAAAAGGGCCGGAGTCACTTGATTAACTCTTTCATCAGTACATTGCGCAGATAAAAGAACTGCAATGAGCAAAGTGAACTCATTCGTATGATCAAGTGGTACAGGTGTCTCAGGATAAAGCTCTTCTAAGGCCTCTACAATATAGTCTGCTCTTTCTTGTTTTAACATTTTCTATTCCTATTAATTTGATCACAAAAATTTAGCAAATTATGAATGAAAATGCTAAAATAACGCATAATGAGATACGTATTCATCAAATTAATCCGTTTTTATCAAATGGCAATCTCTCCATTTCTCGGTAGTAATTGTCGCTATACGCCGACATGTTCACAATATGGAATAGAGGCTTTTCAAGAACTGCCACTCCATATTGCAACTTGGAAGACAATAAAGCGTATCGCAACTTGTCATCCATGGTCAAAAGGAGGTTACGATCCCGTACTTCCAGAATGCAGTCACAAGGATAAACATTAATGATCAAGATATTACTTCTGGCCTTGGCCCTTAATACTAGTGCAAACACAATCAAGGATCTAGAAAAAGAATTTCTACAAAAAGGCGACACGCTGAGCTATTACATAGCAGATGAAAATGGAAAAGTAATTTCATCTAATGAAAATCAAAATTTAATACCAGCCTCTATTTTTAAGATTTTCTCGGCATATTATATTCTCGATAAACTTGGAACAGATTTTCATTTTAGTACATCGATTAGCTATCGTGGCGATATTGAAAATGGGACTTTAAAGGGTGATCTCATTTTGAATACTTCTGGAGACCCGTACCTATTAACGCCACAAATATTTGACTTGATTGAATCTGTTGCACAAGAAGGAATAAAAAAAGTAGATGGTAACCTTGTGGTGGTTAACAATTTCGTTAATATTGAACGTATTGGAACCGTAGGTCTAGATGATCAACCATACAATCAAAGTATTTCAGGCTTTAATCTAAATTTTAATCGTTTTAAATCAATTGGACGCTCAACACAGAAATCAATTTTCCCAAAGCATGATGGCTTTCAAACAATAAGTTCACAGAAGTCACTTGGCCCAGGTGTTGGCTTTAAAAATCAGAATAAGAAGTCTCAAGATATTGAAAAATGGCAATATACGAAAACAAAAGATTACTTTGTTGAAGTACCCATAAGAAACTCTTTAGCATTTAATGCTTACTATTTAAAAAAGCAACTTGAGCAAAGAGGTATAAGCATCTCAGGAATTAAGATTACAAATAAAGAACAAAGCGAGACAAAAAGACTTAATACAATAAAGTCACCATCTTCTCTTGATCTTGTTAAATTGGCCATGGAGTACTCTAATAATCTTTTCATTGAAACTTTAACTTTGAAGGCAACAAATAAAGAAAACTTAGCAGATGCTGCAAAGAAAATGATTAAAGATCTTAAAATTAAAACAAAAGGTAAAATCGAAAACAGCTCAGGACTGACAACAGAAACAAGAATAACACCAAAAGAAATCGTAAACTTTATCCAAGAGAATGCAAATCAAAAATTTGGTAGTCACTACTTCATCAACTTACTTTCAATCACAGGGCATAGCGGTTCTCTCCATCGTAAATATCTTAACGATGATGGCTTTGAGAAATTCCGCTATAAAACAGGCAGCATCGATTATGTCTATAATATCTGTGGCCAAAGTTTTGAAAAAACAAAGAGAACATTTTGTATAATGATTAATAATTTGCAAAAAAGAAAGTTAGTCGATGGTAAGAATACCAATAAGACAGAAAGACTCAGAGAAGAAGCTAAAGGTTGGCGTAGAGCTAAAGAACGATTTAGCGAACTCCTCTTACTTCAAATGTAGAACTTCTCTTAAGTATGTACTGTTTTTCAATAATGGAAATAATTTTTCGATCTCATCTATTGAAATGGGACTTTTGGGACGTGCCAGAACTTTAAAGTTATGAACTTGATCTATTTTTTCACTAACCACAAGTTTATCTTTATCTTTTGGATGTCTCTTTAAATACATTTTTAGAAATGAGTCGTTAATGACTGTAATATCTCCCTTACCTCTAAGAATATTCTTTATATTTCCTTCAAGAGAGTTTGTGTAAATAAGATTCTTATCCTTAACATCATAAGACTTTAGTTTTAAGAATCCATAATGAAATCCGCTTTTTAAGAGAATTACCTTGTCATGAAGACTTGAGAATTTCACCTGCTGATCTTTTAAATGAGGCTCTTTCTTTGCAATATATAAATCCTTTCCTGTTGCGAAGATTTTTGATTCATTGAGCTTTACATTTCTCTCACTCCAACCCCAAATAGAATTCTCAAAGAAAATAATATCGTAAACACCATTTTCAAGATCTCGATACCTTCTTCGAGGAGATGTTTCAACGATCTTAAATTGAAACTTCTTTTGATTTTCATTGAGGTACTTAATTAAATCCACAAGAATCCCAGACGCATCTTGATCTATACGAGAATAAAAAGGTGGAATAATATACATTCCTACTTTTACCTCAATTTTCGATGCTTCAAGACTCAAGCTTGAAAATGACAATATAAGAATAAGAATTAAACTCTTAAACGATCTCATTTACTTAATTCACTCCAGTGGAAAGAGGAAGAGTTAAGGTAAAAGTTGTTTTCTTTGAAGAGTCGTCATAGATAAGCTCCCCACCATTTTTAACCATCATCTCATGAGAAAGACTGAGTCCAAGTCCTGTTCCCTTATTTACATCTTTAGTAGTAAAGAATGGATCCATTATACGATGAACGATCTCTTGTGGAATACCATCTCCACTATCAACAACTTCAACAATCTGCTTACTTTCAGTATTAAAAAACTTAACGTGAATAAATCTTTCATCTAGATTTTCAACTGCATCAATAGAGTTATTTATTAGATTTACAAGAACTTGATATAATTGTGTTTTATTAGCGTAAACTCGATGGCCATCTTCATAATGAAATGATATTTCAATATTCTTTTCTGTAAGTCGACTATTACAAATCGTACCAACAATCGACTCTAATTCCTCTACTTCAACAAACTCTTTTTCATTCAATGAATCAGATCGAGAAAGAGTTTTCATACTCGTTACAATCTCGCTTATTCGTGTCGTAGCATTATCAATTTTACTTAAAAAGTCATTCGCTTTGCTATTGTCATCACCTAATTGTCTTTTAAGCCTTGCAATATTCCCCGAGATGATAAAAAGTGGATTATTGATTTCATGAGCAATCCCTGCGGCCATTTGTCCAAGACTTGCTAACCTTTCTGAAACGAGACTTCTCTCTTTTTGAATATAAAGCTCTCTCGACTTCTCAGCGATTCTTTCACCTAATTCATCATTATATTGCTGTAATTTCTCATCTCTAAATTTGATCTCTTTTGTGGCGTAATTAAGAGTTTTTGCAAGTATCGATAATTCAGAAAGATAAAACTCTTCCTTTACAATTCCATACTCTCCATTAGCATTTCTCTTTAGAGTTGAAACAAAGTAATTTAGTGGTTTGATTAGTAAGTAATAACAAACGATTGCAACAATAAGCAAAGTGAAAAAAAGAGTTAAACTAAACCATAATCCTAAGAAAGAAAATATTTTACCACTATCACGAACAATTGAGATATTACTAAAATCGATAATGGCCTTTCCTATAAGTCGATCTCGATAAATAATATCAAACTCTTCAGTCATAATTTGGTGAGGTAAAACTCCATTGCCAACAGGGTGCTCCCTATTGACTTCAGATAGCAAATTACCTTCTTCATCTTCAATTTTAATAGAAACAACTGATTCCTCATCATCATAAATAAATGCTTGAGAGATATTACCTATATACTGAGAATTCAGGTTCCATACAGGAACTTTAAGAGATTCAACAATCTGCTTTGAGATCGACTTACGATGTTCTTTAAAATCTATATCATTTTGTTTGATGTACCTGTCGAAAACAATAAAAGCTAAACCTGAAAAACAAATACAAAGGACAACTCCAACTATCATTGGGATTAAATAAGAAGAGCGTTTAATGGTTGGCTTCATGTGAGATAATTTACTAGGAGAAAAGCACGATTACAATATCTTAAATAAACAATTGATATTTTAACTCAATGAGAAAATATAACTATCTGAATTTATTTGAGACTAGAAGATACCATCCAAATTCCAACACCGATCAAGAGGATACCAAAGAAGTATTGCGCTGTTTTGCCACCTAAAATATGTGATAAACGATTACCTAAAAAGAACCACGCTAAGTGTGCACTGGCCCCGCCTATAAATAAAATCACACTAAATAATGAAAGGAAAAGTGTTCCTTCATCTATGAAGGGTGAATATACACTTATCGTAAATACTAAAAATTTAGGATTTAAGGCCTGAAAGATAACACCTTCAATAAATGATGGACCTTTTAAACTTTCATCTTCTTCTTGATTATCTTCAATTGAAATTTTTTTAATACTCGTTAGGCTCTTATAGGCCATATAGAATAAATAGAGTGCTCCAAATATTGGAAGATATGTCATGAGCGTCTTATGCTTCATGATAAAGTCAGTCGCTCCATATAGACAAATTAGTAGGCCAGAGATCGTTGAAAGCCATAGTCCTAAAATGAAAGGTAGCGTCTTTTTGAAACTAAAGGTGCCGCCAAGTCCAGCAAGGGTTATGTTGGCAGGCCCCGGTGAGTACACAAGAGGTGCAACAATAAAAATAAAACTAGTGAGAATTTTGGTTATCATAAGACTTACGTATCCATTGGGTCGACATCTATTTTAACTGAAAAAGAATAATCGATTTTATTTTGAGACCTAAAAACTTGCAACACTTGGTTTAACTCTCCCCCATTTTTACACATAAGAGTCATACTCCAAGTAAATAAATTTGCACGTCGTTCAATCATTGCTGGAGTCGGTCCCCAAACCTGCGCATCGATTCCCATCTTATCTATTAGCATACGTAGTCTATTAATTTCATGAGTTAGATCAGAGATAATCTTTTCACGATTTCGACCTGAAACATGGATATTTGCCATCTTCGTATATGGTGGAAAGAGACCAAATTCTCTCGTATTTAATTCATAATCATAAAAGCCATTGAAGCTATGTGACTTAATGAAATCAAACATTGTATTATCAGGAAGCATCGTTTGAATCGCAACCTTAGCATGATTTGAATAACGTCCCGCTCTTCCAAGAATTTGAACAATCATTTGATATGCTTTTTCCATGGCCCTAAAGTCTGGAAAGTTTAACATTGAATCTGTTCCAAGTATTAGAACGAGATTTACTTTTTTAAAATTGTGACCTTTCGATAGCATCTGTGTACCGACAAAAATGTCAATTTCGCCTTTATGAAAACGGTCCAATTTATCTTCTAGCTTTTCAAGATTTGTTATTTCGTCACGATCAAAGCGTTCTATCTTCTTTTGAGGATAAAAGTCTTGAAGAACTTCTTGTAACCTCTCTGTTCCAAAGCCTTTTTGGAGAAGGTTCATATTTCCACACTCAGGACAAATTTCAGGACGAGGAATCTGATAATCAGAATGAGAGCTAGAAAGAATATTTTTATTTTTAAAGTATCTAAGCGGAACCCCTGTATTTGGATCTTCGAATTTATAACCACAACTACGACATTGGAGGTAATTTGAAAAACCAAGGCGATTAACAAAGACAAGGACTTGTTCATCACGATCTAAAGCTTCGCTAATCATATCCATCGACTTCTTCTCAAAAGGCCAAATCGATAGAGCATCCATATCTTTTTTCTGCCCGTGAGAGCGTGAATCTAATAATTCGATTTCAGGGAAACCGCCAGCGACCCTCTTTTCCAACTTAAAATAATTATCGGGCTTAAGTTGGGTGAACGTATAATAATTTTCTAAGCTTGGAGTGGCACTACCAAGAACAACTGGTGCATTAAAGAGCTGGGCCTTTTTAATGGCCACATCTCTTCCGTTATAAGGACAACGATCTGTTTGTTTAAATGAGCTGTCATGCTCTTCATCAACAATAACAAGGCCTAAATTTTCAACAGGAAGAAAAACACTTGAGCGTACCCCCATTAGAAGTACAGGACGATCGGATTTCTTTAAAAACTTCCAAATTGAATTCTTATGTGAAGGAGTTACTCCTGAATGATATGGAAGTACAGGGCAGTCTAGATATTTTTTAAAAGTCTCCATAAACTGAGGAGTTAAATTAATTTCAGGAAGAAGAAAGAGAACACTCTTTCCTTTCTTTAATACTTCTTTAATTAGATGAAGATAAATAAGCGTCTTACCAGAGCCCGTTACTCCATGAATAAGGAAACGATCAAAGCCAGATTCAAGCCTTGCACTTATACTTTCATAAATTGGTTTCTGGTCAGGACTTAATACATGTTCAAAGTCTTGATTAAGTCCAAACTCTGTCTCTACTTCTCGTGGTCTCTTTAAAATCTTAGGTAAACAATCCCAAACAAGCTGTCCAAGATTATAGTGATAATAGCGAGACATCCAAGAATAAAGCTTCATTTCACTTTTTGATAAGCTAAACTCTGGAGCTAATACTTCATTAACAGGTTTTAATTTATACTTTGCAAGAGTTGCTTCAAGGTCTTCATTAGAGATATTAAATTCTGTCACGACACCTTTGGCCTTTCGTCTCCCCAAAGGTACTTCCACAAGAGAGCCGACAGGAATCTCCTCTCCTAAGGTTTTATAGGTTAAGATACTTGGAAGCTTTGGATAGTTGACCGCGACTTGGCAATAATGTTGAGCGTTCAGCTTGTTAACGTCTTGCATAAGAATAATTTTTAAAAAGTAAGTGTAAAAGCTACACTAAAACCATACAATAAGTATATGATTACATGGAATGTTGATCCAGAAATATTTAGGATTGGACCTGTCGCGGTTCGTTATTACTCACTTATGTTTATCCTTGGCTTCTTTATTGGCGAGCGATACTGTCGTCGCTATCTAATTAAAGAGAAAGGGTTTACAACAGATCAAGTTAGCTCCCTCTTAAATTATATGATAGCTGGTTGTATTATCGGGGCCAGACTAGGCCACTGCTTATTCTATGAGCCTGGCTACTACTTAAGTAACCCTCTCGAGATCCTCTATGTTTGGAAAGGCGGACTTGCCAGCCACGGTGGTTTCCTAGGTGTTATTATCTCTATCTACATCTTTAAGAAAAGAGTAAAGGATGTTCCACTACTTTGGCTTCTTGATCTTGTCGCTGCACCTTCATTAATGACAGGTGGTTTTATTCGCCTTGGAAATCTCTTTAACTCAGAAATCCTTGGCCATCCATCGAGTCTTCCATGGGCATTTAAATTTGTCCGTGCTGACAATATTGCACGCCATCCAGCTCAATTATATGAGGCCTTAGGCTTCTTTGCTATCTCAGGTGTTATTTACTTTCTCTATTCAAAGTTTCATAAGAAATGGCAAGCGGGACGCTTTCTTGGACTTATTTTTATTGGTGGGTTCACTTGGCGATTTATTGTTGAATTTTTTAAAGAGAATCAAGTTGCCTTTGAACAAGGGATGATTCTAAATATGGGACAACTTTTGAGTATACCTCTAATTATTGCAGGTATAATTCTTGTCTTCTATAAACCAGTTGAAAAAAAATAAAAAAGGAAGCTTCAAGCTTCCTTTTTTTATATTCTTATTATTTGCAATAAGATAAATCTAATTCATCTAGCGTGTCATATATTCTAGACTTACCAAAGAATGATCCCCAAAGATCAATTCCAGTCATTCTATCAAGAGCAGCATCTGCTAAATCGAGGTTCTTATTATAAGCAAATGAATTTGCGATTGCTCCTACTAATGAACCTTTTTGACCTTCAAGAGGAAGACCGTAACAGTCCATATCATTTTTAATATAATCGTAAATATCAATCATTCGCTCTTGGCCCATTGAGTTTGCAGAGTAATATTTTAATACCCCACCTTCAACAACCGTAAACTTTTCAATTAATCGATCAACTGTTTCTTGAGAAAGTTCCTCACAAAGTCTCTTCTTCTTACTTTTTGAATCTCCATTTTGAAGTTCAACAATCACTTCATTTGTTGCCTTAACAAAGCAATTAACAAATTCTTTTGAATTAATTTGTGCAAATGATGAAGCTGAAACAATCATCAAAGTAGCTGAAATCATTAGTTTTTTCATGGGTTCTCTCCTCTTGTCATATGTATGTATATTTAAAAAATATCACAAGAAGAGAGTCTAGATTAAAGATTTGGAAGTATTACATACGGTGTTCAAGCTTTAAACACGAACAGACCAAGTGACCTCGTCACCACTTTCTTGGAAATCAATTCCAAGAGCATTTAGCTCATCACGAGCAGAGTCCGCGGCATCCCAGTCCTTAGCAGCACGAGCATCAGCACGTTTAGCAAGAAGCTCTTCAACCTTTTCTAGGGCTATCCCCTTTCTTCTGATTTGAACTTCTTTAATCTCATTTAAGAACTGCTCAGGGTCCATTGCAAATAAAGCACTCATACGGCCATACTTTGCAATCCATTCAGAAAAGGCAATTGCAGTTGGAGCAGAATTTACATCCTTTGCCTTCTTTTCAAGATTAAGGGCATTGAAAGTTTTAACGGCTTCATAAATTGCTGACATCATCTCACTAGTATTGAAATCATCATTACAAGCCTTTTCAATTTTCTTATCAAGACGTGACAATTCTTCTGCTAACTTCTTATTAACTTTAGCTGAATCATTTGTCGCAAAAGTTGCTGCATGCTTTGCAACTTGAAGTGCGCGATAAACTCTAATTGATCCGCTAAAGGCTTGATCAATCTTCTCATCAGTCACATCAAGCATTGAACGGTAGTGAGTTGAAAGCATAATATATTTTAGAACTTCTGGATGATATTCATCCATGAATGCGCGAGCAGTGATGATATTCCCAAGGGACTTACTCATCTTCTCTCCACTCATATTGATGAAGTTATTATGCATCCAATAATTTACATACTTACATGAATTACATCCAACACCTTGAGCAATCTCGTTTTCATGGTGTGGGAAAATTAAATCGATTCCACCACCGTGGATATCAATTGATTTACCAAGGATAGATTTGATCATGGCAGAACATTCAATGTGCCAACCTGGGCGACCTTTGCCCCATGGAGAATCCCATGATGGTTCACCTTCTTTGGCAGGCTTCCAAAGAACAAAATCCTTTGGGTCTTTTTTGCGCTCGTCGACTTCGACTCGCTCTCCCGAATTTAATTCGTCTAGATTTACGCCCGATAACTCTCCATATGAATCTAGCTTTGTTGTCTCGTAGAAAACTTCTCCGTCAACAACATAGGCCATACCATTATCGATTATGCCTTGAACGTACTCAATAATTTGAGGAATATAATCTGTAACCTTCGGGTTATGAGTATGAGGACGTAGTCCTAGACGGCCAAAGTCTTCTTGGAAATATTTAATATAGCGCTCTGAGATCTCAAGTGAATCAACGCCTTCTTCATTTGCCTTATTAATGATCTTGTCATCAACATCAGTGTAATTATAAACGAAGTTTACATCGTAACCGATATGCTCCATCCAATTGCGGGCAAAATTAAAGAAGATTGGCCCTCTAAAGTTTCCAATATGAAGCGGCCCGTAAACCGTTGGACCACAAAGGTAGAGCTTAACTTTGCCTTCTTCTAACGGCTTAAAAGTTTCTTTCTTCTTTGTTAAAGTATTGTAAACTACTAGTGACACTATCAACTCCTCTATTTTTATGCAGATAGAATAACCGAAAAAGGGAAAACTGTCATGGAATTCGACTTAATCATCAAAAACGGAACTCTACACTCATCACAAAAAAGCTGGCAAGAAGATATCGGAATAAAGGACGCTAAGATAGTTAAATTAGCTAAATTTAGTGATGAAGAGCTTTCAAAAGCAGATAAAGTCATTGACGCGCAGGGACTCGATATCCTACCAGGACTTATCGACTCACAGGTCCACTTTCGCGAACCTGGTCTCACTCATAAAGAAGATATCGCTCACGGCTCAAAAGCTGCTGTCTTAGGTGGTATTTGTACCTTCTTTGAAATGCCAAATACAAAGCCGGCAACAACAACAGTTGAAGCAACGCAGGTCAAAGTTGATATCGCCCGCAAGACTTCATATGCCAACTTCGGCTTCTTCATTGGAGCAAGTGGAAAGAACCTTGATGAGCTTATTAAATCACAAGATATGGTTGGGTGCTCTGGGGTAAAGATCTTCCTAGGAAGCTCAACTGGCGACCTACTCCTTTATGATACAGATAAATTAGTTGAGATCTTTAAAACTCTTGATTGCCATATTTCAGTTCACAGTGAAAGTGAAGAAAGGCTTCACGCTAACGTTGCTATTCGTGATAATGCAAATGGGGATGTTCACGCACACTACAAATGGCGTGATGCCCAGACGGCCCTAGAGTCAACTAAGATGATTATTGAAGTTGCAAAGAAAGCAGGTCGCAAGGTTCATATTCTCCACCTTACAACAAAAGATGAAATTGAATTTTTAAAAGATCAAAAAGAGCATTGTACAATTGAGGTCACTCCTCAACACCTGACTCTCTTTGCACCAGATATTTATGACAAGATTGGAACACTTGCTCAAATGAATCCACCAATTCGCACAAAGGACCATACAGATGGCCTATGGGAAGGTTTAAAAAATGGTGTGATTGATGTCTTTGGGAGTGATCACGCTCCTCATACTCTTGAAGAAAAAGATCAGCCATATCCTAAATCACCTTCAGGAATGCCAGGTGTGCAAACGATGCTACCAGTTATGCTAACTCATGTTGAAGCTGGACGACTTAAACTTGAAGATATCATCACTTACCTCGCAGAAAATCCAGCAAAACTCTTTAAGCTCAATAAGGGCTTTATTAAAGAAGGAATGGATGGCGATCTCACAATTCTTGATATGAATAAGAAGTTCACAATTAAGAATGAGGATCAGGCTTCTAAAGTTGGTTGGACACCATTTAATGGAATGGAAGTTCAAGGAACGCCAACATACACGATTGTAAGCGGACAAGTTGCCATGGATCACGGCAAGGCCATTAAAGTTCAGGCCCAGCCGATCGTTCGAGGTAAATAGAGCATAATCAAATCTTAACAATTAAGAGCTACTCGATTCATTACGAAGTTTGTAATAATAGGATGTTATTTAAAATGTAGGTATGTAATGAAAAAGAATATCTTATTCCTATGTACGGGGAATTCGTGTCGCTCTCAGATGACCGAAGGATGGGGCAAGGCCCTAAAAGCAAACAAGTATAACTTCTACTCAGCAGGGACAAAGAAGCATGGCCTTAATCCTTATGCCGTAGCTGTCATGAAAGAAGCAGGCGTTGATATTTCAAATCATGAATCAAAAACAACGGATGAAATAAAAGAGAAAATGGATATTGTCATCACAGTATGTAGTGACGCAAATGAAAATTGTCCCTACTTTCCTAGTGGCAAGATCATACACATCGGTTTCGATGATCCTCCTCGCCTCACTAAAGACCTTAGTGACGAAGAAGAAATACTTCAGGTTTATCGCCGCGTGAGAGATGAAATAAAGACAATGGTAATTAATTTAGAAGAGAGAATATAAGATGGGTTTTTTTGAGCGCTATTTAAGTATTTGGATAACGATCTGTATCGTCGCAGGTATTATTCTAGGAAAGGTCCTTGGTTCATCAATTTCAATTTTAAGTGAGATGAATATAGCTACTGTTAATATCCCAGTTGCAATCCTTGTGTGGTTGATGATCTTTCCAATGATGGTACAAATTGACTTTAATTCTATTGCTGATGTTGGAAAAAATCCCAAAGGCCTAAGCTTAACAATTGTCATCAACTGGCTTATTAAGCCTTTTACTATGGCCTTCTTTGCATGGTTATTCTTCTCAAAAATTTATGCTGCTTACTTAAGTCCAGAGCTTGCACAAGAATATATTGCAGGAGCAATTCTCTTAGGTGCTGCTCCTTGTACGGCCATGGTCTTTGTTTGGTCTTACTTAACAAAAGGTGATCCTGAGTACACACTTGTTCAAGTGGCCATTAATGACTTAATTCTTCTTGTTGCTTTCATTCCTATCGTTCAATTCCTACTTGGAGTCACAAGTATCTCGATTCCATACGATACACTCATAAGTTCAGTCGTGATCTTTGTCGTAATTCCTCTGCTTGCAGGCTATATCGCAAATAAAGTCTTAATTAAGAAATTTGGAATGAAGTGGTTTCAAGAGGTCTTTATGGCACGCCTTAAACCAGTTTCAATTGCTGCCCTTTTAACAACCCTTGTTCTTCTCTTTGCTTTTCAAGGGGAAAAAATCTTAGCAAACCCGCTTCACATTCTTCTGATAGCAATTCCTCTTACAATTCAGACTTACTTTATCTTCTTTGTCAGTTGGGGAATTGGTCGCAAGATGTGCTTACCACATAATATCTTGTCCCCTGGTTCAATGATTGGTGCCAGTAACTTCTTTGAACTTGCAGTTGCTGTTGCCATCGCCCTTTTTGGAATCAACTCAGGAGCGGCCCTAACAACTGTTGTGGGAGTTCTTATTGAAGTTCCGGTTATGCTTAGTCTTGTTAAGATTGCAAATAAATGGCGCTATTAATTTAAGAAAGTAGAGACTTTATTTCTACTTTCACTTCAGTTAAGTCAAGATCATCAATGTTAGTCGTATTAACAATGAGGCTTTTACAATCTAGCTCTAATTTCTCAATCTTACCTTTTGCGAGTGATTCTTTGAATTCATCGAAGTTTAATTGGTCTTGATGCCCTGGATGTCTTTTTCCAGATAAGGCCCTTGTCTTAAAACGCTCTAATAAGACTTTGCCATTACACTCACAATAAATCGTAAGTACCCTTGCATCATACTTTGAGATAAAGTCTTTTAAAATAGGTGTATCGAATTGATCAGAGAAGTTACTCTCTACTAGCAAGTTTTTAGAAACCTTAAGTTGTGCTTCAATAAAAGAATATAAAATGGGATAACTTGCTTTTCCAAGCTCTCTTGACCAGGCCCTATCCTTAACTCCCAAGCTATCAAATAGACTTTCTTTAATTATATCTTTTCCTATCAATGGTAATGAAAACTCTTTTGCGAGCTCTTTTGAAATCGTCGTCTTTCCCGTTGCAGGTAAGCCAGATACGATAATGAGAAGAGGGCCATTCATTTTAATTCTCCACAAGCTTGGCTATTCCTACAAGCTTTCCATCATCGTAGTAATTTGCCATCTTCATTCCAAACTTTGTCACAAAGTGAATGAAGGTATTATCGACGATTCGAATAACAAATGAGCCATCCTCGCCATTTAAAATATTACGATTACCACCTGTACCTCGCGAGTGGGAATAATTCTTTCCATTTTCATCATATAAGAGAATTTCTGATTGCCCGTCAGTTCCCTTCCCATCATCTGATGAAAAGTAGTCGACATTTAAAACTATACGGTGGCGCTGACCTTTGTATTTACCATCAAAAAAATTAATCTGCCCCGCATAAGAACCATTAATTTTTTGTAGCTCTTTTGCATCATTAATCACTTTTGATTTTGCTAAAAAGACAGTTGGTTCAGTTATCGCTGGAGTTGGAGAATACTTCACCATCTCATATACTTTAGGCTCTTGAGGTGCGCTCACATCAGAAGTCTTACTAGGCATCCCCCATCTTGATTCATTATCTTTATCAGTATTTTGCTTATGCGCTAATTTTTCTTTTATTGAATTTCTTGCAATGAAGTCCGTTGGATCTTTCATGATCTCTTTTACTTCATCTTCTTGAACCTTAACTTTTTCAAGTCCAAGAGCCGCTAAGAATAAAGTAAAGGCTTGCGCAAGGGCTTCATCCCCCGCCTTATCAATAACTGGAACTTCCTTGATCACTTCGACTTTCTTTTCTTTAATAACTTCAACTTCTTTGATTTGAATTTCAGGCTTTGGTATTTGAGATCTTCCAATAAAGAAACCAGCTCCCAGGCTGGCGATGACAGCAATAACTAATGTGTACTTCACTTAAACTTCCTTAATTTAAAATATGAAGTGTTTCCTCTGTTCCATATGTGCAGTTTTCACATGTCACCTCTTCGTGAATATAGAGGTTATCGTGATCGGCTAAATGAGTCACAGTGAATTTGGCCCCACATTTAGGGCAACATTCAATTTGCTTTTTTACGTCTTCAATTTCGCCAAAGTAGCGTACGAAATTTTCGACTTTTACGGACCTTTCCTTCATATCAAGCTCCTCGTCACCTTCTATTTTACCGTATTTACTGAAATTTCGCATATTAAATGAGGTTATTTCATAAAAAACAACAACTTATGTTCATTAACTAATTGGTAATACACTGTATAGCCTTATAATTACTACGGAGTTCGTTTGCCAAAAGTCCTTGAACACGTTAAAACGTGCTATTATTAATAAAACGTAAGGTTGGACCACACCTACCTCTGCATAAGGAACAAAAGGACACACTATGAAAAACATCGAAGCGCTTAGAAATAGCAGCGAAGATATCTTAAACTGCCAGATCAAAGATGATACTGGACTTAATGATTTCCAAAAAACGGCGAATGACGTGCATATCGCAATCCCAAAAGTTGGGATTGAGAGATTTCGTATTCCACTAAATTTTGAACACAGAGATGGAAGTGTGCGCTCAACTGACGCACAAGCTTCAATGTTTGTTTTCTTAGAAGCACACAAGACAGGTGCAAACATGTCTCGCTTCTGTAACATCCTTCAAGCAGAAGGACTTGAGAAGAACGTTAATAACGAATTCTTCGCAACAGTACTTAGAAGATACCGTACAGATCTTCGTGACTATGATACTGAACCATTGATTCCACAGGCCCACCTAACGCTAGACTTTAATTATCCAGTTAAGCAACAGTCACTAAAATCAGGAAACTGGGGTTGGCAATACTACAATGTATCAATGGAAGGAATTGAAGGTCGTGATGGAATTCCATACATCAATTTAACACTTAAGTATGAATACTCATCGACATGCCCATGTTCTCTTTCAATGTCTAAGCAATATGAAGAGCAATACAGAAATGGTGAAACAACTGAAGGAAGTGGTATCGCTTCTGCTCACTCACAAAGATCAGTTGCTACGATTACTGTTAAATACAAAGCAGAGTCGAAATTTCATGTTGAGGACTTAATTGAACTAATGAGAATCGCACTTCCTACAGAGACTCAATCTCTTGTTAAGAGACTTGATGAGCAGGCATTTGCAATCTTAAACGGTGATAATCCAATGTTTGTTGAGCACTCTACAAGAAGAATTTCAGAGGTTCTAAACTCTGAAAAAGAAATCCTAGACTGGCAGGCCAAGGTTGAGCACCTAGAAAGCTTACACAGCCATAATGCTGTCGGATATATCAGAAAAGAACACCCAAAAGCATAAGAAATAGAAGGCCTCTAAATAAGAGGCCTTTATTTTATAAAAAAAATATTATATTTTTTAAATTTCTATATTGACAACTAAGGGTGAAATCCTTATTCTAACTCCACTTCAAATCGGAGGGCGATTAGCTCAGCTGGGAGAGCGCTACCCTTACAAGGTAGATGTCGGCAGTTCGATCCTGTCATCGCCCACCACTTTTTTTCAGTGGAAAACCTCCCATAAATTCACAAACTTTAATTGGAACTCGATGAGTTCTTTTTTTTTATTTAGTTTTACTTCATAATGTTATTTATGAAGAAGAAAAAAAAAATAATAATCATATCTGATACTTGTAGACATACAGGCATTTTAAAGTCTGCAAATTATTTGAATATTTTTTTAAATAAAAAATATGATACAGCTTTAATCCTTACAAAGTATCCCTACAACCTTTTTAAAATTAGAGAAGACATTAAAAAATTATCTATTAATAAAGAAATTGTTTTATTAGTACATGAATGCCAGGGTCTAGCAATAACACACCTAAAACGTCACTATAACGCCAAAGCCTACTTTTTTATTCCAGGTCCTGTATATCTAGAAGAGAAGCATCATAAAAATCTAAAGGACTACGACGGACTTATATGTTCGAATCCAATAATTAAGAATCAAGCAAATACCTTAGGGTTAAAGTACATTGAGTGGATATTTGATTTTCCCGAACTACAACAAATACCATTAAACAATTTTTTACAAAGAAGTAATGAGTTATTGTTTATAGGAAGAGTGATTCCAGAAAAGATATCACCAGAACAAATTAATGAAATATTATTAAATAATCTGAGTATAAAAATAATTGGAGAACACTTGAATGATAATTCTAATAAAGTTACTCCTTATTCTTCTTTAATAGATAAAAAGAATATAATCTTTCAAGATAAAATACCACATCATCAAGCCATTGAGACAATGCAAAAACATAAGTTTATTATTATAACTTCTAAAACTGATAACTTTTCTCTCGCTACGCTAGAAGCAATCTACCAAGGATGTATTCCGCTAATTCTTGACAATAATGATATAAGATATAGCTGGGTTACACAAAAAACCCAAATACACCCTACAATGCAAGACTTAATTACTTATGCTAAAAACATTTTAATGATGGGTATTCAAGAACAACAAGAATTAGCTTTTGATCATAGAAGCGCTGTTATCAAACATATGAAAAGACTATCTTCGTTCAATAACCTTCCATTTTAAAATGGTATCAATGAGCTGACATCATTTCTAACATGTCAGCCAAATAAGGCGACCCTACTGCCATTGTCCAAGAAAAATTCAATATACTTTGTGTTTTTTAGACATAACAATTCGTAAAAAATATAACCTCCACATCAAAACAACTTAATTAATTAAAGGCTTCAACAAATTGAATGTCTAATAAACCGGAGGAATTTATGAAAAAAATTATCGCACTTGCTGCTGCACTACTAAGCGTTTCAACTTTTGCACTATCTGCAAACGATTCTTGGGATACAATCAAGTCTGAAGTATCTGCTGATTGGGATCTTTCATTTGCTGGAACAACTGTATTTGTTGGTCGTCCAGTTAGCGCATTTGACGTATGTCTAGACGGTGACCAATTTGTTACAACTAGAGAATTCCCAATTTACGAAATCGTTAAAGTTGGAAAATCTCACCCAGAAGCTGACGAAGATGGGTATGCATCAGTAATCGTTGGATACGAAATCCTTTCTTTCCCAACAACTTACACTTCATATAAAGAAGTTTGTAGAAACGATGACAAAAACTGTAAGAGAGTTCCTTACACAGTTAACCAAGACCTAACTAAGAACGTATCTGTAAAAGAAGTTGTTAGAAGAAACGTTGGTTCAAATGATCGTACAATTGAAAAAACACTTTTCAAGAAAGAATACGTAATCCCAGCTTGTAACTAATAAATTCAATAGCTTAAGCGTTTTCCCTAAGGCGCTTAAGCTATACTTTTTATAGCATGAGTAGATCTAACAATCTGTTCATGCTATTCCAAGTTCTATGGATAAAACCAACTCCCCACATATCGGCCAAGAACCTCTTGGGCTTATCGATCAAGTCGTTAATGATTTGACTGATAATCTGAAAAGCTATCGCAATATTAAAATTGGCGTAAGACTTATCTCTGATAAAAGTGGAGTTAGTGAAAGGACAATTTATCGATTACTGGCCAAGGAAAATAAGCCTACATACCAAACACTTCTAAAGCTTTACCGAGCTATTTATAACACTAATAATGACACACTTTTATTATCTCTAGTTCCTGAAGTGATAAAGAACGAGATTAATAAGTGTAATCCAAATAGAGCAAGTGAAGGTATTCAGTTTCACGAGAATATTGAAACTCAAATGTTATATGATCGAACTTTTGCTGAGATTTATATCTTAGCAGCATGTTCACCAATAACCAATGAGCTAATTCAATATCGCTACGGAATGAGTGGAATGCTAACTTTAGAAAAGATGCTTGATATGAAAGCGCTCCGACAGACAAAGGCGGGGCTGTATACCCTTGGAGAGAATCAAACGAATTTCAGCGCAAAAACACTTAAGCGCTTAGGAATGTCACTAATTGAAAAGTATAGTAAACCACAAAACGCAGAAGACTATGGAAATAATATCATCGGCTTCTACGCAGAAGGTTTGAGTGACGAAGCTTATAACCGTTGGCTTGAAGTCGACGCTAAGGCTTTTGAAGAAAAAGTTAAAATTGCAAATGAGAGTAAATCAAAAGGAACAAAGAGATCTTTTACATTTATGGTAACAGATACTTTGAATGAGAAATAATATGAAAGAACTAATAATAATTTTAGCATCCCTTTCTATCTATGCAGGCGTAGGAGGAGTTTCAGGTGGACCAAAGCCAACGAAAGATGACTTTGCAAAACTAGGACCAAATACATCATGGGATAAGATTCTAAATGCTAAAAAACTAAGTGATGACATCAAAATAGAAGGAACAACTGTCTTTGTCTCAAGGCCAGTAAGTGCATTTGATACATGTCTTGACGGAGATATTCTCAGAACAACAAGAGAATTTCCTAAGTACGAGAGAATTAAAGTTGGCAAAACACATTTTGGAGCAGATGAAGACGGATATAAATATGTCAAAGTTGGAACTGAAAAGTTAAGCTTCCCTATCACCTACACTACATGGGATAGAGTTTGTGCAAACAATGGCAAGAGATGTCGAGAAGTAACGAAAGAAGTTACAACTGAAACCATAAAAAAGGTGAAAGTAAAAAAAGTAAAAGTCTATAAAAGCAATAGTGATAGGCCTAGAGAAGTAATTCAGGACTCTTTTAATAAAGAATTTATCATTCCTTATTGTCAGTAGATGAACAATTCAAAATAAATTAAGCCGCTAGTAATAGCGGCTTTTTTTTTGCAAAATATGGACAAAATCGTCAAAAACCTTCATTTGTCCTAAAAAACCAAGATTCTTATGACAATGTCGATGAAAATCCCATTAATCGAGTAGAAAAATTGTCACTTTAATTCAATCAAATTAATTTCATCTCATCAAAACAACTAAATAAGAAACAAATTGTTTAAACAACATTTCAAACAATTTAATAACAAACCGGAGGAATTTATGAAAAAATTAATCGCACTTGCTGCTGCATTACTAAGCGTTTCATCTTTTGCACTATCTGCAAACGACACTTGGGATCACATTAGAGAAGAAGTTAAAAATGACGTAGACCTAGTTATGTCTTCAGGATACTCAGTATTCATGGGAACAACTAGAACTACAGCTTTCAACGTATGTGTTAACGGTGAAAACTTCAATACAACTAAGCCATTCCCAATCTACAAGTACGTTAGAACTAATAGAGGTGGAGATAATGATAACTTCAAAAAAGTAATCGTTGGTTACGAAATTCTTTCTTTCCCAATCTCAAGAGTTGTAACTAAAGAAATTTGTTACGGAAAAAACGACAACAGATGTAAAACTTATACAGAAGTTGAAACTCAATCAGTTGTTAGAGACATCACTATTTCTAAGTTAGTTCGTCGTGGTGGAGATCGTGATGACAAGCTAGTAGAGCTTTTCACAAAATCATACGAAATCCCAGCTTGTAACTAATTACGAGTAAGGATCTAGGCAAGTGCCTTTTCCCTAAGGGGCACTTGCTGCTATAAAAAGGCCAAGACACGTTCTTGGCCTTTGTAATTTTTACTACTTAAATGTTTTTAATTACGAAACTGGCACAATTACCGTATAAATTGAAGCATAATGAGAGAAATGACTACAAATGATATCAACAACTTAAAAGATACAACGACCCTTGATCTAAAAGGACAAGTTGCACTCGATATCACGACACATCTCAAACAATTTCGTGATGAATCAATAGGTCTAAGAAAACTATCAGAGAAATCTGGAATCCATCAAAGAACATTAAAACGATTATTGGCCCAAGAAAACCGACCTGGTTATCAAACACTAGTAAGACTTTATAGCTGTCTAGCTGAAAGTCCTAATGGCGGCCTTATGTTAAAGAATATTCCAGAAAGAGTTGCAAAGGAAATTGAAAAAAGATCTCCTATTTCAACCAAGGGTAATCTTCAATATAGTGAAGAAGCAAATCAAGAGATGCTCTATGATAAAGTTTTTGCAGAGATTTACTGTCTTGCCTCAATGTCACCAATTACAAGCGAATATATTCAATATCGCTATGGTATGAGCGGCGTTGAAACAGCAGATAAAATGCTAGACCTTGGAGTTTTAAAACTTACAAAAAAGAATACATACACAATTGGTGATAAACAGATAGAGTTTTCACCTAAACTTGTAAAAAGGCTTGGTTTAAACTTAGTTGAAAAATATTCGAAAACAGAAGATGTTGATCTTGCTGAAAAAAACCTAATCGCATTTTATGCAGAAGGCTTAAGTCCCGAAGGTTATCGAAAGTGGCTAAAAATTGACCAAGAAGCTTTTTATAAAAAAATTAATGTGACTAAGGAAGAAGGAATGCTTGGTGAAATCAAGACATTCACTTTTATGGCCACAGACACAATGAGAAAGGATTAAAATGAAGAATCTAGTATTTATAATATTAATTGGACTTAGCCTAAATACCGTCGCAGGAACTGGCGGAATTAATGGATTCCTAGAACTTAAAAATGACCGCATTGACGCAGGAACTGGCGGTGTAGTTGGTGGAGTTGACGATCTCGATGAACTAAAAGATAAGAACTGGAATATCATCAGAGATCGTGTAAGAAATGACTATAACCTTGATCTTCAAGGTGATATTGCCTTTGTTGGTAAAATAGTATCGGTATTTAACGTTTGTATTGAAAACGACAAACTAAGATCAATTAAGAAAATGCCTGTATACAAAAGAGTATGGCTTGGTGGAAGTAGAGAAAATGATCGATTTAAAGATGTTTTAGCTGGATCAAAATACTATTCATATCCGATTGAGTCTGAAAGTGAAGAAAGAAGGTGTTATGGCCGTAAAGATAATCGCTGTAAAGTTATAAAGAAAGTACGTAGACAAAGCCTAAGTCCAAGTATTACTTTAAGAAAAGATATTACGCGAAATAATAGAAACGGTGATAGAAAATACGTCGAAATCTTCACTAAAAAATACGACATCCCATATTGTAATTAGAAAAATTAATCCTAGGCGCTTATATACTAACGCCTAGGTTTTTTCTATTATCAACAACTACTAAACGAATTGAGTTATCACTAATCTTAAAACGGATGCCATCTGTAAACTTCCCTTTTATATTATCTTTAAGAAGTTCTTTAGTAAGCTCTTCATCACATCTTAGGTTTCCAGTTACTGTAACTGAAAGATCCCCAGATTGAATTAGAGTGATTTTAACAAATTCAATTCGAGAAAATACAAATGGTAAAGATTCGATATAAGAGATTAAACCTTTTTGATATTTGGCCGTCTTGATTCTATCAACAGCATTCTCATTGATATATAGACTTGCATCAAATTCTATTTTTGATAGAGCTATCTCTAAATCACTTTGAACTTCTTCAACCTTTATTTGTTTTTGAGTATTTTCCACCTCTGCCATAATAGGAGCGGCTTGTTCTTTAACAGATTTGATCTCAAAGCGACTTTGAGCTCTCTGGGCCTTTAAACTTCTGGCCTGACCTCTTAACATCTCTAGAGAGTTAACGATTGTCTTTGTCTTATTTTTTTCTTCTTGGAATTCGTCATTAATTAAAGAACATTCCTTTCTTAATTCATTAATTTCAATAGAAACACCTTCTAGAAGTTGACGTGTTGCTTTGTTTTCTTCTCTTTGTTTATTAAGACGTCCTAAAAGCTCATCTCTTTGAATGAGAAGCTCACCTTTTTGTCTTGTGGCCTTATCAATTCCCTCTTCTAATGTTTCCTTATTTAGAAGAACAAGATTCAATTCATCTTCAGTCTTTTGAGAAGCGGCCAATGCTTCATTAAGCTTTTTCTTCTTTTGCTTAAACTCTTTCTCGACTATTTTCTTTTCGTCTAATTCAACATTTAAAAGCTCAAGCTTTTCTTGATGCTTATTTTCAACTTCACTTAATTCAATACTGCTTTTTTCAATTTCTGTATTAAGTTTTACGATTTCTTTTTTTGCTTCTCTAGTATCAACAGCAAGTTTTTTGATTTCTTGATTAAGTTGTACCTTTCTCGTAAGGTTTGACTCTAATTGATTTTCGGCTTCCTCGATTTCTGCTTCGATTGTCGCCATTGCAGCTCTAATATTGTAACAATCATTTTCAATCTTAGTTAATTCTTCATTACTAATAACTTGTTGATTGTTTAAGTCTTTATGCTTTGCTAGAAGCGTATCTCTTTTTAAAGTAAATTCTTGTAAATTACTTTCTTGATTTCTTTTTACACTATCAAGTTCATCTAGCTTTTGTTCTGTTGAGTTAATCATCTTTTCAATAACTTCAACTTCTGTTTTTAAAACCTGCTCTTTACTTCTCTTGTCCTCAACTTCTACTTCCAGCAGCTTCAGTTGCCCATCAAGATTTCTCTTATGTGTCAGATGTCTCTCATATGTATCGCTTTCTCTTTGGATTGCTACATCTAATTTAGAAATTTCTGTTTCTATAGATTCTTTTGCTTTCGATTTTTTATTCTTTATTCTCTCAACTCGCTTTGTATTGGACTTAAGCGATGATAGAGTATTTTCTTTACGTGAAAGTACATCTTTTAAATCGACGACTTTATTCTCTAGTTGCGAGATAATCTCGATATTTTCACTCGTTACTTCTTTATTATTGCTAATCTCTTCTTCTACTTGAGAGATTTTTCTTTCAAAATGAGCAACTTTCTCTTCAACACCTTCCAATTGTTGTACTGTTTGATCTAACTTAGTACACAATTCATCTGCAATTCTATTAAGTTTTGTATTTTCTTGGGCCAATTCTTCAATCTCTTGCCCCTTAGTTTCAATTCGCCCTTCACCGATCTCAATACGTCCCTTTAAACTTCCAATTTGTAAAAGGATTTCATTATTTGATTTAGTGATTTTCTCTTCATCTGCTAGAAGAATATTCATTAAATTATCTTGTTCTTGAATTTCTTCATTAAGAACATCTCTATTTCTCTTAGACTTTTCAACTTTAAGATTTAGAAGATCGATACTTTTTTCTAATTTAAGAGCTGTTTGAGAAAGACTCTCTTTTTCAGATAACAAACGACGTTTTTCGACATCAAGATCAAAAATTTCTTGTCTCAATTCTACTTCACGGCCTTTCTCTTCGTTAATCTCTAGTCTTAAATTCTTAATCTCATTAGATTCGTCTTGTATCTTTCTTTCGAGAGCTTCAATTTGTTTTTCACGATTTAAACAATTTGCAGTAGCCTGATTCTTCTTTGTTTCAAGCTCTTTAAGCGAAATTGTTAATCTTTCACTTTCACTATTTAGAGCACGAATTCTTTTTTCACTTTCAATACTTTCTGCAAGAATTAATTCATATTCTCTCTTTGTTTTCTTATAAGTTCGATCTAGCTCATCAAGTTCTAAGAGAGAGCTTCCCTCTCTTTCCCTTAATGATGTAATCTTTGTTTCTAACTCTTTTTGCTGAACTAGGTTTTCTTCAATTAATTTCTTGAAGCGTCCTGATTCTGACTTTAGCAGTTCCAAGTCAGACTCTAGCTCAAGCTTCTTTTTTTCTTGTGAATCGAGGAGGTAATTTAACTCTTTAAGTTGTGATTTCTCACTTTCTTCTTGAGTTTTAAGCTCCGAAGCCTCTGATTCGAGTCGATTAATTCGAGCTTTAATCTTGAGTATGCTCTGCTTAACAGTTTCTTGCTTTGAATTAACAACTTGCAACTCACTTACTTGATGAGCAAGTTTCTTCTCAAGTTCATTTTTGTGCTCATACGACGCCTCTAGGTCGTACTTCATTCTTTCATAAAGTGTTGCCTCTTCATTTTTCTTGGCTTTAACTTTCTGGCTCTTCTCGATTAATGAAGAGATTTCACTATCAAGTTTAATTCTTTCAGTATTTAATAATTCAATTTGATCTTCTACTTTTTGAATTTCGATATTATCGCTTTCTATTTGTGAAAGCATTTTCTTAATTCTTTTCTTAGTATCCTTAATCTGGTTGCTTACACCTTCTTTCACTTCTGCATTACAGATTTTATTGCCACTAAGAACGTCTAGTTTACTCTTTAAAGTACCCTCTTCACCTTTTAATGTTGCAAGTTCAAGCTTGATCTTATTAATACTTTCTAATTTATCACCATGTGTTTTCGAAAGACCTGTTACCTCTTCCTTTAAACTCGTAATACTTTTTATAACAAGCTGCTTTTGATCGATTAATTCTTTTAGTGATGACTCTTGAGACTTATTTAGAGACTTAATCTTATCTATTCTTTGTTCAAGAATTTCTTTATCCGCTATCTCATCTGTTAGATCAGACTGTAGTCGACGTAAATTATTTTCTGTTTTTTGAAGCTTTATACGCTGTACTTCAATATCTCTTTTTAGTGAATTATTTTCACTAATTGCTTCCTCAAGTAATCGTTGATCTTCAACAATTTTCTCAGCTGCCTGAGCAGTTATTGCTTTGATTTCTTCAGGGTTTTCTTTTACTTTTTTATTCTTTAAATTAAATAGATTCATAGGGTCCTCACTGCCCTATATTTTCTCACTAAATTGTCTTTAAATAAGCATGTGGCAAGATTTGCATTGGCGCGGTGCTAAGTCATTTATCACCAATTTTTTTAATCATATATTCAATAGTTTTGTGTCACAACCTGAGCTTTTTAGTCTATCTTTAACTCTTGTCTTCCCCTCTTTCTAAGTGCATATTAATAAGATGATTTTTCTCTTATATTTGGCCGTTGGCGCTTTTGTTGGAACACTTTCAGGTTTATTTGGAATCGGTGGCGGTGTAATTATTGTCCCAACTCTCTTACTCATTTTTAAAGAACAAGGATTTTCATCAGATATTACGATGTTTATGGCCCTTGGTACTTCTCTAGCAACAATTGTTGTAACTGCAAGTTCATCGACATTAAGACATTACAATATGGGAAATCTCCTATCTGAAGTTACGAAAAAACTAATTCCACCTCTAATCATTGGAATTTGTGCTGGAGCCTATCTCGTTAACCAAGTTGAAGCTAGAACTCTAGAAGGGCTATTTATCACATACCTCTACTTAGTTTCTTTAAAAATGTTATTTTACAAAGTTAAAGTTGATGAACCAAAAGAAACATCTAATTTCCTCTATGCTATTACAGGCTTTATTATTGGTTTGAAGTCTTCAATTTTAGGAATTGGTGGAGGCACAATTAGTGTTCCATTTTTAACTTGGCGCGGTTATGAGATGAAGAATGCAGTGGCCATTTCAGCATCGATAGGAATCCCCATCGCACTTATAAGTAGTGTATTTTATATTTATAGCGGCTTTAATAAAGTGACACCAGATCACTCCCTAGGCTATATCTACTTACCTGCATTCTTTGGAATTTCAATTGCAAGCTTCTTTTTCGCAAAGCTTGGAGCAAAGATTTCAAGTGTGGCCAATCAAGTGCTTATGAAAAAGATTTTTGCTATTATGCTTATCCTTATAGCGATAAAGAAGACGACTAGTTTTATCTCTTAAACGTTTAGGCTCTTATCAATTACTTGTTTTAAGCTAATGAAAGACTCTGTCGATTGAATCTCTTTAATCATCTGAATCTTTCCAATAAGAAATTCATGAAAGTGATTTATATCCTTAACCATGATTTTTACAATTAATGCATAATCACCTGTCGTATAATAGGCTTCAACAATTTCATCCATTTTCTCAAGCTTATCAATTACTTTGTGAATATCTCGTGCATTAACTAAGTGAAGTCCAAGAAGAACCACAACACCATGACCAAGTTTAGCATAATCAACCTTTATAGAGCTTCCTATGATAATGCCAGCTTCCTTAAGCTTTTCCACTCTTTGATGAATAGTTCCACCTGAAACCCCTATTTTTCTGGCCATTTCAAGGAAGGGCATGCGGGCATCTTTTTCCAAAAGCTTAATTATCTTCTTATCAGTACTATCAATTTCGTATTTTTCGGCCATTTTGCCCCTCAAATATACTATATCCTCATTAGATTACTCTATTTATTAAATAATTAATAGTTTGAGATGTTCATAATTGAGAAATTAATAAAAATTACCGATTATTAATAAAAATATGGAGGTTTTCATGTGTGGATTTAGTGTTTTTACCGGAATAGTTGATAAAGAAGAGTTTGAAGTTAAGTTCGATTTAATCGCACACCGCGGTCCAGATCAAAGAGCAATTCACTCTTTGAAAGATGGCCTAATGGGATTTCACCGACTTGCCATTATGGACCTGACAGATGCTGGTTCTCAGCCTTTTATCTCAAAAGCTAAAACACACCTTGTTTGTAATGGAGAAATTTATAATCATCGTCTTTTAAAGACAGACTATATCGAACGCTATGACTTTCAGTCAGACTCTGATTGTGAAGTGATCATCCCTATTTTTGAAGAATATGGTATTGAGAAGTTACTTCTATCACTCGATGGTGAATTTGCTTTTGTTATTGAACAAGATGGTAAGTTCTTTGCAGGCCGAGACCCTATTGGTATCCGTCCCCTATTTTATGGTTATGGAGTTGAGGACGGAAAGATTGCCTTTGCCTCTGAAGTAAAGGCCCTACAAGAGCTATGTAGTGATATTAAACCATTTCCACCAGGCCACTACTACGCTGATGGTAAATTTGTTTCATATTTTGATGTGAGAGAAATTAAAACAAGAAAAGAAGAAGATCTTGAAGCCGTTTATAAGGGAATCCATGATCACCTTGTAGAAGGTGTAAAAAAACGTCTTGATGCAGATGCTCCAGTTGGTTTTCTACTCTCAGGTGGACTTGATTCATCACTAGTTTGCGCTATAGCTGCAAAGTTAAGTGATAAACCAATTAAAACATTTGCTGTGGGTATTGATACAAACCCAATTGATTTAAAATATGCGCGAATTGTTGCAGACTTTCTAGGAAGCGAGCATCATGAAGTTATCTTTACAAAAGAAGAAGCGTTTGCCCATCTCTCAGAGCTAGTTCACAAGCTTGAAACATGGGATATCACAACGATTAGGGCCTCAATGGGGATGTCTCTGGTTTGTAAGTACATCCGTGAGAAAACTGATGTGAAGGTTGTCCTAACAGGCGAAGTTAGCGATGAGCTCTTTGGCTATAAGTATACAGACTTTGCACCAAGTGCACTTGAATTTCAAAAAGAAGCACAAAAACGTGTTCATGAATTATATCTCTATGATGTTCTAAGAGCTGATCGCTCGATTAGTTCTCATTCACTTGAAGCACGAGTACCTTTTAGTGATAAGGCCTTTATTGAATATGTTATGGGAATTGCACCAGAGCAAAAGATGAATTGGTCTGGTGAAGGTAAATATCTTCTTAGAAAAGCTTTTGATCATAGTGAATACCTACCGGATGAGATTCTTTGGCGTGAAAAAGCGGCATTCTCAGATGCTGTAGGACACGATATGGTTGATTGGCTAAAGGCGCTTGCTGAAGATAAGTACAGCGATTCAGACGTTGCTCAGGCACGTGAGAAATATGAGCATTGTACACCTTTTACAAAAGAGTCTTTAATGTATCGAGAAATCTTTGAAACACATTTTCCAGATAAAGCACATTTAATTAAAGATTTTTGGATGCCAAATAAAGAATGGGAAAACTGTCAGGTAGATGATCCATCGGCCCGTGTTCTTCCAAACTACGGTGACTCAGGAGTATAAAAATAAAATTAAAAATAAGAAAGGGCCAATTAAATTGGCCCTTCTTTTAACAAGTATTAATTTTTAGGAGGATAATAGCTTAGTTAGCTACTTCCATCCCGCTCCCAGAATCGATAACCTTCAGTCCTACATGTGACATGAACTTCTCTGGCTCTGTTAATTGTAGAGCAACCTTAAGAACATCTTCAACATGAGTTACTGGATGAACAGATAGTCCTTGCTTGATTTCCGGTGGGATCTCAAGAAGATCTTTTCTATTCTTCTCAGGAATAACAACTGTTTTTACTCCTGCTTGTTTTGCTGCCAGCATCTTCTCTTTTAGGCCACCAATTGGAAGAACACGTCCTCTAATTGTTACCTCACCTGTCATGGCAACATCTTGCCTTACAGGAATTCCAGAGATTGCTGATGTAATGGCCGTAACCATTGTGATACCTGCTGATGGACCGTCTTTTGGAGTCGCTCCCTCAGGTGCATGGATATGAATATCATGTGTTTCAAACCATTCTTTATCAATTCCAAGACGACCTGCAATTGAACGAACATAGCTCATTGCTGCTTTTGCCGACTCAGTCATAACCTCTCCAAGTTTACCAGTGATTTGGATACCACCTTTACCTGGAACTGCAATAACTTCGATATGGAGCATACAACCACCAACTGAAGTATAAGCAAGACCATTTACTAGACCTACTTCTGGCTGCTCTTCGATTACATTATCATCGAATTTAACAGGACCAAGGAACTTCTTAAGTTGTTTAGAAGTGATTGTGAACTTCTTACCTTTTTCAATATCTTTTGTGACAACATCAGTTGCAATCTTTCTTGCAATTGTGTTGAACTGTCTTTCAAGGCCACGAACACCAGCTTCTTTAGTGTAACCACGAACAACGTCCATGATTGTATTTTCACTCATTGAGTATTCGTAAGCATCAAGTCCATTATCTTTCCATGCACGTGGTGCAAGGTACTTCTTAGCGATCTGAGTTTTCTCAATCGGAGTATAACCAGCTAAGTTAATAATCTCCATTCTATCTCTAAGTGGACCTGGAATTTGTCCAAGATCATTTGCTGTCATAACAAACATAACTTTTGATAGATCGTATTCTACTTCAATATAGTGATCACCAAAGTTCTTATTCTGAGCTGGATCTAGAACTTCAAGCATTGCTGCCGCTGGATCCCCTCTCATATCAGATGTCATTTTATCAATTTCATCTAGTAGAATAACTGGGTTTGATGTTCCTGCTTTCTTAACAGCGCTGATGATCTTACCTGGCATAGCACCTACATATGTACGACGGTGACCACGGATTTCAGATTCATCTCTAACACCACCAAGTGAAACTCTTTCAAACTTACGTCCAAGAGACTCAGCAAGTGACTGACAAATCGATGTTTTACCAACACCTGGAGGACCTGCTAGACAAAGGATTGTTCCCTTACCTTCAGAACCAACAAGACTTCTTACTGCAAGATACTCAAGAATTCTCTCTTTTACATCTTTCATTCCGAAGTGGTGATCATCAAGAACTTCTCTTGCATGTTCAACATCATTATTATCTTCTGTGTACTCTCCCCATGGTAGAGAAAGCATCCAGTCAATGTAGTTTCTAACAACTGCAGATTCTGCAGACATTGGAGACATTGACTTAAGTTTCTTAATTTCTTTTGTAACACGCTTAACAGCTTCTTCAGGCATTTTCTTCTTTGCCAGACGCTCTTCCATTTCTTGAACTTCAGACTTCTCATCTTTTTGTCCAAGCTCTTTTTGAATCGCATTCATCTGCTCATTAAGGTAGTACTCTTTTTGAGACTTTTCCATTTGCGACTTAACGCGAGTTCTTATTCTTCTCTCTACGTTAATAATCTCAATTTCACCTTGCATCTTCTCTAATAGAAGTTGAAGACGTTGCTCAATATCCACAGCTTCAAGAATCTCTTGCTTTTCTGGGATCTTCATCGATAAGTGAGCAACAATAATATCAGCTAATCTTGATGGATCAGTGATTGATGAAATACTCATAAGTAATTCAGGTGGAATTCTCTTATTAAGTTTCACATATTGTTCAAATACGTTTTTGATTGAACGTACTGTCGCTTCGATCTTAACTTGTTCTGGAACTTCTGGAACGCATTTAGAAACGTCGGCCCAATAACCTTCACTTCTTGCTTCAAACTCATCGATCGTTGCTCTATACTTCCCTTCGATAAGTACCTTAACTGTATTATCTGGTAGGCGAAGCATCTGAATAATATTTACAACAGTTCCTACATTGTAAACATCTTCACGATCTGGATTTAAAATACTAGCATCTTTTTGTGTGACGAGAAAAAGCTCATTACCATTTTTTGAAGCTTCCTCTAGAGCATTGATTGACTTCTCTCTTCCTACAAATAGTGGAACAACCATATGTGGAAAAATAATCATGTCTCTTAGTGGAAGTAGTGGTAAGTTCTTCGACTCAGTTGACTTCTTGTCTGACATAGCACCTCCTGCACTATTAATACTTGTCATAATTTCATTCTGGGAAAGGATAGGAAAAAGACCTCATGTCTAAATTCTGTTCCTTTAATAAATTGTATCAATATCCCCTCACGTTTTGGAAAGTTTTTTTCGCCGGAATCTTATGCCCCTCAATAAATTCACAGTGTATTAATAGCCTAACCTATGGTTTTTAAAGGCATTTTCCTTACCTGAGCGGTGAACACTGTTTAGCTAAAATATTCTAACATTTAGGCTGTATGAATTTTTTATAATCGTAAATTGAACATCTCTAGAAATAATATCTCTGAACTTTACATTCTTCTCGAAGATTCTTGAGATAAGATTTTGTGAGAGTGTCTCAAGAAATAAGCAAAAAAAAAAGGCCAGACATTAAGTCTGGCCCCTATGGAGTAAGTTAAGAAATATCTTAACTAATTAGAAGTTTGCAATAAGTCTTGCATAACCTGCATCAACCTTAGTGTCAGTATCAGTACCAGCTCCTACAACGTTTTGTGTGTAGCTAGTGTCAACCTGTTGCATCATATAACCAAGAATTAGTCTTAGATCTGAATCAAAATCATATGATCCATATACGTGATGACCTGTTGAATCTGGAGTTTGATAGAAACCGATAGCATCAACATCTGATAGTCCTACAGTGAATGCATATTCATCAGCTTGTAAGAACTCGTATCCTAGCTTGAATTTTCCAAACGAATAACGAGCATCTAGCATGAAAACATTTCCATCATTTTTACCATCACTTCCATCTGTGAAAATACCACCGACACTAGTGATTCCACCTCTAGAGTCAACAGAAGTATGCTTATAAGTAAATCCTAAATCAAGACCTGTTCCAGCAACACCATTTGCTTCTAAGTAAACAACGAAAGCATTATAATCAAAGTATAGATTTGAAATAGCTGCGTCTGTTGTTGGTGATGGAGGTGCTCCTGTCGTCACATTTGAAGTTGCATCAAAGAAGAAATCGTTAAAGCCAACATATTGACCGATGAAATTGAAACGATCTGCCCAACCAAGGTTTAATTTTTCATAGTCAACCATTACTGAGTACATATCCTCAGTAGAAGAAACTTGTACGCCATCAGAATCATTGAAACCAGATTGTCCTGAGCCTCCAATAGCTCTTTGGTTAAGTGGAGTATAAATAGCTCTTACAGCCATTGATCCACCAAATAGTTTTGTTCCATAAGTTAAGGCCATACCATCAAGTTGTGCACCATATGCTAGTTGAGGGTAAGAACCAGATCTAGCCGTTCCTTTTTGTAGGTGGAAAGAAGGTCCTTCAATCGTTGGAAGACGACCAATAGAGAAAGTGAATTGATTATTAATCTTATAATTAATAAACGCTCTTTCTACATAAAGAGTTGCACCATCTTTATTACGACCAGCTCCACCGGCCGCTGCAATAGATGAATCAGCATTAACTCTCTTAGTAAAATCATTGAAGTATTTAGAAGCAGAAAGACGACCATAGAAGTCTAGCCTATCACTTCTCTTTGAGTGGATATCAAATCTTGCCCATAGAGAATACTGATCTTCGTTGTAGTGATCATTTGCTAACTTATCTTCTTCATTGAAGTAGTCATAACGTGACTCAAGCTCACCTGAAAATGACCATGTATTAAGGTCACGAGCAAATTCTAGATCCTCTACTCTGTCTTCTAGAGATGCACCGTATGCAGTTGATGAAAGAACTGCAAGTGCGATAATTGATTTTTTCATTGTATTTAATTTCATTTTTTAGTCTCCTTAAATTAATTATCCACCGATTGATGAAGATGCATCTTTACACTGAAGTGTACATCCGCTTCCAACGTCTACTGTTGCACCAGAACAAGTCTTAAACTTAATAACGGTTCCAGAACGACCTGGTGTTGCCATCTTTTCTGCTTCTGCTTTTGATTTTTTACACTGCTTTACAACAGCATTGATGAAGTCATCTTTTGCACCCGCGAATGCAAAAGGAGACATTAGTGAAACTCCTAATAAAATAGGAAATATCCTAGAAATTCTCATGGCTCCTCCTTGATATGAGAACATAGTTAAATGCTTAAACTACTAATAAAAATTATTTTAGTGAGGTATACGAAAAAAATAAAGAGGCAATCTGCACTTTTCTAAAGAAAAGCTAAAGTAAATCTATCTAAATGTTTAAATTCACTTAATCCATACAGCTTAACGACCAAAAAACCATTTAAGTCGGGAATATAAGGCACCGTAATAACTACGATGCCTTCTTATGATTTGATTCTTTTGGAAATTTTACGACTTTTGCATCTTCAGTTTTTTTTACCTTAGATGTCGATGCATCATTTTTTGTTCTTCCGCCAATTATCTCATTTTGGAGTATTGATAGAACATTTTGAAGATTGTTTGTTTCATTATTTAAATCTTCCGCATATTGAAGCATCTTTGATGCAATTTCTTGATTATCAGAAGAGGCTTCTTGCATCTGATTCATTGCTTGTGAAATATTTGTAACGCCTGTTTCTTGTTCAGATGTCGCTGCTGATATTTCTTGAGACATTGAAGATACATTCATTACACCATGAACAATCTCTTCAAGGGCCCCTGTACACTCTTCTGAAACTTTAATTCCATCATCAATTTTGACACGAGACTGCTCAATCATCGATTCTACAGACTCTTTATTTTCTTTTACGATTTTTTCAACATGGGCAACTGACTTCGTTAGGATTGCATTAATCTCTTCAGATGCAGTTCCAGACATTGCAGCAAGATTTCCAACTTCTTCTGCAACAACAGCAAAGCCCTTACCATGCTCACCTGCTCTGGCCGCTTCTACTGAAGCATTGAATGAAAGAAGCTTTGTTTGAAAAACAATGTCATTAATAACTTGTGTTTTCTCATTAATCTCATTGATCAGATTAACAATTTCAGAGATTTTTTCACTTCCGTCATTTGTCGTTCTAAGGACGTCATCATTTGCTTGTTTAATATTATTCATTGAAGACTTAACTTCCTCAACTTTATGTTTTCCATCCTGTGCAACTCTTTCATTATCCGTTGAAACATCAACCGACGTCGCTGCATTCTGAGCATTCATTTTTACCATGCTTGATAATTCATCAAGGGTAGATGCAGTCTCATGTATTGCCTGCGCTTGATTTGAAGTCAGCTCACTTACACGATGAGAAACCCCATTTAAATTTTCAACAAATTTAACCGTTGATTTGGCAGAGTTTTCTAAGCTTGCAACAACTCCAAGAAGTTGCTTATAAAGATTTCTAACTGTTGCAAAAGAGATAGCAACACAAAGGATTAGAACACCAGCTAATGTGAAATAGAATAAATTTTGAAGTGTTATAATTTCACCATAGGCTTGTTTTTCCGTCATTCCTATAACCAACTTCCACTTCATCATATCAAGGAAGCGGCGATGGTGAATTTCACCAAATGAGTAAAGATATGTTTCCTTACTGTCCCCAAGAATATGAGGATGAAGAATAGTATCTACCTTACCTTCCTTCATCTTGACTGCCATCTCATCATCTGAAGCAATCAATGTTTTTGCTAAATTATAATTTTCAAAGTCATGAAGATTCTTGTCTTTCTTTGCAAGTTCTTTGTCATAAGAAGTGATGACTTTTCCTTCGCTATTAATTAAGTGAATCTCAGAAGAGTCCATTCCATTTGAGTTTAAAGTATGAAAAAGATTCTTCATTTCACTTTCAAACCAGCGGCTTCCCACAAATGCACCTAAAACGGCAATTGGGTCACCATATTCATCTTCAATACGAGTTGAGAAGTATTGCCCCATTCTCTTTTCGCCATACACTTTCGATATCATTTCACTCTCGTGAACTTTTCCAGCAAAAGCACCAAAAATTTTCTTATCGTAATTTTCTGTGTACTCACCTTTTGATGTTTTTTGAAACCAATTATCATTTTTAAAGTTATAAGACTTAAGAAATTCTGTGTTCAGTTTTTCCCCAGTGGCCGTAATTTCGGAATGAGCAATTAGTTTCCCATCTAAACCAATTAGAAATAACATATCTGTATCAGGGTAGAGAGTGACAAGCTCATTTAAAAGAAACGTTGATGCTCCAGGGTCTTTATCTTTGAGATCTTTGTTTCGAGCAAAAGATTGAACGTTATTATAATTAGTGAAGAATTGTTCAGAAATTGAATTTGTTAAATTATTATAATAAAGAGCAAATCCAACTCGCTTACTTGCCTTTTGATCTTCAATTCCTTTTTGAAAAGGGACAAAAACCGCAAATGATATAAATAAAACCATTCCAATTGAAATGAAATAAAGTTTTTCTTTTAGGCCTATGGCCATAAACTTTGTTAATTTTGTTAACACATTCCCTCTAAACATCTCTTATCCCCTAAACATAAAATAGATCTAAATAATTTTTCGGTTAGCTAAGTGTCAACCTTTAGAAATTCTTTAAGTTTCTTAACTAATTTATTAATAATGAAGCGATAAGTGACTGAATTTATGAAAATTAAATAAAGATAGTTACGTAACAGGATTCACATCAAAGATGAAAATAAAAAGGCACGAACTATGTCGTGCCTTATTATTAAGAAAATGTATTCAATTTAATTAAGCTGATTCAATATCTTTCTTGGCCTCAAGAGCTGAGTTCGCAGTTGATGAGAATTCCTTGCGCGGACCTTCTTCAACTCTTGGAGACTCAATTCCTCTAATAGAAGCTTCAGTGATAATAACTTTATTAGCTTTATCATTTGCTGGTACATCATACATAACTTCAAGCATTGTTTGCTCAATGATTGCTCTTAGACCACGAGCACCTGTTTTTCTCTCAAGTGCAGTCTTAGCAATTGCATGAAGTGCTGCTTCTTCAAATTCAAGTTCGATACCATCAAATTCAAAAAGCTTTTGATATTGTTTCGTTACTGCATTCCTTGGTTCAGTAAGAATTGAAACAAGTGCTGCTTCATCAAGCTCTTCAAGTAGAGCATTAACAGGAAGACGTCCAATGAACTCAGGAATTAATCCAAACTTCGTTAGATCTTCTGCTTCAATTCCACCTAGCTTTTGAATTACAGACTCTTCAGCGTCAACAGTTTGCTTAGCAACTAGACCCATTGGTCTCTTAGTCATACGCTTTTCAATGATCTTATCAAGTCCAACAAATGCTCCAGCAACTACAAAGAGAATATTCTTTGTGTTTACCTGGATAAACTCTTGTTGAGGGTGCTTACGACCACCTTTTGGTGGAACTGAAGCAACTGTACCTTCAACTAGCTTAAGTAGTGCCTGTTGAACACCCTCACCAGATACGTCTCTAGTGATTGAAGGGTTTTCAGACTTTCTTGCAATTTTATCAATCTCATCAATATAAACAATTCCACGCTCAGCTCTTTCTACATCGTAGTCACATGCTTGAAGAAGGTTAAGAATAATATTCTCAACGTCCTCACCTACGTAACCAGCTTCAGTTAGAGAAGTTGCATCAGCAATAGCAAATGGAACATTTAGAAACTTTGCTAGTGATTGTGCAATAAGAGTCTTACCTGAACCAGTTGGCCCAGCAAGTAAGATATTCGACTTTGCTAATTCAACAGCATCATCTTTTCTCTTAGAATCACCGTGGGCAATTCTTTTATAGTGGTTATGAACTGCAACTGAAATAATCTTTTTAGCACGATCCTGTCCAATTACATACTCATCAAGGTGCTTCTTGATTTCGTGTGGCTTTGGAACATTATCAAGAGCTGCTTTTGATACAGACTTAACTGTATCCTCGTAGATAATTTCATTACATAGCTCGATACATTCGTCGCATATATAAACACCTGGTCCTGCAATTAACTTCTTTACCTCTTTTTGAGATTTTCCGCAGAAGTTACAAGACAGAGCGCTGTTATATGATCCTTCTTTTTTACTCATTAAAGTTCCTTTCGTTTATATACAGTATTCAACTATAGTTCTATTTCTTGTTTGATTCAATAACGCTATCGATAATTCCTAGCTCAATTGCATCAGTTGGCGACAAGTAATTATCACGATCAGTTGCAGCAACAATTTTTTCCATCGTCATATCAACAGATGAGTGCTTTATGTAAATATTATTTAACTGATCTTTTAATGTTTGAATTTCATTTGCTTGAATCTGAATATCAGAACACTGACCTTGTGCACCACCTAATGGTTGGTGAATCATGATTCTTGAGTGAGGAAGACTATAACGGTGTCCTTTTTCCCCTGCTGTTAGAAGCAGTGATCCCATCGATGCAGCAAGACCAACACAGTAAGTATAAACTGGGCATGATACGTGTTGCATAATATCGTAGATACCTAGGCCTGCATAAACGCTTCCACCTGGTGAATTAATATAGAAGTGAATTGGATCTTCTGGGTTACTTTGCTCAAGGAACATAATCTGAGCAATTAATAAGTTGGCAACAGTGTCATTAACCTGCGTTCCTAGAAAAACAATTCGATCAAGTAATAGTCTTGAGTAAATATCGTATTGTCTCTCTCCTCTTGCTGTTTGTTCAATAACAATTGGATTAGGAATATGTGCCTTTGGATCTGTCATTTTTTCTCCCTAGAAAATGAATTTTTCGATTTCATTCAACATTTCGGTGAGCCGAGTCATTTTCTTTAGATAAAAGTGCAAGTTAAGTAATAATTAATACGTCCCTAAGCAATGGAAATTATTTAAGCTTCACCGCCAAAAGTATCAAAATTAACATAACAGGTCTTGAACTTCTCATAAGGCTACGGTTAAATCGATTCAAGAAAAAATGAATAAATTTTTAAGTACTTAAACACACAGGAGAAAGTAATGACTGAAACAGTTTATCCAACTTCGCTAGTTTCAAAAGCGGCACCAGAATTCAAAGGAAATGCAGTAGTAAATGGAGAAATCAAAGAGATCTCTCTTTCTGACTTCAAAGGAAAGTGGAAAGTTCTTTTCTTCTACCCACTAGATTTCACATTTGTTTGCCCAACAGAAATCACTGCATTCTCAGATAAGATTCAACTTTTTAAAGACCTTAACTGTGAAGTTATCGCTTGTTCAGTTGATTCAGCTTTCTCTCACCTAGCTTGGACGAAGCAATCAAGAAATGAAGGTGGACTTGGTGACATTAATTTCCCAATTCTAGAAGACCTTACAAAAGAAGTTTCTAGATCATATGGAGCGCTAATGCCATCTGGTGATGTTGCATTTAGAGCAACTTATATCATCGATGATAACAATATTGTTCAACACGTTTCAATCAACAATCTATCAGTTGGTAGAAATGTAGAAGAAGTTGCAAGACTTGTAGATGGTTACCAATTTACAGCTAAGCACGGAGAAGTTTGTCCGGCAGGTTGGACAAAAGGTGCTGACACAATGAAGCCAGATCCACAAGGGTCACAAGAATACTTTAATAAGCTATAGTCTTATTCAATAATAGAACCCGACTCCAACACCGAGTCGGGTTATCTTTAATTCTCTCAAATCATCTTGTAATTCATGTCTTTTTACGAAAATGTGGTACCACATATTCTCACTATACTTTTGTGAATAATCGATTAAATAACGTTGTCCTTTTAAGCCTGTCTTTGAACTAAATGATTGAGATGCACTCATTTTAAATACAAATGGTGTGAAAAACTTTTGTGCAAAGGCCAAGCCCAATGTCCCATAAGTAATTTTCTGAGTAACTGATTTTAACTCCTTTCCACTTCCTAGAAAATCAGGTGTGTTATAGAGATAGAAGACTTCATGATCAAGGCCTCCAAAGAATCCCGTTACATTTCGATAAGTATAAGATTTATGTGCATGGAAGCTAAAACCAGTTTCAGGATCTAGTTTCGTATTATTTGAGAAGGTACTTCCTCCTTCTTCCTTAATATCGGATGGCACAATATAAGATAGACTTCCCGTTGCAAGTAGAGATAGCTTTTCAATTGAACTAGGGAAAAATGCAAAACCGGCCGTAATTGTCATTGGTGAATTCTGCTCAGTAGAAGTCATAATATTAGAAACTTTTTCTTTTTGAATACCCAGTGAAGCGGCCGTTTGTATAAAATAGTTGAACTCATCACCATTAGACTTTAGAAAGTAATCTAAGTTTTTTCCGTGGACCTGATTTATATTTAGGCCAATAAAGAATATTACAAGTGATCTAAAATACTTCACAAAAGCATAGTAACAAAAGACTTAAAAGTTTTAAGCTAGGAAAAAACAGCTGATAAATTAATGCGATTTAATAGAATTTAGGATATTCTTTTAAGTGTTTATTTACAGGAGAAATAATGGAATTTATCGATCAAATCATGCTCTATATAAATACTAATGTAAGCTTAGCTCCATATATTATCTTTGGGCTACTACTACTTGCTGGTTTTAATATCCCAATATCTGAAGATGTCATGTTATTTACTTCGGCGATTTTAGCTGCAAAAAATCCAGAGTATCTCTACCCTCTTTTCTTTGCTGTTTTTCTAGGAGCATATTTTTCTGATTTAATTTGTTATGGATTCATTGGACGCTATCTCGGTCCAAAAATCTTTGGAATAAAGTTCTTTGCTTCGATGGTGACGCAAGAAAGGCTTGATACAGTAAATGCCTTCTTTAAGAAGTATGGTGTCTTCACATTAATCTTTGGTCGATTTGTACCATTTGGTTTTAGGAATGCTCTATTCCTATCTGCAGGGCTTGGTAAAATGAATGCATGGAAATTTGCCCTTTCGGACTTAATAGCCGCAACGATTTCTTGTGTCGTCTACTTCACGGTTTATTACAAATTTGGAGAAGCGGCCATTGAATATATCAAAAAATCTAATTACGTGATTGGCTCGGTTGCCCTTGCCGTCATTCTCGGTTTCGCCATTAAAAAATGGAAAAAGAAACGTGTAACTAATTAAAATCACAAATTATAGAAAAAATTACAAGGCCTGAGGATATTTATTGTCAGCTCAGGCTTGTTACTCCATAATCCCGCTTGTTCACAAAAAATGTGAAAAAAGTTGAACGGTATTTATTTTTTTGGAGTACAAGCGAAATGTTAAATTCTATCCCACAAGAGAAAGTAGTAAATTTCAATGCGTTTAAAGCTGAAAAAGCAATGAGATGTGAAAATACTGTTCAAAGAGATTATTTTTCGAAACTTGATTTTTCTGCACTTATTAATGAAACACATAGTCTCGTGAGTGAAATTAATCAAGAAAATGCAATCAATGACGAACTTCTAGTAAAAGTAGATCAGCTTACGGCAGAATTTAAAAGCCGAATTCTTGATAACGAAACACCTATTGATAAATATTTATTAGCAACAATTAAAGACTTAAAGTTTTCAATCAAGGCAAAACTATAAGCTTTGTTTGAAACCTATATCCTTCTCGTTTTATTAAGGCCCAGTAATCTGGGCCTTATTATTCTAAATTATAATGATTCTAGTGATTGGTAATCGTGTAAGACTTTTGCTCGAAGAAGTGGAATCTTTAGTGATGAATCGTAGCCGAGTAAAGCGGCAGTCTTTCTAAGTTGAACAATATTACCCTTCTTCTTTGATGAGTTCTCAAATTGCGTTAAGAGATAAATCATATTTTTTGAAAAAGTTTGAACGTAGGCTTTAATCAAGGCCATATTTCCAGAACTCACTTCACTGAACTTCGCACCAATTGAGGGTAGAAGAATTTTTTCAACTTCTGACAGTCCTTCAAAAGAGCGAACAACATCAACTTCACATCGCAATACTTCAATATCAAAAGCACTGTGATCAATACTTAATAGTTTCTGTGTGCTAAGTTTTGAAAATTCAGGATATTGAATAAGAGATATCATTGTATGGAAGCGCGACTTTTCAGGGACGCGCCCCATATCAGAAATTAACATTCCACCTTCAGAAATATTAGAACACTTTGCCTTTAGTACATAATCGTCACAAAGATAGAGCATCTCTTGATTAACAGGCGCTCTTAAATATTGACGATTTGAACGTGACACTGGTTTCTAACTCCTAAAGTAGCTTCGAAGCTGTTTCAGAAAGCGCAGAACGCTCACCAACAGTCAGCTGCGTATGAGAAATAATATCTTCCGTCTTTAGCCTTTCAACAACATAGCTAAGCCCGTTGTTTACCTCATCAAGGTATGGACTATCAATTTGGTACGGGTCACCTGTTAGGATGATCTTCGTTCCTTCACCGGCACGAGTAACAATTGTCTTAACTTCGTGTGGTGAAAGGTTCTGGGCCTCATCAACAATTAAGTATTGTCCAGGAATTGAACGACCTCGAATATATGTCAGTGGTTCAATGTGAAGAAGTCCGTGATCCATTAGATCAACATATGACGAACTTGTTCCAGCTCTTCTTTGATCAAAGAGGAAGTCCATATTATCAAAAATCGGTTGCATCCAAGGACCTAGCTTATCATTTACGTCACCTGGTAAATAACCAAGGTCTCTTCCCATTGGTTGAATTGGACGAGAAACAAGTAGTCTTGAATACTTTTCTTGATTAATCGTCATTTCAAGACCTGCTGCAATGGCAAGAAGAGTCTTACCTGTACCGGCCTTCCCAACAAGTGAGACTAATTTAATATCATCATTTAGTAGAGCATCAAGAGCAAATTGTTGCTCCATATTCTTTGGATAAATACCCCAGATCCCTTCTCTCATTGGGATTAGAGGAACAATTCCTAGCTTGCTTTTAGAAAAACGTCCTAGAAGTCTTCTACGATCATTTCCTTCTTCATGAACAATTAAATACTCATTTGGAAAAATTTCTAATTCTTCCCAGTTTTCTAATTGTAGGAAGCGATTCTTTTCATATTCTTCTAACTTATCTTTAGGTAGAGGTAGATAACGATAACCGCTATAGATCTCCTCTATCTTCATATCTTTCATCCCGTAATCTTCAGCTGTGATTCCCAGGATATCTGATTTAATTCTTAAGTTGATATCTTTTGTAATTAACGTAACATCATCACCTTGCTCTTTTAGAAAGATTGCAGAGGCCAAAATTAAGTTGTCATTAATTGATAAATCAATCGTTTCCTCTTGATTATCAACAGCTCGATCAACTGAAATGATTAGTGTTCCGCCATTATCTAATTCAACACCATCAACAAGAGAACCTTTTTGACGAAGTTCATCGATGATACGAGAAAAGTAACGTGCGTTACGGCCATTCTCATTTTGGTCTTTCTTAAAACGATCAACTTCTTCAACTACAACAAGTGGAATAAAGACGTCGTTTGGACCAAATTTATTAATAGCATTAGGATCAAATAGTAATACGTTAGTATCAAGAACAAAGGTTTTTCTAGTCAAAATGCCCTCCATGACATTAAGAATTGATGGGAGGAATCCTCTCTTACCTAAATTTTAAGTTATCGCCGAAAGGGATGTCAAAGAAAAAGGGGAATTGGGAATGCGCAGCAAAGTGCGAAGAGTATTGTAATTAAAAGATATCCATTGAAACATCAAAAAGAGATAGGAAAACAAATAGCCTATCACCTTCTGTTTGCTTGTAATCTGCACCGATCTCAACACTATTGTAACCAAGTGTAAGTGTGACAGGCCACATTCTAAGCTCAGCACCATAATTTAGATAACCTTCACCGATTCCTGCAAAAAAACCAAAGAATGGAATATTCACCTGAGCACCTAGATGCATCATGCGGCCAAAGTCGAGTCCCTGATTTAATGGTTTGATATCTAAGGCAAGAGCATAATCAAAGACCTTAAAGTCTTGCTTAAAGGCAAAACCAGAATTAATGGCCATGTTAATCTTTGGAACGCTATTGTCTCCGTATTCTTTTTCAAAGTGAGTATCTGCAATATCGAGAATTGCTAGTGATGCTACAAACTCAGTATTTCCCCAACCATTGGCATACTCAATTCCGATATCATGACCTGTACCTGCTCCTTTTGAGTATCCGAAAGTATTTTTAATATCTTCGATAGAAGCGAAACCAGCTTCAACTTTACTGATTATATTTGTAGAGAATAGATCAAATTTATCTTTTGTACCTTCACGACTTAAATATTTAAAAGAATAACCAATTGAGAGTCTCTCACCTGTCATAATTTTCTGGTTTTGTTTATTTCGACTTCCACCAATTAAATTAAAAGCAAATCCTGTGATAAAGCCACGGTCATAGCTGTAATCAACATCAAATGCAGGGTTTACCCGATTCTTTAAAACAATATTGGCACGGTTTTGTGTGAAGTAAGAAAACGAAAAGTGATGTGCTTTGATCGTTGAAAAATTAGATAACTCTAAATAAAGAGGAAATCCTAAGAGTCGATCAGCAATGGCATCCGCATCATTTGGTAAATTAGAAAAACGATCGAGATCATCAAGGGCATTAGGTCCAGCAACAGTTAAGTTTACAGGAGACAAATCAATATCGTAATTACCACCAAGACTTGCTGGATTATAAAAAATTGTAAAAGTATCTTGGTTTGCTAATCCCATCCAAGCATTTCCCATTAGTCTTGCTTTTGGAGATTGACCTAATTGGAATTTCTCAAAGGCCTGCGTTGATATCGTCGATAACCCTAAGCAAATAATAAATATGAGCCTTGTGAAGTTTTTCAATGATTACCTTGAGTGTAGCGTTTCAAAAAATGAGGCCATATAAAAGCCAACTTGCTCTTCACTTCCTGTGAATTCAGTTACGCATTCATCTGTATTTTTAACTGTTATTAAATTATTAGATAGGCCAAATGTTGCAACAGGACCAGCTGTAAAAGCATCTTGAACTGTCGAGACATCACTTAAGAGAGTAACGAGGTCGGCATCACTAACATTACCGATGGTAAGATTAGAGAGAACATCAATAAGGTTATTAAAATCTGTCATAAGGCCACATGCGCGATCTAGCTTAATACTTCCGTCGCCATTTTTAAGCTCAGCACTCCCCTCGTCTGCAGTGTCATCACAGACTCCCATGCTTCCAGAAATTGAAGCTACATATGCATCTAGGTCTGCATCACCCATATCAGCATATTGATAAAGACAGACATTCGTTCCAACAGTACCTGCACCCTTTGCACCAGTTGCATCTGAATTACCATAGAAGGCCATATTCATACCGTTTTTAACAAAGAGTAAATACATCAAAAGGGAATTGATATCGGCGGCTCCATAAGAACCAAATGTTTGAATCCTTAGAGTTGCTGAAGGATTTTTTGTAACGGGCCCAACACCACCTGAATAAACAAGAGTGTCCACGGCCTTAGTGATATAGTAATAGTCGAGGCTATCGATATTAGTCATCTCTTGAGCAATAGTAAAACTCGATAAACCACTTAAAATTTCGGCTCCGGCTACAATTTTTATAATTTCATTTGCAAAGAAACCTGTGACAGTAAATCCTGCTTTACACGCATAAGAAGAGGCCAGGAGTTTATAATAAGTAGCATCCCCACTCTGCTCTTTCATTGAAAGCATTGCGCTTAAGGCCTTATCACAATTTCCTGAAGTAAGATGATCTTCAACATAGAGATAGTCTCTTTGAAGCTCGAGTTCATCATCGACTCCACAAGAAGAGACTGAAAGAAGAAATAAGAGATAAGTAGCTAGAACGATTAGTTTATTCACAGCTTAATTATCTCTTAAGAATAGCTTTAATTGGTAGTGGGAACGAGATACCGAAGTATCAGCACTATTCCCGAGTTAAAAACTCAGACAATGCAATAATTGCGTCCCTAAAGTCATCTTTTGGTAGTACAAGTGACATTCTGGCACAATTTGGTAGACCGAAATCACCACTTGGCACCATCGCCACACCTTTTTCCTCAAGTAATTGTTCACAAATCTGAACAGAATAATCAGTTTGATCGTCTTCACTCTTTTTAAATTTTTCAATAATTGGTGCGCTTGAAAAATCCATTAGAAAATAAAAAGCTGATGTCACCTGATACCAACATTTTTCAAGTTGATTCTCTCTAAGAACTTCTCTAAGAATTAATGAATTTTCTCGAAGATGCTTCTTTACAGGCGAGAGGTATTCATCAATTTGATTTAAATTATAACGCAGTAATGCTCTTTGAATTAATGAACAAGAACCAGACGCAGTATGCCCCTGAATCTTTTTAATAGCACTAATAATATCTTCATGAGCAATACAATAACCAAGTCTTAAGCCAGTTGAAGCTAAGCTTTTAGATATCCCGTCCACGATTATTGTACGAGATAAGAGCTCACGATCGTATTGATAAAAATAAGTAGGTCTTGGATCGTAGTAATTTAATTCGTAGTAAATCTCATCTGAAATTACATAAGTATTTTCAAATGGCTTAATAATTTCAGCGAAGCTTTTCATCCATTTTTCATTATAAAAAACGCCAGATGGATTATTTGGACTATTTAAAATGATGGCCTTTGTTTTATCACTTAATAGTTCTTTTAGCTTTTCAAGGTCTGGCTCAAAAGCATTATAAATAGAAGCCTCTACAACTTTGATGACTCCCCCATTCAACTTAATCATTTGAGGATAAGAGATCCAATAAGGAGCGAAAACAATAACTTCATCTCCAGGATTTACAAGGGCAGCAAAGATATTTGCCAGAACATGCTTTCCACCATTTCCAACAGTAGCAGCAAAGCGATGATCGTAGTCTTCAAAACTAATTGATCTCGATGTTTCCACATAATCAATTAACTTCTCAAGTAACTCACCATCACCTGCAACAGGGCTATATTGAAAACTTTTTAAAAAGTCCAACTCTCCACGAATCGCTTCTACTAGCTCTTTAGGTGGACGATATGGAAGTTGCCCCGCTGTTAAGTTATAAACTTTTTGCCCTTCCTTTGCTAAAGCAACGGCCTTTGCATTAAGTTTTAAAGTAATACTTTCGTTGATATCTTCAGAACGTTTTGAGACATTTGTCATTAAACTTTTCCTTTTTTATTAATCCAATTAAAAATAGTATCAGGTACAAATTCTTTAATGAGTTTACCATGTTTATGGATCTCTTTTACTAAAGAACTTGATACGTAATAATTATCCCTTTCCGTGATAAAGAAAACTGTTTCGATTTCAGGATAGAGTCTCTTATTCATTGATGCCATTTGAAATTCAGCTTCAAAGTCACCTGTTGGTCTTAGGCCACGAATTATTGAGCTGATTTCATTTTCTTTAGCATAGTCAACAATAAGGCCTTCCCATTTATCAGCTTTTACTCTTGGCTCATCTTTAAAAGTCTCCTCTAACATCGCAACTCTTTCGTCTGCAGTGAAGAAAGGCTTCTTGTTTCGATTGTGGGCAACAAGAATAATGACTTCGTCAAAAACACTTAATGACCTCATTAAGATATCTTTGTGTCCATTTGTAAAAGGATCAAACGTACCTGGATAAATTGCTCTTTTCATTGAGTTCCTATTTCTTTTAATTTATATGACTTAATTTTATATGGTAGCTAGCTACATTGCAATTCTTGCAATATAACTCGTTCCTTGCTTGTAAACTTTAGAGAAAGTAAAGGAATGCTTCTTGAGATCATCCTCCACTACTCCTTTTTGACGATCTGACTCCAACCATACTTCACCTTGAAAATCAGATTCTCTTAAAATCTTTAAAATCTCGAAGTAGATGGCCTTCATTTCATAAGGTGGATCGATGAAGAGATGTACTTCATCATATAAGTCAGTCTTAATTGATGTGACGATATTCTTAATATATACCTGAGCTTTTTGCTTAATAACTTCAATATTTGAAGTATCAACTTTCTTATTCATTGAAGCTTTGTTCTTCTTAATAACTGAAATTGCTTTTGGATTATCTTCTACTAAGATCACTCTTTGCGCTCCACGAGAGCAAGCTTCAAAGCCCATAGCTCCACTACCAGCAAAAAGATCAATAAATAGGCAATTTGTTAAATCTTGGTGTGCATCAAAAAACTTACGTCTTAGCATAACTGTTGTTGCACGTGTAATTGAAACAGGGGGAACAAAAAGGGCATGCCCTTTCGCATGCCCACCCAATATATTTATGGCCATTGAAAACCTTTTTTAAGTCTTAAGCGACATCCTTCTTATCAGTTGGAAGTGGAATATTAAAGTTTACTCCACCTTCAATAAAGGCCTTACAGCCTTCCTCTGTAATTGAGATATCAACTCCATTCATCGTTAATTTAAAGCAACCATCTTGTACACTAAGTGTCGCTTGAGAGCCAGCAATTGTTAGATTAACGTTGAAATTCATATTACCCGCTGCACTGAAAGCCACTTCACCTGTTCCAGCTGCTGGAGTTGCAACTGTTGTCGGCTGTACTTCAACCACTTCTTCAGGCTTTTTCATAGCAACAACATTTTCTTCATGAGCTTCTGGTTCAACCTCTTCTTCCATCTCAAGAGCAGGTCCTGCTGAAGCATCAATATCTTCAAGATCTTTCATAATGGCATCCATCTCTGCTTCATCAAAGCCTTCTCCAAATGCCTCAGCAATTGAAGGAGTTGGATTGGCCTCGTCTTCAGATGAAGCTTCCATAAGATCTGTTTCTGAAATAATTTCTGTTTTTTCTTCTGGAGCTGGAGTTGCTTCAGCACTAATTTCTTCAAACTCCTCTGCGGCAGGAAAATCTTCAACATGAAGTTCTTCTTCTACAGGAGCTTGTGTTGCAGCTTCTAGTTCATCGAGAGGGTTAATTTCTTCAGCAACAGGTTCAGCTTCAGCAGCTGGTTCTTCTGGTGCGGCTTCAACTTCAGGAGTCTCCACTTCTTCGGCCTTAACCTCTTCAACAACTGGCACTTCTTCTTTAACTTGCTCTTCCTCTGCTAATGGCCCACTTGTTGTAAGCTCAGCATCAAGACTAGCAAACTCTGCCATGATGTCGTCTAACTCGTTTTCTGAAAAACCTTTTTCTGCACTTTTTGCAGCTGCATTTTGTGAACTATTTCCACTCATATGAACTCCATTTACTGAATCATTGTCACTGACTCTCTTCGTCATAGATGACAGAAACTTTAAGAAATATCGCATACATAGTTTCAGGTATTTACAAAGCTTTTCTTAACGGAAAATTGTTTTTTTACATGACAAGATGAGTGGCCATCGTTATATTTTACTACCGATTTTAAGGACGCAACACATGACTTTCCCTTAACAGTTTAGAAAGTTAACTTTCCGATGGATAAGTTAAGGAGTTAGTCTGGCTTAAAATTTGGTTTTACTGGGAATTAAAAAAAATTTGGAATCAACAACACTGTGAAGAACGAATCATTTTCGGCTAAGAATTGGCTGATAAATAATATTGCTGAGACCCAAGGTCCAAGCGTAGCTCAAAAGGAAAGTTTTCCTTCAGAGCAGCCTAGTGGTGCGGCCAGCACTGCTCAGTCTTCACTTCCAAGCATCAATGCCGGTGAATTTCTTGTTTCAGAGCATATCCTACCAAAATGGAGAGGCGAAAGCTTACTCACTAAGGGAAGTGTAAAATTTAAAAAGATTGTTTTTGAATTATTTGATGAAGCAAAAGCACAGGTTAAATCATTTCGTTCTCGTAATAGAAGTCTTAGACAGTCTCTTTACCAAGAATTCGTAGACTACACTAAGTATAATAAAGTTCATCCAGAGGGTATTTCAGACTTCAACCAGTTCTGGGAGAACCTCGACAATAAGAATGCTCCTAGTTATGAGCTAACTCAAGAGTTTCTTAAGGTCTACTGCCTACGCTCTATTAGCGTTTATATTTTAAAAGTACGCTTTATCAGCCAACTGAGTGCATTCTATTCTAAAACATTAACTAAGAAAGAAATCTTAAATCCAAACTCAACTTTAAGTAAGATCTTTAAGGTATCAAGCTCTAGAGAATTATCAAGTCGTGCCCTTGGGACAAATGAATATAGCTGGTTTAGGCCAAATGAAAACTTTGGTGACAGCATTGTTGAGCTCAATTCAATCTTTAAAGACTTAAACCCAATAGAGTTTTTTAAGGTTTTAAATCACGAAATACCAAATGAATTAGAAGTTGTTCTATTTAACAACGAAACAGATAAGTATTCACATGCTTTCAGTAACAGAAACTTTGGTTTAATGATTAATAATCTTCTTGTTAATTTTCCAAAGTGGATTGAGAACCACAATGGTTACTTTAGCTTCAATGATGCTCCACACTGCCTAAGTTCTCTCTTTACTGGAGACTTTCTAAACTCACTGACAATTTCTCACTGGATTGCTCAGGAGAATAACTCAAATGAAATGTGGCAAGAAGTAATTTGCCCAGAATTCCGTGGTGATAACTACGTTACTGGTCAATACTTAAAGATCTTCCAAGAAATTCAGTATATGACTTTCCTTGTTTACTTAGCACCGAAACAGCAAAAGGATCCTATTTCTCTTATTGTTTCTTTATTTAAACAGAAGTCTAATAAGTCGAGAGTCTCTGCTAGCGGACAATTCTCTCTGCTCGATTCAACAGAAGTTGAACAAAGTATCTACGACAGAATTCTTGTAAACCTTGTTAATATTCCAAAGAAGAACCCACACCACTTTCTAATTACAAATATTATGCAAAATGGTGAGCATCTATCTAATAGTGGATATATGTATGTTTTCTCAAATCAGAAGCTATTTGTTCCTTCTCATGCAAATAAGAACGAGGCCCTGTTAAAGCAATACAAATTACGTATGCGTATCAATTTTGAAGGGTTAAAAGGTAAAGGAGAAATTCCTCGCTACCTATATATCTTCTCTAAGAGAATTGTTGAAAACAAACTTGATATCTTTGGAAACCCAGATGTTAACTCAGCACTTTTAAAAGAGTCTTGCCTGACAGTTAACATGAACGGTGACCTGACTCACTTCTCGAAATTCGACTTCTTCGTTGAAGAATTAGATAAATTATTTGCAAATAAGAAATCAATTGATGCTCCACTATTTTCTAATGAAACAAAATGTGGATTATCATTTGAATTCCATCAAGATGCGATTCTTAACGGAAAGCTATTAAGTAATAATAGTGAGAGTGACAAGATTACTCACCCACAATATTTTAAGAATTTAACTAAGAGTTGTATTCCATTTGATCAATTCTTCAGTGTTGAATCTCTATCAAATTACCGATCAAACTCAAGAGATGAAGAAGGTTATGACCTACTTGGTTTCAATATGAATCCTCAAGAGCGCTACCCTTACCTACTAATTGTAGACTTCACTAATGAGAATGACATAAAACTTGAGCTAACTTCAATTGACTCATTAAAAGCAAAAGTTGAAGAATACGGTTATGCTTACTTCCAGTATTTCGGTCTTCTACCAAAGATCTCAAACTTAAATATTAACTTATTTAGGGAGTTCTTTAAGACTACAATTGGTAAGCAAATTACTCAGCTGACTTTTAATGGTGGACTAAAGAAAACAAAAGCGAAACTCAATGCAATGCTGATTCCAAAATTCCTAGAACGCACTGAGTTTCTACCGGACTACCATATTGAATCACTTCAAGATATTACTCTTTCAAGAGATTCAATTATAAGCTTAAGCTTCGCTACATATAAACAGCTCTTTAGTAACAAGATTGATACGATCAATCTTCTATCGAAAAAATGGCCATGGCATACAAGCTGTATCCTTTCTCACTTAAAGATTATCATTGGAAATTATAGTGATCAGATCTCAAGTGGAAAGATTCAAGCAAATTATGACTTCACGAACCCATCGCTGATTCAAAGAATTGTTGAATTACCAAAGTTTCAAATTTACCCAAATAATCAAGATGTATACCTTGAAACACTTATGAGTGACAGAAGCCAGGTACACTTACCTCTGACAAGTGCAATTCTGGAAAAAAGTGAACATACTACTTTCTTAAAGCTAGTTTCAAATGACGTTGAAATCATCAAGTTGCATGGTGATCAACAACTTCTCAAGTTCATTCAATTCATTCTTTCAAGTGCCAAAGGTACTGCAATCTCAACAATACTTCAGTCTCTTGAAGTACCAAGTGCACAAGAATTAAATGCTGTCTTAAGTGCTCAGGACCAAGTGGCCAAGGAAGTGAACGAGACATATCAACTCATTAGCACGACTCTAAATAATATAATTATTGGTCAAATAAATAACTAGTGATATCATAGACTTATGCAACTTAGGGTCGATGAAACTCATTGGAATATCTATCGATATTTTAAAAATAAAGCTAACTCTCTTGAAGGAGAGCCCTCAAAGCTATTAAAGAAGTATCGAACTGATCAACAACGCTATGCTCGCCGTGAGTTTGAGTCATCTACAATCAATCAACTCTACCAATCAATTGATACTTCAGACATTATTTATCTGGGAGACTTTCACACCTTTGATCAGAGTACACGTAACCTTGAGAGAATCATTCGTATCCTAGCAAAGAATGATTACCAATTTGCTATTGGTGTGGAGTTTATCCATATCAATCATCAATTCTTTATCGATTCGTTTCTAAGGGGTGCTATTACGGAATTAGAGTTTCTCGAGTCTATTAACTATAAGAACTCTTGGCGCTTTCCATGGACCTATTACAAGATCTTTTTTGAAATTGCTAAGAAACATAATATTCCAATTATCGCCCTTAATACAAAAGGAAATCTCAACCAAAGAGACAACCAAGCGGCCAAGACTATTACCCGATACCACAAAGAAAATCCTGATCATAAGCTTCTCATCTTATTTGGAGAGCTACATATCGTACCAAATAAACTTCCTCAAAAAGTTTTTGATCTCAATAAAAAGAACGTCGTTCAAACTATTATTCATCAAAATACTGACGAGGTTTACTGGCAACTTGTTAAGAAAGGAAAGCTTAGATCAGATCAAATTGTAAAATATAACTTAAGAGAGTTTGTTCTCGTTAACTCTCCTCCATGGCTAAAGTATGAGTCGCAAATCTATTGGTATGAGCACTTAGCTGATGATCCCAATTTTGATATTCACGAATATATCATCGAAACAGGAACACTTAAGTTTTCAGATAATATCGTTGATAACTTCGCCTACTTTTGTCATGAAATCAACAATACTCTCGATCTCGATATTGCAATCGGAGAGCTTGAAGATTTTCGTATCTTTGATCAACAAAACCTTAAAAGAGTTAAAACAACAATTTCAAAGGTAAAATCAAAGAAGGCCCAGTCTTTTTACAAAAAGCTTATTGAACACGGTAAAACGTTCAAACTTCCAGGAAAAAAGGCCTATTATTGCTCTAGCTATTCTGTTAATCGTATCTCTTACTTAGCTGGTATTCATATTTATCAGGCAAAGCTTAAAGTACCTGATAAGGAAATCTTAGAGTTCTTTAATAAACGCGATCGTACCGGACTATTTGTTTATTTAATCCATAATTACATCAGTGCCTACTTCTGCTCTAAGCTTTTTAATCCATATAGAAAATGTAATATGTATAAAGACTTTCAGTACATGTCTCGCGCCAATCGAAATATCAAAAAGAGTGATCAGCAAGTATTTAAAGCCTGTAAAAAGCTTTGCAATAAGAAAGTAATTATTAATGATGAGCTTAAAGGGCTAGATATTTATCAACTTCATAAAACAGCAAGAAAAGTCTCTCATATGCTTGCAGATATTATCTTTGACTATTTCTTTGCTACAAAGAGACCAGAGTACAAAGAGGTATTTCACTTGGTAGTCACTGATGACTACTCAAATGAAAATTACCTCAGTATCTTAAATGAAATTGGAAAATTAGTTTCGATTAAAAGTCTTAAAAAACGCGAGTTCTAAAACTACATCAGGCGTTGCATGATTTCGCGCTTTGTACCTTTTTCAATGCGAGTAACCTTTTTATTAGACTCTTCACTCTTAGGCTCTTCTTTCTTTTCTTGAAGCGCAACTTGATTGATATCTTTCGTCTTAAAAATAAGCTTATACTTTCGTCCAACTGGCTGAAGATCATCATTGTAAAGGTTTGCTAGTTCAAGACGCCCAGAGATGTCTTTTAAAAGTTCTCTTACAATTTGCACAGAAGTTTCAAGCTCTACCCCACTCTTATTATCACCATAAGATGAAATACTTAAGTAGTAGATAGCTCCTAGAGTTTTCCCTTGAACTTCAACTTTTTGAAGAGTTTTTTCTTCACTCTCCTCAGCAGCTTTTAAAGTATTTTTGGCAGCATCTGTAAGGATACTGTATTGGATTTGTTCAATTGTTTCACGCTCACCAAGAATTTCTCTCTCTTGAGTATCGATTGAAAACTCAATTCCTTGGTCTTTGAATTGATCTTGGACTTTACAAGCGATAAAGCGATTAACAGATGAGATTTCACAACTTTTAACCATTGGAACATTTGACTCATCAAGATTCTTCTCACTTTCTTGAGCGTTACTATCTTCACTCATTGACCAAATTTCATCGGCCACTTCTTTTGCATCTGTATCGTCATTAGAAAGAAGCATTCCAAAAGTCTTATTTTCATTAGCTGAAATTGTAGACTTTCTCTTCTCTTTTCTAAAGCTCTGCTTTTGTGCAGAATAAAGCTTTGAGCAATGTTTCATTTCATTAAGCTCTAACGCATTCATTATTACACTTTCGATTTCATCAAAATTCTCATCTTGATTAAGCATTAGTAAACTTAAAGCTTCATCTTCTAATTCCTTACGGCGTCTTAGAACAATTTTTCTAAATACTGCTTCCCAAACAAAAGTAAAGAGGAAAACGGCCGCTATAAGAGCAAGTGATAATTTAATATTTGATAAAGAAGAAGAAATTGTTTCAACATGATTTTCAATCAAAATTGATCCTGCATCAGCAGCATCTTCAAATTGAGAGTATTTTTCATCAATATTCTTTGAGAAGTTCTGATCTGTTACAGAAAACCCTTTCCCTGTACTTCTTAGACTCTCATGGAACCAGTGAACATTTGAACTTACTGTATTGAACTTCTTTATAATAGCTGAAGAGAACTTACCGTACTCATTCATTAAATCTGTAACTTGGGCAAAGCACTCCCCTGTTTGAGAAGTAAAATTGCTGTCCATGTAAGTTGAATTCATGTCACCTGCAACCGCTGCTGTATACGTTTGCTGAACACGAGTACTACATATTTGAATTCCATTTTGGATTGTTGATACCAACTTATATTTGTTTGAAACACCGCTTAGCATATAAGCAATGGTCAATATTGATATCGAAGATACGGTCAAGATTGCGACTCTTGCCTTTGAAAATTTGTATTTAACAGGTTTACTCATCCATAAGTCCTTAAAATTACGTAAATCATTTACAGCAGTGGCTTTACCACACTTTAATTCTACCTATTCATTAGTCCAGATGAAAGAGTAGACAATTTTTACCAGTTTTAAGGGAAATTTTTGTCCCCAACGGACTAAAATGCTAGAATATTATGAGAAATCATTAAGATTTCACTGGAGAAATATGATCAACCTTTATGTTGCTACTCTATTTTCGCTCTTGCTGCATGCTATTTTGCTAGGCTATGTCATCAATGATGATAGCGATCAGAAGTTAGTGCAAGAAAGGCCCTTAAAAGTTAAGTTCAAACAGGTTGATGTAAGAAAGCTTGGTGTGAAAAAGGCCCAAGATAATAATAACCTCTTCGGTCAACTCGCCTACAGTAAGAACGATTTCAAAAAAGTTGATCAGCAAGTAAAAAGCTCTCGTGCAGCAATTTCTAAGAAGAAAGAAAAAGAAGTTCTTGAATTGCAAAAAAGAGGCTCAATTCAAAGAAATCAATATATTCAAAAGAAGATCTCACAAGAGAGCTTTAAAAGTGCAAATTGGTCTAAGCAGCTTGATACTATTCAAGATGCCTCAGTAACTTTTCTCCCTCCAAAGGGCATAAGCCCTGATGAACTCAATGAGTTTGAGAAAGTTTTTTACGCATTCTATAAACGTGTAGCAACTCAATACATTAACTCTGTACAAATCTCAGTTCGAGATCGAATCAACGAGAGGCCTTATGTTGAAAACTCTCTTCGTAATGCGAGTGCTCAAAAACTTAAGGCCGTCGTTCGCTACGATGAGTTGGGAAATGCAGAGATTGTAAAGATCCTAGAGTCTTCAGAAGACGATGATATTCATAAAATCTTTGAAAATGCTTTAGGTAAAATGAATAAGATTCCTAATATTGTAAAAGACCTAAAAGATGAAGATGGAAAGTATTATGCGATCTTCTCTTTATCAGTAAATACACGCCGCTAGGATTAAAGAAGCTACAACAAAAAGCTGTATCTTTCGAGGTATTCCAAAAATTAAAAATACAAAAAAATCCTTCACAGAAAGAGAGTAAGTTCTTTTTGGTAATGTCATCTGTGAATCATCACTTGTGATAGTCGGAATAATTTCTTCAAGCTCTGCTTCTAAGTCCTGAGATATTTCCTCATCCGCCGCAAAACCTGCAAAATCCTTTAATATTAATTCTTTTTGTAAATCAAATTGAGCTATTTTTAAACGGCAGTCTTCACAATTAGATAAATGCTCTTCATTGTGAACAAAGTCTGAACTTTCAAAATAAGTCATCTTTTTAGCAAAGAAACACTGTGATCGAGCTTTATTTAAATTAGTTAAGTGGGCGTCCATTATCTCTCTCTTGTGCCGTAGCAAAGTTCATTTGTATATGATCAATATAGGCCAGGACTTCTTGATGTGAAATATTTAAAACCATTGCGATATTATCGACACTCTCCCCTCGAATTTCGAAAAGATAAATACAGGCTTTTTTCTTTACATGATTAAGGAGTTTCCCTTTTGTCTTTGTCTGCTGTGACCTTTTAGTTGCAAGTGAAATTAAACGTAAGAGAAATTGCCTCTCAAAATAATCATTATCAATCTTATACAGGAAGCTTTCATCTTCTTCACTGGCCCCTGTTGCAACATCAATAATTAATTGCATGGCCTGAAGCTGATCTTCAATTAGGTAGTTTGCTACCTGATAATATTGATCCACTAATTTACGTATAATTTCTTTTCTAACTAACACAATTTAATTTTAGCAATCTTTAGGAAAAATGCCATAGCAATTTTCGCTACTTATATGAAGATTAAAGTATATTCAATGAATTACCGATAAAATAGTGAGGAAATGTAAGAACGAGGATAACATGAAAAAGTTTACTTTTATCACTGCAATCGCGTTACTAACCTTAGTTAGTTGCGTCCAGCCTACAAATAAAAGAGCTGATTACAACTCAAGCACAGGTAATGGCTGGGGTGGATCTGGAGGCTCAGACAATGGTTGGAATAACGGTGGCACAGACTGGGGAGACGACTCAGGTTCGGGTGATAATGGAAATAATGAAGATACAACTCCAGGTGATGGTTATGGAGATGGTAATGAAGGTGGAGTGGCCGATGGTGGTCAGACACAAGATTTCTATACAATCGAAGGAATTACTCTTCACGGTAACTCTCGTGTAAATGGATCAAATGCTTGGTGGTCTTCAACAAGCCTTGGTGATGGACAACTTATTCTCTATACTGATTCTCGTTTAAATATTCGTGTTCGTCCAAGACAAGCTCCTGCCCAAGGAACAATGGACTCTTATGGGGTAAAATGTCATTACAACCCTCAACCATATGAAAAACTTAAAATTAAATTATGTATTAGAAGTGAAAGCGGTACGTGTAGTTACCGAACTGTTACTTTCGGCGATATTGCCACTGATAAAGTTTCAAAAGTTAAAGAATTTTCAGGAAGCTATATTCCAAATACAGCAGGACCTGTTGTTATTGACGTTCTTGACGTTCAATGGGATTGGTCATGCCAATACTATCTAAATCAAGGCTATAGCAGTGATGATCCAGCGATTGCTGGATATTGCCAGATGTCTTCTGTTTGGCAAAATGATTGTGTTTCTTTTGATCTTCAGTTCTCAACTGATTACACAAAAGACTTTCCACCATCTGCACCTAGAATGTAATTCTAAATTTCTTAAAATAAATCAAGTGCGAGGTTTCTTTTCATAGCAGAAGAAACCTCCACCATTAGACCTGGACATGTCACATTAACTTCAGATAAACGATTTCCTAAAATATCAAAGGCGACTAAGTCTACTCCGTCATTCATAAGCTTCTTACAAACTTCTTCACACTCGTTTTTAACTTTTGGATCTAAGTCCACAGCAGAATACTTAGCACCTTGTGCAATATTGGCCAGGTACTCACCTTCTTGTGGAACCTTCAAGATTGTTCCAATCTCTTTTGCACGATAGAATATTGAGCGAATTTCGCCAGCGTAAACTGACTCATCAAATTGTTGCACAACAACTGGGCCTTTAAACTCATCGCATTTGGCCTTAAATTTAGCCTCTAGCTCGTTTACACTGATTTTTTCAACACCTATTCCCTGATAAAGATCAAGAGGCTTTAAAATCAATTCTCGTACGCCTTGAGCGCTAATTTTTTCAACGAAGCTCTTCACTCCATTTAATGACGTTCCAACATAGCTCTCAAGACTATTTTCTAATAAGTAAGCTTCTAGCTTTTCATTATGTTTCATAATTCCAATTGGATTATTTTTAACCTGAACAGCTGTCTTACTTTCTAAAAAGTCGAGCATCCATAAATATCGCTGATAGCGTGAATCATATGGTGGATCAATTCGCATATGAAGTATTACTTCATGAGATAGAGTTACCTTCTCTTTCTCATTTACTTGGAAGTTTTCAATGTAGAAGTTTTCATTGATGTCACCAGTGATTTTATAACAATCAAAGCTAACCTGACCTACATTTTTAATGTAGAAGTCATCTTCAAATAAAACAAAGACTTCGTTTCCTTTTTCTTGTGCCGTTAAGGCCATAAGAATAGTGGAATCTTTTTTTGTGACTAATTTCTCAATTGGATCGATAAAGAATATATGCTTCATAATTAGAAGATAGCATTTATTTCATTATTTGGAATTATTTTTAAATAGATACTCTTCAAAACTTAACTCAGTATCGATATCTTCAAACTTTTGATACTTTGCTTCAATATCGGCCAATAGCTTTCTAAGATCACCTTGAAATTTTTGAGCGTAGTCTTCAATATAGGACTGGCTCTTTTCATAAGTCATAAATGCTGCAAGAGATGCACTATTCCACTTCATTTTCTTTGGCCAGCACTTCTTGGCGTTAAGCTCTAGGCATAGCTCTTCTAGCTCACGAGGCATCGTCTCATTTAGGTATTGGTCTTTCTTGGCCTGCCAATCTTCACTGCTACGAAGAATTTCTTTAAGTTTCTTAGCGTGTTCAGTAATTGAAGCCTTAAGTTTTGAATTCAGTTTGAGATTCTTTAAGTATTCATCTAGCTTTGGGTCATCTTTGTAATACTCAATAAGCATCTGTTTACCAAAGTAATTAGCGAGATTCTCATTGAGGTCCACTTCATTCTTAACAAAGAAGATTGTATGAAATAGTTCATGAAAAATAGTTTCAGTTAAACTATATCTTCCATACTCAAAGAATGAAGATAGTATTGGATCATCAAAGTTTCCTAAGGTTGAGTATGCCAGCACATCTCTCACATAGGTTTCGTAACCCGATTCTTCCAACTCACGTGCAAATTCTCTAGCAGAGCTTTCTTTGAAAAACCCCAGATAAGGAAAACATCCATAAAAAGCAAAACATTCTTTGCGAGGCTTAACTTCATTTGGTCTTGAAGCTATAACTAAATAAGTTACGGCACGAGTTTTAAGTAGAGTTGTTTGTGAATAGATCTCTGTTGGCTTTTTATCCCAGTAATTATAAAAATACTTTTTGTAAGTTTCGATTTTCTTGATTTTTTCTTTATACTCAGGCTTTACTTTGGGATCCAAAAGAACGTCTTTATTATCTCGTGCGCTCCATAAGATATCAACTTGTCCTATCCCCTGCTCTGTTAAATAGCTTATTTTTGCACATGATATAAAAGAGGTCGTAATCGTAAGAAGCAGTCCAAGTCTTAAAAAATCCATGAGATCCCAGCGTTATATGAGAGTTGATCTCGTGCTTCTTCAAATTCAAAGGCACGAAATACAGTTTTAACAGACCCTTTTAATGAAATGAATCGTGTTAATCTAAATTTTAACGCAAAGGCAGCAAACATGGCACTATATTTTGTCTTATCTTCCTGAGATTCAATTAGGTAATCAGTGGATGTATCAAGATCTGTAACAAGCGTTCTTGATTTTAAAGTATATTCCTGATGACTCCAGCCAAGAGATAAAAGAGGTTGTATAAAAGACTTTCGACTTGAAAAAGCCTGCCTTATCCCTATTCCATAACTACGAGTTTCAATATTAGTTGTCTCATTTTGAATTACAAGGCCTGAACTAACACCACTATTGTCATACTTTCCATAGATTTCATTCTCAGAATGGGCGATATTAAATTCTATTCCTGTATAAGTTAGAAAATAAAAAGTTAAAGAGCCTGCATAAGTTCTTGTTCGATCAAATGACTCTCTATTTGAGCCCAAAATATTCTTATTATAATTGAAATCGAGATCAAGCTCAGTCATTCCAAAGGAAAGTGAAGTTATAAAGCTTAAAATAAAATACTTAATTAACGTCTTTTTAATCATAAAATATCCTCATAGATATCTTACAACTTTAAAGCTCACTAATAGTCATTTAGGCAAAGAACTCCAAACCCTTGTTATTTCGGGCTATTGTAAGCGTCTTCCTAAGTCTTGAAGAAGTTCACCCTGACATGAAAGAGCTGTTGTACTGATACATTTCACATCAACCCAGTGCCATTTTAGATTAAGATCTTCTGGTCCCTTGAAGTGAATCACGCGATTACAATTCGTTCTCCCCTTCCACTTAGTCTCACCTTTCATTGTATTTGCCCCTTCTACAAGAACACGATACGTCTTTCCAACCATTGTAGAGCGGATCTTTTCCTGGATAGAAAGTTGGAAGGCCTGAACTTCATGCAATCGAGATTTTCTAATTTCTTGTGTTAAGAAGTCTTCCATCTTAGCTGCACGAGTCTTACTTCTTTGAGAGTAGACATAAGAATAGATGAAATCAAATTGAGCTTTCTCAAGTAGATCTAGTGTTTCTTTATGTTCTTCATCTGTTTCATTTACAAATCCACAGATAATATCAGTAGAAAGAACGATTTCTGGCTGGGCCTTACGAAGTTTCTCTAATAGACCAAGGTAATGTTCTTTCGTGTACTCACGATTCATTCTTTGAAGTACGGTATTTGAACCTGATTGAACAGGCAGGTGTAAGTGTTTTGATAATTTCTTAGCTTCACCATGAGCAGCGATAAGATCATCACTTACATCATATGGGTGTGAAGTCGTATATCTTAGAATTTCTAGGCCATTAATTTGATCTAATTCCATAATTAGATCAGATATACGCTCTCCATTTTCTTTTCCAAACGAGTTTACGTTCTGACCAAGAAGCATAACCTCTTGAATTCCTTGATATTCAACGAGTCTTCTTACGTCCTCAACAATTTCGGCCTGCTTTCTAGAACGTTCGCGACCACGTGTATAAGGAACGATACAGTAAGTACAATATTTGTCACAGCCTTTGATAATATTAACAAATGCCTGTGGTGTTCCGTGATTAATCTTTGTTTCAATTGAAAAATTGGAAGAGCGGTCCCAAGTATTAACGGAAAACTTATTATCTCCTGCATAAGTTCGGTAAACCATATCGTTAATTGTATCAATAGTGTCTGGGCCAAAAGCAAAATTCAGGTGTTTGAATTTTTTTACAAGATCCTTTCCTTCAGTTTGGGCAACACAACCACCTACTCCAACAACTAATTCTTCACCTTTCTTCTTTTTTAAGTGTTTCAACTCACCTAATTGTGAATAAAACTTATTATTTGCAAGTTCTCTTACTGCACACGTATTAAAAAGTACTAAACTTGCTTCATCTAGATCTTCAGTATGTGAAAAATTGAGATTTTTTAAATGAGCAAGAATTCTTTCAGTGTCATGATAATTCATCTGACAACCGTAAGTTTTCATCCAAACTTTACGAGGTGGAAAATCCACATCACCTAATCGAATGATACGATCTCCAGTATTTTCGTCTAAGAATGATGTTACTACGTGATTTTGCTTACTTACACCTAAACCACTTGGAGAATTTAATTCGTTAGTCTGATTTTCCATAAAAACCTCATTTGCCCAGAGACGCCGCTAGTAGTACGGGCCAAAAGTCCTGAACATTAGTATATAAATAGCTGAAATTACGATAAAACCTAGCGAAAAGCTATGAGATAACATCCCATAAACTACTGAAATCATTAGAATTTTATTACCGAATCAGCTATAAAATCTGGCGATAATATGGTCTTTTTTTAGATGTTTTTGAGTGAAATGTAAATGAGATAAGTAAAATTGACCCAGAAATGCAAAGGCCCGCTATAAATAGCGGGCCCTTTATAAATTAAGAATAAATGTTCTTATTTCTTTTTTGCAACTTTTTTCTTAGTAGCTTTCTTCTTAGTCGTTTTCTTCGCTACTTTTTTCTTTGTTGCTTTCTTTTTTGTAGCTTTTTTAGCAGCTTTCTTCTTAGTTGCTTTCTTTGCTACTTTTTTCTTAGTAGTTTTTTTCTTTGCTACTTTCTTCTTTGTTGCTTTTTTCTTAGTAGCTTTTTTAGCAGCTTTCTTCTTAGTTGCTTTTTTCTTAGCTACTTTCTTCTTAGTAGCTTTTTTCTTAGCAACTTTCTTCTTAGTTGCTTTTTTCTTAGCTACTTTCTTCTTAGTTGCTTTCTTTGCTACTTTTTTCTTTGTTGCTTTTTTCTTAGTTACTTTTTTCTTTGTAGCTTTTTTCTTAGTAACTTTCTTTTTTGTAGCTTTTTTCTTTGCTACTTTTTTCTTTGTAGCCTTTTTAGCTACTTTCTTTTTTGTAGCTTTTTTAGCTACTTTTTTCTTAGTTGTCTTTTTAGTAGTTTTCTTTTTAACTGCCATTGACATCCTCCTGGTTTTTTCAATACTTATATTTATGGTAAACATTATTTTATTTGTGTGCAAACAAAAAATAACATTTTGATTAGCATAAGTATCTTTTTTATTTCCCTATGTTCTTTTTTAACTTCGGATTAATTTGGAAATTACTTTAAATTATTTTTAAAGAAAACAGCGAAACAAGCCGACAGCACGGCTTTTTCAAAAAACATAAAAACTTGAAAAACAAGTTATAGACGTTAGTTACAACTTTGAGTTTACAAAAAAATTAACTGAAATTTTTTTTCATTTTTTTTTCAAAAAAGAAGCAAAAACTGCCCTTTCAGGGCAGTTTCGCAATTTTTAAAAGTATGTATTTGGGAAGTATTTAATGAATAAAAAGATTAAAAAAGAAGTTTTAGCTCATCATCTTCAACTGTAACTTCAATCTTTCCACCTTGAGTAAGTTTACCGAATAGAACCTCTGTTGAAATTGGCTTCTTAAGCTTCTGATCAATGATTCGAGCAATTGGTCTTGCCCCCATTTTTTCATCAAAACCGTTTTCTGCAAGCCAGATTTTTGCTTTTTCTGTTAAAACGATCTCAATATTCTTAGCTGCTAACTTCATTTCTAGTTGAGAAACGAATTTTTCAACAATCTTAACAATGTACTCAGTAGAAAGTTTATCAAAATGGACAATTCCATCTAAACGGTTACGAAATTCAGGGCTAAAAAAGTTCTTTATGGTCTGATCTCGCTTACCTGTATTCTTTGCAGAAGTCTTGGCAAGACCGATTGCTCCACTGTCCATTTCCTTGGCCCCAGCGTTCGTAGTCATGATTATCACTGTGTTTGTGAAGTCAGTCGTTCTTCCTTGGGAGTCTGTTAATGACCCATGATCCATTACCTGAAGAAGGATATTATAGATATCAACATGTGCTTTCTCTATTTCATCAAGAAGTAACACAGAATGTGGGTTTTTCTTAACAGCATCCGTTAAAAGTCCACCTTGATCATGGCCAACATAACCAGGAGGCGAACCAATTAGCTTACTGACTGAATGTTTTTCCATATATTCAGACATATCGAAGCGTTCTAGATGACAACCTAACTGATTTGCTAGTTGTTTTGCTAATTCAGTCTTACCAACACCAGTAGGTCCAGCAAAAAGGAAGCTTGAAATAGGCTTTCCTTCATCTCCTAAACCTGATTTTGCCATGTAAATTGCTTGTGATACTTCATCAACAGCATGATCTTGGCCAAAAATAAGCATTTTAAGGTTCTTATTTAGGTCTTTTAGCTTATCTTTTTCAGTTGTTTCAACTGTAAGCTTAGGGATATTTGCCATTTTTGCGACAACATCTTCGATATCTTTCTTAGTAATTGAAGATTTCTTCTTCTTTTCAGGACGAATTTGATTTAAAGCACCTGCTTCATCGATAGCATCGATTGATTTATCAGGGTTCTTCCTATCCATTAAGTAACGAGAAGTTAGAGCAACTGCTTCTTTTATGACATTATCAGAGATCTTTACACCATGATAAGTTTCAAACTTCGGCTTTAATCCCTTTAAAATTGCAATTGTGTCTTCATTTGATGGTTCATCAATATCAATTTTTTGGAATCTTCTATTAAAAGCAGGGTCTTTTTCAATGAATTTACGATGTTCGGCATATGTAGTTGACCCGATTACACGTACAACTCCACGACTTAAAGCAGGCTTTAATAAGTTTGATGCATCCATACTTCCGCCAGATGTTGCCCCGGCACCCATAACCGTATGCATTTCATCGATAAAAAGAATCGCTTTTTTGCCATCTTTATCTAGCTTTTCAAGGTCTTTAATAACACCTTTTACTCTTTGCTCGAAATCACCTCTAAATTTTGCACCAGCAACGAGTGCTGCCATATCTAAATTAAAGATTGTTGTTCCCTTTAACACTTCTGGAACATCTTCTTCAACAATTCTCTGAGCTAGGCCTTCAACAATGGCGGTCTTACCAACACCTGCTTCACCAACAAGAAGAGGGTTATTCTTACGTCGACGACATAGAATTTGAACAATTCTCAATGCCTCTTCTTCTCTTCCAACTAAAGGATCAATTCTGTTCTCACGTGCTTGCTCATTTAAATTAATTGTAAACTTTGCAAGAAATGAGTCTCCTTTCTTAGATCTTGATGAGACATCCTCACCTTCAACATATTCAATTCGAGGAATTTCTTCTCCACCTTCTTCATCATCTGAGCTCAATCCATGAGAAATCGCTTTCACGACATCAAATCTTTCAATTCCCTGCTTCTGAAGAGAGTAAAGAGCGAAGCTTTCTTTCTCTTGGAATAGTGAAACAAGAAGATTTACTCCTAAGATCTGGCTTTTCCCACTTGATTGAACATGGATAGCAGCTCTTTGAATAACTCTCTGTAGAGACATGGAGATCTCTGGTTGATATGTGATCCCATTTTCTCGTGCTAATTCTCTCAGTTCATCATTAACAAATTGTTGTTTTGATAAAGAATCGATTTGATCTTCCGTTAGAATACTAAAGTTTGATTCATCGTGAATAAACTCATTGAGTTCACTCTCCATTTCATCAAGATTACCACCACAATATTCGATGATCTCTCTCACATTTTCATCAGATAATAAGGAGAGAAGAACATTTTCTAATGTCAGATATTCATGCCTAAGAGTATTCGCCCTTTGGATCGATTCGTTAATGATGGTTTCAAGTTTTTTTGACATCATTTTCTTTGCTCCTGTGCCTATTCAGGCTCAACGGTACATAATAGTGGATGACCTTCTTTCTTGGCCTCCGAGAGCACCTTGTTCATCTTAGTCTCGGCCACTTCATAGGAATATGTGCCGCAAACTCCGCGGCCATTATTGTGAACATCAAGCATAATCTTCATCGCCTCTTCTTGGCTTCGATTGAAAATATGCATCAATATCCAAATAACAAATTCCATCGTCGTATAATCATCATTATGAAGTACGACATGATATTTTGATGGCTTTTTTACTCTAACTTTATCAGCTACAGCAATATCCCCATCCTCTTCAGTACTAAAGATGGGAGTAAAAATACTCATGTCAATATTAGCGTCTTTTTTAAAATTCAAATTATCTTCTCCACTTCATCAATGATTTTTCTTTCTTTTCTATTATCGCTTATGTGTGCTAATCTTTTCAAGGAGTATACGACTGAAAAATCACTAAAAAAGGTCACTTATGAACTTCTTCGACTTCTTTAAACAAAATAAGAAAACAGATTCAATTAATGATATTCACGACTTCCTCAATAGCACTTTTCCTCACATGGATGAAGAGCGCCTCGTCATTCTCTCTTGTTTCGCTGGGCTACTTGCTCGTATTGCCTATACAGATTTCAATGTTTGCCAACGCGAAAAAAGCGAAATGGAAAAAATACTACGAGATGTAACAAATCTAACAGAAGACGAAGCAAAACACGTCACTGAATATTCAATAAAAATGATGAAACAACTTTCTGGTCTCGATACTAGAAGTTATTGTACACCACTTGTCGATATTCTCTCACAAAATGAAAGATATAAAGTATTAAAAGCTTTATTTGCAATTGCTGCTGCCGATGGTGAAGTTGATCGCGTTGAAAGTAACGAGATAAGCTATATTGCAAATTCTCTAGTTCTCGAAAAAAAATATTTCCTTAGCGCACAAGCTGACGTCAAAGAGTATTTAAAAACTTTGCAAGTTTAAAACTATTCTCTACACTTATATAAGTTACTAGAATAATTAAACAAGGAAGTTAAATGAAAGAGATGAATAATTCTTCAACAGAAGAATTTAAGGGGAATTTTAATTTTGCTAGCATCTTAGATAAGAACGAAAAGAAGATTGCAAAGAGTCCTATTTCTAATCTTCTTCAATCCACGACTCAAACTGTTATAGATCGTGAAGAAGAAAATACGGACAATTCTAATGGAAAAGATCAATTATATAAGAAAATAGAAGAATTAGAGCGCAGATTTGAAACAAAAGAAGTAAATGAGAAATTTGAAAGACTAGAATCACTTCTTCATTCAATTATCATTAACCAAAGAAGTGTCAAAGAACAAATTGAGTACAAACCTCAAGAAGAGATCCTTCCAACGGCAAGAGACAACAAAAGTATTATCATTGCCAGTGGAATCTTATCAATTGCCATTATCCTTGGGGCGTTTATTTATACTCCTTCAAAAGAGACTAAGCCTGCGCCAAAACAAGCAATCAAAGAAGTCATAACTAAAAAAGAGTTCTTCACACCTATTAAATATTTAAACCTTAGAAGTATTCCAAGTACCAAGGGAACAAAGCTACAAGTAGTAGCGCCAAATACTCGTGTTGAAGTCCTAAAAACTGATGGAGATTGGGTTCAAATTGAATACCGCGATTATTTAAAAAACACTCTTCATACAGGTTGGGTTTACGATCAAAAGAATTTAAAATCTATATAATTTCAACAAGATACAGGGACTTAACGGCCCCTACCCTTGACACTCTCCCAACTGCTCCCATCTTTATGTTACACAATTAATAAATGAGGTAACATGTTTCCAATATTGCTATTATTATTTACTGTGGTTCCGGCCATTGAGATCTACCTACTATTTTCGATCGGTGGACAGATAGGTGGTGCCAATACATTTCTTGTTGTTGTACTAACAGGGATCATAGGTGCAGCACTAGCAAAGTCTCAAGGCGCAGCTCTTTTAGCAAAAATCCAAGGTGAGCTTTCTCAAGGTCGAGTTCCAGCTTCAAGCTTTATTCACGGACTACTTGTTTTTGGTGGTGGTCTACTGCTTTTAACTCCAGGTTTTTTAACAGATATTCTAGGCCTATCGATGGTTCTTCCTCTTACAAGACATCTTTGGGCCATGTATATGAGAAAGTTCTTTCTTAAATCAATTCAAACAGGAAATATGCAATTTTATTCCTTCAAAAATGGCGGTGGATTCTCATCATATAGTGGAAATGCTTACAATACTCGAGCTCGCTTTGAGGAACAGTTTGGAAAGGCCCAGGATAATCGTGAAGAAAGTCATGGAGCACGTCAAGTTGACGCAAACACCTTTGAAGTTGACTACGAAAAGAAGTAAGATTTCCTTATGACAGATAAATTAATTGTAGACCTAAATGATATTAAAGAGGCTCGTCTTAATATAGAAAATCGAATTATTAAGACTCCTTTAACCTATTCAACAACTTTAAGTGAGAAGTTCAATTGTGAAGTTTATTTAAAACTAGAAAACTTACAATTAACTGGAGCATATAAAGTTAGAGGAGCACTTAATCGTCTCTCAAAACTTTCAGAAGAAGAAAGAGAAAAAGGTGTCATTGCATCTTCAGCAGGAAATCATGCTCAAGGGGTAGCTCTTGCGGCTAAACAGCTCGGTATAAAAGCGACAATTGTAATGCCGGAATCGACTCCACTTGCAAAGATACAAGGAACAAAGAAGTTTGGTGCTGAAGTAATACTTCACGGTAATTTCTATGATGATGCCTATCAAAAAGCTTTAGAGATCCAAAGAGAAAATGGCCAAGTCTTTATTCATCCATTTAATGATAAGGATATTATTGCGGGACAAGGAACAATTGGGCTTGAGATCTTAGATGAACTAAGTGATGCCGATATTATTGCCGTTCCAATTGGTGGCGGAGGATTAATTTCAGGAATCGCCACTGCAATTAAAGAAAGTGGTTCAAAGTGTCACGTTGTTGGAGTTGAAGCATCTGAGATGCCGGCCATGAAACAATCTCAAGAAAAAGGCCACATCACAACAATTGAAAAGAAGAAAACGATTGCCGATGGAATCGCTGTAACAACTGTTCTTGAGAATACCTTTGATATTGTAAAAAAATATGTTGATGAGATAGTAACAGTCAAAGAAACTGAAATCTCTCATGCTATCGTTACTTTATTAGAATACGAGAAGATATTAACAGAAGGCGCTGGAGCCGCATCAGTGGCCTCACTCCTCTATGATCAATTAAGTGATATTAAAGGAAAAAAAGTTGTTCTTGTAGTTAGTGGTGGAAATATAGACTTAAATATTCTTGATCGAATTATTGAAAGAGGACTTGTAACATCTGGACGCTCTTGTTCAATTGTTGTTAATGTTCCCGATACACCTGGTACAATTGCACATATCGCAAGTATCATTGGTGGCAAAGAAGCCAATATTTTAGAAATTCACCACAATAGGGCCTTCACAACAAGTGTTCTTGGAGAAACAGAAGTTGAATTTACACTTGAAACGAGAGGACATTTGCATATTCGTGAAATTGTTGATGAACTGACGTCAAAAGGTTTCAGTGCAAAGCGTGTATAAAAGGATGGCCTGTGACAGAATTTAACTTTCTAAAAACAACAAGAGAAAATGAAGAGCACCTAGAAAAGAGCTCATTTGTAAAAAATGATATTCGTTTTGATATTCTTGATACAGGAATAATTAAAGCAATTCCTAAGCTTTCTTCAACAGAAGATGCTTTTATCATTTCCTGTGGGATTCACGGCAATGAAACGGCCCCAATTGAATTTACAAATGAAATTCTCAATAAACTGGTTGCAGGCTCTTTAAACTTAGTGGCTCCAACCCTATTTATATTTGGTAACCCAAAGGCCATGAATATAGGTAAAAGGTTTAGTGAATACAACCTCAACCGATGCTTTAACGGTGCATATAAGGACTTAGATGAATACTATGAAAAGTCACGAGCAGAAATTATTGAAAAGGTCTGTTTTGATTTTTATAAAGAGGTAAAAGATAAAGACCTTTTTCACTTCGACCTTCACTGCGCTCTAAAAAAGAGTATGATTGAAAGGTTTGCTCTTGTTCCTAAAAACGAAGAGCGTAGACGTGACGATGAATTCAACCTAATTTTAGCTAATATGGGAATCGAAGCGTCACTCTTTTCACACAAAGAATCAACCGTATTTAGCTCATTTTCATTTACTAAGTTTAATGCATTTAGTGCAACTGTAGAGCTTGGCAAAGTCTATCCTTTTGGACAAAACCCACCTGGAAAGTTTCAAGCGGCACAAGAGACTATCGAAAAGCTATTAAGTGGACATGAGTTAGAAAAGAAGAAAGCACCAAAGGCATTTACAATCTTTGAATCAATTAATAAAGAATTTGAAGACTTCAAATTTACTTTTGAGGAAGAAGAAAGTGCAAATTTCACCCCTTTTAAAAAAGGTGAGCATATATTTACACAAAATGAACAACCTTACCTTTGCCCGGAAGAAAATTTACGAATGATTTTTCCCAATTCAAAGGTGATACTAGGACAAAGAGCATTATTACTAATCAAGGAACTTGAATAACTGATCAGGAGAAAATATGAGTGATTTTTTAATCGTTGCTGCAAGTGACGGAATGAATTTAAAAATGGCAGAGACACTAGAAAGCCTGTCTAAAGATACGGATGAATCATTTGAAGTTGTAAAATTAAGTGACTTCAACCTTCCTCTTTATACGACTCAAGAAGAGGAAAATGGAATTCCAGAAGACGGGAAAAAGCTAACTGAGAAATTTATTGCTGCAAAGGGATTTGTTTTTCTGACACCAGAATATAATGGCTCTGTTTCACCATCTTTTGTCAATGCAATCGCATGGGTATCTCGTTCGGGTGGAGAATCTTGGAGAGAAGCGTTTGTTAATAAGCCAGCTTTAATCGGAACTCACTCCGGAGGTGGCGGCCAATACGTTCTAGGAGCTATGTTAAATCAACTTTCATTTATTGGTATGAATGTCCTAGGTCGTAAATTACTTACAAATTATGGCAAGCCATTAAATGAAGACGCAGCAAAAGGCGCACTAGAAGAATTAGTAAAAATTGCAAAATAAGAAATGAAAAAGGCTCCTTTTTGGAGCCTTTTTTATTTTTGACATGATTTTAATAAAACGAGTTTTTCAGGTGGTTCAATGACCATTGCACATCCCCCAACCTTCTGAGACTTAGAAGTTGTATTTAACATAAAAGTAATTCTATCTTTAACAACACTACTATTACCTTTTATATCAACCACATTTACCTGATAAGAAGCACGATATTGAAAAATCTCTTTATCAATTAATTCGACCTTCTCTATTTTGATATTCGATTTTGAATCTAGAATATATTCTAAGTTTTTAGGATCATCATAATCAGGATCATGATTGAAACGATATTCTTTAAACTCTTCTTTTAAACACTGTTTTTTTGCACCTGTAATAAGACGAATTCCACTCATTTCGATAGAAATTAAATCCTTTGCAACTGTCTTTGGATCTTTATTCTTTGGACAAAGATCACTTGCACTTACAGATATAAATAAAAAGGCCGCTATGAGTATTTTAGTAACCATCATTTAGCCTCCTTTCTCCAAAGCACTGATTAATACATTCTTCACCCTTGAGTTTACCATAGTCTTCATAATAACAGGCAGGGTTGCCAGAATCATGACGAAGAATACTAAAACGTCCACTTCTCATCTTTTGTGAAGAAGCTCTTCCCTGCACTAGTCTCGTACAGGCCGTTCTTGCTTGTGCCAGCAAATTATTGAACATTGTTGAACGCTTAGTTGCATGAATCTTAGCTGAGACTCTTGCTGGCCCATAATTATTTAGGGCACCACTGTGAATATATGTAAAATCAAAATCATTAATCGTTATCGAATTACAGCTATTTGATTCTGCGGCACCGCGAATCCCAAGAGGGTCAGGCCCTGCTGTATCCACCATAAGAACATGGCTTCCCTTTAAGTTTATAATATCACCTGACTGAATCGAATATGGAAGATCAAACTCCACAGGCTTTACACATGAATCTGAATTATCTGAAGCGTAATGAAGAGATGTCGTCGTCAGTGAATTAAAGTCACGATCTGATTTATTAAACTTTAGTCCTTCCGCTGCAAATGCGGCCGAAATAAACTCAGAACAATCGATACCAGAAGCTTGAACATTATTTTTTGCAACACCTTGACCTCTTGTAAAGAGATTGATTTCACGACTTCTTAGTCCCTTTCTTGAGCCATAGCCATAAACAGGAGGCCTCTGAGTTGTATCGATACATTTCTCCGAAGGAAACTCAGGATCTTTATCCAGCTGACTTAATATTGCATGAGAGTTAACCATCGCATTTCGATTAGTGATAACTCTTTGTCTAAAATTACTTCCATCAGTCAAGGTTGCTGGACGAGTAGAAACTCCACTAAGCCTTGGTGTCGTTTCATCCATAACAAAATCAATTGCATCACAACTTTGATATATCGTTGCTAAGACTCGTCTGGCACCCATAGAGCCTCGAGTATAAAGAGTTCCATAGGCATAATCTTTATCAGCCTCTTCGATTCTACATTGACCATTAAAAGACAGGCTCTCATTAATATAATTATTAACCTCATTAGATGAAGGAAAGTTTGTATAATTATCAGTTAGATCTTCCATCGCCTCTTGTGATGATCTGTCTTTAATTGGCCTTCCATCCGGACCAATGACATCATCAACAGCATCAAGAATATCTGATTCTTTATAGATACGTTCGGCCATCATCTGAGATTGACCATTTTGAATTTGGTCACCAGTCATCTGACATGACGTACTCACGGCCAAAATTATGAATATAGAAATAATGTGTTTTAAACTCATCTAAGTTCTCTCATCTCGGTAACTTATCGGTAAATTTCACCATAACTTTAAATGTAATATCAAACACTTACCGACCTCACTCAATAGTATTCATGGGATGTAAGAACTTGTTACAAATTACTTATGACGCTACCCTGTACTTTTTACACATAACGTTGATAGAAGGATGCACGCACAAAAATAAGGAAAGAAAATGAATTTTAACTTCAATGTATTGCTCACTCTTACTCTACTTCTATCATCTGTTAACACTCTTGCTATCGATAAGGTTGTTTACGGTGAAGATAATCGACTAGATCAATACGAAGTCATGAATCAAACAAAGCTAGATCTTCAAAGATCAACTCTAGCAATGATTCCAAAAAACAAATTAAAGAAACAAAAAAATCAAGACTCAGATACATACAAGGCCATCGACTCTAAAATCAACCTTTGTGAAGGCGAAAGATTTAATAAACAAGTCGACGTTGCAGATTGTTCAGGCTTTCTAATTGAAAAAGATGGAAGACAATATGTTGCAACGGCTGGTCACTGTGCAACTTCAGTAACAGATTGTTACGACAATTACTGGGTTTTTGATTATTCAAAAAAAGATCCACGTGACGATGCTAGAACAATTGAAGCAAAGAATGTTTATTCTTGTAAGAGAATTGTAGTACAAAAACTTAGCCGTTACACAGGTGAAGACTTCGCCCTAATTGAATTAGATAGAAGAGTTGAAGATCGTGCACCACTTGAATACCGAACGAAGAAATCTGAAAATATTAGAAAAGGTGAAAAAGTATTTGTTATTGGACACCCATCAGGTCTGCCTTCAAAAGTAGCTGCAGGAGCCTATGTACGTGATGATAGCGACTTCTATAGCTTCGAAACAAACCTAGATACATTCTCTGGAAACTCAGGTTCAGCAGTATTCAACGAAGAAACAGGAATCGTTGAAGGAATCCTAGTTCGTGGAGACGAAGACTACAAATACAATGCTCGTAAAGATTGTTACGAAGCAAATGTTTGTAAAATGGGTAGCTGTGGTGGTGAAGAAGTATTCAGAATGAATAGAATTCTCTACCTAGGAAGATAAACCTATAAAGAAAACTTACCTTCCAAGCAAGAGTTCACACGTTCTTTTGCTTGGTTGAGATCCTCATTAAAAACTGCTCCAACTTCAATCGATAGATTCTCAAGAAGCATTTCAAGGTATTTCGACTCTGCTGCGCCTTTGTCACTAATTTGTAGTAGCTGTTGAATATTAGTTACAAAAGTATCGATATCTTGTTTTTGAATATTAGACTTAAAGAAGTTAATACGATCCTTTTTAGAGTCAAACTCTAAAGGCTTACTCTCTTCAGTAATACGATCAAGAGTTTTACTTAATTCATTTTCAGAACTTAAAGGGCGAAAAGCATCTTCTTTTACCGTTGGAATCATTGTAGTTGAGCGACCTTCAGTAGACTCAATAATATAAAACTCTGCACCACTCATATCTTTAATTTCTGTTATAACACCAACACCAAAGTTTATTGATACTACTTCTTGTCCGATTTCTAATTTTGGCATAATTCCCCTTTCGTTAGATAATTATTATATCACACTTGAATTCGATTTTCTCTAAGGCATTTGATTCGTAACGAGACACGTCAAATGACACCATTAGCTTTCTAGATAATGAGTAAAGTGATATAAGCCTTTTAATATACATAAGTACAAGGGGTATTAAGAGTGAATAATAATTCTTTTCAACAGGCAATATTAGAAGGTATTCCTAAGGTTTTACCAAAATATAAGAAATATGAAGAAGATATTAACCACGCACCTAAGCGCAAGAAAATACTGACTCAAGAAGAAGAGAAGCTTGCCCTTAAAAATGCACTACGCTACTTCCCAAGTGATTTACATGCTGAACTAATTCCAGAGTTTAAGGAAGAGCTTGAAAAGTACGGTCGTATCTATATGTATCGCTATCGCCCTGATTATAAAATTCATGCGCGATCGATTGATGAGTACCCTCACAAGTCAAAACAAGCAGCGGCCATCATGCTAATGCTTTCAAATAACTTAGACTATGCTGTAGCTCAACACCCTCATGAGCTAATCACTTATGGTGGAAATGGTGCCGTTTTCCAAAACTGGGCCCAGTATCTTTTAACAATGCAATATCTTGCGACAATGACAGATGAGCAAACACTCGTTCTCTACTCTGGTCATCCAGCAGGATTATTTCCATCCCACAAAGATGCTCCAAGAGTTGTTGTGACAAATGGAATGATGATTCCAAATTACTCAAAGCCAGATGACTGGGAAAAATTCAATGCATTAGGAGTAACTCAATACGGACAAATGACAGCAGGTTCATTTATGTATATTGGGCCACAAGGAATTGTTCACGGAACAACTATCACTGTTTTAAATGCTCTAAGAAAAATTTCTAAAGAGGCCGTTACTGAAACAGCTGGTAAAGTTTTTGTTACTGCAGGACTTGGTGGAATGTCTGGAGCGCAACCGAAAGCCGCGGTTATCGCAGGTTGTATCGGTGTTGTTGCGGAAGTTAATCCAAAGGCCGTAAAGACTCGCCATGAGCAAGGATGGGTTGATGAAGTTTTCACTGATCTTGATGAGCTAATGGCAAGAATTAAAAAAGCACAAGATAATAAAGAAGCTGTCTCACTTGCTTACCAGGGAAATATCATTAACCTTTGGGAGAAAATTGCTGACAGTGATCTTCATATTGATATTGGCTCTGACCAAACTTCTCTTCATAATCCTTGGGCCGGAGGTTACTACCCTGCTGATCTTTCATTTGAAGAATCAAATGAGATGATGGCAAATAACCCAGAACAATTTAAAGTTGAAGTTAGGAAGAGTTTAATAAGACACGTAAACGCGGTTAATAAACTTGCAGATAAAGGAATGTACTTCTTTGACTACGGAAATGCATTCTTACTTGAAGCATCTCGCGCAGGTGCTGATATTATGAAAGAAGGATCTACTGAAGACTTCAAGTACCCTTCATACGTTCAAGATATCATGGGCCCAATGTGCTTTGACTATGGCTTTGGTCCATTTAGATGGGTTTGTACTTCTAGCACTCAAGAGGATCTTGATTTAACAGATCAGCTTGCAACAGAAGTTCTTGAAAGACTAATGCAAGAGTCACCAAAAGAGATTACACAACAGATGCAAGATAATATTACTTGGATTAAAGGTGCTAAAGAGAACGACCTTGTGGTTGGCTCAAAAGCACGTATCCTTTATGCTGATAGTGATGGAAGAATTGAAATTGCTCTTGCCTTTAATAAGGCCCTTCGTGAAGGAAAGCTTAAGGCACCAGTAGTTCTAGGTCGTGACCACCACGATGTTTCAGGAACAGACTCTCCTTTTAGAGAGACATCAAATATTTATGACGGTTCTCGCTTTACAGCTGATATGGCCGTACAAAACTTCGTTGGTGACTCATTTAGAGGAGCAACTTGGATCTCTCTTCACAACGGCGGAGGTGTCGGTTGGGGTGAAGTTATGAACGGTGGTTTTGGAATGGTTCTCGATGGAAGCGAAGATTGTGATCGCCGTATTAAGTCGATGCTATTTTGGGATGTCAATAACGGAATTAACCGTAGAAGCTGGGCCCGTAATGAAGGTGCAACTTTTGCAATTAAGAGAGCGATGGAAAAAGAGCCTCTTTTAAAAGTCACTCTACCAAATCTCGTTGATGATAAGTTATTATAATAAAAAAGAGAGCTCCCATAAGGGAGCTCTACTTTTATTCTATGCCACAGCTCGATAGTTAAGGCTAAAGGGGTAATATATCTCCTGGGCATCTTTATTAATTATATCTTCGACCAAAGATATAAATTCAAATTCATCTAATCCATTTAAGGAAGCAGCAGTCCAGATTGGTGTTAATTTCTCTGAGAATAAATCTGCATTAAAATCACCATCAATCGTAGTTTCTAAATAGATACCTTGAACTTCATTTCTTGCTTCATTTAAAAATGTTTGCTTAAAATTATCTTTTTGCATTAAACGTCCCCTGAAAAAATAAGTAGCGTGTACTTCATTTCTACAAATCTATTTTGCTACAATTTTTAAATACTAATAATTTTTTTGGATACTCGTTTAATTTCAGGTACTTCTGAAAATGAACAATAAATGATCTTTGCTTTTGTCAAAAAAATTTCGTCACTTTTTCATGGCACCAAACAATTTCAATTTAAGCCCTTTCAAAACTAACGATATCGTTAGGCTTTTGTCGCTCTTTTCCCATTGTTTTCTATTTCAATTCAATTTATATTGGCCCCATGAAAGGTATAATTCTTCTAAGTATTGCATGTGCGATTTGGGGTATGGGCTTTGCCGGAACTCGCTTTACTCTTGTTGACTATTCACCAGTATGGTCAAATTCTCTACGCTATATTTTTGCCGGTCTTTTCGCTTTATTAATCCTTCTCTTTAGAGGTGATTTTAAAAAGTTATCAAATAACAAAGATGAAGTTATCGGTGGATTAGTTTGCTCAGCGCTACTAATGACTGCTCTTCAACTGCAAACAGTTGGGATTGCACTAACAACAATGGCCAAATCAGGCTTCTTTACAGTCTTTTATGCCGTTATTACGCCAATTATTGCGGTTATCTTTCTTGGACAACGTGTTCGTAAAACCTTCTGGCTCCTTCTCATGACTTCAATGCTTGGGATTATGATGATGAATGGTATGGACTTTAATAATTTTAATATTGGTGATGGTTTTGTCATCGTATCAGCAGTCTTTTTCTCTCTTCATATTATAGCAACAGATCGCTATGCAAATAACGTGGATGCAATTCGTTTTAACTTTCTCCAATGTATCTTCATGGGGATTATGGGATTAGTTTTTGCTCTAATTTATGAAGGAGCAACAAGTCTTGAAGTTCTCTACTCTGCAAAGGCGCTAAGCTTCCCTTCTGCACTTTGGGGATTCTTAATCGTCTCTATCTTTTCATCACTAATTGCTTTTTCTCTACAAATAGTTGCACAAAAAACAATCCCTGCTCATATTGTAGGTTTAGTCTTTTTAAGTGAATCAATTTTTGCGGCCTTATTTGGCTACCTATTCTTTAAAGAGACCCTGGACCCTACGGCCATGTTAGGAGCTTTTGTCATTGTAATCTCAGTAGCTCTTGTACCGCGTTTCACTAATATTAAAAAAGAAGATGATAATTCAGATGGTGTTTTTGATGAAATAGAAAATACCGGGGTATCGTCTGTTGTCAACGATACCCGAGTATTATGAAAGTAAAATACAGCAATTAAGCTGCAAGCGGTATATCGTCAGTGAATGGGAAAACGACGTTATCAAAGTGAGTTGGAATAATTTCAGAAACTAAAGTTGAAAACTCATCTTCAGTTAGTCCATTTATTTGGGCATCGGACCAAATAATCACTAATTTCTCATTAAAGACGTCACAGTTGAACTCGCCTTTAATTTTTGATTGAGAGACGATTGATTTAATTTCATCTCTTGCATGGGCAATAAAAGTCTCTCTAAAGTTTTCAATATTCATTTATAAACTCCTCTTCCTTCACTCATGATTGTTGAGCTATTAACTATTATGCGCAAGAAATGTCGAATTCTGAGATAATCTTTACTTTTATGTGATTACAGTACTCTATCTACTGCAGCTGGGGATGAGTCGTAGTTAATTTATTTATTGAACATGATCGCGATTGCCTAGAACTTGCGCCACTGTCAATAAAAACATGAGCTTATATTCTCAACAATTTTAGATGAGACAAGATGTTAAACCCTTCTTCTTCAAGTATTTTTGATGATATTCTTCTGCCTTTACGTAATTTTTAAATGCTTCTAATTTAGTTACAACGGGATTTGGGAAGCGATTACTTTCATCAAGCTCTTTTATGGCCTTTTCACCTTGAACTCTCTGATCCTCATCCAAATAGAAGATTACACTTCGATATTGGCTACCCACATCTACTCCCTGACGATTAAGTGTCGTAGGATTATGGTTTTTAAAGAAGACATCCAAGAGATTCTCAAATTTGATGACATTAGGATTGTAGGTAATTTTAATGACTTCAGCATGGCCAGTTGTATCAGTACACACTTCTTCATATGTTGTTTGATCCGACTCACCACCAGCATAGCCAACTTCTGTTTCAACTACTCCAGCTAACGTTCGGAAGGTCTCTTCAACACCCCAAAAACACCCTGCGCCAAGAACAGCTATTTGATTTTCATTTGATGTCTCATTGCTCATTGCAAACCTCCGATTTATTTCGTAATTTATCCCAAGTATGAGCAAGAAAACAAGAAAATTCTTAGAAAAGAAGTTAGAGAAAGAACTAGAGATAGCCAAAGAAAAAGCTGTTCACGGACAACATAAAATTATTATTGTCTTGGACCACTTAAAGGGTGGCTTCAACATAGGAAAGATCCTTAGGTCATGTGAAATATACAGTATTTATGAAGTCCATATTGTTGGAACGAAGTTCTTCGATGTCACAATTGCAAAGGGCGCTCTTAAAAGAGTGAAAACATTCTTTTTCGATGAGATTGAAGAATCAATTGAGCGAATAAATGAACTTGGTTACACTCCTCTCACTCTAGATTCAAAAGCAGAAACATTTCTAAATAAATGCGACCTTCCACAGAAGTCAGCATTTATCTTTGGTCACGAAGAATTTGGGCCACTGAAAGATATGCCAGGAATAAAAAGGTTAAAAATAAAACAATACGGTCTAACTGAATCTTTAAATGTTTCAATAGCGGCAAGTATTGTTATGTACGAATACACAAATCAACACGCAAGCGAGTAATTAAATATGATTGAAACAAATGGCCTCACAAAGAAATTTGTAAGTTACAAGAAAGAAGAAGGTTTTAAAGGTAGTGTAAAGTCTTTCTTTAATAGAAGCCCCATTACAAAATATGCAGTAAAAGACTTCAGCTTCAAAGTCGAAAAGGGTGAGATCAAAGGTCTCTTAGGTCCAAACGGTGCCGGTAAAACAACTCTTATGAAAATGTTAACTGGAATCATCGTTCCCTCTGATGGAGAGGTTTCAATTGCAGGTTATAAGCCGTGGCAAAGAGATAAAGAATTCCGTAAGAAAATAGCCCTTGTTATGGGGCAAAAGTCGCAACTATGGTGGGATATTCCGGCCATGGACTCATTTAAGTTACTTCAAAAATATTATGAAATACCAGATGATATGTTTAAGAAAAAACTTGGCTATATGGGAGAGCTTCTTGATGTAACGGAACTTTTTCATATTCACGTAAGAAAGCTTTCTCTCGGTGAGCGTATGAAGCTTGAACTAATGGCCTCTCTTTTACATGAACCAGAAGTTTTATTTCTCGATGAACCAACTATTGGACTTGATCTTGTGGCCCAAGAAAATATGAGAAACTTCTTAAAAGAGTATCACGCAAAAAATGACCTATCGATTATTTTAACATCGCATTATATGGCCGATGTACAAGCTCTTTGTAAGGACCTTGTTCTTATTTCAAAGGGGCAAAAAGCATACGATGGGCCTCTAAAGAATTTGGAGAGAATTCTTGGTGATAAGAAGTCTGTTTACTTTAGTTTTGATAAGTCAATTGATAGCAACGAAGAGTTTTGGACTAAGCTAGATTGTGATTTCTTTGATCACAATACAAGTGTTGAATTGAGAGTAGATAAAGAGGAGCTATCACAATTATCCGCTGCAATTCTTTCTAAATATCCAGTTATCGATTTTCATACAGAAAAGCTTCCTATTGAAAAAGTAATGAAAAAGATTATGGCGAATCCGGAGATCTTAAGTAATGTCTAATCTTATTAAGTGGTGGCAAACAATTAAAATTTCCGTAGTGAAGTATACGGCATACCGTCTAAACTTCTTTTTACAAATTATTGGACCTGCTATTGTCTTCCTATTTATTAAATACAATCTTTGGACGGCAATTTTTGAAAGTACAGGTCTTGATACTATTAAAGGCTATACTCTTAGTGCAATGTTAACTTACCATGTATGGGCCTTTGTTGTCTCACAACTTGCACAGGGCCACACTGCTCTAAACCTAGCACTTGATATTAGAATGGGAAGAATATCAACTTATCTCATCTACCCTTTTAACTTCTGGGAGTTCCACACGGCATCATTCATTGGATTTCAAATGATTCAATTATGTGTCACAGGTTTTGCAATATTCTTCTTTTCTCTTATTGGAATCCTACCAAATATAGACTTTATAACTCTTTTAAATGGAGTTGCCGTTTGCCTATTTGTAAGTCTATTTTGGTTTTCTCTACAATACCTAACTGGGGTTATGGCCTTCTGGCTTGAAGAGACATGGATCCTAAGGGTTATGCTTCAAATGATTACAGTGTTTTTATCCGGAGCAATTATTCCTTTAGAACTCTATCCAGACTTCTTTAGAGAGATTCTCATGTACACACCATTCCCTTATCTAACCTACTACCCGATTAAAGTCTTTATGGGAGAGCCAGTTAGTTACTCAACGTTCTTTAGCGTATTAAGTCCTTGGCTTATAGGTGTTAGCGTAATCTGTACATTAGTCTGGAAACGTGGAATTAAACTTTATACGGCAGCGGGGATGTAATGAGTTTTAAAAACGAATGTAAACACTACTTAAGCGTTTATTCAAAGTTTGTCTCGACAAGTACTTCAGTAGCAATGAGCTTTCGTACGAGCTTTGTTCTCATGATCTTTATGGATCTCTTTTTCTTTGCTTCAGCATATTTCACACTAGACTTTATCTTTGATCACGTTGATCAAGTGAAGGGCTGGAACAGAAATGAATTCATGTTATTTTTGACATATATGCTTTTAATGGATTGCTTTCATATGATTATCTTTAGTCAAAATTTTTGGCGCTTTAGTGATGATCTAAAATCTGGTCAGCTCGATTATACAATCCTGCGACCTCTCAACTCAATTTTCAGTGTCTTCTTTCGCTATGTACGCCCATCATCTCTTCCGACATTGATTCCAGCGATCTCTATATTTTGCTACTATGCTAATGCCAACGGCTTTACTTTAATACAATGGCTTCTTGTGCCCCCATTACTTATCCTATCATTAACACTACTAGCAGTTATTGAATTCGTTATAAGTTGTGCAATGTTTTGGCTTGTAGAGGGTGTTGGAATAAATTTCTTTAGAATGCAGATGCAACAATTATCACGTTGGCCAGATCTAATCTATGGAACAATGACAAAGAGAGTTTTTTCTTTCTTTATTCCAATTCTGCTAATTGGCTCTGCACCAGTACGCTTTCTACTAGATATGAATAAGTGGCACTACCTTCTGATCATGGTAGGAGCAACGATAATCTTTTGGTTTGTTTTAAAGATTCTTTGGGAAAAAGGCCTACAAGTCTATGATTCAGCCTCTTCGTGACAAAGGAAGAGTACTCATAAACTTGTGGCCAGATTATTTTAGGCAGCTTTGGGGGCCGCTTCATCGCCAAGTATGGCAGTTTCAATTTCATCAATTGATTTATTAACGTGAACAACTTCATTTAAAAGTTTTCCAGCTACTTTAGACGCTTCCTCAGCAATACCAGTATTAGATCTTGAAGACAGATCAATACTTGAGATAGAACTTTGAAGCTCCTCAATACCTTTTGCTTGTTCAAAAGTGGCAGTTGAGATCTCGTTAATGGCCTTTGTAACATCATCAACACTTTCAACAATACTCTCTAGAATATCACCACATTCTCCCGCAACCTTAGTTCCAGAGTTAACACTATCTCTAACTTTTGAAACAAGTGAATTAAGTGTTTCATTAGATTCAGTAATCATACGATTTACTTCTTTTACACTTGAACTCACCATTTCAGAGATATCAACAGAAGCGTGCCCACTCATCTCAGCAAGCTTACCGACTTCTTCGGCAACCACTGAGAAACCTTTACCAGACTCTCCTGCCCTTGCAGCTTCTACTGATGCATTAAAAGAAAGAAGTTTTGTTTGAAAAACGATATCATTAATAACCTGTGTTCTTTCTTCAATTTGTTCAATTAGACTAATAATCTGCTGCATCTTTTCTGTATTTGAGCCCAACTCTTCAACCATCTCGACAATATCGCTATCAATTCCATTCATTGAATCAATCATTTTCTTAACGATCTTCTGTCCAAAAGCAGCTTTATCTAAACTCTCTTTTGCAAGTTCAGTAGACTCTTGAGCATTATTTGAAGTCACCTTTATCATGGAACTTACTTGCTCGATTGCCGCAGAAGACTCTTGTAGAGAAAGGTCTTGGTTTCGAGAAGAAGATGTTAGATTATTTGACGTAAGTGAAATATTATTTGCACTTTTAGTCATAAAGTTTGAACTCTTTGTTAAACGCTCAAGAGTTTCTCTAATGCGTAAAGAAATCTTATTAGCGTAAACAACACCGGCACTAAGACCTAGAATCACCCCAATAATTGATACAATGAGAAGTGTATAATTAAGAGAGCTTACAGTCTGATTAAATGCGGCCGCAGAAGTTACGACTTCTTGAGAAATCTCTTTAGTGTAAAGATCCAAGGCGACTTGATAGCTTTCAGCAGCCTCTGGACAATGTACATGAAAGATTTCTAATAATTCTTTTCTCGCTTTAACACTTCCGTCTTTTGCCAATTCAATAGCTCTAGCACCAACCGCTTTAAAATTAATCCACTCCTTTTCAAGATTATCAAAGATCTCTTTTTCTTTTTCATCGTGGATTTTTGACTTTAATTTCTTGGCGGCATTATCGTATTTTGCAATCATCTCAAGAGTAGAGTTGATCGCAGCCTCATTTTCTGAAGCGGTATTATTCTCAAGTCCTAATGTACGAACAGCAATTCTTGTTTTCTGATAGCTAACATCCATTTCGTTGAGAAGAATACTGCGTGGAATAATATCGCGACTAAATTCATGAGACTCATCGCTCAATTTTGAGATTCCAAAATAGGAAACAGTACTGATCGAAATACTAACAATTGATAAAAAGACACATAGTAAAATTAATTTAAACTTAAAACTTTTGTTCATTTATCACCCCTAGTTAACGCAACTATCGGGCAATAAGATCAACGACTTAAGCTTTGTTTCTATAGTTAACCTTAATTCAACTGTTAACCCTTGCAAATTCAACTGTTAACCTTCTAAGTTAAATAATGGCCTTTTATAAATAAAAAAATCTAGTGAGATTCTATCTTGTCACAGGCCCCTTGATGCTTAATTGGAACACCCTTGCATCGAGCATTACATGAGCTACCATAAGTTTTTCCATCAACACCACAAACAGGTTTCCAAATCATAGGACATACACAAGTAGATGGTTTAGGCGGAGAAACATGAGAAGGCTTATTTTTCTTTTTTTCAACAACTTCACAAGCACCATTCTTTATATCAGTTGCTCCTGAAGACTCTGCCATACAAGCATTTGTATAAGTAACTCCATTGGCACAAACCGGAAGGTAATCTTTTGAACAAAGAAGAGCATATATTTGAAACTGAGATAAAATTAAAAAAAGAGATATTATTTTCATAAATAAATTATAACACAAAGGCTTCAAATGGCCTTAATCTTGGAATTTCATGCGCATCATGTTAATAATAGTGCCCTAAACGACTAGAAAAAGGATAAGTACATGGAAAACTTTATTGATCAAATTATCAAAAATTTAAGTGCCAATGGTTTCCCTCAAAAGAAGGTTTCTCTACCAACAGAGAAAATGTATGAAATCGCAGACTCAAAAGGTCTTAGTCTAAATAAAGTTCTCGATGAACTTCGTGAAAAAAAGATGATCGGTAGTGAAATTGGCCCAGAAAAAATCATCTTCTCAATGGAGAAGTTTGAGAATCAAGAAGATATGTATGCAAAGGCACAAGAGATGATGTCTCAAATGTCACCTGAAGAAATACAGAAGATGCAAGAGATGGTTCAAAATATGACACCAGAACAGCGTGAACAAATGATGGAACAGGCCCGAAAGATGGGGATGCTCTAATAAAGTCATTCTTTAGCCTCCCACTTTCACAACTAGAGTCCTTTGTAATTGAGCATGGGTTTACAAAAGTCCATGCTCAAACAATTTATACTCAAGTTTATAAACACAGTAAGAAGTCGTTTCACGAAATTGAAGGCTTACCAAAGAAGCTCTACCCTCTTTTAGAAGAAAACTTTATTTTTGATTTTCTTGAAATAGCAAAAGTTCAAGAGTCTATTGATGATAAGACCATTAAGTTACTTTTTAAGCTTAGCGATGGACGCACAGTTGAAACCGTTTGTGTCCCCTTTCAAAAGAAGTACACTCTATGCCTATCTTCTCAAGTTGGCTGTTCAATGAAGTGCTCATTCTGTTTTACAGGAACACAGGGCCTTACTCGCTCCCTTAAAGAAAAAGAGATCATTCTTCAATATATTCAAGCGTATAACTTCATTAAAGAAAAGTTTAATGGCCATCAAGCGGCTCCTAATATTGTCTTTATGGGCCAAGGTGAACCACTTCATAATATTGAAGAAGTAGCACAGGCAATTTCAATCCTGAGGATAAATGAAGGTATGGGCCTAGGTCCAAGACAAATCACTCTTTCAACAGCAGGCTATTTACCAGGGATAAAACGCTTTAAGGAATTAGGTAGTATCAACTTTGCTCTTAGCTTCCACTCACCATTTAATGATGAAAGAAGTGAACTTATTCCATTAAACAAGGCTTACCCTATTGAAAAACTAATTGAGGAATTAAAAGGCCTTAAACTTATGAAGCGCCAATACCTTACTTTCGAGTACCTTGTTATCAAGGACTTAAATCATAGTAAGAAGCACTTAGAAAAGATTGGAGAGCTTTTAAAAGGAATGCCTGTTATCTTCAATCTCATTCCATTTAATGAATTTCCTGGTGCCCCTTATAAAAGGCCACTGATGGAATCTGTTGAAGAATTTAAGGTTGGCCTAATGGAGCTTGGCTTTCATGCAAAAATAAGAACGACTAAAGGAGATGACATCCTGGCGGCATGTGGCCAGCTTACATCTGAAGAGCTAGAGGAAGCGCTCTGCTAAGTCAGCTTCAGGAATAGGACAGACATCAAGTTCTTCCCCAATAATATAACGATTCTTTGCTATAAACTGATAAATTCCATCACGAATGAAACGCGGGATAAAACGAAAGAGTTTAAAATATGTATGACCCAGCGTCACCATGATATTAATGGCCGCATCAGACTTCGTTGAAATCTTACCATCTTGATAGAAAACGACAGTTGATAAATTCTTAACGAAATCTTGTTCTAGATAATTTAGCGCCTTCTCATCTTGGAGATGACAGAATTTGATCCGTTTCTTACGATCAATTCGATAAATAAATTTGATGATGCCATTACAAATCAAGCACTTACCATCGAGAAAGACGATATTCATGGTTTATATCTTACACTAAAGTCCTTCAATAATCTAAATTGTAAAAATTATATTGAGACACATACTGATACATAGTTCATCTTTCTTATGCTAGATTTTGGCCAACATTAATCAAATATTTGAGAGAGAATTTATGAAGAACGCCCTACTTCTAACAACACTAGTATTTACCTTAGCTGGTCTCACTTCTTGTGGTGATCGCTCTTCCCTATACGACAACACTGGCCCTACATTAAATAGCCAAGGCCTTGGTGGAGTCTCAATTGCATCAGCTCTAAATGAAGCACCTTTTGTATGTGATCGATATTCAAAAGATGGATGTATAGATGAAGTCTTACTTATGGGTAAATTAAATCGTGGGCGACTTCAAACATGTGCATCGTTCTTTGTTGGTGATAACTTAGTTGCTACAGCAAAGAAATGTCTTCCAAGACAAGAAAGAGATCAATCATTTGGAGACTGGATGGCATCTGCATGTAAGCAAATTGCTTTCAAGGATTTAAAAGGCTTCACTTACACATGTGACTCAATTGAAAACCAAAAATATTCTGAAATTGTTCTAGTTAATACAAAACAAAAAAGTAATGTTGGATTCCTAGAAACAACATTTGATGGTGTTAAGTTTGGAGATAAGAATAAAACTTTTGAAATAACTTCATTCTCAAGAGGTGGAACAACAAATTACGCACTCTCAGAAGGAAAGTACACTCGAGCAAAGAAAGAATGTAAAGGTATTACAAATTCACTACTTACTACAATTAACGGAACAAAAGATTCTAAGAACTTTGTTCTTTCTAATTGTGCAATCGACTGGAACTCAACAGGTGCTCCAGTAATTGTAGATGGAAAAGTAGCTGGTATGCTTCATGGAAAGATTGAAGGTGATGCTGATTTCGGTGCAAAAGTAAGTGAAAGAGACGGTGTTGCTCTTGCTGAAAACTTTGCATGTCAAACAAAGTTCAACCCTTCAACTCCAGCTGACTGTAACCTACACCATGATACTCACAAGCGAAATGCTCTAACTAACTTAATTCAAGAAGCGCTTGTAAATAATGGTTCAACTTTTGAATCTTCATCAAAAGATATTACAATTTTTAGAAAAGATGGAGATCTATTAGTTCTTGAAACTCAAAAGCCAGCTCTATGTGCTTCAGTTGGAGACACAGGTAGCTTCCAAGCATGTAAGGTTAAACTTCCAATGAAGAATAAGTTCTTATCGATCATTGATATTGAAAATGTTGCTCTTGATTGTGAAAGTCCTGTAGCAATAAATTGGAAAGCTGTTAATTATAATGATGAGCTAACAAGAGCACTAAGCTTTGATGATTTAAGTCTAAATGGTTATCACACTGATTTAAACTTTAAGAAATTAAATTCATGTCTATAAGTAAAAAGGCCGTCAATAAGACGGCCTTTTTTATTTAAAGTGTATTTTGTAAAAACTCTCTCATCATCTCCCAAGATTCTTTATCCGCTTTTTCATTATAAGCTAACGGTAAGTTAAACTTCTTTCCTTTTTCTGTCGCAGCAGGATTAGTAAAGGCATGAGTGGCACCTGGAAGGTTCACAAACTTCATGGAAAGTTTCGAATCTCTAATAACATTCTTAAAGCTCTTTATATCTTCTTTTGAAACAAGTGGGTCATCGGCACCATTAATTACAAGTAATTTAGCTGTTGATCCCTTTTTTACTGTCTTTATTCCACCTAGAGATCCATGAAATGAAACCACTGCTTTTAGATCTGCTCCTTGAGTTGCATTAAAAAGAACTACTGCCCCACCAAAGCAATATCCAATTGCACCTATTCTTTCAGGGTCGACACTTTCTTGCTTCTTTAAAAGTTCTACCGCAGCATTAAACTTTGCCTTTAACAATTTAGGGTTGCTAAAAGCCTGCTTTGAGAATTTCATCGCATCTTTTGGATGCTCAGCAGTTTTTCCATCACCATACATATCAAGAGCAATAGCATTATAGCCAAGATCAGCTAATTGATCGGCCCTCTTTCTGGCATAATCATTATGACCCCACCATTCATGAACAACAACAATACCAGGGCGCTTATCATCAGCGCTTCCATTAAGTGCCATATAACCTTTGAAATTCTGTTCTCCTACTTGGTAGTCAACATCTTTCGTTGTGACTGATGAACAGCTTACAAAGCTGAATAAGAACAAAATAGGTAGTAAAATTCGCATTATTCCTCCTTAAAGATTGACTGGCCCAATGCAATTGGTTAATTATGCATTATGACAAAAGATAGCTTATATAATTTAACTTTAGAAAGTTTCCCATATGATGAAGCAAAAATCATGGGAAAGTGGGTCTATAAAAAGTTAAATTTCAACCCTGATACATGGGAGCATGCGCCAAGAGTGGTACGTGAAAAAGCTAAGGAATATGACCTTTCTTTACTCAAAGTATTATGGCAAGGCCTGTCAAAAGATGGGACGAGAAAGTTTCTCCTAGGTCTTAAAGATAAGAATTCAATTGAAGCTGTTTTGATCGAAAGTGAAAATGACAAGCGACTACGATCAACTCTTTGTATCTCATCACAAGTTGGCTGTGCAATTGGCTGCACCTTTTGTCATACTGCCACCCAGGGCCTTACAAGACATCTGACGACAGCTGAAATTGTCGGTCAATACTTAACTGTATCAAGCTGGATGCGCGAGAATGTAGATAAAGATTATCAAATCTCAAATATTGTTTTTATGGGCCAAGGTGAGCCTCTTCATAATTTTGAAAATGTTAAAAAGGCCTGCTACCTCTTAACTGATCCTTTAGGAATTGCCCTTAGTAAGCACAAGGTAACTATCTCAACATCAGGATTAGTACCCAAGATTAAGCAATGGGAAGAGCTACCGGATGTGAATGTTGCCATTTCACTACATGCAATTAGAAATAACCTACGCTCTGAGCTTATGCCAATTAATAAGCGCTACCAAGTTGATGGCCTACTTGAGGCATTGAAAACAATTCCTGTTAAAAACTCTCGACGTATCATGTACGAGTACTTACTCATTAAAGATCTAAATGATACTCAAGAAGATATTGATGGCCTCATTGAAAATCTGCCTAAAAAAGAATCAAAAATTAATATTATCCCTTTTAATGAGTACCCAGAAAGTAAGTTCAAGAGACCAAGTGATGAACACATTGAATGGTTTCAAAGATCACTACAAGCAGCGGGACTAACCTGTACGGTACGAGAAACAAAGGGCGATGATATTTTAGCAGCTTGTGGACAATTAAAGACTCAGTACGAAAAGCTCAATCTTCCTAACTCAAACTAATTAACTAGTTTCGTTATTAACTTTTTATAGCTTATCCCAGCTGACTCTGCAGCCATCGCAAACTCATCTTTCATCGCGATATTTGGATTTGGATTGGCCTCAATAATATATGGGATCCCATTTTCATCAACACGTAAATCAATCCTAGCATAGCCACTTAACTCAAGAACTTTATATGTTCGCTTACAGATTTTTATTATTCGCTCTTTAACTTCTTTAGGAATATCTGCTAACTCAATATCGATACCTTTTGATTTGCGATACTTCATATTCCATTTGGCCTTCTCTGAATAGAGTTCAAGTTCAGGCTTATCAACTTTGTTAAAACGAAGTTCAAGAATTGGTAGAATCGTTAATCGTTTATTACCGATAACTCCCACAAAGAATTCACGACCTTCGATAAATTCTTCAACAATGACCTCTTCTTCGTATTTATCCATGAGATACTTAATACGTTCAAGTGCCTTCTCTTCACTTTTTACAATTGAAGCTCCACTAATTCCTAATGAAGCATCTTGGTATAAGCACTTAACAATTAGTGGGAACTTCAACTTCTTAGAAAGCTTCGTTTTTTTACGATTTTTAAAGACTTGAAATTGTGGTGTTTTTATTCGGTGATATGAAAGAAGCTTCTTGGCCATTGCCTTGTCACGTGCAATCATTAAGCCTCTTGGATTATTACCTGTATACTTAACCTTAAGTAGCTCTAAGTAGGAAACCACATTTTGATCAAAGAGAACGTTACCATTGAATTCCTCAAGTAGATTAAAAACAATATTTGGTTTGAATTCATCGATGGCCTCTCTAAGAGGCATTAAGTCAGAATAAAGACCTACGACTTTTACGTTATGACCAAGATTCTTTAAAGTCTTAATAACATTGTATTCAGTAATCCAAGGCTTATATTCAAACTCTTCCCGTGCTTCCTCCTCCTTAGAAATATCTTGAGGTGGAATTAGATCTGAATGGACAAGTACGAGAACTTTCTTTTTACTCACATGATAATCCTGTCGCGGCCCTCAGTGAAAAACTTTTTAGTATGACTTAGCAAAAGTTTTTCTAAGTTTTGAGTTCCTCTTTCATTTGGAATATATAGCTTCTTAACTGAAGTGATATTCTCCAAATCTTTAACAACAGAATCTATTTTATATTGATATGTATTAGTCTTCAAGGCGATGTTTCTAATTAACTTCTGGCGATTATTTTTTAGAACAACTCTTAAATCTGTTCCAGTTGTTGAATTATCATTTAAGTATGACTCAATATGCTTAAGACTTCGTCTCGTTAAAGACTGCTTACGTAGTCTCTTCTTCTTAAGCTGAAGATACTCTGCTACAGTTAAGGTGCTCTCCTCTATCGAGTCGACTTCTTTATAACAAACGACATTTGGCTTCTTACCGCGTAAACTCTTCATTTGAGAATCAACGTATTTAAGCTTTGTTAGAGCTGGCCAGTTTTCATATATATTTCTCCAATTTGATCTTGGAGTTAGCCAGGTTGCAAATGTTTCTGCAAAGTCTTCCTCAGGATGGGCCTGAGCATAATGATCTTCTAAGTGATATACATAATTCTTAGAGAAAACTTTAGGAATATATGAATTTGGATAACGTTTATCATGATCACCAAAGATACTCTTTCTTCTTTGCTCATCTTTTAAAAAGTAGGCATTATCCATAACATGCCCACATTCGTGTCGCATAAGCTTCATAAACCAGTCACGAGTTTCACCTTCGACATGACCGATGTACTGTCTTTCTAATGCTATTAAACGTGGGTGCATTAGAGTAAATGGTATCGCAATTCCAGAGATAGAATCAGGACAAAACCAATCATCACTAAGCCAAACCTTTGGTCGAACTAATAAATTCTTATTTTCTAATTCCTGATTTAGCTGATCTAAACAATTTGAAAAAATACTCTTATCAAATGAGATATCGAGTTCCCATAATTGGGCCCCCAATATATCTCTTTGATTAGAATTTTCTAAATTTAGTTTCTTCATTTGCTCTTCCAGTTAAGGGCCAATTATAGCTGTAACTGGAAGAAATTAAAGAAGAAAGGCCTTGGCATGAATTATTTATAAGTCATTAATACAGACTTGGCCGTTACGATTAATCTTGAGCTTAAAGTCGACTCCCTCGATCTTTGCTCGAATATGAGAGAGATGCGTATTTATCGTTTTATTGGTCACAACGACAGGTCCCCACGCTCCCATTACTAATTCTTCTAATTTGTAAATTCTCTTTCCCCCTGAGATTAAAAAGTAGAGAACCTTATACTCTGTTTTTGTTAAAGCTACCTCATTATCTCCAACATAAACTTTCTTCTCTTTGTGGTTAATCCTCAGGTTTCTAAATCCTACCCAATCATTCTGGATAATAAATGTCATATTTTTAACTCCTCCCCCTTCAATAAATTAGGTTAATGGGAGGCGAAAAAATTAACAACTTATAGATAGGAAATGTCTAAACAATTATCCTAATCATAGAAATATTATTTCCTACAGATATGAAAAATGGCTATAAATTCAATACATTACAGATCGTGTAAGCAAATTTGGTTGTTGCGATTTATACGAATCCTGAAATCAACACCTTTTGTTTTATGTCTTAGGTGTGTGAGGTGGGTATTGACCGTTTTATTTGCCACATCTACATCTCCCCATATAAATTTAACTAGTTGCTCCCTCGGATAGACTCTTTTGCCACCATCGAGAAGAAAAAATAAGATCTTACACTCGGTTTTTGTCAGCTCTACCTTTCTTTCATCAACATAGGCCACTCGATTTTTTGGGTCCAAGGACAGATTTCGAAAAGATAGGGTCTGATTATTTGAATTATTAAGTGGTTGCATATTCATTTCTCCTCCAGAAGAATCATTGAGAAAATTTTATTCCATTGAACATGTCCATGTTTGTGAGGTAAAAATAAACCTATAGGGATTATTCACATATTAATTGGACTTAAGAGTAATTGATGAAAAATAAGAAAGTACTATTTTGGAGTGGTGGTTTAACCTCTCTTGCAACATTAAAGAAACTATTAGAATCACATAAAAAGGATGAAATTATTCTTCTTTGTCTTCTTAATAAAGAAGGTAATGAATTAGGTCATACAGGAATCCCCGAAGAAGTACTCCAGCTACAAGCTCGATACTTAGGTTTAAAATTAGTACGACTCTATCAAGATGAGTTAAGTAAAAAGGTCTTAGAGAAATTTGTTCAACAGGGATTTGAATTCTATTGTGGGTCTCGAGATGGCCACTTCATTGAAACAACCCCTCTACTAAATTCCCTAAAAGTTGAAACTCCTCTTAAAGGTATTGCATATTCTGAGTTAATGAAACAAGACCAGTCGAGAACAATTCTAACTTCAGTACAAAACGAAGAAGATCAAAGATTACTAGGTAAAGAAATAAGTGATATTTCACAATATCTTCAACAGAGTAATCAGCGACTAGATACTTTTGTGATTTACGATCCACTTTTTCGAATCCGCATTCCATTTTCAAAAAATATTGTTGTTGAAAAAGATGGTTATTTTATCTGTAAGATAAGAAGCGTTTAGTATTCAAGAAGTTTTCTCTTAACTTGAATTTATTTTAACATTACCTCCATACTTGCTTGCCTCTTGGGTCATATAATCAATGGTGATCACTTTTGGAGGTTTTATGAAGTCAGAAAGTAAAAGAAGGAAGTTTCTCTTTGTTGGTGCTCGAATTGTTATGGGAACGGTTCTACTTCTAGGAGGAGTTACTCCAGGTCTAGGGCTATTAACAGAGTCACAATTTACACCTGAGGCCCTTTCCTTTATTAATTCTCTGCAAGAAACTGGTTATCTTTACTACATGATTAAATCACTTGAAATTGTACTTGGGACAATGTTTCTATTAAATTTGTTCATTCCATTATCGGCCGTAATTGCAGCACCACTTGTAATTAATATCTTATTTTTTGAGTTATTCTTATGTAACTCATTTTTAATAGCGCCGATATTACTAATTGCCTGTGAGACAATCGTCTATCTAGAGCATCGTAAATTATTTAATTGGTTATTTAAATATCAAGTTCATACACATACAAATGATTTAGATGCACCAGATATGATTATTCTCTCAGACTTAAAAGAGAAAGATCCTAAAACTTATAAAGACGTCGTCAATTCTCAGTACTATCACAATATATAATTTCTATCTTACGGCCCATTGTCTTCAAGCTCTTCTTGACAGACAATGAGCCTCCTGTGAAAATTCATGAATTGAAAAATTCGACAAGGTGAACTCTGTGAAATTCAGAGACTGTCCCGCAACGGTTAAAGTCCGATCCCTGTTTTTTTAACTTTATATCTCGGAGGAAGATCATAAAAACGCCACTTATTCTATTATCTATAGTTTCATTACCAATTCATGCTGACATTCTTATCAAGGCCTCAAAGCTTGAAACATCAAAAGAAAAAATAACTAGCGATGTGACTGTCATTACCGCCCAAGAAATTGAAGACTCTGGAGCAACGACCTTGCAAGAGCTGTTACAAGGTAGGTCATCAGTATTCATCCCCCAAACAGGAGGACTTGGATCAATCGCAAGTTTTAACTTAAGAGGACTACCAACAGGTTTTTCTAAAGTTATTATCGATAATATCGAGCTTGTTGATCCAACTGATATTAATAACTCTTTTCAAGTGAATAATCTTTTGCTCGAAAATATCGAAAGCATTGAGATCTTAAAAGGAAGTCAGTCGATACTCTATGGATCAAACGCTGTTGGTGGTGTTCTAAAGATTAATACAAAGAAAGGACATAAGAACAATTCATTAAATCTTGAATACGGAAGTTTAAATACAGTTAAAGCTGGCCTTCAGAGCAGCGGCAACTCTGATAAGCTCAATTATGGATTAAGTGCGAGTTACCTCTCAAGTGATGGCTACTCTGCTGTCAATGAAGATAGAATCGAAAATGCAGAAGATGATTCATTTAAGAACTTAAACCTCAATCTTAATTTAAGCTATCTTTTAAACGAACAATTAGAACTTAATTATCAAGGTCAACTTCTTGACTCAGAAGTAGAAATTGATGGTTTTGAATCCACTCCACCGTATGGTCCAATCGATGTCGTTGAAAACGATCTTAATGAATACCTTCAATCAAATCATTACCTAGGGTTTAATTATTTTTCTGAAGATGAAAAATTAACGATAACTCCAAGTATTCGTTATTCACATATTAAGAGAGAAGACCCTACGAATAGCTTTACGCCATTATATAAAGGTAATGAGACACAAGCTAAACTTGATATTAAGTATAAGCACACTCAAAACCTAAGCCTACTTTCTGGAGTTGAGTACACAAAGCAAGAAGACGAAGTTGAGAATTCTCAAAGTGAATTATACTCAGTTTACACTGCAGCAAACTTAAGTCTTGAGAAATGGTTCTACGATCTTGGACTACGATTTGATGACTTCTCATCAATACAGTCTAATAACTCAAACGTAATAGGTAGCGCAGGTGCAGGTTATCGAATAAATAATGAGATCTCTTTAAAGGCACATATTTCACAAGGATTTAAACTTCCTACACTTTATCAACTGGCCAACCAAGTTGATGATTTAAAACCAACAGATAGTATAAATACAGAGTTTATCTTTAGCTACAATACGATAATGTCTCAATTTGAGGCCGCTATATTTAACTATGATCTTAAAAATCAAATTGATTACGATACTACTGTTTTTGGTTATGACAATATAGCAAAATCTCAAATTCAAGGGATTGAATTAAATCATTCAATAGAATTTAAAAATAGTTTCAATATAAAGACATCTCTAACTTTTCAACGTGCAAAGAATGAAACAGATGATTCTGATTTATTAAGAACACCAAAACAATTAGGAAGCTTAATTCTTGGTTATCAACTAAGTAAAAATCAAAGACTGATTAATAATTGGCAATACGTTGGAAAGAGAAAAGATGTTGGTGGAGAGCTACCGTCCTATATTGTAGGTAATTTCACTTATCATTATAAAAACTTTTCTTTTAAAGTTTTAAATATTCTTGATAAGAAGTACGAAAACGTCGAGTACTATGGAACGATGCCTAGAAGCTATTATCTCTCTTATAAACTCTCATTTTGATGATATCTTTTAACAAGACTCATCGCTATGAAAAATGAAACCATAGAGCCAATATTTAAGAGATAAAAGAGGTAGAAAGCGTTGCCAGCACCAAAGCGATCGGCGATTGCACCAAAGATAAAGTGCATAACTGCAATACCTACTCCAATATAACTCATGGTACTACCAAGAACGACATGATTCTTTTTTGGAAATGAATTTGAAATCCAATCGACAATGACAGGGAAACAAAACGACATAAACAGCCCTGTCATTGCATAAAATATTTGATGTATCTCACCTAAGCTAAAACAAATTAATGTCGAAACTAAAGAGATAATAATTAACTTTTTCGACTCTAATTCAATCCTAAAAAATGCGAATCCTAGTCGCCCAATCATAAGAAAGAGAAAGAAATAAGAAAGATAATTATTTGCTACGTATTCACTAAATCCATGGGCTTCAACAAGATAATACTTTATTCTAGAAGAAACCATAATCTCCGAGGCTACGTAACAACCAGCGAAAAGGCCAATTAAGAGATTCATGAAAAATGCATCCTTCATTGTACCGTGGTTTTCTTTTATATCTTGATGATGACTATCATGAGTAAAAAATGAATAAATCAAAACAATAGCACAAGGAATTGCTAAAAATTTAAAGTAGTGAATCCAACTAAGATTAACATAAAGAAATAGTGATAATAATTGAGGGGCAAGGAGTGAAGAAAGCCCATAAGCTCCATGTAGCCCCGATAAGAATCGCCTTTTTTGAAAAGGTGGTGCTCCAGAATCAACCATAAAATTCATCGTGATACCAGTAATTCCAAATCCAAAACCAGCTAAGGCACCAAAGACTAAACTTAAGTCGAAGTTTTGAAAGTCTCCTCCTGCACCAATACCATATGTTCCAATTGCCATCATGATCATAGCAACTCGAGTTGAGACAACAGGCCCTAGCCTAGGTAGCCAAAGAGAAGTTGAAAGGTATGCTAGAACAGAGGTAATAGACATTAAGGAAAAGATTAATGAGCCCTTATCAGGTCCAATTGAAAAGAAGCGAAGTAGTTCTGGATAAACGGCCCCACGTCCATTATCAATAAAGCTTAGAGCGACTAAGGACATATAGCCTAGAATTACGTATCCAAAATTTTTCAAACTTCTTCCTCTATAGTCTCTTACTTAAGCAATAAGAGACTTATCTTTATATAGTAACCATAATTGGTGGATTGCACGTGTCGCTGCTAAATGTAGACGTTTACGAGCAGTGTTATCAATTGGATAATTTTCCTTATCACAATCTGGAATGATGACATAATCAAATTCGAGTCCTCGGATTTGCTCTACTGTTGTGACTTCAATCCCAGGCTTCAGTGAGAAGTTCTCATCTAAAACAAGTCGAACACTTCCGACCTCTTCAATTTCTCGATACAGTTCTCGCGCCACACTCTCCTTAGCACAAATAATGGCAACAGAGGCCTTCGGTTCGCGATTCATTAGTTCAATAAGAGCACTACTCACTAGCATCGCCGCATGTTCCAAATGTTGAACGGATGTTTCAACAATTGGTCCACCATCTCGCTTTGAATCAGGTAATTGCTTAGGGGCAAGTGGACCTAGTACATGATGAGCGAAAGAGACGATCTCTTTTGGTGAACGGTAAGAAACATTGAGCTCTTCAACTTGAATATCATCGACATCTAATTCAAGGTTATGACAGACATCGTGCCATGAAGTGAATTCAAAAGTACGATCAATCTGCTGAACACTATCCCCAGCGATTGTGAAATTTCCATCACGATGTTTAATTTGACCAAGTAGCTTAAGTTCACTTTGTGAAAGTTCTTGTGCTTCATCTAAAAAGATATGCTTATAGAATTTAAATTCACGGCCAAAATACTTTAAATGTCCAAATTGTTTTACAATTAAATAATTATAAAGTGATAGATCGTACTTATCCACAAATCCGGTGACTTCACTATCTCGAGACTCTTTACTAACGTAATCACTATCAGAGTCCATTAACTGAATTTGTTTTGCAGTATAAAACTTTAAGTCCTTAAGCATATGTGACGTTACTTGACGATTAGTCATCTCAGGAAGTTTTTCCATTAGACTATAGTCTGAAAAGATATTTAATAACTCTTCTCGTACATTTTTAAAGCTCTTTAATAACTTTCTTAATTCTACTTTTAAGATCGAATCATGAGTCTTCTCACTAACTCTCTTAAGTTTTAAATAAAGAGGGCCATCTTGATTATCGAAAAATTCAAGGTCACGATCTTTAAGTTTTGCTCGAATTCCTTCTTCTTTCTTTTCAAGATATTCATCAATTAAACTAAGAAGCTTAGGATTTCTTTTTACAGTGGCAATTGAATCCATCGGATTATATTCAATCTTCTTAGGTATATTTCTTATATTTTGAAAAATAATCTTTTTAATAAGATCATCAAGAGTAGAGACTCTTACATTTTCAAGATTAGACTCAATTAGAAGCTTCTTTGAAAGCTTAACAAGTCCTTGGTTTGGAACAATAACCATTACATCTTGTTGGCGAATTCCATCTTCACGACAAAGTTTTGCAATCCTATAAAGAGCAACTGTAGTCTTACCACTACCTGCTCCCCCCGTAATTAGAAGTGGCTTATTCACACTTTGATTAACAAGGTCGTATTGAGTTTTATCTAGGAGTGAGATTACTTCTGGCCCATCAAATCCAGTACGCCCACTACCAAGGGACTGATTTGCACTCCCTTCTCCTCCAGCAAGTTTTTTAACTGTTTCATTTAGGGACATCCATTTATTATCACGATAAACAAATGAGTCCCCTTCTCGGTCAACTCGTACCAGTTGTCCATCTCTAACAGTTAAGATGGCCTTCTCTAAAATACGTCCTTCGATAACTCGATCATCGAGATCAAAGTCAAAGTCATCACCTTGTCCATATTGATAGAAGATTCTCGCCATTGGTGATTTCTTCCAGTCAATAATCTTAAACTTTAGCTCTTTATGTGAAAATGGTACGTGTCCAATAAGGAAGTCTTTTAACTTTCCATTTTGCTCAATTTTAAAGTGACCAAAGAATGGAGATTCCAGGCTTGGCATACTTTGGTGCTGTTCGTAACGCTCGGCCAATTGATTCAATAAATTCATCTGCTGGATAATTCCAGGTAAATCATCTTCCTTACAATTTAGCGACTCGTCGCGCAAAGCCTTAATATTATCTGCAATATCGGCCAGTGCTGCGGCGTTTAAATCAGGTAAACGTTTTACCAATTGGATTGTTTCCTCAAGGAATCCATTGATTTTTTCGATGTATTTTACATTATCTAATTCACTCATTCTTTATTTGCCTTCTATCAAATACATTGTTAGGCTGAGACTTTATACTCTTTTTTATTAATAAACACTAACAACATGAGGGCTTATTATGCCAAAAGTTATCGGATTTAACTACACATTAACGAACTCAAACAATGAAGTTTTAGATACTTCTTCTGAACATGGTCCACTTCTTTTTCTTGAAGGTGTTGGACAAATTATTCCAGGACTAGAAGAAAAGGTTATTGGAATGGCAGTTGGAGAAAAAGCAAAAATTGACGTAGCAGCAGCAGATGCTTACGGAAATAAGAATGACGAACTAATTATTAAAGTTCAAAAGTCACAATTTCCAGCTGACGCTCAATTAAATATTGGAGACGTATTCCAAGTAAACCAAGATCAAGGTCTACCTCCATTTACAATCGTCGAACTACAAGGTGAAGAGGTTACTCTTGACGGTAATCACCCTCTTGCAGGACAAGATCTAACTTTTGATATTGAAATCACTGAAGTTAGAGAGGCAACTGATGAAGAAGTTGCTCACGGTCACGCTCACGGTGTAGGTGGCGTACAGCACTAAGAATTTACTTTTCTTAAGTTAAAAAACCACACAAAACCCTTTTACTATTAAATTAGACTAATTTTAGTGAGGGTTTTGTGGGGTATATTCAAAAATATCTTTTTATAATATCCATTCTATTTACTCCTAAAATAATTCAGGCCAAAGACCTTGGTGGAAATTTTAGTCTATACGGAAAGCTTTCAATGGCCGCTATTGGCCAAGCGGGAGTTCAGTCGCTAAATAATAACTCCTCTCGTTTTGGGTTCAAATATGAGAGAGATGACCTACTCGAGGGGTTCACCACTGGTCTTCGTGCTGAGTTTGGAATCAATACCAGCAATACGAGCCAAAGCGTTCAGGAAATTCCTAATACGACCGGTCGTTTTCAAGTAGATAATACTAGCGACCGGCCATTTTCAACAAGACTAACTTACCTCTCCTTATCCAAGGGAGACTTTGAGGCAACGATTGGAAAGAACTGGTCTGTCTGGTACGACATATCTGGCCTAACAGATATCTTTATGGTGACAGGTGCATTTGCCTCTTCAACTTATACTTCAAATGGTGAAGTTATTGGAACGTCTCGTGGAGTCGATCTAGTCCAACTACGTTATAAGCTAGGAAATATTCACTTGGGGGCCCAAGCAAAACTAACAGGAGATGAGTCAACAGATATAACCGACTCTGCTGGCAATGTTATTGGCCAGCTCGTCTTAGAACATAGTATTGCAGCTTCTATTCGCTATATCACAAAGAATATCATTCTTGGTGCAGCTGCAATTAATCTCATTACAGATAGCACAGGAGAAGATGTTAGCGAGACATCGGTTTCAGTTGGAGCAAGATACATCTATAAAGAGTTTTTTACGGCATTTAATTATGCTGATGCAAAGGATCTTGAGCTAGTGGATGGAAACTTTATTAGAACTGATGACTTTGAGGGATTAATTGGTTGGAATATCACAAAGAGACATCAATTAATGATCGGCTATAATTGGCAAAATTCTGATGAAGTTAATTATGAAGACTACGAAATGTCCTATTATCTTGCCTCTTATATTTACCGATATGAGCAAGTTGAACTAGGTCTTGAGTTTGTCTTTGATGATAGCACTGAGCCAAGTGGTGAGCGCCCGGAAAACCATCAAGTTATCCTAGGCGCAACATTGTATTTTTAGAAGTTCTCAGGTGGAACTTTCTTAAACATAAACGCAGGGATTACACTTGCAACTAGTGTATAAATAACAAGCCCCGAAACGATCTCTAGTGGTATATCAAATCTTTCTCTTGAAATTTGGGCCATAACAAGACCAAAGATAAGAGTTGGAAGAAGTGACATAGTAATTTCCTTACGATCAGGCCAAAAGTCCTTCATAAAGAAATTCATATTTGAATATGTATTGATAATTCTCAATGGAATAAAGACTCCTAAGAAAACTAAACCAATGATTAATCCTTCAGTACTAAATAGGTCTTTTGTAAAACTAACCCCTGCTTTGAAGAAGTAGAATGGGATAAAGAATGAGAAGAACATTTGTAAGTTCTTAATAATTTCTTCTGACTTATCCGATTTTCCAAAGTGCTTAAACTCTGAAGCAATAAATCCAACGATAAATGCACCAACAAGATAATAAGTTCCAATTTTCTTTGTAATTACACCACAGATAAGAGCTGTAAGAATAAGAAAACCAACTTCTGAGTCTTTTGCATAAGGCGCTATATACTTGAAGAATAATTTATATGCTAATGGTAAGAAAACACTTAGTGCAATAAGAACCATTGTTGAACTTCCAAGGTTCACAAGGCTTTCAGACTGCAACGTAACAAAGAGTAATAAGATCGCTGCAATTTCTTTAGAGATGGCCTTTGAACGAATCCAATACTCTTGACCTTCTGAGAATCCATAATTTTTTAGAGAGTTTAAAATAAAACCTGTCGATGGCGTCATAATACCAAGAGCAATTAAAGTCGCAGGCCTAAAGGCAATTTCAAAGTAAAGAGAAATTCCAAAAGCAACTAAAAGCGTAATTGCTAACATTTGAGTTACTCCTAAAAATAACTCCTTCCAATTTTGCTTTAGCTCTTCTATTTCAACTTCAAAACCAGCAAAGAGAAACAAAGAAGTAATACCAAGACGAGAAAGCATAAGAAGAAGCTCATCTCCTCTAAACCACCCCAGTCCTAATCCAGCTCCGACACCCAAAGCAATCGAAGAAATCCCTATTGGGATCTGAAACCTCAGTAAAAGCTTTGGCAATATTAAGAGCACTGTAAATAGTATTAAATACTGTGCTTCAGAATTAACTAAGTGAATCATATTTAAATCCTTTCCAAATATTCTTTATAGTTCCCAGGAAAAATTCTTACTTCACCTTTATCGACTTCGTAAACCTGCTCGGCCAACTCACTCAAAAAGTGTCTATCATGGGAGACAAACATTATCGTCCCTTCATATCTCTTAAGAGCATCTAAGAGGACTTCTCTCGATTTAATATCTAAATGGTTTGTTGGCTCATCGAGAACCAGAAAATTATTATTTTGTGAAAGAAGAGTTGCAAGAACAAGTCGCGACTTCTCTCCTCCAGAGAGATACTTAACTTTCTTATCAACGTCTTGCCCGCGAAATAAGAATGCCGCAAGAAGGTTTCTAATATATCCATCACTAGCTGTTGGTAGATCCTTTCTTACTTCATCAAAAACTGATGATTCAGGATTTAATACCTCTAGTGAATATTGTGAAAAGTAGCCAAGTTTAATACTTGGGCCAATACTAACACTTCCTTTTGTTGCGTCTGTATGGCCAGTGATACATTTTAATAACGTTGACTTACCTGCACCATTAACACCCACAACTGCAATTTTATTTGTTCTTTTAACAGTTACTGAAAGGCCATCAAAGACATCGTGTTGCGCTCCTTCACTTAAAGGCCAAGACTTTGCAAGGTCCTTAATAATAACAACATCATCTCCACCTCGCGGAGGTGTTGGAAATTGAAAACTTATGCTTTCTTCTTCAGCAGGAACTTCAATGCGATCAATTTTATCTAATTTTTTCACACGAGATTGTACTTGTGCCGCATGAGAAGCGCGGGCCTTAAACTTTGCAATAAATTCTTCTTCTTTGGCCAACATATCAGCTTGCCTTGAAGCTTGAGCGATTAATTGCTCTCTTCTAATATCTCTTTCTTTTTCGTAGAAATCATAATTTCCCGAGTATGTGGTAATTCTCTTATGAGCGATCTCAATAATTTTATTACAAACATTATTCATGAAGTCGCGATCGTGGGTCGTCATAAAGATTCCCCCTTCAAAAGTCTTAAGCCAATCTTCAAGCCAAAGAATCGACTCCATATCAAGATAGTTTGTCGGCTCATCCATGATAATGAGATCAGGACTTATCACAAGAACTCGCGCAAGGGCGATTCTCATTTTCCAACCACCAGAGAAGTCTTCAATCATCTTCCCGTGATCTTCTGGCATAATCCCCAGTCCAGTCAGAACTTCTTCAGCGCGAGTTTCGAGGTCATAGCCACCTCTTTTTTCAAACTCTGATTGAACATCACCCATTTTCATGAGGACATCATTCATTTCGTCATCACTCATATTGGCGCAATCGGCCAGCTTTTCTTCAAAAACCTTAAGTTTTTCACCTAATTTTGAAATTTTATCATCTCCAGACATAACAACTTCAAGAGCTGTTTGGCCCGCAAGCTCACCTACTTTTTGTGAAAAATAGGCCCAACGTAATTTATCGGGAAATGATACTTGTCCTTCATCTGGCTTTTCTTCTCCAATAATCATTCGAAATAGTGTTGTTTTACCAGCTCCATTTGGACCGACGAGACCAACTTTTTCACCTGGATTTATTTGAAAACTTCCTCCTGAATAGAGAGTTTCACTACTTTGAATTTTTGAAATATTGGAAACGTTAAGCATATGAACAAAAGTCCTTTATTTTTGATTACTTATAAATGATTTTCAGGTTGATTAATTTTATCACTATGTTATTAACTATGTCTTTAACATTTGCAATTTTGTGCAAATAGTTATTCTGGATTTATGGATTTGAGACTATAATTAAGCTTATGAAATTAGAGAATATTTTTATTAATGCAAATGGTGAAATTAAAAAGTCAGTATATTTAGTATTACTGATTATTCTTTTCTATTTTATTAATCACTTTGTCTCTTTTGTACTAAAGAAGACAAAGTCCGTTTCTACAGAGCAGAAAAGACGTTATGTTGTTAATACAAATATCTCTCTTACTATTTTATTTGCTTTTATTGCACTGTATATATATTCGGCAGAGATTAAAAACTTGGCCTTTTCACTCGCTGCTGTTCTTGTTGCAATCGTCCTTATTACAAAGGAATTCTCCCTTAATTTAATTGGTGGAATCTATAAAACTTTCTCTGGTGGCTTCATAATTGGTGATGCTATCGAAGTCGATGGAAGAAGAGGAAGCGTTATCGATCGCGATCTTTTTACAACGACTCTCTTAGAATTTGGGCCAAATAAGAACTCTCATAACTTTACGGGACGCTCCATCATTATCCCAAATTCAGTATTTCTAAGCTGTAAGGTAACAAATGAAACATTCTTAAAAAGCTATGTTCTCCATAGCTTTAATATAATATTAGACCCTCATGATGATTGGGAAAAAGCAGAGCAAATACTTCTTGAAAGAGCAGACTTCTATTGTTCAGAGTATTTTGAAGTGGCCCAAAGAGCTCTTAATAAGCTATTTACAAAGTCTCATCTTGAAACCCCTCTTTTAAAGCCAAGAGTTCAAATTACTTTTAATTCAAAGGAAGAAATTGAATTAAATGTAAGAATCACGGCCCCTTTTCGCACAAAAGGAACAGTTGAACAAAAGATTATTAAAGACTTTATGCGCGAGTTCTACAATTAATTAGTAGTGTCATTTTGTCTCTAGACAGCATCATTCCCCCGACGATATAGATTGTTCATATTTCGATAGGGGGAAATAAATGAAATCAATCTTTGGTATATTTCTTATCATGCTAATTTCTATTTCAAGCGCACAGGCAGGTATCTTTCCAACAAAACTTGCTCCTTTTGACCAAGCTGGATCTTACTTTGATGAAGACCAAGGTCTTATTATTGGAAGCGATGGATTAAAGTATTGGCATGTGGATAACTATGAAATGCGAAATGAAAAAGGTGTAATCTTTAAATTTGGACTATTCGCAATTAAATCATCAGATGGAAAGCGATATAAGAAAGCAAATAAAAGACATATAAAAGAGAATTGGGATGAGAGAAGATATCCCGTTAAATTAAGTATGCGAATGCTCACAATTAGAGAGGATGCCGATATCGACTTTAAAGAGTTATCAAGAGCAGTTGAAAATGGAGAAAGCATTTATCTCTCTGAACAAGAAAGAACATCACTATCTGCTTATCTTACAATGAGACAACATGATCAAGACAGCTGGGATGGTAGTTTTCGCACAAGCAGAAGTTCAGGAAAAACTGAATGTACAACAATTGGAATGAATACTTTTTGTACGACAAGATCATATTAAAAAAGCCTTCTAAGAAGGCTTTTTTTTTAATTTAAATCTTTCATCAATGCTTTAAATTCTTCACCAACTCTTATTACTTCTTTCTTATCAGACTCTTCGAAAGCCTTAACGATTTTATCTGTCGTTGTTAATCGATATGAATTAACATCAAGCTTTCCCTTAAACCACTTATCCATATGCTTCACATGCTTTAATCGATCATCTAAGAAGAAAATCGCTTTATACTTCTTTTTTAAATTAGGTCGATTAATAAGATAAGTAAGCATCTCACCTTTGTTTAACCCTGACGTTAAGAAGACACCATCTGCATAACGAACCTTTCGCCCATTCAGCTTAGTAGAAAATGGCCATTTCGGTGCATTCCTCTTATCAAAATCAACGCCATTTCGATTCAGTTCACGAATTGTTGCTGGATGATTAACTGGCCCACGTGATGTTAGAGCAACAACCCCATAATTAGCTTCCTGAAGGCTTCTGATAAGCGATGGGATCTCTTTTTCGACAAGTAACATACGTGACAAGAAAGTCGCATTATACGAGTACTGAAGCACTCCCCCAACAGATTTTGCGATACAGTGTTTTGGGCATCCTTTTTTTATCTGATCTTTTTGCCAGTTAAACCACTGATCACTAGCAAAACTCGTTTTAAAACGCAGTAAAGTATTATCAATATCGTAGATGACAAGAATGTCACTTGGAGCGACTTTATTCTTTAAAGCATAGTGAGTTACTTTCTTATAAAAGTTAGTGTGTGAAGAGATTTCTTCATAAGCAAAAGTATTAAAAATTAATAAAAATGAAATTAAGAATTTCATAAGGTCTCCTTTCTAAGGCGAGAAGCTTAGCAAGAAGAGCAACAAAAGACAAAGGCCTTCTTTTTTATTAGAAGGCCTTATTTTAGATATTAATTTTACTTAAGAAATAAGTTTAAGATGCCATATCATCAATATCAGGCTCGTGCTCAAGCCAAGCACTTTCTGGATCAAGGATCTCGATATCTTTATGAGGCATCTTTTTGCGATTACGCATTTTCTCTTTTTTCTTCTGCACTTGCTTTTCAATTTTAGCAACTGCTAGGTCAATTGTTTTGTAGAGGTTTTCCGAATGAGCTTCAGCATGGAAGTCAAACCCTGGCCCTAGAACCTCAATTTCAGCATAGTGCTCGCGACCATCTCTTACTTCACAGCTCCACTTCAAATGGAGATTACCGTCCAGATATTTTGCAATCTTCTCTGACTTTTCGTGGATTCTCTCATCAAGTGCTGGCGTATGCTCAAGGTGTCTAAAACTTACTGTAACTTTCATAAAATACATTCTCCTCTATGATATAAAGTATCTTGGAACTGACCTATCGGCTGTTTTTCCAAAATATCGAGCTATTTTACTTTTCTTTTTGACGACGACAAAATGCCAAGACTTTCTCGGTACTTAGCGACTGTACGTCTTGCTACTTTCATCTCCTCTTGACTCAAAAGGTCGGCAATCTTCTGATCTGATAGAGGCTTCTTTGGATTCTCATTGTCTACAAGCTCTTTGATTTTAAGCTTAACAACTTCACCTACGGCATCCACTCCACCTTTATCTCCACCAATTCCAGCGTTGAAAAAATACTTTAATTCAAACATTCCAATTGGTGTGTGCATATACTTATTTGAAGTAGCACGTGAAACTGTCGACTCATGAACTCCTAATTCATTGGCAACATCTTTTAGAACCATTGGCTTTAAATGCTTAGGTCCTTTTTTAAAGAACTGCTGCTGTTTTTTCACAATTGATTTTGCCACTTGGTCAATTGTTCTCTGTCTCTTATTTATAGACTTAATTAGCCATAAAGCCGACTTAAGTTTTTCTTCCACAAATTCTTTAGCTTCTTTATTCTGTAGGGATTCTGCTTGATTAAGCATATCCTGATACATTTTAGAAATTCTTAATCTTGGTACACCGTCGTCATTAACCTGAACAACGAACTCTCCACCGATTTCAACTACGTAAACATCAGGAGTTACATAATGAGTTTCTCCCCCACCAACAAGTCTTCCTGGCTTTGGATGAAAATTATGAAGTAGTTTTGCTGTTTCAATAATCTGCTCTTCTGCAACACCAGTATCAGCTGTAATTTTCTTATAATCTCTATTTTTAAGATTCGTTAAATGAAAACGAATAAGTTTTTCTAGTAAAGGTGAACGCTCTTCAGCGATACGCGCCTGAGCAAGAAGACAATCAACAAGGTCTTGAGCACCACATCCTACAGGATCAAGTCTTTGCACAAGCTCCAGCATTCCCAAACACTCTTCACGCTCAAGGTTTGAAGTCTCAATTAGTTCATCAAACTTACATGAGAGATAACCATCATCATTAATATTTCCGATGATCTCAATTGCAAAATCAATTTCCACATCGTTAAGGTCTTCCATACGTAGCTGCCACTCTAAGTGCTCAGCTAGTGAAGCACCTTTGGAAACCATATTTTCATAATTAGGCATATCATCTGGACTAAGAGATGGTGTTGCCATATTTGGTTCATATGTAGTTGAGTTGTAACTATCGACATACTTTTGCCAGTCGATATCGTCACCACTACTCATCATGGCCTCTTCTTTAAAATCGTCGGCCTTTGCTTCTTTAGATTGATTCTCTAACTTATCTAGTTTGTAATCTCCCTCACCATGGGAAACTTCTTCTAGCATCGGATTTTCAACCATCTCCTTAGCAATAACATCTGTCATTTCTAAGTGACTTAATGTGAGTAGTTTAATCGCCTGCTGAAGTTGCGGCGTCATCACGAGTTGTTGAGACTGATTTAGACTTTGTGAAAGTTTAGTGGCCATAGTGGTTCCTTATTCATTTCGTAACCAGACCTCTACTTTAGTTTATTGGTCTAGCTACATTTTAAATTCTTCACCAAGATAGAACTTCCGTGCTCTTTCATCGTTTACAATATCTTCCGGTGTCCCACTTACAAGTAATTCTCCACTACTCATAATAAACGCGCGATCAACTACTCCAAGTGTTTCTCTAACGTTGTGGTCGGTAATGAGGACTCCAATATTCCTCGTTTTTAAGCTGTTAATAACAGTTTGAATGTCATTAACGGCTAACGGGTCAACTCCAGCGAAAGGTTCATCGAGAAGGACAAACTTTGGTTCTAATGCCAGTGTTCGTGCGATCTCAACTCTTCTTCTTTCCCCACCGGAAAGAGCTGAACCGAGAGACTTACGGATATGTCCAAGACCAAAGTCGCTTATCAAGTTATCAAGAAGTGTCTTCTTCTTGGCCCTTGGTAAGTCTCGGTTTTCAAGTACCGAGTAAATATTGGCCTCAACCGATAAATCTCTAAAGATGCTAGCTTCCTGAGGAAGATATCCAACACCTTTTAGGGCCCTAATATGAATTGGCTGCTCCGTTAAGTCTTCACCTGAGAGATCAATACTACCCTCATCTGCTTTAACGAGCCCAACCATCATGTAAAACGATGTTGTCTTTCCAGCACCGTTTGGGCCGAGTAAACCGACAACTTCTCCTTGCTTAACATCGATGCTTACGCCTTTAACGACTTCTCGTCCGCCGTAAACTTTCTTTAAACCATGAGCTGATAACTGTGCTATTTCTTCTGACATGCTATTACCTTATTTTAAAATTCGTATTAGCATCATCAACTTCAATGGTTTCGATGTCTCGCCTAAGAACAATTGTGTTACCTCTCAATAAGTCTTTCTTTTGATAAACCCTTGGAAGACCTAGCAGAACGATTTTTTCTTCTGCCATAAATCCCTCGAGTCTCTCACTGAAAGCCTTCCTTTTGAAAGGTGGCTGTCCTTTAGGAGAAACAGTTTCCTCAATAACCACATCGTCATAAAGTGCATAATACTTGAGCTTTTTGTTATAATTATCTAGGTAGATTTCGCCATTTCGAGCACTTGCAACTAGTTGAGATTTAAGAAATTTTACATTTCCACTCAAATTGGCATTGCGCTTGCTCTTATCGACGACAATCGAGTTGGCCTCAAATTTGATATCATCTTCATAGGCCCTCGTTCGACTTACCTTTCCTTTTACATTTCCATCATATCTAACTAACTCATTTGAGAGATTGTATGAAAGATTATCTGCGCCAACTTCAATTTCATAAGCAGCATCGAAATTCTTAGATGATGATTTTGCATTTCCTTGAAAATTTACCATTTGGGAATTATCAGAATATGTCATTGAGTCAGACTCGATACGAATATTTGGATCTCTTAAGATGACATTTCCTCTTAACGAAAGATACTTCTTATTAACATTGATTACACCTGTGTAGGCATCATAATACATCGGCTGCGACTGATAGTCGTTTATTAGAACCCCACTCGGCTCTGTTAGAATCAAAACATTGGTTGTTAAATTTTGTGAAACCTCAGCAGCATCTAAATGATAACGTCCTTGCTTATCAGACATTTTAAAGTACTTCACATTTTTAAAATATGAGTAGACGTCTTGATCAAGAAGCTCATTCATACTCTCATCAATACCCGTTGTATTGTAAGTAACAAAGAGTCCCATATATGTAGAAGCGAAGATGCCAAAGAGAAATAACCAAATTGACAACCTCTGTCCAACGCTTAGCAAAATAAATTCCTTAAAAATTGAGTAAATAATCAGCTATTTACGTCCTTCTATTTTACGACAAATATCCGCGTCATGCCAATTGTAAGTATTGGAGTCTTTTCCAATGGTTGCGTATTTGGTAGAGTTAATCGCTCAGGAATACACAACACATATGGGAAACAATAATATGACTTTAGAGATTGAGAAAATCGTGGCCGAAGGAGTAAAGCTAACTCCAATGATGGCCCAGTATCACGAGATAAAAACCCAATATCGCGACCACATGCTAATGTTTCGCATGGGTGACTTCTATGAAGTTTTCTTTGAAGATGCAATTAACGCTTCTAAGATTTTAAATATTGCTCTTACTCACCGAGGAAAACTTGGAGAGCACAAAATTCCAATGGCCGGTATTCCACATCATGCGGCCGCAACTTATATTGATCGCTTTTCAAAAGAAGGATTAAAAGTTGCAATATGTGAACAGGTCCAAGATCCAAAAGAAGCAAAGGGAATTGTTGAGCGTGCAGTAACTCAAGTTGTTTCTCCAGGGATGCCCTTTGATCTCGATAAGACCGACTCAAAAGAAGATCAATTCATTGTCGCTTGTAATGAAACAAATGGACGCTTTGAAATTATCACAATCGACTTCACAACAGGATTCTTCAAAGGTTTTATTCTTGAAACTTTTGAGGACTTTATTGAAAAGCTTCGTGTTCTTGCACCAAAAGAATTTCTTACATACCTAGGTCAATGGGATAAGTATGAAAATGTTGCGACTTTAAATGAACACAACGGGACTCTAGTTACTCACCTTTCAAAAGAATACTTTAAAGAAAAGTACTCGAGTGTCTATATTGAAAAATTAATTCCGACTTATAAACGTGACCAAGTTATCAAAGAAAATGAAACGGTATTAGAACCAATTGGTGCCCTTTCATATTATATTTGTTCAACTCAAAACCACGAAGGATTCTCTCACCTTCATACTTTTAGCCTTAGTGATGAAACAGGCTCAATGAAAGTGACGATACCAACTCTAACAGGACTTGAGATACTGCCAAAGTCTCGTGAAACCTATAAAGAGTCTCTCCTTGGTTTTATGGATAAGACAAAGACTTCAATGGGTTCAAGAAAACTTAAAACGATTTTCACATCTCCACTTACGAGTAAGGCAGAAATTAAAAATCGTCTTGATACAATTGAGTACTTCTTAAAAAATGATGAACTTCTACAAGATACGCGTGAGTCATTAAACAACGTACGCGACTTAGAAAGAATTCTAGCAAAGGCCGCGACAAATCGTGCAAATGCCGGAGACCTTCTTAATATTGCAAGTGCTGTTGATGTCTATGAAGATCTATTAAACTCTCTTAAGAAGCTTCCTACAAATGTCTTTGGAACATTAAATAAAGAAGCAAAAGAAAGTCTTTTTGAACTTCGCAATGAAATTAAGTTAACGATCAATGATGAAATTGGTGCAAGCCTCGATAAAGGAAACTTAATTAAGGAAGGTGCAAATAAGACACGTGATCGTCTTGCTAAAGTTTCACAAAATACGGCCCAGGCCCTTGTTGAACTTGAAAATCGATACCGTGAAGAGACTGGAATTCAAAAGCTGAGAATTAAATCAAATAATGTTGCTGGATACTTCATTGAAGTATCAAAAACTCATACAGATAAAGTTCCTGCAAACTTTGTACGTAGGCAAACTCTCGTAAACTCTGAAAGATATGCAACAGAAGAACTAACTCAATTTGAGAAAGAAGTTGTGGTAGCTCGTGAGAAACTTGAAAAGTTAGAAAGAGAAATCTTTAAGAACTTAATTAAGCAAATCACAATGCTAAGTAATGCTATTCAAAACCTAGCAAATATTCTGTCCACAACAGATACTCTCCAATCACTTGCTTGGATTGCTCGTAATGAAGAATTTTCGAGACCAACAATTTCGGACAAGTCCCGTGACATGGATATTCACGGTGCATGGCATCCGTTAATTAAAGCTGCTATAAAAGATCAGTTTATTCCTCACGATCTCAAACTTAATGAAAAAACATACTTTGGTCTTATCACTGGTCCTAACATGGCCGGTAAGACAACAGTTATGCGTGAAATCGCAATCATTCAATTACTAACACAAATTGGATCATACGTTCCTGCTGAAAATGCAAAAGTTAGTATCTGTGATTTCTTATTTAGTCGTCTTGGTGCAAGTGATGATATTTTAAAAGGTCAATCAACTTTCATGGTTGAAATGGCCGAAACAGCTGAGATTCTAAGGCACGCAACAGAGAACTCTCTTATCATTCTTGATGAAGTTGGACGAGGAACATCGACTTATGATGGCCTTTCTATTGCGTGGGCACTAGTAGAACATTTTATTGAAGAAACAAAAGCTCTATGTCTTTTTGCTACTCACTACCATGAATTAATTGATCTTGCTGATAGTTATCCACAAGCAAAGAACTTAACTGTAGAAACTCTAAATCATAAAGGAAATGTAAAATTCCTATATCGCTTAATAGAAAAAGCAGCTTCGCAGTCATTTGGTATCTACGTTGCTAAACTTGCTGGCCTTCCTCCTTCTGTTTTAAAACGTTCTCAAAATGTTTTAAAGAGCATGGAGAAAGAAACAAATATTTCAAAGGCCCTTTTAGGACAAGATGAGTCTGCATGTGGTGAGCAACTTGATTTCTTTAATATTGAAGTAACTCAAGAAGTACCTGACTATTTAAAACAAGTTGAAGATGATCTAACAAAAATGGATATTAACAACTTAACGCCAATTCAAGCACTTAATAAGCTTCATCAATTAGTCGACCAAATTACTTTTAGCTAGATAATTATAGAATAAGCAATATTTTCCAAGGACGTGTTCAGCACGTCCTTTTTTTTATTCCCATGCCTAGATGCCGATACGTAGGGCATGAGCGCAAACCAGAAACTGACAGAAATTTACGATCATTATAAACAATCAAAAGCGGCCAAGAAGCTTCGAAATGATAGGCTTAGAAAAAGAGCATATGCATTTATTTGTGACCTCTACATTATTGTCTTTGCCAATAAGGCCCTTTCATTTGTTTGGCTATCTTTTATAAATAATTATGTTTCAAATATTTCAACGTCACCGAGAGTTTCGACGTTTACGTTTCAGGCCCACACAACAAACCTATCCCTAGCGATCATGTTCTTTAGTTATTTCTTTTTTTCTTATTACTTAGGAAATGGACAAACGCTTGGAAAAGCTTTCTTTAAGCTAAAGGTTGTTAGCTCACGAGATATGACAGAAGAATTAAGTGCCCTCGACTGCTTTGGCCGCTCTATTGGATATGTCTTTGCTAGCCTACTAGCGTATCTACCACTTGCCTTAAACTTTGTTAGGAAAGATCAAAAAGGTGTTCAAGACTTTATCTCTCACACTCATGTAGTATGTATGGATGATTTTGAATATGCCTTAGCACAAGCGGAAGTATCAACTCCTGAAGAAGCACAACAGATCGCTCTCTTTGAAGAAGTTTCTTAGGGGCGCGGGTACCAATGGAACTTTCAATAGTTTAGCCCCTCATTTCCAATTGAAAACATCATAATTTTCTTTAAACTTACGTTTTAAATCGTTTTCACAAGATAAAATGATCAAAAGAGACTTATATAGGGCTGCTTAAGCACTTATAAGTAAGCTAAGTACCTGAAACTTCCATTGGTACCCGCGCCCCTAAAAGTCTAAGTCAGAAAAGATTTCACTGGCGCGCCCAACAACGCGAGACTTTAATTTCTCATCAGATGTAGCTGCTTTTGATTCTTTATAAGGCTGCATCACAGACTTAGATGCGACTTTTGATTTATTATACCCTTCACTATCACTCTTAAAGAGATCTCTCTGATCACTATCTTTAGAATCCCATGGCCTTTTTACATTGGCCTTTAACTCACCTTTTTGCTTACGACGTGAGCGCTCTTCTTTATGATCGAGAATAATCTCCAAAAGAGATTCATCTGAACTCTCAATACGTTTTTTAATTTTGGATTTTGAAGATTTTTCAAAAGTTTTATTTAAACTTAGGGCCATAATATTCTATTTTATCTGCCCCTATGATTTCGTGCAACAAAGATCTTACTATTTGTCGTAAAGCTCTTTAATACTGGCCTTAAGCTGGTCCATACTTTTTGTTTTAAGAATAACTTCATCACTATTTAAGAGAACCTGAACTTCTCGATCTACAGTTCGGCCATTTTGCCTAACAATATTATCAAGTACTGTAATACTGCAATTATCTCTTCCTTCTATATAGTGATGTTTAACATTAGAGTCCTTTGTTTTCTCTGACATTCGTAGGTTTCGACTTGTTTGCCTCTCTAGAATCCATGCAATAGAAGCAGCATCGCAAAGTTTTGCAAGATCAAGTCTTGAAACATTCTCATAACAATCCTCTTCCAAAACACCTAATGCTTGTAACTCTTCTTTTTCCATGAAGCTTAGAAGACCTTCATCCATAGCAATCTTTAAATAGTCTTTTGGATACTTCCCGTCTCCACATGGAACTTCTAAATTACCACCGAGTGCCTGATAATGAGACATCATATTTACATTATTAACAACTGCACTTTCTTTGAGCTTTTTAATCATTTCTTCTTGTTCATAATTCATTTGAGGATATGAGCTTGCACCATTTGGTAGCATGGCACTACTTTCTTCCTTCCACTTATTAGTGTTTAGATAAACACCTTTTGCATACTCACAAGCGAGGTTATCGCCGAAGTTATTACGAAAAGACTCAGTAACATCAATATGTCTCTCAATTAGACCTGAAAGTGGTGTTGGTTTTCCACCTAAGGCCCTGGTCGTAATTTCATGTCTGATTAAATTCATCACTTTATCATTAGATAACTCCCCTTCTTCTAACGAGAGTTTCATTAATTTATAGTAACCATCCGTCAAATTGCCGCTACTATCCACACCAGTATACATAGCATATTGATTGGCCGCTTCGGCCAATTTCTCTCCGGAGAAATTATCTTTTAGGTATTTAACTAGACCGTCTACATCACCTTGATAACTAATATAAGCTTGAGCAAGTTCACGATCTTTATAGGACTCATCAGAAACAATATATCCCGTTGCCTGACTTGATCTGATTAGACGATCGATATTTGGGCTAACGGTATAACTTCCAACTCCTGTTTTAGAATCATATTCGTAGAAAGGAGTTGTCGAGCGACTAATTAAATCAGCAACAATTTCTTCGCGATCTTGTCGTTTTAACTCATTTTCAGGATCAACACTATTGAAGTATTCATCCAGATTAATAGTGTCTTTATCAGAATTGCCAATATGATATTGAAGTTGGTTCATTGCAAATTGCTTTGCAATCTCCTTCTTTTTCTTTGGAGTTAGCTCGTTAGTGATTCCAACGCCGTAACCACCCATACCGCTTCCAAAAACTCCCCCACCCATACCACCACCAGAAGTAGTTGGGAATCCTCCGCCAGAAAAGCCTCCACTCGGATACCCTCCTCCTTGGCCCTCACTTGCACCTTCCATAATGACACATTCTACACAGTCGGCCATCTCTGAAAGGTCTTCAAATAAACCATCAAAGGCAAGAGAATTTAATGAAAAAAGAATAAGAATCGATAGATTAAGTGCTTTCATACTGCGCTTTTCGACAAAATTCTTTGGTCATTTTAATAATCAGAGAAAAACTAAATTAAAAGGAAATATTAACCTTAGAAGAATGCAACGATGGCACAAAGGACGACAAAAGCGATCAGGTTTAAGATTGCACCAAATCCGATCATTTTCTTCATTGAAACGAGGCCTGTTCCATAAACGATAGCATTTGGCGGAGTTGCTACAGGAAGCATAAAGGCCATATTACAACTGAAAGCAATGACAAAAGCTGCGGTTGTTGTTGAAAAACCAACTTTTGCTGCAGCCGCAATTAAAATCGGAACAAGAATATTTGCAGCGGCCGTATTACTTACTAACTCAGTTAAAAGAATTGTAATGGCCACAATAAAAATTAGAATAACTGAAAAACTAAAGTTACTAAATATTGTAATGATATTATTTCCAACATACTCTGCAATTCCAGTTTTAAAAAGAGTTGTCCCAAGGGAAAGACCTGAAGCAAAAAGTAACAAAGTTCCCCAATCTATTTTCTTAATGTCCTCTTGCTCCAATAGCTTTGTTTTACTATAGATTGGAAACATAAAAAGTGAGCACGATGCAATGATAGCAACCATGGCCGGTGTCACATACTTATGCAAATAGATGGTTAAAGCATTGGCCTTACCAAGAACAAAAGTTGCAATAGTTGGAGCAAACCAAAAGAAAACCGTTAATGAGAAAATGGCCATTAAACGAAATTCATTATTTGAAATCTTATGGTCCTTTCCTAAGCTTAGGATGAGATCCTTCTTATCAACCTTAGGTATGGCCTCTGTAATTTTACTCTTGGCATAAAGAAATAAAATCAACATGAAACCACAACTTAAAGGCAAACCGTATTTAAACCAATCCCAAAATGTTAAGCTCTGCCCTGTATGCTGCTCTAATAAACCCATCGTAATGAGATTTGGAGGTGAACCTATTGGCGTTGCCATTCCCCCGACAGTGGCAGCATAGCCAATAATTAAAAGAAAATATTGTTTTGTAATATCCTCTTTCACTTTAAATGACTTTAAGATACCAAAAGCTATCGAGATCATCATAGCTGCTGTTGCGGAGTTTGAAACCCACATCGAAAAAGTAGCAGTTACAACGATAATTACCGCAAGTGTTCGATTAAAACTTCCATTGATAAACTTTGAACTTAATATTGCAATCGAAATTTTTCGATCTAATCCTAATTTCTCCATCGCGCGAGCTAAGAGAAAACCTCCCATAAAGAGAAAGATTATTGGTGAGCTAAAACTACTAAAGGCTTCCTCAAAAGATATAACTCCAAGTAAAACAGTTAGAGCAACTCCCATAAGACCTGATATAAATAAAGTAGTACTTGAAAGTAGCCACTGAACGACAACATAAGAAAAGATTGCTAAGAATTTTTTAGCATTTTCTTCTAAAGGTAAATTTGAAGTATAGACAAGAAAGAAAGCAATGATGCCTAAGAACTGAAAGATGACTGACTTAGCAGTGTTATTCTTCCACTCAGTTCTAAATTCATCATATAAGCTTTTAATCATAGAGTCTTCTTAAGTTTCCTCCTGCCGCATTAGCAACAGGAGGAAGATTGGATTATTTTAAGAAACTAAAGTGTAGTTCATCAGTCTGCTCTTTTGAAGGAACAGAAGGAGCATTCGACATCATATCACTTGCTGTCGTTGTTTTTGGAAATGCAATAACGTCACGGATATTGTCAGTTCCTGCCTTTACCATTGTGATACGATCAAGCCCTAGAGCAATCCCACCGTGCGGAGGAGTTCCATATTTAAGTGCATTAACAAAGAAGCTAAATTGCTTTTCAACTTCTTCTTCACTCATTCCAAGAACTTCAAACATTCTCTCTTGAACAGCACCATTGTGAATTCTAATCGATCCACCACCTAGCTCGTAACCATTACAAACGAGGTCATATGCTTGAGCTGGAAGATTCTTTAGAACTTCGTTTTTCACGCTGATTTCTTCATTCATAAACTTATCCATTTCACTTAATTTTGGAGAAGTAAATGGATGGTGTTTTGCGTATAATCTTTCTTCATCAGCTTCAAAGCATGGGAAGTCATTTACCCATAAGAAAGCATATTTCTTATCACTATTTTCAATAAGCTTAAGCTCTTGTCCAAGGTGACGACGTAGAGCATCTGCACTGTCATGAACGATCTCTTCTTTATCAGCAAAGAATAACCATGTTCCAGATTTTGAATCACCATCAAGGTCTGGAAGACTTGATAGATTAGCTAGCACATCGTCAGTGATAAACTTAGAGATACCACCAGATGCTTTCCCCTCTTCAACTTTAAAGAAGGCAACGCCTTTTCCACCAAATGGCTTAACAACGTTTACAAAACCATCAAGGATCTTACGTGAAAAAGTTCCCATCGTTGCAGGAACGAACATGGCCTTAACCATTCCACCAGATTCAATAGCATTTTTAAAAACACCAAATTCAGTTTCTTTAAAAAGATCAGAAACAACATGTTGCTTAAGACCGAAACGAACATCTGGCTTATCAGAACCATAATCTCTCATGGCATCGTTATAATTCATTACAGGAATCTCATAATCTGATTCTAATTCAAAAATATTTTTCATTAGATCTGTTGCAAGATTCTTCATGTACTCTTCTGTCGCAAAAGAAACTTCAATATCCACTTGAGTAAATTCTGGCTGACGGTCAGCTCGAAGGTCCTCATCACGGAAACACTTACAAATTTGGAAGTACTTATCTGTTCCACCAATCATAAGAAGTTGTTTTAGTGTTTGTGGTGACTGTGGAAGTGCATAAACGTGACCTGGATGAACACGAGAAGGAACAACATAGTCACGAGCACCTTCAGGAGTCGACTTATATAGAATTGGAGTTTCAACTTCAATAAAGTCGTTTTCGTGCATTGTATTTCTAACGTCTAAAGTAATCTTAGAACGTAGTTTTAAAATATCTTGAAGCTTCTTTGTTCTTAGATCAAGGTAGCGATACTTAAGCTTATTATCTTCTGTTGCTTCAGTCGCTCCATATGGAAGAAATGGAATATTGTTAATATCACACTCTGATAGAACTTCTAATTCTTCAACATGGACTTCAACTTCACCTGTTGGCATATTCTTATTTAAAGCTTCTTCTGGACGCTTTGCCACTTCACCTTTAATCATAATAACTGATTCGAGGTGACACTTTTTAAGAAGATCAACGTCGCCTTTGAAATTTGTAAAGTTAAGCTGAGTTAAACCAAACTTATCTCTTAAATCGATAAAAGTAAGTCCACCTAGGTCGCGGTTCTTATTTACCCAACCGCATAGTGTTACTTTCTTACCGATGTCTTCGGCCCTTAATTCTCCTAAATTGTGAGTTCTCATCAAACCCTTAATCTGTGACATGCTAATCCTCTTGATATATAGTTTTTGTGTATGAAATTTATAGCAAATTCTACACATATTCTCAGTATTTTTTTCTACTCAGTCGTTTTGTTTTACGCCACACCTAGTCATGGTCAATTTATCAATAAAAAATGGGGTGTAAACACGATGATCACACCTAGTAAGAAAGAAATTGAGGTATCCTGGGCCGTAAGCGAAAAAGAGAAACGCCAAGGACTAAGTGGACTCAAATCAGAGGCCATGAAAAAAGACGAAGGTTTACTCTTTGTTTATCGTCGAATGATGCCACTAAAGTTTTGGATGCCAAATACATTCTTTGACTTAGATATTATTTTTCTCGATAAGAATTTTAAAGTTGTGGCCATTGAAACTCTTCCTCATTACCCTAGCCGAGAAAACCCTAAGAAGATTCCAATAACAAAGCCTTATCAAAGCCAATTTGTCTTAGAATTACATGCTGGAATGGCAAAGAAATTGAAGATAACGAAGGGCTCCCAACTTAAATGGAAGAAAGCCCTCTCACAGAAGTTTCTGAATTCTCTGGGAATAGAATAAGATACTCATCACGTGCGATATAACCTAAGTGATCGCGAACAAGTTTCTTCTTATACTTATTATTTGTGCGAATTAATTCTAGCTCCTTCATAAGTCCGGCATTCTCTTCTTTTAAGAGATGGGCCTCATGATAAGCTTGATCAAGAGTTGATTTCTTATCAAAGTATTCAATAACGCCACCTTGAGAAAAAATTAAGCGACCTAATAGGAATAGACAAAACCCCCAACAAAGCTTAACACCCCAGCTCGTTACCTCGCCTTTCTTTCTCGACTTTGACTTAACTTTTCTCTTTGCTGAAACTTTAGCTTTTGGTTTCGTTAAAGATTTAGCTTCTGATTGTTGTGCATAAGTCGGCGCGGCCGGTGCTGTGGTCTTCTTTCTAAGTGGTGAAGACATTTCGATATTATTTGAATCAGTAATTGGTTTTCTTGTTGCTGCTGATGCAGTTGTTGATGGCCTTGCAGATGAAGATGGAGCTGACATTGATGCTCTTCTTGCTCCGGCCGCTGAAGCTTGTGCTTCTTTTGCCACTCTCTGCTCTCTAAGCTTTGCTAAAACTGATGAACCAGAAGATTTAGGCGCTTCACTCGCAGCACTCGCTTGCATACGTGATTGAGGAGATGGTCGACTTCCTGGTGTTGGAGGTGGAGAACCTGCATCACTTTGACGTCTTTGCATCTTTGCACGATTGCGCTCGATTGCTTTTTGCATCGCCGCACTTCTCGAATTAGACTGATTTGAACTAGTTGAATTTGTAGAGGCACCAGACGACGCTGGACCACGGTTCCTTCCTAGTGAAAATTGCAAACTTACATCCTGTTTTTTGCTAAGCGTTCCTCATGAACACTTTTTTTCCCAATATCAATATTTTAATGCGTTTCAAAAAATGACACAAGTCTTTTTCCGTAGGAAATCTTCTCGTGACGCACCGTCAAAAGCTTTCGGCCATTATGACAGTAAATTAAATCCTTGATCCGTATTAAGTGATTCTACACGAAGCCAAAACTTACGAATTGTAGCTAATTCTTTTAAGTAGAGGTTCAAAGTGCCATCAAGCCCTTTTAAGATGTGAGCATCACGATCTAACTCACCTTCTTCAAATAGTGCTGATAATTCGTCAAATACTCGGTGAAAGCGATCTTTTGGCTTAATAATAAAATGCTTTTCTGAAACATTGTATTCAAGAAAGGACATTTTACTCTCAAGATACTTCTCTAAACGAGAAAATAAGATGCTAGCAATACATACATCACCAATTGGTCCAAGCTTTAAGCGCTGGCCATTTCCTTCAAGTTTATGACTTTTGAAATTAATGCGAATCGCATCGTCACTTCTTTGATACCACCAGCTAAAGCCAGGGTCAGAGATATTACAAATGAGATCTTCTTCTAATGGGAATCTCTTATTGAATACCTGATCAAAAATAACCTGAGCAAGGTCAAGGTTATCAACCTCATAATAAAGAGACTTAGAAACTTCATCTTGGTCGATACGAAGAGCTTTTAAGGTCGCAGTATCACCAATTAAAGCCGCCTCAAAAGTGTCACTGATATTATCTGTGATCACTCCACGCAGACTAAAAGTTGAGCTACTCTTAACGATATTAAACACGAGTCCACAAGTTTGCGGATAATCTTGTTTTTGAACTTCTTTATTTATTTGTTCAGACGAGTGGCCGAATAAAAACTCATTTCTAAAATCGTCGTCTGCTAAAATTTCGTCTTGTGTATTAAGGTTAAATGTCTCTTGTGTGAGAAAATCAAACTCGTTGTGCACCAACCCCTCCGTAGGTAATACATATACTTTATAGTCTAAAGGGTTTTGCTACGTGTTGGCAAGAATTTGGACGCGTTAAAAAATTGCGACAAAAATCTTTAAAACGAGAATAACAATCATTGGAGAGATATCGAATGGAATATCCATCTCTGGCAACATTCTTCTCACAGGGCCACAAGTATAATCTGAGATCTGTTTAATTCTAATGGCAACAGGATGAGATTTATATTGTGGAATATAAGAAATGATGACATCGATGATAAGAATAAAAATGTAAATATCGATTAGTGTGCGAATCAAAATTAATCCCCTTGATTGGCAATTAGAATATAGAACTTCCTAAAAAAGTTCAAGCACAAGCAAAAGATAAAACCTAAAACTATTTAACAATTGGAGAGCTTAAAGCTTCTTTAGGTGCTTTATTAAGCTTAGTACAAGCAATTTCGTACTTATTCTGACAAGAAAGCTCAAGATATTTTTGTGACTTGGCAGCGAGGCCATCTTGATGATAAAGATCAGATAATAAGAAGCATGCTGGAGCATTATTTTCATTCTCACAAACATAGAGAAAGATATCTCTTTTAAAAAGAACATAACTTCCACCCAAGAGGAGAAAGAAGACGCCAAAAAATGTCCAATTCTTCTTATATCGTTTCATCATTCAAATAAACTCATTTGAGAACCCATGACAATATCGTCAAAGGAGATACCCTTAAATCTTAGCACATCAGTTGCGACAGGAGATAGTTGTTTATCGATATAGTGCTGATAATCGATATCACGAGGTGATAAATCAATTGGTACTGGCCCGTGTAACGTCATCAAGTAACTGATTTGACGGATATCTTTATCTGGCTCCTTCTCTTTTAAAAGTTTTGCTGCTTTTACATGAGGAGGGTTCGACTTTGTGTATTCACTGATATCTTTTGATAGTCTCTTGGAATAAACAAGATCCTGATCATAAATTCCATTCTTTAAGTCATTCACATAACTCTTAATATATTCATTAAGTGATTCGTCCTTAAAGAACATTTTATAAATTTCAAATTGAAAATTCTTTGCGGCCTTTGTCCAATCCGAGCGAACAAACTCCATTCCAGAAAAGTGTAATTCATCATTACCAAGCAATCCAGCATAGCGTTTTTTAGCTCCTTGCTCAGATCCCCTCATCCCAGGAATAAACAGCTTTTTAAAATACTTCTCGTATTCCATCTCTAAGAATGATTCCACATTGAATTCTCTTTTAATCAATTCTGCAAGATGATTAGTAATTTTCCTCGCAAGAGAGTTAGCTGCTTTATCTTTTTGAGAAACATCTAAGAATTTTAATTTAACAAAGATAGAGTCAGTATCACCATAGACAACCTCATAGCCCAAACTTCTAGCATGATTCATGGATTCATTAAGTAACCATTGGCCAGTTGAAGTAATAGAAGTGGCAAGATCAGCATGATAAAAACGACATCCACCAGAGCCCATAACACCGTAGAATGAATTCATAAGAATCTTTACTGCTTGAGAAAGGTTCTTATCTTGGCGATGCTTTGCAATCTCTCTTTGTCCTAAGAGGTAGTCGATCTGTTCAGGTAGAATATGTTCTGTTTTTGAAAATGAAACACCATTCTTTAAACGTGTTCCATTAACATCTCCTCTTAAACGAGAAAGAGGATCGATTTTAAATGTTTTAATTATTGTTGGATAAAGAGATTTAAAGTCTAAGACGACAACGTGCTCGTGTAATCCCTTTGTTCCTTCAATCACAAGTCCACCAAGAGATGCACTTTCTTTATCAATATCTAAAGTATTACCGGCGATAAATCCTTTACGATGTAAGCGTGGTAAGTATAAGTGATCAAAAGATCGAGTTGAACTGGCAAGTCGATCAATTAGCATCCCGCTATATTGAACACGACGAAAGAGATGATCATAGATTTGTAATTTTTCATAGATATCTAAAACGAGTGTACAATCGAGAATATTATACTTTGCTAAGGCATGTTTATCTTCATTAAAACGTCTTGTGATCTCTTCGACTTTCTCCATTCCCGTCGCAGAGATATCTTTATTCGTTCCCAGAACTTCACTTGCGACTGTATCGAGTTTAAAGTTTTCAAATGAGTAAAAGGCCGATCTCAATGTTGGTGGGCCATCAATAACTTGGCGTCCGGCTATTGTAGAAAACCAGCCTGCCCCTTTTCTTTCACGTAAACGAACTTGAGAGCCATCACGGCCGAGGTTTAATCTTAAGCCTAGTTTTTGGCATTTTCGATCAAGAAAGTTTAAGTCAAAGCCAACAACATGCCACCCCACAATAAAGTCTGGATCGTATGTTGGAAATTCATTAATAAATGCATTCAATAATTCTTTCTCACTCCCATAGAAATGAGTTAAATCATCATTTGTATATGTTCGAGACTCATCAAGCATATAGACTTTCTTATACTCAGCCTCACCGATTTGATGGATAGCAATTGAATAGAGATCATCTCCCATACTCGTTTCAATATCAATGGACATGATATTAAACTTTGGTATCTGATGCTGATCAGTTAATGCTTTAATTTGTGGATTGGTAAAGACACGAGTTTTGCCGATCTTTTGACATGGACCTTGAAGCATAACTTCACCATTTATGAATCTCTCCATAAGAAAGCGCTCATTTGGTCTAACATCACTTTCATAAGTACGAATACCGTTTTTATGGAAATGCTCACGTGTATCTAAAAGATCTTTGTGTTTATTGAAATAAATTCCATCAACCGTTCGGCCATTGAAGGCCTTAAGGCCAAGTTTTCTTCTCTCTCCTTGAAAACTCATATTGAGTTCCACATCAGACTCGATAAAGAACAGAGGTTTTTCAGTTGTGATAATAACTTTAACAACATCCTCTGGAGTCTTAACCCAATAGACTAACTCCATATGATCGTTGCGATCAATAATTTGGTCTTGAAGAATAAAGCCTTGGCAATGAATGATTTCCGTCATGAAAATACACTATCCTATTAAATCTGATTTGTCTTTTTTTATACATTTCTTAAGTTTAGTGATTCGTCATTTCCCCGATATGCAGGGCATGACAATAACAATCGTATTTACACTATTTAATTTAGTTTTTCTCGTGGACTACTTTTCGGAAAAGGGTCAAAAAGGCAAGAAGTATCGCTTACTTAGCTATATGTTTCTTGGCGTTTTGTCCCTGCTTTCGATCCAAGTATTCCAAAACGCTGCAATGCCTGTGGTATTCGGCTTATTGGCCCTCTGTTCCTTGGCCCTAACCCTTGTTAATGAATTTATTAATCCCCCTAAAAACGCTAAGGAACGTGTTTACAATGGATGTGTCAATATGCTCTTGCCGACAGCATTGCTTTTCATCGCACTACGTTGGTTCCCGTCGGCTTCTGACACTAGTGCATTACAAGGAGGACCCGACACAAATCGAAACATCTTCATTATCCAAACTCTCTTAGTCCTTGGTTTGGCCTTTAAGTATGCCCCTACTCTCATCTTCACAAAGAAGGCCTCTAAGGAAATTAATGAAGACTTAAAAACTATCAAGTTATAGCCTCTCCCTCAGGCTATTAAAGTGGCCATGATTATCTCAAATATGCTAATGTTATTGCACTTAAACGGAGATAATTATGGCCACTTTTAAATCAACAAAACACTTTTACGGATTCCCATGTACTCACCGTCAGTGGAAAGCAGAATCTCACTGCCGCTTTGTTCACGGATACTCAAGATCATTTCACTTTGAATTTGAATGTTCACAGCTAACAAAAGAAATGTGGGTTATGGACTTTGGTGATCTTAAAGATGTGAAGGCATGGCTTGATGATATGTTTGACCACACTTTCCTGGCATCACAAGATGATCCATTTATGGAAGAATTTAAGAAGCTCGATGAAGCTGGAGTTGTTCAACTTCGCGTTCTTCCAAATGCAGGAATGGAAGGAACAGCTCAGTACGTTTATGAAAAAATGAGCGAGCTAATCAAGAAGAAAACAGACGGTCGCGTTTGGATTTCTCGCCTTGAAGTTAAAGAAAACGAAAAAAACTCAGCAATTTATATTCCATAATTATTAAGTACGCGGTTCCTAGGGTGATTTCAGAAACCGTGTACTCAAGTTCCTATATTTCTCCCTGAGCTTCCTCTTCCATTGCAGCCTCACTAAACTTATATAGTACAAAAGGAATTACAGGAAAGAGAGGTAATGCAAAAACTCCACCTAACAGCATAGGCCAGACCATTAGCCATGATATCCCATAAAGAATAGGATTTCTTATATCATTTATATCAAAAGTATTGTTTGAGTTTTTCAGTTTAAAGTTGCCATTAAATTCATATTCAAAGAACTCTATGTCATCATTTCTTGCATGGTAAGAATATGATTCTCCAAAGTCTCCATTACTTACATTCACTTCATATATTTCAAACTCTACACCTCGAGGAATAAATGTATATTTATCATTATTCTTCTCATTGCATAGATACAGGTGAGTTAAAGTTGAGTACCTTGCTTCTGAATCACTTTTATTAATACAGACTGGTTTTATAGTAACAATAGTTTTTCCTACTCCGCTAAGAAACAAACGACTATCAATTATTTTCAAATAATAGAATAGAGAACTAATAAAAATTACAAATATAAATGGAAATATAAAAAATTCGAAATCATGCTTTAGTAAAACAAGTAAACATATAAAAAATGGAATAGCTGAGAAATATCCAAAAGAACCATTATTACAAGCTCCTGCAAATACTAATATAGAACAAGTTATAAATACTATAAGAAAGAATTGGTTTGATCTTCTTTCAAATAATTCTTTTTTCATCTCGTCTCCAAACTCAAACTTACATTAAAAGTATTTTAGGTTCCTGGATACTTTTCACTGATCATGAAAAAGAAAAAGCACCTGGAACAATTCATAAAAGTCATAAAGGCTAATCGACATTGAAAAGTTAAAAGTTGAACAAACTCGTCAACTTGAGAAAAGAAAGAGTTTACTCATACAAATATTTAATATTGCTCAATTAAGAAGTGCCAAAAATTCCAAAAGTGACAAAGATGAGCATCATCAGCAAATAATTCCATTGATTTTCTTTAAAAAATGAAAAATTAAGAAATATTAAGGTGTTTTCGATGAGATAAAGTATCGAAGACACTTGAATTATATTGCTACGAGTAATATATAGTTGACTAAAAAAGAAAGGATCAAAGTTATGAAAATTGCGCCACTAAACTCTTGGATGGATATTAAAGAAAGACCACTCGTTATTGCAGGACCTTGTTCAGCAGAAAGTGAGGAGCAGGTTTATCAGATCGCCAAAGAGCTAGTTGCCAACGGAAAAGTTGATGCCTTTCGTGCAGGAATTTGGAAACCAAGAACTCGCCCAAATACATTTGAAGGAGTAGGACTTGTGGGCCTTCCTTGGATGGAGCGAGTAAAAAAAGACTTTGGTATTCCTATTACAACTGAAGTGGCCAACGCTTCTCACGTTGAACTTGCCTTAAAACATAACGTTGATATTCTTTGGATTGGTGCTCGTACAACAGTTTCACCATTTGCCGTTCAAGAAATTGCTGATGCCTTAAGAGGCGTCAACATTCCTGTAATGGTAAAGAATCCAATCAACTTAGACCTTGCACTTTGGATGGGTGCTATTGAAAGATTTTCAGCAGTAGGACTTGATAAACTAGCTGCCATTCACAGAGGTTTTTCAAGTGCTGAAAAAACAAAGTATAGAAATAAGCCTTACTGGGCAATTCCTATTGAACTTAAAAGACTAATGCCAGAGCTTCCGATTATTTGTGACCCATCTCACATTGCAGGGAATCGCAACCTGATTGGAGAAGTTTGTCAGAAGGCCATGGATATGAACATGGATGGTGTGATGGTTGAAACACATATTACACCGGAAAAAGCACTAAGTGATGCCGCTCAACAGGTAACTCCAAAAATGCTTCACGATATTATCACTCACCTACAAGTAAGAGATGCTATTGGCCTGAATGATGGTTTTGAAGATGAGCTAAACAAACTTAGAAATAAGATCGATCAAGTTGATAATGATATTCTAGAGATGATGCATATGCGTATGAATATTGTTAAGCAAATTGGAAAGCTTAAGAGTGAAAATAATGTAACTCCACTTCAAGTAGGAAGAATGGATGCTCTTATGAAAGACCGCCTTGAGAAGGGTAAGAAATTTTCTCTCGACCCAAGATTTGTTGAAGAACTCTACCATGCAATTCACACTGAATCAGTTAGAGAACAAACACGCATGATGAATGATTTTAAAAAAGAATCTTAGTTCATATAGATAGGTGTTATAATCAAATTATGAAAGTATCTGATCGAGTAAACGGAATTGCTCCGTCTGGAAGTATCCAGGTTGCAGCACAAATAACAAACCTTAGAAATCAAGGTAGAGATATTATTGGCCTCAATGTTGGTGAGCCCGACTTCTCTCCTCGCGAGAGTATTCTTGAAGCAATCTATGAAGCTTTAAAAGCTGGAAAAACAAGATACTCGTACGTTCGAGGTGAACCAGAACTTCGATCGGCCATTGCTGGCTACTTCAACATGCGTTGTAAAACAGATATTCATCAAGAAAACATTCTCGTGGGTAACGGATCAAAGCAGATTATTTTTAACACCTTTCAATCAATTCTTAATGACGGAGATGAAGTCATTGTTCCTATTCCATATTGGGTAACAATTCCTGAAAGTATTAAACTTGCAGGAGGAGAATCTATCTTTGTTAATTCAAAAGAGAATTTTCACTTAGATATTAACGCTATTAAAAAAGCAATTTCTAAAAAGACAAAAGCAATCTATATCAACACGCCTAATAATCCTTCTGGGGTTGTTTATACCAGAGAAGAGCTCACTGAATTAGGTAAACTATGTATCGAGCACGATCTTATGTTAGTAAGTGATGAAGCCTATGAAAGTCTCACTTACGACACAGAATTCATCTCACCTCTTATGCTTGGTGAAGAAATCGCCAAGAGATCCGTATCAATCCAAAGCTTTTCAAAGACGTTTTGTATGACTGGATTTCGCGTAGGCTATATGGTTGCTCATGAAGACTTCATAAAGAAAGTTGATAGTTTTCAGGGCCATCTTTGTGGAAATATCCCTTCCTTCACTCAACTTGGAGCGGTTAATGCAATTAAGCACCAAGAGGAAATCATTGGAGAGATGTTATCAACGATGAAAGAAAGAAGAGATGTAGCCTTTAAGCTCTTTTCACAATTATTTAAAACAAATGAACCTCAAGGGGCGTTTTATCTATTTCTAGACATTACTCCTTATATTGAAAAAGGCCTTGTTAAGGACTCGATGGAGATGGTGCAAAAGCTCATTGAAGAAGCAGGTGTTGCTCTTGTTCCAGGAAAATTCTTTGGTATGGATAATTATATTCGTCTTGCCTTTACTGATACAGTAGAGCGAATCGAATTAGCTTATGAAAAAATTCAAAAGGTTTTAGCATAATGAAAGTTGGTATAATTGGTTTTGGACGACTAGGTAAATTAATATCAAAATACCTCGAAGAAGATTTTACAGTTGAGGTTTACGATATTAACCAAGACGTAAAAGAGGAAGTTGAAGCACTGGGATGCCGCTTCAAGTCTCTAGATGAAGTCTGTAAGAACCCAATCGTTATACCATTTGTTCCAATGAATAAATTTGAATCAGTAATAAAAGAAATAGCTCCAAAACTTTCAAAAGATGCTCTCCTTGTGGACGTATGTTCCGTTAAGGAGATGCCCGTTGAAGTTATGAAAAAGCATCTTCCTGAATCAGTGAGTATCCTTGCAACTCACCCAATGTTTGGGCCAGACTCAGCAGGAGAAACCCTATTTGGAACAAAGATTGCTGTTTGTCCGGTACGAATTGAGGACAAACTCTATCAAAAGATTTGTGCGTTCATGCGCTTTCATGGAATTAAAGTTATAGAAACAACAGCAAGTGAGCACGATAAACAAATCTCCCACTCTCTTCTACTCACTCACATGATAGGAAGAACATTGATGGATATGGATGCTAAGAAGCTTGCCATCGATACAAAGGGATATCGTAGACTTCTTAAAATTCTAAAAACCGTTGAGAATGACTCTTGGGAGTTATTTGCAGATATGAATGAACATAATAAATACGCCAAGGAAACGAGAGAAGAATTCCTCGCTTCTTTTAGTAAAGTGATTAAAAGGTTAGAAGATTGAAAGTAGCTTTTCAAGGAACGAAAGGATCTTATTCAGAAGAGGCCCTTTATAAATATTTTGGAAAAGATGTTGAAGCTATCGGTATTGCCCTAAGTGAAGATGTCTGCCAAGCACTAGAAGACGAAGACGTCGCCTGTGCCATCTTACCTATAGAAAATAGTATTGTCGGCAATGTCGATATCAATATGGATTTAATTTTTAAACATGACTTCTTTGCCATTGGCGAACTCTATCTAGAAATTAATCATTGCCTCATGGCAAATCCGGGTGTGGAGACAGATAAAATCAAAGCTGTCTATTCTCACCCGATTGCCTTGGCACAATGCCACGGCTTCTTTAAAGAAAAGAAGCTAAAGCCTGTTGCCGAATTTGATACAGCTGGTTCTGCAAAAATTATCTCTGATTCAAAATCAGAAACAGAAGCCTGTGTTGGCTCTCGTCTTTGCGCCGACTATTACGGACTAAATATCATTCAAGAAAAGATTCAAGATGAAGCGGATAATTACACTCGCTTTCTAATTTTTGTAAAAGAGAAAAATATTCCAACAGGAATTGGAAAAGAAAAGACATCGATCGCTTTTACAACAAAGCACCATCCTGGAGCACTTCTTGGATGCCTTCAAGTCTTTGCAAGTTACAATATCAACCTGACAAAACTTGAGTCTCGCCCAATTCCCCATCAACCATTTAAGTATATCTTCTATGTTGATTTCATGGGTGCCCTTCATGATAAGAAGGTGCAAGAATGCCTTAAGGAATTAAAGCGTGATGCAAATGATATTAAGATTCTTGGAAGCTACCCTGCTGGTTCTTTTTAGGCCTTAACTTTTCTTATAACGACAAATGATGTGTCATCAAACTTAAGCCACTTATCTTCAGTTTGAGTTTTACAGAAGTTAACGAGATCCTCAAAAGATTTGTCAAAGCCACCTTGACCAATAAGCTCAGTAAGAGTGTCGTGTGGAATATTATCAAAGAGTCCATCACTACCGATAAGTACAGTGTGCCCTTTTTTCATAATAGACGATGAAGTTGACTCAATTTTAATAAGATCATCACCCATAAGATTATTAACGTAATTTCTTTCAGGATGGCTTAAGGACTCCTCTTGCCCAAGGACTCCGGCCTTAACCATATGCCCTACTCCAGAATGTGGAGTCGAAGTATAGAGTTCATTTCCATGAGCATTCCAATAAAGAATCTCAGAATCGCCCACGTGATAGAATCTAATATTATCATATTTGATTTCTGCAAATGCCAATGTAGCACGTGCACCGGCCTTTAGATCATTAACTTTTTGATTAGCGGCCTCTATTAAATCAAGGCTATTAGAATTTGCGCTATACTTTGATATCTCTTCACTGATTGCGACGGAAGCATCTCGTCCTCTAGGATGGCCACCAGCACCGTCAGCAACACCAAATACGAAAGACTTCTCATCCCCACTTATAAAAAGAGAGTCTTCATTTTGCTCTGTTCCCTCTTTGTATTTATGACGAGAAATAAAATAACCAATTCGATAATCTCCAAAATCAAAGAGATCACTTTCAAATTCGTTAATATCACAGATAATCTTCTTAAATGGCATCCGACCAATCCATTGTTTCTAAGTGAGAACGAAGCATTCGTATATTTTTAAATCGTTTTAAGATCATCCCTCTTTTAAGTCCACAAATAATGTACTTGATGGAAGGTGATAACTTTTTGTAATGCTTTTGTCCTCCTAGAATATCATAGAAGATGCGAATGATTTTAATAATATCTTCATCGCGATTCTCTTTTTTTGAATCACCCCAATGGTGAAGGTCAATGATCTTAAGATCAAACTCTAAACCGAAGCGGCGAATGATGATATTTTCAGTGTGGAGGTCTCCGTGATACTCACCTTCAAGGTGAATGGACTCGACACCACAAACAATGGAATAAAGTAAGTGAATTGCAGAGAAAACGTCTAAGCGCTTTCCTCTTTGTTTCTTAATAAAGTCATCTAGCATCTCCCCTTCAATAAATTCTGAAACAAGACAAGCGACCTTCTGACTCTTAAGTGTAATGATTTCATGAGATAAGCAGTCCATAACAATTGGACTATACATAAGTTTTTCAAGTTTTAAGGCACTACGAGTGCTAACTTTGAATTTTTCATTTCTTTGTGGAAAATATATTTTAACAGCTCGGATGATATTGGTGTGCTTTTCTCTAACTTTATAGACTTCGCCTTCATATCCAGCACCAAGTCTTTCAACAACAATATAGCGGCTAGCGATTCTTCGCCCAGGAGCAAGATCAAATGACTCGATCATATCTTTTTTCTTAATGCTCGCCATACTGCTCTCCAAAATTCATTTTCTCTAACATATATTTCTTAAATAATTTTCTAATAACAAAGATCTCGGCAACTAAGAAAACAAGAAACACCAAATAGAAGCCGATAGACTTGAAGAATGCCCAAGTCGAAGTTGTTTCATAGATTGCTAAGTATCCCATAAAAATACCATTAATTAGCAAAAAGAATGCTAGATGATATTCTATTTTTTCCATAATAAATTCAGGCATGGGGACTTTTTTCTCCATGTCCTTCATCATCGTAAGCATCAAACTCTTTCCTCTTTTTAAATTAAATATCAAGAATATAGAAAGAAATATTCCAGTAAAGAATGGTTGAAGCTTAAACCACACTCCATCTTTTCCAATTAAAGAAATTGGCCCCAAAATCAAGATAATCACAAAGTTTAGTTTTGAAATTGAGTGGATATGTTTAAAGAATATCTTTTCAAAAGCGATTTCTAAAATAGCAAGTGATAGCCCACCAATAATGGCGATCTCTACTGTTTGCGTCTCCTCCAGATACCAATAAAGCAGTGCTGGCAAAAACGAGATTAGAAATAAGTTATTCTTTTTCATAATTAATTTGAATTATGCGACGTTTTTTCTTTTCTGGCAAAACTCCTCAAATTCATCACGAAGATCACTTGGTTCAAGGATCTCAATATTATCACGCATTGAATAAAGCCAATCAAAAAGGTAGAGAGACTTTTCAACTGACGCTGCCCAAATTAACTCTCCATATTGATTGGTCGTGGAATAAGGATGACCAAGAAAAATTAGATTACTTATCGGTGGAATTTCAAATCCATATTCAACCTTAAGAACGAGACGTTGATCACTACCATCAATATGCCTTAAGGCATTAATATACTCCTCTATCTCAAAACGAGAATAGAGAGAGCGATAATCGAATTCCTGGAATTCAATATCCTCCACCTCATTCATATCAATTGTGATCAATTGCTTAGTCTGAACATCCTCACTAATTACCTTATAAAGATTTTGGGAAAGAACAACTCGCCATGGACGAACTTTCTTCTTCGACTGATCCAGGAATTTGAATTCACAAACCCTCCCATCTTTTGATGCAGCTTGAATATCTTTAATCAATTCACGGTGACCATTATTTTGTAGAAGAATATCTCCATAATCACGACGCCAAGAAAGTGGCATAAGAAGAAATTCTTCATTCTTTGGACGAAGGTCAATTGCCAGTCCGTAGAAGTGAGATTTCTCATAGAAGAGATAAAACTCATCACGATTTATTTCGTTTTTTCTCAAGAAAGACACAAGGTCCACTGGCTTTCTGATTTCTTCTAAATGGAATAGGATATTCCAAAAATTTTGATCTTCAATAGACGAAAATGACGTCATTACAGCTCCTTAAATAACCTACTATATTTATCGGATATGGCCATGATTTCCTTTAGTGATTTTTATAGAAATTAATGAGATAATAAGGCCATGGTACTGAAATCATTACTAAAAAACCCAGTGCTAGGCTTTGGAATCTTAATTTTTATTTTATTTTTATTTCAGCTTAGAGACAACAACATGTTTGAGCAAAGGGCCCAAAGCATGAAGGCGACGTCTTGTCGCTCAGTAAAGGTGCGCCTAGACAAGTACCTTCACCCTTCTTGGACTCTAAGATGTAATGATAATAATTTAGAAGTAACGATTCCAGCAGACGTAAAAGTTATTCCAGAAAATATCGAAGATAAAGAGATTCTACGTAAGGAAATGTACAAGGCGTTGGCAAATTCTTATATCTCTATTGCAAAGTACGCTCTACCAGAAAGCCTTGAGAGAACAATGATGGTTGTCGTCAAATTAGTTCACCCAAAGATGGTCCTCTCTTCGATTTCTGAAGGAAAATATGTTGTAAAACTTGCTACACTTAAGAATAAGAATAACTTAGCTCGCCACATCCACCAGACTATTCAAGTCCAAGAGATCACAGAATAAATCAGCTGTTTTTGCTTTAAAACAAGACAAGTGGCCATTTACCTCTAAGCAATATTGATAGGCATGAAGATATAGACGCTTATCTCCACTTTGATAATTATCGTTATAAATAGGGTCCCCTACAATTGGAAAGCCTGCATTTGAAAGTTGAACACGTATTTGATGACGATGACCTTCATATAAACTGACTTCCACAAGACTAAGATCCTTGCTTTCATGATAATAAAGAGGACGAAGCTTTAGACATGCTTCACTACCAGCTTCACTAATAATCATCTTCTCACCTTTTACTCCTGAGGAGATGAGTCGATCTTCTAATTTTAATTCTTCTTCAACTTTACCATTAACAATTGCAAGGTAGGTCTTCTCCTTTGCAATCTGTCCAAAAGAGTCCCTAAGGTTTTGGTGAATAAGCTCATCTTTTATGTAAATTAGCACACCACTTGTTAATTGATCTAAGCGATAAAGTAGGCCCTTTTCATAATCTCCTCCCTTTTTACCAAGGCTTGAAAGGTTGAATCTCTTTCTCATAAAGTTTAAAACTGTATTGGTTTCGCTATAATCCATTGGATGCCCATGGATTCCATGAGGCTTATTAACAACAATGAAAATATCATTTTCTTCAATCACTTCAATTTCTGGCCCATGATAAATTGGGTTTACAAGAGAGCGATTTAGAAGATCATGTGGAAGGTAGAGCTCACCTTTTTCCTTCAGTGAGGATTGAAGAGCATTCTTAGAAATATATGAGGTCTTAATGGCCTTATTAGATAAAAGGAGCTCCTCTTTGAGAAACTCCTTTAAAGTATTTTTTGCATTTAGATTACAGAAATTCTTATTGTGCATCGACTTTATGGCCATTGTCTTCAAGGTCACGTTTTCTAATTAAGAAGACAACCTTGCGATTTTCACGATCAACTTCCATTTGAGAACTACCTGGAAGATCAGTTAAACGTGTATCACCATAGAATACTGTTGAGATTCTCTCTGGTGCGACACCGCGCCTAATGAGTGATTTTGTTACGGCCGTTGCTCTTGCTGAAGACAGCTCTAAAGCATCACTTTTTCCATCTCGTGAGACTTCACCGCGAGCGGCATGCCCAATAACAAAGACCTTCCAATTCCTCTTTTTAAGAAGATTTATCATTCTCTGATAACTTGAAACCGCTATTTTATTTGAATCAATTTCAACTGAGCCTCGCTTAAAATAAATCTTATCTTTAAGTCGAACGGCAATGCCCTCAGCTTGCTCATACACAGTGACGTTTTCATTGAGGTTAAACTCTTTAAGGTCATAGCGCATATTTTTTAGGCTCTCATCTGAGCCGCGATTGATTTCATGCTTATCAAGGATCCCTTCCATCGTTAGAAACTCAATTGGAAAAGGACGGATAGGAGTTTGAGATTCCATCATTGTTGGAAAATTATCTGGAGACTTACCTTTTTGGATAACTTCACCTTGTTGAAGAACGTTACCTCCAAAGGCATTACGAATCGAACCTAGAGCGGCTTCATACTTTGCTGTTTCTGTCTTTGCAAACGATAATAGAAGTACGAAGAATGTCAGTAGAAGTGTAACCAGATCGGAGAACGTGGCCATCCACCCCGGTAAACCCTCTTCACACGGTGGACATTTTACATTTCCTTCATCTACTGCTGCAGCACTTTCATCTGCCATGGTCTTACTCCTTGATCACCAAATTCGTATTTAATCCTCAAATACCTATTTTATTCTTCACCACCGCCGTCATCGTCAGATGATCTCTCACTTGGAGGTAGGAATGAATTTAATTTTTCAATAATCATACGTGGGTTCTCACCCGCTACAATCCCTAGCGTTCCCGCAATAACAATACTCATAGACATAAGTTCTAATTGAGAACGATATTCAATCTTATTCTTAACCGGGTTTGCAAAAACGTTGGCAATGATGGCACCATAGAACGTTGTCAAAAGGGCAACGGCCATGGCCGGACCAATGGCCGACGGATCTGAAAGGTTCTGAAGCATTTGTACCAGACCGATTAGGGTCCCGATCATTCCCATGGCCGGACCGTCAGCAGCAACCCCACCAAAAACATCTGAACCTGTTTTGTGACGAGACTCCATTGAGTCGATATCCATTTGTAGAATTGATGCAATAACTTCAGGTGGTCTATTATCTGCTGCTAGTGTCATGGCCTTCTTCATAAAAGGATCATCAATTTCCGCTTTCTCAAGAGCGAAAACCGACTCACGACGAGCTAGTTCTGCTAGTTCTTTAATCTTATTAATCTTTTCTTTAGGATCAACTGCAGTAAAGAAGAAAGACTTCATGGCAATTGAGACAAGGCCTTTAATAACTTCCATTGGCCAGCGATAGAGTGTAACCCCAACAAGTCCGAGGAAAACAACTAAGATCGATGGCACGTCGATGAAGATCGAAATCGCTCCCCCCGACATGATGGATCCCAAGATCCCACCAACCGCTAAAACTAAACCAATAACTGATGCTATATCCATACAACATTCCTGTGAAAATATTCCTTTATCAATCTAAGTATCGGAAATAAGAACGCTGACCTTAACAAAAAATTAGTAAGTTCTTTAAATTGCTATGTTTGGAAAAAAATACCGCTGAACGCTTTATTGAATTTTGGGGGTTAAATAAACAAAATGCCCTTTAAGCAATACTTAAAGGGCAAAAGGAGATTATTGAGAAACAAGTCCTATGTTTCCAAAATTTTAACTGACTAGTTTAATCGAGTAGTATCGACGCCATTTTCTTCAAAAGTCGCGTCTAAAAACTTTAGCATCTTTGCTCTCAATTCATCCATTGAAACGGTGTCATCAACCATCAACTCTTTCTTAATGAAATCTGTTGGTACGCCTGATGCTTCAACTAAATCTTTTAATTGCACCATAACTTCCTTGTTGTGAGTATTATCGATATTTGTTGTGTTGTCTTTGTTTGCCATTTCCATTGACTCCCTCTCCAGTGACAAGTTTTTTAACCTATTCCTTGGCAAAGCAATCCTTTGCTTCACTTTGTCACAAAAAAATCATATCTAGCGTCAAAGATGAATGTCAAAACTATCAATTTGATTGTAAGATTTTATTAGAAATTTACATCTTTAAAGAAAACCTTAAGAAAACTATTAGTTTTTGCCAGTAACTCATCGAATTCACTGACTTCTTCACTAAGTAGTGTAATACCACCCCCACTTCCGTAACGGGCCGCACCAGTGGACTTAATTACATCTAAAGAGCGTATATTAATCGATGCCTTAGCTATCTTATCAACGGCCAAAACGGTAGAACCCGTATATAGCCCACGCTTTTGCGCTTCGATTTCTTTAATTAACTTTAAGACTCTCTTCTTTGGGGCACCGGTGATGCTACCACCAGGAAAGATGGCCTTGAGTACTTTTGGAATATTTAAATGATCTTCTTTCACGCTTATTCTTGAGTATTGATGAATTAAGCCTGGTACTTCAAAGAATTCACGCAATGATTCGACAACTGAGAAATTCTCACCAATGCCAGAAAGGTCGTGGCGTAAAAGATCCGTAATAATATTGAGCTCACTTTCATTCTTTACATCACCAATTAAAGAATCACGTCCCAACTCTTTTTTAATTGTTCCCTTAATAGGCCTTGTTACGATTTTCTTTTCAATAAAATCATACTCAAAAAGGCACTCTGGTGAATTACTTAGAATAAGTCGATCTTGTAGCGGCAGGTTTATTAAATGTGCAAACTCTCCCAGACTTGAAAAGATTGATTCATATCGAAATGACTTTTCTAATAAAGAAATATCATTAACTTCTAATGGAATTATGCGAGTAAGGTTTAACTGATAGCAATTGCCATCTAAGAGGTTTTCATAAGTTGCCTTAAACTTATTACGATATTCATCACGAAAGCTTTCACAAGTAATCCTTGCACCACTGAGAGCATCATCTTCAATAGTGGTGAGCTCACTAGTTGATTCAAAGTTTATGAATGTAGCAAGATTAACCTCTTCTTGTGTTAATAAATCATCCCACTGAAAGAGATGTCCTAATTCATATTCTAGGATTTGAACTTGCCACTTTTTATTAAACAATTCATCAAATGCTTGGGTATCAAACTTTTGAACTTCATTTGTTAATACATTCGTAATGGATTTATTTGTAACTTGAAAATATTGGACAGGCTTCTCAAGTTTTAAGAAGCCTAATTCTGTTTTAAAGAGAGCGTAGCTCTTATCCACCTGGTTGGTCTTCAGCACCATATGCAATGTTCTCAAAACTAGTATGAGCACCAACGAAAGTTAGCTTCGCTGTTCCGACTTCACCACCACGGTTTTTACCAACAATTACTTCTGCGATCCCTTGATCTTTAGTATCAGGGTTGTAGTACTCATCACGGTAAACGAACATAACGATATCGGCATCCTGCTCAATTGAACCAGATTCACGAAGATCGGATGTCATAGGTCGCTTATTTGGTCTTGCCTCAACACCACGGTTAAGCTGTGATAATGCGATTACAGGACACTCAAGTTCTTTGGCCATATTCTTTAGGCCCCTTGAGATTTCTGAAATCTGCTGCTCACGAGGTAGGGCCTTATTATGTGAACTCATTAGCTGAAGGTAGTCGATAACAACCAGACCTAGACCTTCAGATGCCTTAATCTTACGACAGGCAGACTGAATATCAAGTAGGTTTGTACCAGCATTATCGTTGATATAAATTGGAAGTTCAGCAAGTTGCTTAATCCCCTGCCCAATTCTTCTTAGATCTGTTTCTAAGAAATCTTTTGTACGAATTCTCTTAGAATCAACTTTAGCTCTTTGAGTTAGAAGTCTCATTGAAAGTTCTTTTGCCATCATCTCCAGTGAGAATAGAGCAACAGGAAGCTTTGAGATTTCACATGTATTTTGAGCAACGTTAAGAGCGAGGGCCGTCTTCCCCATGGCAGGACGGGCAGCAAGGATAATTAGCTGACCAGCTTGCATACCAAGTAAAAGCTTATCAAGTGCAGGGTAACCAGTAGGTACACCTTGAATCTCACCCGCTTTACGTGAAGTATCCTCAATCTCTTTAATATTCTCTTTTAGACATTCATTAAGCTTAACCATACTTCCTTGCTTGGCCTCATTTGTAAGACCAAAGAAAGTTGCTTCAACTTCTTGAATGAAATCCTGCGCATTTCCAGAAAAGGTTGCACCCTTATCTGCAACTTTACGGGCCTGACGAACAAGCTCTCTTAGAGATGCCTTATCGCGAACCGTCTTTGCATAGTGACGTAGGTTTACACTTGAAACCTGATCTTCTGTAATATCGAGGATAAATCCTTGTCCCCCAATCTCCTCAAGACGATTATGCCCTGAAAGATGTGAACAAATTGTTACGTAATCAACTGGACTATTTGAATAGACCATATCTTTAATAGCATCAAATACAATTCCATACTTTGGATCGTAGAAATCTTTTCCTTCAAGTTTTAAGTCTGAGATTTCATCAAAAGACTGACTGTCTAAAATTAGACAAGAAAGTAGCGACTTTTCAGATAAAGTATCATTAGGAAGTGTAATTCCCTTTTTCATGTTTGTATTGTTGCCGTTGGATAAGTCAACCATATCTGCCCCGTAATATGATTAAGTAATAGAAAGAAAAAGGGAGGCTTTAAGCCCCCCTCTTAATATTTAGAAAAATTAGCTTCTAAGAATTTTATTAGCTTCCATTTTAAGCTTTTCATCTTCAGTCATTTCAGCTTTTTCTTCACCGTCAGTACCGTTTTCAGCTTGTTCTTTTGCAAGAGCTTCTTTAGCAGCTTTAGCAGCAGCTAGTTCTTCAGCTTTTTTCTTGTTCTCTTCTTCTTGCTTTGGATCCATTTTTACAGTTACTGTAAAAGCAGCTTCAATTCCAGAGAAGATAGTAGCTTTAACATCAAATTTACCAACTGAACGGATTGGCTTCTCTAGAAGAAGGTGTCTTCTTTCTACAGTGTGACCAAGCTTTTCAAGTTCTTGTGCAAGATCGTTAGTTGTAACAGAACCAAATAGTTTACCGTTAGTTCCAACTCTTTTTACAAGATCAATATTTAGACCGTCGATAGCTGAAGCAACTTTCTTTGCTTCACCTTTGTTTTCTTCTACTTTTTTAGCAAGTAGTTTTTCGTAGTGCTTAACCTGTGCTGTGTTTGACTCATCAGCAAGAACTGCAGCACCATTTGGGATTAGGAAGTTTCTTGCATAACCAGCAGATACGTTAACGATCTCACCAACGTTACCAAGAGACTTTACAGTTTCTTTAAGAATAACTTTCATTTTATAGCTCCTTATTTTTTTTAAAAAATCTTCTAAAGTTGGCCCATCCATCGATGAGTCCAACAATCGCAATAAAGCGATGGGCAAAGAAAATAGTCATGATAGCAAGAATTGAGCGAACAAAACCTGTTACCTTGATGTATTTTAGGAAATCGAGGTAAACCCCCATTCCTTGAAAGAAGTAAAATACGCCTAAGCACATTAAAATGTTAAGGCCTACAACCTCAACAACTTCTCCTCCTAAGTATTCCCCGCCTAGAAATAATGCTAAACCAGCAATCAAAATATATGAAAAGAACTCTGGTACTTGGAATTTCACAAAGTCTTTTAAGCTATACTCATGCCCATGTAGCATTTTCCACATTTTTGCATTTCTTAGTAACATGAAACTTGTTAACCAAAGGATAAAGAATGTACCAACAAAAACCACTGAAAAGAACCATTGATAAATCATCTTGATGATTTTCTCTGGATGCTCCATAAGGTCTTGGTAAGCTATTGCCATCTCCCCGCCACGAGCAATGAAGTCTTCATAGTCAGGAGCACTCTTTAATTGATCAATATTTTCTGTAACAGTTGTTGTAATCGCTTGAGAAAATGTCGATGGAAAAATTAATTCAACCATCCCAATTAAACTAAAGATTACAATTAATAGTAAAAATCCTCTTCTTAATAACCCTGTAACAGGATTTTCATTGCGAAGAATTGTTGAAGCACTTAGGAATCCAATAATCACAGCATAGAAAACAACATAAGCTGAATTCGCCAGAATTATGAGTCCTTCTCCAAATTGCGCCGCAATTAATGAGAGAATAATTACTGAACCAAAAGTTACAAAAGTCTTTAAGTTCCCGTATAGCAAGAATGCGAATGCAGCAGGAAGTGGAGCGAAGATTGCAAGCGGACCTGCTGTGCTCAATATCAAACAAACCACGCACAAGAAGATAAGCTTCCCAATAGTGAAGTTCTCTTTTGAGATTGGTGTGAATGTATTTGGCTTTTCTTCTTTCATTTAATACTTAATTTCCACTATTTCCTTAATTACATTAAATCTTCAATCACATCTTAGTGAGCGAAGTCACCTCTAACGTGAGATACTAGACCAATGTTTCTTGCTCTTTTAATAGCACTTTGGGCCCATCTGTGGTGCTTAGTAGAAACACCAGTTACTCTTGCTGGTTGAATCTTACCAAACTCGTTAACAAGCCAGTTATAAGTCTTTGGATCTTTCCAATCTGCAGTGATGCTATTTGCTTTGAACCAGCAGTGCTTTCTCTTAGCAAATCTTCTCTTATCTTTTTCTGCACCTTTATCTAGTTCATCAGTTTGTGAACCTGGGTGAGCTTTTGAGAATGGAGTCTTGTAGTTTTTAACAGCTGTTTCAGCATCTGCTTCGTCAAGTTTAACGATTAGGTACTTGTGTACGTGCTCGTTAATTCTGAAACGTCTTTGAAGTTCAGTGTTAAGGTCTTTGTTTCCTGAAACGATGAAATAGATGTAGTTACCTTGTTTCGCACCGTTCTTGGCAGTTTGAGCAAAAGTTCTCATTCCCCAATCATCAGTAAGGTGAACATCACCATCATAAGATTTTGCAACTTCAGCAACTAAATTTTTAAGTTTAGTTTGTTGCTCTTCAGTAGCGCTTGCGTGAGCTACTAATGCTAACTCATAAATCATACTTTATCTCCTGGACAATAGTTGTTATTGGCTTCCCTACCACAGGGAAGCGAGTAAAATTAACGGTCAAATGTGGTGCTAATCTACCAGTAAGTTGGCTTAGTGTAAAGCAAGGAAAGGTACGCGACACCTTTATGCAATTCTAGTAACTTAGATCGATACTCCGCTCGCTCCTTTATATATTTTCAATATGTTAGGAAGAACTGAGAGGGATAAACTGGCTGACTAATGCAAAAAGCATGAAAATAAGTGGTGAATAATTACAAATACATGAACTTAATGGAGTTAAGGGACTGAAATTGCATAAAGGTGTCGCGTACCTCAGTTCATCCATTCAAGAAGAACATCGATTTTGGCATTGATGTCATCGATTTCGAGGATGCCCTGCTTCAAATCAGGGGAAGTTATAACAAATTCAGTGATGGCCCCAACAAGAACAATCGGATCTTCCGCCGCGTGCATAAGAGCATCATACTCGGCCTGATTTTTAAAAAACGACTTGGCCCATTCACGAAATACGAGCTGCAGTTTTTGCAATGAAATCATATGCTCTGGCATCACTGTTAAAAACTCAGGAATATTTTCCACTTCGATTGTATTATATGGAGCATCCTCGTTGTAGACACTAATGATTTCACCTTTTGCAAATGGCTCAAGAACAACGAGCATACTGCCATCTTTCGACTTTTGAAGAATCTGCACACGGCCAAGGCCAGTAATTCTTCGCACACTTCCATACTTTTCATGCTCTATAGGAATACTTCCGTGATCAGCTGAAACATGCTGGCCGAGATTAGCATATGTCAGAGCAACCGGAACCCCTTCCATTTCAGCATCATGAATCATGCGAATATAGCGGGGTTCAAATATATTGAGGGGTTTTCTCAGAATTGCCTGATACGAAACTTTATGTAATGGGAATAGAAATGCTCTCATATAAAGTTCCCTATCGTACAGCCAGGATTCGAAGCAACCCGGCTATTTTAGAAAATCTCGTATTGTTCAACGTGATACGAGTTCTCTGAGCGAATCTGTAGCGTTACGCTAAACACTTCTTCAATCGTCTCTATGATATCCAGCTCTTCACTACAAAGAGAAGCTGTAACCTCAGGATGAGCGTAGATTGAAATCTTCTTCTGCTGTGGATTGTTACGAATTTTCTTTTTAAGTTCGCGAACAATCTCGTAACAAACAGTATGTACTGTCTTAACAATTCCATTTCCTTCACAATACGGGCATGGCTCACACATAATACGAGTCAGGGTATCGCGAGTTCTCTTTCTCGTCATTTCAACGAGTCCAAGTTCAGAAATAGGTAAGACCTTTGTCTTTGATCGATCTTTCTTTAATGCCTCAACAAGGGTGTTATAAACGGTTTCACGATTTTCAATTTTTTCCATATCGATAAAATCGATAATGATAATCCCACCGCAATTTCTAAGCCTTAGCTGATAAGCAATTTCTTTTACGGCCTCAAGATTTGTTCTTAGAATCGTCTCCTCTAAGTTCTTGCGCCCAACAAATTTACCAGTGTTAACATCAATTGAAACAAGTGCTTCAGTTTGATCAATATTAAGTGATCCACCCGAGCGAAGGTAAACTTTATTACTTAGTCCCCTTTCTATCTCAATTCCTACACCAAACTTTTCAAAGATTGGATTAGTCTCATCAAAGAATTTTGCCTTACCTTTAATCTGTGGCAGATACTTAGTAGCAAATTTCTCAACTTCCTTAACACCATCTTTGTCATCGATAATAATATTATCAACATCTTCATCAGTTATATCTCGTAAAACTCTCTGAATAAAAGTTAAGTCTTCATAACAAAGAGCTGGAGCTTTTTCTTTTTCTGACTTCTTTTGAACTTCTTTCCAAATCTTAGTCAACATATCGTAGTCAGTTTTAAGAGTTTTATATGAACTCCCCTCTGCTACTGTTCGCGCAATGACACCTTTTCCCTCTGGACGGATTGTCTCAAGCATCTCTTTTAAACGATCACGCTCTTCTTCATTTTCAATACGACGAGAAACACCAGTGTGCTCAATAAATGGCATGTAAACCACATAGCGTCCTGGAATTGTGACATGACGAGTAACTCGTGGCCCCTTTGTCGAAATTGGCTCCTTTGCAACCTGAACAATGATCTCATCCCCTTCTTTTAAGAATGATTCAATCGTTGCCGTCTCTGGACGCATACGCATATCAACTTCTTCCGAAAGTGTTGCTAGCTCATCAGGGATCACAAGGCTTCGCTCTTTCTTTTCCTTACGAATCTCTTCCGCTTTCTTGGCCATCTCTCTTTGTTCATCAAGAGTTGGTAAGTATGCGTCATCAACGTAGAGGAATGCTGCTTTTTCGTAACCAATATCAACGAATGCAGACTGCATTCCAGGAAGAACTCTTAAAACTTTTCCTCGGTAGATATTCCCTAGCCTTGGATGAGGATTAGAGTCTGCTTTGACTCTCTCCATTAGAAAATCGAGAATCTCTCCATTTTCCATCAAAACAGCACGCCATTCGTTAACTGTTTTGTTAATAATCAAATCTTTAGACATATATATTCCTTTTAAACTTTATATCGTTCTTTCGATAACGCGCGAGGTAAACCGGCGAGCACAGCTCAAGCCAAGACTTTAACCTACTAATAATTGTACGTGTGAGCAAGGTTTTACGCTAGAAGATATAATATTCCGCGTTAACCTACTCAACTAATCAGTTTTTTGTAAAATTAGAATTTTAGATAAAGATACCTGCCACACAAGCAGTCATGAAACATGCTAGTGTTCCAGCAATTAGAGACTTAACCCCTAGTTTTGCTAGGTCTTGCTTACGATTTTCAGCAATACCACCAATTCCACCGATTTGAATTCCGATTGAAGAGAAATTAGCAAAACCGCAAAGAGCATAAGTTGCAATAGTAATTGAGCGCTCTGATAAGTTACCCATATTGTCCTTTAGATCAAGATAGGCCACAAACTCATTTAGTACGAGTTTTTTACCAAGAAGCATTCCAACAATTTCTGCATCCTTCCACTCAACTCCTAATAACCAAGCAAATGGAGCAAATAATTTCCCCATAATGAGCTCAAGAGTAATTCCTTCTGCTCCAAATAAACCGGTTACATAACCAATGGCACCATTAAGCATTGCTACAAGAGCGATAATGGCAATCAACATTGCACCAACATTAATAGCAAGCTTTACACCTTCACTTGCACCGTTGGCAGCAGCATCGATTAAATTAACACTATTATCTTTTAATTCTAATTTTAAATCACCTTGTGTGAGAGACTCTTCAGTCTCTGGAATCATGAGCTTGGCACAAACAAGTGCTGCTGGAGCTGACATTACAGATGCAGACAGTAAGTGAGCAGCATCAATTCCAAATCCAACATATGAGGCTAAAACCCCTCCTGCAACCGTGGCCATCCCACCAGTCATCAGGGCCATTAATTCTGATTGCGTCATTTTCGAAACAAGTGGCTTAACCACAAGCGGTGCTTCAGTTTGGCCAGCAAAAATATTTGCAGCTGCTGCTAGAGACTCTGCACCAGAAGTTCCCATAACCACTGACATTACTTTTGCAAAAGCTTTGATAATGATTTGCATTATTCCTAAATGGTAGAAAACACTCATTAATGATGACATGAAAATAATGGTTGGAAGAACCATAACAAAGAAAATGAAACCTAGTTTTGGTACATTTGTTAATGGCCCAAAAATAAAGTTAGAGCCTTCATTAGTATAATTTAAAATGGCCGTAAAAAATCCACGCGCACCTTCAAAGAAGTTTTGCCCAACAGATGTTTTTAAAATGATTAGTCCAAAGAAAACCTGGAGAAGCACACCTGATATAACAAGTCGCCAATTAACTTTTTTGCGATTAGTCGATAAGGCAAAAGCGATTGCTAGCATAACCACTAGCCCAAGTGCTGAGATAAGTCTTTCCATTGTGTCCCCGATGTCAATTCAGGGCCATTATAGATTGATTAAAAATTAAATGTCCATCCCACTTTCGGATTTACACTATTAAATTTCTTGATATCTTTAGCTGTATTAGTAGCATGCCAATTCAAACGACTCTTTGTGTCGAAATTCTTAATACTTGTTTGCTGAATTGTTGCTTGAGATTTCTGAGCTTGATTATAAGCAACAACACCAACTCCAATGACAATCCCAACTGAAGCACCAACAAGAATATTCTTTAAATGGTCACTAGGCTCTTCAACAAATGAAAGTGTTGATAGACCTAGAATTGCTCCACCAAGACCGAGACCAGCAACTGTTGTTAGATCTCTAATCCCCTCTTCTTTGAAATCAGTTTGAGCAATTGAAGAAAATGAAAAACAAAGCGTTAAACATATTATAATTAATTTTTTCATGAACATGTAAATCCTAAAACGTTGGCGCAAAGCGCATTAAGTTTCATCATTGCCACCTCTAAAGGCCGCCACTATAATGACTCTTTTACTATTCTATACGCAGAAGTAATTTGATGCAATAAATGCGCGCCAAATTATGGAAATTGAAAATAAATTAAAGGAATACTATGTCACAAAACTTCAACGCATATCAGATCATTTCGAAAAAAAGAGATGGGAAGAGATTAACAGACGAAGAAATAAAATGGTTCATTAATGGAATCACTAATGGCGACGTCGCTGACTATCAAATGTCTGCACTTCTTATGGCCATCTACCTAAACGGGATGAATGTAAAAGAAACAGCGGCACTAACAGATGCCATGCTCTACTCTGGAAAAACACTCAAGTTTAAAGGTGTGAACGTGATCGACAAACACTCAACAGGTGGTGTTGGTGATAAGGCCTCTTTTATTCTTGGGCCAATCGCTGCAGCATGTGGTGTAAAAGTTCCAATGATGGCCGGGCGAGGACTAGGTCACACAGGTGGGACAGTTGATAAAGTAGAATCAATTAAAGGATTTAAAACATCACTGACTCTAGAGCAATTTAAGAAGCAACTTAATAAAGAAAAGATTGTTCTGATTGGACAAACAAAAGATATCGCTCCAGCTGATAAGATTATCTACGGACTAAGAGATGTAACGGGAACAGTTGAATCAATTCCTTTAATTACAGCTTCTATTATGAGTAAGAAACTTGCTGAAGGTGCCAACGGTATTGTTATGGATATCAAAACTGGTGATGGTGCATTCATGAGCGATCTTAAAGATGCAAAAGCTCTAGCAAAGAGTTTAAGAGATACAGCAAAGCGTTTTGATAAGCGTATGGTTACAATGATTAGTGATATGAACCAACCACTTGGTCAATATATTGGTAACTCACTTGAGATTATTGAATCAATTGAAACTCTTAAAGGAAATGGGCCAAAAGATTTAACGGACCTAAGTGTTAAGCTTGCTGGTGCCATGGTTTATATTGCAGGAAAAGCAGAATCAATTAAAGAAGGTGAAAAGAAAGCACGTGCAGTTATTGATAACGGAAAAGCACTTAAAGTTTTCAAGAATCTTATAAAAGTTCAAGGTGGAGATGAAAAAGTTTGTGATGACTACTCTCGCCTACCTGTTGCAAAACATAAGACAGTTTTTAAAGCACCTAAGAAAGGTTATATCTCAGCTATCGCATGTAAGCAGATGGGACTTCACTGTGTAAGTCTTGGTGGTGGACGTGCTAAAGCAAGTGATAAAGTCGATTTTGGTGTTGGTTTTGTATTAAATAAGAAAGTTGGTGAGCAAGTTGCTAAGGGTGATGAGCTTGTTGTGATTTATCATAATAAGAATCAGAAAAAACAAGTTGATGGTATTTTAGCTGATCTTAAAAAAGATATTAAAATCACTACTGCTAAGCCAAAGCCAACTAAGTTAATTTTTGAGACGAAGGAAATCTAATGAGTGATTTACTTAAAAGACTTGAAGAATCAAAAGACTATATTGCGAGCAAATTTGATAAGACACCAGAGATAGGAGTTGTACTAGGTTCTGGTCTTGGAGGATTTGCGGATCTTTTAGAAAATAAAGTCGAGCTTCCTTACGAGGAAATTCCAGGTTTTAAAAAGACAAAAGTAAAAGGACACAAAGGACAATTAGTACTTGGTGAACTTTCAGGAAAAGTTGTTGCAGTTATGCAAGGACGAATTCACCGCTATGAAGGACACTCTCTTGATGAAGTTGTTTTTCCAGTACGTGTTTTAAAAACACTTGGTGTAAAGAATCTTATTATTACAAATGCAGCAGGTGGAATTAATCTTGATTATGGATCAGGATCTCTTGTTCTTATCACTGATCATTTAAATATGACTGGCGAGAATTGTCTTGTCGGTGAAAATATAGAAGAGCTTGGAACTCGTTTTCCAGATATGACTTATGCATGGTCACCTGCTCTTCGAGAAGTGGCCTTAGCTTCAGCAAAGGCAATTTCATATGACCTGAAAGAAGGTGTTTATGTTGGTGTACTTGGACCAACTTATGAAACACCTGCCGAAATTCGCATGTATCGTGGACTTGGTGGAGATCTCGTTGGAATGTCCACAGTTCAAGAATGTATCGCTGCAAATCATATGGGATTAAATGTCCTAGGTATCTCTTGTGTGACAAATATGGCGGCAGGGATTGAAAATACTGTACTTAATCACGATGATATTAAGCATGAAGCAGCACGTGTGATGGAAAAGTTCCTAGAATTACTAAAAGAAACAATAGCCCAAATTTAATAATTTCTCTCTACCTCGGTAGAGAGAACTTTGTTATAATAAATACAATATCTAACCACGAGTGAATACTCGGCTTTCATGGATTGTAAATGGAATCAAATTCGAATCAATCATCTAGAGAAATGCTCGAGGACATGAGTTTTTGTGTCTTTGATCTTGAAACGACAGGTGGAAATCAGAAAAAAGATAAGATTATCGAAATCGGGCTCGTCCAAATTGATAACTTAAAAGTTGGTGCTACAAAAAGTTTTCTCATCAACCCTGAAAGAAAGATTCCAGACTTTATTCAAAAACTAACTTCAATTTCCCAAGAAGAAGTAGAAGATGCACCAAAGATTGATGAAGTCATCGAAGAGGTTTTAGAATTTATTGGAGATCGCGTTCTCATCGCACACAACTCTTCATTTGATATCCCATTTTTAAATTCTGTTTTAAAAAGACTTGGAAGAAAAGAGCTAGAGAATAAGGGCCTTTGTACAAACCTTATGACAAAATACCTTATTCCAACCCTCATGAACTCAAATCTAAATTATATGTCGAGAATCTTTGAAATCTCACATAACAAGGCCCACCGCGCTCTTGATGATTCAATTGCAACAGCGGAGCTATTTCTAAACTACTTAAATATATTTATTGCTAAGGGTATCAAAAAGATCAACCATCTCTACTACCCTAAAAACCGCTATGAATTGGACCTTTGTAATTTCAAAAAAGCATCGAGTAACTTGGAAGAAATTCGAGATAAAATGAAGTCGATTTTTGCTCCTTTTGTTATTACAGTAAAAGGAAAGAATGGAATTATTCTCTTCTCTTATCCTTGTACAAATAAAGAAAATGAAATTACATATATTTGTGATCGTATTGCTGAACTTGAATGGCAGACAATCTCAATGAAGCTTTCAGGGCCAATCCTTGAATCTCTTATTCGATTCAATCATTCATATGCAAAAATGGATGAGACGGACAAAGAGAAATCAATTGATCTATTAAAAGAGAACCTCATTGGTAAAGAAAGCCTTGAAGAGCTAAAAGGCCAATACAAAGATGAGTTACAAAAAATAAAACAATGTGACTTTGTTCTCATGAATCACCTGGTACCAGAGCAGTATACAATCTACCCTCTAGGTGCACTTGGTATTCGCCAAGGCCTAATCTTTCGCTATCCAGGACACGATAAGAAATTAATTCAATACATTAATTCAAAAACCAACCGCAAGAAGTCAGGGAAGCTAAAAGAAGTTAACTTTCCAAAAGCACTAGCTGATATTACAAATCTCTATATGGCAAAGTGTATGAGAGAAGAGCGTGAACTTATCATCTTTAAAGACTCTTTTGCTTTAAAGAATAAAGAATTCTTCTTTGTTGAGTTTGAGAAATTCACACAGGCAAACCCTAATAGGTATAACTACCCAAAGGCCTTCATTTAGAGAAGATTATAGATAATTATATCTTGGCCAATGATATCCACACGGGAATTTTCAAGTCCTAATAAGTGGCCAATCAGTCGCCCTAGAATCTTACTCTTTTGACCTTCTAGATTTAAATTTTTCACATTTAATTTGATATCACTTCCATTTAAAGTGAAAGAACACTTTATAGTACTATCCCCTTTTTCAATGAGAAGTTCATGATTTTTCAAAGTCATCATCTCACTTAAAATTAAATAAAGAATAATTGGTAGTGAAGCACCACATATTTTTGCATTTTCTAATTGTGCTGAAACATTAGTTTCGATTGAAATCCCTGATTCAATTTTTCGATTACTAAGAAGTGTTGTTGCTTGCTCTAGAATTGTTCCAAAACTTTGGTCGAAACCTTGTTTTTCTTTAAGACGTGAAAAACCTAAGAATGTACTCACTAGATTTTGACAACGTTTCGCTGAAGCTTTCATCTCCTCTAAGGTTGCAGCATCTTCTTCGGCCCAGTCTTCAAGTTCTAACATATTAATTGCCGCTAGAATTCCCGCCAGTGGATTATTTAATTCATGAGCAATAGAGCTAGTAATAATACCAAGCTCTGAATGTGATTTTGAATAATTAAATTCCTGCCTTACAAGACAGATGATTTGTAGATGATTAGATGTTGACGATAGGATCTTATACTTATTTTCATCAATATCAATCCAGCTACTATCAACAGACTTCAGAAGTTGCCCTGGAGTTATTCCTAATTTTGAAAAATGATCGTTGTGAAAGTTTACAATATCATCATTTAAAATTACCACCGGAAAACTAAGCTGATTGATCAGCTCACTGATACCAATTGCTTCATTTGCCAAGTCTTTATCATTAGCACTGATAAGGGTTATGGCATTTGCTATTCCACTGGCAAACTCTTGAGTATTTTCGCCTTTATCTTTTAAAAGATAATAATTCTCCTCATCTTCAAAACAATAGTCTTCAACGACTAAGTAGTTTTGAGAAGTATTCTTTTTTATTTTTGTAATAGCGAATTCATTCTTAACATCATTGAGTTTAAAAATTGTACCGATAAAGTTACTATCACTCTCTTGATAGACCTTTTCAAGTATTACCCCACCTTCTCCAAGTTCATCTAAATTTGCTAAGTGCATACTTTTATTTAACTTATAAAGTCGCTGTAGAGCGCGGTTAAAGTGCACTAAGTTCTTTAGGTGATCAATACTTTCAACTTCTATAAGACAAGATTGAAGCTTTATAATAAGTGGTGATCCTGATTCTATTTCAAACTCAATTGGATATTCTAGGTCTTCATGAACTGGAGTAAAGCCAGCATAAACGAGCTCTCTTAAAATTTCTTCCTCAAGTGAGATATTAGTATGATAGTAGAACTTATCAACACCACTTGAAGTCGTATTGGCCTTTTCAGCACCTAGCTCCAATGAATTAATCATGCCTTTGTCCCCTTATGAAGAGTAACCTTGCCATCCGCATAATGAATATCAACATCCACATTTGATAATTTATTCATCTCTTTTGCACTTCCTATAACCTTATCTCCAATTTGAGTATAAGCATAACCACGAGTTAAAACGTTACGAGGATTCAATGCTGAAAGAATCTTTTCAAATTCTAGGTTGCGATTTTTAAATACTTGTACCTTTTCTTTAATAGCACGAGATAGCTTTTGAGCGATACGATCAAGCTCATAGCTATATTCATATAGTGAAAGAATTTGTTCCTTTCTTTTTATTAAATTAAGTTTTTCAAGATCGTGTTTATATTCTGAAATCTTTGATCTAAGTGCTTGTAAGAAACTTAGTGGTGACGTTTCGGCCAGAACTTCATATCGAGTTCGAAGTTGGCCATCCATTGCGTTTTTAAGATCTTTTCTGACTCTATTTAAATCAGTTTCAATTGATAAAAACTTCTGCGTTAAAACTTCTGCAGCCGCTGATGGGGTCTCTGTTCGTAGATCTGCTACATAATCAGAAATTGTAAAATCAACTTGATGTCCTACTGCACTAATAGTTGGTATTGGGCAATTATAAATATCCCAGGCTAAAGCTTCATCGTTAAATGCCCAAAGATCTTCCATGGAACCACCACCACGAGTTAGAACAATAACGTCTAACATATCCTTAGTGCGTCCCTCTTCTTTTGCCTTGAGATGATATGCAATTAATTTCTCTAATGCTTTTCTAATTGAAGCTGGTGCGTTATCCCCTTGAACAAGTGCCGGAGATAATAAGACTTGGTGATAATCAGACCTTCTTGCTGCAACATTTAAAAAGTCTTGTAGTGCTGCTGCGCCACGAGCAGTAATAACACCTATTTTCTTAGGCATTGAAGGAATTGGTATTTTTGAACTCATATCAAAAAGACCTTCTGCCTGAAGCTTCTTTTTTAATCTTTCAAATTGCTCCTGTAGATCACCTTTTCCAGCTGGAACGATACGCTTAACAATTAACTGGAACGATCCTCTTTTTGGATAGACCGATACTGAACCAGAAACGATAACCTTGTCTCCGGCCTTGATATTTTTTATTATCGGATTTCTCATGGCGTCCCCCCTAAAGAGGGCCATATTCATCAAAGCATTTGCATCACCTAGTGAAAAATACCAATGACCAGCACCAGAAGAACTCAAATTTGAGACCTCACCTGTGACACTAATATTTTGGTAATTAGACTCGAGATTATTTTTTATATGGGTAATTAATTGGGATACAGAAGGTACTTTATTGGTCATTTAATAATGATGTCTTGAAAGGTGCGAAGTGAGAAGACGGACAGCGTCATCCCACTTCGAATATTTCTACATCTTCTTGAATTTATTAACAGTATTTAAGAATTTAATCGCCTGAATAACCTGATAGTCCTCTGAGGCCGAATACTTTCTATCTTTGTCTTTATTCTTGATATGTTTATTAATTTCACGTGCTCTTTCAATTCTCTTTTTACGAGCAATTTTCTCACGCTTAAGTCGCGCTTTTTTCTCTTCTTCAGTCTCAACAGTAGCAGTTAGGTGGTTTCTTAAATCAACTTCACGAATTCCACCATCGTCATACATATTCTCTTCAACAAACTCGCCTTCGACCTGAGAAACCATAACATCTGGTTTGATCCCTAGGGCCTGAATCTTTCTTCCCTTTGGTGTCATATATTGAGCAATAGTAAGCTTAATTCCTGCATCTTCTGTAATTTGAGAAACAGTTTGCACACTTCCTTTACCAAAAGAATTTGTTCCAACGACGATTGCACGTTTATGATCTTGAAGAGCACCTGCTACAATCTCAGAAGCTGAAGCACTTTTTCCATCAATAAGAACGGCCAGAGGACAATCCAATTCTTTATGTCCGCTCTTTTTCACATAACGTATCTCTTTATTCTTAGGGTCACGTCCTTCTGTTGAAACAACGACTCCATCATTTAAGAAAATCGAAGATAGATTTACTGCTTCATTTAAAAGTCCACCAGGGTTTGATCTAAGATCAAGAACAACACCTTTAAACTTCTTACCTAATTGCTTCTTATGCTTTTTTAATGCACGAACAACATGTCTTGCAGCATCTTTTTGGAATTGGCTTAATCGAATGACTACATAGTCTTTAACAGCATACGACTTAACAGGTTTCGTTTTAATTTTTTGTCTTTTAACATCAAAGTAACGGATATCTCTTTCACCAGCTCTAAGGATACCTAAATTAATCACAGTTCCAAGATCACCTTTCATGCGATCAACGGCTTCATCAAGAGTTATACCTATTGTCGACTCATTATTGATCTCAACAATCTTATCACCTGGCTTAAGACCAGCTTTTTCCGCAGGTGAGTCTTCAATTGGTGTCGTAATAACAAGTACACCATCTTTTTGTGTTACTTCAATTCCAAGACCACCGTATTCACCACTTGTATCTTCTTGCATCTTTTTAAATACTTCTTTATCTAAGAAAGCGGAATGCGGATCAAGTGTTTGAAACATACCCTTAAGTGCCCCATCAATGAGCTTATCGATATTAACTTTTCGATAATAATTTGTTTCAATAATATGGATAACTTTATTAAAGAGCTCTAGTTTTTCAAAACGTGAAGCTTGTGAATCCTTTTCCTTGGCAAAGGTAGGAGTAACTAAGGCACTTAGAGCAAGGGCCAAAACTATCTTCTTCATATATAAATCCTAATCTTATAATTTTATTTTATCGTTAATTAACTGTGCTGTATTTTGTGCAGTATTCTTCTTTCTAACTTCAAAGTAAACCTTACTAAGATTTCCTTTCTTGATAGAAAAACGAGTTTTAGCAAGCGTGGAACCAAGTTTAACCTTTTGTCCTTTTTTCACACTCGCAGCAAAGTCGCCAAGATAAATACTTCTAACATCTCCACCATGAGCAACCATAATGACATTACCAACATTTGCAAGAGAACCTACATACTCAATTGTTCCCTCTTTAGTAGCATAAACACCTTCGCCACTTTTTACTGTATAAGTAATCCCCTTTGATCCATTTTCAGCTGAGATATATTTCTTTAAAGGAATTGCAAAATTTGCTGCTAGAGTTGCGGCAGAAGACTTACTCGCATTCTTCGCTTTTGCAGCTTTTCTACGAGCTCTTTCTTTCTTTGCTCTTTGTTTAGCAAGATAAGACTTTTTTAACTCACCATATTCGTTTTTAAGTTTTTCATGATTTTCTTTTTCAGTAAGAAAGACCTTAACTGTTGAATTCTTTTCATTTTCAAGATTTCTAAGAACTGAATAAAGCTCTCTTTCAACTTTGGCAGTCTCTGTTAAGCGTGTTCTTAGGTCAAAAACTTTCTTCTTTAGTTTTGTACAATATTCTATCTTAGACTGAATCTCTTTCTTTTCTTTCTTTAAAGATTTTAAGAGTAGTTGATTTTTTAATAAGTCTTCATGAGTTGAATTTTCAAGATAACTTAGGGCCACATGACGAATTGCTTTTTTAACTTTCGTCTTATCATCTTCTAACTCATATAATGATTGATTAAGATTTTTTTCTATTTCAAATATTTTATAATCAAGATCCTGTCTTGACTTCATTGCTTGCAAGTAATCTTCATTCTTTATTTGTAGCTTTTCTTCAATTGAACGAATCTTCTTTTTATAAGAATTAATCTTTTCTCGACTACTATTAACCTCTTTCTTTACAGCGTTATAATTTGTCGCTGCATTAGAGTTTAAAGCAATTGAAGATGCAATTAAAAATGAAAGGAGTACTAAGCTTTTTGCCATTCAAGTTTCCCAAGCGTATACAAAGCTGATGTTGAAATTAATAAAGCGCATATAGTTGCGACCAAGATTTCATTTGGAGCAAAGAAAGCAAATGAGATAACAATTCCAAAAAGAGTCCATATAAGAATATTTGTTAAATACATCTTTAGAGCTACGTTCTTTTTTCTTTGAAATTTCTCAATTAAATATGACACTTGCTTAAGGTCTTTTCTAATTGCAACAAATGCAACGATCCAAAAGATTGAAAGAACAACGATAGCAACCTGTAATGGTCTTCGCTTAACTTCCGTCATAACTTCCTTCCATGACTGGTGATTCGAGATTTTCTTTCTAATACCACCTAAAACGACGTTATCTTTACCTGTAAGTCTCACTAAATACTCACGTATGAGATTAGTTGAACTCTCCGATACTTTCTCATCAAGAATAATTTTTAATCCTTTCATTGAGATAACTTCTGTAATTTCATTCTTATCTAGATCAAGAACATCTTTTAACTGTTTAGTAACATTTAAGTTTTTAGAAGCACTAATACTTTCGATTGCCTTAACACCTGGAAGACCTTTAATTTTTCTTGTAATACTATTTGTATTTAGGTCGCCATCAACTAGAGCATTAAAGTAGTACTCATTTTGCATTGATGGAAGAGCACGAGAGATCTTCGCCTCAAAGTGATTATAATTTGATACGGCAACAACAAGAGTCATTGTTAAAATAGAAAATAGGATTTGACCAAAGAGATTGTTCTTTGAAAATCTTGCTAATTCCTTTAAATAAAACATGCATGCCCCGAATGAATAAGTCTAGAGTTGTCTAAGTGAATAATACGACCAGTGAATCTTTGCACTAGCTCGCGGTTATGAGAGGCCCAAATAATCGTTGTTCCTCTTTTAGAATTATAAATATTTAATAAATCAAATAAGCGCTTCGTATTATCAAAGTCTAAAGAGCTTGATGGCTCATCAGCAATGAATACATCTGGCTTAGAAAGAAGTGCACGAATGATGGCAACCTTTTGCCTAAGTCCCCCATTGGCATCTTTTGCTTTTAATTTTATACGATTTTTTATTCCAAGAATTTTTACTAACTCATTTAAATCACTTTCAAATTCTTTTTTTGAACGATAAACACTTGGATCAAATGAATACTGAAGGTTTTCTAGTAAGCTCATGTGCTCAACTAATCTTAAGTCCTGAAAAACCTGAGTTGTGAAAACGCGATCATCAATCTTAATATTTCCACTTGTTGGTGCAATATTACCAGCGAGTACGTTTAACAACGTTGTCTTACCAGCTCCTGAAGCTCCCGTCACAAAGACGATTTCACCTTTTCGAATCTGTAAATTAATTGAAGAGATGGCCTTGATGCCACCAAAATCAACCGTTACATTTTCTAGGTTAAAGCACATATTGGTGCTGAGGTTTTGATTACCAAAGAGTTGATGAGTTTGATTTGCGTAACTGCTTGAGATCATTGATATGAGTCCTTCATTATAATATTCAAATCTTCCTAACTTGAATGTGGGCAAAAATCCTCTTTGCCACAGTACAATTTTATAACAAAATCAAATATTAAGCAAAGGTGGATGAAAAAACCAACCCACCGCGTCAGTTATAGAAAAACTTAACATAACTCACCTTGAACATGGCCAATTTCGAACGTAGAATCATATAAATTTGATGCTCAAGGAGTCAGAAGTGCTTGAAAAAATTAACAATAGACAAGTGGATCCGAAACACCTTTCATCTTTTCTTAGATCACGAAATTGTATCGATGATTCAAGTGTCGATAATTGTCTATCATTTTATGACATCATCTATGTAATCCAAAATGACACCAATTCTGAAAGTAATCGCTTTAAAACCGAGTATATTGATCAACTAGAAATCAATTTAACTCTTGCTTATACTGATCGCCAATTGTGTGAAGAACAAATTCAAGAAGGTCAAAGGATTCGTCCCATTACAGTGGGAATGCTTTGTCGAGAAACAAAATCAAAATCTATCGAAGTCGTTGGGCTAAATATGGATAAAGATCTTGGTATGACAAATTTTGAAAACTTTATCTTTGTTCCACCATTTGATGAAATTACTGGCCAATATATTTTATCACCAAGAGATGAGGCCATATCATTATTATCAATTGATAATGAATCTCACCGCTTTATGGGTGTTGAAGCAACATTCTTTTCAATCACAAATAAAGGCCTTGTCACTTTTGGAAGTGAAGAAAGACAAGATTATCTCAATAACCTTATTGATAATTTAAGCTTTGTTATTCCAAGAATACCTCAGCCAAAAGGTAGTGCTAATATTATTTGCCTGCTATTAAATCTTGAAAACTCAATTGAAGAGAGAGCTTTTGTTCGCGATTATCCTACTTTTGATAATTATACAGAAGTCCTATTTGTAAATTCAGAGCTAGACTTGCTTACGGGAAATCTCAGTACTATTGATTACGATGGTGCAAGCCTTGAAGGTATTTATCTACCACTTATAAAGAGAGCGAAGGGACGTCTAAATTAATTAGATAATCCCTTCATCCTGAAGAATTTGATAAGCTCCATCTGAGCAGAAACAATTTGGCGTGTAGCTCATGGTATTTGATAGCTTAGAGATTATTGAGTTCTCCACATCTGCTAAGAGCTGTACCTGGCCATCATCAAAACAAATTTTCACAGGATCTCTTTCAAGTAAAAGATTCGTTTTATTTGTTTCCTTTGCTAACTCTCGAGGACTTTTAACAAAGATAATTTTCTTCTTAGGAAGATCAGGGATAACCCAATCAGCAGCTCCACCTTTCATCTTTACAATATTGACAATATCTTGGGCCTTATTTTCTGTTTTCTTATAGAGCTTGTCATTAAAGCCAGTATTATCTTGTTCCAATAGGCTTTGTGAGAATTCGCTAATATCAATATTCTTAGCTCCATGACGAAGAAGAAGGATTTTTGCCATATCTTTAATATGTGGATAACCATCAAACTTTCCATCAACTAATAATTTATGAATCGTATTCATAAAGTATGAATCATTGAAACCGTAGAATCTCATTGGATCGTTACTGATAATATCTAAGAGTTCACTGTAGCGATAAATATGGCCTTTCTCTAGCATATGATAACAAAGCGTATCAGCGATAGAGTCATATTTTGATCCACGAGGAGAGCGAATAACTTGTGAGTACCAAGCAAACCTTGCATTTAGAAAGTCCTCAACACAGTGAAGAGCATTTTCTTTGATTGCTAAGATATCATGTCCCGCAACTTTCTTCGTTGTGAAATGATGAAGAAGATACTCACGATCATAAGTTCCATATTTTAATCCCGTATAATGAGCATCTCTTAAAAGATAATCCATACGATCACAATCAATTTCAGAGTGTAGAATTTGATTGGCAAGAATTGAAGAGTGAGTTCCTTTTACAAGATCTGAAATTTCTTGTGGATCAATTCCATGATCTTTAAGAATACGTGTTAGACCACCTTCGTAATCAGTATTTTTAATAATAAATGAACCAAGATTTTCGTGGTCATCTTTAAGACCTTTTCCACCTTTCTTATTAGTAGTCTCCCCTATTTTGATATAGGCCATCTCAGTAGTATGAGAAAAGAGAAAAGTACCAATATCGTGGAGTAAGGCAGATATACGAATTGCCTGATGATATTTGGCCTCTTTGGTTATTTGAATTTTTTGAAATAACTCGTGATCTTCAACACCTCGTCCAACAGATCTTAGAATATGATGAGCATTATTTAAAACACCAATTGAATGGCCATAGCGAGAGTGCTCAGCACCATGAAATACATAGAATGAAAATCCTAATTGTTTGATCCATCTAAGACGTTGAAAGAATGGGCTGTGAATGATTTCCATCTCTAGAGGAGTTAAATCAATAAAACCATAGAGAGGGTCATAGACCTTTAAACCTTTTTTGGTTTGTTCAGCAACTTCCATGTTGATCCTTTGAAAACTAAGATGCCCGTAAAATACGGGCATCTTATATTGTATGATATTTTTGCGACTTTTTGACAAGATTTTAAGATTTTTTCTTTCTTCCTCTTTTCTTTACAGGAGTAGTAGCAACTTTTAGAGCTTCGAACATCTTCTTAGCTTCAGCTCTTAAGTTATTTTCATAGATAAAGCGGTAAAAATTCTCTAAATCTGGTGAATTTCTGAAGTTCTTCGGTAGTCTATTGTCTTCTGTTGACATGGTTTCTCCTTATTAGACTGACATATTAACTTCAAAAACACGCTTTATCAATTCTGTTTAAACTTCTTTTAAGCTTCCTTAGCTTCAATCATTCCGTAGCTATGCAGCTTGTTATAAAGAGTCTTTACAGTAATACCAAGAACTTTTGCTGTTTTAGTCTTGTTACCACCTAAGTGCTCAAGTGTATGACAGATATGCTCTCTCTCAATTTCACCAAGCGTCATTTCTCTAAATACTCTAATCTCTTCTTTTTCTTCATTAATTTCTTGTTGCTCAACTTTAATGCTATCAGCTAAGTGATCTCTTTCAACAATCATTCCTGGTGATAGAACATAAGCTCTTTCCATGATTGACTGAAGCTCTCTTACGTTTCCTGGCCAGTTGTAATCTTCAAGAAGTTTTACAACACCTGGAGACATCGACTTTTGTGTTTCAGCTGACTTTCCAAGGTTAAGGAAGTGGTTAGCTAGAACTTCGATATCAGACTTTCTTTCTCTAAGAGATGGTACTCTTAGACCAATAGTTGATAGATTGTAGAATAGGTCTTCTCTAAAAGTTCCTTCCTCTACTCTTTCTTTCATATTATGTGCTGATGCAGCAATAATTCTTACGTTTGATCTTAGTTTCTCATGAGTTCCAACTCTAGAATAAGCTAGGTCATTGATGAAGCTCATTAGTCTTGCTTGTACTTTTACAGGCATTTTTTCAATATTATTGATGAAAATTGTTCCACCATTAGCTGCTTCTAGGGCACCTTTCTTTACTCTAAATCCTCTAACAGCATCTACTTCTTCTTTTCCAAAGATTTCTGCTTCAAGGTAGTCATCGTTCCCCATTGAACAGTCTACAACGATGAATGCGTGGTTCTTTCTTTCTGATCGACAGTGAATTCTTCTTGCGATCATCTCTTTACCAACACCAGTTTCACCGGCCATATAAGAGTTAACATCTGATGCTGCTACACGATCAACAGCAATTAGAAGCTCTTGCATGATTTCTGATTTACCAATGATTTCTTTCTCTTGAGTAGTTGAACGAGAAAGGTTTACACCTGGTACAGAGTTCTTTAACTCATGGTCTTTTTCTTCAATTTTTTGCTTAAGTGACTCATTTAAGAATTTAGCTGAAAGATACATCTTCATATTCTTAAGTGGCTTTTGGATAGCATTTAGTCCTTCAAGCACAGTATTGATATCTTCTTTCTTAAAATTAACTTCTTCGTTATTACCTTTAAAAGAGATTGTTCCGATGATTACTCCGTCGATGATCATTGGTACACATAATTCAGAGTGTGAATTTTCTTCTTTAGTAGAAGCAAAAAGTGGATCTCTTTGTACATTATTTGAAAAGTAAGCTCTCTTAGACTTAATTACATGTCCAACAGCTCCTAGTCCTTTTGAAACTCTCTTAGCGTTTTTAACTGCCTTAGCATTCTTAGAAACGATTCGACAGCTTCCATCTTCGTGAGCAAGGTTGATGATGATTTCATCGCATGCAATCTCTGATTTGAAGAATTTTGATAACTCACTAAAGAAAATCTGCTCATCTAAAGTTGTAAGAAGAGTAGACAGTAGGTTTTCAATTTTTGTTGATTCTTTTTTCATTTCGATTGTCATGTAAAAACTCCCGTGTATTTTTTATTGTATGTGTCGCATAGTGTTAAACTATATTCATGATACAGTGCGTCTGAATTTTTTACAAGACTAAAATACTCGGGTGTTCAAAAAAAATATAGATATACAGTAATTACAATGACTTAAGCCATCTACCACTTGTACACTTTCCGAAGTTTGAGGTTAGTGGACCCAGGATTTTACCCCAAGTGTCCATAATATAGACATTCTGAGTGGCCTTAGATTGTGAAATTACCCTCAAACTTGTAAAAATAATGAACTGTCCATCTTTTGAGTACTCAGGATCCTCATTTGAGCCGAAATCCTTCGTTAATCTCACTAGGTTTTGGCCATCGGCCCCTACCTTAAACAGGTCAAAACGGTTATCAAGCCAGCTAGAGAAGACAATCTCAGAGGCATTTGGGTGAAATCGTGGAGTCGCATTATACTTTCCAACGTAGCTGATACGCTTTACATCCTTCTCTATTCCAGAGGGATCCATCGTATAAATCATTGGTTTACCAGGTCTTCCAGAAAGGAATGTAAGGATTGTCCCCTCTGCATTAAGAGATGGGTCCACATCTGGTGCAAATTTCTTTGTTAATCGCGTAAGCTTTCTTGTCTTTAAATGCATACGATAAAGTTCTGCATTTCCTTGGTGAGAAAGAGTTAAAATGATCTCTTCCCCATCGTTAGTAAAGATTGCACCAGAGTTAAGACCTTTACGTTTAGAAAGGATCTTTGTTTTTCTAGTCGCAACATCGTAGATCATAAGGTTTACGTTCTTCTTTGCACCTTTTACTGACTCATCAATTAAGCTGTAAACAATCTTACTTCCATCATGAGAAACAGCAGGAGAGATAACAACTCCGTTGTGCCAAGTAAGTCTCTTTGGGTTTGCACCGTCAAAGTCCATGATGAAAAGCTCTTTCTTTCCTTCTGGTAATTTGTGATCTGAAACAAATACAATCTTATCTTTAAAGATTGATGGCTTTCCTACAATAGCGCGATAAAACTTGTCTGCAATTTCATGGATTGCACTACGGTTATTTTGATCATATGCAATACTTCCTGTTACTAATTCTTTTTCGTTTGAAGTATTCCATAAACGATACTCTAGATTTGTTGTCCCATTATCACGGTTAACACGAAAGCGAGCAAGAAAGTTTGTCTCCTTTGCTTTATAAGTAGAGAATCGTACATTATCAAAAGATGTTTGAGAGATTCGTCGTGGTAGAACCTGAAAATAATTTGAATAGAACTTAAAATCATTTCTTACGATATTTATGTAATTTTCAGCAGCTTCTAATTCATTAGGCGTAAATGCACCCTCAGAGAAGACTTTTTCAACTAATAGGGTTTCTTTTACAACTTCTGCTTCACCAACGGAAACAACAGTTAGCCCATTTTCAGCTAAAACATTTGTAAATAATAGTAATGATATAAAAACACTTAAAATATACTTCATTGTACCTCCTATATAGGGAAGGCCAGAACAATTTCTCCAGCGACTAACCTATTGGTGATTTCCTTATCTGGTCTAGGGAACTTCTTAACGGAACGAATTGAGCTAATTGCTTTATTATCGTATTCTTTATTACCACTAGACTTTATAATTTTATAATCTAATAACTTTCCTTGGGCATTAATAAAAATTTGCACATGACAAGATAGCTCTAAATTTGCAAGATAAGCAGGAAGCTTCCAATATCTTCTAACCTCTTCCATTACACTTAAAACATACTCATCAAATGCACCTTGAGCCTGGACACTACTTGTTCCAGTATATGAGCTACCTTCACTTAGTTTATTACCAGCAGCGATAACACCGCTATAATCAGTATTATCTTCGACTTCTTCTATTTTTTTAACTTTCTTTCTAGGCTTATTGTCTTCTTTAACATCTCTTGTGGCATATTTAGAAAGCATATCGGCCAATGACTTTGTTTTCTTTTCTTTCTTTAAAATTGCCTTATCACTTCCACCTGTGTCTTTCGTTTCAACCTTAGGTTTTGCCACTTTATTCTTTGGTGGTGGGCTTAGTTTCTTTAATTCCTGATAAGTCATCTTAGGCATGGCCACAACATCAACCTTAATGGCCTTTCCAATGACTCTCATTTTATTAAGGTTTGCTTTCTCTGGATCAAAAGGAGTTCCTAATTTCATGATCGAAAATAGATACAAAGCCGCCACTAAGAGAACGTGTCCCCCTAATGATATTGAAATGTATTTATTAAAATTATTTTCGATAATTCTATTCCTCTAATTCTGTTACCAATGCAATATTGTTAATATTATTTGATTTCAGATATGACATGAGTTTTGCAACTTTTCCATATTCTAACTGATAATCAGCTCTTAAAAATAAAGTCTGAGACTTTGTTTCCTGAAGCTTCAAATTTAAAACCTTAATCAGTTCGGCCATTAAGATCTTATCTTTACCAACATAGAACTCTTCAGAATTCGTAAAACTTAAAACAACTTGAGACGAACTTAAGTTCATAACATTCACTTCCTTAGTTTTTGGAAGAGTTAGTTCAATACCATTAAGCATAAGAGGTGCCGTTATCATAAAGATAACAAGAAGAACCAGCATAACATCCACGAGAGGTGTTACGTTGATTTCTGACATTGGCCCATCGCCATTTCCACCTGTATTCATTCCCATGAAATACTCCTAAGACTTTGAAGAAATATAGCGTTCTACTTCATTAATAAATTGATTACTAAAAATATGAAGTTGTTCTCTAAGTTTATTTCTTCTTTGACCAAATTTATTAAAGTACCAAGTTGCAGGAATCGCTGCGACTAAACCAACTGCTGTAGCAACAAGGGCCTCAGCAATACCAGGTGCAACAGTCTCTAGTGTCGCTCCACCACTAGCAAGCCCTGAGAAGGAATCAATAATCCCCCAAACGGTACCAAATAAACCAACAAATGGAGTAATTGATCCAATTGAAGCTAATGTTGTTAGGTTTGAACTCATCGTCTGATCGACTTCAACAACTTCATTACTAAGAGTACGCTCCATTGATTGGTTTGCTATCGAAGCATAGTGTTCTTTAATAGCAGCATAATTTTCACCCAGAGCAATTTCTGTTTTCTTTAGTTCACGATAACCAGAAAGAAAAACTCTCTTTAGAGGACTTTCTTCAATGGTCTGTGCATCGTGATATGCTTCTTCTAATGAAGTTACTCCACTAAAAAAGTTTTTAAAGTCATTATTGGCCCTTTCCGCTTTTTTGAATGCAGATAGCTTTTGAAAGATAATTGTCCAAGACAGCACTGAGGCTGCAACAAGTAATAGTAAGTCGATTTTTACGACAATACTAGAATCAAGTAAGATTTGAAAAATATCTAAGTTGTGACCTTGCACTATACTTCTCCTTGCTTACGTAAAAAATATGAGTAAGCGATTGTTACAATTAATAAACTTATGGCCGGCATTAGAAGGCTCGTTAAGCGAGAGAAAAACATCGAGTAATATGTCCCCCACAATGGATCATGACCTAAGAATGCAAAAAGCGGAACAAAGACTATTGATACAAAGATCATTCCCTTTAAGACTGAATAGTTAAATAAATACAGATGAATATAGGCCATATAAAATAATAAGAGGTGACCAATTTCTAAACTTGTATTTCTTGGAAAAAGAACAAATAAAGAAAGATAAACAAAAGATCCTTCAACAAATATATGAAATAACCTTCCAACTCCCCTTTTCTTCTTTAGAAATAATTTTGAATTTAAAAAATCAAAGAAGAAAAAGGCGAAAATTAAGATATTGTGGATAATTAACTGAAAAACAGAAAATTGAACATTCTCTAAATGACTTGGACGAATAAAGAATAAGAACACCAAAATTGAAGCAAACGATACTAAATAAGTAGGTGTCGTAATATTATTATACCAATCAAAAGAGAGCTGACTTCGAATATCCTTAATTCGAATATCTGAAAATAGATATGCTGATGCAAAAAATCCCAGAATTCTGGCCATCACGAGTAGTTGCCATGAAAAGTCATATAGCCAATTTTCTACAATTATCAATTTATGGCCAAGACGAAAGTGAAAGAACGAAGCTATAGAAACTAATATAAAGTAAATTACCCAATACATAAAAATTGAGATTGCATACTTTGAGGTATAAATAGCTTTTTCTTTGGCGAATAACTTCATATTAATTAGTCGTTGGGTCTATCCATTTTAGCTGTAATTCAGGTGATGGATAAATCTTTGAATAATGCTTATAAAGTAAGTTCCCCTTTGTTAAAGAGTCGATCTTCTCTAATAGACTATAGTAATTCTTCCAATATTTAGGATTATTTTTCAAAATAACATCCATTTTCTTCGTTACTGTAAACTGATCTTTAAAAGAAAAGCCAGAGTTAAAAGCAATATCTGAATACTTAGCTAGAACCTTTTCAAATGCTTCCTTTGGGAATTCTTTCTTATAAAAGTTACTATTCATTAACTTCAATAATGTCGCATCATCGAATTTACTAATAAATTGTTCATTTTCTAATCTTAATAAGTCCTCAAACATTAACAGAGATATTTGAAGTTTTGATAAGTCCATAGCACGGATAAATGGAACACTTACAACAAAGAGATAGTCTTTTCTTGAAAGTGGAAAACCAAAATGCGTGATATTAGCAGAGTTCACATACAGAACTTTAAACTTTAGGCCAAAGTAGCCAACTTCTTTTAGGAAGTTTTCAAAGTACTCAGTAACTCCAAATTCAGGTTTATGAAAATCCCACTTTAGTAGGTTTACATTTTTGACAAGCCAATACTGAGTCATAATTTCCCAGAAGTGTCTTCCTCCTGGTGTATTATAGAAAGCCTTCTTCTTATCTTCGATCGAGTCTTTCTTTTCCTGAGCTTTAATCTTTTTCTTCTTGGCAACTTTTTCAAGGCCATCTTTTTTTAATACTTTTTGAATTTTATTAAAATTAACAAATTCATTTTCGACAGGTAGTTCACTTTGATCTGACTGAGCAAATGGAGATGAAAAAGATGTAAGAATAAATCCTAAAATTAATAACCTTTTCATTATCGACTCTCCCCTCTTCTTAATAGATCCTGGAGACGTCCCCAATAGTGAATTTCAGTTACACCGATTTCAATATTATCAAAGAAGCGGCGATATAAATCCTGCCAGCACTCTTGTGGTTTTGTTTTCGATAAAACATCCACACTCATAAAACCTTGGTAATTAGAATATTCAACATTGTAGAAATTCGACAGCGGAGCACTTTTTACATAAAAAGGTTGACCACACTCAAAAGTTGAAAGAACTCTTGAGAACTTCGATGGATTTTGATGTAGCTGAGAGTATACAGTATTCACGTAATAAATCGTCTTCTTAACATTTGAAGATTTATCACTCTTTGCTTGCCCAAAAACTTGGGTTGCAAATAATAGAATTAGAATAGTTTTCTTTATACTTTCCATCTGAATTGTATCGTTTCCCATTCATGACATTGTGGACAACGCCAAAAAATATCATCTGAATTATAACCACATTCTCGACAATAGTGCTTTGTAACTGTTTGGCGCATATTATCGAGTAGTCCTTTCATTTGTGTAACAGCTTCTTCTTTTTTACCGAGCTCAATTAAGATCTTAATATATTCAGACTTAAGAGCATCAGAAGTAGTATTCTCACCTTTTTCCCAAGCACTTAATAATTCATAAGCTTTATGGAGTTGGTGTTGTTGCTTAAAAAGTCTAATCTTAGTTAAAATGATCGATTCATTTGAAAGAAGATCAGCATCATTTAATTCTAAGAAATATTCAACGACTAAATTAAGTCTCTTAAAATACTTTTCCTTCTCATCTTCACTTCCCTTAAATCCTTCTTCTAAAGACTCAAAAGCAAATGAAGCATACATTGGTTGCTCTTTTAAAAGCTCTAATAAGTTAAGCTTAGCCTCATCAACATTACCTTCATGAAGAAGAATTCTAAGCTTTAATATTTTGGCCGATACAGAAGGAGCAAAACGAAAGCCATCTTCTAAGTCTTCAGCCGCTTTTGAAAGCTGTCCATTCTCAAATTGTTTCTTGGCCTTTTGAACAAGAATATGAGAAATCGTTTCTGATTGATTTTCGTGTCCTACTTTCGATAGCATAATGCGATAATTATATGCCTGATCCCAGTCACCAATATCTTCATAAATTCGACAAAGAGATTGAATAACATCAAATTCATCGCGATTGATTTTTAAAACATCTTTATATGTTTCAATGGCCTTATCAACGAAGCCACCTTTATCAAAATCAATTGCTAACTCTTTAAGAGCTCTTATTCGATCAGACTCAGAGATATTATCCCTTGCGATAAGAGAGCGGTGAATACTAATGGCCTTTTCAATTTCACCATTGCTTCGAAATAGTCCACCAAGCGCGAAATATGTATCGATTGTTTCACGGTTAATATCAACAGCACTAAGGAATTCTTTAATAGCAAGATCACGATTACCTGAGATTAGATATTGTGTAGCATTTAAGAATACTTTTGACTGAGCTTCGAAAATAGAATTTCGATATCTTTTTGAAAGTTTTACACCTGTATCCTTCTCACTAAAGTAGTGATAAATCAGGATAAGAGTAAAAACAAAGGCCACAACAGCTAATATATGATCTTGTAGCCAATTTAAGTAGATATGCATTATACCTCAACTATTTGTACATGATATTCGTCGAATTGCTCATTTTCACATATTCAACAAAGCTAGAAACAGCACCCTTCACATCCTCTAGATCTTGAATAAGAGAGAAGAAGTTGCTTTTCTTTTTAATTTTAATTTCACTTAGGTTTAAGTCACCTTCAAGCTCAAGTGTTTTATGCAGACCACGTGCACATGGCCAAAGTCCAACAAGATCATCTACTAGACCAAGCTTTTTAGCTTGTGCTCCAGAAAAAACCTGACCTTGAGCAACTTCATTAATTGGTGAAGTTAAGCGCTCTTTTCTTTGCGCTGATACGTCATCTATAAATTGCTTATGAACATCTAAAGTCATTCTTGTCATAAGTTCTCTTTCTTCTGGTGTCATGGAACGATTTGGCTGACCAATATCTTTATAGCGACCAGCTTTAATTGTTTGTGGGTTTACCATGGCGAATTTATATAATTCTGATAAATCAACAAATTGCATGATTACACCAATTGAGCCCGTAAGAGTTCCTGGTGAAGAGCAAATCTTCTCTGTAGCTGCGCCAATATAATAACCACCGCTTGCAGCAATTGATGAGAAAGAAGCATAAATAGGCTTAGGTTTTTTTGTTATTTCTTTATACTGACCAACTCCTCGAATACGAAGAATTTCTTGATAAATTTCTTGAGTTGGAGCAACAGCTCCACCAGGTGAATTTACTCTTAAGATAATACCTTTTACTGCTTCATCAGCTTCTGCCTTATGGAGAAGTTCAATGACTTTCTTAGACTCCATAATGACACCCTCAACTTCAATGAGAGCAATCTTATCTTTTGATTTCGTTGATGATGATGCAATGTAGTCGTTGCTACCCTTAAAAATATTTACCGTATATACTGAAAATAAAATAAGCACGACAAAGAAAACCGCCACTAAGGCCATAAGGCCCACAACTGCACGATCTTTTGATTTATTATTCGACAAAGCATCCTCCCTGAGCTTATAAAACCATACCTCTATCTTCCCAGAAATATTGGATTTCGTAAACTTTTTAACATGTTACAAACTTGCCTATTAAAGTAAATCTGCTGCATTCCGAAAAGTATATTGGATATTAACCTAATGGGAATATGTGAGGATTTTATGAAATCAGTAAACTTTAAACTTTTGGTATTTACTACCTTAGTAATACAGTCGGGTTTATGTTCTGCTGAGAAATATGAAGCACCTGCATTTTTTCACTCAGAATCAAAGAAGCCCATCTCATTTAAGCAGAAAGTAGTTAACAAAAAAGCTACAGTAAAATGGCAAGATGGTTATACTGTTGATCAAGATGAGCAAGCGGAAAAGTCAAAACGTCTTCCATCATCAAAGAATTCAAAAGTTAAATACTGGGATTACGAGAATAAGAAATAATCGTCTTTAATTAGTCCCAAAGATTCGCATCTTTTTCAAGCTCACTCTTTAGCTGTCCACATGCTGCAAGGATATCACTTCCCTTTGTCGTTCTAATAGTCGTCGTTATTCCACCATCTTCTAGCTGGTTTTTAAACCAATTGATTCGACTTACACTTGGACGCTTGAAGTTTGATTCTGGATATTCATTAAATGGGATTAAGTTTATTTTTGAAACCTTTTTTGGAAGTAGATTCAAGAGAGCTGTCACATCCTCAGCTCTATCATTATACTGATCAATTAATAAGTATTCATATGTGATATAACGGTGTGCTTTTAGCGGAATTTCCTTAATGGCACCAAGAAGACGATCTAAATCAAATGCCTTATTAATTGGCATTAATTCAGTACGAATATCATTATGGGCAGCATGTAGAGAAATAGCGATATTCACAGGCGGAAAATCATCTAATTTCTTAATCTGAGGAACAAGTCCGGAAGTTGAAATCGTAACTCTTCTTTGAGAAAGACCTAATGCCTTTTCATTAACCATTAGCTCAGTTGCTACTTTTACATTTTCAAAGTTATGAAGAGGCTCACCCTGTCCCATAAAGACGACATTTGATAGACGCTCTTCTGGCCCAACCTTATCACGTAGAAACTTTGTTACGGCCAGGAATTGACCAATGATCTCACCTGCTTCCAAGTGTCTCATTAAGCCCATTGTCCCTGTGTGACAAAAGGTACAGCCAATAGCACAACCAACTTGAGAGGAAACACAAAGAGTCTTGCGGTTTGAACGAGCAGGAATCATAACAGTTTCAACTGTCTTATCATCTCGCATGGCCACAAGAAATTTTCTCGTTCCATCCTTTGATAGGCCATTCCATACAATTCTAGGAAGGTTAAAATCAAAGTGTTCAAGCAGAAGATCTTTTAGATTTTTGGAAATATTTGTCCAATTTTCAGGGTTAAACTCATATTTTTCATAAACCCATTTAAGAATCTGAGTGGCCACAAAAGCCTTTTGACCATTACTTTCAAGAAATGATTTTAATGACTTAGGTGAAAGTGAATAGAAAAGTGGCCTTTCCATTAAATACTCCAAAAAATGCTAAGTGCTATATATATGGTCAGTCCATAATATTTACAAGCTTGTCTGTAGTTTTTTTGCGATTTCAGCTAGATTTATAGTTAGATTTGGAAGAAATACAATAAAAAACAGTGAAAAAGGATTCGATTTGAAAAAGTTAAGCATTTTCATGATTTTAACAACATTCATTAATATCAATGTTCATGCAGGAAATAACCTAGCAAATCTCATCTTTAAGGTTCCAGCTAAGTCTCAAATATTAGAATCAAATAGTTCTATTAAGTGCCAAGACTGCACAATTCCAGAGCGCTTTACTGTATCTGTTTGGAATATGTACAAAGGTAGTGAACCAAGTTGGCCAAGAGAATATCAATCAATGGATGCGCAGAGTGATCTTATATTAGGTCAAGAATTCCTTCTTTCTGGGGATATGAAAACAGAACTTGAAAACCCAGTTAATTCAGAAGTAGTTATGGCCACATCTTTTATCAATACTAAAAAAGAAGCAACAGGTGTCTTCACATCTTCAAAAGTTAGTTCAATTTCAAAAAAAGCATACCGAAGTCAGTCACGTGAGCCTCTAGCAAATACACCAAAGATGGGACTTGTAACAAGCTACCCTCTTTCAAATGGCGAAGTCCTTACTGTCGTAAATATTCATGCTTTAAACTTTGTTGGAATAATTCCTTTCTATAATCAAGTCTCTGAATTAATTGATGAGGTGAAAGATCTAGAAGGTCCAATTATCTTTGCGGGCGACTTTAATACTAATACTCCATCTAAAACGATTTCAATGAATCTACTTTTTAAAGCTCAAGGCTTTAAGAAAACTGAATTCTCTGGAAAAGATGATCGCCTTACTTTTCTAGGGCAAAAACTCGATCATTTCTGGTATCGAGGACTCCAACTACTAGAGGCCCGCGTCTTAAATGAAAATGAAGGATCGGATCATAAACCAATGCAGGCTACCTTTGAAGTCAGTTATTGACACTATATCTAAGAAAAAGAAAATTTCACCTCTCTATTTTTGCTTAAATACTAAAACTTAGAGATAATCTTAGAAATTAATATTTCAAACAAAAGGATTTGTTATGAAAATGCTTATGATAAGCATGCTAATTTCTATGGTATCACTACCTGCTTTTGCATCAGTAAATAATAAACACTCTTTCATTCACAAGATTCCAGCTAAGAATAAGATTATTGACTTTCACCAAGGACTTTCTTGTCGTGATTGCTATTTTCCAAATGAGTTCAAATTAACTGTATGGAATATGTATAAAGGAAAGAATGAAAGCTGGGCAAATGACTTTGATGATCTCATGTATGAAAGTGATATCTTGCTAGGACAAGAGTTTAAGCTTAAAGGTGAAATGAAAGATAGACTTATAAACCCTTTTGAACAAGAGGTGATTTTAGCAACTTCATTTATTAGCTGGCGTAAGTATAAAACAGGTGTAACAAATATTTCTAAATACCCTACAGTACAAATAACACCCCTAAGAAGTAAGGTGAAAGAACCTTTTATTCGCACACCAAAGCTCTCTTTAGCAAGCAGTTATCGTCTTGAAGATGGTAGAGATATTACTTTTATCAATATTCATGCAATCAATTTTGTAAGAAAGAGAAAGCTTGAAAAGCAACTTAAACAAGTTATTGAATATATCAAAACGACTTCCGGACCAGTTGTATTTGCTGGAGACTTTAATACAAATTCTAAAAAGAAAATTAAGATGATGAGAAAGCTATTATCAGAACAAGGTTTTACTGAAGCTAGCTTTACTGGCCAAGATAAAAGAATGAAATGGCTTGGTAATAAATTAGACTATATTTGGTATCGTGACCTAGAGCTTATTGAAGCCAATGTCCTTGGACATATTCAGGGTGCAGATCACAAGCCTCTGCAAGCAAGCTTTAGAATTCCTATCGAATAATATTCGATAGGAATCCCCTTTTTACTCGATCAGGGTTTTCTAAAATATTTCCGTGTTCAATAAACTTATCAATTAAATCTCCAATCTTATTTGAAGCTTCTAGAGAATTATTAAATGCCTCTGGAGATATAAGGCAAACCTTATCTTGTTTGAATTGTTCGCTTAAATCGTAACTAAACTTCGTCAGCTCTTCTTCATCAAAGAAACCACTGATATACCCATCTGATGTAACTTCAATTCTTTGATCTAAGTCGAGATCATGAAAGTTGATCGATGTTTTAAGAGTAAATAATGCACGAATCAAAAAGAGATTAACCTTTTCACTATACACGTAACTTACATAGAGAATTTTATCTTCACGTGATGCCATAATTACTCCGATATAATCCCAAAGTCTAAAGAGATTGTCCCCTTAGGCATAAAACTTAATTCAATCTCATGAGGAGTATTCGTGATTTCAACATGATTTTGATCGATCATTTTTTGAAACACATATTCCGAAGGATACTTTAAGCTTAATTTCTGTTTATAACTAGAAGGATTAAAGAAACTAACTCTTTTAACCTTGTCATACTTTAAGTCTGAAGAGGCCACTCCTCTTTCCTGCCACTTGTATCTGATTTCACCACTATGAGAAATCTGGCAAGAGCTATGGCCAATACTTGTTGTCACTTTCTTCCAGAAATTATCGAGTTCATCATCTGAGCTTTCTGAAAAGTCATCACTATTAAATATTAATAATCTTCCCTCACCCATTGTGATGGTATTTATCTCTGTTAGATAACGAATTTTTTCAACACTTAATTCATTTTCAAGATAGAAGGATTCAAGTCTTCTTTTTAGGGCCACATCGAGCTTTGCAATATCAATAATAACCTTTCCACCACTCATAAAGAGCTTAAGCACCTTCCCCAATCTCTCAGTCGATATCTCACTTCCATTAAAGTAGAAGAATTGAAATGAACTTTCGACATAGTCTTCCCAATCAAAATTTTCAATATTAGAAAATCGGTAATCCCAACTAAAGTGCTTCTTACAGAAGTCTAAAAAACCAGATGTTGCAATTTGATCCTTACTTCTTTGATCCTTTACATTGTGAAAGATATTGACGGCGCTTGAGGCTTTAAAAATAAAATCATTATCCGCAATTATCGTTTTTTCATTAAAAAACTCATCTAGGCGAGATGAATTAATAACCTGCTTTTTCAAGTCAGAATAAATACCAACTTTATTGCGGTTAGGAAGTAAAATAGAAGAAGGCATAATGCCATTATCGAGACTCTTTAGTGCATCATCGATAATTTTAGTATCACTAATCTGATCTAGCATACGAGCTTCAATTGAATTCATCTCCCCTTCTAAGAAAGAGAAGTTCTTCACTCCCTGCCAATTTTCTTTTAGTGAGTTCTTAGAAATATCTTCATAGATACTTGAGATCGTATCATTGTATTCAATAATAAAATCCTGCTCTTGATCGGCCGTAATCTTGTCTAGTTTTAACTCAGCTTTTTTCATTTCAATAAATTTGGAAAAACCACTATTAAAAGCAACTGATCGATCATAGAGATAAGAGCGAAAATAGCCATGAGTATAATGACCACAATTAGCACCCCAAAGAGGAGCTTTTATTTCGTTCTTTTCAAAGTATTCAGAAAGCTGAGAACAAAATCTTGAAAAGCCTTTATAGACACGAGGGTCATAAAAGCTATAGAACTTATGTATTGTTCCTTCACTATCTGCGCTTGCTCGATTAATTCCATACTCATCACAACTTGCCGTGCGGGCCAAGAGATATGGAATACCACCGTTTGGTAAATAAGGAACAGGAGTAATCGGAAGTAAAAAGATAATCTCTTTTTCTAGCTCACGACAGATATCATAGAGTCTTTTGAAGTCTGTTTCGGGCTTTTGATCCGCAAAGTCGATCTTATCCCCAGTGTCCGTATGGAAACTCCAATTAATTGGTACGATTATCTTATCAGTTAATGACGTTTTCTCGATTTTGGACTTCCACAGGGAAGCGGAAGTTTTCCAATAGAAGAACCAATTCTCCCCTGGAAATACCGTGTCCTCATCCTTGACTACAGGTGTTGTAAGCATCTATCTACTCCTTAAAAAAATTGTAGGGCATGTGAATCGCTTTGACAATTTCAAGTACTTACAAATTTCACCTACTTAATCAATATATTGTATTGTCAAAAAACATTTACCCTGCCGTTTGCCATTGGATGTAAGACACGGTAAGTTATTTCGACTAAAATATGACAGAGGGGAACAGATTTATGTGGTATTTCACAGAGGAAGAGAAACAAATCCAAAAAATGTGTCGCGACTTTGCTAGACAGGAGCTTGCTCCAGTTGCAGAAAAGCATGATACAGAAGAAAGCTTCAACATGGATGCTTTCAAGAAGATGGGTGAAATCGGAGTCCTTGGTATTACTGCTGATCCTGAATACGGTGGTGCAGGAATGGGTGCACTATCAGCAACGATTGTTATGGAAGAATTTGGAAAGGCCTGTGCTTCATCTACTCTTTCATATCTAGCTCATTCAATTCTTTGTGTTAACAACATCGAAAACAATGCTTCTAAAGAACAAAAAGAAAAATATCTGCCAAAACTAATCACTGGTGAGCACATCGGTTGTATGGGAATGTCTGAACCAGAATACGGATCAGATGCAGTTGGTATCCAAACAAAAGCTGAAAAGAAAGACGACCACTATCTTCTTAACGGTACTAAGATGTGGATCACAAATGCTCAATACGCAGATATCGCTTACGTTTACACAAGAACAGGAAAAGAGAGAAAGAACCTTTCGACTTTCATCCTAGAAAAAGATAAAGGTCACTTTGACTTTGGTAGCCCTATCCACAAAATGGGAATGCGTGCATCACCTACTGGAGAGCTAATCTTTGACAACGCTAAAGTTGGACTTGAACAACTAGTTGGTAACGAAGGTGATTCAATTTATCACATGATGAAAAATCTTGAGATTGAAAGAATCACAATTGCAGGTATCTCACTTGGTATCGCACAAGCTTGTGTTGATCAGTGTATTAAATATGCTAACGAAAGATCACAATTTGGAAAAAATATTGGTGAATATCAAATGATCCAAAAAATGATCGCAGAGATGGCAACAGAAACTGAAATGATGAGAAACTTCCTCTACAACGTAGCTTACCGTTACGATCAAGGAGAGAAAGGTCCAGTAGTTGCAGCTCAGGTTAAACTTGCGATTCCAAAGATGGCAACTAAGATTGCTCTTGATGCTATCCAACTTCACGGTGGATACGGTTACTCAAGAGAGTTCCCAGTTGAGCGTATGATGAGAGATAATAAGCTTAATGAGATTGGTGCTGGGACAAATGAGGTGATGATCATGATTATCGCCAAGAACCTACTCAAGGCCGCTCAAGCGTAATTCAGAATTCAATTTTCATATAATAGGCCAAGTAGTTTCAGCTACTTGGCTATCTATTTCGATAAATATTACAACTCCATTGCGACGCGCAAAAACGTTAGGTAGTATCCCTCAATTCGATGGGAGGGATAATGAACAACAAAATCAAAAAATTAATACTTCTTGCTGCTGTTTCAACACAGGCACTTGCACTTGTAAAAGTTGATGGAAAAGTCGATGTCTATAATTGTAATGAGTTAAAGCGTGGCCAAGAAATGAGAGTAAACTTCTCACCAAGCTTCAGTCGTACACGAGTTGAGATGAAGTACACGCTTAAGCGTGCAAACGTTGCAGGCGAACACTACCTCGCTTATATCAATTTAAATATAAAATCTGATAATTCCAAATTACGCACTCGTTTACTTAGACATATTAAAAGCTGCTATGAAACCAAAGGATCAAACCTTGTTGATGGTGCAGGAAGAAAACTAAGTTTAAGACTATGGGATAAGAGCACTAGAGTTGATAAACCACCAAAGGTAAATATCGGTCTCCAAGGTAGAGGTGCTCGTTCAAATTCGAGAAATTACGCTGTTGATTTATCTTGTGGAACTGTTGTTCATGAAGCACTTCACTTAATGGGCCTAGTAGATGAATACGAAGAGAAGTGGAATGCTTGGAATCCAAATATTCTTGCACGTGTAACATCGAAACCAATTGTGAGTACAAGTACAGGTGCACCTGTTGCAATGAATTGTCGTGTCTTAGGAGCTAAGCACTCCGTCATGAGAAATCACGGGTATTTGAATTATAGAAAAGACGTAATATTCACAAAGCATATGGACACAATTATTTATGCAAATTGTAAGCCTAAGAATAAAGATGTTTATTCATGTATGAAGAATGCTTATCGAACAACAGAGGACCATGGTGGATTCTATGGCTGTCGAGAGATGGATAGTTCATGCTTTGATGAAAATTGGCAAGGTTATTAAAAATATAAAAAAAGCAGCTCTTAGAGCTGCTTTTTATTTATGCTACTTTTAGATGTGAATCACTATTTGTTTCACCATATTTCTGACTAACCCAATTATGAACAACAGAGTCAATCTCGCTTTTAAACTCTTTATCTTTACTAATAAGAGTTCGAACATATGAAACAAAATCTTTCCAATTATCTTCTTTCTCATTCATCACTTTATTTAAAAGTGTTTCATCTCGCTCAATAGTTTCAAATTCGATTGAAATTAGATCTCTTGCCTTAGTCCCATCTGGCGCACATATATCGAGATAGTAATTTCTCATCTCTGCATCTAGACCCATTAACATTGCAACTCTTTTCTTTAAGTCATATTGAGTTAAAGCTTCCTTTAAGAACTTCTCAGGTAAAGAATCAATTAACTCTGCCGGATAATAGTCCCTACTAAGACTTAAGAATTGCTCAAATGTAACATTATCTTTTAAAGTCTCAAATATTGATTTCTCAACTTTTGAAGTTACCTTAGGAAGTATTTCAAATAACTTCTCAACAAATGGTAAGTTAGACTTTGTTTCAATATACTTACTTAAAGTATCTTTAATCTTAGCCTGTCCATCTCTTACTTCCTCTTCCTTTATAACTACTGAACTTTGCAAAATCTCTGAAACGATTTCATCATCACAAGTCGATAAAACCTCTGCGACAAAACTATCATTTAATGCATTAAGAACAAGTGCAACAATATAAGGTTCTTCTTGATAAACTTTTTTAACTACATCTGAATTAAGTTTTAAAAGTAAATCATAAGTATTTGGATCTTCAATAAGAGAAGGAACAATAACACTTTGAACAATTTGATTACTAATGAAGTCATTGGCCCCTGTTAGCTCATTTGCTGTCAAAGGAGAATTCAATAGATCACGCCATGCTGCCCTTTCAGGTTCACTAAGCATCTTAAAGATCTCCTTAAGTGCATTATTATCAATTTGTTGAACCAATGCTCTTAACGCTGCTTTAGAATTCTTATCTCCCTGTGCAAGCCATTTCTTAACAAGTAGAATTGCTTCTTGAGGAGTATTTTCCACAAAGACCTTAAATCTTTCCACCCCATTTAAAGAATGTACACCAATACCATCACTTCCGCCGGCTCCCCCAGCTGCGATGGCATCTCCTGAGCTCCCTTCATCTTCATCATCGGCACTATCATTTTGCATAGTAAAATTACCACCCGATTGAGAGCCACTACTTAACTCAAAGAATTTTGATATTAATCGATTTCCCACTAAACCAATAAGTAAAACACCTAGAACGATTGCAATAATATTTGAAACACCACTCAATGCACTAATAAAGTCTTTTGGTGTGAGTGTTTCTTTCTCTTGTATAGGCATTTTCACCGTATATTCAAAAGTGAATTTTGGTTTAACACCAGATACCCCTAGCTTAATTGATTGAATAAGTTTTTCAATTCGTATTCTTTCTTCTTTAACGATAGACTCTGGAAGACGAACGAGAATATTAACAGCTGAAATATTTTTAAAAATATCAATTGAAGTATTATATTTCCACATTTGTTCTACAAAGCTTGGCTTTTCTTTTGTTGCTTCTTTAAGCTTTGAGATTTCTTTATTTAATGCTTCTTTTTCCTTTTTGAAGCCTTCTTTAATTTTTTCAATTTTGGCCTTTGAATCATCCCCCATTGTCAGTAGGATTTTCCCGCTTGGTGAAAAGTCATTGAAATCATCAATTAGAGGAGCTTCCATACCAAACTTTGAAAACACAACAGTTTCACCATAATCTGCCTCAGGTAAGTCATTGGTGAACTTAATTTTCTTTCCATTTTTATCTAATTCTTCTTGCTCTTTTTTTGCTTTAGCCTCATTTTCAGCATCGACAGTTTTACTTTCAACACTATCATTGCCTGAGAGGCCTTTATTATTAGATTTATTTAAAGGAATATTAAACTTTGGAACCTCAGGAGCTGTTGTAGCAATTTCGACATCAACAAAGTAGTAATCATGATTAAGAATAACTCTAACACCACGATTCATCTTGACGTAAACTTTTGCTTCTAATTCACTTCTTTGCCATTCTAAGCTAGGAAGAACACTCATTCCTGAATTTGCAAATACCGTTAAACAAGAAACTGATATAAGTACTACTAAAGCACGTAATCTCATTAATTTTCACCTTTATTTGAAGCAATATTAAATTTCTTCTCCAAATATTTTTTCATTCTATAAGCTTCCATATTTTTTGGATTAATCCCAAAAGCTTTTCGATAGAAAGATAAAGAGTTTTTAAAGTCTTTTTTCATATATGATATTGAACCTTTCATTTCATGAATAATTGAAAAATGAGGAAACTTCGCCTCTAGCTTCTCTAACTTTTTAAAAGCTAACTCTAGATTCTTTCCTCGCATTAACCTTAGTACATCAAATAAATCTGCTACTAAGAAGTCAAAGTCTTGAGCTAAACGAATATTCTTCTCTACTTTTAGGTTTGCATTTATATCAACATCCCCTTTTTTTAGAAAAGGAACAGAAATACTATATGCTTCAAACCCAGGCTTAAATACTTCAACTTGAATTGGTCCATCACTTCCATAATTTGATTGAAGTGTTTCCATCTCAGCTTTGTATGGTGTCTGACCAATCGAAACTTTCTTACCGTTCTTATCAACAACATAAACATCACATTCACTTGGATTTGAATTAATCGATATTGTTGCGGCAAATGTATTTAGTGTAGTAATAAAAATAATAAATAACTTCATAAAAATTAATCCTTTATAGATATTGGCTTATACCTACAAAGACCCCCATTTTAATTCCCGTTGTGTTGATTCCTGTTGCTCGACCAACAGTTGCTTCGGCCCTTATTCCTCGATCCTTTCCCCAGCGCCAAAATCCACCAAGATTTACACCTAGATCAAAGAATATGTCTGTAAACTTAGCTGACTCAGTGTTGTAGACAACATAACCAGGACCAACAAATGCTCCCCAGTAATATTTACTTGAAGGAGTAATCGTTAGTGTTTGACCACCATTAGTATAAGAATACTTTGTACCGATCTCGCCAAAATACCAATTAATCCCTACCACAGCTGAGTAAACACCAGTTCCTTCGGCCGACATCATAGGAAGAACACCACTTACATAATAACTTTTTGTAAGTTCTGACTTAAATTCCCAGTTAACTTGAAGAGAAATTGCCGATACAGCAGCCGCAGCTGCTTCAGCTGATTCATCAGAGGAGCCACTTCCATCCGTACTCACAAGAGCACTTTCATTTGGTGTTACAGAATGATTCATCATCCCTAAAGACACACTTGCGCTGTTATAAAATTTCTGAGTAGCTAAAACACAAAATGATAGTGAGAATAAGAAAGTGATTTTTAAAATGCTATACATCACTTACCTTGTTATCAGCTTTATGCCATTGAACTCCATCAACATCGGCAACATTTAATTCGATAAACAATGATGACTTATCATTCTCTTTTCTATTCTTAAGTGTAACTGAAACATATAATTCTTCTAATCGATGCTCGATTTCATGACAGATTTCAGAAAGTTTAAGACTTGCACCATTCCACTTTAGTCTTGTCTGAAAATCTGAAAGCTGGAAATTAAAATCCTCAATCCTTGCACTGATTAATAGAGACTGACCTTCTCTTTTTAAGATTAGATTTGCATGACTTTTAATATCTTTTAAATTAATAACTGAATAAACTAATTCAACATAGTCATCAATTAAGCGACGAGCATCCTTGTTACTAGAATAAAGATATGCTTCATCTGCAAAAGTTGTTTCAAGTAACTTTAAACTAGAATTTTCCCAACGAATGCTCTTCTTATAGATAGAATCCTCTAGATAATTGAATACATCAAACTTCTTTGACTCCATTAACATCGTTCTATTCTGTGCAATATTATTTAATAATTGAGAATTGATTTTGTATACCCAACAATAACGATACCCGGTCTCTCTATCCATGCTTGTTTGCATAATAAAATCACTATGAATATCGTTCTTATATTTGAAAATTTGTGGCATTGATTTGTTAGCTCGTTCCTTCTTAAAGTTACACTGTAAGAATTTTTCCCAGGCCAAGCCTATAGCATCGACTTCACTAAACATTTTTGTGAAAACTTTATTAGCTTTTAAAATGATGTCGTTATCATCAATTACTACGATTCCAAGTCCAGATAGGTTTTTAAAAAGATCTATCCCTTTTTCACTCGCCTCATTATCACTCTTCACTGTTCGACTTGACTTAAATAATTCCATCACAAACGGCCTCTTTCTTGTTGAAAATTTTATTTACTCTTTCAAGGTTCTTATAATTTAGTTTAATTATTAATTTATTTGATCCTGTTTCACCTTCGTATTTAGCAATTGCTACACCATTTACATTGAAGTTTCTCACAAGATTATTATTTTTTTCATCGACAATTTCATTTGAAACGCCACAGTCAAACAATCGTAAAGATAAAGCCGTTGGCGTAACATATAGGTTTACCTTTTCTAAATATTTAAACCCAGAGCTAAGTTTTACAATTTCTGCAGCAAAGAATTGATATGACTTAATTGCGTTTAAAATTTCATTCTCACGACAGCTCTTTAAGATATTTGTAGTAAGTTCCACACCACTTTGCTGAAATAGATTCAAACTAATTTTCAGTAAGCGTTTAGAATACTCATTAAGATCGAGTTCTGTTTTATTGTAATTATCACCAAAGTAAATCAAAGTTTCGTCAACAACGTTCTTGGAACGATGCTCACTCTCATTTAAAATACCTTCAACCTTTTCTAATAAATCCACAAAAGTTCCCTAATTATAAACAAATCGAACACCAGCAACTTGGTGTTCTGTATTAAACACTTTACTTGATGTTGAGCTAAAGCTAGCCATCTCAAGAAATAGTCCAGCTCCAAACTTCTTATAAAAATTAACACTCATATCTAATGTCAATTTTGTTCCTTCAATCACAACACTATTTCCATCGCTACTTAAATCAGATGAACCTACAAGCGCTTTCTTATAAAAGCCTTGAGTTACCACTTTTTTTCCCCACATCTCATCAATATACTTAAGCCCAACACCGGCCCACAATGTTGAATTTGCAAAGCCCTTTAAGCCTGCTCCACGATCAGAAATACTAGCGAAGCTGATCTTTTCATATTCAATATCAACAGATCCAAAGAATGTGTTTGTGAATAAAGTTTTATTATATGAGCCATATAGAGAGAAGCGAGGGGCAATACCGTAAGGGTTTTCACTTAGAATAGAAGAGAATGCTCCTCCAACACTGAAGTACTCATCCCATTCCTCAATCTTAATATTGCTCAAATAAGTGATATTAATACTAGATAGATTTGTTAATGACTTCACCTCTTCGCCTTCACTAACAAGGTTATTTGCATTTGTTGTTTCTTTTAAGTAACCGATTGCGTAGAAGCTATCTGGAATTAATGTTAACTTACTGGCCTTCTTCTCTTCACGCTTAATATTTCTACGTAAATCAAGATTTGGTGACTTAAACTCACTAATTTTGGCAGTCTCTTTTTTTGACTTTCTCTTTTTCTTCTTTTTAGATGCAACTTTTAATTCGTCTTCCTCTTTAACAACTTTTGAACTTTCTGTTTTAACTGCTGCTTCATTTTCCTTATTATCAGCTGTATCAACGCTTTCAGATGGTGGTGTATCGATCTCAGGGCCTAGCGAGTCCTTCTGAGACTTTTCAATATCTGCAATAAGCTCTTTTCTAAGTTTATTTACCTTTAGCTCATTAGTTGAGAGATCAAAGTTCTCTCCATAGAAGAGCTCATATAGCATTCGTCGAGATTCCAGTTGGAGACGTTTGCGATCAATTGAAGATCTCTTAACAGATGCAATTGTCTTCTTTGCAGAAATATTTCTTAAAGAATAATTAAGCCTATATCCCCTATCTTTGTTTCGATCAGCTTTAGCGATGAGTACATAGTTATTTATTTCAAATACTGAATTTGTACTATTTTCGTTTAAAAGGACCTCAAACTCATTTGAGGCAAGGATAATTTCCAAGGCAGACTTACGTAGGAAACGCTTATCCACCTGTTCTAAATCATTGAGTCCATCAAGCTTTAAGGACATGTACGGACGTACGTCTGCAAACCCCTCAACGCAGAATGCAAATAAAATGGTGAATGTGAGAAAATTGAACACTCTCATCAATCACCATTCTATTTTAAAACTAAATTTATTTTAATCAGGAAAAATTATCTCTTAAATAAAAACGATTACTTAGAGATGATTTTTAGAAATCTGACTGCTTAATCTTACATCGAGCGGCCCCGTTGAAGTCATCATACGTATAGACGACTGAATCCATCGGGAACATATCTCCACCAACAATCATTGATAAGATATTACACGCACAAGTATCACAATCTTTAACATACATAATATTATCAACACTATTGTATTTACTAGTTTCACTACAATTAAAGTCTGGAGAAAATAATGGCTCTACATCTGTTGCTTCATCATCTAACCAATGAGGAAATGCGTAGAACATATAGTCACTATTGTTGCTATCTGAATTAATTAATAAGTAATCATTATAATCAATTAAAGACTTGTATTTTGTTCGATTTACACCCTGCTTTTTAATTGTGCGACTTGATGTTGCACACGACTGCCTTGCACTTTCTTTATTAGCAAAATCAGGTACACCAGAACCGTATGGTAGAGCATATCGGTCAATAATCATTTTACTCTCATAATCGTAAATTGCAGTTTCATCTGGTACAACAATTTCTTTCGTCGTCATTGTTGGCGCTACAGATAAGTATTCCGTTCCACCAGGAGTTTGTCTCACAGCTGCAATATAAATATAGTGGAAACGACTAGGAGCAAGCCCGGTAAGTGTTATATACGTTTCATTTCCAACAGTATCAAAATAATCAACACCTGAAGCATCAAAGATATTATCGAAGCTATTTGAAAGTTGTGAATAGAATACTCGATAACGAAGTATACTTCCCCAGTTTATGTTAGAAGGAGTAAACGCTTCCCATTCTAAGTAGACCTCACCTTCAGAAGTTACACTTACATTAGTAATTGAGTCATCACCAACAGAGCTTCTATTTGGTTCAACAAATCCAGTTATATAAATTGGCATCGTTGTACTCGATGCACGCTTACTATCGTAATATTCTAAAACAGCATAATTCTCAGACTCTGGTATCTTTTGACCAACATATGATTCATCAAAATTATATGTAATTCTGAATATACAATTTGCTCCTGTCGATTGATTAAATCCCCATTCATCAACAGAAAGTGGGCCACCTTCATCATCCCCGTAAAAGCATGCTCGATTGGCCTCGATCTGAATTGAGCCTGTGTTATAAATAGTATGATAAACTCCAGCTGGAATCACTGCATTTTGATCACCAACATAGTTACGATACTGCTTTAAGAAACTTGCTTTTTCAGCTTTTGGATTTTGAAGGTTTACATTTTTTACTACTGTTCCCCCTGGATATGTAGTGAGAAGAGGGTGGTTAGTATCATCATAAAAACCAATATCAATTGGGAAAGCATCTTGAATGAAGCCACCATTTTCATCAACGATATTATTTGTCGAAATACTTCCTATTTCTACTTTCGCTGGATCAACAGCAAGAAATTCTATCTGAAACATTTCACTATAATACTGATCTGAACCTAGATCATAAGATAGAACCCCTACTCTGGTAGTTTGATTAGGCTCACTCAAGGAAGCATTATGCTTAATATCAAAGTAACAAGTAGCTCCTGGTGCCAGTGGGCCAGTACATGTTGAACTTTCTAGAATATAACCTAATCCACCTGAAATATTTGCATGTACAGAGGCTCCTGCTCCCGTTTTAATATTGAAATTCAAATCTGTAATTGTTGTTGATCCAGTGTTTTCAGCAAAGAATCGAGTTTTTGCATAAACTCTTGAGCCACGTACTGCTTCAATTACAGCATAAGTACTTGTATCAAGTTCGTTCATTTTTAAAATATGACTAGATGAATCTGGAAGAAGATTTTCAGTATGTGAATCAGTTGCCTCATCATATAAAACTTCAAAAGGCTGAGAAGTTACACTCAGTCTTCCATTAGTTGCCGCAACCGCTTCTAAGACGACTGATATCGTTAATGTCTTGATATTGTCATTATAAGAATACGTATCTCGATCAATCAAAGTTTGAGAGCTATCGAGATAATCAACGTCAACTGTAGCTAGATATAGTCCCGGTGCAGTTGGTGCAAAGTTTAATTTTAATATACCTTGTGAATTACCAGAGATAAAACCAGTTGTCTGATTGAGTGTTATTTCACTATCTCCCGTAATTGAATATGAAAGTGATCTTGCTGGAAGAACACCACTATTTGAAAGCCTCATTGAAACAACATTTGTTTCATTAGCATAGTAAGTTCCACCATAGAATACATAATCAAAACTTGTATCAAGCTCAGGTGCAATTCTATTTATAGAGTTAGATAATGCATAAGAGATTGGAGGAGCGGCTTGATTCTTTGAAAGATCTCGATACATTGCAGGCATAGTTGTGGCAGCTAAAGTATTTCCCCATTCTCCAGCAAGAGGTGCTTGACTCGGAAGACTAATGGCCTGTCTCCATAAAAGAGCACTAATCATAGGCTCAGGCGCATCAGGAACTAATCGAGCAGGAGAACGAGAACCACTACGCATTGGATATTGAGAAGTTGCTGATAATCCCCCATGTCCACTTAAAGACGGAGTATAACCTGTTGCTGCATCAGCTATTCCATCACCATCGTAGAATTCAAATGAAAAGTTTGTTTCACCTGTTATATTACTATTAAATGTTCTAGCATCATTTGTACCGTTCGTATCAGTATCAAACTCTCTTAACCATCTTCGATCAGCATTATTATAGTAAGACTCACCTATCTTATCGACAGAGTTTCTCTTTATTTCAAAAGTTAGAGTACAGATCTCTCCTGGAGATAGAAGAGAAGGTGCATTATTACCTGGTGTTACAGAGACAGGTCCATTCATTCCACCAAAATCTAAAATATCATAGCAGTCTTTATCTGCACCACTTATAAGAGCACTTGTTGGGTTATCAATAATACGATAAGGCCTTTGATTTGTTGAAGCTGAAGGACTCCAACTTGGATGACCAGGAAAGTTAATCGGATCACGCATATTAATATAAGTAATCCCACCCGTTCCAACATTTTCCAATTTCATATGGAAATACTTTGTGTCCGTTGTGGCAGGGATAGACATTGTTGTTCCAGCAGTCATTGAATAATCACTAAATGCAAGAAAGCCTTTTCTAACAAGTAAGGCCTTTAGCCTCATTTCAATTTCTTGTTCTGAACGTAGTGACATATCATCGTTATAAGTGGTTCCGTCTGTGTACTTAATACGGAAAATTTTATAACGGTCTGGGAATACTCCCATATGGTCATACATTGCACCATTCTCTTCTAATTCTGCTGCTGCACTATCTGGATTAGAAGAAGCAAGTGGATTTAAATCAAATAAAATATCACATTGACCATTACCACCAGCTAAGTATTCACAGTTTGAATGCTTAACATTTTGATAATAAGTATTGAAATGATAACTTGATTCAGTAATTGTATTTGGAGTTGGAGATGCTCCATCCGATACAGATGTAATTTCTCCTACAGTTGTCCCTGTATTTAAAACTCTGATCTTCATTCGACTTTTGTAATTTGAATCAGCAATTAAAGAGACTCGACCTAAATTAAACTCAAATAGATCATTATCAGTTGGATCCTGATTAGTATAAGTGAGGTCTCGATATTCAATATTATCAAAAGATAGTTTTGCCGCAGAATAATATTCAGCGACATCAAACCAGAAATTGTTCTCATCAGAACTCTGATCATTAAATATATGGATCCCATCTTTCCAAGTACTATCAAATCTTACATTGAGTTTATAATTATTAAAATTACCATCAGTTTCAAAAGTTACACTTGGATGAAATACAATATTAAAAAAGCATGACTCTCCTGGTGCTTCAATAGTGCGCCCACCAACTTCACGTATGCCAGCAGTATCAAGAGTTCCATCAGGATTTCTACTATATCCAATAGTTGAAACATCCGTTACACAATTTGCAGTATCGGTAATTTTAAAAGGGTTATCAGGTAGAGATAACTCGTTAGCCGGATCAGTCAAATCACTAAGAGGACTGCGGCAAGATAGAAGTGCACTACCATCTCTTATACATCGAGCAACAAGATTATTTGAAGGATCACGAATATCAATACTAGATATAATCGCCTCTTTATAACCTTTATTTGTGATTTTAATTGTTAGATCATCAAGGTTTCCAACGACTATATCTTCAAATTCAAGATTTGGTAGACCGCCAATAGCAATTCGACCTTCAATTGTAGTTGAGACAGCATCAAAGTAAACATTAAGAGCACTAATCCCACCTTCTGGATCACGATTATAATCAAATCTAATATTAGAAGTATAATCTAAGTCAACGTTACCGTCAGGAGCACCAACACCATAGTTCTTTGGAATGAATTCGACATCAAACTGACAAGTTTCTTCACTCTTTAATTCCATGCCACAAGTATTATTTAACATTGTAAATGCACCTGAGGCCGTATTGTCATTCTTTGTAATAGCAATACCTCTGGCCGTTAACTCACCAGCATTTCTTACAACGAGAGTTTTTCTAAGTACTTCGGGCTCAGTTCTTTCTACAACGCCAAAAGAGTAATTAATTTCATCTTCAGCAAATACGAGTGAAGCGGCAGTACCTGTAAAGAATGATAAGCTTTTTGTTACCGAATATTCATCAACAAGTGTCTTATAAACAAAGTCAAGAGGTTGCGTATGTGAACCGGATACTGTCGCCCCATAAAAGAGACGAAAAGTACATTCTTGCCCAGGAGTAACGATAACTCCACAAGTTCCTCCAAATCCAGGACTTGCAACGTTTCCATCATCTTCAGGGAAGAACTTTACGGCTGCAGATGAGTTTTCATCAATATTTAAAGCGACATCAGTCAAATTATAAGTTGTATTATTCTTAATGCGTATGTAAATGTCGTCGCCACTTCCACCTAATAGAAACTCACCTCGCTCTAATCCACCGATGATCTCGAATTCAACAGGCTTATAAACACCATCATTTAAAATAGATGCTGTTTCAGAAGCTTTCTCGACTGGTGTACAAGATGACACCAAAAGAGTTATGAATGTTAAGATATAGAGCATACGTACCATAGTTTTTCTCTTATTTATTCATTACTTTCTTCAATTCTTACTGCACAACGTATACCGACAGTTGTATAAGCTGATTCATTTGATTCACTCACACCTCTAATAAAAGCATTGTAGCGACCTGTTCTTTCATCCTTTGAACTACCAAAGTTTTGAATATTCATACGACCTCGATTAACTCTCCACCAGACTCGATTAGCAGAGATTCCGTCATTATCAAGAGAGGACTTTAATGCTCCTCCATTATTATCTGCATAAGTTGTCGATGTTCCTGTACCAGCATCAACTGATTGAATAAAGTTGTATGAATATGCATATGTATCAGGTGATTTGTATTCATCAATATTCACATTAATTTCAGACATACCATCTGAAAAAATTTGACTATTACCTACTGGAAAATCAGAGATTGTGAATTCAGAAGGAAGAAGAGAAAATGAGGTAACGAATTCATCAAGTGTAATTGATTTATTGTCATCACTTGTATTACAAACAGATCCTTGACACTCAAGAGGCATTCCAAAAATAGGACTAAAGTAACGGCCACGTCTTGGATCAGCTCCAATATCTCTAGCACGAGATTTAACATTATCAGTCCAGAATAATGACATCGTATCATTATCTGACAATGGAGGAGCAAAGTTTGTTTGTCCAAAATCAAAAAAGAATCCATCTCCGCCGTTTCTTAAAAAGCCAATTGAGCTATTGTCGAGTATATTTTCTTGTCCAACAACACCTGTATTAACATTTCCAAAAATATCAAATATCGGAATTTGTGTTCCACTAACACTATGTGTATTTGATCTCAGAGACCCAAGTTCAGAAACTGAACATCTCCCAGTATCTGGAGAAGATTGAACCCATGCTGTCAAAGAGCTATCATAGGTTGCACCACTACCAACAGAGATTGAATTTGAAGGTGCACCACCTCCAACCATTAGTTGTTCTCCGCTGAAGTCACAATAGAATTGCTCAGAAGAAAACTCTGCAAGATTTCCAATCACATCCTGTAAACCAAAGCGAGATATACATGATTGCGTACTATGAAATTGTCCATCAGCATCGTAAAAACTAGACCCTGTCATAAATGGAGGATTACTAGGATTTGCAGCATCTCCATTAAGATTAGAAGTATATCGAGTCTGTATTGCCTCACCAGAATAGGTTTCCCAGTAATGAACTCCGTCCTCAATATCTCTTCCTTCAACATTACAAGAAGAGTTTAAACTTACACCAGATGTTTCTGCAGCTTGTACAAAAGTACCTTTTTCAAGACTATCAATTAAGAGATCATCGAAATCCTTAGGGTATCGATTTGCAACGATTCCTTCTGTTCTTCTCATTAATCGTTTTTGTCTATCACTACCGACCTGAGTAAAAGTATTCGAATCATCATTATAAGTACCAATTTTAACGGTATAAGCTTCACAGATGGCATTTGACTGCTCTTGAGATAGACCAGTTAAAGCAGGTAGTTTAGAATCATTCGAAGAAAAGATTCTCGCAACTTTTGTATCCCCTCGGTATCGAGAAGATCCTGCAAGATCTAAATAAGTAGAGTTAGGCACAGAGTTAGCGCCTGAATCATATAGCGAGTTATTTGAAATAACTTCATTTAGAGTTGAATTCATTATATCGACGTCAGCTCCATTATGCCTTAAGCGATTAAGCTTATTTACAGGTAACCAACGTGACTTTAAGCGCCCACTTCCCATTGCACCAATAGAGTTATCTTGGACAGGAATATTTATTAAACATCTTGATGGTGCATTCTTATAAGATAGACTTATATTATTGCTGTCCATATTTGCGGCACCACCAGCACCACGATAGTAGCCGTACGTGCTTTGATCATAGATAGAATTGGTTCCATTTCGATTATAGAAAACGGCCGCAAATTCACTTTGCGTTGCCGTTCCATTATAAGAACTTGAATCACCATATGGATTAAAGAAATTCATAGCAATTTGATCGGCATCACTACAGTCTTGAAAATTAGTACTATCAGGCGTTCCTGGTGCAGAAAATCTTCTAAAAAGTGAAGTTGCAGGATTACTACACGTACTATCTCCAGGAAACATCATCGTGCTATCATCGCCTATACAGTCACCAACTCGGTACTGACGTCGATCGGCATAAGATGCACCAGGGGCAGGATGATCTGCTCCACTCGTTTGATTTGTACCACTACTTCCAAAAGGATTGAAACAACCTTTAAACTTTGTTCCATTATCATTTAATCCAAAGAAGTCAAAAGGAGCGCCAGAAAGATTACTGGATTCATTTCCATAATCACCTCTTGTGAAGTTACAACCTAATTCAAAGCGATCAATTAACATTGAAGGTCCAAAATCGTATACAGTAGTACCATTAATCCATGGAGTACTTAAGCCTCTGGCCCCAACACCATTCCAGCTACATGTGTAGTATTGGCTAACATCTGTTGTATGATCCTTACCTACTTCCATACATGTTTGACGATTGGCCATTAAACGATGAACTAAGGCCATATTCTCAGGAGGTAGAACAACCTTTATAATATGCTGTGGATTTTCGTTTTCTCGATCATATTCAAGCTCACTCCCCTTAAATACAGGAACAACTTTATAATAATAAATTCGAGCTCTATTAAATTCATTCTCATCACGTAAGCTTTTTACTGAATAATCTGTAAACATTACTGCCTTGAATGTATCAACAGCTGCATTTGATCTCTTTCTTTCTGAATAGTCCTCAGGATGTAGTAAACCTTTATTAGCAACAGTTTGAAATTCAAAGTCATCAGAAGTGATATCCTTCCAAGTTAATTGATTATCATCTGAACGATAGACACGATATCCAACCTCTCGGTCTCTTTTAATTGCTCCTGTTTCATATGTCGTAATCATATCTGACATTGTTGAAGAGCCAGAATTAAAAGTAATATCCTTCCAAGCGATACGGATCATCCCAGAATTTGAATACTGATGAACACCGTTACTAACATCACCGTCTTTAGAACCATAGGCCCCATTAAAGATATTTGAGCCGTTGATTTGACCAAACTGATCTTCAAATGCAGAAGTCGGCCCATATGTTCCATCAACAATTTCTACCTCAAGAGGCTGACCGTATTTATTAAGAGTTTCGAATAAATATTCTTTTTGTCTATCTGGTCCAGTAGGCGTAATTAGTCCATCGGCCTTAGGTCCAACAGCAAAAATATCAACCCATTCTTCAAAACGAGGATTAGGGATTGGTATTGTACAATTACCAACTCCAACATTGAACTCTCCATAAATAGGAGTTCCCATTGTAACGTAAGGAAGCACACCAAATTGATAAGTTTTACCAGGAATTAAAGATGGTATTGTATAATTAGTTGCTGTAATACTATCCACACGAGTATAGCTAGCATCACCAGCAAGAGCATCTGAAAACTTAAAATCTGTACCGTCATTTTCTCGATAAAAAAGTACATAGCTATCGTAAATACCATTTGTAGGAGCATTCCATGATACATCTAAAGTATCAGTTCCCATTGTACATGTATTTGTATTTACTCCTGGAAAATCATCAATAGTTGGAACTTTAATAACTGGAGTTACACATCTAATAATGGCATTTTCTAAATCGCTATTTGTATAATTGGTCCCAACGATTCGTGGAACAGCAGAAAAACAATACTCTCTATCAGCGACAGTATCACCTGGAGCAAAGAAGTTTGACTGTATCGTAATCTCATTGAAAGTAGAAAAACCATTATAGCTAGGTGTTGGCTCTAATCGTGTCAGACCATTACAACCGGGTTTTCCACTTGTATTTGCAACATTGTAATTAAGAACAGTTGGTGAATTATCCGTAGAGCTTTCGTAACAATAAATATCAAATTCATTAATATAACCAGTCTCAATAACAGGGGCATCAAATTGGATTTTAATTTGGTTTAAGTTTGCAATGTCTTGAGGACTATTAATTTTTAAAATACCTGAAAATGAAGCCATTTTAGGAACCACTCTATACAAGACAGGATTACCAATAATTCTTTCTCCATCTCCACATGTAATAGTTCGACAAGCGACTAAGAAAGCACGGTAATAAGCATAACTATCAAGATTGATAATATCTGTAGATAAGTCATCAGCAGCTAAAGTTTCATAATCAGAAGAGGCATTTAAGTTATCAACATAAACCGTATCAACAGCTGCTGCTGCACTATTAGACTCAGCTATTGCCTGAGAGTCTGTAGCATCGGCCATTTTAACATTATAAAAGCGATAACCAGCAAATGGGCCAACAGCGCTAACCCAAGAAAATCCCATTTTTGAAAGTCCAGCATCTCCATCAGGTGTTATTGCTTGAAGTGAATTTGTATTCCAATCAAATAAACCTCCGGCCGATAATGTATCCACGGCCATTACTTTATTATTCTTTTCAGTTTTATAGCCTTCAAGAGTTCCATATGAAGCATATGCTTTATGTATTGCTCTTACTCTGAAATAATATTTCTTTCCTGGCATTAAACCTGTAATAACTCTTTCTCTTTCGGTACTTCCACTTGGAGTAGATGATAAACTACTAGGGTTTTGCTCTCTTTGAATTGCTGGATGGTTATCTTGAATTAAATCTGAAACACCACCATCTTCTGCTGCTATATAAGAAATTGTATATGCTACTGGATCATTTGGTTTAGCATTAAATGTTGATCCTAAAGTCACAGCTGGTACCCACTTAACAGTAACAGAATTTTGACCGGCAGAACCGACGACAGGCTCAACTGATGAAATTCCAGCAAAGTCTGCTGTATAGTTTGAGAAAGTTCGAGTTGCTAATGTACGATCATTTGCACTTTGACTACCATCTCGTCCATCACGTACTCCAACAGAGAACGTATAATCTGTATTTACGTCTAATCCTGTTGCAGTAAAGATATATAAGCCTTCATCTGTTAGCATTAGGGAGTCGGCCTTAACCTCAATTGGTACGATTGAATTATTAATTTTAATTAAATAAGTTAATTCTGAAGTTGGCCCAATTGCTGGGTAAAAATATAATTCCACCTTATCATGTGAGATTGGTATTACTTTAGTGAGACCACTAAATGAAATGGCCGTCTTTCCACTTTCAGCATTCCTTGCTTCTTCTAAATTTGCATCTTCAACTTTACCAATACAACTTGTAATTGCAGTCATTAGTAAAATCGAAATAAAAATCCTTTTCAACATTATAATAAACACCTTTCTCATTAAGGAATCGACACTGTCTGAGTGCCAGAATTATATTCAGAATATAAATCCTCTTGTGATAAATAAGTTAAAATACCAAACGTATAGTTACCGCTAGGCATAAATGAAAGCGTAAAGCTAATATCTGTATAATCGATTTCATAACGTAAATAGTCTGCATGGCCATTAACTGCATCGCTAAAGCTAAATGGCCCAGCTGTTACTTTTACAAAAATAACATAACGATCAAATACACCCTCTTCTGGTGGTAACCACGAGACAGTGCTCGAGCCTGTTCCGGCATCAAATTGTAAATTACCAACAAATCCTCCAAAGTCTTCAACAGTTGGAGCAACAATTCGAGGAAGAATACAACTTGTAACTTCACTTGAACGATTTGGTGTAACGATATTGTCGATGTAGACATAAGGAATAAGTGAAAAACAATATTCTTCAGATGCATTCATATCAACACCTCGAATAGAGACTTCATCATCATTAAATAAATCAATTTCAGAACTATAAATTGATGTTGGATTACTCGTATCTGGATGGTTGATAAATGTATCAATAGAAGGCTCACCTGTTGAACGAGCTTTAACCTCAACTAATAATCCGTCTAAAACACCTGTTGATAAATCAACCGGATCATATTGAAGATATACTTCATTTAATGCCCAAAAGTTCTTTGGACCTTTAATTTCAGTAATTCCAGAAAATGATGCATTAGGAGGACTTGTACGATGTACACCTGACGACGTGTACTCGATATAGTTACCTGGAGTACATGTGCTATTTAAGCATAGTAAAAGATATACTTCGTAATCAGTATATGATTCAAGTTCTACTATCTTTGTCTGGTTAACATCAAAAGATACTTTCTTACAGAAGTAGGCAGGATCACTTGTTTCCTGTCCATTACAAATGTCGTCACGTCCATTTTTATAAATAGACCAACCTGAACCAGTTGAGTTCTCTTTATAATAAACTCGGTAATGATCAATGGCACCTACACCTTGAGACCAAGACAAATTTAATGAAGTTCGACCTGTTTGGTCTGCAGGAACCTCAACCTCTAAACTTTCAAGATCAACATTAATTTCAGATGCATCATCACTTAAAGTCTCCGCAATAAGGTAGCGATTATTTGATTCTTTTAGATAGTCTGGATCACTTCCATATGTGCTATAGCCGTGATGTATAGCTCGTACCCTTACATAATAAATCGTTCCAGGTAATAGTCCATTTATCTGTTGTGAAACTTTTGAACTACTTACATAATTTACAATTCGTGCTGGTGGTGAAAATGAGTCATCATCAAAAGCAATAGGTGTTGCTAAGTCAGAATTAATTAAAATTACCTCGTATTTTGAAGGGTCGACATCATCTGGAATAAACCCACCAACAATTTCAGCAGCTGGCCACTCTACCAATAATGAGTTTTTAGAATCCCCTCCAGATAGGTTCCTAACATTTCCGACACCAAAGAAGTTTGCTGTCTCATTTGAAAATGTTTTAGCACTTTGAAGGGCATCATTAACAGACTGAACACCGTCACTGTCTTGGGCCTGTACATTAAATAGATAAGAGGTGTTAATATTTAGATCATTTACTGTATAGCGAAGTAATCCTCGATAGTCTGGTATGAGAGTTTCACCTGGCACTGTTATAGGGTTTGCTGCTCCATCGTAATTAATGACATAAGTAACTTCAGCTGCATCTACAGTTGACGGAGCAAAGTAAACCTCAACTTTATCAGGAGCAATTGGTACTGCTTCAACAATCCCTTCGAAGTTCAGTACTGTATCACCAGAGTTGATTCCCTTAGTCTCTTTCGAGTTCGCATCCTCAACCTTCCCTATACAAGAAGAAAGTAGCGTCAGGATCGTTAATATAAATAAAAGCTGTTTCATAATTTTTGTAAATCCAGTAAATTTCGTTTAAAAATTCATAAGACCTATCGTAATCTTATTTAGAAAATTCAGTTAATCAGGCAGATGACAATACAAAGGAATTATTTACCTACCAATAATTTCAATTACTTAGAGATGAGATCTTATCTCTCGGCTTATGCTCGATGTCTTGGCCATTTTTTGAATCTTTTCATAAAGCGCAAAGAATCTGGGGCGTGAATTTCTTAAATTGTGTTTAAGTAATATTAAGAGGTTCCGATATCTAACTTGAAATATTAATTATTTACAAGGAATTCTTAATGAATATTTTCTCAATCATTGGGTTAATCATTTCTGCCGCGATCCTCTTTGCGGGCCTAAAGCTATCTTCTGATAACTTAAATTTATTTTTTGATGGTCCATCACTATTTATTGTTCTTGGTGGGACATTTGCAGCAACATCTGTTGCATTCCAACTTAATAAAATTGGTGGTTTATTAAAGATATTTATCAAGCAATTTCTTGGTGGAAAAATGGTGGACTCACCTGCTGTAATTAAAGAAATCATGCAGATTTGTGAAGCATATCGATCGGGTGAATCAGCAGAAAACTTACCAGGTAAAGCAACGGATGAATTTCTAAAAGAAGGACTCGAGTTAATTGCTGATGGTTTTTTATCAAAAGAGAAAGTTATCGAGATTCTTGAGCAACGTGCATACAATATGAATCAACTAAGAAGTGAAGATACAAGAAAGATTAAGACTCTTGGAAAGTTCCCTCCAGCATTTGGAATGATGGGAACAACTATTGGGATGATTGTCCTTCTAGCAAACCTTGGTGGAGAAGATGCCATGAAGATGATTGGTCCGGCCATGGGAGTTTGTCTAATTACAACTCTTTATGGAGTTATCATTGCAAACCTAGGCTTTATCCCTATTTCAGAAAATCTTGAAGAAATTCAAAGAAAAATGGAAGCTAAAGACAATATTGTACTTGAGGGTGTTAAGCATATTTTAGAAAAATCAAATCCAGTTTTAGTGGCCGAGGAACTAAATTCTTTCCTTTCACCTAATGAAAGACTTGATTGGAAATCTGCGAGCTAATTATGGCAATAAAGAAGAAAGCACCACAGCAAGGCGGAGGAGATGATGAAGGCGGTTGGCTAGTCTCATATGCAGATATGATGACACTAATTGCTTGTTTCTTCATTCTTATGATGGCCTTTGCTAATTATGATCCGGTTGGCTTTAATAAGAAAGCAAATGAACTTTCTAAATCATTCCAAAAAGGAAAGTACAAAACCTCCGAAGTAAAACTCAATGAGATTTGGGAAGAAATTTCAAAACATCCTGAGCTTGATAAGAATTCAAAAATCTCCATTGTAGACAATCAATTAGTGATCTCTTTTTCAAGTAGTATTCTATTTGAAGAAGGAAGTGTTGAGCTTAGCTCTAGTAGTATTGAATCACTTGATACGATGATTGATATTATTAGAACAAAGAATCCAAATTATCGAATCATTATAGAAGGACACACTGATTCAAAGGAAGAAAGTAGAACTCAGGGAATAAATGGCCCTTGGCAAATAGGTGCAATTAGAGCAGCAAAAGTCTTATCTCGCTTTGAGTACTATGGTTTTGGACCAAAGACTCTACTTGCAATTACTAAAGGTGACTCTGAACCACTATTAAGTGAAGAAGATTTTGAAGCTAAGAAGAAAAAGAATCCAAATGCTTGGAATCCTAATCGTCGCGTAATGATTAAGGTCGTTGAACCAAAGGACCCTAAGAGTAAAATCAAATTTGGTTTTGGGATATATTTTAATGACAAAAAATAAATTATCAGATGTTATTAAATTTATTACTGTATTCGTATTATTCTTAGCGATAACTCTTCCAACATATTACTATCTTAATCCGTCTAAAGCGCAAGAAACAATAAGTGAGCTAAAAGAAGAAGATAGATTAAAACGATGTGAAGAATATATACAAGAATGTTATCGACGAGATCTCATTCAGCTAATTGGCTCCGCACGACTTATTGATATTATTAATATTAAGGACTTTATCTCATATCTACATAAAATGGATCTAAAGAAAGTTGCCACAAATGAAAAACAGGCAATTGTTAATCTACTCTATTTAGAAAACCTTGTGATTTACCTAAATCATTCACGTGAAGTAAAAGTTGATCGAAACTCGATTGATTTCTTTGATATATTCTTTATAAGTAAAACTAAGAAGGATCTGAAAAAGCTTGTCGATTCAATAAAGAAAGAAGCACGAGAAGTTGATCTCAGAGGACTTCCAAATGAAATTATCTATCGTCGAGAAATGGCCTTAAAGTCTATTGCTAGCTTTGAATATGGAAATTAAAACTCCATACTACTATCGTGCCACTCTCCTACCTCTAGATCACCATGACTTGATTTAGCAGGAACAGCTTTAAGGCTCTTATTTACTTTTTTAAATGACTTATAATTTACCACATGAGTACTTGCTGAAGCAGGTGCTCTTGTTTTGATCTTATCAACTTCGGCCATCATCTGGCGTCCCATCTTTTTTATCGTTCTAGTACTATCTAGATTGTGAGCATCAAGTCTTTGCTGGTAATCCTTTTCTATTTGAGCAAGCTTAGTCTTATATTGAAGCTCGGTCATTTTTAGCTTTTTAAGTTCCGATAATTCGTTTGATACTTTAGTAAGATCACTCTTACTCTTAGCGACGATGGCCTTTAAAGACTCAATATGACTTTTCTTACTATCAAGTGTCTGACTAGCAATGGCCTGAATTTTCTTATCGGCCATATATTTCATCTTTTCCATTTTAAGCTTATCAAGCTCTTGAGACATACTTGAGATGATTTGATTTTTCTTTTTAAGTTTTACACTACTTTGATACTTACCATAACCTAATAGTAGAACACCCACTAAAAGAGCTATATTTGACGTCGAAAAAATAGATGCACTACTCTTCTTCGACTTTGTTCTAGATTTGCGAAGCTTCTTCGTTGTCGTTGAATACTTCTTAATACTGTCTGGTCTAAATTCTTTTAAAGTTTCCATGTACCTATTTTAAGTAAGATCTGGAAATTAACTAAGGATATTAAGAGTGAAAAAGTAAAATTAGATACTTAGAGTAATTTTTGGGAGTAGATCCTAGGCCAAAAAAGTTGGCGGCCTAGGACAATATTGGCCTAACGACCAAGAAACTGGTTAGCAAATTGCTTTGCCATAGGATTAATAAGTAAATGCATGATTGTGATAACTGCAAAAGACGTGACAATTATCATGTAAGGAAACGAATTCGTTAATTCAAATTCTTCGGCGCTTGTGGCTTTAGCTCCATGGCCTAAATTAACATCATGTTGTCTCATAAGTATTCTCCTTGCTAGCGCGTGGAAGGGAGTTTCACCCTTTTCTATATTGTAACGTAGTTTTCCACTAAATAAAACCTAGTGAAATGGTTATTATGATAACCTACTGTAATCACGTACTAAAAAAACAGACTTAGATCATTAAATTCATAAAATTTAACCATTTAAGATTTATTTGGTAGTGTATGTGGATTTTAAAATTAAATGAACAATTCTAAAGGTTTAGCTATGAATGATATGCAAAAAGAAATCGTTGAAGGCCTAAAGCGCTTTCGCCTAGAAAAAATAGAACCTCTAATGGAGCACGATGACTTTGAAGGTAAATTCCGTATGGAAATCTTCAACGAACTTGGAGAACTTGGCTTTACAGGAATGACAGCTTCAGAAGAATACGGTGGATTAGATTTACCATGTCAGGATTATAGTTACGCACTTGAAGAGATTGCAAAATCATCAGTTGCCTATGCTGTAACAATCTCAGTTTCATCAATGGTACAAACGATTATCAATACTTTTGGAAACAAAGAACAAAAAGAAAAATACCTACCTCCTCTAACGAGTGGTCAGGCCATTGGTGCCTTTGCCCTATCAGAGTCAGGAGCAGGCTCAGATGCAGCAAGTTTGAAAACTACAGCTAAGAAAGTTGAAGGTGGATATATCCTTAACGGTTCAAAGCTTTGGATCACTTCAGGTGGAATTGCAAAAACTTATGTTGTCATGGCAAGAACTGGTGGAGAAGGAGCAAAAGGCGTTTCTGCATTCATCGTTGAAGATGGAACAGAAGGTTTTACTTACGGTAAGAAAGAAAAAAAGATGGGTTGGAATATCTCTCCGACTCGTGAACTACTTTTCGAAAATTGTTTTATCCCTGAAGAAAACCTGCTTCAAAAAGAAGGTGAAGGTTTTAAAGTTGCCATGAGTGGGCTTGATAAAGGTCGTGTTGCGATTGGCTCAATCTCAGTTGGTTGTGCTGGGCGTGCTCTTGATGAAGCAATTAAATATTCATTAGAAAGACAGCAATTTAAACAGGCTATTTTTGATTTCCAGGGACTACAATTCATGATGGCCGATATGGCCTGTGATGTAGAAGCTGCAAGACTACTAGTTCAAGCAGCAGCTAAATCAATTGATGATGGAAAGTCTAATCAAAAACTTGCTTCAATGGCAAAAATGCGCGCAAGTGATACGGCCATGAAAGTAACAACTGATGCCGTCCAGATCCTTGGTGGTGTTGGTTATACGAAAGAATATCCAGTTGAGCGTTTCATGAGAGATGCTAAGGTTCTTCAGATCGTTGAAGGGACTAATCAGATTCAAAAAGTTGTTATTTCAAGACAACTTAAAAAGGAATATGGGCAATAATGCAAATCGAATTTAATTCATATATCCAAGAATCTGATAAGACAGATTTAATCCAAAAGGAAGTTGATAACTTTCTTGCATCGGAACGTTTCGACTTTGTTAAAACGCTATCTGATAAAAAATATCAAAATCAATGTCATACTATCTTTGAGCGCTTTAAAGATCGCTCAAACTTTGTTCAAATTGGTATTGGTGGAAGTTCACTTGGGCCAGAAATGTTAATCTCGGCACTATCAAAGAATACAGAGCGCACATTTCATTTCATAAATAATATCGACCCAGATAAAACTGCTCAGCAAATCAATCAGATTAATTTTAAAGATGCCCTTTTCTATGTTGTATCAAAGTCTGGTGGAACTGCTGAAACACTCGCATCATTTGCCATTATGGTTAATGAGCTAAAAAGTCATGGTGTAAAAGAAAGTGAGCTTGCTAATTACTTTGTCTTTGCCAGTGACCCATCAACATCTCAATTAAGAGAGCTTGGTGATGACCTTGGAATTACAACTTTAGATATCCCAACAAATGTTGGTGGCCGCTTCAGTGTTCTTACTCCTGTAGGATTACTACCTGCTCTATTTGCCGAAATTGATATCGAAGAATTATGTCGTAGTGCTTTTTCATTTGGAAGTGAATTATCAAATCTTGATAGCTTCAAAAAAGCGGTATCCATGATTTTAAATCATCATGAAAATGGTTATGACCAAACTGTCTTTATGCCTTATTCAAGCCGCTTAAGAGACCTTTCGTTTTGGTTTATTCAGCTGTGGGCAGAGAGTCTTGGGAAAAAAGACAAAGATGGAAAAAGAGTTGGACTAACACCAATTCCAAGCTACGGTGCAACAGACCAACACTCACAGATGCAATTATTCATGGAAGGCCCACTTAATAAAGTGATGCTTCTAATAAATATCAAAGAAAGTGAGCAAGATTTAAAATTAGAAAATCAATTTGATCACCCAAAACTTCAAAAGCTCAGTGGATTCACTTTAAAGAATTTAATGGATTCAGAGTTTTTTGGAACAAAGAAAGCACTTGAAGAACAAAACGTTCCACATATTGTTTTTAATATAAATAAACTTAATGAAGAAAACTTGGCCAAACTAGTTATATTTTTTGAATTTTTAACGGCCGTCACAGGTTTTTGCCTAAAGATTGACCCTTTTAATCAACCGGGAGTTGAGGCTGGGAAAATATATAGTTTTGAATGGCTTGATAACCTATGAGAATTACTCGGTTTATCCACATAGAAATGTTTTCCAATCTTGATTAAAATTGGGCCAGTGGTTAAAATTTACGGGTATATAACGAACTTCATAAAGTATTGAAAGGACAATTTAATGAGTGATGACGCTACTCTAGTTTTAACTGATATTAAAGCAGCCTTAGCTTCGGCAAATAAAGAAGCTGAAGATAAGCCAGCGGCCCTTCTTGTAGTAGGAGGAGAACTCAACGGAACTCTTTTTGATCTTACAGAACAAGAACTTACTGTTGGCCGAAGTGCAAAGTGTGAAATCCCACTAGAGTTCAATGGTATCTCTAGAGAGCACTTTAAGCTTAACGCTACTGAAGAAGGTTATAATGTAGAAGACCTTGGTTCACGTAATGGAACTTTTTTAAATAATAGTAAAATCGAAGCTCCTACTGAACTTCAAAAAGGTGACATTATTAAAATGGGTGCTATTGCACTTAAGTATCTCCCAAAAGGAGACCCAGAGAGGCTTACTTACGACAAGCTTCAACTAGAAGCTAATACAGATGGATTAACTTCTTGTTATAATAAGTCATACTTTAATAAGAAACTTGATTTAGAAGTAAAAAAATCAAAAGTAACGGGAACTCCCCTATCTTTAATTGTTTTCGATCTAGACCATTTCAAAAAACTTAATGATAACTACGGACACGATGCTGGTGATTATGTTTTAAAAGAGCTAGCTGAAGTTATTCGTACAAATGGAATTAGAGAAACAGATATTTTTGCACGTTATGGTGGTGAAGAATTTGTTGTTTTACTTCCAAAAACTAATATTAAACAATCATACGAAATTGCTGAGCGCCTAAGAAAGGCAGTTGAAACTCACGATTTTATTTACGACGATAATAAGTTGCCTGTAACTGCATCTATTGGCGTTTCCGACTACAGACAAGGAGTTAGTAGCGGAACAGATCTTTTTAAAAGAGCCGATGCTGCTGTCTACAAATCCAAGGAGGGAGGAAGAAACCAGGTTAATTTCTATCGCGACTAGTTCGTACTAATGGAAATAATAGAAAATACTAAAAATAGAATTAACCTTCTTCCTGAACACTTAATTGATCAAATCAAGGCCGGTGAGGTTGTCGAGCGCCCGGCCAATGTTCTAAAAGAATTACTAGAAAACTCAATCGATGCAAATTCGAGTAAGGTTCGAGTTACCATTTTAAATAATGGCCTTGATCTTATTGCTATTGAAGATAATGGTGATGGTATGTTCTTTGATGAACTACCCTACGCTTTTTGTCGTCACGCAACTTCTAAAATTAATAACTTTGAAGATATATATCGCCTAAATACCTTTGGCTTCCGTGGCGAGGCACTTGCTTCAATTTCATCTGTTGCAAGAATCTCATGTCACTCCGCTCCTCGCGCGAATCCTGAACAGGGAGCTAAATTTGTCATTCATGGCGCGCAAACTGTCGAGCATTCAAAATATGCAAGTCACAAATGCGGAACTTCTACATATGTAAAAGATTTATTCTTCAACACTCCTGTACGATTGAAGTTTGTAAAATCAGGTCAGAGTGAAAAGAATGCACTTAAACGTGTAATCAATTCATTTCTTATCAACTACCCTCACGTTGAATTTGCGATTACATGGGAAGATAATGACCCTGAAATATATAGAGCGCAAGATGATATAAAAACTCGAATAGGCGAGATTTTTAAAAAGAAAAGTCGAAAACATCGCCCTGAGATTTTTGATACTGATGGAGAATATCTTGGATCTCACTGTAAAATGTATATCTCTAAAGACTCGTCTAAAGGATATAGCGGGAAACAACAGTATCTCTTCGTCAATAATCGACTCTTCACAGATAAGAAGCTTCATCAAATTATCATTCGAAATATGGAAAAGATTTGGCAACCAGGTCAAACTGGTGACTATATCATGCAATTACATGTTCCAGAAAATGAGATCGATGTAAATGTACACCCAAATAAAACGATTATTAAATTCTTAAAAGCAAACGAGATTTTTTCTTTAACCAGCGCTACTGCAAAGAAGTTAATTTCAGAAAATGAAGATAAAGTAGAACTCAATACACTTGCTATTGATGAAGAAGAAACAAATTTAAACTCACTTTCAAATAGTTTATTTAATACAGGATTTTCTGGGCATATCGAATCAAACTCTAATCAATCGAGTTTAGATCTCTCTCGCTTTCAACAAGAAATCGATGGCCATGGTCAAAGCTCTTTATTTGACTCTGGTGTTCAGCACGAATTAACAATTTGTGCTCTTGGAGATAATTTATTTCTCTTAAGTCACATTGATCGCGGAGCATACTTTCTAGATGCACAGAATTTAATAGAGAAACTAATGGAAGTAGTGGATCTCGATAAGATGACTCCTCTTCTTATTTCTGAGCCAATTTCATATGATCAAAAAGAGATGGAAAACCTTCCGCAATACTTTAAATTCGGCTTTGAAGTTGACCGTCTAGATGAACATACATGTGTTCTTCGCTCTGTCTCTCACCTCTTTGAGGACCTACCTTATGCAAAGATGTGTGAAAATTTATTAAAAGGTGAAGAGATTATAAATGATGTCTTCATTCAAGGAAGTGATATTAGAAAGCTTTTATCCATCATTCCTTTCTACGATCTTGTGGAATTAAAACTCGCTAAAACCATTAGTGCAAAAAAACTGAAGAAGTTACTCAAATGACAAATAAATTAATTCTCATATTAGGTCCAACAGCTTCTGGAAAAACCGGATTAAGTATCGATCTCGCCAAGAAAATAGGTACTGAAAAATGCCATGTTATTAATTTTGACAGCGTCCTCTTCTACAATGAACTAAATATCGGTAGCGCCAAGCCAGACGAAAAAGAAATGGATGGTGTCACTCATCATCTGGTAAGCATCTCTCCTATCACACAGGAACTCAATGCTTCTGATTTTGTCGAACTTGCTAAGAATAAAATTAATGAACTCCATAAGAAAGGAATCGTTCCAATTTTAGTTGGAGGGAGTGCATTTTATCTACGAAGCCTTATTAGAGGAATGTATGACTCACCCACAACTGATGAGTCCATCCAAGAAGAAGCAAAGAAACTCTATGAAGAAAGTGGAATGGAGGCGATCGTTAACTACCTTTTAAAGAACGATCCTGAGTCTCTTGAAAACCTCCATGAGAATGACCACTATCGTAGAATTAGAGCTTATGAATATCATCGCATGACAGGTAAGAAGATTTCTGATCAAAAGAAAAGTGCTGATGAAGCAGGCGCATATGACTTCTCAAAGAATATTCATGGTTGGGATACCTTGAATATTTGTCTCGATCTTCCCAAGGAGGAGCATTGGGAAATTATTCTAAAACGTACTAAAGATATGCTTAACCAAGGCCTTATTGATGAAGTCTTTCAAATTATGAAAGACCCTGCCCATCACAAAGAACTAAAAGCATTAAAAACGATTGGATATAAAGAAACAATTCAATTTCTTGATGGTGAAATTAAGGATCATCTGGAATTATGCGAGAAAATTTATTTTGCAACGAGACGCTTAGCAAAGTCTCAAAAAACTTTCTTAAAGAAAGTTTTACCACTTAATCGATTTCATCCTATTAGTGAGCGAAATGATGCCATTAAACTTGCCTGTAACTTCATAAATGAATAAAGTAAGACAATAAAGAAATTAAAGAGGTCAATTTTGAAGAAGATGAAAATTATTATTATTTCTGATGGAACGGGATCAACTGCAAAGGCCATTAGCCGTGCGGCAATGACACAATTCCCAGAAAGTGAAGTCTTCTACACTGGTTTTAAAAATGTTCGAACAAAAGAACAAATCAAATCAATCTTTGATGAAGCAGCGATTCATCATGATCTCGTCATCTATACAATTGTCTCAGCTGAATTAAGAGAATATACAAAAGATATTTCAATGAAAAAGCATGTTAGATCCCTGGACCTTATGGGACCTGTCTTAACAACTTTTTCAAACTACTTTCACCAAGAGCCAAAAAGTGAACCAGGTCTACTTCATGCGGTAAACTCTGAATACTTTGATCGAGTTGCGGCCATGGAGTTTACTCTAAATCATGACGATGGAAGAAATGTTGAAACTCTTCATCTGGCAGATGTAATCTTAGTTGGTATTTCTCGTACTTCGAAAACACCACTTTCAGTGTACCTCTCTCAACATGGTATTAAAGTTGTAAATATCCCAATCATTAATGGACAAGAACTTCCTAAAGAACTTTATGAAATCGATCAAAGAAAAATCTTTGCTCTAACAATTGATCCTGAAGCTCTTTATTCAATTCGTAAAAATCGCTTAAATAAACTTGGGGCAACAGAGCACACTGGTGACTATGCCGATACAAATAAAGTTATCGAAGAGATCGAATGGGCCAATCAAATCTTTAATAAGAATAAACGCTGGCCGGTTTTTGATGTTACTGACCGCGCTCTCGAAGAGACGGCCACTGATATTATGAAGTTGTTACAAATGCGAAAAAATAACATATTTAAACAACTTATGAGTGAGTCAGACGAATAAGTCACTAGAATTACGAAACTCTCAATAAGAATTAATCTAGCTTTTCTTATTATTTTACTAAATTAAATAACCCTTTAAGCCGAAAAAGAGTATACACAGATATATAGGCTGTGAATGTTACGTATTTAACAAAGGGTTCATCGTGTCTTTAAAGCGTTTATTTTCTGGTAAGATCAAGGTCAAGGGAGCTGGGGCAGATGTTCTCTATAAATTTGAAACAAAAGAGCCCACTCTTGATGAGATAATGATGACAAATTTTAGGGACCTGCAATTTAGCGAAGAAGAAAAAAGGGTCCTAACCGCAAAAAATCGTCGTGACATCTACCGCTTTCAACATCTCAATCAAAAAGAAATCTCTAAATACGCAACCAACCTTTTAACACTCATTAAAAAATCAAAGAAAGATAGAGTTCAAGTAGAAACAGATCATGCAGGTACACTTATTTGTCTTGCACTAATCTACTCGGGAAAGATTCCATCACATATTGATGTCCATTTTAAGTTGAAATCTGCTCCGCTGAGTTTATTTCCAAAGCAATTAGCTAAGAATAGATTCCCAGGACATAATGTTTCAATTTCAATATGTAATTCAGAAAGTTGGTTAACAGACTTTCGTTCTCTACAGAAAGTTCCTGATCATATTGAACTTAGTCATATTTCACCACAAGAAGACCTCGATCTCGTTGGCTAAACATTGACAATTGGCGACATTCCTTCAATCATTTAATTAGTGAGAAAACTAATCTTTCTTCTATTTATTTGTGCCAGTACATTGGCCAATTATCCTTATCTAGACTTTGATACGTCTAGCTTAAAGTTAAACTCATATACCTATCGACGCTATATTAGGCCTCAACTTCGTTCCATGAAGAAAGACTTTTATTATGTCGTCAAAAGAATCACCTATACATCTCAAGACTTTATCAACTTAAGAGAAAATAGCCTTAATTTAAACCTTGCCTTTGATGAAGCCTATGAAAAATGTCGTAGGAATCAAAAGCTTTGTTATGAAGACCTTAAAGATGTCATGGGAAGAATCCAGGCAATTGAGCGAAATGTAAAAAGTCTTAGAGATGACTTTATAAAACTACCAAAAAAGCAATACGATAAAGTTGATGGCTACATAGCACTACTTTCAAATCTTGATCAAATCGACAGTTATAATTTACAGATACAGTCTTATGTTCAACTACTACATCTAACAGATAAGACTAACTTTGCTATCTATGCACCACGTATTGATAAGTATCGAAGCTATGTAAAACAAATTTATAATCTTGCTAACGACTCATTTCTTTATATTTTACCTACGGAACTAAAACCATCTTTCGAGCAATTTATTGATAACTTCCTCTCCCCTGTTGAAGTTTATATGATTCCTCAAATGAATAAAGATTGGTTCTTTGATCGCTTAGGTGATTTAAATATGCAGTGGAATGTTTTTCACATGGATCTTGAAAAAGGTCAGACTGGTTTTCCAAAAGAATACGTTAGAAACGTAAAAATCATGCATCGTCGTTGGAATTCAATTTTAAAACTGATGTTCTAATCATGCATAGAGGTCGACTCCGGCTCCTGCCTCTCGTCGACATACCGTCCATCCTGGACATAAAAAAGGCTCCTTACGGAGCCTCTCTTTATATAAGAAATTTAAATCTTAATTAGATTTTAGAACCTCTACCGTACTTCGTCTGAGTTTTCTTTCTTCTCTTCTCAGCAGCTTGTAGCTTCTCTTTATTTCTAATAGAAGGTTTCTTATACTCTTGTCTCTTTCTGTATTCTCTAATAACACCGAAAGCTTCGCAGTATCTCTTGAATTTCTTAAGAGCTCTTTCCGCACTTAATCTTTCATCGATCTCGATTTTGATTGAGTAATCTTTAGACATAACATTCACCTCCTTCTATTTTTTTTTCTCACTACCTTTAACGACAGCTTTAATGAGATTTCTTCGTGGCTTAACGCCGCAAATTTTGTCTAGCTTAAATTGGTATGTTAAATTACACGACGGCCCCACATTGTGTCAATGGCCAGTATAAAATAGGTAATTTATGCAACAAGGTTTATTTAACGCACCAGATTCTAAATCAACTCCCCTCGCTCATCAGGTAAGGCCTGAAAGCAGGCAAGACTACGAAGGATTTGACGCACTTGCTAAGCGTTTTCCTTTCTTACGTGGCGAAAATATACCTTCATTAATAATATGGGGACCTCCAGGTAGTGGGAAAACGACTTTGGCAAAGGTTTTAGGCCATGAAATCAATGCTAATTTCTATGAATTCAGTGCCGTTCTCTCTGGAGTGGCAGACCTTAAGAAACTCATTCAAAAGGCCCAAGAGGAGTCTCAGGACTACCAAAGAAAATCGATTATCTTTATCGATGAAATTCATCGTTTCAATAAGGCCCAGCAAGATGCTCTACTTCCACACGTTGAACAAGGAAGTTTCATCTTAATTGGTGCAACAACTGAAAATCCCCGACGCAGTGTAAATCGTGCACTCCTGTCTCGAATGAAAATCATTGAGCTAAAATCTTTTTCCACAGAAAAGATCCGCTCTCTTATTACGAAAACAGTTGAAAAGCTAGAGCGTAAACTTTCAAAAGAACACCTTGATCTTATTTGCGATTACGCTAATGGCGATGCACGTATAGCTCTAGGAAGCTTAGAGGTTATCTATTCTCTTGATGAGGATGTGGATTTTGAAACAGTAAAAAATATCATCAAAGAAAATTCTCGAAACTTTGATGCCGGTGGAGACCGTCACTATGATGTTATCTCGGCCTTTATAAAGAGTATGAGAGGAAGCGATCCTAACTCGGCCATTTTATGGCTTGCTGTTATGCTTGATGGTGGAGAAGATCCTGTCTTTATTGCAAGAAGACTCGTCATTTTTGCCAGTGAAGATGTCGGAAACGCCGATCTAAATGCACTAACAGTGGCGACAAATGCTCTTCATGTTGTTCAAAATATCGGTATGCCTGAAGCACGTATTACACTGGCCCAAGCAACAACTTATTTAGCAAGCACAGTAAAGAGCAATGCTGCCTATATGGCCATAAACGAGGCCCTCGCTTACGTAGAAGACTCTCAAACAATTGAAGTTCCAGAGCACTTAAAGAACTTTCCAGATAAATACCATAAAGTGAAATATCAATATCCACATAGCTTTGAAGGATCATTTGTCAGACAACAATACTCTCCAGAAGGTACGCCCAAGTTTTATCACCCAAAAGAAATTGGTGTGGAAAATAATATTAAGAAGCGTTTATCTGAGCTGTGGGGAGATTAATCCCAACGCGAATAAATAATGAAAGCGTCAGTTTGTAGATCTTTTGTAATAAAGAAGAAACCAATATTTGATTCAATATAGCAGCTCATTGAATAGTCTTGACCAGGAACTAGCTCTAGGCATCGACTCTTTGCCCTTCCTGATGGCGTCTTTGAGAAGTTAATCGCATTCCTACTATTGCAACCATAAAGCTCTAGAGTTGCGCGAATAAGGGCAATTGATTCCTCAAGAGGCTTATCTTCAAGATCAATATCAACTTCATCCATATTTACTTTGAAGGCACGACTATCCACATTTAGGTCATATGTTAATTTCTTAATACAATTTAAAGATGCTTTTGTGTAAGCAGTAGCATTAAAAGATATTAGTAAACACGCTAGTAAAATGTATTTCATAATAAGTTCGCCCTAATAAACTATATTCTTTGTTAGAGGGTCTTATACAAAAGAGCTCCTCAGAAATCTACATTTTTCGTATATATTTAAAAAAATGACATCTTAGCAACGCGTCTAATCACTGTTATTAGGTAGATATAGATATTTTATTAGAGATACTTAATTTTAGTATTAGCCATTTTAATAGTTTTGTCCTATAAATGCTCCACACACACAAAACATCATAGGGAAAACCGAGGGGTAAATGATGAAATTCACTATCGCACTAGCAACACTACTTTTCGCACTTACGACTAACGCAACAGAATTAAACAACTACTATCCAAAAGAAACTGAACTTCACCTATCAATGAAATCAAATAATAGTGAAGCTCTAAAAGAGCATCTTTTTGATGTACTAAATTCAATGCACCAAGAAACAAATGGTCGTGACCTATTAGGATGTGACTCAAATAAAAGAGGAAAGTGCTATAGACAAAGAAGCCTTGGTTATAAAGGTGCTAGAAAAGTTCTTTTCGGAAAGCTACACCTACAAGAAGATAACAATGGATATTTCATTGAAGATGTTTACTGCCAAAAGAAACTTAGAAGACGTCAAACACGTTCAATGGGACCAGGACAAATCCCTAATTCAAATGTTTTAAACTGTGAGCACACTTGGCCACAATCAAAATTCTCAAGAAGATTTTCAAAAGGTCTTCAAAAATCAGACCTTCACCACTTATACCCAACAGATTCAAGAGCGAACTCAGTAAGAGGAAATTATGAATTTGATAATGTTGATGGTTTCCCTGTAGATTATGAGAACTGTACAGCTTCTCAAACTCAAGGAAACGGTGCTTTCGAGCCACCTGCAAAACACAAAGGAAATGTTGCAAGAGCACTTTTCTACTTCTCTGTAAGATACGATATCCAAATCTCAAGTCACCAAGAACAAGTACTTAGAGAGTGGGATAAGCAAGATCCAATCGATGCTGAAGAACTAAAAAGAAATGAAACAATCTTTAGAGTTCAAAACAACAGAAACCCATTCATCGATATTCCAAACCTTGCTGACAGAATCAGTGATTTCTAGAAATCAACACTTTTAGATATAAAATTAAAAAGCCTTCTGAATAGAAGGCTTTTTTTATTTAAATATACTTATTACTTTTTGAACTTCTTGCTGACCTCTCTCATTGAGTCCTTCAAGAAAGACTGTTGCAACAGCTGCATTGGCCAATGTTACTAAAACACTAAGAAAGAATAGAAATTTGAGCATGGGGAGACTCCTTTTCCCGTTAATAATATATTTGTAACATTCGTATAAAATTTTCTCAAATTCTAAATTATTAAGATTGTGTGAAGATAGAATTTTAAAGAAAATAGGAGTATAAGAAAGTATGTTTCAATTTATACGCAATCTATTAAATCAAAAAGGTTTTAACGCCAAGGCCAAACGAGCATTCACAAATTACTATCGCTTTGCAAGAGAGTCTAAATCGTATCTCTCTTATTGCAATAAGATGCATGGTATTGAGTGCTTCATGCAAAACAACCTCTCAAAAAAGCAATTTGAGGCCCTCACAGCACACTTTAAGCCCAATATGAAAGTTCTAGATATCGGCTGTGGAACTGGTGATCTCACCGACTACTTTGCTAAGAATTATAAGTTAAAGGCCAAAGGAATGGACCTTGTCGAAAGTAAATTCAAATATAAAGAGGCCAATTTTGAAACGACATGGCTTGGAGAGAATGAGTATGACCTAGTCATCTCATTAGATGGCTTCTACATGCTAAATGATCTATATCGAACTCTTAATAAAGTAATGGATAGTCTTAAGCCAAAGGGAAAGTTTGTTCTTACCTACACCTCTGAGAGACCTTTTGATAAATCTCGTCTTGGTAAGGCATTAAAAAAACGAAAACATGACGTAAAAGACTTCACTCAAGATGATAAGGTCTTCAACAATAAGGCAAAAGATCTTCTCGAAGAAATGAAGTCTTCTTTTATTGAAGAAGGTAATTCTAGTCTATTTCATACTAAGTACAACGAAATCAAGAAGAATGTTGATTCACACCAAAATGGAAAGATGTATCGCAGTCTAGTAACAATTTATAAGTAGTTAGAAAGAAGAAATGTTGGCCAAGAGTCTTATTTGTCAGGCTTTTGTGAACTAGTTTTACTTTGATATCTTCAAACTTTATATTTTAAAATATGAAGACTATCGTACTCATCTCTTTTGCCCTCTTTCTAACATTTAAAACCTTTGCAAGTGAAATCAATAATATTGCGATCTCAAGCCATGTGAATGAGTTTTCAATCGTTGATTCAAAATATGCAAGGGAGATCTTTCTAGGACTCCCTGTGAAAAACACCTATGCGGACCTCGTACATGGATTAGTCTTTCGCTATCATAAATACTTCTTTTGCGTTAGAGAGCCTTCACATAAATTTCACTGTCACCTCTACTTAAATGGCCTAGGACAAGGGAAATTATCCGCCTATGATACCGATACTGATTTTGGAAAAGGGGCAATTAGTGAGTTCTTAGGAACAAAGCGTGAAAATGGTAAAGCAAAAATCAGCTACGATAACAACCATCTAAGAATAAACTTTTCTGGAAAATTGGCCGAAAGGTTCTGGCTTAAACTTGATCTCATTAAAGATAGTTTTCATAATATAAATGGTAAAAAGTTTGAGCTAAGAAGTGGAAAGCATCTAAATTGCTATATGCATTCCGGTGAGAAGAAATCCGAATATAAATGCCAATTCAATGTTCCTATAAAAGAGAACTTAAAAGACATAAAAAAGGACCTCATTTGAGGTCCTTTTTCTATATTAAAATGTTCTTATTCGCCTAGAATAACCCTTCCCAATCTGTTGTTTGAAGAGTGTTGATTACGTGTCTTAGGAATTTTGACCCTACTTCACCATCAATTAGTCTGTGATCGTATGTGTGAGTTGCATACATCATCTGACGAATAGCAATTGCATCATCTTCAGTAACAATTGGACGCTTCTTCATTGTACCAACACAGAAGATACCAAGTTGTGGTTGAAGGATAACTGGAGTTGCCATAAGGATTCCAAAAGAACCATTATTTGTGAAAGTATAAGTTCCACCTGACATATCATCTAGCGTAAGCTTCTTAGCTCTTGCCTTTTGTACTAGTTCATCTAGCTTTCTAGCAATTCCTCTAATATTTAAGTTATCAGCACCTTTGATAACAGGAACGACAAGTCCGTTACCTGGAACAGCTACAGCACAACCAAGGTTGATATCTTTCTTCATGTGGATTTCATCACCAACAATTGAAGAGTTAACCATTGGAAACTCTTTAAGAGCTTGTACTAGAGCATAAAGGATGAAGTGAGTGTAAGTAAGAGAGAAACCTTCTTCTTTCTTAAACTGATGCTTAAATCCTTCTCTGAACTTAAATAGTTTTGTCATATCAACTTCATCCATCGAGTTAACGTGTGGAGAAGTCATCTTAGAAGCGATCATATTCTTAGCAATCGCTTTTCTCATATTATCCATTGGGATTACTTCAACTCTACCACTTGTCGAAGATGGTACAGAAGAGGCTTGAGGAGCTGGCGCTGCTTTCGGAGCTGCTGGTGCTGACTTTGTAGCCGCTGGCGCAGGAGCTGCCTTAGGAGCTGAGCCTCTATTTTCTAAGAAGTTCATGAAGTCGGCCTTATTAACACGTCCGCCTGCTCCACTTCCTTCAATATGTGCTAATTCATTAAGGTCAACACCATGTTTTTTAGCAAGGTTTCTAACTAAAGGAGTATAGAAACGACGTCCACCTTTTGTCGTTGGACTTGGTTGAGATGAGCTTGCTGCCGGAGCTGATTCTTGAGCTTGGTTAGCAGCAGGTGCACTTGCTACTGGAGCAGAACTCCCAGCGCTTCCCTGAGGTTTTGATGGATCTGTTTCAACAGATGCGATTTTTACACCAACATCAATTGTCTCACCTTCTTCAAAGAGAATTTCTTCAATACGCCCTTCAAATGGTGAAGGGATTTCAGACTCAACTTTATCAGTCGAGATCTCAAGAAGAATTTCATCAATTTCGATCATATCACCTACAGACTTGTGCCATTTCGTGATTGTTCCATTTGTAATAGACTCACCCATTTGTGGCATAACAACATCTTCAAGAGTATCTGAAGATCCTGTTGCTGCAGGAGCTGCTTGTGCTGGCTCAGCTGCCGCTGGAGCAGGAGCTGCTGCTTCAGAAGAACCTGATGCTGAAACCTCTGCATTCATATCATCGTCAACTGCTGCGATTTTTACACCAACATCAATTGTTTCACCTTCTTCAAAAAGAATCTCAACGATCTTTCCAGAATATGGTGATGGAATTTCTGATTCAACTTTATCAGTTGAGATCTCAAGAAGAATCTCATCGATTTCAATTGTGTCACCAACTTGCTTGTGCCACTTTGTAATCGTTCCGTTTGTAATAGACTCACCCATTTGTGGCATTACGATATCGTTTTTCATAATCTTTATCCTTATATATTAAAATTAAAAATTGATCGATCTTCCCTTAGCATTAAGTACAGACTCAGCTAAGAACTCTCCAAGAGTTGGGTGTGGATGAATTGTTGCAAACATTTCTTCGTCAACACCTTCCATTTGTCTAAATAGAACATACTCATGAATTAATTCTGTCGCGTGAGTTCCTACAATGTGAGCACCAAGCATTTCACCATCTTCACCCATTAGAGTTTTTACAAACCCATCAGTTTCATTAGATGCCATGGCCTTACCATTTGCAGAGAATGGAACCTTACCAGCAGTGTATTTAATACCTTGCTCTTTAAGAGCTCTTTCAGTGTAACCAACAGATGCAACTTGTGGCTGACAATAAGTACAACCAGCAACATTCATCTTATCTAGTGGGTGTGGATGCTCACCTGCAATTTTTTCAGCAGCGATGATTCCCTCGTGAGAAGCAGCGTGTGCTAGTAAAGGAGGTCCCGCAACGTCACCAATAGCAAAGATATTAGGAATATTTGTTTGGTAGTTATTATCAACTACGACAAAACCTCTATCAGTTTTTACACCAACAGTTTCAAGTCCAATACCTTCGATATTTCCAGTCATACCAACAGCAATTAGTCCCATATCAAATTTGTGTTCAACAGTCTTTCCACCTTTAACTTCCGTGATTGTAATGTCATTTCCGTTATTTTTAGCAGATACTTTTTCAACACCAAGAGACATCTTGATTCCGTATTTCTTATAAGCTTTTTCAACAGCTTTTGAAGACTCTTCATCTTCGATTGGAAGAAGGTGTTTTTGTAGTTCAAAGATATGAACGTCTACACCAAATGCATTCCAGAAGTAAGCAAACTCAACACCGATAGCACCAGCACCAATGATCCCAATTGACTTTGGAAGCTCTTCCATTTTAATCGCTTCCCAAGCACCAATAAGTCTCTTCCCATCATGCTCAAGTCCAGGGAATGAACGATAGTGAGCACCAGTTGCAAGGATGATATTTGTTCCTTCAATCGTCTCAGTATGTCCTCTTTTTGAAGTAACTTCGACTTGAGTATTAGTTCGAAGTTTACCGTAACCTTCGATAACTTCGATTTTATTTTTCTTCATTAGGTAAGCAACACCACCAGAAATCTTATTTGAGATCCCCTTAGCGCGTTTAACAGCTTGACCACCGTCTAGGCCCTTAAGCTCAACATCGATACCTAAATCTTTCATATCTGCTAGCTCGTGAACACTGTGAGCAGCTTTAAGAACCGCTTTCGTAGGAATACAGCCACGGTTAAGACAAACTCCGCCTAATTCTTTACTTTCAACGATAGCAGTCTTTTTTCCAAGTTGGGCAGCACGGATAGCGGCGACATATCCACCTGGCCCTGAACCAATTACAATAACATCAAATTTCTTCATAAAATATTTCCTCAAACTATTGACCGTAAGGCCCATAATCAGTATTAAAAGTTTAATTTTAAGGTTCTTCAACGTACTAAAATTAATTAAAATTGGCATGACACATTGCTACGACATACCAATATTTACAAAACGTTGGAAACCCCTACTACTAGCTTCATTAAAGGAATTACTATCAATTTTACTCAGAGCGAAATTAAAAATATCAATAAGTATTTCCCAGATGGGCTAATAGCACTTGATTTAGAAACTTCTGGACTGTCTCCTTTAGTTGACGAAATTATCGAGATTGCGGCTATTAAAGTCGTTGGAAACAAAATAGAAACTTTTGAGTCCCTCGTAAAACCTAAAAACCCAATTCCTGAATTTACAACGAAAATCCATGGAATCACTGATGACATGGTTAAGGATTCACCTTCAATTGAAGAGGTATTACCTAAATTTCTCGAATTTTCTGGAAATACGCCACTTGTTGCTCATAATGCAAAATTTGATATTGGCTTTATTGTCTTTGCCATGCACCAGCAAAAGATTGAGCTTCACAAGGCCAAGGTATTCTGTTCATGTAAATTATCTCGTAAGTATGTGAAAGGAAGTGAGAATCATAAGCTTTCATCACTTTGTAAGCACTTTGAAATTCCACTAAAAAATCATCACCGAGCACTAGATGATACAATTGCCTGCCTTCGTGTCTTTGCAAAGACCCTTGATGAAGTGAAATCAAACCGTCAGCTAAAAGAAGGCGAAATCTTAAATATCCGTGACTTCACAAGGGCGAATATAGCCGAAGCACCTGAGATTATTCAACAATTACAAAAGAAGATAGCAAATCAAGAAGTAATCGATATCAAATACAAAGGTGGAAGCTACAAGGGTAAGTTTAGACCAATAAAACCTGTTGCTCTTCTACCGATGCCAGCTGGAGATGTACTCTATGCCCATTGTTTACTCACTGATATCTACAAATCTTTTGCTATTAAAAAGATTCAAGATCTTCGTGATCATGTTGATAAAGACTCAAAGTAATTATATAAAGACGTCATGCTAGCAGGAAAACCACTTTCATATAAACTCCAATTTGTTGTGATCTTCATTATTCACATCGCACTTCTCTATTGGATCTATTGGCTTCTTCAAAACACAGGGGCCCTATCAACGATGAAAGTGATGGCCCATTTCACAGGTATTGCAATCTACGGTGCTCTACTAATTCGCGGATGTGCCGCTTGGGCAAAATGGCATCACCTCAATGACATAAAAAAACTTCAAGACAAACAAGATAAAGAAAATAATCAAAAATGAGAAAAGGACTTCGCTCAACAAATGAAGTCAATTCGCATTTTGGTCTTAATCTAGAACCATCTTCATATGAAGTATTCATTCCAAGTCACATGAATGAACTAATTCAAAAAGAAGGACTTGAGGGCATACACGCAAAACAATTTCTCCCATCTAATTTAGAGAACTCAGACGATGGACTAGAAGACCCAATTGGAGATCAACAAAAATACGTCGCCCCCCAGCTTATCCATCGTTACGATAACCGAGCGCTGTTTACACCAACGACTATTTGCCCGGTCATTTGTCGCTATTGTTTTCGCAAAAATGAATTAAGTAGCAAGCACGAAATTTTTAAGGCCGACTTTGAAAAAGTTATTTCCTATTTATCAGTTCATACAGAAATAAATGAAATAATCTTCTCAGGTGGAGACCCCTTTATGCTTTCAGCATCTAAGATAAAGTTCTACCTTGAAGAATTTAGCAAATTATCACATATACAGTTCATTCGTTTTCACACTAGAACACCTATTTCTTTACCAAAATATATTAGTGACGAATTTATTGAAGTTATTCACAAATTCAATAACAGATTTAACGATATAAATGTAGTTATCCACATCAATCATATTCAAGAAATCACAACAGACGCTATGGACTGTATCAAAAAACTGGGGGCACACTTTGGCCTTCTCTCACAGTCTGTCCTTTTAAAGGATGTTAATAATAATGTTAAAGACTTAAAGGATTTATTTCTTAAGCTTCATGCATTAAATATTCGTCCCTACTATCTTCACCACCCAGATCAGGCCAAGGGTGCCATGCACTTTTACCTACCAATTGAAGAAGGACGTGAAATATATCGTAAACTGCGTCGTGAAATTCCAGGTTGGCTTCTTCCGCAATATATTTTGGACTCACCTGACGGGTCGGGGAAGAAGAACTTATAATTTTTTAATTTTGAGTATTGACAATTTTTTTCCTCAGCAATATATTTCTTCCACTCAAATAAGCGCGTGTAACTCAGTTGGTAGAGTGTCACCTTGCCATGGTGGATGTCGCAAGTTCGAATCTTGTCACGCGCTCCATTCTTTTTTTTAATAAGATACTAAATTTCATCGAAGATACGCAGCGCTAACGCTTGCTAAACAACCGAATGCTTACGCATTCGGTATCACGCGCTCCTCTTAATTTCGAAATCGGTTACATTTGCGTTCTTCGAACGCTTGCTTCGCTTTTTTGAACAAGTTTACAAGTTAATCGAAACTTTTCTTTGGAAAGAATTAAATTATATGCAAAAGAGAATGCAATTATAATTGGGACGTAATCTAGTTTTCAAAGGAGATAAACGTGTCAATTGAGCATATTATCCAAAAAAATATTGTAACAATTAACTCTGATGCTACCATCCACGATGCTGCAAAACAGATGTATGAAAAACATGTCGGGGCCATCATAGTAGTCGGTCATAAAGAAGGAAAGAAGAAAACTCCAATGGGCATTTTAACTGACCGTGATATCGCCTTATCTTTTGGAAAGAAAGGAAAGATAGAACCCTACTCGAAAGTGAGCGAGATCATGACTCCAAATGTAGTGATGTGCTCTCCTAAAGACAGTATCGTCGATACAATAAAGAAAATGCGTGCCAATGGCGTTAGACGAATCCCAGTAGTTAATGAAAGAGATCAACTTGTAGGAATTATTTCTGCTGATGATGTCATACAGAGATTGGGAAATGAACTTCACGATCTATCTGAGATTATCAATCTAGAAATAGAAAAAGAAGCCTATATTTCAAGTCCCGTAGAAAAGGATCGCCAACTCAATCCACAGATAAAAATTGTCATCTAGGAAAGAACTATGTTCAAGAATCGCAAAGAAGCAGGCCAACTTTTAGGTGAAGAATTTAAAGAGAAGCTACTTGAATTTAAGAATGTAGCAATCATTGCACTTCCAAGAGGAGGTGTTCCCATCGCATTTGAAATTGCGAAAATGCATAAGCTACCCTTAGATATTTTCTGTGTTAAGAAGGTAGGAGCTCCAAATAATGAAGAATTAGCACTTGGAGCAGTTACGGAAGAAGGTATTGGCTACCTTAATCAGAGGATAATTAACCATTTAAATATTGATGACTTACAACTTCATCGTCTAACAAAGCAGAAAAAAGAAGAAGTAAAAAAGCAAGCTCAAGAATTTCGAAATAGCAGGCCACCGATTGACCTATCAGGGAGAAGTATCTTTATCGTTGATGATGGAATAGCAACAGGTGCAACAATGAAAGCGGCCATAAAGTTTTTAAAGAAAGACCATAATATAAAAAATATTTTTGCAGTTGCACCAGTTAGTTCACGTCAGTCATATAATGAAATTATAGATTTAGTTGATGATATTTTAGTCCTAGAGACACCACATAATTTTCTTTCAGTTGGTGAGTTCTATCTTGAATTTCCACAAGTTTCCAACAAAGAAGTTTGTGAGTATCTAGAGACATCAAATGAGCTAAGAAGACAGAAAGAAAAAAAAGAAAGTATACGTAGATTTGAAAATGAAGGTGGTGCTATTTATGAATCACAAGACTTTACGATTAATAAAAAGCACTACCATTCAAAATAAGAATTAATTATTCATCATCTGCTAAATATTCAGTTCCAAGGTGAGCAAAACTCGTCCAAGGGAAAATATCTGAGACAACTTCTTTTATACTGTCGTTGATATCACCTGTATCTTCGATAAGAATTTGTGTCTCATTTAAATCAAAGAACGCATTCTCTACTGACTTTGAAACGATTCCAAATACAGAGAGACTTTTCTTAAAGCTCTTTGTCTTAGAATTGATATCTTCAAAGTGTTCTTTAAAGTCACATATATAAACACTATTATTTTCAAGTTCAGTGCTTCCATCATAGACTTGAATATTAGGAACTGATTTAAATTCTTCGCTAATCATTTCTAAGAAATTACCGTTTCCTTCAAAGAAAAGAAATACTGGAGGTTGATTACCACGAAGTTCATCAAGTGAAGCAATGATCTTTTTCTTATCACTGAAAGATCCAACAAAGAAGCGGGCCTTAGTTTCAGGATTCTTAATATCAAAGCTCTTTTGGAATGAACGATCTACTTTTGTTACAACTGGAGCTGCATTTAAGAAAGACATCTTAATCTTATTTTTAATTTCTTCTGCTCTTTCTTTTAAATTATTAAGTGCTGGTTTCTCAACAAAGTCACATGCACCGTTATTAAGAGTTTCTTGAGCATAACGAGTATCCTCACGTGAAGCACTAGAAACCACAACAACATTTGGGTGGCCAGAGCGATAGTTCTTCTTCAAATATTCAACACCATCCATCTCAGGCATATGAATATCAAGAGTCATGGCATCGACCTTATTATTCTTTAAGAACTCTTGTGCTTCTAGACCATTCATTGCTGTTCCAACAAGCTCAAAGTCATCATCTTTTTCAAATATTTTTGAAAGTAGCTTAACAACTGAAGAACTGTCATCAACAACAAGCATTCTAATAGGCTTAGGAATGATTGGTGTTTTTGCAATTGGTGAAGTTCTAGGTACCGTCTTATCTTTAACGATAGATAGTGGTCTAGGTTTTTCAACAACTTTCTCTTCAGGATCAAGACAATAAACACTTGGCGCCATTGTTTGAAACTCTAATTTTGTATGTTTTAAAGATTCACTAATACCAGTTATAAATAGAGCATTCTTGTGTAAAAACTTTGAGAAATTATTTACAATCTTTTCAATGGAAGTTTGGTCAAAGTAGATAAATACATTTCGACAAAATACGATATCGAATTTCTTTCCACCGATAAACTTTTCTGGTGCAAGAAGATTCATCACACCAAAGCTACAATTTTCTTTAATATGAGAATTAACTTTTGCAAACTTAGAGATCTCTCCAGACCCTCTCATCCAATTCCCTGTTAAATAGACAGTAGGAATCGATTTAATTTCACGGTATCGATAAACACCATTTTGAGCAATCTTAACACTCTCTGGATCAATATCTGTTCCAACGATTTCATATTTCATACCTGGGTAATTCTTCAAGTGATGATTAAAGAACATGGCCAGTGAATAAACCTCTTGTCCACGACTACATGCTGCTGATAGAACACGTATCGTGCTATCTCCCCTCTTTTTCGCATTGGCTACAATGGAATCAAGATTTGTAAGGAGATATTCAAAATGAGTAAATTCTCTAAAAAAGTATGTATGGTGAGTCGTAAGCATTGAAATAAGTTGCGAAGACTCTTTATTATAGTTCTTAGTTAAATATTCATAATAAGATTCTGGAGTATGAGTACCTAAGGTCATCATGCGCTTTTTTAAACGACTCATAACCATAGATTGTTGCGCTGGCCCCAGTATATTCCCACTTTCTTTTGAAACAATTTCAGATACATAATTTGCTAAACTGATGATATCCCAATCATTTCCCTTCTTAAACGCTTCACTCACAGATGCACTCCAAATAAAAAACTAACTCGACATTAAGTTCCTTAACTTTTCGACATCTTTATAAAAAACTTTACTGTAATTACGACAACTTATGCATATTTTTTTGACTCTAAATAAATAGAAATGAATTCTTCAAGTAAGGCTTTGAAATCTTGTATGCAGCCAATAAAAAATATCTCGAGTTTTTTACACTAACTTATCTGATGAAATAATTTTTACGCCTAATTGGTCACTTAAAGCGGATTCTAGCATTGTCTGAGCAATCCTCTTGGCCGGATTTAGACGTAACCTCTTAGGAAGTAGTGGACCTAAAATTTTTAAAAAACTCTTGGCAATTTCTTCTGCAAAACGAAATTCATCCCTTTGGCCACCAATAAGCCCCGGTCTGACAATTGTTAAGGCATCAAAATTTAAAGACTGAAGTCCTTCTTCCACTAGCCCCTTAACTTTATTATAAAAAACAAGCGAATCGCTATTGGCCCCCATTGCTGAATTTAATACATAAGACTTAGCGGCGCATTCTTTTGCAAGCTTTCCAAAAGTCAGGGGATACTCGAGATCAACTCTTCTAAATGCAGCTTTCGATCCAGCTTTTTTAATTGTTGTCCCCAAGGCGCAGATAACAACATCACATTTCCAAGAGCATACTTCTTCTTTTGTAATTTCATCAAAGTTAATTATCGGTGCAAAAAGCTTTGGATGTGCATCTATATTTTTACGTACAGGTGCAATAACTCTTTCTACACGATCATCACTTAAGGCCATCGACAAGATATGACTTCCAACAAGTCCTGTAGCACCTAGAATTAAAACTTTCATATGACCTCGTATCAAATATTAACTAAATATATAATTTCAATTTATCCTATATTTTTCTACAATCAAGCCAAATGGTAAAACTTAAGCGATCTTTAAATACCTTTCAGGTAACAATGTATGGAATTGGTACAATTCTTGGTGCTGGTATTTATGCCTTAATTGGAAAGATTTCAGCAACAGCAGGAATGATGGCACCACTGTCGTTTATAGTTTCGGCAATTTTAGCAAGTATGACTGCTTACTCTTATACTCAATTAGTTAAATTATTTCCCAAAAGTGCAGGAGAGGCCGAGTATATCTTTCAAGGATTTCATAGCGTATTACTTTCAAATATTGTTGGCTGGCTTATTGCCTTTACTGGTGTCGTCAGTGCATCAACACTAATAAAAGGGTTTGTCGGCTATTTTCAAACATTTATTCATTGGTCAGATTTTTCAGTTATTTTTCTAATTATTATCTTAGTTACTGCACTGGCCATAAAAGGAATAAAAGAATCCATTAACATCGTTATCTTCTTCACTATAATTGAGATTGTTGGCCTTATTTTAATATGTGGGAGTGCATGGCAAGACCTCTCTGCCAATGAATTCATGCTTCCTGCATTATTACAAAATTTTTCGTGGTCCCAATTTCCAATGATTATATCAGGCGCATTCTTGGCCTTTTATGCATATATCGGATTTGAAGATATGGTAAACCTTGCAGAAGAAACAAATTTTCCTGGCCCAACTATAAGTCGCTCTATTTATATAGCTGTTCTTGTATCGACGATCTTATATGTTTTTGTGGCCTTAGTTGCAATTGCAAGTATTCCCTTAGATGAGCTCAATCAAAGTAAAGCGCCCCTTAAAGATATGTACGTCCATCACGGAGGCAATGCCCTTGTCATCAGCGCCATTGGTATCTTTGCAATCTTTAACGGAATCATTGCTCAAGTGATAATGGCCTCTCGAATTCTTTATGGCCTTAGACACCCATTAAAATGGATGAATTTTTTATCAGTAATTAATAAAAAAACACAGACACCAATTAATGCAACTATTGTCGTTGCAATAATTATTTCACTCTTAGTAAGTCTCTTTCCTATAAAGACACTAGCTGCATCCACTAGCTTCATCATTCTAATCGTTTTTACCTTAATCAATCTTTCACTTGTTTCCTATCGTATCAAAAACCGTGAAATCCAATTTAGGTACTTAACCATTCCTATTATTGCCAGTATATCAAATATCGTCTTTCTAGCTTTTACTGCTCTCTACTAATTTACATTCAACAACCATTATTATTTAATAAATAGATATTTCATATACCAATACGGGGCATCAGCAATGAAACTTAAAGTTTTACTAATTCTTCTTTTCTTATCGTTAAATACAAATGCGCAATATTCATTCACAGAGTCACAAAGTACTCCAATGAATTGGAAATCTATTGAAAATGATTTTGCCCAAGTTATTTATCCAGAAAACTATAAGGATCGAGCAATCTACATGGCCAACCTAATAGAGCATTATTCAAAATATGTTGGACTTTCTTATGGTGTAAAAAAGCCTGAACAAGTGGCCTTGATCTATCGACCAGAGATGGCCAATCCAAATGGGTTTGTTACTCTTGCTCCACGACGTACTGAATGGTTTGACTCGGCACAATTTTCAAGTCGTCTTAGTTCTTTAGAATGGCACGAAATGCTTTCAATTCATGAATATCGTCACGTTATTCAACAAGATATTTTCAATAAGAAAACAGTGAAGTTTTTTGATATTCTTATGGGAGATACAGGACAACAGGTTCTTTCATTTCTTGCAAGGAAGCCTTGGTATATGGAAGGCGATGCCGTCTATACAGAGACTAAGTATACACCAGCAGGTCGAGGACGCTCTCCTCGCTTTATGGCAAGACTTAAAGCGCTTCTTCTTAAAGGCGAGACTCCAACTTATGATCAATTTGTTGGTGGCTCCTACAATGATCAACTTGTTAACTGGTATATCTATGGATATGTACTGGTTTCTTATGGGTATAAGAAATATGGTGATCAATTCTGGAATGTTGTAATGAATAATGTTACAGCAAGGCCTTATCCAAATGGAATTGTGGGAGCGATAGAAAATTCCTCAGGAGTGGATTTTTATGATTTCTACTATGCTGCCTTTGATGATCTAAGAAAAGAATGGATTGGAGATAAGTTTAATAATCTTCCTATTTCTGAATACAATGTAAAAACAAATCAATATAAGAATGGAGCTAACCTTTTCTACGTTGAGTACGACTTAGATAACCATTACCGTCTTATAAAAGAATCAAAAGATGAAAAGGAAGTTCTAACAGATATTGCTTATAGTGAAGACTTCACAAGACTTAGCTACAGTAAAGATTATGCAATTCAATCACAATTCTTACCTCATTGGAGATATGGTTTTAAAAGTTACTCTGACCTATCACTTATAAGCCTTAAAGATGGGGATATAAAGTATATAACATCAGGTGAAAGATTATATAATCCACATTTCAACAAAGATGGCTCGAAAATTACAGCTATAAACTTTGATAAAAATGGAAAATGGATTATCCAAGAATTAAATTTAGAAGGTGCGAAACTTAGGTCTATCACAAATTCAAAATATGATTTCTTAGAAGCAATAATTCTAAATAATAATGAAGTTATCGCCATAGCAACAAGAGATGGGAAAGGTAAGACAATTGTTAAAGCAAACTATTCAAACAATCGAGTTCTAGAATTAATTCCACCTACATATAACAATCTCTATGCATTAAATTATGATGGTAACAACTCTGTTCTTTTTGAAGCTCAATATAAAGGGAAAATTGAAGTTTTCAAATTAAACACAACGACAAAATCGCTTGAGAAATGTACTGACTCAAATATTGCTTCATACTCGCCAACCTTTTCAAATGGTAATTTTTATTTTACTGAACAAACAATTAACGGAAAGAGAATAAGAAGCAGCTCTCTTAATTCATGTCGAAATCTTGGAATCAATTCTCTAGTTAATCGCAGTCAGTATTTTGCAAAGAATGACCCAAGTGACAGCTATAACAACTTTGAATTAATTGACATTAAAGATAGAAAAGAGATTCAAACAAAGAACTCAAATAACTATACAGAAGAAGATTATAGCGGGTTTGATTGGAGGTCTGCGACACCTCATTCTTGGAGTTTCTTTGTAGGTAATGGTTACGGCCTTAGCCTCTATGCAGATAATTATCTTAGAGACTTTAGCTGGAATGTAAATTTAGGTTATGAAGCTTCAGAAAACTCTCCCTATTCATCAGCTATAGTCTATTATAAAAGGTACTGGCCAATTCTAAGTGCAACCGTTGATCTTAGAGAGAGAATGGTAAGTCAACTTGCAAGTGATTCTGATGACTATGGATGGGATGAAGTTGCTTATGGTATAAAAGTCGAATTACCATTCGTACAAAAACATAATCTTTATAATTTAAATTTGAGTTTAAGCTATCAAGCTGAACAAGTCATGACTGATGAATATATCCAATACGACACTAAAGTTTCTGGTGAAGCGGATTTTATCAGACTATCAACAACACTATCATTAAGTCTATATAAGGACTTTACCACTCGTTCAATTATTTCACCTTGGAGCTTTTCACTTCTTGGAATGTACCAAGATGCTTCAACAGATGATGAAACAGGACTAGAAGATGACTATCGCTGGTTTGGATCGTTTTCAATAACAACACCAGGGCTTTTTACAAATAATGGAATTAAGATCTCAGTAGTTGGTGAAGAATATGGTGATGGTGACAACTATCGCTTCCAACCATCTTCAAATGAATTTATGGGTTATGCATACTCTCGCGGATATGATTATTTTGCGTCTAAGAAGTATTTAAAATCGAGTGCAAATTATCTCTTTCCACTCTTCTATCCTGATTATAATATTGCGGCGCTAATTTATTTCAAGAGAATTTATATGAATCTCTATTATGATATCACTAAGGCCAAATTATCAGATACAAGAAAGAGTATACAATTAAGTAGTTATGGAGCTGAGCTCGTCTTTAATACAAATATCTTAAGGGCATTACCTGTGGACTTTGGGGTGAGATATATTCATAAGTATGAAACACAAGAAGATGAATACGAAGGTTACTTAGGAACAAGTTTAGCTTTCTAATAAAAAAGGCCCTCTATCGAGGGCCCTTTAATCTAGTCTTCTTTTTCTAATTTAAATTTCTTTCTAACTGAGCTCTTGATACTTTCTTCAACTAAACCACCCATCTGGGCCATCACTCTCATAGCGATATAGTAAGGCATTGGCTCAATTTCATTCATTGTTTCCTTAGCTGCAAGGTAATCTTCTGAAGTTACAACAGCATCTCTTGAATAAGGAATATAATTAAAAACAAGCTCTTCAATTTTTTCAACACGAGTTGAAGGTCTTGGATGCGTTGAAACAAGTAACTCTAACCAAGACTCTTGACGATCACCCATTGCTGCAAAAAACTTTGATAGGCCATATGGTGAATAACCAGCCTCGTGAGCGTATTGTACACCAATTTTATCCGCTTCAAGCTCTTGAAGACGACTAAATCCCATAAGTGGAATTTCTTCTAATTTATCATAGATATAATAAGCTGCTGCTGCACCAAAGATATTAAACTGTGCCCATACAAGTCCAGCTCCAACATACTTTGTAGCAATATTTTTTAAGTTTCTTGAAACAGATTCTGTTCCGTGACGTTCAGTAACGTGGGCCCACTCATGTCCAAGAACACCGGCTAGCTCAGCTTCTGTTTCGAGTGCTTCAATTAGACCTCTAAATACAAATACATATCCACCAGGTAGAGCAAATGCATTCTCAATTGGTGCATTGATGAAGTAGACCTTAGGTTCAAGATCAGGCATATCTGAGGCTTTTGCAATTTTAGTAAGCATCTTCTGTAGATACTCCGCCATTTCTCCGTCTTTATAAACATAACCTGAAAATTGGCTACGGATTGCATAACTGGCCTCTAGACCCATATCTTTATCTGAATCGAATTTAAAGAAGTTACGTCCAAAACCATTATGTAGTCTACCCTTCTCTCCAATACGATTGTGGTTCTTATATTTTCCTACGAACTTACATGAAGCTAAACTTTTAAACTTAGACATATCAATTGTTAATTCACTAGCATCAACTTTGAAATCAACAGTATTAGAGCAATTAGTAAGTTTGAATTTTTCACCTTGAAGCTTAACACTTCCTTCTCTTCTTAAATCAACAGTTCCTTTTTCAGAGTTATAACCTCTTACCTCGAACTTCATATTGATTTCTGTAGCAGGTAGCTTGTTTACACTATTTGCATAGAAAGCTTCTGCATGAGTGTAATCTAGATCCATTGAAAGATTACGTGGATAAGTTCCTTTGATTTCAAATGTTTCACCAGATGATCCATTGAAATTTAATTTTTGACTATTAACCTTGATCTCACCACTAAGTGCATCAGAGTCAAGAGAGTGTACAACTTTAACCGTTGTTATCTTCTCTGCATTACACGATACGAGTAACGCAAGAACCGCTAGCATACCTATATTCTTCATACCTATCTCCTAATGTTTGGAGTATCAGTATCAATCTTTAAGAAGTTATGCCATTGAAGTGTAAATAAGATAGGAATAAAAGAGGCAATCATGACTCTATGGCCTCAGAAAGCCTCTTAAGATGGTATAATTTACAAGGTTTTCCGTAGGTAAAATAGGAAATAAGAATGAGAAATCGACAAGAGAGCACTAAGCTTAACACACTGAAATTACTACTAGTTATTTGTATAACTCTCCCAAGCTTTGGAGATGAGATTAAGAGCTTTTTGGATGTGGCCAAGAAGTATGTTGGAGAATATGAAGTCATCAAATCAAATAGTCGATTTTGTGACTCGGGTACTCTCGCTTTTCTAAATTCAAGCAAACCTAATGATGGCCTTAGAATTGGACAGACAATTTTCTTTGGCCCATTTTCAAAAGAAAAACAAATTGAAAAGACTTCTGATGGCTGCAAGTCAACATCTCGTTATAAGTTTGAAAATAACAAGGTAACTCAATTTTCAGAAATCATAGAATGCCCTAAAAAGTTTAAAAAGCTTGAAGCCACAAGTACTCAGGTTTTAAGTTTTAGTGATGAGCAAGTCTCTTATAATTCAATCGAGAGTAAGATCAAGTGTATATTCAAACGCAAAAAGGGAGGTAACTAATGAAGACTTTAGTTATATTCTTTTTAAGCTTTAATTTATACGCAAATGAAACAACTCCGTATTCGACAGCTCAATTTTTAGAAGAAATAAATGTTGTTATTGATCAAGTCGTGGCCCCACCTGAAGAGCCATGTATAGACTGTAAAGTTGAAGATAATCTTATTTCAGAGGCAGATCCATTACCGACAACATTTCGACGAGGCTCTCTTTATTTTAATAAGATGTGTGAGAACTTTGTAAAAGAAGATGGTAGCCTTGGTGTATGGGGAGATATGATTGTTAATTATATCGACAATACAGAGGGAGCATCGGATATCTACCTCTATGATGAAGTGAGAGGAATGACAGCAAGCCCATACACTTGCCCTAATTGGTACAATCTAAATAACCAGCAAAGAAAGAGGTTTTGGGTTTGGATGTTTGCTTCAATTGCACAAGTTGAGTCATCATGTGATCCGACAAAAGTAAATACAGGGCCTGTTCCTGATGCCACAGATCGTCCAACGGGACTATTTCAGCTCAATCAAGTTAAAAGAAATAGAATGTGGCGCGGAGAAAATTGTAAGTTTGAAACTGGTTATACCGCAACAATCAAACCAGAGAATCAGATAAAATGTAGCATGGACATTATGATGGAAATCCTCAAAGGAAGACGCGGAATATATCGCGGCTCAGGTAGAATTTTTCCAACTAATTCTTATTGGGAAAAGCTAAGACCTAATCATAGTCAAACTGGTGGGCCTATTGGTGAGCTAGTTAGAAACTACCCTCCTTGTAAAGCAACACCTTAAGTTATTAAATCTCTGTCAAGAAATTGAGTTTAAGCCTCAATTTCTTGGCTAATAAATGCCAATCCGGAAAGAAATTCTTCACTAAGTCACTAATATTCAATTAGTTAATAAAATTAAGTTAAGATGTCGATAAACCACTGTACTAACAGGGGATTTAGTTGAACGTTGGCGAAAAATTAATATATTCTTTAGTCATCTCATTAAGCTTAATACTTAGCTCTAATATAGGTGCCTCTACAGACCTCATCGGATATTCGGGAAGGCTTGTGCAAACTGATGGAACCCCTATTACGGGAACTGTCGACTTACGCTTTGAAGTCTTTAACTCTACAGGTCCGACTCTTCTTGAGACAATTAATATTAATTCTGTAACACTTTCAAACGGAATCTATAGCACAGAACTTGTAATACCAAATTATCAAACTCATGTTGAAGACCTTACTGGTAGTGAAACTCTTTTAATAAGAGTAACTGATGTTACTAATGGACTCACTTTTGACTATCAAAAAATACTTTCTGTTCCGATGGCATTCTATGCAAATAAGGCCGTAACGGCGGATTCAATTGCTAACGCGGCAATCACTCCAGATAGCCTCGACTTCGTTGGCGGCTGTCTAGATAATCAGGTTTTAATTAAATCAGGTAATCAGTTTGATTGTATCAATCAAACCGCGGCATTAACTGTTGATAGTACATTAGTAAATAATGCTGGAGTTTTAGGTCAGGCCACAGTTGGTACAGCGGGAACTTATACATCAGTTACAGTTGATCAATATGGACGTGTTACAAGTGGATCAAACCCAGAAGTGGGTTCAGCAGATATTACTGATGGGTCTATTGTTGATGCAGATATTAGTTCAACAGCCGCAATTTCATGGTCAAAGATAAACGCTCCAACTATTGATAAAACTTATGTAGGCCTAGGTAATGTCTTAAACGTTGCTCAAATTCCTGCTAGTGATCTCGACAACTCGGGAACTCTTGATTCTTCAACACAAGTACCAAGTGAATTAGCGGTAAAAGGATACGTCGATACATATGCTGATGCTAAAGTTATTGATGATATGAGTGGGACTCAAACGACAATCGCCCCTTCTGTTAATTCAGTTAAAAACTATGTTACGACAGAAATTGGTAACGTTAATCAAACACAATGGACAACAACAGGTAGTGATATCTATTACAACTCAGGAAATGTTGGAGTGGGAACAACAACTCCAACTTACCCACTACATGTCCAAAATGCCACATGGGCAGAGATTGGAATTGAAGGTACAACTTCCGCTGCGGGAGCTAGCTTAAACCTTCTTGGACATGAAGATAAGAAGAGTGCAATTAGAATGCAAACAGGAAATTCTGCTGCTTCTTACTGGGATATCATGGCATTTGGTTCAAACTCAGTGGCCACTTCTAGTCAGAACGAACTTCATTTCAACTTCTTTAATGGCGCTAATAATACAGCATTAGTGTTAGAAGGAAATACAGGAAATATCGGAGTTGGAACGGCTGCACCGACACAGAAACTAACAGTTGATGGAAATATAAATGTAACAACAACAAATGATATCTGTATTGATGGTGGTAATTGTCTTTCAACAGTTGGCTCTGGTGACGGAACTGTTACATCTGTTTCAACTGGAACTGGACTTACTGGTGGCCCAATTACAACAACAGGAACAATCAATGTTGATGTTGGAACAAGTGCAAATCAAATACCTCAAATAGGTGCTGGAGGGAAACTTGCTGATTCAATTATCAATTATAATCCAGCAATTGATGTAGCACTCACAGGCTTTACAAATGGAACAGCTTCAAGCGTTGTTGCAACAGATACAGTTCTACAGGCCTTTGGAAAAGTTCAGGCACAACTAGATGCTCATGCCAGCTCAATTGCAGGTAACGCTATCACTGATACTGATGATGTAGCAGAAGGTACGACAAATTTATACTTCAGTAATACTCGTGCCCAAACAGCAGCTGTTGTTAATTCCACTGCAGGATCAGAAACAGTGCAGGCACCTTCTGTCGATGCAATGAAAAACTATGTTCTTGCTCAAACCGGTGCTATTAACGAATCACAATGGACGACGACAGGTAGTGATATATACTTTAACACTGGTGACATTGGTGTCGGAACAACGACTCCGACAGCAAAGATGGATATCGCGGGGGACATTTCATTAAATACTGCCGAATACCAATGGGCACAGAGAATAAGTCTTCCCCATGCTGATGCCTCTGTAGGAAATCGTGCCCTACTGACACTGACACCAGGTGTACAAAACACAAAAGTAATTATTAGGAGTGTGAGAACAACTGCAGATTCCTCTAGTATCATAAATATGGAATTTGATGTTGCCTTTACCAATGGCGGTAATACTTTTAAAGTCGTTTCTGCCAATATTAGCAATAACTTTGTTGGCTACCAATGGTACTTTGACTCTTCTACTCAAACGGCATCCCTAAGATTTGGGCAATCAGGAAATTCATTTGCTTATAATGTTTATATCTCTTCAACAAAGCCAAATATACCGACACTAACCGTTGATGCAGGGACACCGCCAACAGGCGTAGCAATGACACCAGATTATATTATAAATTCAAATGGTAATGATTTTAAAATAACAAAAAATGGAGTTGATGAATTTAATATTCTAAGCTCAGGAAATATCGGAATTGGTACAACTACTCCAACTCAAAAGCTAACGGTAGATGGTGGAATGAATGTGACTACTGGAAACGATATCTGTATTGACGGTAGTGGCTGTTTATCAACAGTAGTAGCGGCAAGCGGTGAGCAAAATACAGCATCAAGTGCTGGTGGAGCATCACTCGTTCTAGCAAAGTCTGGAACAGACCTTCCATTTAAGGGATTAACAGCAACAAGTGACATAGCCTTAACTGAGAATGCTAATGACATTCAGATTGGAGTTAATACATCTAATGGTGCTAATGAACTCTTAAGACTCGATGGGTCTGGACGTGTTCCATCATCAGTTGTTGATGGCACGACTGTATTAAATACTCCGTTAACGGGATATACAGTGGGAACAAATTCAGTACTTGCAGCAACTGATACAGTTCTTGATGCCTACGGAAAATTACAGGCACAAATTAATGCAAACTATACGGCCATTACAGGCCTTGATACTGATGACGTGGCCGAAGGGACAAATTTATATTTCACAACGGCACGTGCTCAAACAGCAGCAGTTGTAAATTCAACAGCTGGAACAGAGACGACTCAAGCACCATCTGTTAGTGCGGTGAAAAATTATGTAACAACTCAGATGGGGACAATTAACCAATCACAATGGACCACTAATGGAAGTAATATATATTTCAATACTGGAAACGTTGGTATTGGAACGACAACACCACAAAACCTTCTCCATGTAAGCGGAGCACTTAATTCTCATATTTACCTTGAAGATCGTTCTGGTGGAGTTGATAACAAGATCTGGTCATTTAACAACAATGACGGAGTATTATACTTAGGTCAAAGAAATGATGACGCCTCTTATAAAAATACACATATGACAATTGATACTTTAGGAAATATTGGTGTAGGAACAATTACACCATCTGAAAAGTTACATGTTGCAGGAAATGTGATTGCAGCTTCATACCTTTATACATCAGATGAACGCTTCAAGGAGAATGTCGAAACCATTATTGATCCACTTCATAAAGTTAGGTCATTAAGAGGTGTAACTTTTGACTGGAAGACAGATGAGTTTCCTGACAGAAACTTCCCGCAAGAGAAGACTGTTGGTTTTATTGCTCAAGAAGTTGAAAAAGTTCAACCAGAATTAGTTAAAACAAGTAAGGATGGATATAAATCAGTTCAGTACGGAAATATCACTGCACTTCTTGTTGAAGCAGTGAAGTCAATCTCAGAGCAATTAGACAAGCTCTTTTCAAATGACGAGGAAGTTAAAAGAGAAATCGCTTCTTTAAAAGAAGAGAATGAGCAACTAAAAGCTGAAATGCAAGAGATGCGTGCTGCTATCAAAGAGTTACAAAAAGCAAATAAAGAATGAACTTTAAAATAGGTCTTCTATTTACTTTTATCTTCTCTCAAGCTGCCTTTGGGATTAACACTGTTGATACAGGTTTTAAACTTACCTCAAATGAGTTACGTACGATAGTAGCTCATGGAACTTGTAAGAAAGTTTGGAATACTTCATCAACTAAAGAGCACTTTGTTGCAACTAAAACAAATGTTGAGTGGATGAATTTCTATGCTAACAATCCCTCTGACCTGGTTATTAGAGATTGTAATGTTTCATGTTCGACAATGAATAAAACAGGCAGTTATGCAAGTGGCGTCTATTCAGTTGATATCGATGGGGCAGGCCCATTAAGTGCAATGAATGTCTATTGTGATATGGATAATGACGGTGGTGGTTGGACCCGCGTTTTCAAACACAATATTACTGGTGGATACTTTCCAACTGTAAATGATGCTCTTTTATATAATCAAACAACTCCAACAGCAAACCTATACTCAATTCTTCAGTATATTGATGAATTTGAGAATCTCAATCGATTTACTTTTAAAATTAATTATCCAAATGAATCATGGAGAAATATTTGGTCACAATACACAAACCCAATCTATGATACTCCTGTCTCTGGCTATCGCGGCATCTCTATCGATAGAAATGAACAGCGTTGGGGTGGACTTGAGTTAGGTAATAATACCTTCGCCTACTCTAATGGTAATTCTTCATTACTTGATGGTTCAGTAAATCACTCAAATTGGTATTATGCCATTGGTTCAGATCAAGTTTATAAAACTGGAATTCCTTCAACTTATAATAATGATACAGGTACTGCCCTTGTTGAACTCTACCTACATGATGAAGGGATGAGGCCTATGTCGTGTCAACATATCCTTGATTTGGGAGAATCAAAAGGTTCAGGCGTTTATACGATTTATCCAGATCAAGTAACTCCTACACAAATATATTGTGAAATGGATATCGATAATGGTGGTTGGACTCTCTTCTATGCCAATGCTGCTGATGCTACAATGACGACTAAGAAGTCATATGATGAAATGAAAAATGAATTTTCAGGAATTAATATTACCGCAACGAACTTCAGCGATATAAACACAGTTGGTATGCATAACTTCTTTGATTTCTCGGCTACTCAAATGATGGCAAGAGATATTACAAACTGGGGAGCAACTGACTTTTCAACAGTTGAGTTCTTTAACCCTAACGACTTTAATCTAGTCGTCGATATGCAATCGGGGCCAAATCGTTCGAACCCTGGTGATTGTGACATGCTCACAGGTGGCTCTCAATTTCGCTTTAGAAATAGTAATGGAACTGATTATTACCTTGATCGCCACGCTCGTTGGGTAGGATTTGGATGGGGAGATTGCTTGCCAGGTTATACGCAAACATCAACTTCTGATGTTCACGACCAACCGAGACATTATATCTATCATACATCAAATAGTGGTGATATCTATCGAACAAGAGGTGTCGGAGGATTTAACACTGGTCAGGCAAATGTTAAGGCGCGCTACTTTTTAAGAGAGAAATATGACCGTCCTAAAAACTGTATGGATATTCTTTTAAGTGGTAAATCTCGTGGTAATGGAAGCTATACAATTTATCCAGAAGGCAGTGCTGTTACTGTTGATTGTGATATGACGACAGATGGTGGCGGCTGGACAAAAGTATGGCACGGTTACCCTACTCACGCAGTCAGAGGTGAAACCTCAGCAGAAATTTATTCAAAATCAAATTCTATAGCCTTTAATCAAATGCGTATTGAAGGTGTAAATACAGGCTTTGATATTACCGATAATACCTGGGAGACTGCATACTTAGATAAGACAATTCCACAATACTTTCAACAAGTAGCGGCCCTAGGGGATGCAACTAATCCCAATGTCATGTTTGCGGATATGGATGGGAATGAAAACGTAGGTTTAGTTGGTCAGTACTTCTTCTATGGTTATGGTAATGGCTGGCGAGTCTTTTATAGTTGTATTAATGTTGACCCTGCTACAACAGACCGAGTATACCTTGGTGGTGGTTACGGTAAGCGATGTGTGCCTAGAGACACTTTTGTGACCACCGATATATCGACATGTGCAAGTTCAGGAAATAACTATTGTACAAGTGCCTTTACATCAACAGAAACTGACACCGGTCTTGGACTAAACCTTAAACAATACCAAGAAACAAGAGTATGGGTCCGCTCACTTCCTTCGATGAGATCGTGCCGTGAAATTCTTGATCGCGGCTATTCTGCTGGAACAGGAGTTTATTTAATTGACCCTGATGGGCCACTTGGAATAGATGATCCATTTCCGACAATATGTGACATGGAAACTCAAGGTGGTGGCTGGACTCTTGTATGGGGAAATACAAGAGAAGGAACAAATAAGCCAACAACAGGTATTAGCTATAGTAATTCAATTAGTACACTGCCACGTTGTTCTCATGATCGATCAACTTCAAGTGACTTTACAGGCAAATGTTCTCCAATCTCAAGACAAAGCATTGGAGCAGAATCTCCTAATGAATACTTAGAAACTTTGAATTACTTTGTAGGACTGGAGCACTGGGATAAAATTTCAGGCAATGATGACTTTCAATTACTCTATTCTTGGTCTTATGACTATGACCAACCAATATCGCAACAGGCGATTATGACAGTAAAGAATTTTGATCCTGCTGATAAATACCGTTTAAATATTGAGTCCTATCAACAAGTTCTTGGCTCAGTGAAACCAGGAATCGCTATCACACATGGAGGTTATCCATGGACAACAATTGATCAAGATAATGATAGTAATTCAACTGATAATTGTGGAACACTATATTCATCGACACCTTTTTGGTATGCTGCATGCTGGAGTGGGAAAATTGATGGTGGAGGAGAATTAAGCGGTAATGGCTATTATAACGGTGCTTATTGGATAAGCTCGTCAAAAGCCTGGGCCACTGACCCAGCAACTGCAGCTGGCGCAGGAAATGGCTGGCTTATGATCCGAGAAGCAAACTCATATGGTAATTACAAGTCTTCTTGTAAACAAATACTCGAAGAAAATCCAAATGCACCTTCAGGAAATTACACGATTAACTTCACACCTGGTGGCAACACTTTAAGAACTGTTTATTGTGATATGACAACTGACGGTGGCGGCTGGACTTTAGTTGTGCGCTCAAGTGGTGTAACAGATCTCGATAACTCAATTATGGTTAGCACTGTCGCTGACCATCTCTTAGTACATCGAAGTGTTCCTAATACAAGAGCATCTATTAATCCTGAGCAATTCTCACGTGCAGTTGGAACAACTGATGCCATGTTCATTTCACCTTCTTACAATGCAGGAGCACCAATAATTGAAAATGGTACAGGGGTATGGGATTACGACTATACTGATTGTACCGGAAACCTTCGTCATACCAGTCGTACGGCCGGCTGTACAGGCCAAAATGCCAATGATAGCTACACTACGGCCGATGCCTTTAATATCGCGATCAACTCAGGTAACGAAGGTATTGTTCCAGCATACGGAACAGAAGTCTGCTACTCAGGAAAGGGTGCTTGTACATTTGAATTCTATCTACGCTAATTTAATTAGCTAAGATCTTAGCAAGAAAGCAAGTCTTACCATCCGAGTGCCTAACTCCTTTATAAACAATATCGTGATTAAGTTCACCTTCTTCATTTCGAGCGCGGTAAATATCAATATCATCACCTAGATGAGTCTCGGCCATAAAGTTAATTTCAAACTCATTTAGCTTTGCTGTTTTATGTAATTCAATTGGAATTGAATCTAAGATCCACTGAGAATACTTTGTATTATTCACATGCATATTAAGGTCGAGATCACTATTTCTAACGACAATCGTATTAACTTTTTCAAAGTTTTCACGAGGCTCTACCTTGTGTGCAATATAATCTAATTGATAATCTGTGCGGGGATTAATTCTCTCTAAAGGAAAGTCTGGCTTCTTAACTTTTCTGGTCTTTCCATCGAGGATCATCCACACTGTTGAGCAATCCCCTATTTTTTCACCATCTTGAAAAATTTCAAAATCGCGGAAAGCGTACATCCCCTGAGGCTCGCGTGACCAAGTTTGAATTTCCAATTTTTCATTCCAACCAGGAAATCTCGTCATTCGAAGCTTTTGTCTTACAAGAACCCAAAAAGACTGGTCTCTAATCATATCCTCAAGCCCAAAGCCCATCTCCTCAGCGTGAACTGTAGCAATGTCCTGCAAATAGCCTAAAATGCCGTAGAGGCCTAGCTTCTTGTTGATATTAACGCTATTGATACTAACCTGATAGGTCTTCTTATATATTGCTTCTTTCATGCCTATATTTAAGCAAAAGCGCATTGGTTTTGGCCAGTGTCTAAAATATGAACACCAACTATGGCATTTTTGCACGATATTTAGGCTTTTGAGGCTATTTTCTTGGCACGCCTATTGCAACATATAAATTGTATCAATGGGAGGAATTATGAAGGCTTGTTACAAAAAGCTATTTATTATGAGTGCATTATTTCTATCGAGTACTTACGTACAAAATGAAATGATGATTTCTAATAACGTAGAACGCACAGGACACTATCGTGAAATTGCAGGTGAGCAAAATGTGCAAGAAATTACGGTCTCTAATTACCAGGTCCATCAAAAAGGAATCTTTGACCTTTGGTTTGACTCCGCAAGACTTTTTGGAAAGGTTGAGCATGTTACAAAAGTTGAGATTCAATTAAAAGATAAGAAATTAATCGATGATTATAAAGATCTCACAAAACGCTTTGGCGAATTGCAAGAGAAGTCTAGTACAATGACTGAAGAGCTTGCTAGAAGTAGTGAGGAGATTTCAAAATTTAAATCACAATTGAGTGAAGTCCAATCATCAACAGACAATGTCGATGAAGCAATCAAACAAGAGAAAATTCAGGCCCTCGAAGAGCTTATCGAAGCTCGAACAGCTGAGCTAGAAACTGCAAAAGAGGCAATCTCTAAATTTGAAGAAACAAAAGAAAACTTAAGACTAATAAGTGAAAAACTTATTACTCTTCAAGAAGAAAATGAAGCATTAAAAGAAGAGAATGCAAAACTTGTTTGTGAAATTCAAAATGCAAAATCAGAAGTTAATACTGATGAAATCAAAAAGCTTCAAGATGAGTTAGCTAAGATTACAGCTGAACTTGATGAATATAAGAAAGAAGATTCAAATGAAGAGTCTCCTAAAGTAGCTTCATCTGAAAAAGAAAAAGAAGATAAAAAAGAGAAGGAAGACAAGAAAGATAAAGATGATTCTGAATTTACAGAAACAGAACTTGCCCTTATTGAGTATATTCAATCAATGCAAAATGAAATTGCACAACAAAGACAAGAGCAGCAAGCATTCATGATGCAACAACTAATTAATCCAATGGCCCAGTCATTTACAAAGCCTCAGATTAATTCGTACTTTGGATCATTTGATGCCTTTAATAATCAGCAAAGTGATTATATGTCTATGATGCTTGATTTAAGACAGCAGACACAATTTATCCAGAGCTTGAACGCGGCCAACAATTGGAATTACGGTTACAATGACTATTACGGACAAGATGCACCAATGATGAGATTCAGTGAATCAATGCCTTGGGGAACGCAATTGGCACCAGATCAAGCGATTCAGGTAAAGAATTATGATTACTCACGCTACGGTTTTGGATGGGGAACACAAATCCCAGCTCAAAACTTTAGACTAGGAGCTTCAGCAACAAAAGGAAGCTACGGTGGTATGAATTCAACTGGCAATACTCCAATTATGAACAACCAATCAAATGTTTTAGATGCCTCTAGTACAGGTGACTTTAGGCTATTTTAATACCCCACCCCCTCCATTTATTTGATACATTGGCCGACTTCAATAGTCGGCCTTTTGTGATTTAATGGAAATTTTTGCCATTTTTACTAAACTTATTCATCTATTCTTCGAAGAGATACTTGTTACATTTAAGAAATAAGGTCTATTCATGAAAGAATTAAATAAAACTCATAGTAAAAAAAGACTCATTAAGAAATGCCATATGTGTGGCCATATGCATGACACTGCTACAGAAGTTCAAAAATGTCATAGCTGCAAGAAGTCATTTCTTCCTTCAAACTACTTTAATAAGATTCATGCTTCTAATTCTCAAGAGTTTAGAATGCTTTTCTCTGAAGTTAACGACCTGCACGAAGAAGACGTTATAAAGGGTATTACCGTCATTTGGTAAGACTTTATTAATTCTCGTTCTCTACTTAACGTGATATCGTTCAATAATGGAGAACACAACACACACAAGTACTGAAAATACCTTTAATTTACACCCTGTCGTTCAAAGACTTTTGAACAAGAAAGGCATGTCTCATGAAGATATTCGTGAGTTTCTTTCTTGGGATTTAAAAGCTTTGCCCAATTTTGGGGAGCTCATTGATATTGATGTAGCGGCCAATGAAATTATCAAGTCACTTGATGCAGGTGAAAAGATTGCAATTTACGGTGACTACGATGTGGATGGTACAACTTCATGTGCTCTCTTCTATCAATTCTTTCAAAAATTAAATCGTGAAGTTGAACTTATACAACCATCACGTTTTATTGAAGGCTATGGCCTACATAATTGTTCAATTGATCGTGCTATTGAAGATGGCATTGATCTGATGATCACTGTTGACTGTGGTATCTCCAATGTTGAAGCCGCAGCTTATGCAAAAGAGAAAGGGCTTAAATTAATCATTACAGATCACCATAAAGATGGGCGTGAAACAATGCCAGATGCAGTGGCCGTTGTTAATCCTTCTCGTCGTGATGAACCGGCAGACTCAGATATGAAACCTCTAGCTGGTGTTGGTGTTGCATTTGCAATCTGTGTTGAAATTAGAAAGATCCTTCTTGCACGTGGTGAAGATATTCCTTCAGTTTATGATCTTCTTCAATATGTTGCTATTGGAACGATTTGTGACCTTGCTCCTTTAACTCCAATGAATATGAAGCTTGTTCGTCATGGAATGAAGCTGATTAAAAATACTCAATACGAAGGAATAAAAGCATTCTTTGATCCTACAGATCGTTCAAAAGATGTTATTCCAAGTGAGAAATTATCTTTTAATGTTGGCCCTCTTATTAACTCGAAAGGTCGACTTGATCATCCTGAGATCGCATTAAAACTTTTAATTTCAAAAGATTATAACGAGGCACGTGAGTACTATCACCAACTTGTTAATTGTAATACAGAGAGAAAGGCCATTCAAAAAGAAGTCTTTGAAGAGGCCCAACAACAAGTTATCGATGAAATTAAAAGAGGTGGAGGAGATCACGATATCTCCATCGTCTACGCTCCTCATTTTCATGAAGGTGTTATTGGAATTGTAGCTTCAAAACTTGTTGAAACTTTTAAAGTACCTGCCATTGTTTTCAGTGATGCTGAAGATGAAGGTGTTATCAAGGCCTCAGCTCGTTCTGCTGGAGAGCTAGATATTTATCATCTCTTAAATGAGCATCGTGATTTCTTCTTAAAATTTGGAGGCCATAAAGCTGCAGCAGGCCTTTCCATGAAACAAGAAAATTATGAAGCCTTCAAACAATCAATGAATGAAAAGCTTCGTGCTATTCCGCTGATTCAAAGAACGGTACAGAACTTCTATGATCTTGAGATATCACCTAATGAAATCGACCCTGCTCTTCTAAGAGGACTTGATGCCCTTGAGCCTTATGGGATGGGAAATGCAAAGCCTATCTTTAAGCTTAAAGGAGCAATGCTTAAGAGTTATGATCTACTAAAAGATGTGCACGTTCGCTGGAACTTCACTTCAATTACAAATCAGAAAATTAATCTTAAGGGAATTAGCTTCAACTATATGACAAAATGGGGAGCGCTTACGCCAAATGAAATATTTGAGCGCCAAGCAGACCCTAATTGTGAATTAGAAGTCTACTTTACGCTCGCTTTAAATTACTTTAATGGTAATAAGTATATTCAACTGATGGTTGATCGAATTGAGATGAATTAATTAAATTCTAAGGTCTCTCAATTGTTACTTTTTCCATAACGATGTCATGCATTGGACGATCGTGCATACCTGTACGAACTGCACCAATCTTCTCCACAACATCCATTCCTTCAATCACTTTACCAAATACAGTGTGGCGTCCATCTAAATGTGGTGTTGCACCTAGTGTAATAAAGAATTGAGAGCCATTTGTTCCAGGCCCTGCATTTGCCATTGAAAGAATTCCCGCATCTTCATGACGAAGTTCTGGAAGACATTCATCTTCAAATTTATAACCTGGTCCACCCATTCCCGAACCTTCTGGACATCCACCTTGGATAACAAATCCAGAGATAACACGGTGGAAAATTAGCCCATCATAATATGGCCCTTCTTTTGCTGAAGTCTTCTGTCTTCCCTCTGCAAGGTTAACAAAATTCCATACCGTTTCAGGACATTCCTTTGCATAAAGTTCAACTTTAAAATCTCCCATATTTGTCTGGAAGTTTGCGTAAATACGATCTAATTCTTCTTTGTGAGAATCTTTCTTTGTTCCTAAACCAAACATTGGTTACTCCTTAATATTTAATAAATTTATAACGACCTTTAACGAATGAAGGACGTTTTGAATTAGAATATATTCTAATATTTTTAACACTCTTTTCTAAATAGCTTCTTATATATAAAGACTCTTCTGATGTTAACTCTCCAGCTTCATCAAAGTAAGTTAAGTAACTAAAGTCCACAAAGAAAGCACCTTCATAAACTACATTTGCCTTTTTCATCATTGACTTCATTTCATCTTCTAGAAAACAAGTTGAAACAAAAATAGGTCTACCTTGCAGCATTGACTTAGAATTCATTAATCGAGAAAGTCTCGATAAGTTTTCTCGGTAGCTATCAAACCAGATAATATTAACATTCTTAAACTTTGGTCTTTTTAAGTATCCACCTGTTGCACTTACAAGGTCATTTGCACTAAAAAAGATTTGCTCGACTTCTTTTAGTGTTGGACTTCGATCCATTCCCTTTGCCTTTTCACGGTAGATTTTATTAAAGGCATATTGAATTTGTGAAGCATTCTGGTGATCAAGAGAAAAACTCGTCATTAAGTTTTTAATATTTAAATAACGGATTTGAGTTGAGCGAGAACATTGAGATGCACTTGAATAGTCACGCCATTGAGGAATAAGAGGAAGAAAGTATACTGCCGCTCCAGAGTCTCGATAATACTCATCTGTCTGAACTCTCTCAAAGTCACGCTCGACCACAGTTGAGCACGAGAATAAGATTGTTAATAGTAATAGCGAAATATATTTCAATTCTTAACCTTTAATTAATTTTGCTTAGAAAAGTATTTTAACATATCTTCTTTAATTTCATCTAATGACATATCAATTAGTGAATAAAAGCCTTCTTCATTGTGATCTAAGCCTCTTATTTTCTCCGTATCAAGATATAAACCTTGATCAACACAAATTCGATCACAGGCCAATGTCTTTAATTGCTCTGCTCCTCCAAGAAGTTCACTACCTTCGATCGTAACAAAAAGTCCTTCTCGATCTAGCAGTTTATCAACTGATGAAACAACAGCACTATTATAAATCATGAGACGTGGCTTTGGTTCGGCCGGAGCTGGAGTCTTTGCTTTAATATGAGGCTCAAGAGAGCGCCACTCCATAATCTTCTTTTCAAATTCAGTGACTTCAGAATTAAATTGTTCACGATCTTTTGCAAGAAGATCTCTAAAACCATAAATTAATTCTTTATCTTTTAAATCAATCCCATCAAACGGGATCTCTTCACTTGTTACAAGTTGAATTGTCTTTGTTAGGTCTTCGAGATACACATCCTTAAGCTCATTAAGGAGTCTTAGGTTCTCGCGTCCACTTCCAACAAGACATAAGTTACGTGCTTGCTTAATTGCATCAAGACAAGACTGATGCTCACTGTGATAAGTTAGTCTCTCATCATTTCTTAATGTCTTTTCATTAAGAGCACAAACATTCGCAGCTCCCATAGCATTGGGACGATATAATTCATTTGAGAAACAAACGAAGTCAAAGTCTTCAAAGGACTCAATTGAGTTTTTTAGAGACTCCAAAACATCTTCTCCAAGTTTTTCAAAGATCTCAGGATTCTCTAATTTCTGTCTTTCTATTTCGCTGGTTGCATTAACGTTGAAAACAACTCGAAACGTGTCGGCCATTCGAGATCGACTCTCAAAGCGATGAGAAGGGGCAATAAATCTTTTGTGTACGCGAGCAATTTTCACATTCTTGTGTGAAACACCACTTAAATCCATAGATGGATTAAATTCACCAAAAAGCTTCACATGAACACCAAGCTCAGTAAAATACTGGTAGGCGTCAAGAGCCTCTCTATCACTTCCTAAAATAGCTATTTTCATGGCCCGATATTATAAGGTTCAAAGCCTAATTGCAATTAGATAAGCGATTAAATGAACAGTGACTTCATCTCACCATTATCCACTACTGAATACTCTGAGAATGCGTAGATAAAGTTAATGAACTGCTCCATGGCCTTGAATGAGTGCATTGATTTATCAAACTCACAACCATATTGCATATAAGTGACACCATCAGCTCCCTCTGTCAGTGCGCTATGACGAATCGTAACGATTACAGGAATATAAGAACCTTTAGTGAAGTAGAATTTAAGCTTAAGGTCTTCCCCTAGCTTAATCTTTGTATCTGTTTTCTCATTCCATGGAACATTAAATGAAAGTCCATCTTTTGAGATATCAACCATATTAATAGGATAAGAATAACCATCTGACTCAATTACCGAGTAAGCTCCCATAAAATTATTGAAACAAATACGCTCAAAACTACGACGTTTCTTTTCAATATTTTCTTCTCTTTTAGCTTGGAAGTTGATTACTTTATTGTCAGACATTTCTACCCCTTATAACGATAAATTTACTGACTTACTTGTCGTCAAAAGGGAGAATTTCATGAGGTAAACATTAGATAAATTCGTACTTGGGCAAGAAATTCCATACAAACAAGTTCATAAAATCAATCACTTAGAATATTTTTTCTTCTTTTGCCAAAATGGGGTCTCAGAGATCTCGGAATAGAATAAATGATAGCTCTCAAGTCGAGAATGAATCATTAATCCCTCTTCTGTATCTGGATCATATTCCTCAGAATAAAAGGCACAGCCCTTATTGTGAGGCTCATGGGTACAATTTGAGAATTGGCAGTGGCGTGAAATCTCTTTTAAGTCTGGAAAGTACTCAATTAGTTCTTCAGGATCGATATCATCTAAAGAAAATGAACGTATACCTGGTGAATCAATTAGATAGAAGTCACCTAAATCAACAATTTCAGACCAAGTTGTTGTGTGAGAGCCTTTACCGACTTTTCCAACCTTCTTTGTCTTTAACTCCACTTCACCATCTGAAAGACATGAAATCGTCTCCGATTTCCCCACACCCGATTGGCCAACGAACAGAGCGGTCTTGCCCTTTAAGGCCTCTTTAAACTCGTGCATACCACCTTTAAGATATTGAGTTTCATAATCTTGATCTAGAGCACAGATCTCAAAGTACTTCACTCCTAACTCTTTAAGACGTAGTACTTCGTATTGAATATCAAATTCTTCAGGGTCATAACCATCCATCTTATTAAAGACGACGATAGGCTCGACTCCCCATTGGAATGCTCTTACAAGGAAGCGATCAACGATTCCTCTTTTAAACTTTGGCCTTGCTGCACTTGAGAGAATGACCAGATAATCACAATTTGCTGCGGTAACTTTCTTTTTTGAAACTCTTACAAGAACTCTAAAAATCTCATTCTTACGCTCTAAGGCTTCCTTGATTAGATACTCACCCGTTTCAGGGATCGTCTCTAAACAAACATTATCGCCAACCACCAAGGTCTCCCCTTTCTTCAAAAGGTTACCAAGGGCAGTTGCTTTGACAACATCCTTCGTCCCCTCGATCAGACAGTCGAAGTCACGCTGATGAGAGCGAATAATTTTGGCCTTAATTGCATTTTCTGACATAATTTCCTAGTGATTTTGTATATATAAACTTTACCATCACTTCAACATATTTTACATCTTATATTGACAAATGTGGCATGTGCCATTATTTTAACTGAACACAAAGTCACTGTTACGCACTCGTAGCTCAGCTGGATAGAGCATCCGCCTTCTAAGCGGACGGTCTCAGGTTCGAATCCTGACGAGTGCGCCATTTTTCTTACGACTTTACACTTCAAAATATGAAACAAGAAACATTGAAATTTACAGTTATCCTAGGGGCCTTTTGGGTTTTCATTATGGGATTTCTCAATTTAATTCTAAAAGAAAACTATGGCCTAGATTACGACTCAGGATGGGCAATCAATTCACTTATATTTCTATCAAGTGCTCTTGTTTTTAATTACACAACAAACTCTCTTAAGATCTCAAAAGAACATATCGCTTCTTACTTAAAGATCATTGCAATTTTTTTGGCCATTGCCCTTTGCATTGATTATATCTTTCCAATTTCTATTATTAAAAAATTAGAAATTACAAATTCAAAGATTTTATTCCCACTCTTTAGTTGGAATATCTTCGTTGCAAAATCTAGTGATATTATCTTTCAACAGATACTAATTAATATTCTAGTGGAATATTATATTAAGACTTTTAATCGAAGAGATAGCGTTAAATACTTTGGAATATTCTTTGCAATTATCCACCTCCCACTATTTTACATCTTTGGACTGAAGGCCCTTTATTTTATTATTCCTTCAATTCTAGGGGGAACGCTCTTTGCTTACCTGATTGCTTACTTCTATCGTGGCTACTTACTTTCTCTCGGCTGCCACTTCTTCTTCTATATCGTTCTAGGCATTGTCTTAAGATATTATAACTAGTTCATATCGTAAGTACTTAATTTTTCTTTAAAATTACTTAGACAGTTCAAGAAAATCACTTCATCTGACGATATGATACCTATGAAAAGAATTAGCCTAGCTATCCTTACATTATCGACACTTGTAGCTTGCTCTCCTAGTTATGAGATTGCTTATGAAGTTGACTCATGCGTGAAGGAAATAGATACTCGTTACGCAAAGTCAGGTCGTACTCCAAGCTCTATCTATCGTGTTGATGATATTGTCATCAACGAGAAGAGCAAAGAGCCAGAGATGAAAGTTAGCTCATGGTCAAATTCGCAGTGGTATTATAATGGAAAGAAGAATCTTTCTTATTTTAATGATACAAAACTCTTCACTTACGAATCAGTCGATTGCCCAAGAAACTTCGGTGATAAATATCGTAAGAAGAATTTAGGAATTGATAAGAGAATTAAGAAAATCGATCTATAAAAAAAGGGCCTCATCAAGGCCCTTTTTATTTTCTAATTATTCAATACGTTTTAATAATCGATCATATGCAGTCTTTTTATAGCGCACAGAAATTACCTTCCAGATATCAACACTCTTATCTTCAATAATTTCACCATCTGGAGTCTCTTCCATATTTGCAACGGCCTGAGCTGTTTCATCAAACTCTGCATGTTTTTGAGCAGCATACGCTTGTGCATCATCTGCACCAAAATCAAACTTAAACTTCTCTGCCTTAGGTGCTTTATACTTACCTATTCCATTTCCACCTTTAGCTTTTGCTGCTAATCCATCTTGCTGACCAGCAGTCTCATCACCATTTTCTTCACCATCTTGTTTTGGTGGTTGTGATAAGTATGGAAGGGCCGACATAAGTCCACCTTTACCACCAGCTTTCTTATTTAAGTTATTAAAGCCCTTGCCTAAAGAAGCAAGTAATCTTTTCGTGCCTTTGTTTCCATTATTCTGTTTATTAATACGTTCTAAAGTCTTTTTAAGAGCCTTCCCTGCTTGCTTATTTATAGCATTTGCACTCTTACCCATTACATCAATCGCATGTTGAGTTTTTGGACTTATTGTATCAGCACCATTTAGCCCATTTGTTGCATCAACCATGGCACCAGTAAACCCGCCTGGGATTGAAAAGCCAACATTACTTAATCCTTTCACACCATCTACTAAATATTTCTCAGGAGATGGACACGCTTTAGATCCATTATTTGTTCTAATTTTTGGAAGTCCTCCAACACACTCTAGCTCTGTTCCAATCTTTTGTGGTTGATAAGCTGCAAATCGAGTCGTCTTCTTAGATAGGTTCCTAGTCGCTACCCTTGTTACAGCTTGAGCAGACTTAAATTTTTTCAAAATTGATTCTATCTTTTTAATATTATCATCAATTGCTTTTGCTTCGGCCATCGTTGCTTGTGATGTTCCAATAGCAAGTCCACTAAAGCCAAGCCATAACCATCCTCTTTTAGCACTAGAAAGCATAAAGTTTGTCATATATGCACCAGTTGGAACAAGGTATGCACCTATTAGTCCAAGTAGAACTCCGAGAGAATTCCCCATCCCTGCATAAGCCTTCCCTATAAGTAAGCCGAGGACTCTCGTATAAAAATTATTACTTTTTATATTGTTTGAACTTGTTACTGTAACAGATGCCATTTCACCGCTTTCTTTTAATGACTCTTCAGTATAAATAAGGCAATTATTATTCATTAAAGTTGTAGCCTCAGTTAAATTTGTAATAGCACCTGTGAGTGCCGTTATTTGCCCACTCGTCGCTCCTCCTGTTGAGCTAGTTGTCGCTTTACATTCAGCCAGGGCAGCTTTACCAGCTGCTTCTGTTCCAATTAAGCACTTTGAAGAAGCGCCTGACTTCTTTTTTATTAGAGAAACAAATGCTTTATATTGTACTTCAGAAGGTCCCGGTGCAAGCTTTAGAGCCTCTATTTCAGCGACACTAACTGTAGGTATTTCACAACTAGCACTTTCTTCTGATAATTTTGCACCTCCAACAGTAGCACCACATGTAAGCGCTGTTGAAGCTGTTGCATTAGCAGCTAAAAAAGCTGCATTTGCTGACTGTGCACATAATTGCCCAAATGAAAGTTGCTCATTCTGCTTCCAGGCTGCTACACCAGCTGCGATGGCAAAAGCAGCACCAGCGGCAAGTTGAAACTTGGCCTTAGATTCTGCAGTTTCTTTCATCTCTTCGAGAATAGCTTTTTCTTCCTCAAGCATTTGCTGTTGAGAAACATCAACTGTTCCATCTTCAGAAAGGCCTTCATATTCAATTTTACTTTTACGATCTTTAAGTGATTCAGTTTGTTTAAACATGGACATTAATTCATTACCAATTAAAATGACTGCGCCAGCTACTGCGGGCCAAATATCCATAGGCTTTGAAGGCTGAAAGTAGAACCACATTTTCGAGGTAATATAAGCAATAGTCCCAAGGATAATAGGTGCGACAACGCCATTACCAAAGATTTTGAATAGGCCACTTGCTTCTTCTTTGTTATAAGTACCACTCATTTCTTTTCGTTTTTGAGTGATTGCATCCGTATCTGTTTCTTGTGTGTTTTCTAGTACAACAGTTCCATCATTTGAACGAACTTCTTGGGATTCCATTGATCCACCTGATGAACTTTGTTGCGGATCTCTTTCTGGCTCACCTTCTGGAGCTGGGTCCTCAGGTGCTTGCGCGTAGGCTTGAGTTGAAGAGATATTGAAACGGGCCTGTTCAATATTGATAGCAATATTTAAATTGATCATCGAAAAGATGATGGCCATGGTAAATAATTTATTGAGTACGCTTAAAGTTCTCATAAGATCCCTCTTTATTTAATACTATTTTATTATAGGGCCTTAAGAGATCCTAAAAAAGCAGGAACTTAAGTACTAACTGAGCAATTACAGTCACTTAGTATAGTTTTCAAGTGCCAAATAAATGGGTTTTTTAGCCTTATTTGAGAATAAAGGAGCGATTCTTTTTTTCGCGCACCAAAGCAACCCTCTGGTTGTTCATTTTACGTCCGCGATAGCTTGGGATATTTGGATCGGAGGCAATATCAATTTGTTTTTGAACCATGGCCTTAAAGGCCGTAATCATTGAGTCTTGGCTTCCATCTAATTCTTCAACACCAAATTTTCCAAGTTCTTCGATTAGGACATGCACAGACTCAACAGTAGAAAGCGCCTGCTTATGTGGTTGGTGCTTGATGAGAAATGCGGACTCTTTGTCTGATGAAAATGAGATACGAGGAAGCGTATTGATATTTTTTGATAGCTTCATCATCTTCTTGGCACAAGGCCAAGTTCCATCAATCACAAAGATCAAAGGCTTCTTCTTTGATAGAAGCTTGATATCATCTTCAGTAGGAGAAGAGATATTAAGCGCATCCTCACCTGGGTATAAGACCATTGGATAATAGTCATCATCTTCAAGTAAAGCGTTTACTCGCTTATCTTGAGTAAAATCAATTCCCATAATGAGTTCACTATTTTCTAGAACTTTATGAGTCATTCGACCAGTACCAAGTTTTTCCTTCTTGGCCTCCATCGGATGAATAAGAATCACAAACTTAGTATTTAAAGTAAATGGCCTTAAATGATGACAGACGCAAAGAGTGCTAGGTCTTGAACAACCCATGCACTTTTTGCGATATGTATTTGTGTCTTTTAAATCTTTTAACATAAATTATTATTTTACTACTTTATCCCACTCTTCAGTGCTGAAGCCACGTAATGTCTTCTTACCCTTTTCAAGTATTGGTCTCTTAATAGCAGATGTATTTTCTATTAGAAGTTTAATCTGTTGTGCTTTAGTTGCCCCTTCAAATTCATCCTTAATCTTTCTAAATGTTGGACCTCTTTTATTTGCAGGTAACTCACCAAAAGCTTCGTCCCATCTTTTTAAATCTTCTTTAGTTGGAGGAGTTTTCTTATAATCAATAAACTCGTAACTTGCACCTTTTGCATCTAAATACTTAAGAGCTTTTTTTACAGTGTCACAATTTTTAATTCCATAAATCTTCATCATAAATCCTTTTTTAAAATAACGACCTGTCGATTAATTATCTCAATACTGGCACCTAATTCTTTTGCGATAAAAGTAAAGACGTCCTCATTAAAGAATCCTACATGAGTCTCATCCCTTAGATACCACCAATTATTAAATTTATCTTTATCTTCTGGAAGAAAGTAAGTCATTACACCTAAGAGCCCACCTGGTTTTACAAGACTCCAACATCTTCTAATATCTTCATATGGACTATAGAAGTGCTCCCAAACCTCTGTGGAAGTTACAAAGTCATAACCTTCTTCAACTAAGAGAGACTTATCATCGGCGTAGTAAATATCATAATCTTTAACATCGTGTCCTAGTTTTGCCATCTCTAAAGACAAAGTCGGGCCAGGGCCACAGCCAAAATCTAATCCTTTTGAAGGACGATGAAGTCTTTCATTTAAAGGTAGAATTAGGCGATTGAGAAAGTCCACATATCCTTGGTCGACACTATCATTATTATGATTGTCATAACGACTTTTTTCAATTTTTGCTTCTAATAATTTATTGCGATCCTTGAAAACATAAGAACAATTAAGGCACTCAAAATAATCATTTTGAATGGCGTGCGCGTAGAGCTGCGTTGAATTATTTAAGCAAAGTGGACATGGCATATTGATGTTTTTATTACATCATTAGGTCATTGAAAAGGTTTTTAAGCTGCTTTAGCCTAAACCTTTTGAAGTTTTTCTTCATTGATTTCGTTAGTTTTTCTTGAGAGATTCTATTGATTGCCTGGACAAGCATATGTGGAAGAGCTCCCCCTTCCCCACTTAAGTTAAAAGCGGCTATCGTTATTAAGTCTGGCTTTTTAGTCTTTAATAGGCGAATCGATTGGTAGTGGCCATTGCTTGTATCACAAGCGCTTGGATCACTAACGGCATAATTTGTACGACATACACTTGGTCGATCAAAGTAGACCTTACAAGCACCGTTTTCATCTAAGAAGACACAGCTCCTATCCTGGAAGTCCTGTTCAAACCAAGCTTCAGTACTATCTTTTTTCAAAGACTGCTTAACTAATTTTTCAACATCAATCTTTATTCCGTCTTCTAAAATGCTAATTGCAAGTAAATCAGCTTCATCACGATTTACAGAGACCTGAGTATGACAACATGCTGAACAGCCCTTTCGACAAGAGATTAATTCATTTACATCAGCATCAGCAATTATATCCTGAAGAGACTCATCAATTAATTCGTGGGAAAGTTGGGCACGTTCGGCAGAATCGTAGCGCTTGGCCATTCTCTCATAAGAAGCGATATAGAAACGTCGAAACTCTAATAAGTTAGAGAATTTCTTAAAAGTTTCTAATGCTCTTTGAGGATAATTCAGCTCAACCTCCTGATAAAGCTAAAGAGTCTTAGTAAGAGACTCAAATAAATTATATCGCATCAACAATGAACACGAACCAGGTAGGCAATAATCTCTATTTACAAACAGAACGTATTCACTTTAACTAACACAAAATAAATTACTGGATATTTCTTCTATACTATCGTAAGATTCAAACAATCGTTTGAACTAAACATACGTTTGACTAAAACCTAGGACTTTTATGAATATTTTCAAGTACTTATGCCAAGGATTATCATCTTCGATTCTCCTCGTACTATTAATCAATCAAAGTATCCACGCAGAGACTATTACTGTTAACGAAGAAACATTAGTAAACTGGGCCGGCCAAGAGAACTTTAATCGCTTAAGGATATCTCTTGATGAATTAGCAAAGAAGCAAGAAAGGGCCAAGTATGATGAGAACTTTGGTTTTACTTTTGATGCCGAAGCAAATTATCAGGAAACAAAAGAGCAATCCTTTGTTCAATTTATTCCAGTAAGCTCTCCTGTGGCAGACTTTAAAGCAAAGTTATCAAAGAACTCAAAGTACGGACTTCAGTACGGTGTTGTGATGAATAGTAATCAAGTAACAAATAATCTCTATAAAGATGGGACAACAACATCAGCTGGAGCCTTTTTAGCTTTAGATCTTTATAAGGATTTCCTGGGTTCAACTTCTCGAGTACAAGATAAGAGCCTTTTAGTACAAGAAGAAATATCTAAAAGACAAAGATCAATTTCAGAGCATACTTTTATTCAAGAAGTTAGAAAGCTCTACTGGAAGATTGTGGCCAATAATGAATCCACAAAAATTGCACGTGCTCTTTTAAAAACAACAAAGAAACTCGAAAAAGATACAAGAAAGAGATTTCAAAGCAACATTGCTGACAAAGGTGATCTTGCTCGAATTAGCTCACAAGTTGAAGCACGTAATGGGCAACTCTATCTTTTAGAGTTTGAACGAAACGAGTTGATCAAAACTTTAAAGTCACTCTTTCCAGATAAATTAGGTGGTAAAGATCTTAGATTAGCAAATTATAATCTTGATAATACAGTTAATGATGTCATGGCCTGTACGCAGAAAATAGCACAACACATGACTTCCCTTCCTCTTGAATACACACAATACGATGAGATTCTTGGCCTTCTTCAAAAAGATTTAGAACTTTCAAGAGAAGTTAATAAGAATTATGACAAATCAAATCTCAAGCTAATTTCACAATTTGAAGTTGTCGGGAAAGACTATAGTTATTCAGATAGCTTCAAAAAACTTTCAGATGAAGGAGATAGCCGTTTCTCAGTAGGTCTTCAATGGACAATGCCAATCGGTGGAGAAAAAGATAAAACAAAGGCCATCCAAGACGAAATTATTAGAAGAAGAAACCTCGCTGATTCACAAGAGGTAAAAGGGAAACTAGATGCATTTCATGCTCAAACATTAAGATCAGTTCTAACTCTTCAAAATGTAATTCGTGCACAAAAAAGAAATGCGAAACATCTTAGAGAAACGTTAAAAGATTCTAAGAGAAAATTTAGTCAGGCCCGTCTAACTTCACAAGATCTATTAATTGATGAGAACCAACTCCTAAATTCAAATCTTGATGAAATTAGTACTAAGTACCAAGTAATCGAAACAATTATTAATTATTTTACAGTTTTTAATCAAACTCCATGTAAGTTAAACAAAAGAGCACAACTATGAGTCTTGTATCAAAATTCTTTATAGAGAATCATAAATTTACAATCGTTGTCACTTTCTTCCTCTTAATCTATGGATTAATGGGACTAAATAAAATGACGGCCGAATCTTATCCGACAGTTTCCTTTGCAACTGCTGTTGTAACAACAGTTTATGATGGTGCATCGGCAAATGACATAGAGATTAAGATCACAAAACCAATTGAAGATGAAATCAGAACTGTCTCAGGAGTAAAGGACGTTAAGTCAACTTCACAGGCAGGGCTATCTAAAATTGTAATACGTGTTGATATGGATAATGTTGATAGCGTCGATGACGTTATGAGCGATTTACAAAAAGCGGTTGATCGCGTTTCAGACTTACCGACAGATCTTCAAGATGCACCTCTCTTTCAAGAAGTTAATTCAGAAGAGATTCCAGTATATCAAATCGCACTTGTTGGACCTAATAATATAAGAGAAAGAGATGCACTGGCTGATGTTCTTAAAGAAGATATTGAAGATATCAAGGCCGTTAAAGGTGTTACTCTTGATGGATTTTCTAAAAGAAGATTTGAAATTATTCTAGACCTTAAGAAATTAAACCAAATGCATATTGGAATTGATGAAGTTTTAAATAAGTTAAGACTTCGAAATGTTAATATTCCAGGTGGGACACTTAAATCAGAAGATGATCAAAAGCTTGTTCGTATTGAAGCGAAAGTTCAAAACGTGGAGCAACTTCGTAATATTTTAATTCGCTCTAACTTCTCTGGTTCAAATATCTTCCTAAAAGATGTGGCAAAAGTTGTTGATGGTAAAGAAGAGAGAAAAGTTATTACTTCTTATAATGGAGAAGAAGCTACTTTAATTACAATCTCTAAAAAAGCTGGTGAAGACACAATTCAAATGGTTGAAAAGATCAAAGAACATATGAAGGAATTTGAAAAGAGATATCCTGAATATAAGTTCTACGTTTATAACAACGAAGAGATTAAAGTTGTAAATAAATTAGAAGTACTTGCTTCTAACGCAATTTCTGGTTTATTGCTGGTCGTTTTCTTCCTCTTTATTTTTTTACCAGGAAGAATTGGTTTACTCGCTAGTTTCTCTCTTCCTCTAGCAGTATTTGGTACTCTAGGATTTATGCCTGACTATGGCCTAACGTTAAACGCTATGACTATTCTAGCACTCGTTATTGCCCTTGGTATGCTTGTTGATAATAGTGTTGTTATCAGTGAGAACTTTACAAGATTGATGACTGAAGAAGGATATAGTGCAAAAGATGCAGCCCTAAAGAGTGTTAAGTCACTATGGCTTCCTATTACAGGGACGGCCATGACGACAATTGCGGCCTTCCTGCCAATGCTTGTTACAAAAGGAATCATGGGACAATTTATTAAGGCAATCCCTATTATTGTTACCGCTTCTTTAATACTTTCTTTAATCGAGTCTTTTTTCTTACTTCCAATGAGACTTGCAAAATACTCAGGTTCAGCAAAGAAGACAGGTAAAGAAAAGAAAGCTGATTGGTTTGCAAAGTTTCAATCAAAATTTGAAAGCTTAATGACTGTTGCAGTTAGACACCGTTATATTTCGGTATTCTTCTTCACTTCAGTTATTATCGGTTCATTAGTCTTCATGGCAGTTGGTAATAAGTTTATCCTCTTCCCTGCGGATCAAACTGAAATCTACCTAGTTCGCTATGAAGCCAAAAGAGGAACTCCAGTTGAGCAAACTGAAGAATATATGCTTACAATAAGCAAAAAAATTAAAGAAAAGATTGGTGAGCAGGCCAAGCATATTGTTGGTTTTGCAGGAAAAGCTTCAGTTGGATTTTCTGATCCAAAGGATAAAGAGGGAAATAACGTTGGTCTAATCTTTGTCTATGTGAATGACTATGCCAAATTTAATATTGCTGAAACAGTAATGTTAAAGAAGTTACGTGAAATCAAGATGCCAGAATTAAAATCTCTAACTTTTGAATCTCAAGTAAATGGACCTCCTGTAGGTGAAGATATCCAAGGAACTTTCAGATCTAATAGTTTTGAACAGCTTGATAAAATCATTGGAGAGATCTCTAATGAACTCGGCCAAATCAATGGAGTCCTAGATCTTAAAACTGATGATGTATTTGGTGATGAAGAAGTTTACGTTGATATTGACTATGTAAAAGCTGATCAATTAGGTGTAACAGCATCTCAAATTGGTAATGCAGTTAGGTCGGCCGTCGCAGGAAGTATTGCAAGTACAGTAACTCTTGATAATAAAGATGTTGATCTTGAAGTAAGATTTAAGAAGGCCCTTCGCGGAAAACCAAGTGATATCTTAAATATCAAAGTTATGGATAACCGTGGAAATCTCATTCCTCTAAGCTCTGTTGCAAAAGTGAGAAAAGAAGAAGGGACACCAAATGTTAAGAGGTATGACTTTAAACGAGCAAAAACGCTTATTGGTTCTGTTGATAATATAAATACAACATCAGCTGCTGCAAACTCTAAATTAAAAGAGATCTTTGAAAGAGTATCTTCAAAATATCCTGGGGTATCACTACGTTTTGGTGGTGCTGCAGAAAGTACAGCGGAGTCTCTACAGTCACTTGCTGAAGCTGGTGTACTAGCAATTATTGCGATTTTTGCGATCTTAGTATTCTTATTTAAGAGTTTTTTAAGGCCAATGATCATTATGATGACAATACCACTAGGCTTTATTGGTTTTTCAATTGCTTTTGCAACACCAATTCTAAGTGGTTACCCTGATCGATCACGACCAATTAGCTTCCTGGCCCTTATTGGTATTATTGGACTTGCTGGTATTATTGTAAACTCAGGGATTGTTCTAATTAGTTTCATTGACGAGCTAAGACAAGAAGGTAAATTGAGTCTCGATGAGATCCTTGTTAAGGCTTCTGGACTAAGGCTAAGAGCAGTACTTGTAACTTCACTTACAACTGTTTCAGGTCTATTACCGACGGCTTACGGAATCGGTGGTTCTGATGCGATGCTTGTGCCAATGACAATGTCGATGGCATGGGGTCTTACTTCAGGAACGATAATGACTCTAATCTTCATTCCTTGTGCATATGCAATTATTGAAGATGTCACAATATTTGGAGAAAGGATTAAAAATAAATTATTCAAAAAAGAAGAAGGCGAAGTCGAATCAGAAGAAGAAATAACAACAGATGTAACCGCTGAAAAGGTTGAGGTATAAAATGACTATTTCAACTAAAGAAACCATATTACAAGTAGCAAGTCAGTTATTTGCAGACAGTGGCTACGATAATACTTCTGTTCGTGATATTGCAAAAGGAGCAGACGTAAATATATCTGCTATTAATTACCACTTTAAATCTAAGGTAGGTCTTTTTGCTGAGGTATTAAATCACAATATTGAAACCTTAAGGTCTCAATTCACAGAACTCTACTCTGTTGCAACATCTACTGAAGATTGTGCTGTTAGAATCTACTCTCACTTTGAAAAAGAAAGTAATACTTTCTATAATTCAATGAGGATGTTTCTAGTAAATAATCTTCCCTTAGAAGAAGATATTATTCCTAAATCATGTTCAGGTGAACAAAAAGGTCCTCCAGGAACAGAGATTCTCATGGAGATGATTAGGAAAGAGATCGACTTCAAGGGAGAAGAGACTCTTCTTCTATGGGCCGCTAGAAATATTATGCACAATATAATCATTATCTCTTTAGTTTCTCAGTCTTCATTTGTGAAGATGATGAATAAAGAGGTTGCTCACTTCTCAGAAGAGGAAAAAATTGAGTCTATCCGAAGAAATGTGCGTTCAACTTTAAATTTTATCAGATAAATCCGATCAGACACATAGAATAAGGAATTTTCTATGTGTCGATTATTTGGATTTAGATCAGTAATATTAAGTCAAGTTCACCAAAGTCTAGTTCAGGCCGATAATGCCCTTGAAGTGCAAAGTCGTGAACATCCACACGGCTGGGGAGTCGCATACTATGTTAGAAACTCTCCACATATTATCAAATCCACATCTGCTGCCTTGGAAGATAAGATCTTTAAAAAGGTATCTGGCGTCGTTTCTTCACAAACAGTATTAGGTCACATAAGAAAGGCAACTATTGGGGAAACCAATATTCTAAACACTCACCCATTTCAATATGGCCACTGGACTTTTGCCCATAACGGAAATATTAAAAACTTTGATAAGCACAGAGAAAAAATTATTGAACATATCCCTGAGTATTTTCAAAAGTTTATTCTAGGAACCACTGATAGTGAAACCCTCTTCTATTTCATACTTAGTAAGGTCTCAAAAGATATCAATTTAAGTGCTGAAGAAATAAATATCGAAGAGTTTACAAATATTATTAACGAAGCAATTAATGAGCTAATAGAGATTGTTGGTGATTTAAATTTTGATGAAGATGCTCCACCGACAGAAAACTTCGTTTCATTCATTATTACGAATGGGAACCTAATGTTAGCATTTAATGGTGGAAAGAAGCTCTACTACTCAACATACAAGAATAAATGTCTTGATCGCGATACTTGTAGTAGTTACTCTCCAGAATGTGAAGCACCAACTAAAACAGGCTTTGTTAATCACTTAATTTTTTCAAGTGAACCACTCTCTGGTGATAATATTTGGATTGATCTAGGGCCTAAGGAAATTCTAGGTATCGATTATAAAATGAAGATTTTTAAAAAGACATTAGACTAAGATAGGTACTTATAATACTTATCCATCTTATAAATTTTCATACGACATAAAGAAAAGTCATATAGTACCGTTTCAAGTAACTCAGGATCAAGTCGAGACTCTTTAAATGAATCCCAGAGAGCTTTATACTCAGAAGAACTGATCTCTTCATCTGCAAAGATAATATGACAGATCGCTAAATACTTAAGCTTTGAGTCCTCTTTCTTAATCCCTTTAAAAACTCTCTCAATATACTTTTGATTTAAATACTCATTAATCTTATTTAGATCATAACGGTCATTTAAGACAAGGTTTATAATTAAAAGAATTTCTTCTTCAACAACTTTTCCTGCAACAATCTCATCGATATCTTTTATTACATCTTTTTCTCTACCATCTTTGAAAAAGTCAGCAAGTACATCGATTCTCTTCTGATCAAGTGATAAGAAGTGTTTTGCAAAGGTTAGAAATAACATATTTGTCATATCAAATAATGGTCCTTTGCTACCGGAAATTGTTTTGATGAACTTATAATTATCTTTGAATACTTTAGGTGATTGAATCAAAATGCTATGTAACCAAAAAGCTTGCTCAATTGTTTTGATTTCAAAGCCCTTATAATGACTTAAGAACCAATCCTCTTCTTTCTGAGAGATTTCACCATCTGCAAGTAGAATTATGAGAGATAAGAATGGAGCAATTGTCTCCCACTCATCATCATGAAATTCACCTAGATGCATTTTCTTAATAACAGACTTCATAGCGGCCAATTCTTTTCTATCAACGTTACCATCTGATTTAATTGCAGCGATAACTTCTTGAGAAAGCTTCTTGATTTCTTCTTCAGAGTAAGCATTTACTGCTAATACATTTTTAATATCAAAAGAATGAATTGGTATATTTGGCATATGATCACATATCGATCTTAATAAGTTTCTTAAATACGAAAACTCAGACTCATCTAAAACCCCATCATTTGAATAAGAAATCATTAAAGAAAATAAAAGAGCATTTGAATAGTCTCTTAATCCTGATTTTCTAAAATACTGTATTTTATAGAAAGTGTCCTTAAGATTTTCAAAGTCCTTATCTTTTATCTCTAATGATACAAAGGCTTCATGTAATACTTTAGGAGCTTTGGAGTTTTTAAGTTTAACTGCGAAAATTTCAAATAAACGACTAAAGAGCTGAAGTTTTTCCTCGTAATCACAGATTGAATTTAGATACTTAAATGAGCTTTTCCAGCGATCAAAGAAGTTTTGAGACTTATCAAGCTCATCAACTTTCTTCTCGACTTCATTATATGATAAGAAAACCCATGAATAGAAATATGCAAAGAAGTTCTTTCTAAGAACCTTATTGATGTGCAAGTCCTCACAAACTTCATGACACATTAATATGATTGCATCTTCCTTTCTCAACGCGACCTTCTTTTCTTATTATTAAAAATCTTTATCTTTGGTACATAAGTATAACATGCTCCTAGATAAAATGAGCATATGATAAAATATATCCAGATCATAGCGACTAAAAGGTTATAAAAGCTCCCATAGTCTTGTATTAGATCTTCTTTAAAATAACGTAAATATATCCAATAAGTAGATTTACCGGCAAAGAAGCACATCATAAAAACAGCGGCACCACATAGAGCATCTTTGTAGCTAACCTTAATTTGGGTAGAGAATTTGTAAACTAATCCAAAGGTTAAGATTGTAAATGGCAAAATAGAGAGCTCAATAATATAATAAAACGTACTTGCATGTTGTGTTACTTCACTTAATAAGCCTACAACGAGGTTTTTCTCATTTAAGAATGCTAAGGCCAAAAAGAATAGAGCCAAGAAAATACCAAAGAAAGCTGAGCGTAAATCATCCTGAATCATTCCACCATCGATATCAACTTTTGATAATGTATTGATACCAAAAATAAATGAAGTGCTGATACCAAGACAAGCAAAGAACCATAATACGAGCTGATGCCAATCGACATACGGACTTCTAATCTGTTCTTCGACAACCTCTCTTACAGCGCTTAAGATCGAACTATCAACCTGTGGAAAGTTAGAAAAAATCATTGATATGATATGATTTTTAGCGACATCGTTATCATTTAAGAAAGCACCAACGATTGATATTAAAATCATCACAGCTGGACCGAAGCTTAAGATGGTGAAAAAAGTCGTAGCTCCAGAAACGACCTCCCCCTTTCTCTTTTTAAAAAGAAATATTGAGGCAATGAATCGCATTGTAAAAGACTTACAAAAATCTAAAAAGTCCTTTTCGATCTTATCCGGATCGACTCGAACTGATGTAACATATTTCTTTAACTGATTCACTTCTTAAGTTCCCCTTTCAAACTTAATCAACACATTATCCGACCAAGGGACTCGGCTTCTTTGCTTTCTTATAGTTAATCATCGGAGTTTTGCGAATATATCTTAGGCGATGTTCATTATTTTCTAAGCAATATTAGTAATTTGTGAACTTAATCGACTCAATTATAGAATCTTTCTAAAAGCCAGAGAGGCCAAGATTACCACCTCAAACTCTCTTCTATAAAATGATAAAATAATTGTGTGGATTCAACCACTTCTAGGACGGAGATAAAATGAATAAATTAGTATTGGCCATTTCACTTTTATATCTTTCATCACAATTCTCTTTCGCAAGAAAGCCAGCGGTAGAAGATACATTTGAATCTTCAATTGAAGAATATAAGGAAGTTGAACCGTCTAAGGCCAAAGGTTATGATTTTTCTCCAGCTAGAAAGCCTTCTGGCCAAAAAGAAGAAAGAACACATAACTCAGATCTTTTAAAAGTTGAATCATATACAGAATCAAAAACTTCAGAGAATCTACTCTATCTATTCTTTATTCTCTTACCAGTATTTGTTAGTGCATATACGTTCTTTAGAGCTAATAAGGACTCGTATGCAGATAAGCTTAAGACTGATGCACATGCACCAGATAAGTCGAATGTAACAAGTTTAGCTGACAAAAGAGAAGAACAAGAAAAAGAAGATATTAAAAAGGCGTCATAAGTTACGCCATTTAACTCCCTTTATATGTGAAAAATACTTGTGAACAGAGCCACTAGATATAATTAAATCTAGCTGCCCATCGCTATTAACATCTTTAAAATTTACATGATGTGCTCTCTTATAATGACCAAAGTTATCGGTATTTTCAGTCCAAATTTTTCCTAGCTCTTTTATTTCTAGGTTTTTAAGACTTCCATTTTCAACAACCATCGCCCAAAGAGATGAAGAGCCGTATTTATCAATATAACTAGTCTTTCCATCATATAAGTAAAAAAGAATCGCCATTTTATCACTATTAATTTTTCGACGTCTTATACGATATATATACGAATCAAAACCAGAAATTGGAAATTTATAATTAAATATCTGCTCACGATTTATATTATAAATTGTAAGATGTGGTATCCCATCCACTATCTTAGTGCCAATATATTCTCTTCGAAAGTCACCATTGAGATCAATTTGATAAAGAGCTGATTTCTTAACGTAATGGTCCTTATCTTTTGAAACCTCTTTCTTCTCATTCTTTGCATCATAATATTCTTTAAACAACCAAGCATCTTGTGCGTTGACTGACACAAGTGGTAATAAAGCTGAAAATGCGAGAATTCTTTTTATCGACAACATATGTCAATTATAGCAACTCCCATAAATGAAACAATACTATCCATATTATTCCCCTATTCTAGTTAAATCTTGAGCAGATAAGGCCACAAAGGGCCTCTCGACATTGACGTATCGCAAGTAAATTCGCTAATATCTTTGAATACAACGACAGAGAGAGGACTTAATGCAACGCCAAATTGGTTTCATCAAGAATCAGAATCAAATCATTATTAGACAACTTGGAAACACTTCAAAGAGTAAAGTTGTGGATTTCGATGAGTTATCAAATGAAAAATTTGACTGCATTTTCTACAATCCTGAGCAACTTGAAGAAGAAAGTATACATAATTTCCTAACTAAGGAATCTAAGCACACTCCAGTGCAAGAGACACAAAACTTCTTTAACGGGCCAGATCAATTTGAATCAGAATCAAATGAAAATCTTGCTCAACTCTTTGAGAAGGTATCTGGAAACTGGGTACTACAAAATAATATTGTTCTTCTGGATGAATTATTTGAAGTCGTTGATCATCTAAAAGCTCTTTGGCCAAATGATCGAACTGCATTCTTTGAAGAACTATGGCATATTTTCAAAGTGAATCTTGGAGCAAGTAAGCTTAAGTTTATTTATAATGATATTGAAAACGCATCAAAGAATAATGACAAAAAAGTCCTGGTTCATATAACAATTGATGGAGAGAGAGTACCAAATCCAACAAAGGGAAAAGAATTCGAAGAGAAACTTATGAAGCACTTTGAATCAGAATTCGTTAATCCTTTTCAAATTGTTGAATACGATGAGAATAAAGGTCAGCTAACTATTTGTGGGAATATCTACAAAAGCCCATTCTTGGTTATGGCAAATATCTCTTCTATTTCGAAGTTACAAGAATCAATTCTAGCCACATTAATTAAAGCAATTTCAAGATAATAAAAATGGCCCGATAACGGGCCATCTTCTATTTAATAATCTCACGTATAGGTCACTCCCAATTTCTTGGGTAGCACAGCAGAAAACCATTATAGTAATTTACATAGATCAACAACTTTTGAGTTAGAGATCTCAAACTTCACACGATAAGGAACAGAGCTTTTAGCACTTTCAACTGTAACTTCATATTCCTTAGGGACACTATCCCCTTGTGCATTTATCCCAGTAGCAAGTGGAATTCCTGGAACAAAGCGAATTGGAAGCTTCTCTTCTCGTTGTTCACCGAATAATTCAAAGCTAACTTTTCCTACTAAACAAGCTGAACTCGTTTGTAGATATCCATAGTATGCAATCGGCATAGACTCGACCTTTATACTTCGAGACTCACCTTCTTGAAGACTAATATCGTGGATAATGAAGTGCTCTCTTCCACTCTTTTCTACTCTAATCGTCATCAATTCGTTAGTTGATAACTTAATGCGATTTAGAACATCAACTTCTTTTTGTTCACCATTAATATAGAGCTTATCTTTATTTCTATTAAAGTTCTTTAAAGTTAACGTAGATTTCACACTACTTGTTGGCTCTCTCTTTGAGCCCTTTTTTGCGACCTCGGCCTGCTTTGTATTCTCAACTGGCTTATCACCTAAGAAAGGGATCTGGTCTTTAGCAAAATAAACACCAACAGCAAGAGCAGCGATCGAAGCAACGTGAATTAAATAAGACTTTTTCTTCTTAACTGGTTTTTTCTTCTTTTTGATACGTTTAATTTTCGTACCAGCGCTGGTTTTATTGGATTTAATATCAATTGTATTAATTTTTGTTTTAGACGTTTTAGAGGCTAAATCAAGCTTAGGCATTGAACCTTCAACTTGAATATCTGTCTGCTCATCAATATCTAACTCAAAGAGAGCTTCTTTTTGCTTTCTCTTTTTAGCAGAATTATTCTGAGGGCCACTCGATTGAGAAGGTGCTCCACCTTCACTCTCTGCCTTATAATCTTTGATATATGGACCTAAATCGATCTGTCCAAATTCAAACATTCTTTCACGATCTGTCTTAATCTCATCCTTAAATAACTCTTTTGCAAAATATGATAAATCTGAAGAGTTGAAATCAGGATATGTTGAGTATAGAAATTTATTTAATGCCCTAGCAAACTCCTCTAGAGATTGATAACGCTTGCTACGATCTTTATGTAGGGCCTTAAGAATGATTTTATCAAGTTCTTTTGGAACCATCGGATTAATAGATGATGGAACTGGAATCTTACACTCTTGAATCTTTTTAAGTACTGCTAAGTCATTTGAAGCTTTGAAAAGCTTTCTAGAGCAAAGCATTTCCCAAAGTGTAATAGCAGTTGCAAATAAGTCATATCTTGGATCAAGATCTAATCCATCTAAATATTCTGGTGCTAAATATGAAAGCTTACCTTTAATAGTTCCGGCTTGAGTTGCTTCAGAGTTTGTTTCAGACTTTGCAATACCAAAGTCGATAACTTTAACAGAGCCATCAAAAGTTAGCATGATATTATGAGGAGAAATATCACGGTGGATAATATTAGCAGGCTTACCTGTTAGTTTATCTGTGAATGTATGAGCATAGTGGAGCCCTTGAGCAGCTTGAATTGTAATGAAAACTGAAATTTCAACAGGAAAGACGTAATTGTGTTCTTTAAGCTTATCAATATACTGCTTTAAGTTACGTCCATCACAATATTCCATTGCTACGAATAACTGATTATTATGAAAACCATAATCGTAAGTCTGTACAATATTAGGATGTAGAAGACCAAAGGTCGTCTTAATCTCATCCATAAACATTTGTTGAAATGCCTCATCAGAAGAGAATTGTGGTTGGACCATTTTAATCGCAACGATTTTATCGGCCTGTTCACCAAGGAATCTTGCACGACAAATTTTTGCCATTCCACCATCAACTAGATGATCTAGAATTAGGTAGCGGCCAAATCTTTCAAATTTCTTTTCTTCACTCATTACTAAAGCTCCTCAACAATTTATCGGAACTTTAATAGTTTAACTTTAGAGAAGAAATTAACTAAAAATGTAAAATTCTTGTTCTGTAATTAGGAAAACTAATCTCTAAGTCACCGATATCACGAGATGCACAAAGAGTTTTTGTTTTATAGAGGGCCAAGAAAAATTTATTGTAGTCAGGATGATTTGTCAGGGCCGAATCAAAGTCATTTGTTACGATGTCTGTTAAGTCATCTGAAAGGATTTGATTATAGAACATTGAATGTGAGATTCGATCTGAATCTAGGCTAAAGTCGATCATTATATAAACAGCATGACACTTCTTTAATCTTCTCGATTCACTTTCAGAAAACCACTTCCAAAACTTTGAATCTGGATCAATTTTGGCAAGGAAAACGTCATACATTAAATTTAAATCTGAATACCAAGAAATACGCTGAAACTTAAGAGAGTCTCTCCACGGCTCACCACCGGCAGTTCCACCCTTGATGTAGGCATCCCCTTTCTTAACGAAATTCTTTGTCATATTACCGCATGAGAAAAGCAGAGCAATTAATATCAGATTTAAAAATTTAATTTTCATATAACCAATTATAAGTTTCTTTAAAAATAATGTCTTGTTTTTTTATCATTTTAATTGAATTCATCTCTGGAACCTCCACTTCATCGTGGAATTCGCTCATTAATGTCTCAAATATAATACTATTTCGATCACTGCTAAATATAAGATTTCGACATTTCATAAAGTAAATGTCTAATTGTACTTTCTTTAATAGCTTATTTAACGTGATTAACGACTTTTTTGTAATAAATCCATTTGCTGTTAAGTCACTACTTTGTTTGCGTAAATTCAGCTGAAGTTTAGAAATTGGAAGCGGTATGCTCTTGAATAAATCAGTTGAAAACTTCTTATCTAACTCAACTCTTAAGCGTGGATTGATAAATATATTTCCTGCAACATTTTCAAATAAAGTTGCATAATACAAGGCCACTAATGCTCCCTGATTAATTGATAAAGTATAAACTTCTTCTGACTGAGCAATCTGACTAGATGTGTGTAATTCTGTTAAGAAGCCTTTAATTTGCTCGATACTTTCAAAATGTCCACGTGTACCAGAACTTAATCCATGCCCAAGGTAATCGAATGTAACGACATTAATTCCTTCATCATTCATTAATGGAATTAGATTTTCAAAAGTATAATGGCCACCACCAATATCGTGAAAGAGAATGATATTTTTTTTCGATTTATTATTACGAGGCTCTTTAGTCGCGTAATATTCTCGAATATAAATCGAACTCTTCATAAAGGATTAGCCTACATACTTTTGAATCGAATCTTCAGCTTCATCTGAAAGATTAACAAATCGTAAAGCAAAGCCTTGATTATCTCTTAAATGTCTTACAACTAGTCCTGAAGCAACAAAGTGGTAATTTGAATTTTCTGGATGCACATTTAAAGTAATTTCATCACCAACATTAAACGGAAAATTAGAGACAAGAACTTGCATTCCACCAACTGAAATATCGCGGCAAACACCTTCAAATACTTGTTGAGAATCATGAAAGAACATTCTTGCAACAAATGGTTTACGACGGCTTTCTCTTCTTTCATCATCACTTTCAGTAATTAAAGGAGGTGCTTTACCAAAGATTTTTTTTGCAATTGGAGTATTTGCAATATAAGACCATTCGTTTTCACCAGGAATATAAGCAAGAGTTTTTTCATTAATACGATTTTGCTGATAGGCCCTTTGAAGATCAATTATACTAAATGGGCCATATTCGACTTCTTCATCAACGCCACGGTCTTGGCCAATTTTAATTGTAATAATCTTTTCGTCTTCTTTCAGATCATCCCAACTATAAAGCACGACATTTTGATCATCAATGACTGGCGGCATATCTAATTCTGGAGGTAGCGCATCTTCTACTTTTTCATTCAAAAGATAACCAAGCTCAGTTGCTTCTGAGATATGCTTCCAATTATCATAACCTTTTGTCCAAACATAACTTTCAGCATTAAGCTTTCCACTATTGAAAAGGTTTTCAATTTCGCTATTTTCAACGGGGCCTACCCTCTCACCTTTTTCAACGTAATACCATTGCGCCATTTAAATCTCCATTTTATTAGACTTTTCTATTTTAACCTCTTGATATCATTAACTAAATTCATGACAAATATTGCCGTTTTCCCACCATTAAATGCTTTTGAATACTTAAGTAAAAGGGGCCGAAATTTTCTTTAAGTTTTCTTAAACTAAAACCGATAAGTTAGTTGATGAAAAAGTTATTAATGGTTGTAACATTTATTTTAATGGCCTCATGTGCAAAAGAAGAATTCGCTACACCAAAGAATTCTAATGGTTTTAGCACTCCACAAACAGAGACTGGAGCTGGCACAGTTGGAACAAGCTTTACTTACGTTCAACCACCTGTTGACCTACTCTTCGTATGGGACAACACATCTAGTTCAACATTCATTAATAACAATACAAAAGCGGCCCTAAATAATGTCGTAAATAATATTTCAGAAAGATTTGATTATCATGTTATGCTTGCCCCGCTTGTCTCAAGTGGTGGTGTAAATGCCGGGACATATTTCTTTTCAAAAGATGGAACTTCACCAGGTGGCGGTGTTCAAAATATTTCGAAACATCAAGCCTCTACAGTGATTGGTCAATTTCCACCAGCAGGTGGAACAGGAGAGGCCGGTCTCCAAAGAATCAATGACCTTATTAAGAATAATCAATCAAATGGTGTCTTTAGAGACGAAGCCTATACATTAATTATTCTCATGTCTAATGAAGATAGTAGTAATTGGAACACGACAGGATATAGCCTTCCAGGAAATCATCCTGTTGCAGAAGAATATATGAAAGGTAAAGTACACGACCTACTTTGTATGCGTGGAAATTATGATGGCTCTTTTCATTCAGGGGCAAAAAATCCAACATATAATGCTAGCTGTAGTGGAGTTGGAAGCTACCGTCTAAATTCAACAATGATGAGATTAATTTCAATTACAGCAGCTGCTGAGCCAGGTTCATCATCTTGTCCACAAGTTGGAGATGGAGAAAAGAATTGGATTTACCGAAAAGCAAGTCAATCTGTCTTAAGTACGGCCTATACAAACTTAACGGGTGGATATCCGTTTATTCCTGCTTCAGTAACAAATGGTGATCAAGTAGATATTTGTAATACTAGCTTTAGATCGTTATTTAGCTCTGTTAATAGCGCTATTGATGATGCCATTATTGCCCATAAGTATAACTTCATTAAAATTGCAGACCCTAATAAATTAGTTGATCCTGATACAATTGTTCTGACAAAATCAGGTGTAAATATTCCTGAGTACACAGGTTCCGGAAGTGGTTTTACATATCGCGGTGTTATGACGAATAAAGATACTCGTTATGAACCAACAGCGGGAGAGCCTCAGACAGGACATATGATCCAACTACATGGAAATGCTAGACTTACTTACCCAGAATCAATTCAATACTACTATGAAGCACCTAAGAAATTTTATGGTTATGTTCACTTGGATGCAAAACCACAATTAGGTTCGATATCATTAAAGATTAATGGCAGTACAATTTCAGAGAGTTCCTCAAATGGTTGGAAGCTTATGATGAATGGTTCAGAGCCTCAATACTTCTCAAACTTTAATATTAGAGTCGTTTCTGAATCAGATACAACTCCAGCATACCCTTCTGTAATCAAATCGGGTTACTTCCTAAAACTGTACGGAAGTGCAGTTTATAGTGATGGTGCTAATGTTGAAGTTAACTTCTACCCAACTGGAGAATAGTTTTAGTAACTATTGCCTGACTTCTCTTCATTAATTCTTTGCCAAGCATCTTGAAAAACAAGACCAGGAAGCATCTTAAAAAGTGAATCAACATTTACCATATTTGTCATATTACCTTGATCATCAACAAGAATATCTTCCACAATACCAGAGACAATGGCAGGTTTTAGATCACCTGAATTTACAATGGCCTGTCCTTCTTTTAATTCATCAATGATGGCACTCAAATTTACAGAAGCTTTTCCGCTTGTCACATTCTTAGCAAGAAGCTGGGCTTTCATACGAGAAAGGATCATATTACACTTACGTGTGGTTTTAGTTTTCTTATCATCTGTTTTAACTTTTTCACCATTAACATAAGCAACAATAAGCCTTAATGAATCAAGATCAGGAATTTTCACCAATTTTTCTTGGCCATCTTTATCAGCTTCCATCACTATAATTCCCTCACGCTTTAGAAGCTCTATCATTTCTTCAAACTTAATCTCAGCAACACCAAAAATATCAAAGAGGTAGTAGCGAATCGAATTCATATGAATTCGATGTGCACCGTCTTCACCTTTTTGAGCATGTACTTTAGAAGAAAGATAAATTCCCGCAAGAATTCTCAATACATCAGTTGTATGAAAGAAAACGTACTCACCGACTTTTCCATCTTTTCCAAAACCGACAGAGTTGGTTTCAAGTTGCTTAACACGATCATTTGTTTTTCTTAGTCGATCAGCAAGAGTATTAACGATTGTTTTAAACCAAGGATTTAGGCCTTGCATTGTTTTATCAAATGCTGCAAAGGTTACACGAACAACATCTGTAGGTACTATCGCAGCAGCAGAACAACTACGACGAGAACCCTTTTCATCAAAGTATGCCATCTCACCAATAACCTCACCTGCGCGAAGAATGGCAATTTCAACAAAACCCTGTCCCTTTGGGATATAGAGTCTAATTTGACCTTTTTGAATAATGTAGAGTGAGTCTGCTGGATCGTTTTGGTTGAAGAGAACTTCACCTGCTTTGAAACGTACGATACCAGATTTATGTTGCTTTTGCGTTTGGGCCATCCATAGTCCTACTTAAAAAGCAGGACCATGAAAGTCCTGCAAATTTATTTAATTTTTTCTAGTATTAATGATAAGGCTTCACCGCCCCCAATGCAAATAGAAGCTAGTCCGTATTTTGCATCTTTATTTTTCATTGCTGTCATAAGTGTCACAACAATACGTGTTCCAGAAGTTCCAATTGGGTGTCCAAGAGAAACACCTGAACCATAAATATTAAGTTTGTCGTGTGGAATCTTCAGCTCTTCCATTGCGGCCATTGGAACTGCAGCAAATGCTTCATTGATTTCAAATACATCAATATCAGAGATATTTAATCCAGTTTTTTCAAGATTCTTCTTCATTGCTTCAATTGGAGCAGTTGTAAACCAAGTTGGTGCTTGAGCGTGTGATGCCCAACCTACGATTTTAAAATCAGCTTGGTCCTTATATTCTTCACCAGCAAGAACAACAGCGGCAGCTCCATCATTAATTGTTGAAGCATTAGCAGCAGTGATTGTTCCATCTTTTTTGAATGCTGGCCTAAGAGCAGGAATCTTATCGAATTTTGCTTTAAATGGCCCTTCATCTTCAGAAACAACAGTATCACCTTTACGGCCCTTAATTGTTACTGGAGCGATCTCATCTTTAAAGATTCCAGCTTCGATTGCAGCTTGTGCTCTTTTAAAAGATTCAATTGAGTAAGCATCTTGAGCTTCTCTTGAAAGGTTATACTTTTCTGTACACTCTTCAGCACAACTTCCCATTGGTTGGTCAGAGTAAACATCCCAAAGTCCATCCCACTGCATAGCATCTTTAACTTCTGCAGCACCAAACTTTGCAACACCAGTTCTAGAATTCATTAATAAGTGAGGAGCTTGTGACATATTTTCCATACCACCAGCAACAACAACTTGGTTATCACCTGTCATAATTGACTGAGCACCAGAGATGATTGTCTTCATTCCCGATCCGCATACTTTATTAATTGTCGTACATGGAGTTGCTTCACTTAGTCCTGCAAAAATAGCAGCTTGGCGAGCAGGGGCTTGACCCACACCGGCCTGAACAACGTTACCCATAAATACTTCATCAACTTTATCTTTTGCGATACCAGCTTTCTCAACTGCTGATTCAATTGCAGTTGCACCTAGCTGAGTCGCTTTTACTTGTGCTAGCGAACTTAAAAAGCTTCCACTTGGAGTTCTTGCTCCAGAAAGGATATAAACACTCATTATTGTCTCCTTTGATTTAATCTTATTTAAAGTCCAGATATATTGACACACAAATAGTGCGTTGTTAATTATCTTCTATTGATTTAATACTTATTAGCACCCTACTCAAAGGATATACGAATGCTTTCAAGAACAAATGGGCCGTTTTTAATTGATCTACCAAATGAATGGGCAGATTCAGTACTTGAACTTCTTCAGGATACATATCGCAATGAGTTAGTCGACGCCAGTAAGGTTTTTGAAATATATGGCCAATTATACAAAGGTGAAGTTCTTGTTATCGCTTCCCTTGTTGATGCTACAAATGAAGCGGCACCTGCAACAACATATTTTGCGTCGATGGATCTAGCTGATGACGCAGATCATACAAAGCTACTAGAAGGCCTTGTGGATTCTATCGGTGCATTCTTTGACCAATTCTTTGCAGATAGTGAATGGAATGACTACCAAGACATGTGGAAAGAAGAGCAATTTAAAGGCACAAAAATATACTGCAAGGTGACAAGAGAAAACGTTGGTCTAACAATCAAGGCCGATCGACTTCTTAATCAGTAAGGTATGCGTCATAGAGTTAACTCAGGTTTACTTGCCATAGTTTTAAAACTCTCCTAGCATTTTTATATAAGTTATTTTGAATAAAGAGGGACTTTTATGAAAAAGCTACTTTGCCTAGCACTACTACTTTTTCTCACACAAAAAATCTGGGCCCAAGAAGAGCGCCATCGCGTAATTGATGGACAAATTAATTGGGGACCATTTGTAAATTGTGAGATTTATAACGATTCACATAGACGTATGTCTGTTATCGACTATCAGTACACAATTACATACACGAATGGATTTCAAAGAGTATTCAATTATAAGTGTCAGTTCGGATGTGAAGTTCCAAGCTTTGATTTTCAACGATTCTCAGGGCCTAGGAATCATCCAAATATCATGCATGCAAGTTGTCGTGCACATGTCTTTAAAGAAAGACGCCATCGTAGAAACTAATTATTCGCAAATAAAAAAGGCCCTCAATCGAGGGCCTTTCTTTTCTTAGCATTAGGAAGTATTTTGAGTATTATTAGCCTTTGATTCTGAAGATCTCTTGCATCATTTTGTCTGCAGTTGAGATCGTCTTCGCATTAGCTTGGAAGTTTCTTTGAGAAGTCATTAAATTAACGAATTCACTTGCGATATCAACGTTTGAAAGCTCAATCGACTTTGAAAGAACTTGTCCACGTCCCGCTTCACCTGGTTTCCCCATTGCTGGTTGACCAGAGTTTTTAGATTCTTTGAAAAGGTTTTTCCCCATTTTGAAAAGACCTTCATTATTATCAAATTTTGCAATAGCGATTTGAGCAATATCTCTTGTTTCACCATTATCATAAACTGCTGTAAGGATACCATCATCGTTGAATGATAGAGATCCAAGAGTTGCTGCTGAAGCACCATCTTGAGTGTGTCTTGCAACAGCTGAACCAGAACCATACTGAGTAGAAGCATCTGTACCATCTCCACCTTCAGAGATTGATTCACCCCATGAAAATGAAATTTTCTGATCTTGTCTTGCACCTTTATTAAAGTTGAAAGAGTTAGATGTTTCGATTTCTTCTTGTAATTGCCCTTTGTCATTGAATACAAGTTGACCTTCTGCCATTTGTACCATTGTTCCAGCAACACCACCTTGAGCATCCGCACCGTCTGCCATAATTCTATATGTCCAGTTGTTATCTGCTGTTTTATTATAGTATGCAGTTACAAGACGAGCTGTACCTACATTATCGTATACTGTAATTGAAGAAGAAAAGTTTGAAGTTTCTTCTGGATTATTTGGATCGAATTCTTTTACTGAAGCTCTTGAGTCTAGGTTCATTGAAAGCTTAACCTTCTCTGTTGCTTGAGCTGGGATCGTTGTATTTCCAAGCTTGATCTCACCTTCTTTGTTTGTTAGAACACCATCTTCATTAGATTTGAAACCAAGAACTTTATAACCATCACTATTAACAAGCTCACCGTCTTTGTTAAAGTGCATTGATCCATCTCTTGTAAACCCATTTCCAAATGGAGCTTTAACTTTAAAGAAACCATCACCTTGAATTGCAAGGTCAGTAATTGACTCAGTTCTTGCAACATCACCTTGAGTCATCATTGGCTTAATGTGAGCTAGTTTTGTACCAGCACCAAATTGGTCACCACCCTCAATACCTTTAAGAGAAACGGCAAGTACATCTTGGAATTCTGCACGTGAAGCTTTGAAACCATTTGTTCCAGCGTTTGAAATGTTATCTGAAACAACGTTCATTCCCGCTCCTGAAGCGCTTAAACCAGATACACCAATGTTAAAAGATCGTAAAATACTCATTCGTCCCTCCTAGACTAAAAACAAAATCTAAATGTTTAGATCTTAAGACGACTAAATGGAGTGAAGATTTTTTGATGTGCTTACAACGACAGGCAAACACTAAGCTTCCGTTAGGACCAGCTAATTAAATCTTAAACCAATACAGTCGAATCAATTTTTGTAAAAACGTTACTCTCTATACTTCCTTTATCGATGGCCGTAACAACCTTCTTGCCTGGTACGTCAACGATATAAGCTGCTTTATCTGTAATCACTAAAGAATCTTTTCCACCCTTACTTTGAAGTTTCTGGAAAGCATCCTTTAGCTTAAAAAATTCATTTGAATCAACGTGAATATTTCTCTCTTGTAGTCTCTTGGCTGCATGAGTAGATAACTTGATTCCATGTTCAGCTTGAGTTTGTGCAAGCTGATCAATTTGGTGGGCCCTATTAATCTTTTCGTTTGAGATCTGATCGTTTAATAAGTTCTTAAACTCAGATTGAGCCGCTTCGTTTCCACCAACATTACCAAGACGGTTACGAAGATCAACTTTCTTCGAACCAGGGACCTGGCTTACATTTGGAATATGAAAATTTGAAATGTCTTTAGTTCCCATTTATTTCCAATTATTGGTTAGTGGATTCGTTAATATTATTATAATTTTTTAACATTTGCTTTTGCAACGCGGCAGAATTTGTACCACTTTTACCAAGCTGCCCATTATTAGGGAGCTTAAAGCTATCTACGTCACGAAGAAAAACTTTATTTCCATTTTGTAATGTAAAAACAGTCTCACCATTTTCAAAATCAACACCGTTTACAATACCAGTCGATTTAGTTTCAGCTTTAAATTTATTCATGTCCTTATCAAAGGCCCAAACTTCAAGACGATAGTCGCCTTTAGCTGCTCTGGTATTATCAAGTTGACGGCCATTCCATGCAAGAGTGTGTTGTCCTCTTCCAAGATTTTCAGCTTCAACTTTTCCAATGAGTTGTTTATTTTTATCGTAAATATTTACGATTACATTCTTTGCTTCTTTGTCGATAAAGAAAGGGATATCTTTTGAAAAAGACTGCCCATCATAACTAACAGAGGAACCTCTTGTTAAAACTTCTTTACCAAGAAAACTTGCACCAAAAAACTTTAGCTCCTGTGGGTCATTCTTACCCATATTATCAAGCTTTTGATTCATATTTGTCATCTGCTCTAATTGAGAGAATTGTGCAAGGTCAGCTGAAAGTTGTTTTTGATCCATCGGCTTCATCGGATCTTGATGTGTTAACTGATGAGAAAGAAGTTTTAGGAAACCTTCTTGTCCCATTTTATTGTGTTCTTTTGCATCAACGAATTTTTGTTCACCAACATCATTTCCGGCTATGCGGTTAAGACGCTCACCTACATTTGCGTTGGCATTTGTATTACCAGAAGTCTGGCGTGGGGCCATTCGCACCTGTGAAAATGAATTTCTCTGTTGTGGTTTTCCAATTTCTGGCATTATGCACCTATTCGTTGACTATATTCTTGCCATCTTTGTTGACGGCGCTCTCTAGCATTCTTATCAAATGTTAAAGAATCTTCACTATCTAATTGTCTCGCAGAATCAAACTCATTTCCACTATTTTCTAAAGTGGAGATTTTGTCCGCTTGTGCATCAAATCTTCTTTCAGAGTCTTTTTTCTCTTTATTGAAAGAATCAGATTGTGAAGCTGTGTCACTCATTTGTCCTGATGTTGCTGTTTGAATTTTAAAATCTGCAACACGGATACCTTTCATATCTAGGTTTTTAAGAAGCTTTACTTCATTCTCTTTAAAGAACTCTTTTGCTTCTACTGATTGCGCTTCAATATTTAGGGCAACCATTCCATTCATCTCTTTATTTGCTGTGATATTAAAGTGACCTAATTGATCATGCTTAACTAACATTTGAAGAGACTTTCCATTTTCAATGCGATTCATTTCAATGTAATTTGTCACTTCTTGAATAATTTGATCAGAGTTTGTTACTGCTGATAAATCAAGAACCTCTGGAGCTTTTGCAAGATTAATCTGGGCCTTAAAGTTTGAAGCTGAATTATCTGCTCCAAGTGCTCCTATTAGATTATTTTGAAGAGAACTAGAGCGGTTTTCAGACTTTGGTGTTTCTTGGCCTAGAATATCCTCAAGAGAAACAGAATTTTGTGAAGACTTCATTGTTTCAGGTTTTACTTTGATTAATGAGTCATTCTTAAGGTTCGCTTCTTTTGAAAACTTATTTAAGCCAATATTATTGGCCATATTCTTAACTTGATTATTTCCAGCAAAAGAGCGGTTTGCAACAAATGCATCTGATGTTTGATGACTAAGGTTAAGCTTTGATGCTTTTCCCTTTTCAAGGCTCTTATTTGGCATTCTTAAAAGTACATCATTTTTAACAGATGAATCCGTTTTTGAAATATCATCTAAGACGGCCTTAGTATTTGTTCCAAGCTCAGCCTGAGACTTGATCCCTTTTGAAGCAACTCTAGGTAAATCTTTATCTGTCAGTAATGTTTCTTTCTGGCTTCCCTGTGTTTTGCGATTTGCTAAAACAGTTTTGGCCTTTTGTAATGAAACAATATTCTTAGTATCAAGAACGCTATCAATATCACTTTTTGGAGCATTTGCCTGATTACTTATAGTAGAAAATAAAGACTTTGGTGTTGATTTTAGAGCAGAATTAGCCTTTTTAGAAAGCTGATTAAGTGATTCAGATTCTATGCCCTGTTTAGCATTTTGAGCTAAATTGGCCTTACTTGAATCTTTTAAATTAGGACGAATTTCTTTTGCTACATTCGTGGCCAAAAAGTTATTTTGTCCTTTATTTTTTCCCCTAGGTTGACCCTCGTTAAGAAGTTTAGAGAACTCCTTATTCAACCCTTTTTTCTCTTGTGCTGTTAGTCCCTTACCTGACTTATCCAATAAGTTAGACGCTTTCAGAGAGTTTGCATCATTAGCACCCTTTCCTTTGCTGGCCTTAACCTGTGAATTTTGTCCTAGTAAGTTTTTAAGCATTATATTCCTTTTTCACTTAACGCTTTGCAATATCTTTACATAAAATTAGAAAAAAATTAACCAAGGAAAGTTTTACCCTACTTCTTCATGGTCATGTATTGCTTTTGAAGACGTGCCGAGATCTCTTTATCCATCATATTAAAGATTTTCGATACCTTAACTGGATCAAGTTCACCTAAAATCTTTATCGAAATCGATGGGTCTTGTTGTGACAATAGATCAGCTGCTGTTTGTGGTCTCATATTTGAAACAACATCAACCATATGGATAACACGCTTACTCTCATCTGAGTCTTTCTTATCAAGACAAGATAAGAAGTTTGTTTGGTATTTTTTAAACTCTTGAATACGCCCTTCAAGCTCCTTCTGATTAACAGCAATTTGATTCTGTTGATTCTTTAAGGCCTTTTCTCTTTGTTCAAGATCCTGTTCTTTTTTGAGAAGTTCTTGAGAAAACTCAACGAGCTTACCACGTCCAATTCTTTTCATTTTCTTTTCAATAGCTGCATCAAGAGCTTTATCGAACTCTTCTTGAGTGTAGATCTTTTTATCTTCAGCTTTTGTATTTAATGAAAAAACTAATAAAGTACTTAGTAATAATGCTTTCATTTATAGTTCTCCGGCCAATTTCTTAGAGTGTCTTTTGGCCATCATTAATTCATCAATGGCCTCTTGGCGTTTCTTTTCGATTTCTTTATTTTGTTTTGTTTCAAAGTCTTGTTTTAAATTATCAATAACTTTAACTTCACCTTTTGCAACTGATAGCTCTTTAATCTTTTCTTGGTAAGCTCTATCAACAGCGTGAAGCTGGTTTTCTAACACTTTAATTTCTTCTCTTTTTGACTGAATAAACATTGGGAAGAATTGTGCATTTCTACCAGGAGTATATGTTTCTAAAAAAGCTTCTTGAGCTTTATAGGTTTCTTCAATATCCTGCTTACATTTAGCAATCTTTTCAAGAAGTCTTCCTTTTTCACTATTAATCTGCCCTAGTTCAAGCTTAACTCTTTGCTCGTTAAACTCTCGTAGTTTTAATAGTCCATCTAATTTAAACTTCTTACGACGCATTTATTTATTCCTCATCATCTGACTGATAGGCTTCTTCAGCATATTTAGCTAAACCTACCATCGAATCATAAAGTTCTTCGATCGTTTGATAATGATCCTCACCTTGCATTTGTTTAAGTAGATCATTTAATTGTTCAATTATGATCATTGCCTTATCCACTTTAGGGTTTGAACCTCTAGCGTAGGCACCAACATTAATAAGGTCTTCATTATCACGGTATGCAGACATTAGATCACGCATATGACCCGCAACAACTCGATGCTCACTTGTCACAACTTTATTCATTACCCTTGATAATGATTGAAGAACATCAATTGCCGGGAATTGGTTCTTAGAGGCAAGTTCTCGAGAGAGAATAATGTGTCCGTCACTAATACCACGAACAGCATCAGCAATTGGCTCATCCATATCCCCACCTTCAACAAGTACCGTATAAATACCAGTGATTGATCCTGCATTAGCTTTCGTTCCCGCACGCTCCATTAATTTTGGTAATTGAGCAAATACTGTTGGAGTATAACCTTTTTGACCTGGAGGATCCCCAGCACTTAAAGAGATTTCACGAGAAGCCATCGCAAAACGTGTGATTGAATCCATCATTAATAGTACATCTTGATTCTGATCTCTAAAGTATTCAGCAAATGTTGTAGCTACATATGCAGCTTTCATACGAATAAGGGCCGAGGTATCTGATGTTGCAACAACAACAATTGATTTTTTAAGTCCTTCCTCTCCTAAATCATGCTCAATGAATTCACGAACCTCACGGCCACGTTCTCCAATTAGAGCAATGACATTAACATCGGCCGAAGACTTTTGTGCAACCATACCAAGTGTTACAGACTTACCAACACCTGAACCGGCCATAATGGCAAGGCGTTGTCCTTTTCCAGCTGTCATAAATGCATTAATTGCATTAACACCAGTATCAAGAACTTGACTAATAGGTGGCCTCTCTAACGGATTTATTGGTTTCCCAAAGATTGACCTTACTTCATTTGATTTCTTAATTGGCCCTTTCCCGTCAATAGGATTTCCTTGAAAATCAATAACGCGACCAAGATATTGCTCGCCGACATTTACTTTTGTCACAAGCTCTTTTAAAAATACTTTTGTTTCAGAATTGATACCTGAGATTTCAGAATAAGGCATTGTTAGACACTTTGGCCCATCAATAGAGACAACTTCTCCTAAACAACGATCACCAAACTCTGTTACGAATTCGACATTAGAACCAATAACAGCACGAGAAAGGTTCACTTCGTATAGCATACCTTTTGATGCACAAACCTTCCCTACCTTTTGGTAAGGTGTGGCATATTCATAGGCCTTGTGAATGGCCTCTAAATCTAACGATTCAAATGGACTATTCTGATTCATCTGAGTCAACCTCTTCGCTTGCAAGCCCTACGGCTTCAAACAACTTATCAAGACTCTCTAATTGAGTTTTGAGACTTCCATTAACAATTCCATTAGAAGACTCGACAATGATCCCCGGTGCTTCAATATCAAAGTCAATTTCAACACGGGCATTTTTAAGCTCTCCTACTTTTTCCTGAACAACTTCTAATACCTCAGGCATTTGCTCAAAGTGTTTTTCATTAACACGTATAAGTAGGTTATCTCTAGTTTGGGCCTCGACAATAAGCTTCTCAAGTAAACGGACAATATATTCTCCATCATCCTTGAGTTCTTTTAAAACAACCCATTTTGCAATTGTTCTTAATAGATTATAAGTTTGCATCTTTTGGGCAGATAGTAACTTAATTCGAGAACTTAAGACCTCAGAAACCATATCATTTAAAAGTAAGATTTTTTCTTCAGCACTAGCTGATAATTCTTCTCTTACTTCTTTGCGACCTTCTTCCTTTCCTAGCTCAAGTCCTTCTCTATATGCTTCTTCTTTTACTTGTTGAATACGTTTTTCAACTTCTTCTCTAACGGCCTGCTCAAAGTCACTATCTTCTTGCGCTCTAATACCACGTGCTTCATGAACAATAGGATTAAGGTCGAAACCTGTCTCTCTTGCTTGCTGTCTTTCAACGCGAATGACCTTTTGCTTCTCTTCGATCTCACGTACAGACATTCCCTCAAAATCTTGGAACTCAAAGTCCTCAACTTCCGAATTCATCGGTTTCTGAGAAAATGATTGAAATTGATAGTCTTTTACTTCTGTGGTCATTAAGCCGCCATTCTAATTAAATTATTATTAAACAAGTGCGTCGCCGTCTCCACCACGAGAGATGAACGCTTTTCCTTGTTGTTCAAGTTCTTTACATTTATGTACGATTTCTGCTTGAGCTTTTTCAACATCTGAAAGTTTCGTTGGCCCAAGAGCATCAAGGTCTTCTTGTAGAAGAGTTGCTGCACGATTTGACATATTTCTAAATAGCTTTGAACGTATTTCTTCTGGTGCAGTCTTAAGTGCAATAACAAGTTTTTGTTGATCAACTTCTTTAAGAAGCGCCTGGATACCACGATCATCAACGTAGACAAGGTCTTCGAAAACGAACATAAGCTTACGAATCTCTTCAGCAAGTTCAGGATCTTTTTCTTCAACTCGCCCCATGATATTCTTCTCAGAATTCTTATCCATAAGGTTAAGCATATCTGCGATAGGCTCAACACCACCAAGTTGATTTGTATCAATTGTTCCAAGAGTAGAAAGTTCAGTCTTAAGAACATCATCAAGTTGTGCAATAAGCTCAGGAGAAACGAAGTCTAGGTTTGCAACTCTTAATACAACCTCGGCCTGTAGACCTTCTGGTAGACGTCTTAGAACATCAACCTTTCTCTCGGCCGATAAGTGAGCGATGATAAGAGCAATTGTTTGCGGATGCTCATTAATTAGGAAGTTTGCAAGTGTTCTTGTATCAACTAGCTCAAGAGATTCAAGAGTTTGATTTGCACCAACATCAATAATCTGTCCAAGTAGTTGCTTTGCTCTATCTTCACCAAGAGCATTTACGATAAAGTCACGAGAAGAGTTATCAGAGAATAGTAGATCATTTTCTTCATTAAGTTCTGAGTAGAATTCCTCTAGAACTCTCTTGATCATCCAAATAGGAGCTTTCTTAACATTAGACATTGCATTGATAAGACGCTTTACATCGTTATCACGCATATGTGAGAAAATTAGTTGTGTTGTACTTACACCAAGAGAACTAAGCAGAAGTGCTGCTTTGTCTTGTCCTGATAGTAGCGAGTACTCTACATCTGGGTCTAATGATTGATCGGCCACTTTTCTCTCCTCTTCCTTAAAGGGCTCTTTTCCTATTAATTAACATCATACTAAGCAATCGACTTATCCGATTCCTGTGCATGAATCATATCATGTACAATCTGTGCTGCTTTTCCAGGATTAGTCTCAACAAGTGAGATAATCTTTTCACGTAGCATATTTCCTTCAATCTTCTCAGGATTGAGCTTTTCTTCAATTTGTGGAAGAGCATCCTCAAGTCCTGGAAGTTTTTGGTTCGCTTGAACCTTCTCTAATTCTTCAAGAGTTCTTGGTAAGAAGTCCTCTACTGTTTCAACTGCGTTATCTGTAACCCACTGAATAAATGGTCTAACAACAACGAAGAAGAAAAGAGAGATCGTTAAACCAATTGCAAGATACTTAAAGATATTCTTGATTAGCTCTCTGTTTTCACGCTCACGCATTAAAGCATCAATTGCTTCAAGATCTTCTTGTTGGAACTCCATATTCTTAATCGTAATCACATCTCCACGACGATCATCGATACCTAGAGTTGAAGCAACGATTGCTTGAAAGTTTGCAATATCTGCTTCTGACCACGGCTCATACTTTGTAACAGTCTTACCATCAACAGTTTGTGTAACTCTCTTTCCATCTAGCATAACTGCAGCTGAAATTTTTCTAACACTTGCTGTTGGCGATTTGGAACGCGTTACCTTCTTAGGTACATTGTAATTACGTGTCGCTAACTCTTTTTTCACGTCATTTCTTGTTTCAGGAACACCTGGTTGAGGCTGTTCACCTGGAAGGTTTGATCTCGCTCCAGGAATCCCCTGTGGAGAAGGACGAGAACCTTGTAAATTCTGTGTATTTGTTACTTCAGAAAGAACGGCCTTATTTTCAGAATCATAACTTGTTTGTGTTGATACACTTTCAGTAAAATCCATATCAACAGACACTTTAGCGATAACCTTACCGGCACCAACTACTTTTGTTAAGATATCCTCAATTTGGGCTTCATACTTTCTATTAAGTTTTGACTCAAGAGCAAGACGATTTGCTGTATTTGCCGTCATTGCATCTCCGATATTCTCAGATAGCTTCTTTCCTCTATGGTCAAGGATTACAACACCAGTCGGTCTCATCCCTTCAACAGATGAAGCGACAAGAGAAGAGATCCCCTTGATTTCTTGTTCCGTCAGAGTAACACCACGATTTAATTCAAGTACAACAGAGGCACTTGGTGGTTTCTTCTCAGATACAAATGGTGATGATTCTGGAATATTTAAGTGAACACGAGCTCTTTTAACACCTCTAAGGTGCTTAATTGTTTTAATAAGCTCACCTTCTAGTGCTCTTTGCTTATTAACTTTTTGAACAAATGAAGTTGTACCAAACGATTGGTTATCAAAGACTTCGTAACCAACTGTACCAGAGAATGAAAAACCAGAAGTCATCATTTTTAGACGAACAGTTTCGATCATATCCTCAGGAATACTAACCGTTCTTCCATCTGCTGATGTTTTCTTTTCTACATTATTTTGACTTAAGAAGACCTCAACCTTTGTCATATCCTCTTTATTTAAGTCTGAATAAAGTACCTTATAATTTGTATGTGTGGCCCAAAGGACAACACCTAGTAGGAAGACTAGAATAACTCCAGTTACAGCAAAGAGAGAGATCTTCTTTCCTGCATCGAGCTCACCATAGAACTCTTTGAAGTTTCTTAGCATTTTGTCGAAAAAATCTTTCACGTATCCTCCTGACACCTGAAGCTCTTAATTCATCCTAAATTAAGAGATCATTAACTAGTTATCAACTAGACTTGCATTCTCATTACTTCTTTATATGCATCAATTACTTTACTTCGAACTTGATTCATCGTCTTAAAAGCAATTTCAGCTTTCTCTACGGCCAGCATCGTTTCGTGGATATTCTTACTTTCACCACTAACTAATTTCTCAATTGCCGTATTAGCTTCTTTTTGTAGTTTATTTACATCCATGATTTGATTAGCAAGAAGTTCAGAAAAACTCTGATTTTTTTCAGAAGGAGCAACCTTTGCAATTTCATCAAATCCTTCTAGCTTAAAATCTCCACCTGGCTTCTCTGCTCCACCAGCTGGGTTTGTCCAATCACGCATTTTCTGTGAGTTAAAGACGTCATTCATTGTTGTTATATTATTGATCGCCATGGTTTAACCCCTATTCCTAGTTTCCACTACCAATTTCAAGCGCTTTCATCGCCATACTCTTAGTTGTATTCATTACATTAATATTAGCTTCATAACTTCTTGAAGCTGAAATCATATCTGCCATCTCTTCCATCACATTGATATTCGGATAGGCAACATACCCTTGCTCATTAGCATCTGGGTGATTTGGTTCATACTTTAAAATTGGAGGTCTATCACTTGAGATAACCTCTGTTGCATGAACTGCTTGGGCCTGCTCTTCAAGCTCACCCTCTAGTACATCTGAAAAGCTATCGCGTGCAGGCTCACTACCAAAAGCAACTTCCTTCTTACGATATGGGCCACCTTCAGCAGTTCTAGTCGTTTGAGCATTAGCAATATTTGAAGAAATCGCGGCCATGCGCTTCTTATTTGCAGCAACTCCTGATGAACTAATTTTTAGGCTGGTTAATAAATCCATTTATTCCCCCTACTTCTCAGAGTTAATTGTATATTTCAGCATCCCAAGTTTCTTATTAAGTAACTTTACAGATGCATCGTATAAGATTTTATTTTCGGCCATTTTGGCCATTTCAGCGTCTCTGTCGACAGTATTTCCATCTTCAGAGACGATTCCATTTGGATCTTCATAAATTTCAGGTTGAAGATTATCAAACCCACCATTGCCAACGTCAAAGTGTTTCTCGTCAGAGGTCAACATCTCAAGATTCCCATCAACGTCTAAAGCTCTTTGTAGTGCTTCTTCGAAGTCTACACGTTTTGCTTTATAACCTGGTGTATCCGCGTTAGCGATATTTGAAGTTAAGATCTCATGTCGGATCTGTCTTAAATTCAAAGAAGATGCTAATGCTTTTAATGTTTTGTCCTCAACCCTCATGAATCACCTTATCTTAAGTTAACAAAGTATGAGTTACCATCACCACGGTACTCATTGATTTTATTTCTAAGAGTTCTAATTGAAACACCTAGAATCTTTGCAGCTTGTGTTCTGTTTTCTGAAGTATGAATAAGTGCCTTCTTGATAAGTAACTTTTCAGCTTCTTTAAGAGACATTAATCTGATTCCTTCTGAATCGTCTTCAGAGATCACATTAACTGCTTTCTTCTCACCGATTTCTAAATGCTCAGCTGAAACTTCATCACCTTCAAAGTTTGCAAGAGCATTTTCAAGAACTGCTTTAAGTTCTTTAACATTATGAGTCCAGTAGTGAGAAAGAATCTTATTCATTGCTTCTTCTTGAACTGAAACTTCTTGACCATCAAGAGTCGTCTTAATAATGTTTCTTGCGATATACTCAAGATCACCAACTCTTTCTCTTAGTGGAGTTAGAGTGATTGAGTTAGACGAGATGAATGTATAAAGACCACGGTAGAAACGTCCTGCTCCTACTAGCTTTGATAAATTCTTAGTTGTTGTTGCAACCATTCTTACGTCAATTTCGTAATCTTGTAATTCACCTAGAATTTTGTGTAATTTCTTTTGAAATGTATCTTCAAGACCATCTACGTTTACTAGAACTACTGTTCCACCATTAGCATTTTCAAATGCACCTTTGATAAAACGTCCAGTTTCTGGATCTCTGTAACCTAAGATTTCATTTTCTACTTGGTTTGACTCATTTGAACAATCAACTGTTACAAATGGCTTACCTTGTCTTGTCGAGTTTTCGTGAATGAAACCCGCTAGAGTCTTCTTTCCAACACCTGCCTCACCTACAATAAGCACTGGTGCTTTTGTAACAGCAACATTGTTTGCAACTTTTAAAGCTTTAACAATTTTAGGATCCTGTCCAAAAAGTTCTGCTGTAAACGTATTCATTTGACCTCCTGTCTGTCATGCCCGATCCGTGGGCAAAAATTAAAGTGTACGTTTCTTTAAATTAATAAGTGTTAATTCACTTCTAACTAATTCTTTTAAATATTCCTTCGCATCTTTGTCATTTAAGATCTCATTTAAAAGCTTCTCACCAAGTGTGAAGTTGTTCTTCTTTAGGCTTTCCTTTCCTAATAAGAACTTTACGCGATTCTTATATAATGACTTATCGAACTCTGTAAGAAAGCTTTCTGCTTCTGCTGTTGCCCACTTACTATTCTTATTAAATAAAATTTCAACTCTTTGATAATTAACCTGCTCTCTTAGACCTTTTGCAACGCTTTCCGGAACATGAAATTCACTAGCATCTTTAAGAAGGGCCTGTGAAACCTTTAGGTACTTATCATACTTCTTGCTTTCATAGATTGATTCAAGATAGAACTCGATTGAGTCGATTAAGTCTTTTGCATCAATAGTGTTCGCATTTGCACCGCTTGCATAAAACTTTTCATATTCTTTTTCTGCCTTTGCATACTCACCCTTTTTGTAGTGAGCTAGGGCCTTATAGAAAGTGATTTTTTCAAAGTTTGGATATGATTTTTGAGTACTAGCAATTATACGATCAACAGATGCATAATTTTTTAACTTCAAATTTCTTAGAATTTGTAATTCGTTCTTGTATAAGTCCAATTTCTTAACTTCCTTGCGTGGAACCCATAGTGGAAATGTGTGAGCAGTTTCCTTTTTGCTCGCTAACATTTTCTCATACATTTTTTGAAATCCATCCCAGAGTGTAAGATTTATATACGATTTTGCGATAATAAATTGTATTTCTGGATCAGCACCTATCTTTTTGAAATATGTATTCTTATAGATCTCCCAAGCACGGATTGCACGAGCAAATTTCCCCTCTGCAAAATTTGATTTAATGATCCCGTACACAATTTCGGCACCATCTGCTTCAAATACTTTCTTTTCACTAATCTTCATTGCTGCAACTGGAAGAGCTGTAAGAAATGTCAGAGCTTCCTCATACTTGCCGTCAACGATGTAGCTACGAAGACGTGTTTGCCATAAGAGCCTCTCTAAGTTAGCGTTAAGCTTCTTATCTGTTCCCTTATCTAGGAATACTCTCGTTTCATTATCCTGTTCACTTCTCTTGTTCTTTCTAATTGTACGAAGACCAACATAGCGAATACGGGCCTCAAGACTAACATCTTGATTCTGTGCTCGATTAATTGCATTCTTGTAAAGCTCAAGGACTTCATTTTTTGGGCGGTCCTGAAGGTCTGCAATCAAGGCCATACGTAACCTTGCCTGTGCTGACTCGCTCATGAATGAATATTTAGAGATAAACGTGTCATAAATTCTAAATGCTTTACTATAATTTGCTTGTCTAAAGTATGCTTCAGCAGCGTTGTAGTAAATAGAACCTAAGTACTCTCCCTTAGTAGACTGTTCAAATGATTCAAAAGCCTCAATGGCCTTTTCTTCATCATTTTGTCTTAGGTATGTATAAATCTCATAAGCCTTAAGCTTTTGTTTAGAGATTATCTTAATTAGAGTTTTGTCATTAATAAGGTTTTTTACTTTATCAACTTGGTTTAAATTGGCCAAAGAAGCTAAGATGAACTCACCCATATACTCAAGTTCTTCATAGTCAAAGTTTTCTTTTGCATCACTAAAGAAGCGCTTAGCGTATTTTAAAGCCTTTACGTAATCTTTTCTTTCACGATAGAAAGTAACAAGATACTTATAAAGACCTTTTCTCATTTCATAATTATCAGTACGATCGACAATATTCGTATACATTGAAACAGCTGTATCAACAGGCTTTAGATCACCTTTTTCTAAAGTTTCACGTAATAGAGCATTTGCCTTCATATAATCATTGTAGGCATTGTAATTATTTGGAAACTTCTTCTCGTAAAGCTTAATTGATTTATACATCAATCCCCATTTTGCTTTTCTGTACAAGTTCAAAGTAAGTTGCATATGGGCCTGAGAATCACTTTTTTCATAATCAAAGTTCTTGATTGGAAAGAAGTATTCTGCAGTTTTTCTATCGAGTCTAATTTGATTTTTCAACTTTGGAGCTAAAGGCTCATAATTCCAAATGAAAGAAGCTCCATATCTGAAGTCTTTATATTCTTTTTCTTTCTTAGGAGCCTTCTTAACAATTTTCTTTCTTACTTTCTTCTTAGGCTTTTTCTTTACCTGTGTTGAAGCCTTTTTAACGAACTTAGGTGTCGACATCTTCGCTTCATTAGTATCTCTTTTTACTAGTTTAGGAAGTGTCTTTATGGCAGCTTGTTTATTACTAACTTGGCCATCTTTCCAAAAGTCTACGTAGTAAGCACGATCACGATTTTTATAAAAAGAGAAAACTTCAACATTCTTCTTTAGAGAGAGAGTAATTGTAAAAACATTATTTCCAGAAGTTGGCTCTGTGTAAGAAACTCTCTTTATATACTTAGATGAAGAAAAGTTCTTAAGCCCTTCTCTTACTTGCGTATAGACATCTCCATCAAGAGTTGAAAACGATACTTCAGTACTAGACTTAGTTACATTTACAAGCTTCTTATCTAGAAAGAACTTAACTCTTAGAAAATCATTATGAATTTCAGGTGTAACAACATTTGCGGAAGCTGTACTAAGGATAGCAACACTAAAAAAGAGTGCTATAAAAGATAAGAAATTTTTGAAATTAAAATCTTTCTTCATGATGGTAGAAACTTCCTGTTTCAAATTTAATAACGTCAATTATTTGGCAATTTCTTCTTCCTGAAGCATGCCCTAACCTATTTTACTATATTTTGAGTTATTTCAAAGGAAAATTTTTCTCATGGGACAATTTTTCCGTGTCAAAGTAATGTCATGACAGATAATCAGTGATTTAAAAAGCCGACTATGAAAGTCGGCTAAAGTATTGGTGTCAATTTGGCATTGAAACAATGTGATTTATTGTTGAATTGAAAAATCTAAATTTCGCTTCTTCATTTTTTCGATTAATGTCGTTCGATTCATCTGAAGAAGTTTAGATGCTTGATTCTTATTCCCATTAGTCTTTGTAAGGGCCTGACGAATTAAGGACTCTTCTACTTCACTCATGAAGTCTTTAAGATTAAGTCCGTTATCAGGAAGATTAACAAGATCTTCTGTATCAATTGCACTACGGTTTGTTAATGCAAGGATCTTAGGAGGTAAGTCTTGTGGACGTATTTTATTTCCACCTCTTAAGATTACTAAACGTTCAATAAGATTTTCTAGCTCTCTTACGTTTCCTGGCCATTCATAAGACATAAGAATTTCAAATGTCTCATCATCGAGCTCAATATCATTTCTTCCATCTGCACTTACAAAGCGAGATAAGAAATAAGAAATTAATAATGGGATATCTTCTCTTCTATCTTTAAGAGCTGGAATCTTTATAGGAATTACATTTAAACGGTAATAAAGGTCTTCTCTGAAGTTACCTTGCTGTACTGAATCCTCAAGGTCTCTGTGTGTCGCTGTAATAATACGAACATCAACAGGTGTCGTTACAGTAGATCCAACACGTTCAATTTCTCTTTGTTGTAAAACTCTTAATAATTTAACTTGTAAAAGGAGTGGCATATCCCCAATTTCATCTAAGAAAATTGAGCCTTCATTGGCCGCTTCAAAACGTCCCATTCGACTTGAAACTGCACCTGTAAATGCTCCCTTTTCGTGGCCAAATAACTCACTTTCAAGAAGCTCACCAGGAATGGCCCCACAATTAACGTTAACAATCTTCTTAGACTGGCGTTTAGAGCATTGGTGAATGGCCCGTGCAACAAGCTCCTTCCCAGTACCAGAAGGACCACCAATTAAGACAGTAGAGTTTGAGGCTGCAACCTTCTTAATACGCTCAAAGATCTTTTGCATAGGTTTAGAGCGTCCAATCATACCGCAGAAAACATCTTCTTCAGTTGGCATCTCTAACTTATAGCGTTTACCTAGCGATCGTTTTTCATTCTTTTGCTGAATATTATTACTAACCTCAAGGCTTTCACGATACTCAAGCTTATTCATCAGTGCCTTCACAACAAGATCCTTAAGATCCTCTAGTTCAAATGGCTTTGTTAAATAATGAAATACACCCTTCTTAGTTGCAGCAATGGCCGTTTCAATAGAAGCGAAGCCTGTCATTGCAATTGATGCAAATGTCAGTCCTCTCTCCTTGAGAAGGTCTATCAGATATAAACCATCTGAAGAACTATCTTCAAAACTTATATCCGTAATCAAGCAGAAACGATTTACAGAGTTTGCTGTAATATGCTCTATTGCTGAATTTGGAGAGCTGAAGCTAAAGACTTCAAGATTGATTTTTTTACTAAGATATTTTGTAATCATCGCAGAGAGAGTTTGATCATCCTCTACGACAATAATGACCGGTTTTAGTGATTGGTCGATTTTTACTTCATTTGCTGACTCTTCGTTCGTGAATGTATCAGTCAAAAAATTAAAATCATTTTTCATGTGTTGTTGCCTCTCATCTTGAGCGGTTAAAAATTGTCCCAACAAAATGGTATCGAACAATCTGTAGACGTGTCAATTTTTTAACACCACAACATTTCTGCCACACAAAGGTTAAGTGCTTAATTTTATTGATTTTTGTATCTAAAAGTTTCTTACAGTCCGTGAATAAGTTCTAAAAAGTAGTGAACTATTTTATCAGGACCTCCTGCCATCACCCAAAGAAAGAGAAAGAATGTTGAGATAGCTGAGAGCATAGCAAAGAATAGCGGCGGAATGGTATAGCCTCTTAGCCAGTAGTAATAGGCAAAACGGCCACCTATGATCATAATAGGTATCGACCAAAATGGTGTGTATCGTAATGTGAACATGAAGAATTCATTCATAGGACTTTATTATATAAAAAAAAGCTCCCAAAGGGAGCTTTATTTTATTCTATAGACATAGAGCCTTTAATTTTTCGACATAAGATAATTCTTCCCAAGGAAAGAAACCATCTTTACTTCTACCAAAGTGCCCGTAAGCAGCAGTTGGAGAATAGATTGGTCTTAGAAGATCAAGTCTTTCGATAATCGCCGCTGGCTTCATATCAAAAATTTGATTAACAGCATTGTTGATCTTAGCAACATCAACTTTTTCTGTACCAAAAGTATCTACTAGAAGTGACATTGGCTCAGCTACACCAATTGCATATGCAACTTGTACTAGAGCTCTCTCAGCAAGACCTGCGGCAACGATATGCTTTGCGATTTGTCTTGTTGCGTATGCCGCTGAACGGTCAACTTTTGTTGGATCTTTACCAGAGAATGCTCCACCACCGTGTGCACCGTGACCACCGTATGTATCAACGATAATCTTTCTACCTGTTAGACCACAGTCACCCATTGGCCCACCAATAACAAATTTACCAGTTGGGTTGATGAAGTATTTTGTGTTGTTATCAACAAGTGATGCTGGAACAACTTTATTAACAACTTCTTCTCTAACTGCTTCTTGAACTTGTGCAAGAGTCATTTTGTCAGAGTGTTGAGTTGAAACAACAATTGCATCAATACGAGAAAGTTTTCCATCTTCATACTGAGCAGAAACTTGTGTCTTACCGTCAGCTCTTAGTTCACCAAGAGTACCATCTTTTCTAACTTCAGAAAGTCTCTGAGCAAGTTTGTGAGATAGATCAATAGTCATTGGCATGTAGTTATCTGTTTCATCACATGCGTAACCAAACATTAGACCTTGGTCACCTGCACCAAGCTCAGTATAAGTTCCTTCACCTTCGTTTACACCTTGAGCGATATCTGGTGACTGCTTATCAAGAGCAACCATTACACCACAAGTGTTAGCGTCAAAACCTTTATCTGAGTGATCATAACCAATCTCTCTAATTTTATTTCTTACTGTTTCTTGAAAGTCTACATTTGCTTTAGAAGTAATTTCTCCAGCAAGTACGACTAGTCCAGTTGTAACCATAGTCTCACATGCAACACGTGATTTTGGATCTTGTTCTAACATTGCGTCTAGAACAGCATCACTAACTTGGTCAGCAATTTTATCAGGGTGCCCTTCTGTTACTGATTCAGAAGTAAATGTAAAATCCTTTAGCATCCTCATCTCCTAGCTATAAATAATTAATACACTAATAATTAATTGAATATACTGCTAGAGAGCCGTTTTAACAAGCTTTTTGACAACTATTTTCAAGTAGTTAGACTCAATAAAAAACTAGTAGTCGCTCTTTTTGACGAAGTATTTGAAATAATGTGGATTTCGATACTTATAAAACTTATCTTGTTTCACAGAATGTACATAAACTTTATTTTTATACTTATACACATCATAGCTATCACCTTCGACATCTTTAAATTCATAAAGAAAATCGAGGTTTTTTCGCTTTAATAAAGTATTTAAACGTTTTGTGTCGTGAATTAAAGGTCCTGTTCTTTCAGGCATACTTTCATACTCATCCCAAAGGCTCGACATATCAATACGACCAAGCATTGATGCACGAGAAAAATAACGAGTTGCTTTAAAGTCTTCGTCTGGCCTTCTTAATTCTTCTAAAACCATCTTTAAGTTTTTGGCCCTTAACTTTCTAGCGGAACGTGATTGATCCGGACAAAAGATTCCTTTTGAAGCTGGAATAAAGAAGTAAGTAAACGAGAACTGTCCTCGTTTAAAAAGAACATTCAACCAGGGATATTGTTTTGTTTTAGAAACTCCATTTTCTATAAGTGCATCAAAAAATGGTTCATTAGGTTCAATCGTATTATATTCTGGATTATCCACTCGATTGATAACGACTTTGGCAACGTCACGTCTTTCACTTCCGTAACTATCATCAAGGCGGCCGACTTCATGAATTAGAATTGTTTCAAGTGCATATAGCTTTCGATAAATTTCTTTTTGCTTTTTCCAAAATTTGTAAACAAGAGCAGACTTGTCATAAACATAGTGACTAAGGGCATATCGGGCCTTGCTCTTATCTTCAAAAATCTTCTTTAAAATATCACTCTTGGTTTTACTCTTCTTAAGAAGATCAACGTAATAATTTTCACGCTCAATAATCTTCTTCTCCCAATACTTTATACGCTTGTATGTTTTCTTATGACCACGACGTAAGACACGATCAAGTCGATCGATAAGATCTGAAATATCATAACGTAAGTCTTCAGTAAGAAACGGCTCATCAAAGCCAATAATACGTAAATAAACACTATCAATTAATGAGCGAAGAGAAAGGTCAGAGCGTCCTCTTTTGGAATCAACACTTCCATCTTCTACAATCTTTCTTAATAAGTAAGTTGAATTAGATTTAGCTTTTCCTTCAGGTGTTTCAATATCTTTATATTTATCGTATTCAGATCTCAAGTGAAGATGATCCACTGGGAACTTAAATGACTGAAAGAAGTATAGACTTCCAAGATATCTTTCAAAGTCTTTTAGAAACTTCTTTATCTCTACTTTTGACTTGATCGCTAATATAGACTTTTCATCTAAAGTCTTTGCATAACGATAGTGATAGTTGTGTTGCATCGCTTTTTCAAATTGAGATTTAATTTCTCTATTTCTTGCCAAGACTTTTCTAAATGAGCGCATTTTAGATAATCTTTTTTTGATATTAGCAATCCACTCTCTTTTTTTCTTCATTAGAGGCAGGTGCTCACTAATGGCATCATCATCTAATTGGCCATCTAACTTGAAAGGAATAAAGATTCCATCACCCAGAAAGTCTTTATAGAGTTTTTTCGATTTGTTATAGACTTGCATATTACAAGTTGCTTTGTATTGTGCTCTATGAAGACTAAGATAATTTTTAATTACCTCTGAATCACTTGGTCCCTTAGCAAAGATCGTGCTGACTAAGAATAGGATGGAAATGGAATACTTATAAAGTTTTAACAAACTCGCTACTCCATAATCCAAGACATGAGCTATTACTCATAACAAGCTGGATACTATCTTTATTAGAATTCTCTTTAATTAATGAAATCAGCATATCTAATTCAGTTACAATTGATGTTTTTACACCGATACCATCAAGATCTGCTTTAAGTTTTTCAACATCAAGATCCCCCTGCCCCTTGGCCGTAGTAGGTCTCATTGGTTTTATGATAGTTGCGCTTGCAACATCCTTAAGAGAGTCAACAAAACGCTCTTGAAAAAGATCACTTCTTGCTGTCGCAGAGCCCGGTTCAAGATATGCGTGAATCTTCTTACCTAGATACTTAAGAGAGATCGCACTTACAGTTTCTGTAACGGCAGTTGGGTGGTGGGCAAAGTCATCAATGATAGGAGATTCATTAAACTCACCTTTCACTTCTTGTCTTCTTTGCACCATTTTCAAATCAAGAATTCCTTCTTGTATTTCATCAACTGTTTTCCCAGCTTTTAATGCAACGATGATAATAGATGTTAGATTTAAAATATTATGCATTCCCATAAGATTGGTCTTAAAGGTATGCTCCCCTTGAGAGCATTTCATGCTAAAAGTAGATAATCCATTTTCAACATTGATAATTTTTACGTTCTCACGACTATATTCTGACCACGACTTATCGGCCGTTTTAAGATCTTTAATACTTTCCCACTCTGAACAAGCGATCACTTCATCTACTTCAGGTAAGATAGCCTTAAATTCATCTTTAATATCTTCAATTGATTCAAAGATATCAGCATGATCAAATTCAAGAGATGTAATAATTAATGTATTAATAAAGTATGAACGAAACTTAGAATACTTTTCAAAATATGCTGAGTCATACTCATCAGACTCGATAAAGAAATACTCTCCTTCACCAGTTCTTGCAGGTGGCCTCTCATCCATTACCCCACCAATTAAATAACCGGGATTCATTCCAAGCTTTTCAAATAATTGAACTCCAAAATAAGTTGTTGTTGTCTTTCCATGTGTTCCAGACACACCAACAACTTTCTTATTTTTTAAAACGAAAGCACCAATAGCAGCCGGAAACGAACAGAATGGAATACCAAGTTCTTCAAGCATGCGAGCATCATCAGATTGTCTTGCTACAACATTACCTACTACAATCAGGTCATAACCTTTAATAATGTCTTTTAAGTTTTCATCTTCGAGATTAAAAATATCGATTCCAGAAGACTCTAGATAGGTACTCATTGGAGGATAGAACATACGATCGGCGCCGGCCACTTCAAGGCCAGACTCTTTTAATAGACAAGCTGCTGCTCCCATACCTGTCCCACATATGCGATAGAAGAAAACCTTCTTCACATTTGTAACATCCTGTAATTTCGTAATATCCATATAATTAGCTAAATTCATTAAAATCTCCAAGTGGCTAATATTGTATCTCTTTATAGAAAAAAAATTAAGGCAAATAATATTCCTGACGAAAAGAGATAAGTATTACATTGAGGGAATTGATGAAGATGAATTTTTATAAAATGAACTTACTTTACCTAATACTATTATTTGGTTGTACAAGTATTAATTTTACTCAGACAACACTTAAGAGAAACCCATCTTCAATCACAGGAATTGAAAAAGAGTCTTGTCTACGTGCACTTTCAAGCTTCCTTGATGTGAATTCAAATAGTGTCGAAGTTGAAACCTTAGAAAATGCGTTAAATTATAAATACACTGGCAAAGACCTTTCTGCCATGAAACTAGGGATAGAGTCCACATACTTTGTTGATTATGAACATACAGCTCTACATTTAAATAAAATATACAATGGTGATACTACCTTAAGAAATAGTGATCATCCTTATCAGTATAATGGTGAAAAGAAATTACTACGTGCTGCTATTGGTGGAAAACAAAATCGAAAGAGCTGGAGTGAGCCTGCTATCCATAACTACATGGAAACAAGAAGTTATCTAATGGAAGAAAAGCCAGACTTTAACTTCGATGAATACCTAAGAGCACATGCCAGCATGATGAAGGATGGAATAGAAAGTGTTAGAGAGGATCAATTAGGTAGTGTTCGTAAAGAGTATTGGTATGGGAATGAAATGGGTTCAGGAATATCAGAACAGGCCCTTAAGAATATTGAATATAATCCTTATCTAACTTTTGAAAAGGCTCCAGCAGAGGGCATGGGCTATATGGCCGAGGAAGGGAAAGTTAGAGGAAAGATCCACTACCCTCAGGTCGAAAAGCTAAGTGATACAGCGAAAGAAAGACTTGAAGCCTTTGCACCTGAAACGGCAGCTAAAGTAAAAAAAATACAGGAAAGAAATGTTAAGGCCACTCCTGAGCTAATTGAAGAAGTTGTTAGAAAACTTTCAGAAGAGAGATTTGATTTTTTTGCAAAAGAAAGAGAAAAGATTGGAGCAATAGATACAATTGAAAAAGCTGAAGAATATATTGAATTGGTTGCACAATTACAAAGAGATATTGTCTCAATCCATCCAACTCCAAATGGAAATGGAAGAACCTCAAGAGTCTTTGCTCTTAATTATGCTCTAATGAAAGAAGGTCTACCTCCAGCAAGATTAGCTTTCCCAAGTAATGACTTATACATGTCAGACGAAGAATGGGCACAACAAGTAAAAGAAGGGATTCTAAACACAATTAGACTTTATAAAGATTTAAATTATAGAGTGAGTTCAGGTATTCCATTAGAGGGATCTCCTCAACTCGCTTTCCCAAGTGCACCGAAGTTTACAGATATTGATTATAAGAAATATTCTTCACCAGATAAAATTGAAGACTATACAAATGCTGCTGTCGATATCGGTCAATATGCACAATACCTAGAACAAGCAAAAGCCTTAAATGGAAATACGCGAATTACGAAAGAGCAACTTGCAAAGATCAATAAAGACTTTGAAGAGTTCTTTAAAAAGAATAATATCTTTTATCGCCATAAGAAAGAAGGTGATCAACTTGTAAGTCTAAATTTTGCAGACACAGACTTTAGAACATCTTTTGGTAGTCGCTCATATCGTTCAAAAGAAACATATGATTATAAAATGGACCGATGGTACTCTGAAGATATTGTTTGGCGTGGACTCTCAAGAAAAAACCAAGAGATTCAAGAGGAAGAGATAATCGGAATGTTTGAATCATTTCATACTCAAATTCTTTCAAATAACGTTGTAAGAAAAGTTAATGGAAATTCAAGCCAACAACAAATCCGAGATGCTATTTTTACTGATTTTAAACAATACAATGATGATTTATATTCGCAAAATGGAAAGTTAGTTCAAATGGCAAAGGATCATTCTGAAACTGGTCCTCTGTATGGGCAAAGCTATGGATACTCAACATCAAAGAACCGAACAGTCGGAAAAGCTTTTGCGATGGGTGCAATGGTAATTGCAGAATATGGACAACACCACGAACTTCAGCACCTATTGAAATCTAGAGTCCTTATCGGAATGCGAAGAGCAAAGAAAGATGTCGATTTAGGTAGACTTAAACAAGTACGAAATGACTTTTCTTATATGTATGGACGTCAACAAGAAGTTATGGGAATCGGTGGAGCCGATCCTGATTCAGTAATGACAGTTCAATTAATTGATGAAGAAGGAAAAACAATCAAGACATACGTACGTGATGTTAATGATCCAAAACGAATACTCTTACTAGATGGAGATGTTGAAGACTTCTATAATATAGATGAATCTAAGATTGAAAAGGTTATTGAATTAACGAGTGATGATCCAAACATACAGTTAATTTCAATGTTTATAGACCTAGAATTCCAAGCTACGGCGTAATGCATTTAATTTGGCACGATCATTCCAATAACCGAGAACCTCATTGCACAGGAGAACAACTCCTGTGTTTGTTTCGGGAGTAATCCACATTGATGTTCCAGTAAATCCGAGATGCCCAAATGTATTAGTTGTTGCACCACTTCCAGCGAGCGTGTTTGAAGGATTTAAAACACTGTCCCAACCATTAATAAAGCGATGATCACTTTGTCTTTTCGTATTTTGAATTAATGAATAACTCTCTTGTGCCTTTAGTAATGTTCGACATACTCCATCGATTGTACCAAAGAGTCCTGCGTGAGAAACCTTCTCCCCAATAACATATGCATTGTCATCGTGCACTTCACCATCGATTAGCTGCCTTTGTCTTCGACCAGTGGGAGCACAAATTTCATCTTCGATATCAAGCCAGTGGACAATCTCCTCATCCCACATTGGTGAAACTAAGTCGTAGAGATTTTCTTTTTTTTCAATTTCTAACTGAAGCCTTAGAGCACCAAAGTCAGAATAGACGGTATCACTTTCTTTAATTGCATAAGATGATACTTGCTTGCGCCAAGAATCACGTGAAAGCCTTCCCCATGCCTTTAGTCCTCCACGATGATTGAGTAGGAGTTTCATGTCATCATTAAAGAATTCGGGGCTTTTTAAATAAGAGAAGCCTAAAGTAAACGGCTTTGTAAGAGAAGCGAGATCAAAATAAACTTTTTGGCCTTTCAAAAAAGGGTTATCGTATAAAGAATAACTCTCATATGATTTCTTTTTAAAGTCTATATGAGCAAGAGCAAGGCAGTTAAAATTATAACTGCCAAACTCATTTGCTACATTATTTATGATCTCTTCTAAATTCATTATTTGTTGCGTATTACTGCTTGAGCTGCAGCTAAACGTGCAATTGGAACTCGGTATGGTGAGCAAGAAACATAATCAAGGCCAATTCTATGACAGAAGTCGATTGATTTAGGCTCTCCACCATGTTCTCCGCAAATACCAACGTGAATTTCTTTATTGGCATTTCGGCCTTGTTCAGTTGCAAATTTAACAAGATAACCAACACCTTCTTGATCAAGTGAAACAAATGGATCACTTGGAAGAACTGATTTTGAAATATACTCAGTTAAGAAACGTCCAGCATCATCACGAGATAATCCAAAAGTAGTTTGAGTTAAATCATTTGTTCCAAAAGAGAAGAAGTCAGCATGCGTTGCAATATCGGCTGCAGTAATGGCCGCACGAGGAAGTTCAATCATCGTACCAAGCTTATAATTAAACTCTTTATCACCTCTAACTTGTTCAATCGTTGCAACTAAGATCTCTCTAAGAATTGATAATTCTTTTGCTGTTGCGACAAGAGGAATCATTATTTCAGGTCTTACATCGACACCTTCATCAATTGATTCAAGTGCTGCTTGTGTAATGGCCGTTACCTGCATTGTATAGATCTCAGGATAAGTAATTCCTAAACGACACCCTCTATGCCCTAGCATTGGATTAAATTCGTGTAGTCTTTCACAACCCTCTTCAATCGTCTTTAATTCAACATCAATATACTCTGCCAATTCTTTTTTATCTTCTAACTCATGTGGAAGAAATTCGTGAAGAGGAGGATCTAGAAGTCGAATATTTACAGGTTTTCCATCAAGGGCCTTAAATATTCCTTTAAAGTCCTCTTTTTGATATGGAAGTAATTTCTTAAGTGCTTTTTCTCTATGAGAAGTTGAATCTGCAAAAATCATCTCACGAACGGCAAGAATTCTTTCTGGTTCAAAGAACATATGCTCAGTTCGACAAAGGCCAATTCCTTCAGCACCAAACTTAACAGCAGTCTCACTGTCTTCTGGATTATCAGCATTAGTTCGAACTCTTAAGGTTCTAATTTCATCGGCCCACGCCATAAACTTTGCAAAGTCTGCATTTATTTCAGCGTCAAGTGTTGGAACTTCACCTTCAATAACTTCACCAGTTCCACCATCAAGTGTTATGAAGTCACCTTCTACATATTTCTTATCACCAACAATCATGGTGCGATTCTTACTATCCACTAGAATTTCTGAACAACCAGCAACACAAGGTTTTCCCATCCCACGAGCGACAACGGCCGCGTGAGAAGTCATCCCTCCACGAGCAGTTAGAATTGCTTGAGCTGCGGCCATTCCCGCAATATCTTCTGGTGAAGTCTCTTGGCGAACAAGAATAACTTTTACACCATTTTCATGCATACTAGTTGCATCATCAGAATGGAAAACAATCTTTCCGGCACCAGCACCAGGAGATGCTGGAAGACCTTTAGCAATGATATTCTTCGTTGCATCTGGATCAAGTCTTGGGTGTAGAAGTTGATTAAGCGCTTCTGGATCGATTTGCATAAGTGCTTCTTCCTTCGTCACAATCCCTTCTTCCTCAAGATTTACAGCTATTTTAAGAGCTGCTGCTGCAGTTCTCTTACCATTACGAGTTTGTAGAAGATAAAGTTTATTAGCTTCAATCGTAAACTCGATATCCTGCATATCTTTATAATGCTTTTCAAGTTGCTGATAAAGATCTGTTAACTCGGCAAATGCCTTTGGCATATATTCTTCAAGTGTTTTTTCACTTCGATTAGAATCATTCTTTGAACATTCATTAATTGGAGCCGGCGTTCTAATTCCTGCAACAACATCTTCCCCTTGTGCATTCACAAGATATTCACCAAAGAACTTCTTTTCACCATTAGATGGGTCACGTGTGAAACAAACACCTGTTGCACAATCGTCTCCCATGTTTCCAAAGACCATGGCCTGAACATTAACAGCTGTTCCCCAATCTCCTGGAATTCCATTTAACTGACGATACTTAATTGCGCGAGGGTTATCCCAAGATCCAAAGACTGCTTCAATAGCAAGCCAAAGTTGTTCCATTGGATCTGTTGGAAATTTCTTACCTGTTTCTTGAGCAATAATTTGTTTATAAACTTTAACAAGGTTTTTAAAATCTTTTGCATCAAGTTTTGTATCAGAGTCTACACCTTTTGCTTCTTTCAAATCTTCTAGAGTTGATTCCAAAAGAGAATGACTCATTCCCATAACAACGTTTGCATACATCTGTATAAAACGACGGTAAGAGTCCCAAGCAAATCTTTCGTTATCAGACTTCTTACTTAGGGCCTCGACTGTTTCATCATTTAATCCTAGATTTAAAACAGTATCCATCATTCCAGGCATTGATACTCTTGCCCCTGAACGTACAGAGAAAAGCAGAGGATTATCTCCACCTCCAAAAGTCTTACCTGTTGAAGACTCAACAAGCTTTAATGCTTCTTCTACTTGCTTTTTAATATCGTCATTAAACGACTTAGTTTTTTGATAATCGATACAGGCTTCTGTTGTAACAGTAAAACCTGGAGGGACCGGTAATCCAAGAGAAGACATCTCAGCTAGGTTGGCACCTTTACCACCTAGAAGGTTTTTCATGTCTTTGTTACCTTCAGTTTTTTCTTTTGAAAACGAGTAAACCCATTTACTCATAACTGCGCTCCTTGCTTAGTATAGAAAAAAGGCCACGATCAATGTGGCCTTTTACAAAAAATTAAATATAGATACGATCTCTTAAGTAGTTTTTAAGTTGATCAATCGCTACGCGCTCTTGATTCATTGTATCGCGGTCTCGAACTGTAACCGCATTATCTTCGAGAGAATCAAAATCAAAAGTTACACACATTGGTGTTCCAATTTCATCTTGGCGACGATAACGCTTACCGATTGAACCTGCGACATCATACTCTGCTTTAAATTCTTTTTGCAGGTCATGAAATAATGCAGTTGCTTGCTCGTTTAATTTCTTTGTCAGTGGAAGAACTGCTACTTTTATCGGTGCTAGAGATGGATGGAACTTCATTACCGTTCTTTCATTCTCTTTATCACCTTCATTTTCAATTCTGAATGCATCACAAAGAATTGCTAGTAGTGCACGATCACAACCAACAGAAGTTTCAAGTACATATGGAAGATATTTTTTATTTCCATCTTGAACATCAGTATATTTTAAATTCTTCCCAGAAAACTCTTCGTGCTTTCTTAGGTCAAAGTCAGTTCTTGAGTGGATACCTTCCATCTCATCCCAACCATGAGGGAATTTATATTCAATATCCTCAGCTGCATCTGCGTAGTGGGCAAGCTCATCACCAACGTGTGGATGCCATCTTAAGTTTTCAGGACGGATACCATTTGAAATATGCCAATTCCAACGAAGTTCTTTCCAGTCCTCCATCGCCTTCATTTGCTCACCTGGTTTTACAAAGTATTGCATTTCCATTTGTTCAAATTCACGAGTTCTAAAAATGAAATTTCCAGGAGTAATTTCATTTCTAAACGCTTTACCAATTTGAGCAATACCAAATGGAAGCTTCTTTCTCATTGTCGATTGAACATTTAGAAAGTTTACAAAAATTCCTTGAGCTGTTTCAGGTCTTAAGTAAACATCTGCTGATGAATCTTCAACAGGACCCATTTTAGTTTTAAACATTAGGTTAAAATCACGTGGTTCTGTGAATTCACCCTCAGCACCACAATTTTGACATGGAGCTGATGTATCGATTTTATCTTCGCGGAAGCGAGACTTACATGCCTTACAATCAACCATTGGATCATTGAAGCCATCAACGTGACCAGAAGCTTTCCATACCTGAGGGTGCATGAAGATCGAAGCATCAACACCAACGATATCTGAGCGGAAAGTCATTGCCTGCCACCACTTATTCTTTAAATTTCTCTTTAATTCAATTCCATATGGGCCATAATCCCAACAAGATGAAAGACCACCGTAGATCTCAGAACTTTGAAAAATAAACCCACGACGTTTAGCTAAACTAACAATCTGCTGCATGTCCTTAATATTGCTTTCTGACACATTGCCCCCTACTCTTAAATATAATTGGTGAAAGTATACCTTTTTGTACTCTAATCGGCTAATTATTTTGACCATAATTTTTTCCTAATTGCCTGATTTTCCTTGTATTTTCGACACTTCGTGCTACAACCCACAAATGAAGAAAACTGAGATTTTGGCCCCTGTGGGGAATATGCAAATGTGCCTTGCTGCCATCCATGGTGGCGCTGACGCAATTTATGTGGGAATGCCCGGATTTAATGCCCGCGGTAGAACACATGATCATTCTGTAAATGAGTTAAAAGAGATCATCGATATGTGCCACCTCTATGGTGTTAAGGTTCATGTGGCCTTTAACATACTCATTTTCGAAGAAGAGTTGCCGGCGGCAATTGCTAAACTCTCAGAAGTTGTTGCATTAGGACCTGACGCTCTTATCGTTCAAGATATCGGCCTAGCAAAGATTATTCGTGAGACATATCCTGATCAAGTCATTCACGGCTCAACTCAAATGACAGTAACAAATCACGACCACATAACATTTCTTGATGACCTCAATATTGAAAGATTTGTACTAGGCCGTGAAAACTCAATTCCTGAAATTAAAGAAATCAGAAAAAATACAGATAAAGAATTAGAAGTCTTCACACACGGTGCTCTATGTGTCGCCTATTCAGGTCAATGCTTTACTTCTGAAAGTATTGGAGGACGTTCTGCCAATCGCGGACAATGCGCCCAAAGTTGCAGGTTTTCTTATGAAATGTTTGTGGACGGTGAAAAGAGAGATCTGACAAAAGACGGAAATAAAATGAGCTATCTTGTTTCTCCTCAAGACCTTTGTGGAATAGAGGAAGCAAATGAACTTCAAGATATTGGTGTCGATTCACTTAAAATTGAAGGCCGTCTTAAAGCACCATCATATGTTTCAACTGCTGCAAGTGCTTTTAAAGCGAAGCTAGAAGGAAAGCCTCTTTCTCAGGCAGACCTTGATAAAATGTCTCTAACATACTCTCGCGGCTTCTTTTCTGGCTGGCTCCACGGAGTTGATCACCAAAGATTAGTGAAAGGAAATTACGGAAATCACAGAGGGATTGAAATTGGTAAGGTAAAAAAAGTATCCAGGCCAACAATTGAAATTGATACAGACCGTAGCTTTGAAAATGGAATGGGTATTGTTGTTTGTGATGACAATAAAGAAATAGAAGTAGGCTCATCTATCTTTGATGTAAAAAGAAAAGGAAAAAGAGTTACTCTATCACTTGCACACGATATTAAGTGGCAACAGCTTCGCCCTGGAATGATGCTTTATCTAAATTCTGATCCAAACGTCATCAAAGAAAGTGAATCTCTTGTGACAGATATTAACAAGCAAAAACGAATCCCTGTCAAAATCGAGCTAAAAGCAATTGTTAGTGAAAAGCTTTCTTATAAAATTGATGATGGAAAGAATACTATTATCGTTGAAAGTGAAGATATCGTTGAAGAAGCTAGACGAGAAGCAGATATTGAAAAAGTTAAAAAAGATGCATCCGCTCTTTCTCGAACAATTTATTCAGTAGATGATTTCAAACTTACTCTAGGAGAGAAGTCTCCATTCATTCACTCAAAGACATTAAAGAAGCTAAGACAAGATGCCGTAGCTAGACTTAATGAAAAACGTCTTGAAGTGAAAATACCAAAAGCATTTGAATATCAGCTGACAAAAAAAGAAGTTAGTGAAATAGATATCACTCTTAATTTCCTACTTCGAGATATTGACCAAGTAAAAGAAGCCTTCGATATTTTAAAAGAATGTGAATATGATGCGCTTAATATCACATTAGATTTTGAATTTGGTAAAGACTACAAACCATCTCTTGAGCTTTTAAGAGGACTTAAGAATTGTCGTGTAGGAGTTGCAACTAATCGAATTCTTAAACCAAAAGAATACCATCATCTAAATGTCCTAACTCGACTTGCACCAGACTTTATTCTTTGTCGTAACCTAGGTTCATATCAATATCTACGCTCTAAATGTGACATCCCTTTAAAAGGAGATTTCTCATTAAATATTTCAAACTCTCAAACCGCCAATTATCTGCTTGATAAAGGTTTTGAGACACTGACTTCATCTTATGATCTCAATGCAAAACAACTTGAGAACCTTCTGGTCAACACTGACGCTGGGAAAATAGAAGTCAATATTCACCAATATATGCCAAGCTTTCATATGGAACACTGTGTATTTGCTGCATTCTTATCTGAAGGTTCTTCATTTAAAGATTGTGGAAAACCATGTGAAGAACACCATGTGGAATTAAAAGATCAATTTGGAAATATGCACTTTATTAAGGCCGATCAAGAATGTCGAAACACGATGTTCAATGCCGTTGCCCAAAGTTCAACAGACCTTGTGGATGAGTTAATGGCAAAGGGTGTCTCAAACTTTAGAATTGAACTATTAAATGAGCACGGTGAAACTCTAAAGACAAAACTTGAAAGCTACCTTAATTACTTCAATGGTAAAATCTCAACTGGTGAGTTAAAATCACTTCTAGGCACTCAAGAAAAGTACGGTATCGGTACTGGGATGCTTATGAAAGACGATACATACCAAGCGAGAAAGAATTAATGGCAAAAGCCGACAAATGGTTTGTTTATATTATTGAAACTGAAAATGGAAAGCTCTACACGGGGATTACAACTGATGTAGAGCGACGATTTGAAGAACACAAAAATGACCCTAAAGGTGCAAAGTTCACCAAGGCCAACCCTCCTAAAAAAATTCTCTTTACAGAAGAACATCTAGATCGCTCAAGTGCCAGTAAACGAGAAGCACAGATAAAAAAGCTCTCACGTCCTCAAAAGCTGATTTTAATCAATAATAAATAGTACACAAAAGCTCCTTGTTCTGTTGTGAAATCGGCTTAAGTTTTATATAAGAACTTCATGAAAACACTAATTCTTCTACTGATCTCAAGCATGGCCTTTGGTGCACTCAGTGAAATACGCTATGATTTTTCATCACATAAAGAAAGAGCTATTTCCACATCTAAAGATAAGAAGAAAGTTCTTATTTTTCTTTCTCCAAGTTGCCCATGCTCACAAAAACAATTTGATTATATTAACTCACTCGCTAAGAAATTTGATAATGTCGAGTTTATCGGCTTCAGTTCTAATAAGCACATAAGTAAAGACTCCGCTTTAAAATATTTTGATCAATTTAAAATCAACTTCCCTATCTTTATTGATAAAGACTTAAAATATGCTAATAAGTTTTCAGCATTTAAGACACCACATGTTTTTCTAATCGATGAGAATGAAGAAGTGATGTACCAAGGTGCTGTGACAAATAAGAGAAGCCCAGAGCTTTCAACAAAGTTCTATTTGAATGATGTTCTAACTGCATTAAAAGAAAATAAGAAATTACCATATACACTTTCAAAAACACTTGGCTGCTATATCGCGAGGTAAAAATGTTTAAAACAATTATTGCACTACTGCTGACAACTTCAATCATTGCCTGCCCATATCAATTTGAATCACAAAATCTTTGTGTTGATATGGAATGGACGAACGGGCCATTCGATGGAGCTCCTTCAAATTTTGAAGCCGTAGTTTACGATAAAGATTCAGGAGAGAAAATAGCTCCTGAAAACTTAAAAGTCTATGTATGGATGATGATGGCTAACGGTCATCAACATGGTGGACCAGCAATTGAATGGGCCTATGGTGAAGATCAAGTAATTGATGGAACAGCAAAATTCTTTATGGGTCGTATGAAAGGGTACTGGCAAGTACGTTTTGAGCTTAATGAAGAAATCGTTGCTGTTGATGTGGAGCTTAAGAAGTAATGAGGTTTTTCTCATTAATCCTACTTTCACTTTTTGTCATAAGTTGTGGTGATTCACCATTCACTGGAAAGCTATCAGATCCATTTAGAGGTGATGATAGTATTACAACGGACCTTCGCTTTGAAACAGAATCCCTAACTATTTCACGGGAGTGGAAAAAGGGGCCACTCCTGTATGATAGCTCAAAGATTACAATATCTTTAACTGACAGTGCTGGAAATTTCACAGACCCAATTGGTAATTTCAAGGCGTATCTATGGATGCCAAATATGGGACATGGATCTTATCCAATTTCAATAAATAAATTGGCAACAGGAATCTATGAACTAACAGACGTCTACTTCACAATGGGCGGTCTTTGGGACTTCCATTTACAATTAGAAGAAAACGGAAATATTTACGACTCAGTATCATGGCCACTTACACTTTAATCCTACTCTCACTTTTCTCTTTCCAAACATATGCATCTTCTTGCTGTGGTGGAGGAGCAAATATTCCAAATATTATTCTTGGGGATCACCAGTGGGAAGCAAAGCTTGCTTATACAAATTCAACAATTACAAATGAAGCACTAGCAAGTGGTAAAATTGAATCTGTTAATTCTAAGAATGAAATTACAGAAACTATTTCTTTTAAAGGAAGTTACTTATTTGATAGTTGCTATCAGATTGCGTTTGATTTACCTATAAAGAAGAGAACAGTTGAGTCAACTTCAACAGAATCGAGTACTACTGAAGTGGTTGATCCCAGTATTCAGTTCACTTGGGAGTTCTTACCAGAGTTTACCTACAACCCGCTAAAACCCCGTGGTTTTATTTTCTTTAAACAATTATTTCCAAATGGAAATTCAATTTATAATTATGAAGATCCTCTTCTATCAGACTCACTCAGCCGTGGGGTCTTTGAATCAACAATTGGTTTTGCCTTCTACAAATTAATTTATGATTTTGATTACTCGCTAACTCTTGAAGGACATTACGGATTTGAAAGAGAAATTGATGATAAAGAAGTGGCCCCTGGCTTTGGTTATTCAACCTCTTTTGGTCTTGGCCACTCTCCAAACTCAAAGCTTCGCTTAGGAACTTCACTTACCTATTGGCAAGATAGTGCTGTTTCTATTGATGGTATCAAAGGCGAAAATAAGTACTATCTCTCAACAAGCTTCAACCTATCCTATATGCTCACGAGAAGCTCATTTGTCCTAAATTATTCAGATGAAACTCTTTTTGATGTAGCAAAGAATACAAATCTAGCGAAGTCATTCTCATTTACTTATAAAATATTCGAGGATTTATAAAAGAAGAGAAAGAGACTTATAATGTTCTCTTGTTGTGTGCTGGTGATAGCAAATATAATTAACTAATTTATTTAAAATACTCTTAGAAATATTTAACTTTTTTGGACAATCAAGATACTTACTTGAAGCAACTCTAAGCATCTCAGATCTTAACTCTCGACCTTCATCTGTACTGATAAGTCTTTGCTCTTCTGGACTTAAGTGGTCATAGTGAACAAAGCCACCTTGTTCAATAGATAAAGAGACATAATCGTCATCACTAATCTCGACTCCAGAAATAGCACAAGTCTCAGTACGAGGAAAAATTCCAAGTTCAACCATTGCTTTAACTAAGAATATAAATAACTCGAAATTAGGATCATATGTTGGCTTTATAACTTCAGCATCAAGACGAAAGATCGCATTTGAAAGAAGTCTAAAGGTTCCTTCATGTGTGCGCTCTTGTAGGTCTAAGTCATCTTTTTGCGTGATTTGAGGAGCAAATGATTGTGTCAATTCACAATAGAAACACAAAAGATAAAAGGCCATTGGATTATGAGAAATATTCTTATGATACCACTTTTCCACATGCTCTTTAGAAGTCATGATTTCAAAACTATCTTTGATACGTCCAAAGCTCACCTTAAATAGGTAACCCACCTGTAAAACAGAAGATACCTTCCTCTTTCCTCCACCTTGTCCGCCATAGAACATCACAGAAATTTTATTTCCATTTCGAAGTAAGAGATTCCCTATCAAGTGTTTGTCTTGATATGGAATTTTATTTACAAGAATACCTTCTAATTCAACCATAGTAATACGTCCTTGGTCATTATAAAGAGATAATCACATATCTTGTAGTGAATTCTTGCAATCCAAGAGTTTCCGACTTCTTTTGTTCCAACGTATTGGAATTCTTCACCAAAACGTCCGCCTCTTCCTATCATTTGGAAATTTGTCGACTCATTTGGACAATAGCTTATATAAATATTTTCAATTCCTCTAAGGTTTACTCCATGACTTAAGGCACTTGTTGCTATTACGATTTGAGCGGGGGCCTCACACTCTCTGGCTATAAAGTCTTTAACTTCACCACCGACACAATAGTCACAAGATAGACCTAAACGAGAAAAGAAACGATTCCACATAAAAACCTCTTTTCTTGTTGAGCAAAATAATATCGTTCTTCCCTGAGAGAAGAAAAGTTGTCGCCAGAGAAGCTTTAACAAGAGCAGGGGCCTTATTACGACATCCTTCTTCTTATACATATTCTTCTTTTGAAAGTTACCAATATTTAAAAGACAAAAGTGCTTAAAATTATTTTCAACATCCCTTTCAATGATACGATAAAGCTCATCTGTTATTGTCGCACTTAAGCCGATCACCTTGGTACTTGATGAAGATATTTTATATAAGAACTCAAGAAGCCTTGGACGAAATGTCTCCCCCCATTCATAGAAGAGATGAAATTCATCCAAGACAAAGAGCGAGTTTGACCTCAAAGCAAAGTCTAGATCATTCTTAGAAAAGGACTCCACAGTTGTAAGAAAGACCCCTTTATCAGAAATATTATTCACAACACAATCTCTATCTTTTAAATCTTCCAGGATTGAACGTAAGGGAGAGACAATAATAATTCGATCAAAGTCCTCAACAAACTCCCAAATAAGCCTTGTTTTCCCCCACCCCATTGGTGCCATAAGTAGCGTGAATGAGTGCTCTCTATTGACGATCTGTGACAAAGTTGCTTTAAAACTCATACCCATTAGGTGCAAGTAGTGGTAAAAGATTGATAGCTATAACTAACTAAAATTAAAGAAAATGAATTCAATCATACTTAGAAAAGATCAAATTCAAGGTAAAAAAGCTGTTCTCACTTTTGAACAAAGTGAACATTTACGTAATGTGATCAAGGTTGAAATTGGCGACGAACTGAAAGGAACAATCCTTGAAGAAGGCCTAACAACTTTAAAGGTCTTTACCCTAGGAGAACAAATTGAAGTTATTGTAGGTGAAATCTTAGCAGGTAAACACTATCCAATAACTCTTTCAATAGCGGCAAGTCGACCTCCAACAATGAAGAAGTTATTTGAGCATTGTAGTGCAATGGGAGCTAGCCGATTTAAAATACATAAGGCAATTCTAAGTGATAAGAGCTACTTAACGTCTAAAATATATGAACGTTTTGAGGAGCTGTCCCTTCTTGGCCTTAGTCAATCAGCAGTTTTTTATAAGTCACCTGAACTACATAAGACCTATCAATATGAACAAAGTCTTGCTCAAGATGAACAAAGAATTATTCTTTCACCATATGCACAAACAAAGCTAAAAGATGTTAAGATAGATATAGAGCGACCATTAACAATTGCCATCGGCCCCGAGCGCGGTTGGACAAACCAAGAGATTAAGGAATTTGTCGATCGTGGTTTCCAAGAAGTAAATATTGGGCCATCAATCATGCGAGTTGAAAATGCGGCAATTTCGATAATGGGATATTTAAATCAATTAATGGAATAGGATATAGTTATGATTAGAAAAATTGAAAAGCTATTTGATGAACAAGTGAGACCAGCTCTTGCCGCTCATGGCGGAGATATCGAGCTAGTTGATTACGACAATGATAAACTCTACGTCAAAATGACTGGTGGTTGCCAAGGATGCTCTGCTTCTCAAGCAACTCTTACAGATGGTGTTGCAAGATTAGTTAAGCAGCACTTTCCTGATATCGTTGATATTGTGGATGTCACTGATCACTCAAAGGGCGATAACCCATTTATGTAACAAAGAGGGCCACTTAATAGTGGCCCTTATTTTTTTGAAAATTTCAATGTATTTAACTATGCGACTTTTGTATGCTCTTCAAGCTCAGCTTCTCTAATTCCATAGTCGTCTTGAGTATGAGAAATATGCTTTTGCATATTATCTTCAGCTTCCCAATAACTTAAACCTGAAAGAATAATATTTCCACTGGTGGCAAGTGCCATGACAACAGTCACAAGCGTAATTTCTAGTAATTCCATATTTGCCTCCTAAGCTTTATCTTAGACTCTTATCGGCAACTAATTATGAAAATCCACAAAATTATATTGTTTCTTGAATGATTTCAGTAAATTAGACTATAGAATTACTCTCGAACGAGTTTCTGATATCTTACTTTTTTTGAGTCTTTTAATAGACACTCCTTCAAGTTCTTTGAGATCAGAAAGCACTTCTCCCCAAGGATTAATAACCAAAGAATGGCCAAAAGTATGGATACCAGGGTTATTCTCTCCTGTTTGTGCACTTGCAACGACATAGCATTGCCCTTCGATAGCGCGGGCCCTTAAAAGCGTATGCCAATGGGCCATTCCAGTGGGAACTGTAAAAGCTGAAGCAAAGGTAATTAGATCGACTTTCTTATCATAATAATATTGAAGAAAGCTTGGGTAGCGTAGATCAAAGCAGATTGCAATTCCAATTTTCCAACCAAGGACATCTATAATGAGAGGATCATTGCCTGCAATATAAATATCCCCTTCATTTATTTTCTTATGCTTTGTATTTCCTTGTTCATCTACTGTTGTGATGTCACAAGAAAATAAATGGCACTTGTCATAGCTACCAATAACATTACCTTGAGGATCAAAGTTAATGGCCTTATTAAGAATACCTTTATCAGTTTTAAAAGCAACAGAGCCCCCAATAAGGAAGAGCCCAGAATCAATGGCCAATTGCTTGATGTTATCAAAGTGTTCATTGTCCCACTCCACAAGATAAGGGCTTGGCGCTCGACCATTGGAGATCGAGTAAAAACACTCAGGCAAGAAGGCCACTTGGGCCCCCTCTTCTTTTGCTTGAGTTAAGTATGTTTTAATTTTTTTTAGATTTGATTTGTAATCAAGAGTTGAAGATACTTGAATATTGGCAACGACCAATTCATTCATTATATTTTCTTTCCTATTGCATAGTAAGTGAAACCTTCATCTAAAACTTTCTGCGTTTTAAAAAGGTTTCTAGCATCAAAGATCACTTTTTCATTTAAGCGGGCCGAGATTTCTGAAAAGTCAGGAGTTGAGAATTCTCTCCACTCTGTCACTGTAACCATTGCATCACAACCACTTAGACAGTCATACTTATTAGACACTTCTTCAATTGATTTATGATACTTTTCACCAACGGCCTTCATAAAATTTGGTCCACCTTCAGGATCAAAGAAGCGAACTTTTGCACCAGCATCGATTAGATCTTGTGCCATATAAATTGCTGGCGACTCTCTTACATCATCGGTATTTGCTTTAAATGCAACTCCCCAAAAAGCGAAAGTCTTTCCACTTAAGTTACTACCGTAATGTTTTTTTATCTTTGTTGCCATGTATAGCTTTTGCTCATCATTAACATCTTCAGTTGACTCAACAACTCTAAGTGTATGGCCATGTTCTTTTGCTGTATAAATTAAAGCTTTAACATCTTTTGGAAAACATGATCCTCCATAACCAGGTCCTGGATAAAGAAAGTGAGAACCAATTCTTCTATCACTTGAGATACCTTGGCGAACTTCATTGATATCCGCTCCAAGAGTGTCACAAAGTCTTGCAATATCATTTATAAAAGAAATCTTAGTTGCTAAGAAACAGTTGGCCGCATACTTTGTCATCTCTGCCGAAAGATTTGACATCATATAGATAGGGTTCCCCTGCTTAACTAAAGGCTCATAAAGTTCTTCCATAGCATTTGCAGCTTCAGGATCATTATGACCGATAACAACACGATCAGGTCTCATAAAGTCTTCAATAGCTGAGCCCTCTTTTAAGAATTCAGGATTGTTAACAATGTGAAATTTCTTGTTTGTATTTTTAGCAACAATCTCTTTAACTTTTTCACAAGTTCCAATTGGAACAGTTGATTTAATAACAATGATTGCATCATCACTAATATTTTTTGCAACATCTTCAGCTGCTTGAAATAAATATGAAAGGTTTGCACTGCCATCATCTCCAGATGGAGTTCCCACAGCAAGAAAGATTGATTTTGAATCTTTTACTGACTCAAGTCCTGTTGAAAAAGTAAGTCTTTCAGCTTTAATATTTCTTTCTAAGAGATCATTTAGACCCGGTTCAAAAATAGGTGATTCACCACGTCTCATCATGGCAACCTTACTTTCATCAATATCAACGCAAGTTACAGTGTGACCAATTTCAGCAAAACATGTTCCACTAACGAGTCCAACGTAGCCTGTTCCAATAACTGTAATTTTCAAGTTTCTTCCTTTCTAAAAATTTATACTAGATTAGCACTATTTATGTTAACTTTTAAGCCTTAAGAGGGAAATTAAAGAATATGCTCAAGGCGTCATATAAGACAATTCTAAAAATCATTTTTGCTGTGGCCATTCTCTACTGGCTGGTAAAATCCGATAAGCTCGATCTTAGCTTAATTGGGCAAGTCCTTAAAAATGGGCCATGGGCCCTGATCGCATTCTCTCTTTTAATTCTAGGTTCATTCTTGGCCGCTTTTCGCTGGTCAATGCTACTGAAGACAAAGAGTGAAAAGATTCATATTAATAAGATCTATCCAATTAATTTAATTGGACAATTTTTTTCAACTTTTCTCCCGGGTGTTGTTACAGGGGACTTTCTTAAGCTTCTCTATGTAAGAGACTGTGATCCACTTTTAAGGAAATCATTTCTTTTAAGCACTGCTTTAATTGATCGCATCATTGGACTTATTGGACTCATCATTGTTGCAGGACTATCTTCAATTTACTTTTATGGAGATCTCGTTAACCTTTCACCTAAAGTGAAACCTCTTATCTCATTTAATATTATGCTTCTTCTTGGAGCGAGTGTTTTTCTCATTATCTTATTTATGCCTAAGGCAATTAAGAAACATGTCATTGAATTACTTAAAATCTTACCTGTCATTGGAAATAAGCTTTCAGATATTACTGAAACATTCTGGCGTATTGGTGAAAACCGACGCGTAATTATTAAGACCATAACTCTTTCCATTCTTATTCATATGATTGCGATCACAGCATTTTGGAGTCTCAGTCACTCTTTTCTAAATACGAATATCGGAATTAAACAACTTTTCAGTATTGTACCAATCGGACTTATTTCGATTGCAGTACCTGTATCACCTGCAGGTGCAGGAGTTGGACACTTAGTCTTTGAAGAATTATTCAAGGCATTTGGACAAGAAAAAGGCGCCTCTTTTTTCAACCTATATTTCTTGGTCAATATCACAGTTAATCTTCTTGGTGTAATTCCCTATGTTCTTTGGAAAAAGAAGCATACTTTCAAAGAAGTTGAAGCACTAGAAGAAGCTTAACTCTATTTAAAAATAAAAATTTTCTTTGGGTCGATATGGCCATACTGACGCCACTTCGTTTTAAGGGCCTCAATTTTTAAAAGAAATTGCATATCTCTTTTTCGGTCATTGAGTTTTCTAACCTTCTTCGACTCTTTTACAAGTGGACCCCTGGCATCGTAAGGAAGAACAGAGATATCATCAAGTAACATTGTCTTGCCTTCATGAGTGATTGTTCTTGCAATGAAGAGATCATCCTTTACAAGCTGAAGAGTGAATTCATCTTTTGGGATATAGAATTTTGAATTATGAAGAATGTCTTTAAAGACATGTTTCTTAAAAAGATTTTGACCACGATACTCAAAGAGAGAATGATTAATTTCAAGCATCGCTTCTTTCTTAGAGTCATCAATCGAAATATCTGAAAGATAATTTTTAATTAAAGGACCTGCTGAATCTTGATCACGTTGAGTGATATACCAGTAAACGAAACCGTTCATACGTGATTCATAGTCTTCGTCTTCTTCTGATAGCTTACCTGTTAACTTGAAATACTCTTCTTTTGCTGACTTTAACTTTTCGTAATAATCATTTGAAGAATATCTCTGAATAGCTTCATCTAATATATTTCTAAGCTCATCCATTTTTATTTTTTCCCACCAGCATCTTCATCAGTTGAAAGAACAGCAAGGAATGCTTCTTGAGGTACTTCAACAGAACCTACCATCTTCATTCTCTTTTTCCCTTCTTTCTGTTTCTCTAAAAGTTTTCTCTTTCTTGAAACGTCACCACCATAACATTTTGCAAGAACGTTCTTACGAAGAGCTTTAACCGTTTCACGAGCAACAATTTTAGCACCAATAGCTGCCTGTATGGCAATATCAAACTGCTGACGATCAATGATTTTTCTTAGACGCCCAACTAGATCACGTCCTTTGTAGTAAGCATTATCTTGGTGACAAATGATTGATAGTGCATCGACTTTCTCACCATTTAGAAGAACATCAACTTTTACAAGCTTAGAGGCAGCATAGTCCTTAAACTCGTAATCCATTGAAGCATAACCTTTAGTATAACTTTTTAGTTTATCGTAGAAGTCGTAAACCATCTCACTTAAAGGAAGATCATAAGTAACTTGAACTCTCTCTTCAGTGATATATTTCATATCAGTTTGAATTCCACGCTTCTCTTCACATAGACGAATAATTTTTCCAACAAACTCATTTGGTACGTGAATAGCGATTGAAACCATTGGCTCAGTAATTTCTTCAAAAGTTCCTGGCTCAGGCATTGTTGATGGGTTTTCAACGTCAACAATTTCACCATCAAGCATTTTTACTTTATAAGACACAGAAGGTGCAGTTGAAATTAGATTTAAACTAAACTCACGCTCTAATCTTTCTTGAATAATATTCATGTGAAGAAGGCCAAGGAATCCACAACGGAAACCAAAACCTAGGGCCTGAGAAGTTTCAGGCTCATATGTGAAAGATGAATCATTAAGGGCAAGCTTCTCAAGTGCATCTTTTAAAATTTCATAATCAGTTGAATCAACAGGGAAAATACCACAGAAAACCATTGGTTTTACTTCTTCGTATCCACCTAAACTTGGCGTATCTTTCGCTTTGGCATTAACAACAGTATCTCCAACCTTTACGTCACGGATGTTCTTAATACCACAGATAACCATACCTACTTCACCAGCACCCAGCTCTTTTACCTCAGTGAAAAATGGTGTGTTAACAGCAAGCTTTAAGACTTCATATTCTTGATCTGAATTTTTCAGATAAATTTTATCTTTCTTTGAAAGTTTTCCTTCAACAACTCTTAGCAAGAAGATAACTCCTTGATATGGATCAAACCATGAATCAAAGATCAGTCCCTGAAGTGGTGCATCTGGATTCCCTTTTGGAGAAGGGATTTTTGCAACAATTGACTCTAGTAAGTCCTCTACACCAAGACCTGACTTAGCAGATACTTCATCTGCTTCTAAAGCTTCGATCCCAACAACGTCTTCAATCTCCTGCTTTACACGGTCAGCATCTGCGTGAGGAAGATCGATCTTATTAAGAACAGGCATGATCTCGAGATCATTTTCAATGGCCATATAAACATTTGCAAGTGTTTGTGCTTCTACACCTTGAGATGCATCCACGACAAGAAGTGCACCATCACATGATGCAAGTGAGCGCGATACTTCATAAGAGAAGTCAACGTGACCTGGAGTATCGATGATATTCAGATAGTAAGTTTGACCATCGCGAGCTACATAATTAAGACGAACCGTTTGGGCCTTAATTGTAATACCACGCTCTTTTTCAAGCTCCATATTATCAAGAATTCGATCTGACTTTTCTCTGTCAGTAATGGAACCTGTCTTTTCAATTAAACGATCCGCAAGGGTCGACTTCCCGTGGTCAATATGGGCAATAATAGAAAAGTTTCTAATAAATTTACTATCGATCATTGTAACTATAACTCCGCTAAATTCCACGAATCATAGCATAGATTTTTAAGGATAACTATTATATTAGAGGGGTTTTGGGCCCAGGCGTCATAAATTTTATGATGCCTGAACCTCTTTAGTCATAACCATAAGGTAATAATCTAGTGACGACTCGCGTCCACGAATAGGTATTACAGAAGCATAACCTTCGTAAACGTATTCAATAACTTCTTCGACTTCTTCACTTTGCTCAGCAGCATCTGCTTCATCACCTTCGATATCAACCTTTACTGAAATCTTATCACCAACTTCTTTATCTGATTTTTTAGTTTCATCACGTTTAGCAATCTTAATCTCTTGGTTTTCAATCTTCGATCGACGCTTAATGGCAAGTTCATAAGTTTCAATAATGCACTGTGGAATAATCGAATCAGTCATAACCTTACCAATCGTATCCTCAGACTGAACTTGTAGGAGTTGATAAATCTGATTATTCATATACATCAGCTCCCCTTTTGCATTTGCTAAGAGAACTGGCCTTTTAACCATATTGGCCAAAACATCAAACTTTCTATTTTCAACGACAATCTTATCTGCTCTTAATTCTTCAAACTTTTTGAATGAGTGAATCATTTTATTCATCTCTTGAGCAATCTCACCAATTTCATCGTCTTGAGAATAATAAATGGAAACATCAAAGTTACAATCCTGTAGCTCTCGAATTGCATCCTTAATTTTCTTAAACGGTAAGGCGATCTTTCCTGGGATGACCAGACCTAAAATAATTGTCCAAAGAAAAGCAATAATTAAAGTAATCATCATCTTACGCTTTGTCTCGTTGATGATACTTTTGATCTTCTCTTCTCTTTCTACATTTTGATAATATTGAATATCTTGAAACTCAGAAAATGCATCTAGAATTTTATCGGCCAGCTCCCCAATAGAGGTCATACCAATATTATTTCGATGAAATAATGAAGCTTTACTTAAGATAACCTTCAATGAGTCAGTATAAGATAACATCTGACCAATGATCTTCTTCACCTCTGGCTCATCGTAGTGAGCATCAAGTCTTTGCAGTTGCGAAGTAAATGATTCACAAAGGTTTAAAATTCTTTCCACCATCTCTGGTGTCGGCTTCTTCGTTAGAATTCTTCGTTGATTTTTTAATATTTGAACCGCAGAAATTCTAACCTCATCAGTAATAAGTGTTACTTTATTAGAGCGATCAGTAATTGATTCAATCTCTTTATTCAAATTATTTAAATGATAGAACACGATAAACGCAAGAAGTATGACCACTGCTGCGGCCAATGAGAAACTTGTTGCGACTCGGTTTCTTAATGATAAATTCAAAATTATTCCCCTTTATGCGTCTTCTAAATCCGCAAAAAGCTTATTAAAATTCTTCTCACTACCTACCAGAACAACGATGTCATCTGACTCGATAATATCCATCGGCATCGGACAATCGTTAATCTCCATACGATAAGCAGACTTACCGTCTTCAGTGATATATGGAACTTTCTTTTGAAGAGCGACAATATTGAGTGAGTAATTCTGACGAATCTTACTTTCAACAAGTGTCTTTCCTTCAAATTTCTTTCCTAACTTAAGTTCGACAATAGAATAACCAGCAGCAAAGTTATAACGTTGAAGAACGTGAGGTGCGATGATTTTTGAAGCGACAATCTCCCCCATCTCCTCTTCAACCTTAATAATTTCAGAGGCCCCAATTTCATGCAAAACGTGCTCATGTAGTTTTGAAGTGGCACGAGCAATAACTCGACCAACACCCAGTTTACGAAGCATTGTTACGGCCATAATTGACATTTGAATATTATCCCCAATGGCAACTACCGCTGTATCAACATCGGAAATATTTACTGAACGTAGAGATCTTTCGTCTGTTACATCAAGTGAAACAGCGTGAGTTGTACGGTCTTTAATCTTATCAACTAATTCATCATTCTTATCAATTGCAATAACTTCTGCGCCTTTTTCAAAAAGACCAACAGCAGTTTTTGCTCCGAATGTTCCTAGCCCAATTACAGCTACTAGCATGTATATTCCTTTATTCTAATAAATTCTATTTTAACCAATCATTATTCTTCCGTCAGGATAGTCTAATTTACCTGAGTATTTCTGTCTTTCACCAATTGCTAAAATTAATGTTAATGGACCAATACGTCCAATTAGCATGAGAAATGAAATTGCCAATTTCCCTGCCATTGTTAAAAACGGTGTAACACCTAAAGTAAGCCCGACTGTCCCACCAGCACTTAGTACTTCAAAAAATAAAGGTAAGAAGTTTTGGTTTGGTTCAATTTTCATCATAATAAAGATGAAAGCTGTTGATACAACAATTGATATAAACATCAGGGCCGTTGCACGAACAACAACTGGACCAGCAATCTTACGATCAAACATCATAACGTTCTTATCACCTTTAAGTGTCGATATAATTGATTGAACAAGAATTGCAAGAGTTGTGGTCTTAACCCCACCAGCAGTTGAACCAGGCGATCCACCAATGAACATAAACATGGCCATCATATATATTGTATATGAATGTAAGTTTGTTAGTGGAATTGTATTAAATCCAGCAGTTCTTAATGTCACAGACTGGAAAGTTGCAATCTGGATTTTTTCCCAAAGATTGTAACCATCTAGTGCTCCAAGGAATTCTCCAAAGAAAATAAAGATAGCACCACCAACAGTTAAGGCAAAAGAAGTAATTAGAACAACTTTTGTGTGCATTCCAAGACGGACAATTGTCTTTTCTCGAGTCACAACTTGTTTAAGTTCCTTTAGTGCAATAAATCCAATCCCACCTAAGGTAATCAAGATTGAAATCGTCCCATGGATAAGAGGATTCGTTGCATAATTTTCTAATGAGTTATCAAAGAGAGCAAATCCAGCATTACAAAATGCCGAAATACTGTGGAAAAACCCATTATATAAAGCATCTCCAAATTCAAATCCTTCAAATGTGAAACCAATCGTTAAAATGATGGCACCCCATAATTCGATAATGAATGTGTATTTAACAATACTAATAATCATGGCCACAAGTTCTTCTAAAGATGAAACATCTAAAAGGTCTTGCATGATGATACGATCCTTCATTTTTAAAGATCGCCCTAGCACGATGGCCATAGAAGAATATAAAGTCATGATGGATAGACCACCAATTTGAATGAGTCCTAGAATTATAAACTGCCCAAACATACTAAAGCTTGTTTTAGTACTAAGAGTGGCCAGTCCCGTAACACAAGTAGCTGAAGTTGCCGTAAATAGCGCATCGACAAAACTAATCGAATTACCATCAGCAGCGGCCATTGGAAGCATTAATAAGAATGTACCAACTAAGATAACTCCACCAAAGGTAAAGAGAACCCACTGGGCAGACGTTAGTTTTATCTTATTCTTTATTGCTTCAAAGCGATTAGCATAAACCCGAGGGGCCTGTTCTCCCCCATCATCATATAAAGATAAAATTGTTGATAGCAAGTGAGCACTTGCGAGTAAATATGTAAACTCAACATCTCCCCATGTAATTAAACAGGGAATGAAAACTAAAAGGGAGAAGACGTAGCGCCTAAAGAAGTCCTCTCCGTTTTTTGATTCAATAATATTTTTTAAAACAGTAAGAGCAATAGCAATAGGAACAACCCAGACCATGAGGTCTAGAGTGTTAGTGATAAACTTTTGATTCCAAGTAGCCGGTATCTTCTTATTACTATATAAGGTGTATAAGAGGATAAAACTTCCATTAAAAAAAAGTTCAAACAAGAATGACAATTTTTGTAATAATGATGCCATATTATTTAATAATATTACTAATTTAGCTAAGTTGATACTTATAGCAGATTGAGACATATTTTCCTATGAAGAAAAGAACGAAACCCAACAAATCACTCAAGTTTCAAAAGTTTGATGTGAATTTTAAAGTCGAACATATCGACTCTATTGGACAAGGTGTTTCAAAACTCGAAGACAAAATAACTTTTATTCAAAAATGCCTCCCCAATGAAGAGGGTGTCGCTGAAGTCTATAAAGCAAAAAAGAATATTCAATTTGCAAAGCTAAAGCATATTGATAAAGCTTCTCCAATTAGAGAAGAATCCAAGTGTCCCTATTTCAACGAATGTGGTGGATGTCACTTCCTACACACTAGTTACGACGATGAACTAGAATTTAAAAGACAAGCATTCCTGGATAATTTTTCACGTCAGTATAAGATTGATTTATCTCAATTTCTCAAGGTTCATAAGGCAAGTGAAAGGTATGAATATCGTAATCGTATTCAACTTCACTATAATAAGAAGACTAATTCGCTAGGTTTTTTCAATGAGGACAATACTAAAATCATCTCTATTGAAAAATGTCTCATGGCCAATGAAAATGTAAACAATGCCCTATTCTCTCTTAAAGAAAATTGGCAAAAAGAAGCAAATAGACCCAAAGGGCATGTCGAAATTTTTGAAAGAGATGGTAAAGTCTTAAAAACATATGACTCAAGATATTCTGCTCAAGGATTCTTACAAGTTAATCCACCAATGAATCAGAGACTTCTCGATCTTATTGAAGGGCACATGAGACAGTTTACAGACTCGAACTCAACAACTGTCGATCTATTTGGTGGAAATGGTAATTTAACAAAATCACTAAACCATAGAAGTATTGTTATTGATGCAACACCAGCTAAGTATATAATGCTTCAAAACCAAAAGACTCAAGAATATCATGAAGTTGATATTTACAACTCATCAGCAATAGAACAGTTAAAGAAATTGAATGTTGAAGAGGTCGATCTCTTAGTAATAGACCCTCCCAGAAGTGGCCTGAAGAATATCGATGAATACACTAAGTTATTTAAACCAAAATATATCATTTACGTAAGCTGTAACAATCAAACTCTTGCTCGAGATACTGCAAAAATTTTAGCAGAATATGATGTCCAAGAGGCCCATCTATTTGACTTTTTCCCAGGTACCCGACACTTTGAATCGGTTAATATTTTTAAACATAGGAAAGCTTTGTAAGTTCTTAGATTAACGTTGTAAAGAATCGTTAAAACAATTACAATTAAAGTAGTCTAACCACGATAACTATTAACATTTGGCGTATTTATGAGAAAAAGAAATTCCCTACTTTTCATTGTAATTAGTTTAGTTTTTCTGATGACTTCATGTTCATCAGGACAAAAAGATAATTCAGATAAAAAAGCAGAACTTTTTTATACATATGGAACTCAAAAAATGATTGATCAGGAATACTCTCAAGCATTAGAAGCTTTAGAAAATGCCAATCAATTAAAACCAAATGATACCAAAACTCTTAACAACCTTGGACTAGCCTACTTCTTCAAAGATCGTCCAGAAAAGGCAAAGAGATTAATTCTTAAAGCAATTGAAATTGATCCAAAAAATTCTGATGCAAGAAATAATCTTGCTTCAATCTATTTTAAAGAAGGAAAGATTGATTTAGCTGAGAAGCAATACAAGGAAGTTTTAAAAGATCTAGTCTATCGCTACACATACAGAGTTAAGTACAACCTTTCATTAATTGAACTTAAAAGAGGAAATAAGCAAAAGGCCAAGGATTACCTAAAAGAAGTACTGGGCTACACACTAGACTATTGTCCTGCCCCTTATCAACTAGGTATTCTGTTACATGAAGAAGGTAAGATTGCTGAAGCAATTAAAAACTTTAATATTGCTAAGACTGGAAAGTGTAAAGACCAACCAGCAGCATATTTTGAGTTAGGAAAAGTTTATCAAACACTAGGTGAAGAAGAGAAAGCAATTGCTGAATTTAATCACATTATTGAAGCATTCCCTCGCACACAATACGCCAAGAGAAGTTTAAAATTTAAAAATAAATTAATGAAAAAAATCTATTATTCAAAGAAAAATAAGAATAACAATCTTTAAAAAGGCGTTATATGGAACAGGATGTTGCAAAAGAAGCCCAGACAAATGAAGAGATGAATAGAGATACTTTAGGCTCTTATCTCAAAAAAGCCAGAGAAGAGAAGAAGCTAGGAATTGAAGCTGTCTCAAGTCATACACGTATTAATATCACAAACCTTTCTGCACTAGAAGCTGATGATGTTAATCGTCTACCAAATATTGCGTACGTACGTGGCTTTGTTAAAACTCTTTCTAAGACTTATGATATCGACGAAAATAAGGCCATTAATCTTCTTGAAGAATTATATGGCCAATCATCAAGTAGTAGTAAACAACAATTAGAAGCAGAAGACTTTCCTCAAGCACAAGTTGAAAGGAAACAAGACTTAAAACCAAAGAGTTTTGAGTTCTCTGACTCATTAAAATATAAAGTTATTAGTCTCGTTGGTTTAATTTCAATTGGTATTTTTATCTATATCAATATCAATAAGAGTAAAGAGGTCGATTCTCAAGATACTTCCAAAGAAGTTGTCCTTAAAACTAAGGCAATTGAAACAACACAAGAGCCGCCGGTAGAAGAAACTCCTCAAGAAGAAACTCAAGTTGCTCAAGAAGAGACTGCGGCCGTTGAAGCTAATGTTGAAGAGAAAGAAGAAGTTGCTGCTGTTGAAACAAAGGTCCCAGAAGAAGAAAAAACGACTGAGAAAAAAGAAGAAGCGCCAAAAGAAATAAACTTCTACAACTTACCTTCTCCTCTTTTTGGATTTAAAGAAATTTCAGATGAAGAAAGAAATGAGTTAATTCCTGAAAACATAAGAAACTCTTACGAAGACGATATGCAAAATGTCTTTTTGAGATCAACTTCAGGTGATTCTTGGGTTGTTTACAAAAAAGATGATGAGCCTATAAAAGCATTTACACTTAAAGAAGGTAGATATGTTTTTATAAAAGGCCAACGCGTGATTGTTAGACTTGGGAATATCAATGCTATGCACGTATTTTATAATAATGATCTACTTGGTATGACATCTCGTTCAGGTGTAAAAAGTTTAGTTTTTCCTGTAGAAATTGCAAAAGAATATAAGCTACCACTATTCATATTTAATAAAGACGGATCATTTCAAACATCTAAAGAATATATTGAAGCTCAAAAGAAGTCTGAAGAGTAATCTTCAGGCTTTTTCATTAACTCTCCTAAGAATTCCAATCTAGCTTTTTATAAAATCTCATTCCTATAAATGCTGTGATAATAGCAGGTGTGAATAGAATAAATGGAATGGCCACATCTGATTTCTTGGCCAATGAAATACCTGAAAAATATAGGCCATAGTAAAAAATCGTAATAAATAAGGCCATAGCACTAGTATTCTTAGTTGCACCACGCCCTTTCTTAACTCCAAAGACGAAACCTAATAGAGCAAAGACCACACATTGAATCGGAACAGTGAAGCGTCCCCAGTACTCAATATAGCCCTTTCTTAAGTCACTTGAGAGATTATTACGAGCTCTCTTATTCTCTGTCTTATTGCGCTTATTCTTTAGCTTACGAAGATGTCTTCTAAGTTCTGTTGAAGACATCATACTTGCTTTATTCACTGACTTAACCGAAAAGCTTGAAACAATTGGATATTCATATTTTTCAAATAGAATCTTTTCGACTTCATTACCATCTTTATCTAAGGTGACAATACTTCCATCATAGAAATCAAATTGAATATTCATCGATTGAGCAGCATCAGACTTTGGCTTATTTAAAATTCCCTTTTTTGCCATAATAAGCTTATCAACATCTTTATTAGAAGTGATTTTAAGAAAGACACCATCTAATATCTTCCCATCGTCTTGCACATCTTCAGCAAAGAGAATAACTCCTGGAATATCTGTAAAGAACTGCTCCTTCTTAATGTCTGTCAGAACACCCTTTGAGCCAAGTTGACGAAACTCATTTCTAAAGATCTTCTTAGAGGTCGGTACTAAATTCGTATTTAATACGACAACGGAACAAGCTATGAGAATAGAGATAATAAAATAAGGAAAGAATATTCGATGCTTATTTATTCCCATCGATCTTAATGCAACAATCTCACTATCTTCACTTAATTTATTGAGTGTGTAGATCATGGCAAATAGGATTGATAAAGGAGTGGCCATTGGAATAAAACTCATAGAGATGTGGCCCAAGATCTCCATAAACTGCATTATACTTACGCCTTTCTTAGTTACAACTCTCATAAATCTAAATAGTTGGGTTGTTAAAAGGAAGGCCACAAAGAATGTTAGACTCATTGCAAAAGGGACAATAAAGTTTGACGCAAGATATCTTTGAAATATCTTATTTGGAATTAGGTCTTTAATGCGAGCAAACTGATTCATGAACACCCTTGCCGACTATTGTCATTCTTTGTCTTTTTGTATACTTACTGTTAGTTTATACCCTCTTAATTCACTTTGAAACCCCTTTAAGGAGCAAATATGAAATTCACTTTGAATTTAAACACTAAAGAAGTTTCAAGTGCTGATTGTTATGTTATCGGTGCTTACTCAAAAACAGAAACTAAAGGTAAAAAAGATGTATCAACTGTTGTTCTAACAGGTTGGCCAAAAGAGCTAAAAGCGACTTTTGAATCAATGAATAGTTCAGCTGATTACACAGGATCAAAAGGTTCAACTTATTCATTCAACCATTATGGAAGTGATGTTCTAGTTATTGGCCTTGGTGACAAAACAAAAGTTACAACAGAAGACATTAGAAAAGAATTAGCAAAAGCATACAAAGCAGTTTCAAAATATAAGAAAGTAGCTGTTGCATTTGATACTTTCACTTTTAAATCTAAAAAAGAAGAATCTCTAGCAATTCTTGTTGAAGCATTTGAGATGACTGCTTATAAATTTGATAAGTATCTTTCAAAGTCAGAGTCTGCAAAATTAGAAGAAGTTATTCTTGATTCAGCAGATAAGGGAACTAAGAAAAAAGCTTTCCAAAAAGCAATCAAAGACGCTCAGCATGTAGCTGAATCAGTTAACGTTGCACGTGACTTTGTAAACGAGCCACCAAATGTTCTTCGCTCTACAGCATATGCAAAAATGGTTCAAAAAGATGTAAAAGATATCCCAGGTGTAAAATGTAAAATCATGGGTAGAAAAGAACTACAAAAAGAGAATATGAACTTATTCCTCTCTGTAAATGATGGTTCTGCTTACGATGCTCAACTTGTACACCTAACTTACACTCCATCAAAAACTACTAAAAACACGAAGCATATCGCTTTCGTTGGTAAAGGACTTGTTTTTGATACTGGTGGATATTCACTTAAGCCAGGTGGATCAATGATGAATATGAAGTTTGATATGGCCGGTTCTGCAACAGTATTTGCTGCATTCAGAGCTGCTGCACTTATGAAGCTTCCAGTAAAAATCACTTGTATCCTTGGTATGACTGATAATGCTGTAAACTCAAAAGCAACGATGCCAGATGCAATTGTAAAAGCAAGAAATGGTAAAACAGTTGAAATTTTAAATACAGATGCTGAAGGCCGTTTAGTTATGGCAGACTGTCTAGACTATGCATGTGACCTTAAGCCAGATGCACTAATTGATGCTGCAACTCTTACAGGTGCTTGTCTAGTTGCTCTAGGAACAGAAGTTTGTGGTCTAATGTCTAACGATGACAAATTAGCAAATAATCTTCTAAAAGCATCTAAGTCAGCTGATGAATATATGTGGCAACTTCCAATTATCCCAGAATGGCAAAAAGATATGAAAGGAACAATTTCAGATCTTAAAAATATTGGTGGATCACGTTTTGGTGGAACTGCAAAAGCAGCAGCTTTCCTTCAAGAGTTCATTAAGAACGATGTAGCTTGGGCACACCTTGATATCGCAGGTGTTGGTGATTCTCAATCTCACCTACCATACTGTCCATCTAAAGGTGCATCTGGTGTAATCGTAAGATCACTAGTTGAATTCCTAAAGCAGAACTAAGAATTTAAAGTGAGTAAAGACGCAATTTTTAATATTGTTCTATACGCGCCTGATATTCCCGGTAATACCGGGAGTATTGGGCGCACATGTATTGCCCTTGGAGCAAGACTTGTTTTAATTAAGCCCTATGGCTTTGATCTATCTGAAAAAGCAGTTAGACGAGCTGGACTTGATTATTGGAAGCATGTTGATGTTGCTGAATATGAAAACTGGGATGAGTTCTACCAAAAAGAGTCCCCTAAAGATGAAGACCTCTTCTTCTATACAAAGACAGCAAAAAAAAATCACTTCTATGGACGTGGTTATACTAAAGGGTGTTATCTTGTTTTTGGTTCTGAAACAAAGGGATTACCAAAGCATATCTTTGAAACTTTCCCCAATCGCCTATTTTGTCTTCCAATGTTCTCAGAACATGTTAGATCACTAAACCTTTCTAATGTTGCTACAGCAGTAGCTTATGAAGCATTAAGAAATATCTCTTATTAGAAAGCGTAACCTGCATCAACTGTAAATTTAAATAAGTCGATATCATTTGAATTTCCAGAGATGATGATGTCTCCACTAATCAACTTCTCAAATCCAAAAGTTACATCAAGGCCATCTTCACGATAGCCAAAATCAAAACTTAACAGCTGGCTTGATACCTCAGCATTATTTAACTCGATCTTTTGTATTCGAAAACCAGGTGTTAGATAAATGAATTTCGTTATTAAATATTCGAAGTCAAAAGAGAAATCATAGCGATTATAGTCTCCACTTTCATAACCTCCATCACCATATTCATACTCCAAATCAGTATCAAATTCCATATTGTGAAAACGTCTTGTTCCACCAATAAAAACTTCCATACGATCACCACGAGAAAGTTCAAGGCTCTTAGTTTTAAAACTTATTCCAGCTTCAAAAGAGAGAACTTCATCTAAATAGCCTGTTCCAAACGTTATATCAGAATAATAACCATGTTGATCTGATCTAGGCTTAACGTATTTGTAAGCACCTGCAAAAACGATTCTTTCATAATTAAAAGTAGTGGATGCCTCAACTTCGTAACGATTAAAGTTTTTCTTATTACCTAGGTTTGAATCATTTTCTAAATTTCGATAGCCCAAACCAAAAGAGAACATATCAATAGGCCTAAAGCCTAAGAGCAATGTTGCCTCTCGACGATAACCAACTTCAGTAAGTATAGGTTCTGTTTCTCCAAAGCTTGCATTTTCACTATATCCGAATTCAACAGAAAGCCACCTATTAGCGAAAGCTCCATTAATATCAAAGTCAGATGAGTCTAGATCATCAATTCCTTCAATTTCAGCATCATAACCAAATGTGGCCACATCAAGATATGAGCGTCTTTCGTTTGCCACCGCCATGGATGAAGAATTACGAGTTTTCATATCTTTTGAGACTTCTGGCATAACGCGATTAGCGAAAACACTTAATTGCGTAAGAACTAAAAAACTTAAAATCTTTTTACTCATAATCCTTCCTTAAGATATTAATTCCATCTTAAGGCATAAAAAAAGGGAGGCATAGCCTCCCCAATCTTAATTTTTATTATTTTATACTTGTTAAAATAAGTAGGCGATATTTAGACCAAGTCCTAAACCATCGTAATCAATATCATTCTTCTCGCTTACAAAGATATAATCCACGGCCAAGGTAGCATCTAAATTATCTCTGCGATAACCAAAATCATTTCCAATTTTTACTAACGAAGTATCTTCTGAAGTACCTGGCGCGTTACTAGAATCATACGCTAGTCCAGGTGTTAAATAGAAGTTATTCGATACTAAGAATTCTGCTTCAATTTCAAACTCTAAAGAAGTGTAATTATTTCCATCTGTCGTATTACCATCATCTTTAAAATAATTTCCAAAACCAAACTTAAAGCTTCCATCTACTTCAACACTTCCAATTAACTTAGTCATATTACTAAAGATAGAAAAACGTTTACCTCTTGTAAGATCATCAGAGCCTTCAGTCATCAACTGGACTCCGGCTTCAACGATATCGTTCTTTTCTTTTTGTCCCATACCTGCCGTAAGAATAAAATATCCACCATCTAAGCTTGTTTCATCAACTTCACGGTATGCAATAGAGCCTCCGAATACAACTCCATCAAACATAAGAGTTCCACCAGCTTCTACTTTCTTAGCATCAACGCCCAGTTCATACTCATCTTGCAGATATCCGAGTCCAAGAGTCATTTTATTACTTAAACGATAACCTAATAATAAAGATGAAAGATCACTACTTGATTGAGTAACTCCTAATTCAGACTTTGCAAACTGCGTTTCTAATTGAGCTGAGAAGTCACTTGTTGAAAAAGAACCAAAAGCACCTGGCGTAGTTATATCGTAATCAGTATTACTTCCACCATCCTCTTTAAGGTCGCTATAATCATATGTTAATCCAGCAAAGCTTCGAGAATCTCTAGAGACGGCCAAGACTGATGAATTAAGAGTTTTTCCATCACGAGACATTTCAGGTAAGAAGAAATTCGCCTCTGTTTGAAGGGCCATTATTAATAGTGCACTTAGAATAAAAATATATTTCAAAATATCCCCCAAAAAAATAAGGGGAGACTACTGTCTCCCCTATCTATCTTCAATAATACATATTTTTATTCAATTAGAAAACGTGACCTACGTTAATATTGAAACCAAGTCCGTCAATATCTTCTCCACTCATTTCTCCTGAAACGATATAACCAAGGCCAAATGTGGCATCTAGGCCCTTACCATTACGGTATCCAAAGTCTGTATTCAGTGCCATCGTTTTATAATCAGCTGATGTTTGAGGACGATCGATTGAATAATATTCAAATCCTGGTGTAATATAGAAAGTTGGATTTACTAAGTATTCAGCATCAAAACTAGCATAGATCTCAGTATAATCATTATCTGTAGTCACATCTCTTTGATTATCTCCGTATTCGTAATAAAGAGATCCATCAAACTCCCATAATCCAGTGATATAAGTTGTATTTCCAAATACTCTAAGACGACTTCCGACGATTACATCATCTTCTCCTTCAGTCTTATAAACGATTCCTGTCTCCCAACTTAAGTCATTCTTGGCCGCTCCAAAGGCACCTGTTAATTCAAGGTATGATCCTTCTGCGGTAATCGCATCGATATTATGTTTCGTAATTGTCCCACCGAGTACTGTACCGTTTACAAGAAGTGTTCCACCGATCGTTAGAGCAGTATCATCCGTTGTACTCGTTAGCTCATCAGAAATTAATCCAAAACCAATTGTTAATTTGTCATTAGCTCTAAATCCAGCAAGAATTGATAAATCAACATAATCAAGATCAGAAGTTGATGATTCATACTTTTGCATATTGTAGCCTAGTTCCATACTAAACTTACCGTTACTAAAACCACCATAGATCTCTGAAATAGCAACATCGACTTCATTAGATGCATCATCTTCAAATGTAGTTGAATTATAGTCACCATAGGCAAATGTTCGTGTTGACTGAGATACGGCCATAACTGATGTATTTCTAGTTTTTCCATCTCTAGAAATCTCTGGCATTAAAATATTTGCATAAGCTGATAGTGATAGTGCTGCTATTGCACTCAGTTTGAAAACTCTCTTCAAAACTTACTCCTTAAGTTAACTCAATTAAAACAATGGTTAAATTATACGTAAAGAACTGAAGAAAATAAATGTATTAGAAGAAATATGCAGCGTTAATTCTCCACTGTAGGCCATCACGTCTATCGTTATCAGAGATAACATAATCGAGTCCTGCAGTAGCATCGATTTGGTTAGCTCTATAACCGAAATCACCAGACATTCCTAAGTAGTCATCGTCATTATTTCCGACTTCCCTATAATTAAAGAAAACTCCTGGAGTTACATAAAATTCTTTTTGAATGAGTAATTCTGCATCAAAGTTTACATATAGTTCTGTAAACTCATCCCTTGTTTTGATTTCGATATCACCGTCGAGTTCGACATTGTTTACAACTTTGGTTGTTCCTGCAAATATGCTGAGTAAATCATCTTCGTTATCATTAAGATCATAATGAATACCTGCTTCCCAACTTAGTTCTTCATCATCCTGACCTAAACCAGCAGTTAAAGTGAAGTTGTCATCTGCATTATCTCTAAAGTTAGCAGTTAGAGAGCCTGCAATAATTAAATTTTTAGAAATCGTTGATAGGCCAACTTCAACAGAAGGATCATCTATAAAGTCACTTGCTGAAGCTCCAATTGCTAAGGCCATCTTTTCACTAAAACGATAGCCTGCTTTAACATCATAAAAGTCATTATCAAAAAAGACATCATCGAAATCAACTTTGGCTTCAAATGAGAACTCATCAACATAAGCACCGCCAAAGAGCTGAACATTCTCCCCTAGATAATCTCCATCATAGGCTTGTGCTCCCACAAAGTTTCTCTTATCAAAAGCTACCGCTAATGCTGAGCGATTTAATGTTTTACCATCCCGTGAAGCCTCAGGAACAATTGTATTAGCAAATGCTGACGAGTAGATTAATGCCGCAAGTAACGTCCATGACTTTTTCACTTTGTACTCCTTAGATGAAATACATTTAATTATATACAAAGGACTTGAACTAGAAAGTTAAGATATTCTTTAGGGATATTATGGATACATACAAATAAGAAAGGGAGACCTAAGTCTCCCTTCCCATATATTCAAAATTTAAAAGATTAAATTAGAATAGGTAAGCTACGTTAACTTTCCATGCCATGTTGTCATAGTCAGTTGTAGTTGTACCGTTATCAACTTCGTTTGATAGTGAGTAATCAATACCAAAAGTAGCGTCGATTTTGTTCGCTCTGTAACCAAAGTCAGCAGAAAGAGCTAGATCAGTTGTTTCTGTTCCAGCTTCATCTTCAGATGAGTAAGAAAGACCTGGAGTTACATAGAACATTTTCCCTACTAGGAATTCAGCATCAAATCTAAGATCTAGGTTAGAGTAATCATTGTTACCAGTAGCAACTGCTTGGTTATCACCAGTTGTATAAGAAAGATCACCATCAAGTTCGATGTTGTTTACAACTTTTGTCATACCTGCAAAAAGTTTAAATCTTGATCCAACATTTAGATCTTCATCTTCTTCCATTGTGTAATCAAGACCTGCTTCCCAAGACATATTGTTTGCGTTTGAACCAACACCAACAATTAGGTTATTGAATGAACCATCAGTTGTACCTTGCTCATAAGAGTTGATACCAAAAGAAAGACCAAGAACTAGATCACCCATGTTGTATGAACCAGCAAGCTCAAGTCTTGAAGTATCTGTTTCAGTCCCTGCTTTATCTTCTTCGTTACCCATTGTGTAACCAAGACCTAAAGCGATTTCTTTATTGATTCTATAACCAGCTTTGAAACCATAGTCATTTGTATCTGTATCAGTTGTAGTACCTTGCTCTTCATTTGCCATGTTAAGGTCTGCTTCTACAGAGATCATTTTGTTTGCCCAACCACCATAAACATTCATGTTAGTTGTTTCTGTTTCAACTGAACCAGAAGTATCTGCTTCATTTGTTGTCATGTTGTACTCACCAGCAACGAAAGTTCTCATTTCTTGAGTAACAGCGATAGCTGAAGAGTTTTTAGTTTTTCCATCACGTGAAGTTTCTGGAACGATTGTGTTTGCAAATGCTGCAGAAGAAAGAACTGCCATTGCGATAATACCTGTCATTTTTTTCAAAACTTACTCCTTGTTTTGTTTTTATTCTAACTAGTAATCTAGTTCGTTTGAAAAATTAATTTATTAAATTATACCGTTTTTGTTTTCCTGTGCAATTTTTTTTTAATTTTTTTATAAAGGCCGTGGTTTTTGCATCCACGGCCTTCTTAATCATTTGTTTAAATTCAAATTAGAAGTTGTACTTCATTGCAACTCTTGAATCTGTGTCTTCACCGTTTGATCCAGTGTAAACATCAACATTAACAGTCTTGTAAGTTAAAGTAGCACCTACAGCAACTCTTGTAGTATTTTCAAATGAAGTTTCACCATTTGTGAAAGAACCATAGTAATTTGCCATAACTGCAGCACCTAGAGTATTACTTGCTCCACCAAGGATTGCATTTGAAAGATCTTTTGAATCTGCGTTTGAGTAAATAGATTGAGTTACAGAACCTCTTAGAGTTAACCAATCAGTTGCTTTTGCTTCAGCACCAATTACTACTGGAAGATTGATTGTATCTAATGACGCCTTACCTGAAGCAGCATCTACTTCTACATTTAGCATTTGGAAAGCTGTTCTTGCGAAAACCATTCCACCATCAATTTTGTATTCTTTACCAGCACCAACTTCTAAGCGAGAGAATTCACCTTCTTCTTCGTTAGTAAGTCTTGTTTGATCCCAAGAAAAAGTTTTATAAGTACCGTATACTTTTGTATCTTGATTAAAAGTATAAGAACCACCAACTTGTACACCTAAAGTTCCATCAAACTTGTTACCAGTTGTTTTGTTTTCTGATTCAGACTGAAGAGAGATATTCGCATAACCTTCCCAGTTATCTTTATTAGCACCAAGTCTAATTGCCATAGCTGAATCATCCATTTCATTATTTGTTGAACCATCTAGACCAACAACATTTCTTTCTGATGATGCATAAGTAAATGAAGCACCCCAGTTAACACCAGCTTGACCAGCAATGAAAAGATCAATTTGGTTATCTGCTGATGCTAGGTAGTTAGCTGTAGCAGTTGGAGTTGATGAAATAATTCTTAAAGAAGTTGAAACATTTGACTCGTTTCCTAAGTAAACACCGTATGTGAATTTACCCATCTTTTTAAAGAATCCACCCATTGGTTTAGGGTCACCATCTGTATCAAGAGTTGATGATCCTGAACCAACCCCTTCTTCTCCATATTCTAATACAACCATGTCACCATAGTTATTTACGTATGAAGCGTTAGTGAAAATGTAACGATCATCCATTGTGTAGTAGTTGTCTTCAACTTCGTCACCAAGAGCAAGTAGTCTTGCTTTAGTTGCGTAAGCGCTTGTACTTAAAAGTGCTAGCGTAGCTGCTCCTAAAAATACCTTTTTCATATTCCTCTCCTTGAGTGAGTAAAAAAAATCCGTGTGTCGTCTTTATATGAAGAGACACTGATAAAAAATGTTAGTTATTAAATTTTCAAGGCAGTTGAGATGAATGTCAACACCCCGAAATTGCATAAGAATTAGCATTTACGGGGTGTTTATAGGTTTTTTTTATTTTATTTTTGATTGCACTGCAAGGCCTCTTGCAAGGAATTTTGACGACATCCAGGAATCTACGAATGTTTCATTCTTCACTGCAGACTGCCTAAGAGGTGCGTTAAAGCTAAAGAAAATTAAATGATCTTCGTTTAAAGACTCTTGTGCGATCTTAGAATCGTCAATTTCTGGACTATAAGAATAATCTCTTAGGATGACGCGCTCTTTTGACTTATTTACATCAAAAGCGTCGAAATTTTTGGCCAAGTTTTTTTTCAGAAGATTGATTTTTTTAGAAATATCTTCTTCTGTACTCTCTTCTTTATCGATGAAAGTAACAAATTTAGCTGTTTGAGCATATCCTTCGCTTTCTGCTTCACCAATCTCACCAATGAAATGTCCCCATTCATGTGTGAATGAAAGTGGAAAAAAGTATGTCTTTTCATCATCAGTAATCTTCTCTTCAAGATCAAGGTGAACATATAGAGAACAAGGTGTTTTAGTACTTTCGCAAAACTCGATAAACTCAGTAGAAAGAGTTTTCTTATCCTTAAACAAGTCTAAGAAGATGGCAGGAGACTCTCCCCAATAAAGGTTCTCACATTCAATAATTAAACCGTTCGTTAAGTACACTTTCCAATGGGCCTGATCGATTAACTCTTCAGGAGTTGTACGATAGATTTCTTTAATTCTTAAGCTATAACTATTTTCGCGAATACGCTCTAAAAGCCCTTCACTATTGAGTGATGGAAGAAGATCAGTTGGACCAACTTTAATATGTTCATCAATATAACTTTCTTCTCCCCATAAAAGAGGCATTGGCTTTGTACGTGAACCAAAATCATGAAACTTAGAGTCCTTATAAAAGCATGAGCTCAATGGATTAGCTTCTTCAATAATCCCAAGATCACGCAGGACTGAAATATTATTTTCGCCTCTTACAAGAGACGGTCCCATGACTTTAAAATTATCTTCAGTAACTTCTTCTTCAGTTAATAATTTCACTGAAGTTGAGTCCTTTTTATAGAGATGGTCAAAGAGATCCATTGCAAAAATATCATTACCAACAATGAGATTTTTAATGAATACCTTTTCTTCGTTTTTAACTTCGACTTTTTTAAGCTTTAAAATATCGCTATAGGCCATAGTTTGAATTTCCTCGTGTATACGTGTGTTGTGTTCGTGAGGAATACAATAGCTTATTTTTTTTAGAATTAAAATAGCGAAACCACGCATTAGAGCGTGGTTTCAATATGTTTTACTATTTTTTTCTTACATTTTTTGAAATTAGCGAATCACTAGGCGGTCACCTGCACGAATTTGTCTCTTCTTAATGATTTTTAGGTTAGAGACAATTAGTGTATCAAGGCTAACTCCCGTTTTACGAGAAACAGACCAGAGAGAATCTCCTCTTTTCACAGTGTAGAATTGTGATGGATTACTGATCTTTTTCCCACGTCTCTTAGCGACACGGATACGGTTACGATATTTTCTTTTACGAATGACAGACTTACGAGGTTTATCATATAGGTCCGCATACATATTATCTTTCTTACTTTGCCCGATTCTAAATGGAAGAGTCACATAAGTTCCTCTTGGAACACGAGAGCGGTGAGACTTGTAATTATCATTTAGCCAAGTAAGAACCTTCTTATCTTTGATTTTAAACTTTCTTGCTACATCATCAAGACGAGTTTTACGACCTCTTACACGATACTTTTGAAAGACTTCTTGTGAAGCAATATACTCTTCTTTTTTAACTGAACAACAATCTGCCCATGCATCTCTTTTTCCAACAGGAACTCGAAGCGTATATGTTTCATGCGTTGGTGGTGTAAACCATCTTTGAATTTCTGGATTTAAATAATGAAGATCATCAAATTCTACATTTAAGTCTTTTGCAATTTTAAATAAATCCGCTCCGCCAGGAACTTGGATTTCTTGAAAATCAAGAGGCTCATGCCAATCAATTTCTTCAAAGCCAAATGACTTTAAGTTTTTACCGATAATGGCCAATGCCATAATTTTTGGAACATAATTCTTTGTCTCAGGCTTTAGGTATCGACCTCTTCTGATCTTCCAAAAGTTTTTTGTTCGATATCTTCTTATTGCTCTACCCATCTTACCTTCACCTGCATTATAAGATGCAGCGGCAAGCTCCCAAGAACCAAATTGCTTATATAATTTTTTTAAGTATTTTGATGCTGCGATTGAAGACTTAATTGGGTCTCTTCTTTCATCAACATACCAATTTACCTCAAGGCCATAACGACGACCTGTATATGGCATGAACTGCCATGGGCCAACTGCTTTTGCCCAAGACTTTGCTTTTGTTTGAAATCCTGATTCGGCCATTGCTAAAAAGATTAAGTCCTGTGGAAGTCCATTGTCTTTTAGAACTTTAGAGAGGATCGGCGCATATCTTCCGGCCCTTCCTGAATATCTTTGAAAGAAGCCTCGTCCTCTTCCTGTGAAATATTTAATCCACTTCTTAACAGCGGCATTATAAACAACAGGAATATCAAAATAATTATTTTCAAGATTTAAGTGCTCAGCACCATATAAGAAATAAGTTTTGATTTCGTGATTTGCAGGGTGCTCAATAACAGCAGAACCAACAATTTGATCACTAGAAAACTCTGCACCATGTTTTGCAGTTCGAGCAATGATCTTTTCTTCAGAGAAATCAGCACCATCGAGATTCTCATCTTCAGTACTAAATGACTCCGTAATCTCTTTTGGACTTGGAACGTCTTTTTCTGTACTGATGCACGAAAAAAGTAGTTGGCCTAGAACCAGTAACAACAATCCGTTTTTTCTCATTGATCTTCCTTATATGTGTTCAATTCTCTCTTTACGAAAAAGGGCCCCAAAAATGGGGCCCTAATATTTTTTCAAATTGTGGTGTCTGAGTCAACGAGGAAAAGATTTTTTCGAGTTAAGAGCTCTACTAAAATCAATAACTTATATTTTACCTATGAGTTTTTCCTAAGCATCGAGTCAACAACTACTGTCCCCATAGCATCCCCAAAAACGTTCACAGCTGTTCTGAACATGTCCAGTACTCTATCAACTGCTAAAATAAGCCCAATCCCCTCAATAGGCAGTCCTACGGCCGATAAAACGATCGACATCGTAATAAGCCCTGCGCCAGGAATCGCAGCTGCACCAATTGCGGCCAAAGATGCAGTCATAAAGATAATTATTTGATGAGTTATCCCTAATTCAATACCATAGGCCTGTGCAATGAAGATTGCCGCAACTGACTCATATAGCGCAGTTCCGTCCATATTTATTGTCGCTCCTAGTGGTAACACGAACTTAGCAGTGTCTTTATCGACCCCTAAGTTTTCCTCAACATTCATCATTGTAATCGGTAAAGTAGCCGCTGACGATGCAGTTGAGAAGGCCGTAACAATTGCTGGACCAATTCCCTTTAAGACTTCTAAAGGTGACATCTTTCCACGGATACTTCCGACAATAAGTAGAAAGATTCCATGGCATAGAAGACCTAGAATAACTGTAAGCATATACTTTGATAGTGAGACAATCGCACTTGTTCCAGACTTTGCAAGTACTCCAGTCATTAGAACAAAGATACCGTAAGGAGCTAATTTCATTACTCCCATTGTAAGTTTATTTGCAAGCTCTTCTAATGCACCTACAAATTTAACAAAAGGCTCACTCTTTTTAGGAATAAATAAAGCTGTCATTCCCATTAGGATTGAAAAGACAATTACTTGTAGAATATTACCTTCAGCAAATGCACCAAATGGATTTGTTGGAATTGCACCTAAGAGAACTTCTTTTATAGAAGCAAAAAGCGAAGCCCAACCTCCAGAATTTCCTGCAACCTTTGATTGCATCGCTTCTGATAATCCTTGAACACCTGCTGAGCCTAAATCTGCTCCGATTCCAGGGTTGATAATATTAACAAAAATGATCCCGAATAATACGGCGATACAAGTTGTGAAGAAATAATAAGCAACGGCCCTTACTCCCATTCTTCCAAGAGACTCCGGAGTCCCAAGGTGATACATGGCCATAAAGATAGAAGAGAAAACTAATGGGACAATAACCATTTTTAGTAGGCCAATAAAGGCATCACCAATTGGAGCAATATATTGAACATAAGCTCCTTTCCCAAAATAATGTAGCACTAGCCCTAGAACTAGACCTAAAACCATCGCAATACCGATCTTCTGCGCTTCCTTCTTTGCTGCTGGTTGCATTAAATTCCCCTTTTAAATATAAAAATCTAAATCGTTTAAAATAACGTATGTTCAAAAAAACTCTAAAAAAATTATTAACTAGTTCATATATTCTCTTATCATTTTGCATATTTATCAATACGGCAAAAGCTAAGGTTGAAGAACCAAATTATAATTTTACCTTTGATAAATTTAAGCCGTTTCATCCCGGACAAAAACTATCGGATATTCAAAAAGAATATAAGGCCATGAGACTTATCAATAATGGCGAATTAGTAAAAACTTATGAAATACAAATTAGACATCAGAACTATTTCTTTCCTGTTTTTGTTCATATAAAAAACTCGGATAATACTGTCTTAGACTTCTATGCTCGACTACCAAATTACTTTCTTCACAATACATTTCATCAGTCATTAATTAACCGTTATGGAAAACAAGACCAATTCCTTAATCGCGATGGAACCTCTGTTTACATTTGGAAAGACGAGGAAAATAAAAGAGTAACCTATTCAGGAGCTTGTACCATAACATGCTTTCCAATCTATATTCATATGATTGGAAAAGATGAATCTGAAAATCCAAATAATTTTCTAACCCAATTACTTAAGGCTAATTCAACTCCTGGGAAAGATCCGAAATAGCAAATTTATAGCTGTGAAAATTCTTAGCTATAGTGGCCACTACTTGGCGAATTGCTAGCGGCATTCCATTGGCGCCAAAGTAAGATGAATGTATGGCCAAGAAGGCCTGTGCATCTTCAAATCTCATTCTAGCTGGTGATGATTTATGAAGAGGGTCAATTTTGATAAATACTTCAGAGTTTTTAAGACTTACGCCTTCTCTCTTAGAAAATAAGGTTCTGTTTCTTACATCAATAAATACAACTTCACCCTTTACTTCATTCATGCGTCCAAGAACGATTCCTTCCTTAAGTTTTCTTCCCCAGAACCCAGCAATCCCCATTGGGGCAAGGGCCCAAGATAAGTAGCGGTTAATTACGACTCGACACTCATATTCTTTATTTGTGTGACCAAATTCAGGGAATGTTCCCATTAGCCATTCATTTGATGCGAGTGAGAGAACAATCATCGCCATATTCTTATATCGATAAACATTATATCCAGGTTTTTGGACAATACTTTCCATTCCATACTTATCATCTTGGAAGTTTGAACGAATTTGCGAGGCAACCATTGGAGTGGCCTCATCTATCGTTAAAACCTTCGCCATCTGACTCGTTGCTATAGTCTGCTGTGCAGACTCCCCTTCTTTCTCACTTAATTCCGTAAAGTTCATTACCTGTAAGAAGCCTACAACCTCCGGATCAAACTCAGCAACCCTCAATCTGATGTAAATAGGAAGCGATTGCTCCTTAGCAAATTGATAATACGTGTATTTTTCATTACTTACAGATTGCATCTGATACCTCCGTCATCCTAACTTTTCGGCTTTTGAAATATCTTTATGAGCAAATGACTCACTATGACAGGAGCTAGGCAAAAAATCCTCAAAAAGCTGCGTGTAATTGCGTCTAAATGCTTGACAACAGGCCCAATTTTTCATAAAAATCCTAGTTTCATAGAGTTAATATTTCAGTCCGAGGGAAGGAAGTGTTGGAGAAAACCTCTGGCCCCCAAAGATTGCCTTTTATAGGAGAATTTATGTACGGAGTAGTAGAAATTCAAGGTCACCAGTACAGAGTAGAAGCTGGTATGACTATTGACGTTCAGAAGTTAGATCAAGAAGCTGGATCAACTGTAGAATTTGATAAGGTTCTATTTGTTGGTGGTGAGAGTGCAAAAGTTGGTGCTCCAACTGTTGATGGTGCAAAAGTTGTTGCTGAAGTAGTTAGACATGATCGTTCAAGAAAAGTTATCGTTTTCAAAAGAAAGCCAGGTAAATACCAGAAGAAGAACGGACACAGACAACACTTTACAACTTTAAAAATCAAAGAAGTTAAAGCTTAATCAATTATTAATTTTAGGAGTTAAATATGGCACACAAAAAAGCCGGTGGTTCAACAAGTAACGGTCGTGATTCAAACCCGAATATGTACGGTGTTAAGAAATTTGGTGGTGAAGCTGTTGTTCCAGGAAACATCATTGTAAGACAAGCAGGATCTAAATTCCATGCTGGTAAAAACGTTAAAGTAGGAAAGGACTATACTCTTTTTGCAACAAAAGAAGGTAAAGTTCAATTCGGTTTCTACAACAAGAAGAAGCAAATTGTTTCTGTTGTTGAAGCATAAGAATTATTAAATCTTACACTATTAATTAGTTGTAAATATGAAAGGGAGCCTATACATAGTGCTCCCTTTTTTTATATAAACGCTCTATAAAGAGTGAGAAATTATGAAGTTTATTGACGAAGTAAAAATAACAGTAATCTCCGGAAACGGTGGTAATGGATGCGTAAGCTTCCGCCGTGAGAAGTATATCCCATTTGGAGGCCCAGATGGTGGTGACGGTGGAGATGGAGGAAGTGTCTTCTTCGAAGCAGATGAAGGGATGAATACTCTCGTCAACTTTCGTGGAAAGAAAACCTATCGTGCTGAACATGGTCAGCAGGGTGGAGGCCGCCAGATGTGTGGCCCTTTCGGAGACGACCTCACAATCAAAGTACCAGTTGGTACCATTGTTCGCTTACAAGAAAATGGTCAGGTCATTGCAGACTTAACTGATCACGGTATGCGAATCAAAGTAGCAGAAGGTGGCCGTGGTGGACTTGGTAACCTACACTTCAAAAGTGCAACAAACCAAGCCCCAAGAAAAGCAACGGCCGGAAAAGAAGGGCAAGAACTTGATGTTGAATTAGAACTTAGACTTCTAGCAGATATCGCATTGGTAGGTTTACCAAATGCTGGTAAATCAACATTAATATCTTCAATTTCAGCGGCAAAACCAAAAGTCGCCGACTACCCTTTTACAACTTTAGAGCCAAACCTAGGTGTTGTTACCCTAGGTGAAGAAGACTCTTTTGTTGTTGCTGATATCCCCGGCCTTATTGAAGATGCTTCAGAAGGAAAGGGACTTGGAATTAAATTCTTAAAACATATAGAAAGAACAAAATCACTTGTTCATCTTGTTGATGTTTCTTGGTGTCTCGATGAATACGAGGCCTTTGAGCAATATGTAATCATTCGCCAAGAACTTGGTAGATATAACGAAGACCTTTTAAATAAGAAAGAAATCGTTTGCTTAACAAAAATTGATGCAATGACAGATGAAGAGATCAAAAAGTTTCAAGTCTTTTTTGAAGAGCAAATTGATCGCAAGTGCTTACCTATTTCTTCTGTTTCAGGATTAAATATTGATATATTAAAATCACTAATGCTTAAAACGATAAAGGACGAATAAATGTCACAAAACGAGTTTATTAATAAAAATGTTGATGAAATTGCAGATAATAAGGAATTAGAATTTCCATTAAATATTGCAATGGCAAGTGCATGGATTCTAGGAAACTTCAAAGGTATTAACCTTAAAGTTCTTGATATGAGAAAGACAACATCTCTTGCTGATTACTTTGTTCTTGCTTCTGCAACGAACTCTGCAATGGCCAATGCGATGTCTGATGAAATTGGAAAGCAAATGAAGCGAAAGGGACAAACGATTGTTTCTAAAGAAGGTCTTCACCAATCAACTGATTGGATCCTAATTGACGCTGGAGATATCATTGTTCACATCTTTGATGAATCATCTCGTGAAGCTTACGATATCGACAATCTATGGTCTGTTCCTTCAGTTGATATTCCAAACGAATATTATTATTCAGATGAAGCAGAATCAACTTCAGGTGATGAAAAAGGTTATTTCTAAACCTTCAAGTTATGAAAGACTTTCATCTCATCGTCATTGGGAAGTTAAAGGATAAGAATCTCATCGCCCTTGAGAACGATTATCACAAACGAATTAACTTCCCAAAACTTCACATCCATGAATGCAAGGGCCACAAAGAAAATATTGATCTCGAATTAAAAGAACTCTTAAATAAAGTTGAATCCATTAAGGCCAAACATGGAAAGCAGCATATTGTTGCACTTACTGAACATGGGAAAACCTTAACAAGTGATAAGCTTAGCCAATATGTTTATGAAACGATGGAAAATAAACAGTGTGGAATTTGTTTTCTAATTGGTGGAGCAGCAGGCTTTCCTAGAGAGTTTTTAAAAACTGTTGATTACCAACTATCACTCTCCCCTATGACTTTTCCACATAAGATTGCACGTCTAGTTTTTGTTGAGCAACTTTATCGTGCTCAAACAATTAAACAAGATCATCCTTACCATAAAAATTAAATCTTAGTTTGAAACACCAATTGCTTGTTTAATGCGACGTAGATTCTCTTGAGCAATAGGACGTATCTTAGCAGCACCATCAGCTAAAATTTTATCAATCTGAGATTTATCTGCCATTAATGCATCATACTTCTCACGCATTGGTTTTAGCTCACGATTAACAACCTCAAAGAGTTCAAGCTTGGCATAACCCCAGCCAATTCCTTCTTGGTATCTTTTTGCAAGTGCATCTTGCTCTTCTTTTGTTGCAAAGAACTTATAGATATCAAAAATTAGAGAATCATCTGGATTCTTAGGTGCCTCAGGAGGTGTCGAATCAGTAGTGATCTTATTAATCATTTTCTTAAGCTTCTTCTCTGGAATGAAACATGGAATATGATTATTATAAGACTTACTCATCTTACGTCCATCAAGGCCAGGTAGTAACTTATTCTCTTCTTTGCTAACAATTGCTTCAGGAAGAGTTAGAATTTCACCATATTTATGATTAAAGCTTGAAGCGATATCACGTGCGATTTCAATATGCTGAAGTTGATCTTCACCAACAGGAACATACTTAGTATTCATGAAAAGAATGTCAGCGGCCATTAATACAGGATAAGAAAATAGTCCCATATTAATTCCATAATCCTCATCGCGTTTTTCTTCTGCGTTCTTATCCTTCTTTGCCTTGTAAGCATGTGCTCGATTCATTAATCCTTTCGATGCAAAACAAGAGATAATCCAGTTGAGTTCAGTAATCTCTGGAATATCACTTTGCTTGTAAAGAACGGCCCTTTCTGGATCAAGGCCAGCTGCTAACCAAGTAGCGGCAACTTCATAAATGTCACTTCGAAGCTGCTCACCATCGTGAACTGTAATAAGAGAATGATAGTCAGCAATAAAGAAGTATCCTTCCATATCAGAGTTTTTCACATTTTCTATTGCTGGTTTAATAGCACCAATGAAGTTACCTAGGTGTGGCATTCCAGTTGGCTTTACACCAGTCAAACAAATCTTCTCATTACTCATTCTCAAGCCTATTGATAAAAGTTCACAGTCATTTATAGCTAATTATTAGACAAAAAAAAAGGGCCTTAGGCCCTTTCTTATATTCAGAAATTTTTTATTCTTAATTATCGTATTTAACAACAGATGATGATTCCATCAATTCTGTTAATGCTTCAATAGCAAATTCTAAGGCCTGATCGCCATAAGGGATAGAAGAGTCTTGGTGACAAAAACGAGATTGCTTAACAAGTGAAGCACACAAGCGCATTGTTTCGGCCGTTCCATCAAAGAAGTCGGCTTCGTCTTCTGTTGTAATAATATGTGCCATTAGCATATTGATTGTTTTGATAGCTCGAAGTTGCGCTGGAGTAAGCTCTGTTGTATCGATATCAATAGTTAGCTTACTGTGGTTTTGCATTTCCATTGTTTAATCTCCAAAAAATTTATTTTTTCACATCCCTCATACATAGTTCATATCGGTAGCAACTCAAGGAATTTTAGTAATTTATGTCTGACAATTTTAATTTGACATAAGGAGCTTTCGATAATATATTGATTTTACTTTGTCGCGGGGTGGAGCAGTTGGTAGCTCGTCGGGCTCATAACCCGAAGGTCATAGGTTCGAATCCTATCCCCGCAACCAATTCATAATTAAAAGATGCCAACTAAATAGTTGGTTTTTTTGTTTCTGGGGAACCTATTGACCTTCGGGCAGGCCCTCAGGCTGGACCCTCCTTAAGGTCGGCTCCAGAGGTATCGAATCCTATCCCCGCAACCAATTCCAAACAAATTCACAAACTAAGCCACTGTTCATAAAACGATACTTTCTCTAAGTTATTTCACTGTAAAGAATCGATTCTAAGTATTATCTATAAGTTATACTTTAAAACTTTAAATACCCTAAACAAAAGTAGTTAAGCGACTGAATTTAAAGACTTTTCACCGTAAATAAATTTCAATAAGGCTAGATAATTCAAGGAAATTAAGTTAGTCTCCCGAAATGAATTTCAACACAGACAAAGAGAATAAGATTGAGGGATTCCTACTCATGGCAACAATGCTCATGGTGGGAATAAGCTATCTCTATTACTTTATATATTTTCCACATATAATTTTTGAAGTTGTTTCAAAAGAGATGTTTTATTCGATAGCAGCTCTACAGTTTATTGTTTTCATTCTAGCTAATATTTTAAAGCTTGATCATTTAGAGAAATTCACATGTGTTATTCCATCAATCCTAATGATGAATCTATTGATCTTTTCATTTGGAGGATTGAATTCTCCAGGTGTTCTTTGGATTACTGGTACCCCAATCTTTATGGGCGTCTTCTATAAAAGAACAGGTATGCTAACGGGACTTTTTGTCATGTTGTGTGTCTTCACATTCTTTCTAGTATTCGACTATCATATATTAGAGTTGGTTAGGCCATTAACATCAATTGAATACAAGTCTTTACTTCGCTCAAATATTATTCAATTTTCAGCGTTAACAACCGTTTATTTCTCTTTTTATATTTGGCTTGAATCAAATCATCGAACGCGTCTTATATATACAAATAAACAATTGGACACTCTTTTACATGTTGTCCTACACGACTTATCTAATCCAATTACGATTCTAAAACTTAAGATAAAAAACTTATCTAGGAAGCATGATCTTGGGATGAAGTCGGAGCAACAAATTAATAATTCATTTAGTAAAATCGAAGAGATCATTAAGTCTGTTCGTACTTTTCAACTTGATACAGATAACCTAACTTTTCAAAAAGCTGAGATCTCTCCTGACTTCATTCATAGTTACTCTAAGAGATTTTTTGAAAGTCATAATACAAAAAACCTTAAGCTACATTTTGATATTGATACTAATAAATCATTCCTATGTGAAAAAAGAGTTCTGACGGATCATATCCTTGGTCATGTATTAACTAACGCCATCAAATTTAGTCATGATGGCCAGGATATTTTAATTAAAGTCTATAATGATACACAAAAGCTATATATTGACGTTATCGATAAGGGTGTTGGTATACCTAAGAACTTAATTAAAGATATTTTTAAGTTTGATAAGAAGTCAAAGCGCATAGGTACACATGGTGAATCAGGAACGGGCTATGGACTTCCTATTGTTAAATACTTTACTGATTATTCAAATGGGCGTGTAGCAATTTCATCAGAGCATAAGATTGGAACTAGAGTTTCCCTTGCCTTTAATCTTGCTAAGAAGTCTTAGTGGAGACCGGCAGGAGGAAGCATTAGTAACTCTTGCCAATGGGCCAGATGCTTCAATCCACTTTCATTTAGAAGGTGCTTATCTTCGAGCAATTCACGGTAGCAATTTATCCAAGTTTCAATTATCTTCTCAACGACTTCAACAGGAATAACTTTCGCTTCAATAAGAGGAGCATCCACATGTCTCAGAGACGAAAAATAAAAGATATCATTCACACGTGAGCGATTATTTGTACAATACTCAAGTGCTGTAAATACCTTTTGAATATATGAATGTGAATAATTGAAACTTCCCATAATTAACTCCATCTCTATCTTCCCAGCTCTTCGGAGTTGGGTAAAGAAAAAGTTAATTATGAACAAGTTTTATGCAGATATTTGATTGAAACGTTCAATGGCAATATTGAAACGATCCTTTAAGAGTTTTAAGCGTATTTCATTTTTTTCAGGGAAACGACTAATCCCCTTACTTAATAAAGTAATTTCGGCCTGAACGTAGCGCTTCTTTAATTTTGTGCCACGTACACCCTTTAATTTTCCAAGATAATTTATATTGGAAGAAGTCATATCGTTCATTTTTAGAATGATTGATTTTTCGACGACTTCACGACTTTGCTCAATTTCTGCTGATTGCAAGTGTCTTTCAATCAACTCAAGTTGCATAGTTAAACGGCGAATTTCTCTCGAAAGAGAGTCTGTAGGTAATTTCTTAGTAGTCACGTCTTACACTCCATAATCAAAAAGACATAAACTTTATACCCTAGAACAGGTTCTAAGTTATTGAAGATTGTAAGAATGATTAACGTGTTAGGATTTTAGACAATGATTGGCCTAGTTAATGAACTAGGCCAATTTTCATTATAGTGATTCAATAAATTCAATAACTTGTGTACCTGAGTTAACATCAGGAGCACCACCTTGGGCGAAATTTGGGCGTCCACCACCACGTCCAGAGACTGGCTCTAGGATCTTCTTTAAGAAGTCACCGGCTTTTACATCTGAGTTAGACCAAACAAATGACTTCATCCCTTTCTCATCTTTTGTTAAAAGACAGATTAATTGATAGTCGCCTTTATTAATTAGGTTATCACCGACTTCTTTTACGGCCTTAGCGTCTGCTTCCATAGTTGCAGCAAATAACTTGAAGCCTTCGTAATCACGTTTTACTTCTTTTTTAAATTCAGTTGATCCACCTTGTGCAGCTTTTGCTTGTGCTTCTTTGATTTTCTTTTTCATCTCAGAGCGCAGATCTTTGATACGGGCAGGAACTTCAGTCGGTTTAGTACTTAGCTCTTTGGCCGCAGCATTTAATAATGCCGATCTTTCCTGCATAACTTTAATTGCAGCAGATCCAGTAACCGCTTCAATACGACGGATTCCTTTAGCTACAGATGTTTCCGAAGTGATAACAAATAAACCAATATCACCTGTGCGGCCAACGTGAGTCCCCCCACAAAGTTCAACACTATCTTTTCCAAAGGCAATAACTCGAACATCACTATCGTATTTCTCACCAAATAGTGCCATCGCTCCACTATCTATTGCTTCTTCATATGAACAAAGCTTTGTGGTACGTGAATCATTTTGCATAATCCACTTATTAACAAGGGCCTCAACTTTGATTAATTCTTCATTTGAAACAGCTTGTGGGTTTTGGAAATCAAAACGTAATCGATCAGCTGTAACCATTGAACCCTTTTGAATTGCATGCTTTCCAATTACTTCGTGAAGAGCTGAATGAAGCAAGTGAGTCGCAGAGTGATTTCTCATTGAAGCTTTGCGATTATCTTCATTAACAATTAATTCAATTTTTTCACCAGTTTCAATTTCACCAGAGATAACTTTAGCAACGTGAACATGAACATTCTTAACTTTCATCGTATCGAGAATTTGTAACTCACCCGTTGCAGTTCTAGCAGTTCCAATATCACCGGCCTGTCCACCTGACTCACCGTAAAAAGGCGTGTGCTTTGTTGCAAAGTATGTAGTTTCATCGTCACGATATATCTTTAAAATTTCACTATCTGTTTCTAGAGAATCGTATCCAGTGAACTCTGTATCATCGACTTCGATAAACTCAAGCTCAATTCTTTCTTGATCTGCTGCCACCCCGCCTTTTCTCGAAATAACTCGAGAAGCTTTTCTATGGGCCTCATAACATTCGTTATATTCAATTTCAGCAAACTCGATATTCTTTGAAGCAAGCTCTGCCTTAATTACTTCTAAAGGAAGCCCATGAGTCGTCACAAGCTCAAATGCTACATGACCAGGAAATAGCTCTTTAGATTTAGGATTCGTTGAAAGCTCCTCTTCAATTTTCTTAAGGCCATTTTCAACAATAGGAACAAATTCATTAATTTCTTGTTCCATATTATAGATGATTGCTTCACGAGCAGACTTAAGCTGTGGATAGTAATCACCGAGCATCTCAATTGTTTTTTGAATATGCTTTTTAAAGACTGGTTTTACGCCTCTTGAAATACAGGCCGCAACACACTTTCTAATTAAACGTCTTGGAATATAACCTTGACCTTCGTTTCCTGGCATAATCCCTTCACCAAGGATCATAATACTTGCACGCATATGATCAGAGATCATACGCTCTGTTTGAACATCAGTATTTTTGCCTAATAACTCTTTTGAAAGTTGCATTAGAGGAGCGAGAAGATCTGTTTCATATACTGAGTCACAACCATTCATAACCATAGCAAGTCTTTCAAGACCAGAACCTGTATCGACAGACTTGAGAGGAAGTGGCTCAAAGGTACCATCCTTCTTCTTATTAAGCTCCATGAAGACACCAGCATTCCATATTTCAATATAGCGACTTACATCATCAAAATGTCCACCTGGTTTATATTCAGGGCCATATTCAGCACCAGTATCATAGAAAACTTCTGTACATGGCCCACAAGGTCCATGGTCCCCAGCTGGTCCCCAGAAATTATCATCACCTAGAACAACAATATGATCTTCAGGAACACCGCACTTTTTCCATGCTTCAATTGACTCCGTATCTGGCTTAATACCAAGGTCTTCATTTCCACCATAAACAGTGAAATATAGGCGTTTTGGATCAAAGTCCAATTCATCAACAAGTAGGTCATATGCAAGCTTACATGCTTTATCTTTGTAATAATCACCAATTGACCACGACCCTAGCATTTCAAAGATTGTTAAGTGATGGCGATCTCCAACATCATCAATATCTTTAGTTCTAATACAAGGTTGATAATTTGCTAGCCTTGGTGATGGTGGCGTTTCTTTTCCAAGAAAGTAATTCTTTAATGGCGCCATACCTGAATTTATAAAAAGCAGTGTCGGATCATTTTGAGGAACGATCGATGAAGCACCGATTTTTAAATGGTCCATCTTTTCAAAGTATTCTAAAAATTTCTCTCTAATTTCTCGAGACGAAAGTGGCTGCATAATTTTTCTTCCTTATATTTCTTTGCCAGTATTACTACTCGCATCATTCATTATGTGTATAAGTCCCCAAAATATACTATAAAATCGAGCTTCCGACTACTTCTAGCGTTAAAAAATATGACCAGATTTAGGATAAAAACTATTATCAATGTGGGTTAAAAAGCATATATTTATACCAAAGAAGAAAGAAACAACATGTGCGCAATATTACGAACAGGAGATGATGTATGACTCAATTTTATGCAGACATGGGAATTAACATGGAGCGCCCAAATAATAGAATATTTGTGGACTCACCACGTAGTTTTTTAATACAAGAAACAGTTGCTCGTGGCATTGGAAAACTTACTAAAGATGGAGCGCTTGTTGTTGAGACAGGAAAGCATACGGGACGAAGTGCTAATGACCGCTACATCGTTCGCGATGAAGTTACAGAAAACACTATTTGGTGGGATAATAACTTTAAAGAAATGACACCTGATACTTTTTCTAAGCTAAAGAGTCATATCATCAACTACCTAAATCAAGATCGTGACCTATTTATTACAGAAAGAAGTGTTGGAGCTGATGAAGTACACAATCTTGGAGCAAGACTTGTGACAACAAATCCAAATCATGCACTTTTCTCTACTCACTTATTTAGAGATAAGGTTAGAGATTTTAATGAAAATGATTTTACAATTCTTCACGCACCAGAATTACAACTAGACCCAAAAGAATTTGGTCTTCGTTCTGAAACTGCTGTTGTTACTTGCTTAAAATCAAAACTAACAATTATTGCTGGTACTCTTTATGCAGGTGAAATCAAAAAGAGTATGTTTGCGGCCATGAACTACCTTCTGCCTGAATCAAATATTATGCCAACTCACTCAGGTGCTTCACGTCTTGAAAATGGTGAAGTTTCAGTATTTTTTGGTTTATCTGGAACAGGGAAAACAACTCTTTCAACTGATGAAGGAACATTCCTAATCGGTGATGATGAACACGGAATTAGTGAAGCAGGTACATTCAACTTTGAAGGTGGATGTTACGCAAAAACATATAAGCTTTCTAAAGAGGGGGAACCTGAAATTTATAAAGCTTCTAATCGTTTTGGTTCATTACTTGAAAACGTTATTCTTGATGAGAATACAGGACTTGTTGATTTTTATGACAAGACTCTTTCAGAGAATGGACGTGCATCATATCCTCTAGAATTCATCGAAGAATTAGAAACATCTTCACGTGGAGATATTCCTAAGCATGTATTCTTCCTATCTGCCGATGCCTTTGGTGTTCTTCCGCCAGTGGCAAAGCTTACAAAAGAACAAGCAATGTTCTATTTTGTTCTAGGATATACTGCAAAGCTTGCAGGTACAGAAATCGGTGTAAAAGAGCCAACAGCTACTTTCTCATCATGCTTTGGTGCACCTTTCATGCTTCGCCACCCAAGTGAGTACGCAAAACTTCTTGGTGAGTATATTGATAAATTAGGATTTAACGTTTGGATGGTTAACACTGGTTGGACTGGTGGTGCATACGGTACTGGACAACGTTTCCCACTTAATATCACAAGACAGATCATTAGAAATATTCAAGCAAATAATCTTGATAAAGTAGAAACAGAGCAAGACCCAATCTTTGGTCTACATATTCCAAAGATGGTTGGAGAAATTCCAAGCACGATTCTAAATCCACAGAAGTCTTGGGAAGATCAAGAAGCTTATACAAAGAAAGCTCAAGAACTTGCTGATAGCTTTCATAAGCAAATGAGTACATTTGGGAATTTCTATGAAGAAAATATCTCAGGTGCTCCAACATTTGGAAAGTAATGACTTACGAGTATTTAAAAGCTTTCCATTTAATTAGTATTGTTTGTTGGTTTGCAGGACTTTTTTATATTGTTCGCCTCTTTATTTATCATACAGAGGCACAAGACAAGTCACAAACTGAACGCGATATTTTAAGTGCACAATTTAAAATTATGTCACGTAGGCTATGGTATGGAATTACTTGGCCTGCGTGTATATTTACAATTATTTTTGGTTTAGCATTAGTTTATACGACTTATTGGCCATTAACAGGACACTACTGGCTTCACTTAAAACTGACTCTTGTACTCTTACTTTTAGTCTATCAATTTAAGTGTCATCGTATTTATAAAGACTTACAAAATAATATTTTTAAGCATTCTAGTTCTTTTCTTCGTATCTGGAATGAAGTGGCCACTCTCTTCCTCTTTGCCATTGTCTTTCTTGCAGTACTAAAAACACTACAAGGAATCTTTTATGGAATTGGAGCGATAGTAGGTCTTGCTGTGGTTCTTATGATGGCCATTAAATTTTATCGTAAAGTGAGGAAAGATTAATGAAAGACATTGTTAAGGGTGGACTATACCAACACTACAAAGGAATGAATTATATCGTACACGATACAGTGAGACATTCTGAAACACTTGAAGAATTAGTTTATTATGAATGTCTTTATGAAAACGATCTTGGAAAGCTTTGGGTAAGACCAAAAGAGATGTTTTTAGAAACTGTTATCATCGATGGTGTTGAGACACCACGCTTTAAATATATTGGTGATCAAAAGGGCAATTCCCGCCTATGAAACATATTAAGCTTAAGAAGGTAAAGCGTCTGTCTTCGTGGAGAAAAGTTTCCATCAATACTTGGAAAATGCCTGTTGACCCATCGACTTATGGACTTCTTAAGTTTAATGCCAAAAACTTTGAAAGCTTTGCAAAAGAGAATGGAGTTACACCAACTCACTTATTTACAAAAGTCATCGCACAAGTGTTTCATGAAAATCCTGAGATAAATCGAATCGTAAGAGGTGCAAACCTCTACCAACGAGAAAGTGTTGATATCTTCTTACAAGTATCTGTCGATCACAAAGGACATGATCTTTCCGGAGCGATTATTCGAGATGCCGACAAAAAGTCAGTATTTGAAATAAGAAAAGAGCTCATGGAAAGTGCTCAAAATATTAGAGACAATAAAGATAAGTCTTTTAAAAAAGTAAAAAAGATTGTCTCTCTCATTCCTAATTTCCTAACTCGTCCCCTTCTCTATTTACTTGATCTTGCAATGTATCGATTCAATTTCTACTCACCGCTATTTGGTGTAAAGAATGACCCGTTTGGCTCATGTATGATTACAAGTGTAGGAAATTTTGGTGCCGAGTTTGCATTTGCTCCTATCCCAACGATATCTCATGTACCAATAGTTCTGAGCTTATTTAAAGTTAAAAATGAGCCTATTGTAGAAGATGACAAGGTCATCATACAGAAAACACTTAGCGTTGGTGTAACTCTAGATCACCGAATTATTGATGGAGTTTATGCCAGTCGAATTATTGCAGGCATTAAAAAGTATGTGGAAAGTCCACAACTACTTTAAATTACATCTGTCTTCCAATTAAACGGCCCAGTAGAATTTTCAAATTTCAATAAAAAACCACGAGTCTCACTTAAACTACATCTATGTTAAAAAAGAGCCTCATTCTATTAAGCTTAGCTTCGTCAGTAATGGCCCAGATCCCTTTTGGCGATACTCCATATGTTATCGATCTTTCTTCTAGTGAAAGAGATAATTACATATACGAAAAAGACTCTTACGGACGTCTACAAAACTCACAATGGTATGAGCTAAATTGGTATAAACTTCAAACCGATTTTAAAATAGATATTGATAAATATATTGAATTCTATAATGGCCAAACTTTTAATGAGGCGAAAATCAACTATTATTCTCAATTCGATTTTTCAAAAGAAGAAAGATTCCATTTAACAGATACTAGACCTCTTAGAGAATGGGGATTCTTAAATCATCCACCATTGCTAGAAAAACTAGATAATTTATCGAAGTTTTCAAAGAACTATCATCAAATTGATTATAAGAACTTAAATCATAGATTTTTCACTGAAAGCTTTAACAAGAAAATGGATAAAGTTTCAAAGTCTGAATTGAGTTTTGGAAATAAGATAGAAGTTCTAGAAAATACAAATTCATATCAGAGAAAATTAAGTCTAATCAAAAATGCTAAAGATGAGATCCTTATGTCATCGTTAAGCTTTGTCTGTGATTCATCTGTAAAGGTTCTTGTTAGCGAACTTATTAAAGCAAAGAACAGAGGCGTTGAAGTTTATGCAATGGATGACAGTATGATGTCTAAGCTCCTTGGTCATAGTGAATGCCCAAAGAGACTTAAAAAAGCCGGAGTACAATTCATCAGGGCAAATGATTTTTGGCGCCATGAGGGAAGAACAGTTTATCACCACAAGAAATTGATTATAGATGGAGAGATCGCAATAGTTGGAGGACAAAATCAACTCAATGCAGATAATCTTTCAATGGGAACAGACTTTAAAAACAAAGATATCGATATTCTCATAGAGGGACCGATGGTTACTGATATTGCTATTGGCTTTTTAAAAGACTGGCAATATTTTAAAAAGAAGAAAACACGCCCAATTAGAGACCACAAAAGGCGTATAGTAAGGTACACAGGAAAAGATATTCACAATCTTTCTCATAAGCTTAGTATGTATGAAACGAAAAGAGATGAAGAAAGATTACTTCAAAAGCGCGGTCAAGAGTATTACAGAGAAATTCTTAATGATTCAGATAGAAGAATGAAAGGAGTATGTCGTTTCATTCAACAATCACCATATGAGAATCAAAGAAATATTGGAGAGGCTTATCTTCTGGCACTGGATAATACACAGAACTACCTAGGTATTATGGACCCAATTCGAACAGACACATACTACCCTTCTGTTTTTAAGGATGCTCCATTCATTGAGAAGCTCGATTCATTTAAAATGTTTAATAAACTACATTTTAAAGTTAAGAGTTTACAAGAAAGAGGGCTACCAGTTGACTTCATTACAACAGGAACAGATATGACTGGTAATGAGATCATCGACTTCAAAAATCAAGAAATAAGAAAGTTATTAGAAGATTATGATTTATCTGAAAAAAAACGAAATAAGAAAATAAAAAAGAAAGTCAAAAGTATTGATAAGTGGAATGACTATTTTGGAGTTGCACACTTTAATAATCTAATTAATGACTACGCAAAATATGATACAACGAACGTATGGCTTCATTTAAGCTTTCTTCATTCAAAAGTATTCTATTTTGATCGCATTTTATCAAGTATTGGAAGCTATAACTTTCAACATAATGCCACAGACCACTCTTATGAAAATACAATCCTTTGCCTTGATGAGCAGCTTAATAAAGAGCTAGACGAGGTTTTTGTAAGGGATATGGCCAACTCTGTTCCTCTTAAATTTAATAAAATCAAATAATATCCGATAAATTAGTCGTACTAATACTTTCATGGGTGGAAAGGATGAATAGATTAAGGATATTATTTATTATAGGATTATATTTTTCTATGTTTTCAACGAGCGTCTCAGCAATGACTATCGACCTCGGGAGAAGCTTCTTTCCTAAAAAAGACATTATTATCGATGCAGATTCACCAAATGAGATCACTGTTAAATACAAACTACGATACTATATCAGTGACGGTTGTGCGTACGATATTGTGACATCTTACAAGCTTGGAGGATGCCCTCGAAAAAAATATAAGACCTATGAAGAAGATAGTAAGTATATTTTAAAAATCGACAAATCAAGTGCTAAAGGTGGCCATGGTGCCCAGGTTCTTCGTCTTTCTGTAAAACAAAAAGAGCGCGGCTCTTTCGATATTATTCCAGTTGTTGAAATCTTAGAAGGAAATGAAGATGCTATATCTCATGAAGACCCATGGTTTGGAGCAGCTGAAGTTAAATTAAAGTCAAGAGATCGTGTTGTAAACGAAACAAGAGAAAACCTCAAAAAATCACCTCAACAATACAGCGGTGAGAAGGCCAGAGAAACGGCAATAAGCCAGTAATTTTAGAAGCTTACATTCCGACAACTCCTCTCAAGTTCTGTCTAACTCCTTCCGATAAGCCAAGGGAGTATTAGAGAGAAGGAACTAATTGTGAAGAGACAAAATTCAAGAAATCGACTGAGGTTTGCTAACGTCATCTCAAAGATTAGCGTACTTAGTTGTATATTAATTTCCCAAGTAACAAGTGCAAATAGCAGTACTGACTTCATTCAACAAATTGTTGATGGACATTCATATAGAAAAGAGAATGTACACGGTAGTCAAATTAATGTTCTTGAATCAACTGCATACCAAAGAAGCTATTATCTTCACTTAAGAAAGCTCTTACAAAATAGAATCATTCAAGTAGTAAGTCCTTATATTGAAGAACAAAATCAACTAGCGGCCCTTATTGAAAGTGGTAATGCTACTCAAGAACAAAGATCGAGACTCGCACAAATTGAGCAAAAAATAGAATCTATCAAAAGTAGAGACTACGTATTGAATCTACACCAAGAAATCAAAGAATATGAAGATCAGAATATGGATTATTATTGTTACGATAATCAAAAAACGACACTAAGGCTCATGAAAGGTGAAGACTTTGATGTGCGTTGTATTGATAATCAAAGTGCGCAAAGAATCGTAGATGTTGCAACTAATGATCCTCAAAAGGCCAACGAGATAAGTGTAGAAACATCATCTGGTAAAGCTCCTCAACCTGAAGGAAAGCTTTATTTCTGCTATCAAAGAGATAAAAGCATTCTTTCAAAATCAAAGAGCTGTAATCCTAAAAAAATTAGATTAACTGATGATGAACTTGAAAAAGTTGGTAAGTCGAATTGTTATCCAATTAATCAAAACTATACATATAACGAAGCAGATGGCTTCACACCAATTGCTAGGCTATATTCTCGATGTCGTGATGAGATTTGTACAAATGCAACAGATCAAATAGACTTCGAAGACTTTCAAATGATTTCATTCTCACAAAACCAAGCTGGTCAATGCCTAAATGACAATAGTGAGTCTAGAGTTTGTGCACAAACTTATACATGCCAAAACAAAACATACCAAGTTACTTGTCAATTTGATGATGAAAAATCAGTTAATAATAACAAATGTAATGTTCAATCAATTAATGAAGATACAATTATGAATAAATGTACAATTGTTGAATTAGGAACGGAGGTGTAATGATGAAATGGTTAATCGCATCTCTGTTATTTATCAACACAGCATTGGCCCTAACTGTACCTAAGGTTTACAACACAGGTAAGCTTATTAACGTAACTAAGGACCATTACTTAATACAAACTAAATCAAAGAAAATGATTAAGGTAAAACCATTTTTGAAAAAACCAAAAATTGGTGTTCAAATTAGTTATCCAGTTTCAAACACTGAAATCAAGGTTGATAAAGGCTTTATCCAACAACACGCCTTAAAAATGTTGTCACAAGAAGAATACACGTCTGACATTATAGAAGCTTATCTACAAACCTTATCTGATATATCAAAGAACGGGTTATACAAACAAGAAAGTACTACTGGTTCAATGTATTCATCATTGTTCCTAGATATGTTAGCTCCTAAACTTTGTGCTCATGAGAGTAGTTGCGATAATATGTGCTACTTTGGAGGTTGGGCATCAACGAGAAAAGGAGGCTACTGCCAGGCTCCTTGGAAAACAAAGAATGATGCAAAAGTGAAAGCTGTTGATAATGAAGTATATTCAAGAGACTACAGCTGTGGTGGTAAGAACCGTTTTCGTTGTAACCCAAAGATCTTCGGTCCATATGACTCTAGCTTAGATCCGGTACAAATGGTTGATACAAGTGATTCGAAAAGAAACTCTGCCGCAGGTATATGTATAAAGGTCAGAGGCTCATATAAGTATGCAACAGCACAGTGTTTAGAGGCTTCGTCAAAGATACCAAATTTCAAAGAAGCACTTAGAGAACGCTATAATAACAATAAAGAAACATTTGAGCGCATTATTGATAACGTAAATTGTTTCTGTGATGCTCAAAAGACTGATAAGAGAGAGTTTAGTTGTAACGCTCTTAGATCGCGTTTATCAAAAATCTTTGAAGAAGAAAAAGAAGTTGTCGAAGTTGCTCCTGAAGTAGAAGAAGTTCAAGAAGCGCAGGAAGTTGTTACACCTGCGATAAAAGCGATCCCACCACCTAGAGGGGATAAATCAATTCCAATTCCTCGTGATGATGACGGAAAAGAAGAATTCGTACTTGATGAGCAAGAAGAAGAGCCTCTTCCTGAAGATCTTATCTACTATAATTGTAACTTCACTGATACAAAGAATCTTTTTAAAGGAAAGAATGCTCAATGTGCAAATAAGGGTGTTTGCTTAAAGAAAGTAACTTGTGAATCTTATTCAAAAGAGAAAAAGCAATACGATATTAAAGCAAAAATACTAGCATATTGTTCATGTGATGAGAGTGATGCCACAGAATGTGCTAATGCTATAGCAGATAAAGCCGTTGTGACTGAGAAGGATAATTCTCAAAGCACTGAATCAACACAACAATAATTACAATAATTCTAATAATTCATCTATTTTTGCATTAACTAGCTCGAGCTCATGGCCCGCGCTAGTTATTGCATCAGTATCACCTGCTGCTGAAGCATTTTGAATCTTTTCTTCTAACACAGATTGATACTTCTCTAGAGTTTCAATCTGGGCCATAACTTCTTCCTCGCGATACTTATTTACGCTAGAAGTCTCTTGTGTTTTTTCTGGCTTTTTCTCTTTTTCAACGGCCTTCTTTTCTTTCTTTGTCTGAGGAGTTTCCTCCCATCCAATCTTTTCTAAGAATTCATCGTATGTACCTTCAAAGAACTCCGCCCCATCCTGTCTAAAAATAACAAGCTTATTTACACATGACCTAAGTAAATCCTCATTATGGGTTACGATCAAACATGCGCCGTCGTATTCATTAATAGCTTCACCTAGAGAGTCAATACTCTCCATATCCAAGTGATTTGTTGGCTCATCTAAAAAGAGCAGGTTCGTTTTTTGGGCCAAGATTTTCCCAAGCATTACTCTAGCCTTTTCTCCCCCTGATAAAACAGAAATCTTCTTATCAGAATCCTCTCCAGTAAATAGCATTGTTCCCGCAATTGCTTTTACTCTAGTGATATTTAGATCCGTATTTACTTCCTGAATCTCTTGAGTAATTGAATTTTCAGGATGCAGCCTTTGGACATTAGTTTGACCAAAGTGACCTAGAGCAAGACTTGGATGCTCCCAAATCTCTCCTGTTCGCTCCTTTAGTTCGTGAGATAAAACATTTAATAGTGTCGACTTCCCTTTTCCATTTTTTCCAATAATTCCAATACGATCTTCACGATCAACTTCAAAAGTCACACCTGAAAATAGGTTCTCTTCAGTGTAGCCGAAACTTAGATTCTTAACTTTCATAATCTGCTTTCCAGGACATGGAGTATGATTGAAAGAGAAGTCCAAATCAGCGATCTTATCAAGTTGTTGCATATCCTGCATTTTCTCAATGGCCTTAAGTCGAGACTGGGCCTGAGAAGCACCCCTTGCACTTACGCGGTATTTATCCACGTAATCCATCATATGCTTTATCTTCTTTTCTTGATTTATACGTGTTTGCTCGTAAACAATTTCATCTTGTTCCAATTGCTCATAATATTTCTTTGTTTGACCTTTTATTTTTCGAAGCTTTCCACGATGAACACCCATCGTATGTGTTGTCACTGAATCCATAAATGAACGGTCGTGAGTGATGAGAATAACTTCTCCGTTAAAAGACTTGAGAAATGACCTTAGCCATTGGAGGGAGACAATATCGAGGTAATTTGTAGGCTCATCTAAGAGCAAACAATTGGGTTCAGTTAATAAAGTTTTCACTAAATTGATACGAATCTGGTATCCACCAGAAAAACTTTGGGGATCTTTTTCAAAATCTTCATCTGAAAAACCAAGCCCTGTAAGTAATTTCTCCGCTCGATAAGTCTCATATTTAAACTCTGGGCCTAAAGCAGACATACACTCATCCACAACACTTTTGTGAGTGAAGTGAATATGCTGATCTAAGGTACCGATTTTATAAGACTTTGGTATCTTCACATCACCACTATCATAGGGCTCGACGCCAGTGATGATTTTAAACAAAGTCGATTTACCTGTTCCATTTCTACCAACTAGGCCGATTATTTCACCACTTCCAAGTGAAAACGTCACTTCTTCAAAAAGCGTTCGGCCACCAAAAGATTTAGTTACATTTACAAGCTGAATCATATATATTGTGTAACAAATAAATTCATTATTAGAAAGTAGATTAGACAGACAGGAAAGGGCACAAAATGAGTCAATTTGAGAAATTAAAAAATATCGCAGTAGTTGCGCACGTTGACCACGGTAAAACGACGATGGTTGATGAAATCTTAAAACAATCCAATACTTTTGAAGAAAGAGCTGAGATTGTAGAAAGAGTTATGGACTCTGGTGAAATCGAAAAAGAGCGTGGGATTACAATCACTGCAAAAAACTGTTCTTTCTTTTATAAAGATACAAAGATTAACCTACTTGATACTCCAGGCCACGCGGACTTTGGTGGTGAAGTAGAAAGATCTCTTATGATGGTTGATGGTGTACTTCTTCTCGTTGATGCTTCAGAAGGTCCTCTTCCACAAACTCGTTTCGTACTAAGAAAAGCGCTTTCTCGTGGTCTTAAGGTTGCGGTTATTATTAATAAGGTTGACCGTCCAGATCAAAGAATTGATGAAGTTAGAGGTGAATGTGAAGACCTACTACTTGAGATTGCAACAGAATTAGAAGTTGAAGACTTTGATATTGATATTCCATTCATTTATGCATCAGCTAAAAATGGTTGGGCAGCAATGGAGCCAGGAGTTGTTCGCGAAGATATGATTCCTGTTCTAGACTTCATGGTCTCGGATTACTTCCCAGAACCAAAACAAGACATCGAAGCTCCACTGCAACTTCTTGTATCAAACCTTACATATTCTAAATTCCTAGGACAACAATTCGTAGGGCGTATTCACCAAGGAAAGATTGTTAAGAACCAACAATTTACTTGTATTGGTGCTGATAAATCAAAGAACTTTAAAGTTTCAAATATCCAAACTTATTCAGGACTTCAAACAGTAGAGGTTAACGAAGCTCATGCAGGTGAGATTGTAATCTGTGCAGGTATAGAAGAAGTTCATATTGGAGATACAATCACTCCAACAACTGATCAAAATCCACTAGAAAGAATTGAAGTTGAACCACCAACAGTTGCTGTTAACGTTTCCGTTTCAACATCTCCAATGAGTGGTCAAGAAGGTGAATACCTTACTTCAAGAAAGCTTGAAGAATTCTTACAAGATGCTTGTCGTCTAAATGTTGCTCTTAAATATGAAGCAACTGACGATGCAAAAGTATATAAGCTAAAAGGACGTGGAGAGCTTCAAATCGCTATCGTTTTTGAAGAGCTTAGACGTAAAGGATTTGAACTAATGGTTTCAAGACCAGAAGTACTTTTCCAAGAAATAGATGGTGAGAAACATGAGCCGTATGAACTTGCCGTTCTTGATGTTCCTGATGATTTCACAGGTGTTGTAACAGAGAAGCTTTCAATCAGAAAAGGGATCATGTCTTCAATGATGCCAATTGGTGAAGGTCGCACAAGAATTGAATTTGAAATTCCATCACGTGGTCTAATTGGTTACCGTGGTGCTTTCATGACAGATACTCGTGGTGAAGGAATCCTTTCTACTGAATTTCTAGGTTACCGTCCATACGCTGGAGATATGCTTGCTCGTCAAAATGGTGCAATCATCTCAGATAGAGCTGGTAAGGTTACTGGATACGCAATCTTTAACCTACTCAACAATGGTGAGTTCTTTGTTGAACCTGGTGATATGGTTTACGAAGGAATGGTTATTGGTGAGAGCAAGAAAGAAAACGATGCTAACGTAAATATCTGTCGTGGTAAGCAACTTACATCAGTTCGTACAGCAGGTAAGGATGAAAATATTATTCTTCCTCCAGTAAGACCTAGAACTCTTGAGTGGGCCCTAGACTGGATTGATAATGATGAATGGGTTGAGATTACTCCTCAAAATGTTCGTATCAGAAAGAAAGAACTTGCTGCAAATAAGCGTTCTGTAGTTAGAAAAGAAAAGAAATAAGTTCAAAATACTACTTAAGAGGCCTCTAGAGGCCCTTTTTAGAGGCCTTTTAAGTAATTAATATCATAGAGAATTTTAAAATTTCTCCCAATAAACGCACTGCACATATATTCAAATTATTGACGACGCCCCCTTTCATCCTATAAAATCAATATGTTATTGATGAAAACTAAAGAAGTTGAATTATGTCTAGATTAAGCCGATTAAAGAAACCACATGTAACTATTGTCGACGATGACTCTGATAACTTAGAAAATTATCAAGATCTTTTGGAAGATGATTTTGATCTACAGTTAATTCAAAGACCGCTCGAACTACTTACTTTTCTAAACACTAACAAAACTGACATTATGGTTCTTGACCTTCATATGCCAGAACTAAATGGTTTTGAACTTTACGAAAAAGCGCGACTTCTTGCCAAGAAGACTCCTGTTATTTTCTTAACAGGTGACCCATCAGAAGAAGCTTGTGTTAAGGGCCTTCAAATTGGAGCAGAGGACTTTATTGTAAAACCTGTAACGATCAATGAGTTAATTGCTCGTATCAAAAATAAAGTTGAAGCAAAGAAGAATCGTCACCGTCGTAAAAAGAAGAATGAAATTAGATTTGAAGAGCAAGGCTTTAATATCGATCTTGACCAGCAATTAGTGTATCTAAATGAAAAAGAAGTTAAACTGACTTCAACAGAATATAAGATTATTACGCTATTAGCTTCTAATCCAAGTAAAGTTTTTCCAAAAGAGCATATCTCTCAAGTCGTTTGGGCCGAAAGCAATAACAACGCCCAAAATATTGATACTCACCTATCAAACTTACGACGCAAGCTAAAACCGTTTTCAGAATATATTAAAACAATAAAATCTCGTGGAGTCCTACTTAGACTGTAGGACTTCATCTAAAATAATTTGAGTTGCATGTTCGCGATCCTGTGGAACACTCGAGCTTGGAATCTTTTTGAGCTCTTCTTCGATTGAACAATTCTTGAATTCATCTTCCTCAATAACAATGGAGCCTAATACGCGATGTGCTTCCATGGCATTGTGATATTGTTCATTCTTTTGAGCAATTTTTAATGGAATAAAAAGACTTGGTTTTCCAAGAGCAATAAGCTCGGCAACTGTACCAGCACCAGAGCGCGAAATGATGTAGCGAGAAGCTTTCATTAGATCTGGCATTTCATCACCTAAGAAGGCCAAAGGTATATAGGTTTTACTACGAAGAGACTTGAATTCATCGATAGACTGACTACCAACTTGATGAATGACTGTGAATTTTTCACATAATGAGTCTAAGTTCTCTTTGATTTTATCATTAAGTAATTTTGAGCCATTTCCTCCACCAGTAACAAATAGGATTGGCAGAGCAGGATTTTTTAATTCAATGCCTTCAAAAGTACGAATATTGAGCTGAGTTGTTTTAAACTCTTCTCTAACTGGATAACCAGAATATCGAACCTTATCTTTGGGGAAATACTTTAAAGAATCTTTGAAGCTTACAAAAACGCGATAAGCAAAAATCGATGCGATCTTATTTGCAAGACCAACACGTGATGTTTGTTCGTGGACTATTATTTTATAACCAAGAACTTTTCCGGCCATGACAGTGGGAACACTAACAAAGCCTCCCATCGACACAATAGTACTAGCACGAGAACGTAGTAGAAGTAGATGAATGAATGATTGAAATAGACCTATTATTAAACGAAAAATATCTGTGAGATTTTGAAAATCTATATATCTTCTAAGCTTCCCTGTAGAGACTCCAATATAGCGATCAACCTTGCCTCTTGTCAGGTTTGATTCAATCCCTTTGTAAGATCCAAAATACACTACTTTGATATTTGATTTTCTTATTTCACTAATTAGAGTTAGTGCTGGAACAACATGTCCCCCACTTCCACCACCAGTGAATACAACGGCCTTTCTATTTCTATCAATTAATTCATTTTGCATGCATTAATTATACATACTTTGCAGCTACATAGCCAGAAGACCAGGCCCACTGGAAATTGTATCCACCAAGAAGTCCTGTTACATCAAGAACTTCACCTATAAAGAAGAGATTTTTTTGAAGTCGACTCTCCATTGTTTTTGAACTTACTTGATTTGTATCGACTCCACCACGTGTTACTTCGGCCTTACGATAGCCTTCTGTACCGCTAGGTATAAATTCCCAATGATGAAATACTTTAACTAAAAGCTCTTTTTGATCACCTGATAGCTCGGCACATTTTCGGTTAAGAGGTAGCTTAAATAATTTTAACCACTCTTCAACAAAGCGAATTGGCAGTTCTTCTTTTAGAGCATTAAGAAGTGTCTTCTTATTTTTATCTTTTAGGATTTGGTAAATATCAGACTTAGGTAAGAAGTTAATCTTTACTTTACTCTTAGATTCCCAATAGAGAGAGGCCTTTAAAATCGATGGCCCACTTAGTCCCTTATGTGTCCATAGGATATTTTCGAGAAATTTCTTATTACCTACACATACCTCAGATTCAATAGCAACACCTGCTAAGTTCGTTAAGACATTCTCTAAAGTAAATGGAACAAGAGCTGGTGTTGTTTCAACCATTTTGTGTCCAAACTGCTTTGCGATACGATAACCAATATCAGTGGCCCCTAATCCAGGAAATGAAAGTCCTCCGGTGGCAACGACTAGGCTATCTGCTTGGAAAGAATCTCCATTAGTAAGACTAACTTTATAGTAGTCTTCATAAGATACCTCATTCACTCGACTACTAACCTTTAACTCACAATTTGAAGGAATTGATTTCAAAAGTCCTTCCAATATTCCTCGTGACTTTTGGTCGCAAAATAATTGGCCAAGTGTTTTTTCATTATATGTTAAATTCAATTCGGAGATAAAAGAAATAAAATCCCAATTCGTATACTGGCTTAAAGCAGATTTACAAAAATGAGGATTTTGAGAAACGTAGAAATTTGGTGTGATATCAAGATTTGTAAAATTACAACGTCCACCACCAGAGACTAAGATCTTCTTTCCAGGGCCTTTGGCACCTTCAAGAATTAATACCTTTCGCCCTCTTTTGGCAGCATGGATGCCACAGAATAAACCTGCAGCACCCGCACCAATAATTATGACATCATATTTACTCATATTTAATTAATAACGGCTTTGACGAGAACTTCCTCTACTTCCACCGTTTGAAGAGCGTTTGTTGCCCCAGCTTTCATTTCCGCCACGACTTCCACTGCGACCGCTACGACCACCACGATTTCCACCGCGTCCGCCACGATCTCCGCCGCGACCACCGCGTCCACCACGATCTCCACCACGCTCACGAGTAGCTTCAAATCTTAGCTTTTTATTTCCAATGAAAACCTGCTCTTGTCCATCAATTAGAAGCTTACCTGTTTCAAAAGGAATATCAACAAAAGAGAATTTATCCTTAAGTTGAACATTACGGATTCTTCTTTGATCAATATTTAGCTCACCTGCGATTGCATCTAAGAAAGACTTAATCTGAGCACCGTCTTCACGTCCGTAATTTACGAAACAACGAATATTACCACGAGCATCAGCTCTTACTTCTCCACGAGGTCCACTTGCTCTTTCGCCACGGCCCTTTGGCTCAAGGTCGATTGTCGGGTTCATTTCAAAGCGCTTTAAGTTATCCGCAAATAGAGACTTGTACATTGCTCTTAGAACTTGTTCTTTTTCAAGATGATCGAAGTTCTCTGCAAATGTAACAAAACTATCATCTAGTTCATCACCTTGCTCTAGTTCTTCGAAAATCTCAGCAAAGTGATTGAGCTTACGACGTACCATCGCACCTTTAAGAGTATCAACAGAAGGGATTCTCTCTCTTTCAATCTTTGCCTTTGTTAGTCTCTCAAGTGCTGAGATCTTTCTTATTTCACTTGGTGAAACAACAGAAAGTGCTAAACCTGTTTGACCAGCACGACCTGTACGTCCAATTCTGTGAACATAAGATTCAAGATCTTGAGGTAATCCAAAGTTGAATACGTGAGTTAAGTGATCAACATCAATTCCACGAGCAGCAACATCTGTACAAACAAGAAGTTTTACTTTCTTATTTTTAAACTTCTTCATCGTCACATCACGATGCTTTTGATCCATGTCACCATGAAGAGAGTCTGCAAGATAACCTCTTAGGTTTAGCTCATCACAAAGAGAGCTTGCTTCAATTTTCGTCTTAGTGAAAATGATCCCGTAGTAATCTTCAACAGCATCAAGAAGACGACAAACAGCTTCACGCATATATTGATCACGAACAAGATAGAACTTCTGAGTGATATTATCATTTGATAAAGTCTTCTTCTTAACTCTTACTATTTCTGGGTTATCCAGGTAATTCTTAATAAGATCAAGAATTGCCGGTGGCATTGTTGCTGAGAACATCCACGTTTTCTTATTTTCTGCTTGTGCTAAAATTTCCTTAACATCATCAAGGAAGCCCATATCTAGCATTTCATCTGCTTCATCAAGAACAGCATAATTAACTTCAGAAAGCTTTAGAACACGTCTTCTAATAAGATCAAGAACACGACCAGGTGTTCCAACTACGATCTGAGGCTTAATCTTTTTTAAGTTTCTAATTTGATTATCAATTGATGTCCCACCATATACAGACATCGTCTTAATATTGTCTTGTGTTGATAACTTTTTAATTTCATCACAAATTTGATTTGCAAGCTCTCTCGTTGGAGAAAGAATAATTGCTTGAATCGACTTACTATTAGTATCTAATAAGTGTAGAAGCGGAAGTGAAAAGGCCGCTGTTTTACCAGTTCCAGTTTGGGCCTGACCAACAAAGTCAGTGTTCTTTTCGATTAGTAGTGGAATTGCTTGAGACTGGATATCTGTAGCAGTTTCGAACCCTCTCTCTTCGAGTGCACGAAGCAGCGATTCCTTAAGTGGAATTTCGTTAAAATTCAATTTTGACTCCTTAAACGCAAGCCTAGAATGCAGGCCACGGATGTATTGCTCTCACTGAGCTGAAATAATGACTTTGTGACCGTCATTGATAAATAGGCGTATTTTCATATTTTCAGGGAATCTAACATGCTAGATGCGGTGTTTCAAGGGCCATTGAAAAAGTTCTATGGTGTTCATTTTTTTAATGTATTAAATTCTGATCTTAGATTCTGGGCCATATCACTAAAAAATTTAGAGACGGTTATGGATTTATTGAGTAACCAGTGATCAGTAGAGCATGTAAAAGTATAGGTATAACGTGTTTTCCCCTTCCCTTCAGGAAGTATAAAGTAGGTACCACCAGAGGTTTTCATCACACTCTTCTTATTTAGAGGAGTTGAGATATACTTCTTAGAGGTTGTATCATCAAGCATCTCCATTGTTATCTTATAGCCATCTAAATAGCGAAAGACCCTGATTAAGTCGTTGTAAGTATAGACTCCATGGTTATATGAACGTCTTTTAACAATGAATCGATTAACTTCATTTTTTGCGAGATCAGCTACTTTTAATTTTTTAACGATGACTGACTCTATTAGCGAATCACTATTATAAGGACAATCAATACTCTTATCAGAGATCTGGCGTTTATCCTTATACTCATTATTACAGCGCTTATCAAAGGCCAATACTGTCTCCAAGACAGCTTCTACAGGTCTTTCTATTACGTCACTGATTGTTCCTTGATAAAGGCGAATTCCATCTTTCTTTCCAGATAGCATATGGACGCCGAATTTCTTCGACTTTTCTCTGTAATCAATATCAAATTTTTTAATATTGATGGCCATTGAAGATAATGACATCGAGATCGTTAGGAATGAGTATAAAATGCACTTCATAACAGATTATTTACCATTAACTCCCAAATTGAGCAAAAAGTAGATGACACTCTGAAGTCTATACAGGGTTAGACTCGTTAATAGATTAAACCTTGTAGAGTACAAACTAATTACTTTCTTTTATTTTCTTTAAAGAAACGATCGATAACTTCTTGTCTTTCCTCAATACTTATCTCAAGTAGAGTATCCATTGTTTCAATGATGCGAACTTCTTCCTCAAGGGTATTATTTCCATAATCGAGGCGGTCCTGAAGCTTATTTAAGACGTAATCAAGTTCTGTTGTTTCACTCTGAACAGTTCTCTTTTCATAAAGTTTATCGAGAATCTTTTGTCTTTCAAAGATTGATTCATCTAATGATTTATTTTGTTGTTCAAGTTGATAAATTTCTTCACCTAGCTTTTCTAAGTCAGTGGCGTGTGAATATGCCCCGGCCATAAGTACTAGTAGCACTAATAATTTCTTCATATTTATATCCTTTATTTAAATATTATATGAATAAATTATGGCATAAATAGAATTTAGCTAATCAATCGTTGGAAAGATTACAAAGGGTGTTCTGAGATTTTACAATTCATCACTTATCATAAGTACCTAATTATACTAATGGAGTGAAACGCGAAAAATCTCATCTTCGATAAATTCACCAGTTTTAAAGTTCTTAAACCAGATACGAGCAGAAACCGTTTTGTATGTAACTTGATGCTTAATATCCCAGATTCCATCATCTAAATTGGCAATCTCTAAGGCCATGCGCTCACACTCCTCTAGTGAGATATTTTCAACAATCTCTCTACGACTCCATTCGCGATAATATGAGGAAAGCTTAACTCTAATAGGTAGATTCTCCTGAAAGACACCTTGAAGTACACAGGCCGTAGTGAATTCGATCTTGATATCATCTTCAATAACTTGAGTATCGTTATCATTAATGTCATTTCCCTCACTAGCAAAAGTGAGTGATGAAAATAGAATGGCCAATATTAATAGATTTAACTTATGCATAAGAAACTCCCCCTAACTCTTAAAGTCATAATAGGGGAAGCTAGCAATTGTTGTTTATGTTTTCAATTAGCCTAAAGACATCTTTAGAAACATTAAGTAAAAGTTAACCATGTTTAAGCTAGAAGCTTATCAATTTCTCCAAGTTTACTTCTTAATGTCATTTTTGTGAAAGGCTTAAGGATGTAATTAGATGCTCCACTCATAACTGCTTCCATAACGATTTCTTTCTCATTTTCAGAGCTGAGCATAACAACGGGGATATCGACAAAGCGCTCATCGCTTTTCAACTCTTTTAATAACTCAATCCCATTCATATTTGGCATATTGATATCTGAGAAGATGAGATCAATTTTCTCATCACGTCCATAAAGTTCCTCTAATTTCTTTAGAGCATCTTGACCATCAATGGCCTGATAGATTCGACCAAACCCTTCCTCTCGTAAGTGGGAAACAATTGTCTCTCTTAAAGTATTTAAATCATCAATAACAAAAATTTTCTTATCTTCGTAACTCATAATCAACATCCTTAGAAATCAGTTAGTGGAGAAATTGGAAAAATAATCTCAGATATATCCGAATATTTTGAGCCACTTCCCCAATAGTCTATATATTTATAACGGAAAAAATATTTACCATCTCGATTGCTTCGCCAACAAAAACTAGAGCTATTTGACCAAATCTCTCTTACGATCTTAGTCATTTGTACATCACGATAGATTTCAACGAAGTATTTACTAGCAGTTAAGTAGCTAGGCAATGTTACTCGGTAGCATAGATTCTTTGAATCATATTTCATGACATACTTCTTAACTTCTTCAGGGTTTATATTCTTTGGAGGTTTTACTTTAAATTCTTTTTCACCAAGTGCTTTCTTCTTTCCCTCTTCAATCTTAGAGACTTTAATCTTGTAGTCACTCATATCCTTACTTTCAAAATCAATACTATTTTGTTTTACTTCTTTTTTCATAATCAAAGAATTTGCAGTATCAAAGACTTCGACAATATATGATTCCTTATTTTCAGATTGCTCTAAAGGCTTTGACGAAGTGTCGGGACTGTCCCAAGAAAAAGAGCTAACAATCACATTTTGCTTATTTTTTACGGTCTTCTTCTTTATTAAAACAGCTTCATCAATTTTAATTTCTTTGGATAAAAGTCTTACTTTTGACTCTTCATTAACAACAGCTAAATTATACTTTCCACTTTTTAAATTTGTACTTTCAAATCCACCATCTTTACCGACAGAAAGTGGAACTAGTGCACCACTTGCCTTCTCAACCAATTTCACAGTATGACTTGGGGCAATCAAAGGACGGTTTATATTAATCGATGTCACAATTTTATCCTCAAGTGACTTAGATTTGATTTCTTTTAATTGATACGGGTTCTCAAGCTTCAAATTTAACTTTTTCTCATAAGCTAAATTACTTGAAATACTTTTTGCATTAGGAGAAGTATTTGCTGTTGATATATTGGGGATAACAGATGCGGCTCCAACTGAGACCAGTGGTAGTACTGTAACGTTAATATTTTCTTGATCAAATGATGGAAAACTAAAGTCATTATCAGAAACAACATACTCAGTTTTTTTCTTAATATCTGGGTACTCGACAATTACTTTAGATTTAATACCTTTTCGTATATTAAGTTTTACTTCAACAGGCTTCTCATAATCAATCGTCTTACTTTTAAGTGCTATTGGATCCATCTTATTGGCAACGACATCAAGACTATCAAATTCGCTAAAATCAGGACTTGTTGAAACGATATATTTCCCAAAGCTTAAGCTGCTAATATCAAAACTTCCATTTGTTATAGGTAACTTTGAAATCTTAGTTAATACATCTGATCCTAGACTTGTAGACTTAAGATAGATATGTGAAGAGTCTAATTGAGTAGATTTTTTCTTTAAAGTAACCTTGTCCTGAGTGAGTAAATCAACTTCATCAGTTTCTAAAAATGAAGTATACTGCTGAGTCTCTTTAACACGACTACCTATATCGTCGTTACTTGGAAGGATATCAAAACTATCGATGGCCTTAAATGCTTGTGTAGTAGCGACTATATACTTACCAGACGCAAGCGTAGTTATATCAAACTTATTTTCTATTACGTTTAACTTTATAGGAGCTAAATTACTATTTGCAGGCTTAACAAACACATGAGTAGGTTTCTGTATTTGAGAAATATCATTAAGCTCTACTTTTGTTGATTTTTTAGTATCGACAATATCCTGTGTGACAATTTTTTGATTTGCTACATTATTATTTACATTAATTACTTCCATTGATTGGAAGTTCGGCGATGGAGAGACAATATAACTTCCAACTGCCAATTGAGATAGATTAACAAGGCCATCTTCTACTTTTATTTTCAAAGGTGCTTCACTATTATTGACTGAACGTATATAAATCTCATCTGGTATTTTTTCTGATGTCATCAAATTAGGATTTAAAGATACTTTCTTTGTATCTGCTAAATTAATTTCATCATCAACAAATAGAGATCTACGATCTATTTTATCTTTTGCACCAATGACTTTAAAAGAATCAACTTTCTCAAACCCAGGACTTGTGGAAATGAGGTACTTACCTGCAGCTAGAGGTGTAGTAATAAAGCTACCATCAGTAACTTTTAATTTTATAACATTTGTTCTTTGCCCTGAAGGCTTAAGATAGACTTCACTGATGTTTTGCGAAATCAAACTCTCATCAAGCTTTACTCTATCATTCTTTGATATATCGACTTCATTAGACTTTATAATGGAAATAGTCTCTGCTTTAACTTTAGAAGCAGTAATTTCAAAACTATCAATAGTTTGAAAATCAGGAGACGTTGAAACAAAGTACTTACTTGCCTTTAACAAGCTTACGTTAAACCCTTTATTCTTCACATAAATCACAAAAGGTTGTGCTGAATCATTAACTGCTTTTACATAGACTTGTTTAACTTTTCCAATATCAAATTTTTCGTTGAGCTCTATCGTTTTTTTCTCTTCACGCTTAATTTTAGGTGTAGCAACAAGACGCTCTCCTTCAGCTAAACTTATTCCTTCTGGGGTAAATGAAGGAGAATTAGAATTTACTAAAGTCGACTCTCCTTCTTTTAGGTCTAACTTAGCTTTATGTTCATCTAATAAGTTTATAACGGAAGCCTCTCCTTTTAGAAGTTTAACTCCGTAATTCTCTTCATTAAGCTTTTCTAGTTTTACAACCCCACCCTTTGCAACTTCAACAACAGAGTTTCCACGGTTAATTCTTAGAACTTGTTTTGTTTCACTAGCATCTACTTTCAAAGTTCCTTGATCGATATTTAAATCAAGTCCCTTTGATTCATTGATGACAACTCTAACGAGGCTATTTGGATTTATTTCAAGAGAACTCTTATTCTCTAGTAATATATTGAGCGTCTGATTTGAACTGGTAAAAATCTGATCATTATTAAAAACCGTTTCTTGATTATTAATTTCAGACCATGAAAAACTTCTCTCAGTCTTTCTCTTGGCCCTTCCATCTGTTGTATCACCAACAATAATTAATTCTGATGAAATCTGATCCACTTTTGATAAATTCTGACTTAAATAAATACCCAATAAGACGAGTACACTACCTGATACCGCAAGCATTATTTCAAAGGCATTAAAGTGAGAAGATTTTAACTTGTTCATAATTTTGTGTATTTAGTCTAACATAGAAACAAAATTAATTTTATATAGGATAAAAAATGCACTTTTTTAATCTTCGAAATAAGATTCTTTCATTTGGCTTAATCATTTTAATCTTGGTTACTTCATTTAACCTCTACTATACCTACAATGTTTTTGAGGAGGATAAGGAATCATATATTTTCGAGAATGTTCTCAGAAGTACAGAATTAATCGATCGAGAGCTTGGTAAGTTAATTAGTCAACCTGACAAAGTTAAGCTCCAATTAAAGACTCAAGCTTTTAACGAAATTAAGTCCTTAATGGAGTCAGACAAGATATTTTCCTACGTTATAAAACACAAAGACAAGATTATCTTTGGAGAAGATAATTTATTTAACAAAACTGAGATAACAAGCTCTTCTCATCAAGCAATGGTAAAAGAGATAAGTTTTAATGAGGCTAAATATTTGGCCGGTATCGTGACTAACAAAACAAATGGAATCACTACAATTGCCTATATTAATAAAAGTAAGGCTTTTGCCTCCCTTGATTATCTAATAAAGAAGAATATCTACTTCGCAATTATACTCTTTGGAATTGTTCTTATTTTAACAATATTTTTTGCAAGAAGTATCACGACACCAATTCTACAGATTATTCAAAGAACTGTGGATATTTCTAATGGTGATTATGACAATAAGGTTGTTGTAAAAACCAACGATGAGCTTAGGATACTTGGGGATAGTGTCAATACAATGTCCCATGAGATTAAGACTCTTCTTGATCAAAAACAGGAAATGATCGTCAAATTAGAAGAGGCAAATAAGCAACTCGATATCTACAGTAAAGACCTCGAAAAACTTGTTGATGAAAGAACAAAAGACTTAAAGGATGCGAATTCATATATTACAGCAATGCTAAATTCTCTTTCACAAGGTTTATTTGTTATAAGACCAGATGGAACATGTTCTGACTTATATACAAACTCTTGCTTATCAATTTTTGGAAATTCCCCAGAAAATAAACGATTTGCGGAATATATTAAGTCCGAAAATGACTCAGCTACACAGAAGTGGCTAGAGCTAACTTTTGCACAGAAAATGCCTTTTGAAAGCTGTGCACCACTTGGCCCAGATAATTTCCAACAAGGTAGTCTTGGAGATGAGAACTTTAAGTATATTAATTTTGACTACTACCCTCTTATGCTTGATGAGACTCTTAGTGGCATTGTTGTTTTAGCAACGGACTTTACAGAAAAATTAGTACTTGAAGAAAATATTAAGAGGAAAGAAGCTTATATTAATAATGTCACAGAGTATGTCCTCAATGAAGAAATCATAAAGAATCTAGTATCTGAAGCAAATAGTCTTCTTGACGAAATTATTGATTCACCTGCTAGTGACAGCTTTTGTGATCGCGCCCTTATGGTATTTCATACATTAAATGGTGGTTTTGGTACATACTCATTTAGTGATATTCAACAATATGCAATTGAATGTGAAGAATTCATTCAAACAAATGAGTCCAATCCACAAGTCGTAAACGACATAAAGATTCGTGCCGCATCTGCAAAGGACCTTATTAACGAATCAATTAACGAGTTAGATGAAAAGTTTTCAAATCATAATATTATAAGCTTTGAAAAAGACGATATCGACTATCTATCAAGATCATTAAGCTCTCTTGGTAGCGAAGGTAAAGAAGTTCTTGAGAACTTTCTACATAAGAAATCGATATCAAGTATTTTTAATCCATACCCTAAATTAGTTGAGAAGATATCACAAAGCCTAGGAAAGCCGATGAAGGACTTAATCATTCCACAGTCAGACTTTCGTATAGCACCAGAAAAAGTTCAAGAATTTTCCAACTCTCTAGTACATGTTTTCAAAAATAGTATGGATCACGGTATAGAGCCAAGTGATCGAAGGTCAGAACTAGGAAAAGAAGAAAAAGGTGAAATTAAAATTGATATTCAAACTAATAATGATCAAATTAAAATATTAATAAGTGATGACGGAGCTGGACTCAATACAGAAGCGATAAAGGAAAAGCTTTTACAAAAGTATGAATCTGATGAGGTTGAAAAGCTAAGTGAACAAGACTTGATGGCAAAAATATTTGATCCCAACTTCTCCACAAGAGATAGTGTCTCCGAGTTCTCTGGACGAGGAATAGGAATGAGTGCAGTTAAAGAGGCCATTGAGAAGCTTAATGGATCAATTTATGTTGATTCCAAGAAAGGTCATGGCACACGCTTTGAATTTAATTTAAAGGTTTAATTCTTTATTGAGCTAATATCTCTTCTCTTCGGATTTGAGAAGTCGTACTTTTTTCGTACTTCATGGTACTCTTTTCTCACAGTTTGGTAATCCTTGTAATATAGAGTAAAGCCAGGAAAAATTAAATCATAATCATCAATAACTTCTTTATTATTATCCCAGATATTGATCCAATAGCGACTACGTCCATCATATACTTTTTGCGAAATTCGTCCTAATGTATCATCCTTTTTAATTAAGTATGGATCACCTTCAGGTCTTGTATAATCTAAAACTTCTGGAACAACAGGAACTTTAATTTTTTGCCCTGTAAATAAATTAGTCGTACCATTTAATCTTTTAATATCCTTCCATCTTCTAATATCTTTATATAAGTAAAAGGCAATCTTCATGGCCGTATCATGTTGTTTTACGACATAGTAGTCAAAGGCTTCTTCATCTGCAGAAGCTGGGCCTCTTTTAATATCGTTAAAGCTTATTTCTTTTTCTATTAGTTTTGTTTTTGGTACATCTTCAAAAATCGAATCAGATCTAAGTATAGAGTGTTCCTTTTGAGCTGTGACTTCTCCAAGATCAAAAACCATTTCATCTTCAGAAACAACAACTTCTTCACTTTTACTCTCTTCCATTCCTAGTTGTTCAACTAAATTATATGAATCAAATGAACATGACTGAAAAGTTAATAAAATGACAATACTTGATAAAATCGAATTACTTTTCATACTAAATACCTCAATAACTATTCGGCACTAAGTAAAAAAAGTTTAAAGATTATTAAAGGATATATCCGAAACCTAACCCCAGTCTAAGTGTTGTGATATCAGAAGGACCACTCATCCAATGGTATTTAAATAAGCTATGAGCAAAGAAACTATTTCCAAGGTTTTTAAATAGATAAAATAAAACCTTACTACCTGAAAAGGTTTCATTATACTCAGAAGCTGCGAAGCTATTATCTCTACTGGAAACAATTGAGTGTGAATAACTTAATTTTGTAAAAAACTTATGGCCGAGAATATCAATAGACCTTGAAGCACCAACTGTTAAATAGATAACTTGATTTGTATCAAAAGTAACAAGAGCATTTTTTTGTAAATTTTCAAGATTAAAGGTATTAAATTTCTCAAAATCAAACCCTGTATACCACGACATCTTTGGTGACTTTAATTTATAAGAAAAATAAATATTGCCTCCAATTTCTGGATCAACTTTTACTTCATCATCTGTTTGGTCAATCAAGGCAGTCGTTAAGTAAGAATAATAAATGCTCCCCGCAAAGTTATAAGGCTTCTCCTTTGGATAATAAGAAACACTTAAACCTAGAGAGATGGGTGAATTTTGTAAAAAAGTTACATCTGCATGGGCCGGATTATTTTGTGTAAAACTTCCATATGATGCCATATAGAAAACAGAGGCCCTCAAGGGAGACTCACTTAATTCTTCTTTTAGTTTATCGAGTTTTTCCTGAGTTGTTCTTTGTGACTTCTTTAAATTAAATTGAAATTTTGAAAGTTTATCAAAATCCAAAAGATCAACAGAGATATATAGCTCAAAACGAGAGTTAGCTTTTAAGTTATTAAAATTGATTCTCTTATTATTCTTGATTGTTTTCTCAACCATAGGATGATTGATACTTACAATCGAATCGTCTTTGATAAACTTCTTATAAATTTCAGATAAGCGCTCTTTATCCTTACTTACTCGGTAAGGTAGCTTAATAAACTTGACCTTTTTACTCTTGATAATTTCCTGGAAATCTAAGGGTTCTGCGCCTACTGGCAATAAAAAGACACAAAAAAGAAATATAACCTTAAGAAATCCCACACTTACCCACTTTAAGAGTTAAACTATTTTTAATTATAGCAAAAGCTGTAACTCGTTCAATAAACAAGGAATGAGTACAATTCTGCCTCCATAACTACCTAATATTTGTTTAAGCGAGATAATAAATATTATTGGCAATAATTTACCCCTATAAGAAAAACTAAACAAGATTTAAACTAACTTAACGGGATAACGCGTTAAACGTTAACAAATGAAACTAATATCATGGGGTTAGTAGAATAAGTTTATTTAATTTATCAATATATTCACTTGTGATTATATTCCTTTTTACTGGGTGTTCAGATCCCTTAAAAGGCCGCATCGATATTAACTCAATCACTGAGTACGATAAAGTTCCACCTGAAATTGACTTTGTTACCACTGCCGGCCCGATGAACGGTAATAATGATTTTACACTAAGCTACACACTAACTGATGATAACTCTGGTGTAGCAAGTGCCAAGATCCTCTACACACCAGATTTTAATACAACTAATTATTCTGAAGTTACAACTGTTACAGGTAGTAGCAATCAAATAAAATTCTGTGTTCCTAATAAGAATCACCCTGCCCCTGCTTTTAAAATCATTGCTAGAGATGAAGCAGGTAACGTCTTTGAAAAAGAGCTCGGAACTAGTGGACCAAACTTTTCAATTAACTTAGATACTGACCCAACTATCCCAAACTTAACTTCATCTCTAGGTACACTGACAAAAGACCAGCCTACAACCTTAAATATTGATAGTTGCTCACTGAATGCCTGTTCAGGTGATGCTGTCTATTTTGAGCCTCCAACTCAAACAAAGTATGTCTTCGCCAATACGACAGGAACGACTCCTAGTGTCGGTGATGCTTGGGTAAGCTGTGAAACAGCTCTCTCAAGTGGTTATTTACAAAACAATTTTCCAAGTGAAGGACTTAATACTTACTATCTATGGACAAAAACAGAAGATGTAGATGCAGATAGTGTTACTCCATTGAATTTTATTTCAAGTGCTAACACAACAATAGATATTACATACGATAATACTGCTCCTATTGATAACACTGGAACTGGTTTTACTTTTGATAATGATGTTGAAATTGTTGGTGATAATATCCCTGTTCAATGGAGCCTTTTTACTGATCAACAAGTCGTCGATCATCGCATTGAATTATATACTGATAATACATGTAACCCATTAAATCTCTATAATAGCTATACGACTTCTAGTGCCGCAATAACCGATAATACGAATGTTGATGGCCTTGTGGATGGACAATACTGGGCAAAGGTCATAGCAATCGATCATGTGGGACTTGAAGGCTCATCCTCTTGTTCACTCGATAGTGTTTTTGTCGATGCAACTGCACCTGTTGATAATGGAGCGGACTTACAATTTATCGACACATTAGATAATGACGGTGATGATCTTTCTATTTCATGGACAGCATTCAGTGACTTAACACTTACAAATCATCGTATTGAAATCTTTAGTGACTCAACATGTTCAACATCAGTAGGTACATTTCTTACTGGAAGTAGTACTAATTCTGACAGTGCTGCTGTGGACGGATTAAATACAGGAGACTACTGGGCAACTGTTACAGCAATTGATGGAATAGGAAGTGAAACAACTTCAAACTGTTCTACAGATACCATAAGAGTCGACAAAGACTCACCTATTGATAATGGAGCAGATTTACAATTTAGTGCAGCTACTGATATTGATGGAAATAGTATTGCTGTTACTTGGACAGCATTTTCAGACCCAGATGGTGTTGTCGACCACAAACTTTATACATACACAAATAATACTTGTACGCTTGGTGAAACAGATCATGGAGCAACTTCAAGTGGTACAAATTCCAATGCTACAAATATTACTTCTCTTGCCGACGGCCAATACTGGGCAATCGTTGAAGCATTTGACCCAGGTGCAAATAGTACTAAGTCTGCATGTTCAACAGATTCAATTATTGTTGATTCAACTCCACCACTAGATAACACGGCCAGTGTCCAATTTAGTGCAACACATGAAAACACAGGAAATAATATTGCTGTTTCATGGACAGCTTTTACAGACTTAACTCTAAGTGATCATCGACTTTATACCTACACTGATTCAAGTTGTACTTTAGGCATGGTTGATCACGGGTTAACAGGCTCAACGACGACTTCATCTAGCATCATAACTGGACTGGCCGAAGGTACTTATTACGCTAGAGTAAGAGCTTATGATGCCATGGGCTTTGATACTCTATCAGCATGTTCTACAGATTCAATCGTAATTGATAAAACAGCTCCTGTTGACAATACTGCTGATGTTCAATTTACAAACGATTACAATAATACCGGTGACAACGTTAATGTGTCTTGGACAGACTTTTCTGATACATATTTAAGTGATCACAGAATTTATACATACACAGACTCTGCATGTACTTTAAATGAAGTCGATCACGGCTTAACTGGTAGTGCAACGAGCACCAATGCTGCAATCATTGATGGATTAAGCGATGGTACTTACTACATAAAAGTAGTTGCCTATGATTTAGCTGGTAATGAAACAACAAGTGCTTGTTCTACTGATGCAATTACCATTGATACAACCGCCCCTACCGACAACACAGCAAACCTCATCTTTGCAGATACTCATGATATTGATGGTAATGATCTAAATGTATCATGGACGGCATTTACAGACACAAATGGAATAGCTGATTATCAAGTTCTAACTTACACAAACTCTTCTTGTACATTAGGTACAGTAACTCATCCTTATATAGGAAGTAACGCTTTAACTGATTCAACTTCTATTGATGGCCTTGCCGACGGAACTTATTTTGCAAGAGTTCGCGCAATGGATAGCGCAGGAAATACAACATTATCAGCTTGTTCAACTGACTCGATCATTGTTGACTCAACACCGCCGCAAGATAACACAGCAAATATCCAATTTACTCTTACTCATGAAAATACTGGAAATAATATTGCCGTTACTTGGACTGCGTTCTCTGATTTAACATTAAGTGATCATGAAGTTTATACATATACTGACTCATCTTGTTCTCTAGGTGAAGTTAATCACGGACTAACAAGCTCCACAGCAGCATCTGCAAATAATATAACAGGGCTTGCCGAAGGTATTTACTACGCAAGAGTTAGGGCCCATGATCTCATGGGATTTGATACATTATCTGCTTGTTCTACTGACTCTATCGTAATCGATAAGACGCCACCAACTGACAACACGGCCAATATCCAATTTACAAATGACTACAACAATACAGGAAATAATATAGATCTTACTTGGACGGGTTTCACTGACACTTATTTAAGTGATCATCGTATTTTAACTTATACAGATGCTGCTTGTAGCTTAAATGAAGTAGACCATGGACTAACAGGAAATACGACAGTTGCTAATAATACGATTGTTGATGGACTTACAGATGGTGTTTATTATGCAAAGGTTGTTGCAATTGACCTTGCAGGAAATACGACAGAATCAGCTTGTTCAACAGATGCAATTACAATTGACCTTATTAATCCAACAGATAATACGGCCGATCTTCAATTTGCTGATCTCTATGATAATGATGGAAATGATATTAGTGTAAGCTGGACAGCCTTTACTGACCTCAATAGTATTGCTGACCATCAAATCTATACGTATACAGATGCAGCTTGTACTTTAAATGAAACAATACATCCATTAACAGGAAGTGGCACTAACTCTGATGCCGTAACAATTGATGGACTCACAGATAATATCTATTATGCAAAAGTATTAGCTTTTGATAGCGCAGGTAATTCAACTCTTTCTGCTTGTTCTACAGACTCAATTGAAGTCGATACAACTCCTCCGACAATTGGTGCAAGAGAAGTTGTGGGAACAGTTGTTACAGGACAACCCCTTGGTCTTTTCAACCTAAGTGATTGTAACGATGTAACTCATGTGAAAATCACAAAAGGACTTGGAGCTCCACCACTTGCCGCAGACTCAGGTTGGCAAACTTGCGATACTGTAAATTATTCGATGACATTTGATGATCTCGATGTTGGAGCAAATAATCTTCAATTTTGGATTAAAGACGTTGCAGAAAATGTGCAACCTTCATTTATTGCCCATCAAGTTTTCTTTACACCACCACAATTAACGGTAGAAAATGGGCCAACAATTAATACAACTATTGCAGATATTTCCATTGATTACTGTACAGAAGCTGGAATAACTGAGGTTATTTTCAAAGACGTTGACGGACAACCTGCTGCGAGTGATCCTGATTGGCAAACTTGTACAACAGCGATTGGTGGACTTAAATCTTATACACTTACTCCAGGTGATCATACACTAAAAGTATATCTTAAATATGAAGACACAAGCATCTCTCTAAATGCTATTGATCTGCCTCTTCGATATGATCCTGTCATCAACTGGGTTGAGTCTCCAGTAATAAATAGACCTCATGTTTCATTTACTTTTGAAGCATGTGATGGGATTAGTGAAATTTTAATTAATCAAGGAACACAACCAGCACCAGGTGATCCACAATGGCAAACTTGTTCAACATCGGCCGGGGCCATTACACATACACTAACAAGTGATGGAGAACAAACTCTAAACTTCTGGTACAAAGATTTAAGTAGTAATGTTCTAACAGGTTACTCTCAAGTTAACGTAAACTTTGTACCTCCTAGTGCTTACTTAGCAAATGGAACTGATCTTGACACAAATACAGCTGCTATTTCAATTGATAGCTGTACTGATATTTCAAAAGTATATGTAAAACTCGATGATACAATGGAGCTTCCACCTTCAGTCGCAGACTTTACAACTGGCGATGGCCAAGACTGTACGACTGCGATGAATGCTATCACTTCACCAATAATTCCAGCAGAAGGGATACACACACTTGATGTATGGTTCTACTTTAATGATGGATATACATTAGATCCGTGGCATGAAAGACTTACTGTTCGTTATACTGCTGTTGATTCAACACCACCTCCAGTTTCTGGAGGAGATGGAGCAGCTGTTCCTTTGGCAATGACATTAAACAATGGAGATGCTAGCTCTCCGCCAATTTTATTAGATAATGCATCTCGTGCTATTTTTACTTTAAACACTTGTGAACCAAATCCTCCAGTTGCAATGACAGGGACAGTAGATATAACGGCATCGACAACTAGTGTAACTGGTACGGGAACGCTTTTCACAAGTGAGATCAGCGTTGGAGATTATATAAATATTGGAAGTGAGATTTTAAAAGTCGCTTCAATAACTAATGATACATCATTAGAACTAGTTTTCCCTCACACTGCGGGAGCAACTGGTCAAAGTATTACAAAAGAATACCCTGATGATGTAATTACAGACATGATCGTAACAAAGAGCTCAACGGCCCCTGATGCCGACAGTCCAGACTGGCTAACATGCTCTAATTCTGCAGAGCTTTTAAAATCAGCTTCACTTACTCCAGATGGAGTATATACATTATATGCATGGTTTAAAGATGCTAGTGGAAATGTTTCGACAACTTCTCTCACTCAAGATGTTGAAGTTCAAGCAAATGGGGATTTAACTCCACCTCCGAGGCCAGAAATCATAGTGGAAGGAGCACCTGAAGTTGCGAGTGCACCTGTTGGTATGACTGTAGTTGACTGTACAGATGTCGATCAAATTTATCTGAAGCCATCTGAATATCCATCTCCATATGTTGCACCAGATAAGGATCAATCAGGTTGGCAAGACTGTAGTGAAGCAGTTGGTGCACTGACATATCACGTTGACCTTATTGGATCTTATACAATATCAGCATGGTTTAAGGATGCTGCAGGTAATATAAATTCAACTCCAAGAGATGTATCATTCATCTTTAACCCAACTCAAGGAGCTTATCCAGACGCTATAGCATATTGGACAATGGATAACGTTCACAAAAAAGAGGGTCGTATTATCGACGCTCTAGGTGAAAACCATCTTGTCTATTGGAATAATGGCAGCGTAACAAGTACGGCCGGTAGAAGTGATGAAGCAGTTTCGCTAAGTGGAACCAACAGTTATCTATTAACAAAAAATACACCTATTCTAAAACCGACGACCGCTGTTTCTGTCTCAATGTGGGCAAACCTAACAAGTGGTGACACTGGAAACAAGGTTATCATGGGAAATATAGAAGAAGGTGTTGGTGGATATGGATTCAAATTAAATGGAGGAGACCTGCGTTTCTATGCTAGTGGACAATCGGTCTCAATTGCTACTTCTTCGTACACAACAGGTTGGCATCACATTGCTGGTACTTCTGATGGACGATTTATCAATATTTATATTGATGGACAACTACAGGCAACGACAGATTTAGGCTCTCCAGCAAATCTCCAATATGGATGTCCTACAATTCTTGCAGTTGGTACGGATGTTAATTGTACTGATCAGCCGATTATAACAAGTAATTTCGATGGACAATTAGATGAACTAGCAATTTGGGATAAGTATTTATCTGAACAAAATATTTTAAATCTCTATATTGATACATTCAACCAATTTAAGGTTAGTCAACATTCCACTAAGCCAGCAGATATAGCTTCTGCATCTTTCTATGGTGAGACACTACAAAATACAAAATTAACTATTGATACTTGTGGAGATAATAAATTCATCTATATCGATGAAACGACTCACCCACCAACAGTAGATACACCACGTTGGCAACTATGTCGTGAAGTTATTGGTACAGCAATTAACAAGAACCTAACACAAGGTCCTCATGAATTAAAAGTGTGGGGTAAAGATGAATACAATAATATCACTAATGCTTTTTACTATGTAGATACAGTTGTAACATCAACAAATCATTATGAACCAAGTATCCTACATTATACTATGGATAATGATCATATTGATGGATCACTAGTTCAAGAGATCAGATCTGGTTACCATGCAACAAATAATGGTGCGACACCAAGTGTATCTGGAGTCCAAAATGAAGCTTATCAATTTGTAAAAGCAAGTAATACCTACTTAGAGACTAAACATGCCGCACTTTCTCAAGTCGCAGATGAAGTAACCATTTCGATCTGGGCCCAACTGACTGCTAATGATAATCGTCAGCAGGTTCTGGCCGGAAATAGAATCTCTTCTCATGGTTACTCAATTGAAATTGACAACAGTACAAGCGAATTGAAATTCTTTGTAGAAACTAGTGGTGGAACAAGATCAGTTGCAATTGCAACCTCGGCCTACACAACAGGATTTCATAATATCGTTGGTGTCTATGATGGACAAAACACAAATCTATATATTGACGGTATACAAGTTGCAAGTGTTGACCACGGAAGTGTCCTACCTATTCAATACACTTGTCTAGGTTCATTTGTAATTGGTGCTGGAGCAACATGTAATAATGGTGCTGCTCTTGGTACGCATTTTGATAATAAAATCGATGAAGTATTAGTTTGGGACTACTCATTAACTTCAGCAGCTATTACTGAATTATTTGAAGGACAAGATACTGTTCCTCCACTTTCAGTACCAGTTACTCCACGTGATAATCTTTACACAATTGGAATTCCTGTCGCAAGACTCAACGTAGATAACTGTAGCGATATTGCTAAGGTCTATGTAGCACTCGATGATACCAAGCCAACTGGTGAAATTGCTAATTGGCAAACATGTTCAACAACAGATGACCTAATTAAATCGAGCTTATTAGAAATTGGTGCAAATGATCTACGTGTATGGTTTATGGATGAGTCTGGAAATGTTTCTGACACTTCAACTGATTTAACAATCACATATAACTTTGATGCAACCATACCTACTCCTGACTCTTACTACACACTAGACCGAGCAAATCGTGATGGAAGCGTGATCTATGACGTAACAAGTGCTCATCATGGTGAAAACTATGGGCCAATTGAGTCAACGGGTGTTGCCGATGAAGCAATGAGTTTCAACGGTACGAGTGATTATATTGAAGTCTTAAACGATGTATCATTTGAGCCAGCTTCTGAAGTTACTCTATCAACATGGTTTAATGTGGATTCTTTCCCAACTTCAAGACAAGTAATTGCAGGTAACTACAACAACGGCGGTTACGAGATTGCTCTTGATAACGGTGTTGTAGAATTTAAGGTTCAAGCCTTAGGTGGCCCTCAAGTTGCTACCTACTCAACGACATCATTAACTCCAGGAGATTGGACTCACGTTACGGGTGTTTGGAATAATGGAACGATTAGACTATTTATTAATGGAATAGAAGAAGTTAATACTGTTATTGCGGGTAGTGCCGATATTGATTATGCACAAAGCAACTCATTCTTAATTGGAGCATCACCTACAACATCAACAGGCCCATCGGGTAATTACTTTGATGGTAGTATCGATGAAGTTTCTTTTTATCGAGCTGCTTTAAGTGATACTGTTATAAATGAATTATACGAGAGACAATCTAAAGGAGATAAAGCGTATTACGATGTTACTCCTCCATCAATTCCGGTAAACTTAAATATCATTTACTACAACTCATTAGTATCAAGAGCAAATCTAACAGTCACAGACTGTACTGGACTTGATTATATTATTGTTACAAAGAACGAATTCCCTCCGGACAAAAATGATGAGGACTGGCAACTTTGTAATACTTTAACAGGTGGTCTACTTTCAAAAAGACTAGATCCAACTGACAATTATGCAAAGTTTTGGACAAAGGATATTTACGGAAATATTTCAAAAACTTTTGAGTATGTTCCAATTATTACAAAATACGATAAGCCTATTGCAAGACCAGTTGTTCACTGGACTTTTGACGAAGCCCACTACAACAATACCTCAAACGAAGCCTTAGATCGCATCAGTGGCCTAAAGCTTAAAAATGAAGGTTATGAATTAGAGTATGTTGATTTTGATAATGATACATGTCCTCGAACAATGGTACACAATCCAGCATTAGTACCTGTAACAATCGATTCTGATGGTGTTCTAAATAAATCAATGCTTTTTGGCGATGACCGATTCTTGCGCGTTAAGTCTCCTCAGAACTCAAAACTTAAGCCAAGTGATACACTCTCTGTTGCAGCATGGGTTTACTTAACTGGTGACGGTGTACACTCTGATGATCATATCATCTCAAATGAGTTCAATGGCAAAGGTTGGTCAATAAAAGTTGATGCGGCCAACAAGGATGACAAAGGGCTTCGATTTACTGTTCATACAGCAGATGGGCTCCTAGAACCATATCTTGAAACAAAGAACTACACAACAGGATGGCACTTAGTTATTGGTACTTACGATGGACAGAAGGCCAGTCTTTATTTTGATGGTATTTTTGTCAAGTCCTTCTCTAATGCTTCACCATCGCCCATCGTCTATGAGACAGGTGTAAACACTTTCGTTGGGGCAAAAGCATCTACTGGAGATGAGCCAACAAATGGTAAATCACATTACTATGCGCGCTCTGGTTTAAATTGTAACCTATACAATATCGAAGATAGTAACTTTGCAAATAAAATAGATGAAGTCATTATTTGGGATCAAGTTCTAACAGGACTAGAAGCGTCTTCTTTATATCATAATGGTGCAGATATTCTTTATGAGACTGATGTAACGGAACCACCGAACCCTACTTTAACACTAGAAAATACTAGACCAGATTTATTCTCTAATAAAGCATATTTCACCGTTAACGATTGTACAGATATTTCAGGAGTTCTAGTTAATGAAGGGACAAGACCTGACAAGCAGGATGATCGCTGGGAAGTATGTCGAGAAAGACGTGGTTCATTTGGATTAGAAGAACTTACAGAAGGTGGTCACACTATAACGACATGGTTTAAAGATCTAGCTGGTAATGTAACAAGCTCTTCTTCTGACCTAGTTGTAAATTATACTCCAATTGCAACAGTTCCATATTCAAATGCTTACTGGCCAATCGAAAGTGTTGCAAGCGTTGATAGGACTGTCATTGATATTATTGAACATGGTGTACACGACCTTATCGAAGTCAACGTAGATGCTGCCGACAACCCGACAGCAACTTATACCACAGGAAAAGTAGGAGAAGCATTATCCCTTACAGGTAGCCAGTCTTATCTAACAACACAAGACACTGTCTTATTGACACCAGTTAACTTCTTATCTGTTGGTGGATGGTTCTATCTTACACAATCTGATAGTACAAACCGTGTCTATATCGACCGCCACGTCTATTCAACAGCAACAAACAGAGGTGGTTATAAACTCTATCAAAGCGGTGGAAACATACGATTCACACTTGAGCTAGACATTGCAGGAACAATTAATTTAGCAAGTTCAATGGCCGGTGTTACAACAGGATGGAATCATGTAATCGGTATTTTTGATGACCAGGAAGTTAAGTTGTATTTAAATGGCGTCGAAATTGCTACTTCAGGTGTACTACCTGAAAGAGATTTCGTTCGCTACGATGTTCCAACTGATTTTAGAATTGGTGCAGAATCTAATCAGAATAATCTTGCGACAAACTTTTTAAATGAGAAAGTCGATGAAATTGCTGTTTGGGGATATGACTTATCACCAACAGAAGTAGCAACTGCACATACAAAAGGACAGTCATCGACAAGACAAGTTGAGACGATGAATGCACCTTCAAATGTTGATAACGCTTATATATATTTCGATAGTCATTTCGGCCCTTACGCCAAGATGACAATTTTAAATTGTACAAATACTCCTTGGGTATATATTACTTATCAAGGAGCACCACCACCGGCCGATGACAGCGATGACTGGCATCGTTGTGTAACTAACCCTGGTGCTATATTATCTGAAAAGCTTCCAACTGGAACAACTTATGTTGATGTGTATGCAAAGAATGCACTTGGTGATATTTCGACTTTAGCTGGTACAAAAGAAATTGATCCGATTCCAACATATTCAGACTACGATCTAGTAAAGCCTATTTATCATGCATCTTTTGATAATGGCACGATTAACGGTTCAACACTTACTGATCATACCTCACAAGTATCAGCTCAGCTAAATGGAAGCCCAACAATCTCAACAAGTAGTAACGGTAACGAAGTAATATTCGATGGTACTGATGATTATATAGATATTGCTAATAATTTTAGATTTGAAAATCTGTATAACTTTACATTAATGACATGGTTGCATTTAGATAGTACTGATACAGCTACTAGACAAATTATTACAAAGAAAAACTCAAAAGATGACATACGTGTTTATCTTGATAGTGGCGATATTGTTTTTGAAGTAAATATCGTTCAACCATCTGGCTATACTAGAAGTGTTCCTTATGGAATTATTAGATATCCTCTAGAACTGATTCAAACCGGAATGCATCAACTTGCAGTAAAATACGATGGACAAGAATTATCTTTATATATTGATGCTAATCTTGTTGCTCAAGCAGATCCTGGCTATCAAAACTGGTCAACTACGACGATACGTAAAGTTGACTTTGATTTTGTAAGTGGTTTCTATCTAGGAGACAATACACAAGCAGAAAACTTCCAAGGTGCTCTTGATGACTTCATGGTATTCAATCAGACTCTAACTGATGAAGAGATTTTCTACCATTATAAGAGATATGTAGATGAAGTTTATCCAAATGATTCAACAGCTCCTACAACAACGCCAACACTTTCTGTTGTTAACTCGACCATTGGAACAAATTGGCCAACAGATAATCCAAATCCAGTTTATTCAATAAATGACTGTAATGATATCACTGGTGTCTATATCACTGTTGATGCTCAACCAGGGCCAACAAATACATCAAGTGGATGGCAGCAATGTAGTACAAAAGATGGTGCAATCGATTCACCGACACTCACTCCAGGTGTACATACAGTATACTTTTGGTTTAGAGATGCAAGAGGAAATATAAGCTCTCCTCAAAGTATCGTTGTTGAATACACAGACCCACCTCTTCCTCAGCCAGTTGCTTATTGGACGCTCGATCAAAATACGAAAATCGGTAGTATTTTCTACGACTCATCAAACGCTATCAACATCAATAATTTTGGTGCTCAAAATATAGCCTCTGCAAAAGTTGGAAATGGATTAAGTTTTGATGGTGAACGTCAATATTTAAAAACTGATTACGATCCACAACTAAAAGTTACAGATGAATTCACTATCGGTTTTTGGATGGATCACAATATTCCAACGGATGAAGGAAGTGGTGATCGTTTCTTCAGTATGACTGGTGCACAACCGGGTGGAATGGAGATGTATCTAATATGCGATGAACCATCATGTGCAACTAGTAATAAATTTGTTGATTTCAAAGTTAATATCGGTAATAGAAATTATGTACTTGATCTACCTGTTTCACAATTCCCTTCATCTTGGGTGTATGTTCTATACACATATGATGGACGCTATCTAAGATATTATGAAAACGGAACACTCAAAAGAGAGAAAGACTTAAATGATTTTGAAAGTGTAACTTATGATGCTGTTGAAGAAGTTCCTTTTGTTATGGCCGCAAAAGCAGGAGCAGATGAACAAATATCTAAACATTCGAATATGAATATTGATGACGTTGCAATCTGGAGTAAGGCCCTAAATCAATCTCAAATTACAAATCTCTATAATAATTATGCAAATAATAATACGAGAAACTATGATCCACTAAGACCGATTGTAACTCCGGCAAATACAAGAGCTTCTATTTACAACCCAGGTTATAAATCATTTGGTTCAAGACTTCGTCTGACAATGAATGATTGTACAGATACCGATATGATCTTGGTATCTGACTCAACAGTACAGCCAAGTGATACAGATGAAAATTGGCAAGTGTGTAACACAATAGCTGGTGGTATATTAAGCTCGCCTCTACCAACTGGATCGGTAACGCCAAGGGTTTGGGCAAGATCATTTACTGGTGAAGTTTCCGCAGCTTCTGGTACTGCAAATGATCAATCATATACAATGCCAACCTATGTTTCTGACATACCAAGGCCAAGTGTTCACTGGTCACTGGATTCAGCAGCATCTGGCGCTTATGGACATCCTCAAGTTTATGATAACTTTGGTACTGCACATGGATCACTTGATGCCACAACACCACCTGAATCAACTGCAACGAGTGGAGACAATGCTGTAATCGAAGAAGGCTTCAGCTTTAATGGTATCGATGAATTTATTAAGATAAAACCAGATGCAAATACAAACCCAATGTATACAACATCAATATCGGCATGGGCTCATCTCGTAAAAGGCGAAACAAAGCATCGTCACATCGCTGGTAATATTCAAAAAGCAACACTCACAGATGGATCAGGGATTGGACTTAGAGTTAAAAATGGTAATTTACAATTTTATGTGACTGCAAGGTCCCCTGGATCAACAGGAAGCATTCAAACTCTAACTGTAGATTTTGATACAAGTATCTACAATACAGGCCTTCACCATATAGTAGGAACATTTAACAAACAAAAACTAGAGCTATATCTTGATGGTGTAAAAGTAGCGGAAAAATACGCTCAGCTCTTTGATGGAAATTATATTGAAGTTGTTAATGATGATTTCAGTTATTGGAATATTGGTGCAGAAACAGGATATCTACAAACAGCTGAAGTAAACTCTTTCTTTAAAGGCGTTATTGATGATGTCATGATTTGGCACAATGTTCTATCAGAAGAAGAAGTTTACTATCTATACGAATACGGATCAGACCTTCTTCCTACGACACTAGCGGATGGTATTGCTCCAACTGACCCAGGAATAGAGCTCACAGGTAATCTTACAACGACGTCTTCACCATGGAGTCATTTTACAATGCCAACATGTACTGGAGCAAACGGGATTCTGATTAATGCAATCTATGTTAATTCCAGTTCAGATGCACCACCAAGTAAAGACGATATTGGCTGGCAGTATTGTACCCGTGATGAAGGATATGTAATTTCCCATTTACTTGAAAGAGGTGATAACGATATTACTGTCTACTTTAGAGATGAAGAAGGAGATATCTCAGGATCAACATCTTTTAATGTTACCTATATTCCACCAGACTTAATTCATCCACTGGCATACTATACATTTAACACTGAAGATTCTATTAGTGCTGATCACTTTAGAGACTTAGCAGGAAACCTTCATATTATAGCCTCAAGTGATATACCTAAAGTTTCATCTGCAATTGGTGGAAATGCAGTTGAATCAACTCTCTCATCAGAGACAATTAGTAATACTTTTACTTTTGAATACGATATGGAAAGAGACTTTACGATCTCTATGTGGCACTTACCACAAGCAACATCTGAATATAAACTTTTAGAGTATGGACAGCTACGAATTTCGAGAACATCACTAAATCAAATTCAAATTCACATACCTGATATCGGAACATTTACAACAAATCAATCACTGATACCAGCGCAGTGGACACACTTAACTTTTAGAAGAGAAAACAACTCTCTAAAAATATATTTTAATGGAAAACTAATTTCATCTTTTTATACTAAGACAAACAATCTAAAACTTCACAACAGTGGGAAACTATCATTACTAGAAACGAGAGGTCGACTAGATGAAGTCGTTATCTATGACTCACCTCTTACAGAAGATCAAATTGCTTACTTATTCTTCAAGGGAAGTAATCAAGAAAAGCTAGAACTATATCCTTTAAACTATGTTGAACCTGCAGTTCCTGACTTTTACTGGAACTTTAATAACACACAACTTACTTCAAATAGCTTAAGTGGGGTAACAAACTCAGAATCTCTAAATGTGAAAAATGCAGTTACGACAGGGAGTGTTGATGCTATTGAAGGTGAGGCTTTCCAATTCACTCGTTATGAAGATATTTTAGCAGGTGATGATATAAATACCGTTGGCGCAAGACAATTTTTACGATCGGACTCTGTTGCACCAATTGACTTCACTTCAGAGTTCACATTATCAATGTGGATCAAGCAACCGAATGCAGATAGCGCAAATATTTTCACTGATGATAAGAGTGTCATTATTGATCAATGGGGATCAGAGTTTGAAGAGAGAGTTTTTAGACTAGAATATAAACACACTTCTACTGGTTCAGGAAAGTATATACTCTATCTAAGAAATGGTTATGAAACGGATATTACCAAACAAGCTATTAAAGTTGAAACAACATCTTTTAGTGGAATTAATGGCTGGCACCATCTTGCGATTAAAAGAGATGTAAGAAAGCTTGCTATCTTTATTAATGGCCGTGAATACGGTGCCGCTTTAATTGGAACAGCTGCTCAAATTGTTAACAACAATCTTACAACACCTTTAAGAATTGGTGAGTCAGGTCTAAGCGGGCTTGACCTTATGGCAGAAGATGTCTCAGTTGCAGCTGGAACAAATACTATCACTGGTATTGGTTCTGATTTCGAGAATAAGTTCTATAATCATATCCATGGAAGTGTTGATATCATTTCAAATACAACAGTTGTCACAGGTACAGGCACTCGCTTCACTCAAGACTTAACGGTTGGAGAAAGTGTACTCATTGCAGGAGAAGTTCATACTATTGCAAGTATTACAGATAATACAACATTTATACTCGATGCAAATCATTCTTCAGGAGCCTCTGGTGAGAAAGTTAGAAAGGTTATTCCAGGAACAGTTTCAAGTACAACAGGATCAAATATTATTACAGGTGTTGGAACAAACTTTACTTCGTCCCAATTCCCAAATAACTCATATATCACTTTTGGTAACGAGATTGGTCAAGTCGCTTCAGTTGATGGCCCAACACAAATAACTCTAGTCAATAATGCTATCTCTACACAATCAGGAGTATACGCTGAAAGCACAAGTGACTTAAAGCGACTTAAATTAGGTGCTGAGATTTTCGATTCTTACTATGTTAATGATGCAACAACAATTACATTAGGATCAAATCACATAGCTGGTGTTTCAAATGTAAATATGTGGAGAACTTATAATAATACTCATAGTGATGAATATGGATTTGACGGTAGTATTGATGAACTTGCTGTATGGTACGATGCTCTCGACTTCAACCAAATTTATAAATTATATCAGAAAGGATTGGCCAATGAGCCTATTTCAGCGGCACCTACAATAGCATTTAATGGTGTTGGTAATACAACAAATGATTCAACAGTTTCAATCACGCTCAATGACTGCCAAGACTATACTCATGTTTGGGTAGGAACAAGCCTCGACAGTGATCCGCTTGATGGAACTCCAGGCTGGGTAGCATGTACCGATGTAGCAGGTGGACTAACTTCACCTACTCTTACTTCGGATTCACTAAACACTGTTAAGATATGGTTTAAAACGGGATCTGTTGTTAGTTCATATACATCAAGTCTTGATATTACACATGTAACTGGTGATCTCACTCCTCCAGCAATTCCAGCAATTACACTTGAAACAGCATCACCAACGAATCTTTCTTATGCTCGATTTACGATTGGCTCATGTAGTGACATCGCTGGTGTTCTAATAAATTTAACAGGCATTACTCCAAGTGCAATTAATCCAAATTGGAAGAATTGCTCTACGATAAACTCTGCACTTCACTCACCAATTCTTGAAAGTGGAGCAAATACAATAAGTGTATATTTTAAGGATGAAGCAGGAAATGTAACAACAAGCTCTGATTTTGCACTGACATACAATCCAGTAATGATTGCAAAGCCTGGCTTATATTTGAACTACAATAACGAAAACCTAAATAACAATATTATTCTTGAAGAAATAAATGATGATGTATTCAGTCCTTCAGTTGTTCTATCTTTAGAAAGTAGTTATATCGAAGGAGAAACGATAGAGTTTAACGGTACAAGATACCTTGAGGATGTATCAAATACTTTTAATATCACGTCAAACTTTACAATCTCAAATTGGATAAACATCGCAAAACCGACATCTTTCAGTGTCATTAATGATAAATGGAATAGTACAATTGCAGAACAGTCATATCGTAAATTAATCGATAGCAATGGCCGTCTATGCCTAGAGTATCAAACAGTCAACAGTACCCAAGTTTGGAATAATGATTCATACAAGAAGATCTGTTCAACTGGTAAGATAGAGTTTGGTAATTGGAACCATGTCGCTATCACGAGATCAGGTACGAATGTAAACTTCTACATTAACTCAGTAAACGTTGGAAATGAGACCATTGATAATGGCGATCTTGTGAACTCACCTATTCCACTTCGAATTGGTGCAAGTCAGCGTGAAACAAATGGCGTTGGTATTGTTGGAGGTATAGATGAGACAGCAATGTGGAATCAAGAGTTATCTGCTTTAGATATAGAGACTCTTTATGGACGTGGAATGTCTCAAATGCCAATTTTATATACTTCGCAACCTCAAGCAACACCACTTGAAGATATTTTCTGGGGATTTGAGTCTGCAAATTACTCAGCTCCAAACCTAAGTGCAGCAATTGGCTCTAAGGACTTAATTAATGTTCCATCATCAACGCCAAGCTCTGCAACATACAATCCATCGGCACAGATAGGAGAAGCATTTGACTATGCTAATGAGAACTATTTCGAAACAATTGATCATGAAATTAATCTAGGTACAGACTTTACAATTTCAACTTGGATCAACCTTGTTGACGACTCAGACGATGAAGGAACAATTCTCAATAAGTGGAATGAAGCCGATGTAGATGAACAAGAATTTAGATTATATACAGATAATCAATATATTAAGTTCTCATATCATGCGACGACAACAGCTACTGACACCTTCCCAATGCTCGGCTTTGACACAATAACATCAAATGGGCAGATACCACTTACAACGTGGACAAATATTGTCATAACAAGACGTGGAAATGTTATCCGTATGTATATTAATGGTGAGCTAGAAAGTTACAAGGTTATTGGGCTAGAAGCAATGAAGAACATTACAACCGTACCACTAAGAGTTGGTGGTGTTGAAGATGGCGGTATTAACTTCTTCACTGGTACAATCGATAACACGAGTATTTGGAAAAAGCCTTTAACTAAAGAAATGATAAAGTATGTTTATCAACAAGGACAAGCGAATCTTGAGAATCCAACCACAACTCAAGTAAGCCTTGCTAACCCAAGTAATACCATTGTTGACCCAATTGCTTATATGACAATATCAGACTGTAATGGAAATACTAAATACCTAATCCAAGATTCATCTCTAGGTGCTCCAGCAGCTGGCGCATTAACAAATGATTGTACTAGTGAGCTAAGAGGAATCTTCTCTACAGATGTCCCAGCAACAAGTGACACACTCCATATCTACTTAGGAGATGGTACTTCAACTGTTGAAGGTCCATATCCAGTTAATGTCATCTATGCCCCATAATCCAGAAGCGTTAGCGCCCGAAATGAACGCAGGTTGAACCGTAGGTTCAAGTCCAATCAGCATTAATGCAGAAAAAAGGCAAAAAAAAGCCTCCGATACGGAAGCTATCACCAGACCTCCCATCCGGGTCGGTCGGCGTTGTTCGTCGTCATTTTTCCATCCTGGAAAATGCCGCCTCCAAAAAGATGGTGCCCAGACCGCCTGCGGAAAAAGGTGCCCGATGGCACGTTTTCGTGCAGAGTGTAACTTAGGATCGTTCAAACAAGTAATACGATTAATTATTTTTACAAAGTTGGGACTTAAGGTAGAAAAAAGGCAAAAAAAAGCCTCCGATACGGAAGCTATCACCAGACCTCCCATCCGGGTCGGTCGGCGTTGTTCGTCGTCATTTTTCCATCCTGGAAAATGCCGCCTCCAAAAAGATGGTGCCCAGAAGACTGACCTGCGGCAAAATGCGAAGCATTTTGAAGCTGAGTCTGCCAAGAGAATGAGGAAGCGTTAGCGCCCGAAATGAACGCAGGTTGAACCGTAGGTTCAAGTCCTTTCGTCTTTAATCGTAAATTTAGGCAAAAAAAAAGCCTCCGATACGGAAGCAAAAAGATGGTGCCCAGAAGAGGACTTGAACCTCCACGCCAAAGGCACTAGATCCTAAGTCTAGCGTGTCTACCAATTTCACCATCTGGGCACATATTCGGTTTAAAAAAACTTTCATTGGTAAGGCGTGAGAATATTTATAAAGGGTTTGTAATAATTTGGCAAGAAAAAATTATGCTGCTGATTTATTTTTCTTATCGAGCTTCATCTCTAACTCTTTGATTTTATTTGAAAGGATTTTATTTTCTTGAGAGAGCTTATGATTATCGCGTTTATAATTAGCAACTTCAGTATCTGCTTTAGATTTAAGCTGTTTTTGTTTATCTAGCATCTTCTCAAGATGACTAAGCTTCTTATCGTTAGTTCCTTTACTAGCAGCTGCTTTCTTAGCTTTTTCAAGGTTTTGAATTTGAGATTGGGCAAATTTAAGTCTTTGCTTATATTTTTTAACTTCATTCTGGGCCTCTTTTAGCTTCTCAGCAGGGTTTTCACCCTTGGCCCCAGCTTCATCTTCATTATATTTCTTTAATTCTTTTTCTAAGCTTTCAACTTTTACTAACTCTTCTTTATACTTAAGCTGAAGATTGGCCAACTGCTTCTTTTCACTCGCAGCAAGCTGATGTGCCTCATCAACCTTTCGACTCATAACTTCTATCGAGTCATTTTTAATCTCTAATTCTTTTGTCAATTGATCCACTTTTGATTCTAAGTCTTGAATCCAACGATCTTCTCCATTGAGATCTTTTGCACTCTTAACTTCCATCTTTCCTGTATCTGCTTTTTGTTCATCTGCTTTTACAACAAAGACATCATCCTTCTCATCAAGGTCTTCTTCACCTTTAATAACAAGGACGTCATCCTTAGAACTTTCGGCCACTTCATCGTGAGACTTAACAACAGTAAGATCTTCAGTTGACCCTTCCTTAGGTGTGTTATCTTTAACTACTTGGATATCTGATTTCTCTTCAGGTTTACTTCCTGAAATTACTTGGAGCTCTTCTTTGTGGTGTTGCGTAGTTCCCGATATTACTTTTTTCTCTTCTTCTTTATTTCCATTCTCTAAAGCTTCAGCTTTTGTTTTATCCAGTTCATCCTTCATCTGATTGAACAGACTACTCATTCGGGCCACTTTAGACTTCATTTGAACTGTTTCAGAACTTCTTACAAATTCTTCTATATTTTGCCCTTTAACTCTAATAAGCTCTTCAGCGATATTTCCCTCAGCATTATCTTTTACTGTTGTGAAATCTTCATCGAGAACATCATATTTACCATTAACATACTCTTTTACGTTTTCAACATATTCATCATATGAGTTAACAGCTGACTTATCTAAAACTTCGTCCGCAATTTCATTCTTAAGCTTTTCTCCGTCAAGAGGCCAGCTTTCAGGCTTTACCAGGTCTTTAAAAGTATTTCGATCAATACTATTAAAGAACTTCTCATTGAATTTTTTTGCATCTTCAAAAGATTCTTTTACTGTAGAAGTAATGGCCTCTTTGAGATCGACATTAGTGTCACTAAGAACACTTTTCTTTATGAATTTTATTTCATCATCTTTTAAAATTTTTAAGATTGCTTTATCAGGGAATGCATCGAGATCATCGAGGAAATTCTCTTCACTAGATTCTCGATTCTTCATGAATTCTATAATATCTTTTAAAGTCTTTACTGTAACTTTCTTAACGATAGGATCATGATAATTCTTATGATCAATAATGCTTTCTTCATCTGAAATATCAACTGTTGCAACTGAATCACGTTTTATTTCATTAGACTTAGTGAATACAAAACAAGCTTGATAACTTTTTTGTTTCTCAACAGTAAAGCAAATTTGAAGCTGTCCCTTCTTATCATTTCTTTTTAAGCCAAAGAATGAACATTTGTCCGACATAAATGAACTAATTTTTTCAATTAAATTGTCATCAATATAAACTGAAAAGGCATTAATATAAAAAAGCGCTTCATTGTCACTTAATAGTAGATCAATCTCAACAGGACAAGCCTGCTTGACTAAGACTAATTCACTTAAAGTAGATTGAAGCATATTTGTATAATTTTCGACTTCAAAAGACTTTTCATGTAACTTTAAATTTATAAGGTCTGAATAATATCCAATACTAAAACGAGACGTGATTTTATATTGCTTTGCCGATTGAAAGCTTTTTAGCACTCTTTGTTTTGGAGTGTGCATAACACCAAAGAATTGCTCAATTTCTAAAATGACATTTTCTTTTGCATTAATTATTGCCTCAGGACTTATAGAAGCTCGCTTTGTGCTTACATCATTACTTACAAATAAGACTTTTGCCTGTGCATCGACAGTTGTGCTGAAGTCGTTTGTTATAACATTAAGCTTATCCGCTAATTCATCAACAGTTCCAACTTTGATCAAATTTATATCTTCAGAAACCACTTCTTTAAGTTTATTGAAAACATCATCAGTTAAGAATGTGTGAATATCGATTTGAAAGCTCATCGCGAACTCTCCTGAGTCATAATTTCATCAATATAACGATATTCCTTAACAGTTTGTAGAATCGACTTGAATATACTTTCTAGATCACTTGCATTAAATTCTAAATCCAATTTAAATACTTTGTGATGTACTTGAGACCAAATTGAACTAATATCATCTGATAGGCCGTAATCTAACTCAAAGAACCTTGATGATAGTCCTTTTAAATATTCTTGATGAACTATATTTTTATCAGAACGACTGTATTCATCAACGATATGATCGTAACGAGAAACGTAAGAATAGTAGGTTAAGATAATTGTATTATAAACTTCTTTTAAAAAGTTGAAGTCACAATAGCCACTTACTAGGGCCATATAAATAACAATACTGGCCGAAACTTGTGCTTTCTTTAATGTCATTGCATTAGTTCTAATAAACTCATCTTCGATATCTTTTTCATCGATTACCAGATCATTAAAAACTTCATAGCAGATAAATAAGAAATCTAAAGTAGAGCTCTTTTGCTCACCTTTTAAAACGCGATAAAAGTCCACAAGAACGAGGTTTCGATAACGCATTTTTACATCTTCAAGATTTGCGGATTTTAATTCATTAAAATGATCAATAACTTGAGAGACTCTTTCTTCATCAATTAAGACTTCTTGGATAAATTGGTCATTAGTTGATGATAATTTTTCAATTAATTCAAGATTAGCAAACTCTCCAGCGTGACCAATACAAAGCCTACGGCCACTAGGTCGACACCAGAATAACTCGCCTCTTAACAAAGGTGAGTCTTTTATATGAATTGAGGTTTGTTTGATTTCTCTCATTACATCCAAGTCACTAAAATAAAAGGCCCAAAGATGGGCCTCTTAACAATAATTATCGGATATATTCGCGAAAATCTTAGGTAATTTTAACCGAGTAAATAACTACGCTTTACCCTTTAGTTTTGGATCTAGAGAGTCTCTTAAAGCATCCCCTAGAAGGTTCAGAGCAAGTACCAGAACGAACATTGCAACTGTTGCAGCAGTTAATTGCCACCAAACTCCACGAGCTAGTTCAAGCTTAGAGTCATCGATCATTGTTCCCCAAGAAGGTTGACCTTGAACACCAAGACCTAAATAAGAAAGGATTACTTCTGACTTAATAGCTTGTTGAAATCTCAGAGAGAATTGAATGATTACGATGTGAAAGATATTTGGAAGGATGTGCTTAAACATTCTTCTTGTATTTCCAGCACCAAGGGCGGCAGCTGCTTGAATATATTCTCTTTGCTTGTGTCTCATAACTTCACCACGAACAAGTCGACAAAGTCCAACCCAAGAAGTGATACCTAGAGCTAAGAAAAGTGAAGAAGTTCCTTTTCCAAGAACCATCGTCACAGCAAAAAGAAGCATGATATATGGAATTGATGCCATTGATGTATAAAACCAAACGATAAATTCATCGACTTTTCCACCAAAGTAACCGGCCGTAAGACCTAGTGTTACACCAATTACAGTTGAGATAGTAGCAGTAGAGAAACCAATACCAATGGCCATCTCTGCACCTTTTAAAGTTTTATAAACAACACTTCGACCAAAAATATCTGTACCAAATAGAGCGTCCAATGAAGGAGCTGAATATGAAGCACCGATTTCTTTTGACCATTCACCTGCAATAACTCCAAAGAAAGTTAATGCGGCAAGAAGTACGTATCCACCAATAACGATCATACTAAAAACTGCAGCTTTATCTCTTTTAAGCTCAGTCCAAGCATGTCCCCATAATGATTTTGATTCACTTGAATGATTTACTGACATGACAACTCCTACTTTAACCTTACTCTTGGATCAACAACTGTATAAAGAATATCTGTAATAACTGTGAAGATGATATAACCCATAGCAGATAAAATCGTCATCGCCTTAATAACTGGGAAGTCATTATCAAAAACAGCTTTTACAGTTAGACCACCAAGCCCTGGAATTGAGAAGAAACTCTCAAGAAGCAGGGTTCCTAAAATAAGGAAAGGAATTTGAATAATTACATATGTGATAATTGGAATTAGAGAGTTCTTTAAAACGTGCTTTAAAAGAACAGCTTTCTCGCTTAGACCTTTGGCACGTGCTGTACGTACATAGTCCTGGTAAATATCATCAAGAATTACTGTTCTAAAGTAACGAAGATCAGGACCTAAGTTAAGAACAACCATAATGATAACTGGTAAAATAATATATGGTACAAAGTACGGGAATCCGTGCTCATAACCTGAGATTTCAAACCACCCCATTTCATACGCAAAAAACTTTTGGAAGAAAAGAATATACGCAAGAGATGGAATACTCATTAACGATACACTGATAATAACAAGTGCGCGGTCAATGGCCTTCCCTCTAAAAAATGAAACAACAATAGCAAGAAGTATTGATAGTGTTGTTGAGATTAAGAAAGCAGGAAGAGTTAATGTTAATGAAGGAATCGCACCTTCCTTAATCATTTCAATAATCTGTTGCTTTGTTGCCCATGAACGACCAAAGTCGAAAGTAAAAGCAGACTTAACGATATCTAAGTACTGTTCTACTAATGGACGATCAAGTCCAAGTTCATGTCTTACTTCAGCAATTTGTTTTGCTGATGCGTGCTTACCTAATAAAAGTTGTGCTGGATCGTATCCAGATAAGTTAAAGATAGCGAAGATAATTAAACACACACCTAGAATAATAGGGATCGTGTAAAGTAGTCTTCTTATAATGTATGACCAAGTATTCACAAAAACAGCTCCTTAGCTCTAACAGCATTCATATTTAAACGATTAGCTTTTCGCTTATTTAAAAGAGAAAGACCCTTTCCCAATTAAATAAGCGCTGGAGATAACTCCAGCGCCATATGTACTATAAAAAATTATAGCTTATCTTGCATTTTCTTCTTTTGATCTAGATCCACGTCTAGGTATTGAGCCTGACCTGCTTCAAAGTCAGTTGTCATGTAGTTTCTTAGCCAACTGTGCTTGATTAGGTAAGACTGACGGTGAACACCGTAAATCCATGGAACTTCTTCTGCTGCCATTTTATTAAGCTCTTCATAGATAGCAGTTCTCTCTGGAGAATCTTGCATAATTGAAGCTTTTGCAAATAGCTTATTGAACTCTGGATTATCATATCCTGAACCATTTGCTCCTGGAGACTTATTTGGTCCATATAGAAGTTGTAGGAAGTTTTCAGCATCTGGATAATCTGCACCCCATGCAATTCCATAAAGCATAACCTGACGCTTAGTGATCTTCTTTTGAAGCTCTGGCCATGAGTTTTGTACAACTTTGATATTTACACCAATTTCTGCCATTTGCTTTTTAAATAGCTCACCAATCTGACGTGAAGTCGATGAAGATGGACAGTCATAAGTAATTTCTGGAAGACCTTTACCATCTGGGTAACCTGCTTTTGCTAGAAGCTCTTTTGCCTTTGCAAGGTCACGGTTTCTATAAGGACTTACGTAGTCTGGCATATAACCAGCAATTCCCGGAGGAACAACTGACTGCGCAGGAAGAGCAGTACCATTATAGAAAAGCTTGTTAAATTCTTTTACATCATATGCAAGAGCAAGTGCTCTTCTTAGGTCACGATTTTGAAGTAACTTCAGATCGTGATTGAATGCTGTATAAGTAACATCTAGAGATGGTGAAATTGAAAGCTCAACACCCTTCTCTTCAAATTGCTTATCTAGACCTTTACCTGGAGTAACGGCCGCTTCAAAGTTATCCTTTGGGATACCAATATAATCAACTCTACCCTTAAGGAAGTTTAGCCAACGTGGCTGATCTTCTTTAACAACATTAATTTCAATACGATCAACGAAAGGAACTGGTTTACCAGCATACTTTAGCATGTGCTTAAATTCGTCACTTGCTTCAGATGGGAAAAGCTTCTTTCTAAACTTTGGATTTCTTGTGTAGCTAAACTTCTTAGCTGTTTGCTTGAATTCACCAAGCATGAAAGGTCCTGTACCAACTGGGTGGTTAAGGAATTCTTTCCCGTAGTGATCAACAACTTCTTTTGCAACTGCAAATGTAAATGGCATTGCAAGTGAGTATAGGAATTGTGGGAATTGCTTCGTAAGTTTAAATTGAAGAGTATACTTATCTAAAGCTCTTAGACCTTCTACTTCTTCAGAATAATCAACTTTATCTTTTTCAGCATTCTTATCACGCCAAGCATCTAGCCCTTTGATCTTACCTGATAGTAGCCACCATCCAAGACCCTGTAGCTTTGGATCAGCAAGTCTTTTGATTGAGTAAACAAAGTCTTCAGCAACTAGCTCACGACCTTTACCACCTTCAAAAGCTTTATCATCGTGGAATAAAACACCTTTTTTAATTTTGAAAGTATAAGTTAGTCCGTCTTCAGAAACTTCTGGTAAAGATTCTGCTAAGTTTGGAACTAATGTGTATGGTCTTTTTAAGTAGTGATACTCTAGTAGACCTTCATAAACACGACCAACTTCATTAGATGAATATTTGTCATTTGAATAAATCGGATCCATCCCTTTAATTTCAGATGTAACCGCTAAATTTAAGACCTTTTCGTTTAGGTCAACTTTTTTCGTACATGAGATTGTTACTGCAAGTAAACTCATGAGTAAAAATGAAACAAGATTCCTTGATTTCATAAACCTTCCTTTGTTCGTAAAATTATTGCACAGAATAATAACAGACTAATTTATACAAGAGATAAGATAAATTTACTAGGAATTATTAGGACTTGCACTACCGCACTGCTAGATACTACCGCACGAATCGACAATTAGATCCAACGCTAAAACGCGCTGCTTCTTTTGAGAATTCTTGAGATTCCTTAGGCCATGAAGCTGAATAACCTTATACTCATTTGCCACAAGTCGACTGAACTCTGCCTTGAATTCAAACGGCCCACTCATTTGCTTAGAATAAACGAGTTTACCATCACTGAAGTGAGTTACTTTTCCGGGAAGACACTTGTCGTCACAATAATTACTGTCGACATTTCTAATATCACTAAATAAAAGACGATTTTGCATCAGGAAGTTATCAAGAATATTTTTTGTGCGTAAATGATTTGCCGCAACAAGGTTTTTGGAAATTTTCTTATAAAGAGTTCCCTCTACTTTTTTTCCTGTCGCTAATGGAAGAATCAAAGTCTCTTGTCCTTTAAACGGAACATCGATAGCAAGACTAAATGTTTCTTTATTAAAAATTGCATTATAAGTGAAACGCTCTTGCTTCTTACCAAAGTTAAGACGACCCCTTCCCTTAAACTCTTTACACAGTCCGCTGCTTAACAATTTATGTGCAGTGACTTTATCTGTAGAAGCTTTTGTACTCGTTGAAGTTTTCTTAGGTGTTGCACATGAAATTAACGTGAAGCAGGCAAGCGCGCAGAGTCCAGCTTTTCGATATAATTGAGAATTTCTTCGCGTTCTTTTACTTTTGTACAATTTTTCAATGCCTCGACATAATAGTGACGGGCCCTTTCAGGCTTATTAAGTGAAGTATATATGAGCCCTAAATGCTTTGCAATGACAACATCATCACTAACAAGAGCAAAGGCTTTCTTTATTTCACGATATGCTTTTTTGTAATCACCAGTCTTATAATAGTACCAACCCAGTGAGTCTCTAATGTAGCCATCTTTAGGATTCAATTGAACCGCTCTTTTAATATAAGTGTAGGCCTTGTCCATATGAACGCCCTGTTCTAAGTAAGTGTAGCCTAAGAAATTTAAAGCATGAGAATTATTTGGATCTCTTTTTAGAATATCGAGCATAATCTTTTCTGCTTTAACAAATGACTTATTCTTTTCGTAGAGTGAAGCTAAGTAGTAAGCGTGTCCATCAGTGTAATTATCATGCTCAACATGAGATTCCATTAGTGCAATTGCTTGTCCAAGATCTCTTTTCGTCTCATAATATCCGGCCAAAATAACTTCTAATTCAAATCTTAACTCTTTAGATGTTTTAGATCTCTCTTTTACAAAATCCACAAAGCGCTTTTCTTGCTTTGAGTCTTTTTGTGCATAAGCATTTAAAATATTTGCAATTTGAATATTTGACTCGTGGTAAAGAGAGCTATCTTCTTTAATTCGTGAGTAGTAAGTAACCGCTAGATCCCCATCTTCACTTTTTTGATATAAGCTTGCTAAGTAATAAAGCACTTTATCTGAGTCTGGAATGACGTCGAGAATTTCTTTAAAGACACTTTTTGCATCTTCGATTCGATTGGTTTCAGTATAAATAACACCAAGTCTAACTTTTAAATTTAAGTTTTCTGGATCAAGTGCAAGTAGCTTTTCTAAATATGGTACGACTTCATCGTATTCGCCATCAGCAAATAGTAAGTTCACATACTTCCCAAGTGCTGTGTAATTACTTGGATCGTATTTTAAAAACTTGCGATATAAAATTTTTGCTGCATCGTATTTTCCCTCTTGCTCCAAAACAACACCAAGCAGAATTGTACTTTGCTGATTGGTTGGATCAAGCTTTAGAGAGATATTAAAATACTTCTTTGCTAATTTATATTTCGACTTTTCAAAGTAGATCTTTCCTTTATGAAAAGCATATTCACTACGATTTGAGCGATCCTTTTGAGAACAATAACTAAGTGTCCCAATGGCCTTTTTTACTTTCTTATCATCAACGTATGCTTTCGATAAATATATACAAGCTTCACTTAAAAGTGGTCGTGTTTTATAGACAAGATTACGATACAATTTAATTGCTGTTTTGTTCTCGCCTAGTGCACCATAGACACCGGCAAGTAAAAGACGTGCCTTTGCTTTTACATCTTCATCTGCATGTTCAATTAAGTAGTTTAACTCTTTCTTTCCTTCTTCAAGTTGACTTGATTTGATAAGTTCAACTGCATACTTTCGACGAAGATAAATATCATGTGGCTTTAATTCAACGACATATTTTAGAATCAATGATGCAGATGCTGCATCACCAGCAAGGGAGGCGTCAGAAGCCTTAAGAAAGAGATCACTGGCCACATAATTAATTGATTCTTCGCCTCTTTCTTTAGCATCAGCTACTACTTCCGCTAGAGAATTCTCAACGAATTCACGTGCGCGCTTTGCTTCTTCAAAATTAGATATTTTAATCTCTGCGGCCTTGTTAATAAGCTGAGTTTCCGTCATCTTATCGGTATGTGTCGCACAGCTCACTAATGCTGCAAGCGGTAGAAGAAGTATTGATTTTTTAAAGAAAAATTTGAACATTAAACAATCCTTGGCCTTTATGCCTTGGTACCTCTTCGACCTAAATAGATATTTCTTAAAAAGAATTCTCAGTAAAATGACCCCCGGCAGAAATAACAGGCCACAAAAGCTTAGTTGCACTAAGTCACCGAAATTAGGGGAATTAAACGGATTCTCTTGTAATTTAGATAAAATTAAGATCGCAATTGCTTGACAGTTACTGTCATTGATTGTTACTTCTCTGATGCAATTTTCAAAACGCTGAGCAATAGACACGGTGGGAATCAATAAATATCGCTTAAGGCCAAAGCTTGAAGCAAAAAAAGATGAACCACTAAGTACTTAATTTTATTGATTTTTGTTGAGAAATGAAATTAATACAAAGAGCTTAACTATTACGAGGCAACGTGTTAATTATTAACTAGTTTTAACTCAGGAGATCTCATTAATCTTTTGAGCTATATTCGTTAAAACCAATAGGGGTAGTAGAATGAATGATGTAAGAATTATTAAAAGGTACCAAAACAGAAAACTTTATGACACTCATCAAAGTTGCTACGTGACTCTTGAAGAGATCGCTCAAATCATCAGAGAAGGTCACGAGATTCAAGTAATTGATAACAAAACAAAAAATGACATTACTTACATGACTCAAATCCAACTTCTTTTTGATCAAGAGAAAAAATCAACTAAGCCAGGTGACGTTGAACTTCTTAAGAGAGTTATCCGTGGTGAAGAAGGTACATTCACTGGTTATATTAGAGGACTAGAAGGAATTGAAGCTCCAGTAGTTGAAGAAGCTCCAGCTCAGTCTTTCAACTCTTTCAACAGTGCAGCAAACCTAAACTCTTCTGTTGAAACTACGACTACTTTAAACTAATATAGGGCAGTTATTACTGCATATATATTTAGTTTAGAGGGTGAAATGATTTTAAAAATTTCAAAATCTATATTAAGGCCTGCAGTTATTCTAGCAGGCCTTTTTATTTTTAGTGCTCAGGCACAAACCGTTAAGCAATTAACATCAAAGAATTCAGCCAAAAAGAATGAGGATGCGGTCGCTGCAGCTCAACTTTTAAGCGGTCAAGAATTGCACATCCATTCTCTTGGAATTGGAATTGGGCAAACTTTATTAATGAGTGATTTTAAAGACAACGGTGAAGATAAGATCACGGCGGAACTCTTTTATAATTACAAGGCTTCGTACTCTTTTGACTTTTATGCCAACCTTCACTTCTCAAAACATGAACTAGAAGAGAAAGGTACGTATTCAAAAATCTCGGGACTTGTTCTTGGTGCTAAAGGAAAACTTTTTCACTATGATGCCTTTCAACCATTTGTTGGTGGTGGACTTGGCTTCTTCCGTCCTCAATTAAAAACTGTAAACTATAAATCAAAAGGTAAGACAGTATTCGGTTATCAAGCCGTTGCTGGAGCTGACTTCGATCTAAATCGCAAGATTTCAGTTGGTGGAATGTTCATTTACAACAATCCTTTTGATGTCGAACAAGAAAGCACTGCAGACGTAGAAGGTTATTATTTTAAAATGCTTCTTACTGCATTCTATAAATTCTAATGAAGTTTAAAGACTTATATATAGTCACAGGTAAGGGAGGTGTCGGAAAAACCCTCACTTCCCTTGCCTTGACCAAGTCTCTAACTGAACTCGATCAAAATAAGAACGTCTATTTTTTTTCGTTTGAACAAAATGCTGATAAGGATCTTATCAATAAGTTAAATGTTAATACCGTTGAGTTAACGCATATTAGTTCAGTTCAAGAGTATATTGCGAGAAAACTAAACTCCAAAACAATTGCAAAGTGGATTGTATCAACATCTTTTTTTAATGCATTATTTGATATGGTTCCAAGTTTTGGGCAACTCATCTTCTTAGGGCATATTATTGATCTTGCTCGAGATGATCGCAATATCGTCGTCGTTGATGCACCGGCATCAGGTCATCTTCTTTCGACAATACATTCACCAAAAGTCTTTAAAGATATTTTTAAAATCGGTCCCATTGCAAATGATATCGATAAAATGCATAACTTTCTAACAAATGATGAACATACTCAATGTGTGGTTGTTAGTATCCCGACAGAGCTTGCCATTGAAGAAGGCCAAGAACTAGAGCGAGAACTAAAAGAGAAATATAATCTCTCGACAATTGAGATCCTAAATTGTGATCTCTCACTAAATGACTTTCCACAGGATGATACGCCAGATTTTATCAGGGCAAAAATCCAAGACCAAGAAAGCCTAAAAGAGAAATTTAAGGTTAACCCTCACCTAAGTTTCCCTCAAATTGTCGTACCGACACAAAAAGAACAAGTCGAGGAATTAACAAGAATTATTACAAAGAAAGTTGATATTTTTAAATCAAAGTAGGAATCGTGGAAAGCTATAGAGAAGTCGAAATATTTTGTGGAACAGGTGGCGTTGGAAAAACAACGATTTCAACTTCACGTGCCTTCTTTCTGGCTTCTCAAAAAAAGAATGTTCTTTTAATAACGATTGATCCGGCCAAAAGACTGCGTCAATTACTTAGCTTAAAAGATGCATCAGAAGTGATTAAGTTCACTGATAAAGAAATCAGCTTTGATGTTTTATTACTTGATCCTAAAACATCATTTGAAAAGATTCTCGGGAAGAAAGTTGATAATAAAATACTAGAAAACTTAACAAGTAGTCGCGGTGGCCTAAATGAAATTCTTGCAGTCCTAGAGATTCAAAATCAACTTGAAACTAAAAAATATGACTCTATCGTCGTCGACACTGCGCCAGGAAAGAACTTCTTAGACTTTTTGAATTCATCAAATAAGATTAATAAATTCTTTAATAAAACATTTGCTGATGCATTCATGTACATTACAAATAAGAATAAGCCTGGACGCTTCTTTAACCGCATTATTACCGCTGGGATTGAGAAGTTTCTTAATTATTTAGAAAGTGTTACCGGCAAGGGCTTTATTAATGACTTTCTTGAGGCCATCACAATTCTCTATGAGAATCGAGATAAGTTTATTGAAGGTATTAAAGTTGAAAAAGTTCTCAATAGTGCCCAGCGATCGAGGTGGTATCTCGTTACTTCTGCTGAGCATATGAAAGAGGTTGAAACTCAACAGATTCTTGACTCAATTCAGGCCCAAATGACCACAGAACGTTACCTAATAATTAACAAATCATGGTATAACAACCTCGCCTCTTGGGAACCCAAGACAGAAAAAATGAAAGAATTTAAAGATATAATAATCAAACAAGAAGAAATAAAAACTTCGATCTCAAAGAAATCACAGATTGAAGCAATTACATTTCCAGACCTCTCAACGTTTGATCCTATCAAGCAGTTAGAAGAGTTAGAAGAACACTGGAAGTAAATGGAGATTTAATTATGATGAAAGGTGCTAAAGCAAACGTTGTCGAAGCAATTGGGAATACACCAATTGTAAAACTTAATCATATCGGTAAGGACCTTAATTGCGAAATTTACGTAAAATTAGAATATATGAACCCAGGTGGTTCAACTAAGGATCGTATCGGTGCATACATGCTTGATCGTGCAGTAGAAGAAGGTGATCTAAAGCCAGGCGGAACGATCATCGAAGGTACTTCTGGGAATACAGGGGTTGGTCTTGCGATGTGGGCAGCAGTTCACGGATACAAATGTATTTTCGTACTTGCTGATAAGCAATCAAAAGAAAAGATCGATAACCTTAGAGCATTTGGAGCAAAAGTTGTTGTTTGTCCAACAAACGTAGAACCAGAAGATCCTCGTTCTTACTACTCTGTTTCAAAGAAACTTTCTGAAACAATTCCAAATTCATTTTACGTAAATCAATACGATAATCTACATAATAGAAATACACACTACACTTGGACGGCTCCAGAAATGTATGAGCAAACTCAAGGTGACTTTGATGTATTTATGGCCGCAGTTGGAACTGGTGGGACAATCAGTGGTTGTGGACGTTACTTCAAAGAAAAAATGGATAAGGTTGAAATTATCGGTGTTGACTGTGTTGGTTCAATCATCGCTGGTTACCACAAGACTGGAGAAATGGGACAAGCTCACTCATATGTTTTAGAAGGTGTTGGCGAGGACTTCATTCCAGAGAATTATGACTTTGACTTAATTGATGACTTTGAAGTTGTTAATGATAAAGAGTCTTTCCTAATGACGAGAAAACTTCTTAAAGAAGAAGGTATTTATGCTGGTGGATCAGCAGGTGCCGTTATTGAGGGTGCTCTAAAATATGCGAAGAAACAAACTACTAAGAAAAAGATTCTTATTCTTCTTCACGATTCAGGAAATCGTTACGCTTCAAAAATCTATAATGATGATTGGATGAGTGATGGTGGATACTTAGATTCATCATTCAATGTTCAAATTTCAGAGGTATTAAATACTCTTGGTAAGAATGGAAATATTATTACTGTTGAAGATACAACGACTATTGGACAGGCCATTACTCTAATGGAAGAGAAGAATATTTCTCAAGTTCCAGTTGTTAGTAAAAATGGTGACATTCTTGGTCTTTGTACAGAGAAGAGTCTAATTAAGCCAGTTATCATGGGTGAGTTCCAAAAAGATGATAATATTTCATTAGCTATCTCTAACAACTACAGAGTTGTGGATTGTAATGAACTTCTTGAAACAGTTGCTGATGCACTACTTAAGAAGGAAGTTGCCATTATCACTAAAGATGGAAAAGTTTCTGATCTATTATCAGAAATTGATGTTCTTCAGTATATGTCAGAAAAAGGTTCTAACTAAGGATCAAGGCTTGAAGAAAAGCACTCTTAAAAAAGCAGCAAAAGCCTCGGTATGTATCCATGCCGGGGCTCACCCCGACAAAGAAACAGGCGCAGTTATACCGCCAATTCATCAAACAACAACATATGCTCAAACAAGCCCAGGTATTCACCAAGGCTACGAGTATTCACGTTGTCATAATCCAACAAGGACGCGATTAGAAGAATCACTTACGGCACTAGAGAACGCAAAATATGCACTGGCAACGTCAAGCGGTGTTTCAATTGAAATGCTAATAATGCATGCTCTGCCAGCTGGATCAACGATTCTTTGTGGTGATGATGTATATGGTGGAACTTATCGTCTCTTTACGACCGTTTTTAATTCCATTCATAAGTTTATCTTTGTCGATACAACTGATCCTAAAAAAGTTGAAGAGGCACTAAAAGAACATAAGCCTAAATTAATGTGGGTTGAAACACCAACGAACCCACTTTTAAAAATTTCTGATATTAAGAAAGTTTCAAAACTTGCGAAAAAATATAAGACTTTAACTGTTGTTGATAACACATTTATGAGTCCTTATTTTCAAAACCCATTAGATCTTGGTGCTGACATTGTGATGCACTCAATGACTAAATATATCAATGGTCACTCTGATGTTGTTGGTGGAGCCTGTATGCTCAACAACAAAGCACTTTACGAGAAACTTTGGACACTTCAAAAATCTCTTGGACCAACACAATCACCATTTGACTCTTGGTTAGTACTTAGAGGTATCAAGACTCTTGCGATTAGAATGGAAGCTCATGCAAAGAATGCAATGAAAATAGCAAAGTATCTCGAGTCGCATTCAAAAGTAGATAAAGTTCTCTACCCAGGCCTTAAGAGTCACCCTCAATATAAAATCGCAAAAAAACAAATGAGTGGCTTTGGAGGGATGATTACATTTTTCCTAAAAGGTGACATTAGAAAGTCTAAGAAGTTTTTACAAAACGTCGACATGTTCTCTTTAGCTGAAAGCCTTGGTGGTGTTGAGAGCTTAATTGAACACCCGGCCATCATGACTCATGCTTCTGTTCCCAAGAATGTTCGTGAAAGTATCGGCCTAACAGATAACCTAATAAGGCTATCTGTAGGTATTGAAGATGCTAATGATTTAATTTCAGATTTAGAAAGAGCATTTAAGACAATCTAGAAAGTTCCAGGGCCTGCATTTTCATCAATTTCAAGGCCATCAGAGCTTGTGTCTGAAGACTCTTCAACTTCAGTCTCTGCTGCTTTGTCTTGCGTTGTCTCAACTTTTGTTTCTTTCTCTGCTTTGAACTCTGCTCTAGCTTTTTTTATATCTTCAGGTATTCTCGCAATTGGCTTACGAATCATTAATGAATCATAATTACCATTGCGATTAAAAATATTATTTTCTTTCAAGTATGCGTTTAGTACTAAGCTTGCACAAAAAACTCTTCCGTGTGGATCATTAAGATTATTCTTTGCACCTTCTGCAAAGATAAGCCCATCATCTTCGATAATTTTACGTATTGTCTTATACTCATCACAGAAGTCATTTGAAGTTTTATGACACTCTCCGGCCTTACGATAAACATCGATTGACGTCGTCGTTGATTTTATATGAACTGGATCTCGACAAATATCAATCACCCACGATCGATTGTGATACTTATATTCGTTATGGGCCACTTCGACTTCACATTCTTTTTTAGAAATAGTCAGGGTTTTATTTAAAAGTCCAAATGGTGATGACTTATGAGAGACAGAAACATCAAAGGAAGACTGAAAACATTCAGTCCCTGTAAATGCTATTATTGAATTAATTGTTAAAAATAGAATACTAAATTTTAGAAATTGCATTTTTATCTACCTCTATCATTAGAATTGTTTGATCATTTGGTAAGAAGTCATTCTCATTATAGCCCTTTTTTGTTTGAAATGTTAATTCACTAATGAATTCAACAGGAGCCGCCCAATTCTTTTTAACAAATGTTAAATACTCTTCTCCATCAATTTTATCTTCAATATTCTTAAAAAAGCCAGGAGATAGTAATAACAGGCCTTCACCTTTATTTAACTGAACTTCTTGCGTTGATGTATTATAGTTCGATGGGAACGCGCTACCATTTCTCGCTAATACAACACCATCTTTATTTAATAATTCATGATCACCAATATTAAGCACCTCAGCACTTAAGTCTGAAAGCTTAATTCTAGCAATTAAAATGGAAGCATCTCCATATTCACTAAAGTCATCTTTCTTACTTTCTAAGTTTGAGATGACTTTAGTCATATCAATATTAGACTCTAGCTTCCAAGTTTCGATTAGTGATAAGAAGTTTCCGATAAGCATATATGATGATGCATGTAATGAAACAATCCATACTTCGCCACCAATTTTAAAGAAGTCAAAAAACTCGCCACCATTTGATGTACCAGCACAAAAGCGTGAAGTAATTCCTACTCCTCTTAGCTTTTCACTTCTAAATGGCGCCATATTACGATGCATTTCTTTAATATTTTCGACTTGGCCAACAAGTCCTTCCATAACAGAATTCATCTTGAATAATAATTGCTTTTGAGTCTCTAACGCTCTTAGCCCTTCTATCGCATTTTTTATATTGAGATAGTTTTCTTCTACAGACTTGTCTGCAAAAAATATTCCAAGACACATCTCATTGTCTAATAATGAACGATCAAGATCATCCCCTTCATTATAGATAATAATAAAATGGTCCTTGCTTTCGACATTCTTAAATGACTTTGTAAACACCACTTGACTTGCATCAAGTTCACGGTCAATTGAAGATCGTCCCTCTTGAGATTGAGGTAAATTTAATAATTCTAATAGATTATTTAGCTTATCGACGGCAATTTTATCGATATCTGAATCAATAATTCGAACGTGCATAACTCTTCCTAAGTATTCAAAATTATATAGGTATGGCACTAAATTTTGGCACCTTAAGAAAGTATTCTAGCACAATAAGCGACTAATATCATACTAATGCCCCGATTAAATTAAAGATTCCTTAAGAATAACCCGAAGAATTATTAGAATATGGGTATAACCTGACTATAACACTAGGTCTTGATAAATGAAGAAGAGCAAAATCGTAAATTTGGGTGAACGCAGAAAAAAAGCGAGTACTCGTAAGAGTGCTGACAAAAAAACGACATCACCTAAAGCCAACACAAAGAACAAGGTTTCAAACTCTGTACAGACAGATCCTACTGCCGTATTAGAAGCAGAAAACAAGGCCTTAAAACTAGAACAGAAAAAGATCTGTGAGATGGCCGCTCGAACAATCCTTCACGCACTAGACTGCAAAGATCATTATACATATGGACATAGTACTCGCGTTGCTTATTTCAGCCTCACTTTAGGAAGAGAAATTGGACTAAATGAAGAAGAATTATATGACCTAGAACTATCTGCTCTATTTCATGATATTGGTAAAATTGGAGTTCCTGACTCCGTTCTTAATAAACCATCAAGACTTACTGAAGATGAATTCCTTCAAATGAAGAGTCATCCTGAGAAATCTTATGAAATCCTACAAGGGTTTACTCATTTTGAAAAAGTTGCAAAGTTTGCAAAATACCATCATGAGAGATGGGATGGACGTGGTTATCCGGAAGGACTAAAAGGCGAAGAAATTCCTCTTTTCTCTAGAATTATTCTTATTGCTGATACATTTGATGCTATGACTTCAACAAGAGTTTACCGTAAGGGACTTGATTATGAAGTTGCTTATGAAGAACTCGATGAGTTCTCTGGATCACAATTTGACCCAGAGCTAGCACAAGCATTTATTCGCGCAATGAAAAAAGAAGAAGCTAAGCAAGAGAAAACTTTTACTCTTACTATCATAGATGGCCTCTTCAAAAAAGATGCTGCTTAATCTCTAATCACACTTTGGTGTTTCAGCAACAGTATTAATATTATACTCCTGTAAAGTTCTACAATCGTATTCCGTTGCTAAAATCTTCGATGTTGCACATTCCGTTGGCTTGCCTTCTTGTCTAAACCAAGCTTGGTTTGCCTTACAGCTCATATATGCTTCACGATCAACACATGCCCAGTGTTTTCCTTTACAATTATAAACAAGTCCACGACCAAAGTTTTCATAATTAGGTGGAGCACTATACTTAACCTTATCCTTTACAGCCGTTTTGTTTTCTTCAAGTTTATCGACGATTTTTCCTAAAGCAGAATCAAGAGACTCTTTTTGATCTTCATCTTCATTGGAATCACTTGCTTCACCCATCATAGTAGAATCCATATCACTAGTCTCAGGCAAAGGCGCCACAATAAGTGGATCAGAAGATGGCTCCTGCGTTTTCTCACCTAACTCCTGATTCGTTGTAGTTGCTTGATCTTCAACTTGTGGTTCATTCATTGAATCAACATTACCATCAGAGCTTTCAGTATCAGACTTTGTTTCTTGAGTAACGTTTTGATTATTTGTCACTTCATCTGAAGGTTTCGCCTGAGGTTCATCACTTGGCCCAGCAGGTTGACTATCACCTTGTGGTTGCTCATCTTTAGCTTCTACAACTGGCTTAGTTTCCTCTTTAGTATTTTCAGGCTTCTTTTCGTCAGCTTTTTGAACTGTTTTTTCTTGTGCCTTATCTTGCGTTTTCTTTGGTTTAGCTTTTCGTGGCTTTCTTGCTTTTCTTTTTAATGGGGCCACCTCTGGCACTTCTTCTTCAGAAGAATCACTAAGTAAGAAGGTATCAACGGCCATAGCGACTACAGCGACAATTAAGATGATCTTAATGAGTTTGCTTTTCTTCTCTTTTTTCTCATCCTTTTCATCTTCATCATCATCGTCATCGTCGTCTTCATCTTCCTCGTCACCATCTTCATCGTCATCTTCGTCATCAGACTTTTTCTTCTTCATTAGCTTTGCTAAGAATGGTAACTGCTTTTCTAGAAAGCTCTTTTCTTTGTCGTCATCTTCTTCGTCTTCTTCATCATCATCGTCTTCGTCTTCGTCTTCATCTTCATCTTCATCATCGTCAGATTTTTTCTTATTTAATAACTTTGCAAGAAAAGGTAATTGTTTCTCTAAGAAGCTCTCTTCTTCCTCATCTTCATCTTCATCTTCATCTTCATCATCTTCGTATTCTTCGTCATCTGATTCATCATTATCAATAGCGTCTTCAGCTTCGACTTCATCATCAAATTCTGAAATATCTTCTTCGGTTGGAATCCCTTGTATCTCAGGTCCTCCTGGTATCTTTATATCAGTAGACGTGGCGTCGTCTAAATCGACTGATTCATCTTCTTCATCAAGTTCATCTTCAGACTCTTCAGAATACTCATCAAGTAACTCTTCATCATCTTCTGACTTCTTGAGCTTTCCTTTCATCTTGTCGAAAAAACCTTTCTTGGCCACGTAAATTCTCCTAATTCTAAACTAAAGAACTTTTTCATTTTACTGTATAAATGGAAATCGATGAAGGAATATTCTCTATTTAGCGCTTTTAACCAACCCTTAAGCTCGGTTAAAGTAGCAAATATTTTTAACGAAATCAGGAGATAGAATCAAAGAGTTTGAATTCAAGGCAGTTTTATCACCAAAATATAATGTTCCATCACCTAAGACTTTGGTTATATTCATGATGACTTCTCCCATCGTGCGACGATAATTAATCTCAACAATAGGACAAATTTTAGTTTCAGAATTTTCAAGATAGATCATATTATCAAATTGAATTTTATTATTTAAAAGAGCTTCTGGAATATGCTCTTTAATATCATTGATGTATTTCTCAAGATCAAAAGAAATAGGAAGCTCATTGATTTGAATTAGACGCCCTCCTTTAAACTCTCCCTTATCACTAACGAAATTTTCTACAATAAAGTAGTCATTATTTTTAAAGTCGTAAGTAACACCAAATGTTTTTACAACTTTTACATAGCGAGATTGAACACCTGGAAACCCTAGTCTTTCGAAGTCTTTTACAGAATTTAATACCTTGTTTCCTATTCCAGAAAATGTTTGATCTGGTCGGTAAAAAGTTGGAAATGATTCTTCTAAGTCCTCTTTAGATCTTATAATCTTATCAGCTAAAGGCCTATGCCATTTCGCTAAAGCACATTTTGAATTGGTCTCTTTAACCTGTTCAAAGTTTTCTAAGTTACCCCACCAGTTAATATAATTTGTAATATTGTCGTCAATATTAGGTATCGTAAAACCAAGATCATGAAGATGACTTAAGTACTTATTTGAGTATTTATTTTGGGAACATAGAGTTACATTAGATCCATTATTTACAAGAAAGAAAATATACTCTAACTCTTTTAAGAACTTTTCATTTTTGAAGTTTTTATTATTTCGACTTAAGGCCGCATCGAAATCGAGGTTTACCCTAAATCTCACTTCCATTCCTTGCGTTTTGTAACGATGAATCCATCTTGATAATTTTTAATTTTCTCAATGAAGTCTTCATCCATGCCTGTACGAACTCTTCCTTCATGATCGAAAATCATGCCCTTGGCCCTTGCTGGTGATAGTAAGTCAGGAAGTGAAGAGACATAGAACTCCCAAAGGTCTTTTTCGTTTCTCCAGCGATTTAGCCAATGAATTCCAAATCCCACATGAGAAATCTCATCTTCATATACTACATTTAAGATTGCAGATGACTTCTTATCTCCAACCCCTGCAAATATATCACGATAGAATTTTGCAAAGTCTAAGTTTGCAGCTTCAAATGTTAATGCCATAACCGCAAAGTATTCTTCAAAGCTTGTTAACTTTTGCATCTGACGCCAAAAGAAGTCATTTACAGGAAGATCGCCAAAGTCTATTCCAAAATCATTCATTCGTTTTCGATAGAGATTGAAGTGCTTGATTTCATCATCAATTGTAGAAAGTATTCCCGTTGCAATACGCTTGTATTGAGACTTATCTTCAATTGGAATATACATTAGAGCTGCCGCCATCATCTCAATCGCCAGTAACTCATGATTAGCAAAGAAGTGAAGTGCCATGGCCTTCTTTTCATCCAAGTGAAAACTTCCTTTCTTTGGGAATTTCACTTGCTCACTAGAAAATTTAATACGGGACTCACGCTCAGGCATGAGATCTTTGATACCATCGGCCGTTTTTTGATAAGATAAATCACTTACTACACTAGTTGCAGTAAGCTTATCCTCTAGATTTGGTGATTCTAATAATAGCCTTGCGTAATCGTATATATTCATGACTCATCGTTTGGTAACTTTTCTCTTACGACTAACATTCTTACGCTTACCCTGTCCAGAATTTGGTTTACCTTTAAAGTTTTTACCACCTGGACGACGGCCTTTTCCACCTTGGCCAGGCTTTCCGCGGCGATTTCCGCCAGGTCTACGACGAGCGGCCTTCCTCTTCTCAAAACATTCCTCACAAATTGGAAATTTTGAATCATCAGGAAGCTTGCAACCACATGAAGAACACTTAGCAACAATTTTTTGTGATAAGAGTTCATTTAGCTGATCAATAGCAAGTTGCTTATTATTTAAAAGCTCAACTTCTGAATAAACGAAGTTCTTATTATTAAAGTGTCTTGAGAGCCATTGATAAAGCTCGACACATTTAATGGAAGTTTCAAGATAATCAATATCCCCAGAGTCATGCTCAATTGGCTCGGCCGGAATCCCTTCCATATTTACATACTTATGAAGGATCCAATTATAATGTTGAACATGGTCACTTAAGCCTAAATTTACTGGAGCACATGCAAACCCGAAGATCTCTGCATCAGTAAGTGTTCCATTAGAGTCAGCATCCTCAACCATCTCGGCCAGCTCGATCATCTCTTTCATATCAACGCACTCAAAAGGCTTTTGGAATGTCATTGTGTTAAAGAGCCTTAAGAACTCAGAGAGCTTTAATTTTGGAAGATTATTATCTATTAAAGCACGGTTGACTTGGTTGAAAATATCTAAGTCAGGCCCAACCATACATTTTTCACTTTGATCCAGTACTGCACTCATGGCCTCTTTAATACTTTCGATTCCATCTTCAACTTTACGAAGACAAGTAACAGCACCTTTTGGAAAACGTTGGTAACGTCCTGCTCGACCACCAATCTGCTTAATCTCACTTACTGAGATATCGTGTTGTTGGCCATCATAGAATTTTGATAGAGTCGTAAAAACAACTCTCTTAATTGGAAGATTCATCCCCATAGCAATTGCATCAGTTGATACAATGACATCAGTTTCACCTTGATCAAATTTTCTCGCTTGCTCACGACGAACCTCCGGCGAGAGTCGACCGTATACAATTGAAACTTTATATCCGAGACGCTCTAGGTCTCTCTTGTGTCTTAGTGCATTCTTTCTAGAAAATACAATAAGTGCATCATTCTTTTGCATATCTGCAAGAACGATTGGATGAGGTTCAACATAGAGCTCAGTCATTCTTGTATATTCATTTATGATGAGTTCATCACCACATAGATCGACAATATTTCTTACCATCTCAAGAGCTGAAGCATCACCACATAGGTGAACTTCATCTGCCATGATATTTACTAAGGCCCTTGTCCATGCCCAACCACGAGATGGATCTGTAATCATTTGGATTTCATCAATTACACAACAGTCAAAGACTTCTTGGAGCCTGGCCATTTCAATCGTTGATGAATAGTGAGTCGAACCTTCTCTTTCAATAACTTCTTCACCAGTTAAAAGAGTTGTAACTGCACCTTTAGAGTTTAAAGTATCGTAGAGTTCAGCTGCAAGAAGTCTTAGTGGTGCAAGATAGCAACCTTTAGGAACACTCGAGAGCTTCTCGATAGCATGATATGTTTTACCAGAGTTTGTAGGTCCCATGTGATAGACAATCTTTCTCTTCATTTGTCTAGCAGCTGAGTGAGTCCAAAACTCCCCTAGGTATTCTTGAAGGATAGTTGAAGATACATCCTTCTTTTTGAGAATAATAATTGATTTAACAAACTTCTTAAATTCACGAATTAGATAGCGCTCATTACGCCAATAATTTGTTGAAAGTGATGAGTAGAACTTATGATACTCATCTTCTGTGATCAGATCTGTACTTAATTCATTTTCTTCAAGATACTGATCAAAGAGCATATGCACATTACGTTTATGTAATTTTGCTAATTCAGATGGATAAGAAAATTCAGAACGGTAATATTGTTTGACCTGATTCTCTAGACGATTAAGAGATGATCTCTTAATTGTATTTCTTAATTTATAAAAACTCTTATCAAGTCTTTTTTGTAGATCAAAGACGATGTCTGAAACAGTATTGAGTCCGCTATCAATTTCTTCTTTGATTGTTTCTTTCTTAGAATCAATTAACTCAACACAGCTTTCGTATACAGAGTCTCTTAATAAAGCTCTGAAGTCATTTACACATTTAATACACTGACATTTTAACTCACCAATTTTATGTTTAGTTAAGTCAACATCTTCTGCTCGAATAAATTTTTGTGTTTCATTGTGCTTATCAACAATTTTCTGCGACCACATCTTGAATGTCTTCTCATGTAGAGAAAGAACATTTTGAGAAAGACCACCATCTTGTCCAAAAAAGACAGCTTCTTTTTCTGGGATAAGGCAATCATCAATAAAGATTAGATCGAGAATATTTTCTTGCTTTATCAACAAGTTGAAATTAGTGAACTCATTGTTAAAGAAGTAAACCAATGATGGATATTCATCAAAAACTTTCCATAACGGAGTCAAAAGACTTTCTAGAAAATCGAGGACGATATGAGCATCTTCGCTCGTTCTAACATAACTATCATCTTCAGCGAAATTATTGACTTTGATAATATTTTTACGTTCTATTTCAATGTTTTCTCTAATGTCAGAGAAGTCAGGTAGCTTATTTATTTCTTGCGAGCTCATGCTTTAAAGATACGTTGCGGGAAGAAATTGTGCAAGTAATCTTAGGTGTTAAATACAAAAAAATACATTATAATCAAAAGGTCATTTGAAAATTAAAATAAATAGGATTCGTTATGAAAACATGGCTCACAGAAACATTTAATATTAAATATCCAATTATCATGGCCCCGATGTTCCTCGTATCAAGTATAGATATGCTAGTTGAAGCTTCAAAGGCAGGTATTATGGGTTGTATCCCAGCGCTAAACTGGAGAACACCAGAGGAATTTGAAGAAGGTCTAAAAGAGCTAAAAGAAAGATGTGAAGGTCCATTTGGAATTAATATCATTGTAAATCAGTCAAACATCCACATGCACAAGCAAATTGATCTATGTGCAAAATATGCACCTGACTTTATCATCACTTCACTTGGAAACCCAAAGGAAGTAATTGAGAAATGTCATCCTCAAGGTACAAAAGTTATCTGTGATGTTGTTGACCTAAAATATGCAAAGAAAGTTCAAGATCAAGGAGCCGATGCAGTAATCGCTGTAAACTCTGGAGCAGGAGGTCACGCTGGACCAACTCCAGCAAGTATTCTTGTTCCATTACTTAAGAGAAATCTTGATATTCCAGTTATTTCAGCAGGTGGTATCGCAACAGGTTCCGGTTTATTTAGTATCATGGCCCTTGGCTGTGAAGGTGTTTCAATTGGTTCACCATTTATTGCAACAAAAGAGTCAATTGTTTCAGATGCATATAAAGAAGCTGTGGTAAATTACGGCGCCAAGGATATCGTCATGTCTAATAAGATCTCAGGGACTCCTTGTACGGTTATCAACACTCCTTATGTACAAAAAATAGGAACAGAACAAAATATCGTTGAAAAGGCCATGAGTAAGAATAAGAAGCTTAAAAAATATGCAAAGATGCTCACTGGTTATAAGGGAATGAAAGCAGTTGAGAAAGCTGCCTTTGGAGCAACATATAAAACTGTTTGGGTTGCTGGCCCTTCAATCGAATTCATTGAAAAAATTGAAACTGTTCAAGAAATTGTTAAACGTCTGATAACTGAATATGAAACAGCAGTTGAAGAGTTCTTAGCAAAAAGATCGTAATTATGTTTAAGCTTCCTAAGGTTTTACGTTATCAAAATTTTAGAAAGCTCTATATTGCAGGCTTAACGTCTGAGCTTGGGTCTTTTGTTTCAGAGACGGCCCTCATGCTCTTAGTCTTTGAACTATCAAGTAATAATAAGGCCTATCTCGGTGCTGCTCGAGCAGTATTTCTCTTATTCCTCACTATCGGAAATCTCATCGGTGGTGTTATTGGAGAGAAGTATAATCGTAAGAAGGTATTACTTTTTACCAATTATATTAGAATTCCGATTATCTTCACTATTCTCTTTGTGGAAAGTCCTGAAGTTGTCATTTTATGTGATGGGCTCATTGCTCTTTTCACAGGAATGTATAATCCAACACGCCAGGCAATGGTAAATGATATAGTTCCTCAAAAGGATATGAATAAGGCAAACGCATTATTTGGTTCGGCCTTTGCAGTACTTCATATGATTGGACCATTTCTAGGTGCCACAATGTTTACCGCCTTTGGTGGTATTAAAGAAGTCGTTGCCTTAGATTTTCTAACATATATCGTGGGTATCTTCTTTATTATGTCACTAACCTATAATCCTCCTAAACATGAAGAAGATAGTGAGAAGTTCATCTCCGAAATAAAGAATGGAATTAAATACGCCAAGACTCAAAAGCCTTTATCGGCGATTCTATCCAACGTTGTCATTGAGGGGCTCGTTCTTGGGTTTATGTTTCCATTGATACTTCCTTATATGACTGAAGTTCTAGGTGCTACAAAACAAGACTACGGTATTGGACTAGCGCTTTTTGGACTTGGCGGGCTTTTTGGTGGCTGGGCAAGCTCCACTATTCTTAAAGATCATTCTGTTGGTAAAATTATAATAACAGCGCTTTATATTGAACCAATACTAATGGCAGTTTGGCTACTGTCAGCTTCCTACTTTGCAACTTTGATTATCTTCTTTATATGGGGACTTGTTGTCTTTATACGAATAACAAATCAACTAAATTATGTCTCAAATAAAGTAGAAACTAAGTACCTAGCACGTAGTTTTGCCTTGCTCGACTTAGGCTTCGTCGTTCCAAATATACTTGGTGGGATCATTCTTACGTTTATTGGAAATAGTTTTAAAACAGAAGAAATACTCTATATCGTATGTATCGCATTTTGCACCTTGATTTTTCCAAGGATGCTATTTTCCGATATGAAAGCATTATTTAATATTAATAACGAAACTGTCGAAAGGGATACATCAATCCAAGACAGTATATAAAAAGTTATTAGAAGGTATCAATATGACAACAATTTGGTTAAGAGATGAAGATAAAGAGTTTGAAAAAAGAACTCCTCTAACACCAGAAAATGCAAAGAAGCTTTTGGACGCAGGTTACAAAGTTATTGTAGAAAAATCTAATGACCGTATCTTTCCTATCCAAGAGTATGAGAAATTAGGTTGTGAAATCAAAGAAAGTCATGCCTGGATTGAAGAAGCTCCAGTCTCGGATGATGTCTTTATTTTAGGACTAAAAGAATTAAAAGAAACCGACACATTTCCACTTAAACATAATCATATTTACTTTGCCCATATCTATAAAGGACAAAATGGAGCCGAAAAGGTTTTCCATCGCTATAGTGAAGGTCAAGGAACACTCTTTGATCTTGAGTTCTTGTTAAATGAAGATAAACGCAGAGTAGCAGCATTTGGTTACTGGGCAGGATATGTTGGGGCGGCCTTGAGTGTAGAGAACTTCTTCTCAGAGTCTCCAGCTCCTCTGCGACATTACTCTTCAAAAGATGAATGGCTAAAAATTATAAATGAAAAGAGACAAGGAAAAAGAAACCCTTGTACCTTTATCATTGGCGCTTTAGGGCGTTGCGGAAGTGGTGCTAGAGAGCTACTTGATGATCTTGAACTTGAATCAGTTAATTGGGATGTGGATGAAACAAAGAAAGGTGGCCCTTTTGAAGAAATCATTAATGCCGACATCTTTATCAATACAGTTCTTATGACGACTAAGATTCCACCATTTCTTGATAAATCACTTATGGAGAGAAATCAGAAACTCTCTTATATCTGTGATGTGAGTTGTGATCCAAATAGTGACTTAAACCCTATTCCTATTTATGACGTGCATACAACATGGGATAAACCTCTTCATAAAGTTGAAAGTTCTATCGATCATGAATGCAATATTATCGCCATTGATAATCTTCCTTCAGCACTACCAAAAGAGAGCTCGATTGATTACTCGAATCAATTGATTCCTCACCTTTTAGAGCTTAAGAATGCGAAGGATTACTTTACATGGTCACATGCTAAAGAGATTTTTGAAACGAAGAAGTCTGCTAATAAGTAAGCATGTTGCTAACTTTAGCAAAGCTAAAGTGTCGCTTTTCCTTTGCGATAACTTTCCCATTGCTCCTGAGAAAACAAAACCGACATAAACGTCGGTTTGTTTAAATCGCTTTTTAGCTAAAGATTGGGGAGCTAACACTGCATCATATCTTAGCTTCGCTAAGATGCTGCAGCTGTTTTTACATGGTCGCATGCTAAAGAGATTTTTGAAACGAAGAAGTCTGCTAATAAGTAAGCATGTTGCT
>NZ_JBKIYI010000001.1:0-576632 GCF_047084945.1 Halobacteriovorax sp. YZS-3-1 | reverse complement strand
AGCAAAGCTAAAGTGTCGCTTTTCCTTTGCGATAACTTTCCCATTGCTCCTGAGACAACGAAGCCGGGCTTGAACCCGGCTTGTTGAAATAATTTTTTTAGCTAAAGACTGGGGAGCTAGCGCCGCAAACAATAGACTGGCCTTTATGGTCACGATGACCGGTATGTCAGCGAGAGGCAGGAGCCGAAGCTGACGAGGGCAGCCAATTTTGCGGGGCGCTAAATTAGACCACCACGTCTAAGTAGTGCATCAACCTCTGGCTCGCGGCCACGGAATCTCTTATAAAGATCCATTGGGTGTTCTGAGCCACCTTTTTCAAGGATATTCTCTCTAAAACGATCAGCAATTGTCGTATTAAAGATCCCTTCTTCTAGGAAAAGTTCAAATGCATCAGCATCAAGAACTTCTGCCCACTTATATGAGTAGTATCCAGCAGAATATCCACCAGCAAAGATATGTCCAAATGCTGTAGAAGTCATTGTTCCTGGAATCTTTGGAAGAAGTTGAACATCCTTAGTTGCTAGAGTTTCAAATTCTTCTACATTTGTAATATTTGAAGGATCACCTGAATGCCATGCCATATCAAGAAGCCCAAGGCTTAGTTGGCGAATCGTGTGACGTCCTTCACCAAAGTTTGAACTATCTTTTAGCTTTTGAACTAATTCTTCTGGGATTAGCTCTCCTGTTTCATAGTGCTTTGCAAATAGATCAAGACATTCTTTTTCAAATGCCCAGTTTTCCATAATTTGAGAAGGAAGTTCAACAAAGTCCCAGAATACATTTGGACCAGAAAGCATACGGTACTGACATTTTGTTAGAATACCATGAAGTGCGTGTCCAAATTCGTGGAATAGAGTCGTCACTTCATTAAAAGTTAGAAGTGAAGGCTTTGTTGTCGTTGGCTTTGTAAAGTTACAAACGTTAGCAATATGTGGACGGATATCCTCACCATTTTGAACATATTGTTCTCTAAATGCAGTCATCCATGCTCCACCACGCTTTGAAGAACGTGGGAAGTAGTCACCATAGAATAATGAAATAAAGTTACCATCGCGATCTGTAATTTCATAAGTCATTACATCATCGTGATACTTTGGAACATTACTAACTTCTTTAAAGTTTAGTCCGTATAATTTTGTTGCAACTTCAAATACTCCATTAAGAACATTTTCTAATTTGAAGTATGGCTTAAGCATTTCATCATCAATGCTATATTTTTCTTTCTTTAACTTCTCATAGTAGTACATATAGTCCCATGATGCGAAGTCTTCGATACCATCTTTTTCTTTTGCATATGCTTTTACTTCATCCATATGCTCAAGTGCAGCTGGCATGGCTTTGTCTTTTAATTGGTTTAAAAGATCAAAAACATTCTTTGCACTCATTGCCATACGCTCTTCTAAAATATAGTCCGCGTGGCTCTTATAACCAAGAATCCCAGCTCTTTCATGTCTAAGCATAGCGATTCTCTTAACGATTTCTTGGTTATCAAGTTCATCACCCTTAGCACACTTTGTCCCAGAAGCGATTGTCATCTGCTTTCTTAGCTCACGATTTTGGGCATAAGTAATGAATGGCCCAAAGCTTGGATAATCAAGAGTGAAAACCCACTTACCATCATGACCTTTTTCAGTAGCTGTCATTGCAGCAGCTTCAATAAGTCCTTCAGGAAGTCCAGCAAGGTCTTCTTGATTATCAATTACCATTTCAAAACGATTCGTTTCTTTTAAAAGATGATCAGAGAATTCAAGACCTAACTTAGAAAGTTCTTCATCAATCTTTCTTACCTTATTCTTATCGTCTTCATTTAAAAGAGCACCGTTTCTTACAAAGCCTTTGTAGATTTTGTTAAGAAGTGTTGTTTGCTCAGCATTTAAATCTTCATTCTCTTTGTTATCAAAAACAACTTTAACCTTTGCAAATAAGTCAGCATCAAGGTTAACGTCATTTCCATGTGCAGTTAAAAGAGGAGAGAACTCTTTTGCAATCTCATTCATCTCATCATTTGTATTTGCAGACTTTAGGTTAAAGAAGATCATTGAAATATCTTCAATAGCACTTCCAGAAGTTGCATATGGCTCAATAATATTGGCAAATGTAAGCTCTCCATCAAAGTTTTTAATGGCCTCGATTTCTTCTTTGTGCATCTTAATGGCCTCTTTAATGGCCGGCATATAGTGCTCATTTTTGATCTTATCAAATGGTCTTGCGCCATATGGATTCGTAAATTTCTCTAATAATGGATTAGACATATAGACTCCTAAATATAGTTTATGAATATTTTTACGCTGAACGAAATTTATAGGCCATAAATGAAGCCAGAGATATCCAGAGTAACACTGATATTAGTAGCATATTCTGAGTGAAAGCTAAACTTGTAAAGACTAATAATAATGCTGAAACCCCCATTTTTGACGCACGATACACAATCATATCAACAATATATTTGGCCCCATACTTTTGTTTCTGCGTTAAAGGGAAATAGAGCATCTCTTTTGCTGCAGAGAATATAGAATAGTCGAGCCCCTTAAAACCAACAAAGAGGATTGCCGTTCCTAGAAGACCTAAGAATTGACCGCGATCCAATATTATTAAGACAAGGAAAACTACTGGAACCAAAATATGTACCATTGGTATTTTTAAATACTTAAAGGCAATTGGAATAACTAAGAGTTGAACAACAAGAGATAGAATATTTATGGAAGAATATATATTTCCAAGATATGCACCTTTTGCATCAGCACTCTCAAAAACCTCTAGGCCGAGATTAAACTTAAAATTAGCAAGATTAATAACGAATTGAGATAAAATAATTAATCCACAAATCGAAAAGACGTAAGCCTTCTTTCCTTCTAGAGAAGTTATTGGAGATTTATCTTTTGCTTCAAGAAACTGCTTTTGAGTAAAACTAAAAATTAAAATCACGAGTGCCAAAACAAATAAACCTGCACTTGCCGCATAAAAAACACCGACGTTCTTCATAAGATTTGTGGTTAATAGACCACCAAAGACACCACCAATAGAACCTAAAGCGCCAAGAGGGCCATAGACAAGTTTTGCTGTTTTAATATTGATTACAGAGTTTAAATAACCCAATGACAAATGAACAACGAGAATAATATAAACTTCTTTCCATACTGCAAAGACACCACTACCAAATGCAACTCCATTAAATGAAGCAATAAGGGCCCCGCCCATTAAGGCAATCGACGTTGCAACAATTGTATTAAAGATTGCACCAATTGAATAAAGAGTCTGTAAGATATTGATGATGCTAACACTAATTCCTAAGAACATTACAGAGCTTAACCAGATCCATGGAGTGCTTTTTGCACCATAGCTATCAATAAATAATGCCGTAGCACTTGAGCGAATCATAGGATAGGAGAAGAAAGCTAAAAATAGAGTTAGTGTTACGACAAAAATATTTTTTCGTTCAGAGACACTTAATGAAAGAAATCCGTGATGAATTTCTTTAACAGCAGTAATAAGACTTTTCATTATTCAATCACCATTAAAGAGAACTTCTTCCCCTCTAAAGACGAAAGAGTCGAAAGATCAAACCACTTACCTGTCTCTAATTTAATATTTAAAAGATCCTTACGAGTGTTTTTACTAATGAGATCTAATGAATATGATCCTGCTTTTTTATGACAGATCATAGACAGCTGAGTGCCACTTAGATCTAAATCAAATTCATCTCCATTCATTGAGATTAATTCTGAAATAGATTCAGAAACTTTATCTTCGATAGTTGTTTCTTCTTTTAATTTAAACTTACAAAATTCAGAATTAAAAATAGGTATCGTATTAACTTCAATATCAGAGCGAAAATGAGATTTTATAATTTTAGAAATAAAGATTTGACGAGTGGGTTTAACTTTTACATCTAAACAATGAGACTTTGGAAGAATCTTTATGGACTCACCCTCAATTAGATATTCTTTAATTTTTAAACGAGTTGCGTGAATAGAAGGACCTTTCTTAAAACAAAACTCCATTGCATTAACTGATAATGCAATGAAAGCTATTGTAAATATTTTAAGAATCTTGGTCGTCCTCTTGTAAGTAAGTATCACCCTTCTGCCCTTCCATGAACTCTTCAGCAGACTTAAAGTCACAAAGACTTAAAGTTGTTTTAAAATTAAAACCTTTAGGTAGTTTACCATCTTTTGCTAAATCGTCACATGAGCAAGAAAGTGTCTTCATGAAATCGAAGAATTTCGTACTAGTTTCCTCGCTTAAGAGGTGCTCAATCATACATGAATCTTTTTCAGCAATATCTTCAGAAACACCTACAAAATCTTTTAGGAAATAGTAAAGAAGAGTTCTTGATGTAAGAGTGCGATGAACTTCATCATGACCCTTATCTGTTAGAAGAAGAAACTTTGTATCGTCTTCTTCTTTAACAAGTTCTCTTTTCTTAAGATTATTTAAAGCTGTTGATACAGAACCTTTTGTCAGTCCTAAATCTTTGGCGATATCAGTTACACGAGCATAACCTTTTTCTTCCTTCAATTTATGGATGGCCAACAGGTAGTGGACCATTGAATGTGACAGTTCTGCTTCACGTGGTTTTTTATCTTTCGTATCTAAATTGGCCATGATATTTCTCACAAATTAGGTTATAGCTATAATCTAGCAATTTCAGGTATTTTTGGCAAATACCACAGCGCAATGTGCCCAAATTTTGGTGCATTGAAATTCCCCTTTATTTAGAGTAACAATCCCCATAACTCACTGTAATTACATCAATATACTGACGGCACATATTACAGTCCTCCCTTGCAATGCCTCAGCGTGTTAAAATTAAAAGGAATCTAAATTATTGAGGGAAATCAATGTTAAAGATAAATAAACTCATCATTCTAGCTATTTGGGCCACTATGAATATAGATGCCTTGGCCCAGTCAGCAGGATATACAGCTCCGACTCAAGAAGATGTGAGAACGGGAAATCTTACAGATCAAGATAAGATGAAGATGGAAAACTTCACTCATGCTGGTTATCAGAAGCGTGAGGCGGAGGAAGCGTGGGCAGAAGAATGTGGTACCGATGCTTATTGTGACAATATTAAAAATGGTGGAGATGCCACTGAAGGTGAGAAATTCTTAGGGATGTCCCCACAACTATTTAAAGCCGTTGCTCAAGCCTACTCAATGATTATGCCGGCAATTTCACAAGCTGGTGGTGGCGGAACCTTTGGAAAAATTGATGAGGCGACTAAAAAAGACGTTAAAAGCAAATGGAGTGAACGAGGATTTACAAGAAAAGAAGATGGAACTTATGAAGCTGTTGAAAACCCTTCAGAAGCTCAGCAAGAAAAGTTAAGTGAATGGCAAAATAAAGAAGGTAACAAAGGAAAGGACCCTCTAGAGGAAGCGAAAAAAGAGGAAGCTGATGCTCCTGAAGAGCAAGACTCTGATTACTGTCAATACATCCCAATGGGAACAGAGATTATCGCGCGCGCAACTCAAAAGCGAAGCGATGAATTTGCACTAGCATCTCAGCCAGATATTGAAAATGCACAAAGTGCGGCCCTTTTTAAACAAGCGCGATCACACCGTGACCGCCAAAAGTCAGTAGATATTCAAAGAAAAGGTTGGGGAGCAACAACTGTCTGCTATATTGCTTGGATGGCTTCAACAGGTAGTACGTCAGCTTTTACAAGCCCAACAAATCTTTTAAAGGTTGGAGCTTCAGCACTCATGACAAAATACTATATGTGGGAATATGGAATGCATGGTGATGCTGCGGACAAGCTAAACTCAGTTGGTAAGAAATTAAGTGGAAAAGGAAAATGTAATCCTGTTTCAGATAGAGACTGTTACTGTAGTCAGCCAGAAACACAAAATGATGTAACTTACTGTTACCCACAAATCGCTCAACGTAAGGCCCAAAATGGAAACTACCAAGTATCTTGTGTTGATAATAATGTGAAAGAAGATGTTGGTTGTAGTTGTCGCCAAACTAATACATGTCTTGATACGAGAATCTCAGCAAAGATCAATGATATGTACATTCCAGGGGGACTTGGATCAAGCCTTGATAACTTCTATAAAATGACAAATGGAGTTTCAAAACCTGAAGGAGCCTCTGACTCGTACCGCGCAACTGCAGGTAAGATCTTTGCAATGGCCAATGATAAAGTAAGAGATGCACTTGATAAGGTTGAACTTCCAAGTTCATATGAAAAGAAGAATGAAGAAGTTGCCAATGCCCTAAGAGACTTTGGACTAAATGGTACGGTTGCAAATGCAATGTCAGCTGCACCAGAGACGAAAGAAAGCAAGAAAGCAGAACAAACACTTAGAAAGCGTTATGGAAGCGGCCTTAAGTATAAAGGAAAGTATGCTAGTTATAAGAAAAAAGATAACGGACTTTATTTTAAAGGTGGAAATGGGCTTAACAAGAAAAAGAAATCAGATAAAAAGGTTGTAAACCCTTATGCTCACCTTCTAAAGAAAAAGAAGAAGAAAAACGCAAGAGCAACTGCTGATATTTTAGACTATTCAATAAAGGCACAAAAAAACGCTGGTATCACAAAAGATAAATCGAGAAATATCTTTGAGATTATTTCAAGACGATATCGATATTCAGCAACAAAGAAATTAGGAATTCAATAAAGAAATATTTAATTAAAGGAATTTTCATGGAAGAAAATTACAAGTTACCAATTCTCATTTTTGATGATGAATGCCCTCTTTGCATTCGCTTTAAAGACTCTCTAGCAAGGCTAGAAGGTGCTAAAAAGATCTCTTTCATCCCAGTAAATGATAAAAAAGTGTATGAACAATTCAAAGAACTTGGACTAAATGAAGAGGAATGCCAAAATGTGGTTCACTACATCACTTCAGATAAAAAGGTTCTAAAAGGTGAAGATGTAATTGCTCACCTAGTGAAACTCTATCCTCTTGTACACAAGTTTAGCTGGCTAATAGAAAGTGACATGGGAAAGAAAGCAACAGACTACTTTCACAAAACAACTAATGCCTATCGCAAAATGATAAAGAGAAAATGTCCTAATTGTATGAAACACGCTTAATCTAGCGAACAAGACTTTTACGAGAAAACATTCCACGATTATACGGCTCTAAAGTTAGGGCCGTTAATACCCAAGTTAAACAAAACTCTGCAAATTGAACCTTATTATCACTTGGTATAAACAGAGTAATAATAAGAAGGATTAAGAAGATTATGATATGAGTTGCCTTCGGCACAGGAAGTGCAAAAGCGTCGATTACGTTCTTAAACTTATCAACCTTTAAATAAAAAACTGGAACAGCAAATAAATAGAAGAAAAGAACTCCTCTAAGAAAGAGGTTCCAAGACTCATGACTAACACCACGGGCAATTAACCAATTTTGAAAGTTCGTTTCTAATAAAACACTATTAGCATCTCTAAACATCTCAGGTGAGTGCCAACCAAATAAACGTTGTCCCCAACTAACCTCTTCTAATGCACAGATTACATAGAAGATCCCCAAAACAATGAGCATCGTAAGAAACTTTTTATCTCGGAAATTTGTAAGAACTTTACGGCGGTAGAAGTAACCGAATGAGATTAGACAAAGGCCTGCAAAGGTAAACCACTCAAGTAGGCCATTATGTGTACTAAGCACATTATCGAAATAAGCTAAATCTGTTCTTGAAATATAGAGACTATAAATTCCAATTACAAAAATAACGAAAAACGAGATATATTCTGTCCATTTAATTTTAAACATATCTTTAATTTTCACCGAGGTCTGAAAACATGTCAATGCGGGTTTTATGCCTGCCACCTTCAAACTCAGTGGCCAGCCAAATCTTAGTCATGGCAATAATCTCTTCACTATTTGAAATACGCCCACCAAAGCAGATAACATTAGAGTTATTATGCTCGCGAGACAATCTTGCATCATCCTCAGTATGGCATAGAGCTGCTCGAATTCCCTTGAACTTATTAGCAACCATACTCACACCAATCCCCGATCCGCACAGAAGAACTCCACGCCCTTCTTTTTGAACGGCCTTAGCAAGTGCAATAGCATATTCGGGATAGTGACAAGATTCAGTAGAATGAGTACCAAGATCCTCAACATCATAGCCTTCACTTATTAAGAATTTCTTAACAGATTCTTTCTGCTCAAATGCACCGTGATCTGTTGCTAGGAATATTTTCTTACTCATGACTTTACCTCAAATAAGAAAGCCTCCTTTCGGAGGCTTTTATAAATTAATAGCGCGTATTGGCTAGTAACGATAATGTTCAGGTTTGTATGGACCTTCAACTGGTACGCTGATGTATTCAGCTTGTTGAGGAGAAAGTTCATCGATTTCAACATTGATTCTCTCAAGGTGAAGACGAGCAACTTTTTCATCAAGGTGCTTAGGTAGCATATAAACATTGTTCTCATACTTACCAGCATTTTCCCAAAGTTCCATTTGAGCAATTACTTGGTTACAGAATGAGTTCGACATAACAAATGAAGGGTGTCCTGTTGCACAACCAAGGTTAACTAGACGACCTTGAGCAAGAAGGATGATTCTCTTACCATCTTTTGCTGTATATAGATCAACTTGTGGCTTGATATTATCTTCTTCATAATTGTTATGTAGGTGCTTAATATCGATTTCATTATCAAAGTGACCGATGTTACAAACAATTGCACCATCTCTCATCTTATCTAAGTGAGAAGCGTTAATTACGTGGTAATTACCTGTAGTTGTAACGAAGATATCACCTTCAAGAGCTGCTTTATCCATCTTCATTACTTCGAAACCTTCCATTGCTGCTTGAAGAGCACAAATTGGATCGATTTCAGTAACGATAACTCTTGCTCCAAGACCTTTGAAAGACTGAGCAGAACCTTTACCAACATCACCGTAACCAACAACAACACAAGTCTTACCAGCGATCATTACATCTGTTGCACGCTTGATACCGTCTACTAGAGACTCTCTACATCCGTAAAGGTTATCAAATTTAGACTTTGTAACAGAGTCATTGATATTGATTGCTGGCATCTTAAGAGTTCCAGCTTTTACTCTTTCATATAGTCTATGAACACCAGTCGTTGTTTCTTCAGAAAGTCCTTTGATTCCATCGATTAATTCTGGGAATTTGTCGTGAACCATATTTGTAAGGTCACCACCATCATCAAGGATCATGTTAAGAGCTGATCCATCTGCCCACTTAAGAGTTTGCTCGATACACCAGTCAAATTCCTCTTCGTTCATACCTTTCCAAGCAAAAACAGGAATTCCAGCAGCAGCGATGGCCGCAGCAGCTTGATCTTGAGTTGAATAAATATTACAAGATGACCATCTTACTTCAGCACCTAGTTCAACTAGAGTCTCAATAAGAACAGCTGTTTGAATTGTCATGTGAAGACAACCAGCGATTTTTGCACCTTTAAGTGGCTTTGAAGCACCAAACTCTTTACGTAGAGACATTAGTCCCGGCATTTCAGTTTCAGCAATTTTAATTTCTTTTCTTCCCCAATCTGCTAGGGAAATGTCAGCTACTTTGTAGTCTGTAAAGCTCATGAATTCCTCACTTGTATGTTTAACTAAATTATTAAAATATTTATGTTGGAAACTATATCAGTAAGTTCTTCAAGTTTGAAGTCTATACGGCTTAATAATCACCTTTTTATGGGTATTTTTAGACAAAGAATGAACGATATTTTACTAACTTAGGTTATTTTCTTTGACACACGCCAAAATAAAGCATAAATCCAGCCTATGAATAATCAAAGAAATAGCAATAAAGTCATTAATGACAAGAGTTTTTATTTTGCTTCTTGCCCTCGTGGTTGTGAGCAATACCTCGTCAATGAGCTTCGTGCCAATGGTATTGAAGGAAAGGCCGGCCGTGGTGGAGCGGCTTTCAAGGCCAGAAATAAGGCCACTGTAGAATATATTTTAAATGCCCGTATTGCTTCTCGTGTTTTTAAAGAAGTTGGGTATTTCTATATCCGTGATGAAAAGCAGATTTATAAAAGAGCTGGGGAGCTTCCATGGGAAGACTACATCACACCAGAGCAGACTTTTAAAATCAATACTCTTTTAGATGGTGAAAGTAAGGAGCTGTTTAAGAGTTCAATCTTCCTATCACAAACTCTAAAAGACTCTCTCGTTGATTATATGAGAGATAAATTTGGCAAGCGTCCAAATGTTGAAACAACAACGCCTACAGTAACTTTCCTACAACGAGTTGAAAAAGTTAAAGAAGGTTGTAAGGTAATCGTTTACGCTGACATGGTTGGTGAGTCTCTTGATAAAAGAGGTTATCGTGAATCAGGTCACCGTGCACCTTTACGTGAAAACCTAGCGGCTTCACTTATTGCGGAAACAAAGTGGGACTGCCAAGGACCTTTCTATGATCCAATGGCAGGTTCTGGAACGATTCTTATTGAATCGATAATTTATTTTCTAAAGTTATCACCAGCATTTTTTAGACTTAAGAAGAACACGACTCCATATTCATTTACTAATCATCCATGGTTTCAAGATTCAAATCTTGTGGATTGGTACTTTGATAAAGTTCATGAAGTAATGACAGACTCACAAGAGAAGATTGATTCTATCCCAAGTGATAAATTCTTTTATAATGATGCAGATGTTGAGAACTTCAAGCTTGCAAGAGCTCACTTACTCGACTGCTTCGGCCGTGTAGACTTTGTTAATTTCAATTGTGAAGAGTTTTCTAAAGCATCTGTACCTGCAGGGTTTGAAAGAGGTATTGTTCTATTCAACCCTCCATATGGAGAGAGAATTCAAGCAATTGGTTTTGAAGATATCAACGATTTCTACTATGAGATTGGTGAGACATTAAAGAATAATTTTAAAGGATCAACTGCATATATTCTTACTGCCCATGGGCCACTAAGAAAGAATATTCGCCTAAAAACTTCTAAGAAGACAGAATTTTTAAATGGCGACATAGAATGCCGCCTTTTAAAATATGAATTAATGTAATCTTAACTTTCTAAGAATTCCGTTAGATTCATAGCAAGCTTAGGTAAAGCGTATTTAAGAAGCGAGTTCTTATTTGCAACTTTATCCTTGTGCTTTGCCGACTTTGAAAAGAAGTATGTTCCGATATCTGAATCTTTAAGAAACATTGTATGTCCTTTTCCTGCAAACTTTCTTAATACAAAGTCTGAATCAAGTAAGCAGATATCGCGGATCATAAAGTTACGTGCCATATAGATGATAATGACCTGATCTGAAAGATCACAAAATGACTTCCTAACCTTAACACCTTTAGGTGAAGTTTGATCTCCCCAGTGTACAACGACTTCAACACGTTTATTATCAGTCGTATAAAAATCGAATCCTCTTTGAGAAGTTGACTTCTTTTGCATCAAACCAAAGATACACTTTGCATACCATTCACCTAACTGAACAGGTAGCTTCTTACCGTTAAAAATAATATGCTCATCTCTTAAAATGTCATAAACCTTATTAACGGTTTCAATTGCATCAAAGATTCTCTTATTATCTGGAAGATGGATAATCATGACCTGCTTGGCCTGAGTTCTCTTAAGCTTACGAGAAAATTGATTCTCATACCATTGAGTAAACTCTTTATCACCAACGAGATCAAGGGAGTCATAAATATATCCCTTGCTCAATAACTCTGACTCATTAAACTCTTCTACTTTCTTTTCCATGAAGCTTAAGGGTGCATATTCCCCTTTCTTCTTCATGACATAAATATTGTCTTTATAGTAGTTGCTACTACCATGAGTTGATTCATTAAAGAGATCAACTCCTTTAATCATACTTTCCATTACTCACACCCGTGTTTTTAATACTTCAAAATTAAACATTGATTGAAGTTAGATCTTCTTCAAAATTTAAAACACTATGTGCAAGACCAATATTGCGTGTTAGCTGATACTGGCAGAATACTTTAAAGTCATCAATTTTTGATTGATAATACTTTTTCTCTTCTTCACTAGAAGCGTTTTTCAATTCATTTTGAGCAATACAAGCATGCTCAAGTAAAAGCCAAGAAACAACAAGGTTTCCACAATAAGTTAGGAAGTCAGTTGCATATGCCATAACACCATTTTGGTTCTTTTCGGCCATAAGCTTTCCAAACTTCTTAACAACTTCTTCACTCATCTCCATTGATTTTCCAATCATTGAAATTTCATGAGGAAATGACTTTGCTTCTTCTTTATTCATTGTTGCTTGAATCTTTTTTCCTACATTAAAGAATGTCTCACCTTTATCCATAAGGATCTTTCTCATAACAAAGTCAATTGCTTGAATTCCGTTAGTTCCCTCATAGATTGTTGCAATCTTTGTATCACGCATGAATTGTTCAATACCGTATTCAGTACAATAACCATAACCACCGTGAACTTGAACACCTTCACTTGCGATATTGACACCTTCATCTGTACAGTACCCTTTACAGATTGGAGTAAAGAGAGCAATTTCTTTTTCTGCAACCTCATCTCCTTTCTCTGCCTTATCAAATAGATTGGCAGTATAAAGAGTAAGAGCTCTTAGCCCTCTTGCCGTCGATCTCATCTTAAGTAGCATTCTCTTAACATCTGGCATATTAATAATTTCAGTACCAAATTGTGAACGCTCTCTTGCATATTGCTCAGATAGTTCATAACAAAGGTTTGACTGCGCTTCACCTTGAAGTCCACAAAGTAGTCTTGCTTCATTCATCATGATGAACATATTTTTCATACCATCAAATTCTTCACCAATAAGCTCACCAACACATTCTCCGTCTTGGCCAAAAGTTAGCTCACAAGTTGCCTGAGCATGAATTCCCATTTTATGTTCGATCTTCGTGCATTTAACATTATTTGATTCTCCTGAATCAACGTTAAATCTTGGAACGATAAATAGAGAAAGTCCCTTTGTTCCCTCAGGTGCTCCAGGAGTTCTTGCAAGAACGAGGTGAATATTATTCTCGTAAAGATCACTCTCACCAGAAGAGATAAAAATCTTAACGCCATTGATTGCATATTTTCCATTATCAAGTGGCTTTGCCGTTGTCTTTGCATTCCCAACATCAGATCCTGCTCCTGGCTCAGTCAGACACATTGTCCCACCCCATTCACCAGTCATCATCTTCGTTACAAAAAGATCTTTTTGTTCCTGAGATCCAACTTTTAGAATTACATTCATCGCGCCTTGAGATAGTCCGTAATACATTGACCAAGCAACGTTTGAACCAATTGCCATTGAAGTACATGCTACTTTTAAAGCATGTGGAGCTGGCATCCCACCAACTTCTTCAGGATAGCCAAGTGCATACCAACCATTTTCATAGAAGTTCTTATTAACTTTGTGAAACATTTCTGGAACGATAACATTACCGTCCACATGCTTTACCCCAATCTCATCACTTTCTTGACGAGTTGGATAGATTTCGTTTTCTACAAATTTATCAAATTGGATGAGGATATCCTTTAATTCGGCCTCACCGTAGCCGAGTTCACCGGCCTGTTCTTGAATTTTGCACGTTTTAAATAGATTGAAATTTACATCCATTAAGTCTGTACGATACTTTGCCATATAATAGTCCTTTTTTAATACTAAAACACTATTATTATAAATGATGTTCAGGTTTCATGCACGTAAAGACAAATTTAGCCGGCGTAAATTAGGTTTAATTTAATAAAAAAGCGCGGATATTGCCGCGCTTTTTTGTCAGGTATGTATTTGGGGGATTTAAATCTTAGTAAGGAGTAGCATTAACAGTTGTTGCTTCTCTTGAAACAGGTTGTCTAATAAGGGCCTGATTCATATCAATTAAATTAGCAGCGCCGTTAATCTTAATTACCCAGCGACGAGAACTGATTCTCTTAACATACTCACAATCGGATTGTGAGCCATATCCTAAAGAATAGAACTGAGTGCAGTTCATATTATCTGAATATCTATAATAGCGTCCGTAAGGATCAACTTTATATAAATTACCATTTGCATTGGCAGACATTACATATGATGCAAGATTATTTGCAAGAGATGATAATGAACTTCCAAAGTGGGCATCTTCTGAGTATGTGTATTGAGTACCATAGTAATTTACATTACGATTAATAACTCCATTTGCACCTAACTCTCTAAAACCAATGTCTTGGTTATTATAACTTGATGAAGATGACGAATATGTACAAATTGTTCCATACCATTTTTCTTCACAATCTTGAGAACCATAGCTTGAGTTAGACTTTTGGAAAGCATAAAGGCCTTGAGGCGAGCTTTGACCAAAGTTATTATTGGCGATTGCATTTGCTAGTTGCTGTGCTGTTACAAGACTAGATGCAAGGCCATTAGTTGTACCATTGTTTACATTTACATTGTAATTGAAGCCACTACCATTTAGGCCTCCTCCGCCGTCAGATCCACATCCGACTAGTGAAGCAAGAACAATGACTGATACAATCGAGTTCTTTAAGTTAAGTTTCATAATATTCTCCGTGTTTGTGTGTGTTTTAAACAATTTGCCTATATATATACAAGTTGCGTGCCAAGTTTTAAGATGAGATTACAAGTAATTAGAAAGCACCATGTGTATAAAAAGTGAACACATTGGGGTATTTTGTATAAACTTTAAGTAGTTATAAAATGTGTTTTGTACAAACACTTTGCTAGGATCGTGATTATGTCGATAAAAAATATAAGTAAAAAGGCCCTCTTAGTTATCCTTGATGGTTTCGGAATTAGTGAAAACACTGAAAAGAATGCTATTAGAGACGCAAAAACACCAACGATTGATAAGTTGTTTAAGACTTATCCATATACAAATATTCAAGCAGGAGGAGTACTTGTTGGACTCCCTAAAGGTGTTGTTGGTAATTCTGAAGTTGGGCATATGAACCTAGGAGCAGGTCGTGCTATTAGGCAAGACTTGGTTCGTATTAATGAGTCGATAAAGAAGGGCAACCTTTGTAGTCAATATCAACTTCAAAAGCTTATTGATACAGCAAAGAAGAATAATAATCGCATCCACCTTTTAGGACTTCTTTCTGATGGTGGGATTCACTCACATATAGAACACACTAAAGAGATCATTAAATGTCTTAAAGAAAGTGGTATTGAAGTCTTCGTCCATGCTTTTATGGATGGAAGGGATACTCCTCCGGCCTGTGGTGATATGTACTTAAAAGATATCGTTGGATATGAAGGCAGCCACTTTGCTTCAATGCAAGGGCGCTCAATTGGAATGGACCGTGATCGCAGATGGGAAAAGATTAAAAAGTCTTACGATATGTATTTAGGTAACGGGGACATTACAGATCTTTCTCCTATGGAATATCTTAATAGCGAATATGAAGCTGGAAGAACTGACGAATTTATTGCACCAGCATTATTTAATAAAGACTATGCTATTAAAGAAGGTGATTGTGTCTTCTTTACAAACTTTAGACCAGACCGTGCAATCCAGCTAACCTTAGCATTCAATTATCCAGAGTTCAGTGAATTTGAAAGGCCTTTCTTTCCTGCAATGTTTCTTTGCATGACTCCTTATATCCCTGATGAAATGGATTTACCGGTTCTCTTTGATAAAGAGAAACTTAAAGGAACAATGACAGAGTACTTAAGTGACCAAGGCCTAAAACAATTAAAAATAGCCGAAACAGAGAAGTATGCTCACGTAACTTTCTTTTTTAATGGTGGTGAAAAAGAGCCTTTTGCAGGAGAAGACCATCTTCTTATTCCATCACCAAAAGAAGTTTCAACATATGATGAAAAGCCACAAATGAGTGCTCCAGAAGTTACTGAAAAACTCTTAGCAAAAGTATCAAAATATGACTTTTCTGTTGTTAACTTTGCAAACTCAGATATGGTCGGCCATACAGGAAATTATGAAGCTGCTGTACAAGCGATAGAGACTCTTGATGAGTGTCTCGCAAAACTTTATAAGAAGTGTGAAGAGGAAGGGATAACAATGATTATCACAGCTGATCATGGAAATAGTGATCAAATGGTTCATAAAGATGGAACTCCTCACACAGCTCACACTGGAGCTCTTGTTCCATTTTGTGTCGTTAACGAAAAATTAAAAGATAAAGCTTTTACAATTGCACCGGGTGAACATTCATTAATGGATGTATCTCCTACTTGTCTCTATATTATGGGACTTCATCAAGCACCTAGCTTTACTGGACATCATATCTTTGAATAGGAAATTTTATGAGTGAAGAAACAAAATCAAATAATAATATAAATAGAATTGCAGTACTATGTAGTGGCGGTGACAGCCCAGGAATGAATTGTGCAATTCGCGCTGTAGTTAGAACTTGTCTAGCTAATGATATAGAAATATTTGGAATACGTCGGGGCTATGCAGGTCTTCTCGAAGGTTCACAACATCAAATGGATACAGCAAGTGTTGGAAATATTCTCCAAAAAGGTGGAACGATTCTACAAACCTCACGCTGTCCAGAGTTTATTAAACCAGAGATTAGAGCTGAAGCTGCACATATACTAAAAAGGAAGAATATTGATGCGCTAATTGTTATTGGTGGTAATGGATCATTCAATGGTGCATGGGAGTTACATAAGGAGCATGGAATTCCTGTCGTTGGAATCCCTGGAACGATTGATAATGATATCGAAGGAACTGACTATTCAATTGGATTTGATACAGCAGTGCAAACTGCAATCGAAGCTGTCGATAAGATCCGCGATACGGCCCACTCTCACGATAGAACGTTTATCGTTGAAGTTATGGGAAGAAAGTCTCCGGCCATCGCTCTTCATGTGGGACTTTGTACTGGTGCTGAAAATATTATCTTTCCAGTTCAAGAAGAAAAAGAAGTTGATATCGACACAATTGCTAATGATATTAAAAGAGGTCTTAAAAGAGGCAAAGGCTCTTCAATTATTATTGCCTCAGAAGGTGAAACAGAAGGCCTTTCACATTATGTTCACAATGAACTCCTTGATAAGCACAAGCTCGATTCAAGAGTATGTATCCTAGGCCATATTCAACGAGGTGGAAACCCTACTGCCAGAGATCGTTTCATTGCAACCCAAATGGGACATCTTGCTGTGAAGTCACTTCTTGCTGGTGAGAAGGCCAGTGTAACGGCAGAGCAAAATGGACAAGTTGTACTAGAAAAACTTGAAAACTGTCTTGGTAAGAAGTTTGAAGTTGAAGAAAAGTATGTTGAAATTGTAAAAACTCTATCAAAGTAATTATATGCAAAAAGTATCAAACAAGAATTTATTTATTATCTTTACTATTTTATTTTCAATTTTTTACCTATGGGATATTGGAAACCTCAGTGCACCTCGCCAGGGAACTGAATCATTATATGTCCAAATTTCACAAGAGATGTATGACACCAATAATATAATGACACCTCACTATAGAGGAGAAAGACATTGGTCAAAACCGCCATTTCATTTTTGGATGCCATTTCCACTTTATGCACTAATGGGTGAATCATCTCTGACGGGGGCCCGCGCTTCTCAAGCAATCTTAACGATTATTCTAGCAGTCTTTACTGCCGGCTGGTTAAAGAGAAGATTTCGAATTGAGCCGCTCTTAACCCTCGCCTTCTTCTTAGGAGGCTATGGTGCAATTAAGTTTGGCCGTACTTTCATGATGGAGACATCACTTTCACTGCTTCCATTTATTAGTTCGCTTTTTCTTTTTGATTATATAAAAGACAAATCTAAAAAGAGTTTTATCTTAGCAATATTATTTGGTGGAGCTGGTGCTTTAATAAAAGGCCCCGTAACTATTGTCATGAGCTTTCTTGCGATGAGCTGTTATCAACTATTTCTATACAAGAAAGATAAAAAGTTCATTATCAAAGAATGCTTTTTCTACTTCTTGGCCATAACGATTCTTAGTTGCTCTTGGTATTTTGCAAGTTACCTAAGCTACAAGGAAGAATTCTTTAACTACTTCTTTGTAAGGGAGAACCTTGGAAAATTCGGAAAAGTTCCAATGCCAATGTATAAGGTATTTCAAGGGCTATTTCTTTATACTCTACCATGGGTATTAATTCTTCCTCTGACTTGGAATAAATTAAAGGAAAGCTTTAAAGGCCTTAATAAAGAAACATATTATTTCTTCTTTCACTTTGTGTGCTTCTTTGTCGTATGGCTTATACCTTCACAGAGATCTCATCACTATGCAATTCCAGCAGTGCCATTTTTTATGACATTTCTGTTATTACAAGTTGATCTAGATACTCTTCGAGAAAAATCAAAGTATGTTCTAGCTCTTGTAACACCATTGAATCTTTTATTTTTAGTGATCAGCTGTATTCTTGTATACTTTTCAAATGGTGTAATGATTGCTGTTAATCTTATCTTTTTACTTCTAATCGTTACCTCAATGATTGCTATTGCAAAGAAGAATGTCTTAATTGGATTCAATACAATTGGACTTTATTTAATCTTTCTTTGGTCTATTGTTATTTCACAATTCTATATTCCAGCAGTACCTGAAGGAGCAAAAAGTCTCTTCAAAGACAAGAGGGTTGCCCTTGTTGATCGCAGATCTTATTTCTACGAACAATCTCTTGAGATGAATATTGAACCGATTAAAAAGCATCAAGTACAAGATTTCCTAAATAAAGAAAACGCTGTTGTAATTGCTGCCATCTCAAGAATCACACCTGAGATAAGAGACTCTCACAGAGTTATTGCAAAGTGGAATAAATGGGTAAGACGAGCTAGATGGCGTCATATAAAAGCGGCCCTGACACAACGTTCATACGAGCCTCTAAAGGAAGATGTCTACTTACTTATGAAGTAATGCTTTCTCATCATTTCAATGATCCAGTCTGGATCATCAATTGGTAAATCGTGTCCTGCTTGTTCATGTAATTCAAGTGGGGCACCAAGTTTACGAGAAATTTCCTGACTACATTTATAATGAGCAAGCTTGTCTTCTTTACCGGCCAAGACTAATGTTTTTGCTTTAATACTTTGAGGAAGTTTGTAGTGAGAAGCTGCAAACACTTGTCTTAAAAAATTAATTCTTCTTAAAGGCTTATCTTCAAAGAACTCAGCGTAAGCATCAAGTAAATCTTCTGGTAGCTCTTTCATTTTTACAGTTAGAGATAAGGCTTTCTTCTCACGATCTCTTGTGTCTTTATTAAAGATTAACTTTGAAAATGTTCCAATTGCCTCAAAAGATAAGCGATGGAAGATACTTGCAGTGTCTCTAGTTGATGTATTAAGAAGGACAAGATTTTTAAAATCATCTTCATAGCGATCACACCAATCCAATGCCATCATTGCACCCATTGAAATACCGATGACACCCCACTCTCCAGGGTGCTCTTCTTTCAGTTTGAGCCAATCACTTCTTAAATCTTCAACATACGTTGAGATTTTAAGCGGTGAATTCTCTTCATTCTTACTTCCTACTCCAAGGTAATCTAGAGCAAAAACATTTTGTGTTTCATCCATCTCGTGAAGATAGTCAGGAAACTTATACCAATGGCGACTCTCTCTAGCGAGTCCTCTAAGTAATAACCAGTTCACAGTGAATTCTCCTTAACCCATGCTTTTGAACTTCCGACAGCGCGAAATAAGAATTTAATTAACATGATATGTCTTCTCATAGTTCGATCATAACGATGAGATTTTATCGGATTAAAAAGTCCTTCTCTTCTAAAGATTTGCAAAGGATTCTTCTTAACCCAAATCCAACTTCCCATCTCCAATGTTAAGGGTATATAAACTCCATCAGGATTTTCTTGTATATACTCATCGTATAGGTAATCCCATACGTCACCTTCAATAGTGTAACTTTCTGATGTTGGCTCAATCTGATAGATATGGTGTGGATGTGTCTCATTTAGAAGCTGTTCTAAATTCTCCATTTCCGTTATATTTTTAAATGGCGTCAATGTCTTAGAGTAGGGATACCATAAACGATCTTTGAGTCCGAAGCCAGAGTGGAAATCAACAGAGATGGCCCTCTTTGCTTGGAAGATATTCTTACGACAATAATTAACGAGGGCCTGTAGCTCCTCTTCCATTGCAGCATTTTCTTGCCCTTGATACCAAGGAAGCCTCGGCGTCAGCCTTTGCCCTGAAAGGAGAAATTTCTTTTTCTCTAATGCTTTTACAGGAGCATTTCTCATAAGATCAACATCATTAGCATTGGATCTTCTATGATGATACATCCCCCATGGGTTAATGAGCGGGATTGAAATAATTCGATATTTTTCTAAACTTCTTCTTAACTCTTCATCCCAAGATAGTTGCTTAAACAAAGATGTTAAGTAAGTTACCACAACTTGAGTCCCAACTTTTTCAAGTCCATGAACTCCTCCAAATAAAGCTAATACCGGAGCGCTTGGGTCATCGCTTCCAATCTCAAAACTATGGATCGGAAAGCTATCACCGTTGTGGTTAATTCTCGTGATTTCTTGGTATCTAACAAGTGGGTCTTCGATTTTTGTTAATTCACCTATGGCATGTAACTCATCGAAGTCTTTCACGATGCTACCTTTGAAAAGTCTTTATATTATATGGGGATAAGAAGATAACAAAGAACATTGCACAACTTACTAGCTCAATAACTTCACCCTTCTTACCATGATCAATCGTTAAGAAAAGAAGATACATCGCAAGAAAGAAGAATGTATGAATTAGCTTTGGTACGGGTACTGCAAAGTCATCAATGATATATTGTACAAAACCAATTGTGCGATAAAGGACTGGTAAAATTAGAACGTAAACACCAGATATAATTCCAGCAATTAAACCAAAGATAACTTTATTGATTTTGAAATCACCAAATTTTAGATTGTGTAATGTAATATCATTTTGCGTATTGTATTGCTGAAAGAACTCTGGAGAACCTAAATCGAATATTCTCTGCCCCCAAGCAATCTCTTCTCCAAAACCGAAGAAGAATAAAGCGGCAAAGGCCAAGAGTGAAAACTTAAATAACTTAGACTTACTATCCTTTAATTTAAAGAATCGCCATAGGCATAGAATTGAAACAAGTAATAAATAAATAGCTTGCTGCATCTCCAAGAAACCATCTTCTACTGTATAAACTCCAGCAAACCAATTCGGGTTTGAAGCAGCAAAATACATCCCAAAGAAAACCATATGGGCAATTGATGTCATGATTATAATTTCTAATTTTCCAACTTGATCTTTAAATACGCTCATTTGGCCATTATAGTCAGCTCCTAGACTTATGGCAATATAGAGAAGATAACGCACTCAGTAATTTCTTTGGTTAAGAGCACTTTGGTAACTGGGCCCAACCTGTCACATAACGCCTCGATAATTTTTCTCTTCTCATCTTCCATGAATCATTATCAACCCCACAGGCCATTGAACGAATCATACCGCTCCCCTCACGACGGTTAATTTCATCAACAATTTTCATAAGCTTTGCGCTACGTGGATCATCTAACTCTTCAAAGAGACTTTGTTGAATTACCTCATCATCTGAAAAGTCTCCAAGCTTAACTCCGGCCTTTTTAAAACAAACACCCATTTTAAAAAGATCATCGAGTGCAGACCAGGCATACTTGATAATCTTTCTTGTATCAGATGTTGGCCCAAGAAGCTTAACTTTATCCTTACCGTAATAAGGTACTTCATTTAATTTATGTGGATCACTATGACAATAAACTTCAATTGTTGCACACAAGCTACGCTGTGCTCGCATCTTCTCACTTGCATTAGTTACATAATTTGCAACTGATTCTCGCAGGCTTTTAAGATCAACAACACTGCCACTAAAGGTACGAGAGCAGAGGATCTCTTTCTTCTTTGGCCGACATTCCTCTAATTCGTAACAGGTTATTCCCCTTAACTCATCTTGAGTCATACGACCAAGTTTAGTTAAAGTTCGCTGTATAACTTTTATATTCTTAAAGGCCTTAAAATCATAAGCCGTTTTTATTCCCAAGGTCCTAAGCTTTACACTATTCTTTCTTCCTATCCCCCAAACATCTTCAATAGAAACTCTTTTAAGGGCTACATCTTGTAATCTTTCATCGAGAAGACAGACAACGCCATTGGCTTTTTCTGATTTCTTGCCGATATGATTTGCAATCTTTGCAAGTGTTTTAGAAGGTGCAATCCCAATACTGACAGGAATTCCAGTCCACTGTAAAACCGTCTCTCTAATGCGATGGCCATAGGCCACAAGGTCTTCATCCATCCCCGTTAGATCAAGAAAGGCCTCATCAACAGAGTATATTTCTAAAGAAGGTGCAAAACGGGCCAAGACATTCATCACCCGATCACTGATATTTGTATACAGAGAAAAATTAGAAGAAAAAACATGAACATTGTGTGATTCACAAAGCCTCCTTACCTTGAAATAAGGGTCTCCCATTTTTACACCAAGGGCCTTTAGCTCTGGTGTACGAGAGACAAAACATCCGTCATTATTTGATAAAACCCCTACTGGTTTATTTCTAATTTCTGGCCGAAATAACCTTTCACAAGAACAGAAGAATGAATTGCAATCCACAAGAGCATAAACCTTCTGCTTATTATGACTTCCCATTTAAAGTTCCTTCATATCGCGTGCCACTGCTACAATTGGCCCCCACACCAAGAAGTCCATCTCATCAGTGATGGTGATATCTCGATGCAAGGGATTGTGTGAGCGCAAGATGACTCTCCCATCTTGCTTAATGAAACGCTTACATAGAAACTCTCCATCTAAGTAGACAATAGCAACTCTTCCACTTTTAACTTCTAAGGAGCGATCGATGACCAAAACGTCACCAGGAATAATCAATGGCTCCATCGAGTCTCCTTGAGCTTCAAAGAAGAAAGTCGCTGAACGATTTTGGACAAAGCGCTCATCTAAAGACTGATAATTTTCAATGTGGTCCTCACTGATTCCAAAGAGGCCACAATTTGCTACTGGAAGTTTCTTGTGCGTGTTCATAAGATTCATTATAACTTACGCATAACTTACGCACAAGATAAAAGAAAACCTTTCCTAATCTATTAAAATTCAACAACTTATGATGCATCTGGGAACTTAATGATCTCATCAAGGGGAATAAAGTACGTAAGTCCTCTTAAGTCATCATTGTAACTGGCGATCACCTTAAGTTTTAAGTCATCCAATCGATGAAGAAAGTCTGATGATGTTTCATCAAAGCGAAAGGGCTCAATCTTACCACGTGTTGAAATCCTTCCTGCACAAAGACAATCACTTAAGTTTTGAATAGGAAGAACACCGGCCATGGACCAATAGAGAATAAGAAGTGGTAACTCAAGCCAGCGATAAAGTTCTTCTTTAGAACTAAGAGAGCCAAGAACCGTATTATCATCAATACAAAGAACATAGCGTTTAGGAGCAATTTTCAAATTATACTTCTTTGATAGAAAGATAAATTTTTCTTTAATGGCCTTTCCCTTTGAACCAAGCCCCACTATTTCAAGGCCGGGTATCCCCTTAGATGAATAGCCATACATCTCTGTTAAATGGGCCTTACTTCCCAATGGCAGTAACCCAAGCATTTGTTTGTGCATACTCTCCTCCGATTAGGATGAATATATGCAAGGAATGAAATTTAACGGAAGTTATAAATTAGTAGAATTAGGAATCTTTGACTTTGATTGAAAGAAACATTTTAAACGAGGAGGGTAAATTTCTAGAATCATAGAAGTGGAAAGATCAAGAGAGTGAGCAAACTCAGACTTTAACTCATTACAAGATTCATTAGTATTCTTACAAAACTTCGAATACTTCCCCTTACATACAAGCTCAAGGATGACAGTATCAGAGAAGTGACATGCAATTTTACCATCAACGAGATCAAAGCGCGCCTTAGTATAATTTAAATTACCTGTGTATTTCTTTTCACAAAAATTAGAGATTTCAAATGACTTGCCCATGCAGTCAATTTTAGAAGAAGATTCTTTACTAGCGAGTAAGGCATCCTTTACGCCAAAGAATTCACATACTTGCGTGTATGAGAAGAGCTTGCGGTCTGCCCCCGTAACAAGTTCACTTGTCACATTGGCAAAAGCGAAGAATGGAATAAGCAGTAAGATATATCGCATAAAAAAGGGCACCTTATAAGTGCCCTCTATCTTACAAGAAAAATATTAACCTGGGAAGAGCCCTCTAAATCTCATTGCTCTCTCTAATCTTTTTAGAGCAGCAACGAAAGCGGCCTTTTTCATATCGATATCATATTTCTGATGAGCTTCGTAAACGTTCTCAAAAGCATCTTTTAGAATATCGTGAAGTTTTCTATTGATCTCTGATAGATCCCAGAAGAAATTCTGAAGTCCCTGAACCCATTCAAAGTAAGAAACGATAACACCACCAGCGTTACAAAGAATATCTGGAACTAAGAAACAACCATTCTTAGTTACGATATCAATTGCAGCTTTATTAAGTGGACCGTTAGCACCTTCAGCAATAATCTTTGCCTTAACTTTATGTGCATTCTTTTCAGTGATTACACCATCAATTGCAGCTGGGATTAAGATATCAACATCAAGAGCGAAAAGTTCTTCGTTAGAAATTTTCTCTACTCCATCCATGTCTGCTAGTAGGCCACCTTTCTTAGTCCATTCAAGTGCAGCATTAATGTTTAAACCATTTGGGTTATAGATTGCGCCAGAAACATCTGAAACCGCAACAATCTTTGCACCTTGTGCTTCAAGATCATGGGCCGCAGGAACGGCAACTTTACCAAAACCGTGAATAGCAACAGTTGTGCTTGTATCGATTTTCATTCCTAATTTCTTAGCAGCAAAGTTTACACAAAAGGCAACACCTTTACCTGTAGCTTCACTACGACCAAGAGATCCACCAACTGTAATTGGCTTTCCTGTTACAACACCTGGAACAGTATAACCTTTTAGTTGTGAATAAGTATCAAGCATCCACGCCATAGTTTGTCCGTCTGTTCCAATATCTGGAGCAGGGATATCTACTTGTGGACCAATGAATGTATTAATTTCTGTTGTGTATCTTCTTGTTAAACCTTGAAGTTCTTGACGAGAAAGTTTTGTTGGATCAACACAGATTCCACCTTTTGCTCCACCTAGAGGTAGACCAACAAGTGCACATTTGAAAGTCATTAGCATTGCAAGACCAGCAGTTTCGGCCAGGTCAACGCCTGGATGATAACGTACCCCACCTTTTCCAGGTCCAAGAGTCATATTGTGTTGAACTCTGAATCCTTGAAAAGTTTTAACAGTACCATCGTCAAGACGAATTGGAACTGCAACTTGAAGTGCTCTTTTTGGGTGTTTAAGTCTGTCGGCAACGTTTGGATCGAGTCCCATAATTGCGGCAGATTCTTCTAATTGCGCGATGGCATCCTGATATAGTGGATTATCTAGAAGATTGCTCATTTTTTTTAACTCCGTTATACGTAAAATAATTCCTAATTTACTCCAATTATAACGGATGAGCTAGTAAATGCATGGGGCAATTACTGACTTTTTTTGCCAAATTCGGTTAATTAGAAATTGAATGGAGTTGAGTAATTTAAACGTAACTCGTGCGACGCATTACTTCCTCCAACAATATCTTTTGCCGAAGCTCTAGCAGAGAGTCTATCTGTTAAACCTTGTTCTACATAAAGCTCAATATTTGTTCCAGCAGTATAGTAATCAACTGAGGCAATCGTGCGAGTTTCATTAAAATTCTTTCTTACTTGCATCATTAGACCATCAGATAGAGATAGAAATGTATTAGCATCGACAAATGGGTTTTCGATTTTAATAATAGCAAGACCCTTAAGTACCTTTGCTCTAAATTTAACTTTAAAGTTATCTGAAATTTGTGCTTCAGACTCTGGTGTTAACGTTTCTTTCATCTGACCAACTTGGGCCATTGTTGAACCTTTCTTTGCCCTTTTAATTGAGCCAGAAATTCTCTTATCAATATACTTTAAAAAATTCTTATTAAAGTAGCGCTTTCTCTCATCAATAGTTGAGAGCTTATGAAATGTTGTGGAAGTTAGATCCCAATTTCTAACATATTCATCTCTTGCCTGCATTTGATGATAATGATTCGACATCCTCTTTAGAACACCTGCGTGATCATATACAAAAACATAGTCGAGAAATGTTTTATAATCTTCTGGTTTTGGAGCAAAGTCCACATCAGCGTAAAAACTTTGTGGGGTACGCTCTTGAAGTTTGACTTCAACTCGAGGGTTAAAAGACTTAAAAAGAGTTAAATCTTTTTTCACTTCGCCTTTAGCAAGTGTATTACATGTGAACAGAAGCAGTGATAACTGTATAAATCTTGAACACTGTGTAGAAATTTTACTCTTGTTTTTCGCTGTGTTTAGCATGTTAAGTCCCTCAAATTACATTAATAAACTATTCAGTTACTAATATAAGTTGCAAGGGTCATGCCAAGGATGAATAGCTTCACCCTTGGCCATGCTTATGTCTTACATATCGACGATATTTTGTGTTTCTTTGAGGAGCTCATTAAGTAAGGACTGAGTTTTCTTATCCAGCTTCTTACCTTTAGCTTGTGACTTTAATGTCTTAATAAATGCATTTGCCGTAAGTCCTTTTGGAACAGTTGGCTTTTTCTTCTTTCTACCTGGCTTAATAACACCACCATCTTTGATGGCCTTCTTAAGTTCAGCTCTTTTTGTTAACTCACCTTTATAAAGCATTTTAGTGAGCTTTGTTTTAAGTGGGCTTTTCTCAAGAGCATCAAGTTCTAGAAGTACATACTTTTCAATATTATGAGCTTTGGCCGCTTCTTTAATTTTCTTACCCATTTTGGCAATCATTAAAGACCTGTGAACTTCAGACTTTGAAATACCAAGAGCAGCTTGAATTTTTCTCTCACTCGCCTTCGTTGCTTTTTGGTAATTTAAAATACCATCGGCCTTATCAATATAGTGAAGTGCTTCACGTGATGAGTTCTCAGAGAATTGAATTGCCATAAGCTCTTGTTCATTCTTCTTATCAAGAATAAAACAAGGACACTTCTCTTTTTCAATAAGAGACATGGCACGGTAACGTCTCTCACCACAAACTAATGTTAGTCGACCAAGCTTATCCTTATGAAGAACAAGTGGTTGAATTAGACCATTTTGTTTGATGTTTTCAGCAAGCTCTTTTAGAGAACTATCATTAAATTTAGTTCTTACCTGCTCTTTTACAACAATCTCTTTTAAGTAAACTTCATCTAGCTTCGCTCCTTGTAGAAGACGATCACCAGAAAGTCTCTCCATTACGGAGCTATCGAGATTATCTGTTAATTTTAAAGTTTTTCTTTCTTTCTTAGAAACTCTTGGAGCAAATTTTTTTGCCATAAATTCCTCTTCCCTATGTTGAGACTATTTTCTTTTAAAGAGGGCCAGTCACACACACATGGCCCCTTTAAAAGCGAAACACATCCGTGTGTCTCAAAATATTATAGATTTAATGATTCCCAAAGCTTTTGGTAATCTTGATGTCCGCGCGACTTCTTCCCCATTTTACAAATAGGTCTCTTTAATGAAATCGATTCTTGCATCTGAACAAGATTACGAATTGGTGGTGTAATGTTAAAAGACTGAGCAAGTTCTTCTAGTCTTTGCTTTTCAATCTTTCTTCTCGCATTAACCATTGATGGAATGATTGAGAATTCTAATGAAGAGTTCTCAGTCTCTTTGATAATTTCAAAAGTATCCATTAACTCTTCTAGACCATCAATAGAGTAATCTTGAGCCTGTGTTGGAATTAGAATCTTATTACTTGCAACAAGTGCCATAATAAGTTCATCACCAAGCATTGGAGGTGTATCGATTACAACGTAATCAAACATTCCCTCTGGAATTTGCTCAAGTCTTAGCCTCATCAGTCTCTCCTTACGGCCAGCTTCTTTTCTAATCTCACCTTCTGAAAGAATCAGAAGCTTTGATAGATTGGCCATATGACGACTTGATGGAATAACAGTAATATTCTTATGAAATTTACCCTTACCTTCTGAAGGCACCATAACGTCTTCGATAGTAACGTCACCGATTAACCACTCAGGAATAAGAGTTCTGTGAATCTGTAAATTAAATGTTGAACTTAAATTGGCCTGTGAATCTAGGTCAATAACAAGTACCTTGTGACCTTTATTGGCCAAGTGAGTCGCTAATTGGTAGCACTGCATTGTTTTACCAACGCCACCCTTGTTATTTGCAACCGTTATAACTTCCATGTAAGCTCCCCTGGTCATCCATTTGACCAATATAAAAAACTATCTATATAAAATGTTAAGAAAAGTATCACGCAACGTCAAATACCTGATTAAACAATTTGAGCCCCATCAAATCTATTTTTAGACGCACATGGTAAATTACTCATAAGGTGACAGCTTGTGAGGAATGTTCTAAATTCCCAAACGTCGTATTAATAAAAGGAGTAACGCATGATTAACTTTATGGAAGTTGGTGAATTAAAGGATTTAATGGATAAGAATACAGACCTTATTCTTGTGGATTGCCGAGAGCAAGATGAGTGGGATGCAGGTCATATTGAAGAAGCTATTTTTATTCCACTATCAGACTTCGCTAATCAATATGCGAATCACTTAAAAGATAAGAGTAAAAAAATTGTTGTTCAATGCCGTAGTGGAAAGAGAAGTTTAAATGCTTGCCAATTTCTACTGGAAGAAGGTTTTGAAGACTTATACAACCTAGAAGGTGGAATCCTTGCTTGGGGAGAAAGTGGTTACCCAATTAAGGCTTAATCAATAAATTAAAGGAATAAATATGTTAGATCTTTTCGGAAAAGAGGAAGTTCACCGTCCAATAATTTCTCAAGAAGAATTATCAGACGAAGAAGTGCTAGTTGAACTCAGAAAGATTAAAGAGGAGCTTAAGGACGAAGTTGTTGTTCTTGGCCACCACTATCAGCAAGATGACGTTATTGAGTTTGCTGATTATAAAGGTGACTCGCTAAAGCTTGCTCAAGATGCGGCCCTACTCAAGGATAAGCCATATATCATTTTCTGTGGCGTTCACTTCATGGCAGAAACTGCTGACATGCTTACAGGAGATGACCAGCACGTCATCCTTCCAGATATGCAAGCAGGTTGTTCAATGGCCGACATGGCAAACCGAGAAGAGATTGATAAAGCATGGGACTTCATGCGCAAATCAACTAACGATAAAATTATTCCTATTACTTATATTAATTGTGCTGCAACTTTAAAGTCATTTGTTGGTGAAAACGATGGAACAATCTGTACTTCATCAAATGCACAAAACATTATCAAGTGGGCCTTTGATCAAGGTCAAAAACTATTATTCTTTCCAGATCAACACTTAGGAAGAAATACTTGTCATGACCTAGGAATCTCACTTGATGAAATGGTTGTCTACAACCCTAATATGCTTAATGGTGGGCTAACGAGCGAACAAATCGATAAGGCCAAAGTTATTCTTTGGTACGGATTCTGCTCAGTTCACCAAGGCTTTACAGCAACACAAGTAGAACAAATAAAAAAAGAAAAACCAGATACAACTGTTATCGTACATCCTGAGTGTAACTTTGATGTTGTACAAGCGGCACACGATAACGGCTCAACTGCTTACATCATCAATAAGATTAAAGAAGCACCAGCAGGCTCAAAGTTTGCAGTAGGAACAGAGATTAACCTTGTTAATCGTTTAGCAAATGATTTTCCTGATAAAGAAATCACTTCACTGTCACCTTACCAGTGTTTATGTACAACAATGTATCGAGTAAGACCGCGTTGGCTACTTGCCAGCTTTAGAGCGATTAAGGAAAATAAACCTATTAATATAATTAAAGTAGATGACAAGACTAAGGAATACTCACTGAAAGCATTAAATAAAATGCTTGAGTTAAGTAAATAGGTTTTACACACAAGAGAGAGAGGGATTTAAACATGCAAGAGATTTACGCTGACTACAATGGCAGTGCTCCAATTTGCAATGAAGTAAAGGAGTACATTATTAACCGCCTAAACAAGGGGCCATTTGCTAACCCAAATGCCACACACCATGTTGGAACACGCGTGAAGGTGGCCATGGAAAATGCACGCTCTGTATGTGCAAAGCTTCTCGGTGCTCAAATGAGTCAACTTGTATTTAACTCTGGCTCGACAGAAGGTATCTCAACTGTATTTCAATCTGTACTTTTAAATAATCCAAAAAAGAAAATAATCATCTCTGGGATCGAGCACTCAGCTGTTACAAACAATGCTCTTTTCTACCAAGAAAATCACGGCCATGAAGTCTATACATTACAAACGAAGCCAAATGGAATTGTTGATGTAGAAGACCTCATTAATCATATCGATGAAGACACTGCACTTGTTGCGGTGATGGCAGCAAATAATGAAACAGGTGTTATTCAACCTTACTTAGACGTTGCAAAAATATGCCAAGAAAAAGGTGTTCCTTTCCTATGTGATACAACTCAATTTGTAGGAAAGACTGAATTTAACTTTGCTGACTCGGGAATTGATTACGCTGTAGTGGCCGGACATAAAATTGGTGGCATGACAGGCTCAGGCTTAGTTCTTGCAAAAGATCCAGCAACTTTAAAACCTCTCATTATTGGTGGAGGACAAGAAAAAGGTCTTCGTGGTGGAACTCAAAACTACCTCGGAAATGAAACTCTTGCCGTTGCCCTAACATATGCAATGAATAATCTACCAAAATATGAAGCCATTAATACTAAACGCCAACAATTTGAAGAAAATATTAAAGCTAAGTTTCCACAAATTGTTATCATTGGTGAAGATGCCCCAAGGCTTTCTTCAACATCATACCTTTCAATGCCAGGAATCCATGGCCAGGCCGTGCAAATGGAGCTTGAATCTGAAGGAATTTATGTAACAACATCATCAGCTTGTTCTGACAATAACCCTCAAACTTCTAAAGTTCTTAAGGCCATGGGAGTAACTGACGATATTGGTCGAGGTGTTGTGAGAATTTCTTTAGGGCTTTGTAATGATCCTGCCCTCTATGATAGAATCGAAAGTGCATTAATAAACGCTTACGAAAAACTATCAAAGATAAAAAGTTATTAAGACAAAAAACCTTTTCATCATATTTTTAATTTTGGGAACTCTCATTTCTTGTAGTGAGAGTTCTCAAAAATATAATTCCTTAAAGCTTACTAAGAAGTTCTCTAAGAACACTAAAGATTCAATTATTATCGCTTATACTGGTAATTTAAAGTCGCAACTCACACCTCACAAAGACGAGCTAATAAATGGTTCAAAAATAGAATTTGGTGGTGCACAGCTACAGAGAAAATACCTCAGTGCCATTAGAAGTGAACTTGGAAATATTCTATTAATCGATGGTGGGCAGATTCTAGCAGGTCAATCAAAAGAAGATGGTGACGAAGTTCTTGAGCATATAAATGAATTAGAATACGATGCCGTTCTCTTATCAGATCATGACCTCATTAGCTTAAAGAATCAGAAGAATAAAGAGATCAATATTCCATTTGTTAATTCAAATCTCTTATCACTCGATACAAATGAATCCCTTTCAAGCTTTAATAATAAAGAAGTAATCATTAAGGAGATAAATGGTGTAAAGGTTGGAATCTTTGGACTAACTCCATACAAACCGATACTTAAAGATGAGGATGGTTTAGAGGGAATCCTCTTTGATGATGTCGTTGCAAGAATCCTTAATATAAAAAGAAAGATCAAAGGTCAGACTGATATAAATATTGCTATCTTACATGCTCATGATGAGTGTAGTGATAAAATCGATTACCGATTTAAAGACTGCAAAATTGATCGTAGTTTCATTAAAAAAATCTTAACGCGCCTACCTCCAGATACCATTGATATCGTTTTTAGTGGAAGTAGTATTGAGCCTGTAACAAAGATCCTAGAGTATCCTGTTGTCTCTAACCTTGGGCATGGGGAATTCATTACTCTTTTAAGATACTTTCCAAAAACGAAAGAGATAGAAGCGCAACAAGTAAGAATTTGCTCTGATTTCTATGATGTAACTAATAGTTGTTATATTTCTCCTGATGACATTAATGCCATTAAAGAAGTGAGAAAAAGTCGTCTAAAACTAAGGCCAGCTCAGGTACTTAAGACAAAAATCCTACAAACAAACTAGAATTCCATCATCATTACAAAATGTTTCAAGGCCAGGCTCACAAAAGCCAGCAGGAGATCCATTAAAGCAGAGGCTTGGAAGCTTTGTATCTAAAACTTTATAACCACGAGGACAAGCTGGTTGGTTTTTTGTACCACACTTATTAACTCCACAGTACTTACTTCCACCTTGTTTACAGTTGAAATCTACGACTTCGTAACTTCCACTAGGACACATATCACAAATATTTGCCACCACATCCTTACACTCTATATTAACTCCGTGACAGAGTTGGCCATCTTTTAAGACTTTATCCTTTAAGTATTCAAGGCCACCACTAATGAAGACATTATCGAAGTAGGACTTTTTTAACTGATTTTGAAAGGCACTAAACTTTCTTGGCATTCGGTAGTTGAATAAATGATAACTTCTTCTTTCACCGCCAAGAAATAGATCGAGGCTGACTTTATCAACAGCTGATAGTGAGAATTTAAGAGAGGAGATATTCTCTTGAAGCTTTATTTTTTCATCAAATTGGCACTTATTACCACTTTTAGAAACGTAGCGAAGTATCCCCTCTTTTTTATTAAAAGGAGTTTTATAAAATGCACAAAAGTTATCGAATTCAAAAATCTTAATCCAAGTATTCTTTGGTTGTTCGATATTACCTTTATTTAAATATTGATTATTAAATTCAATCTTCTTTGCAAGAGACAATCTTTCTTCAAGATCAAACTTTTGTGACCAACATGAAATAAAAAGCAGAATAAATACTAAATATTTCACTATAGACTCCTCATGCAACGAAATGCAATGCGATAGTCATTAGTTAATTTATCAGCTCTTAGGGGATCAAAGGCTATATTATTTAAACCATATCCTTCACCATCCCAATATCCGCGCATACCATTTTGGTGTGCTTTAGAATGCCAGCTAAAATAAAACGAAGAGAGCTTTAAGTTCTCACTTGGGTGGATGATATTTCTTAAGTATTCAAATGGCCCGCCAAAGATCTGGTAAACACCGGCCCATGAAACATTTCGACTATCTTTTTGTATATAATTTTGATCTAAACACTCACTTGAATAACTTTTTTCACAAAGAGAGAATCGTTCTTCTTCTTTGATTTCTTCAACATGAAACTCTTTCATTCGTTGAATCTTATTAAGTAGTGTTTTTGTATTCTTTCTTGTCCAAGGATAGAGCGGTGCCCTTAAGTACTTAGTTGTATTATCTGTTAAATCTTCTGGATGAATTGAAATTGCATCAAAAACTCTTGCAGTGAGTAAACTCTTTCCTTGAAAACGGCAATAGGCCTCCATCTCCTCAACTGACAATCCATAAGTATACGAGTAGAGATTCTTGTCCTTGATTTTTTTATAAGCAGACTTTGAGAGCTTATCATTTGCTAAGTTCTTCCAATTCTTTACTTCCCAATTTTGTACATGAAATTTATCCACAAAGAGATTGCGATTAAAGTTATCCCAAGAAATTGTAACTTCTCTTTTATTGGCCATAAAAGGATAGTAACGTTGTGGCACATAGGTTTCTTGGCAACTATCCACAAAGCTAAGTTGTAATTCTTGATCATAATCTTGAGCTTTTACAACAAAATCATAGTAACGAAAGCTTGGCATCTGATGATACGAATAACCTTGAACGAGAGATAATGTCTTAACTTTTTTATCAAGATAAACATTCACCAGCTTTTTTTCTAATAGGCACTGAAGATACTCAGGAAAACATTGATAATATTGGTCATCTACATAACTAAGAGTTTTACACTGACCTTCTTTATCAAGACGTGCATTTTCCCACTCAAACTTCAAAGTAGACGCTATTTCTTCGATTTGATCCGGGCTTAAAGTCTTTTTTGTTTGCAGCTTTGTAAAGCCCCAATACCCGACACCAACACTCAGAATTAATATAGTAGTTAAAATTATTTTTTTAAACATTTCTCACTTATGTGTAACACCCAATCAATGGTAAAATTATATATAGAATTTCCTTATGTTAAAAGGATTCAAAGGATTATTATGGATTGGATAGATAGCTTAAATAATTTAGAAGTTAACGGCAATGAGATCATGTCATTTTTTGAGTATTATGAACTCTTTAAGAAGTCTCCTGAAAAGGAATTAAGGCCAACTTCTGCTTACCTTCAAGACATGGTTAATTACTTTGGCCGTGATGATCACAAACATTTAAATGTTTTCTCACATGATGACCAAGACGCTCCAGCAGTATTTGGCCAGTATAAGATTGAGGAAAAGATCATTGAGCAACTAAGAAATTTTGCAGAAGAAGGTTTTAATAATAAATTCATACTTCTTATTGGGCCAAATGGTTCTTCAAAGAGCTCACTTGTTAAGCGCCTTATGAAAGGTGCTGAGGATTATTCTAAAACAGATGAAGGTGCTCTTTATACATTTAGTTGGATCTTTCCAATTAATACAGTCATAAAAGGTAATCTTGGATTAAACCAAGCATCGACAACTTCAGATTTAAGCTCTTACGCACAATTAGAAGATAAAGATATCTCAGCTATTTTAACATCTGAATTAAAAGATCACCCTCTACTACTTATCCCAAAAGAAGTTAGAAAGGATTTAATCCATTCAGCTTTTAATGAGAATCCAGAAAAGCAGGAAGAAATTGAAAAGTCTTACCTTGTCCGCGGTGATCTCTCAAAAAGAAATCGTATGATTTACGATGCTCTACTTAAGAATTACAAAGGAAAGCATGAAGAAGTCTTAAAACATATTCGCGTTGAGCGCTACACTATCTCTCGTCGTTATTCGAGAAGTGCTGTTACAATTGAGCCTCAACTACATGTTGATGCAAAGATGCAACAAATCACAATGGATCAGAGACTTGCTTCTCTTCCACCTTCACTTCAGTCATTAAATCTCTTTCAAATGTCTGGTGAAACAATTCATGCCAATCGCGGTATTCTAGAATATTCAGATCTACTTAAAAGGCCATTGGATACATTTAAGTATCTACTTATGACAATGGAATCCGGATCAATTAATCTCGGTGGTATTTTAACTGAGCTTGATATCTTCTTTATTGGTACATCAAATGAAGTACATTTAACGGCCTTTAAGCAACACCCTGACTTTAATTCATTTAAAGGACGTTTTACATTTATCCGCGTACCATATCTCTTAGACTATAAGAGTGAAATGAAGATCTATCAAAAACAAATCAATAGTATTAAAGATCGTACTCATTTTGAGCCGGGTGCTCTTGATGCCATTGCAAAGTTCGCCGTTATGACTAGGATTCGCTCTTGTATGACAAAGCACTACGAAGATACGAAGAAACTTTCAGCTATCGTAACAACTCTTAATCCACTTGAGAAGGCCGGACTCTACTCTGAAGATAGAATCATCCCTGGACGATTAGACGTAGAACAAGCACAAATCTTAAAACATAATATTGAGCGTATCGAATCAGAATTTGAATTCGATAATCTCTACGAAGGTAAATTTGGTATCTCACCAAGGGATATTAAAAATATTATTTATCGTCTGGCAGATATGAATAAGGCAATTACTTTTATTCAAGTTCTGGACTACTTTAAAAGAATTATCAATAAGAAGTCAGAATATGACTTTCTAAATATGTCTGCTCACGGAGATTATCATAATCCACCAAAGTTCATTGAGCTAATCAACGAATCAGCTCTTGATGACTTTGATAAGAAGTTAAGAGAGTCATTAGGTCTTGTGGATGATCGCTCTTATGAAGATTACTTAAAGAGATATATCGAAAATATCAACGCCATGATTAAAGGTGAAAAGATTAAAAACGTTGTAACTTCTAAGTATGAAGATGCAGATGAGTACTTCATTAAAGAATTTGAAAATAATATCAATCTAAAAGAAGATGCTGTTAACTTCCGTTCTCACCTTATTTCTAAACTAGGTGCTTGGTATCTGGATAATAAAGGCGAAGAAGTCGATTATACTAAAATCTTCCCAGAAGTTGTGGATCGTCTAAAAGAATCATTTAGAAAAGAGCAAGAGAAGGTAATTCATAAGATTGCTAAGAATCTTGTTTTCTTTGAAGCAGAGATGTCTGGAAAAGAAGTAAAAGGCCATATCCCATTGAAAGAAGATATCAAAAAAGAAATTAAGGTTGTTATTGATAATCTTCAATCTTCATATGGTTATTCACAGAATGGTTCATTTGAGTTAATAAAGTATCTAATTAAAGAACGTTACTAGTACTAATTAACTTAGATAAACATGGCCATCTTAAATAAGAAATTCACGACTCAAGTCTATGAGGTGACGTATTACGTTGAAGAAACTCATCAAGGGATGAGGTTGGATCAATTTATGCAGATCTATCTTGAAACGTGGTCTCGTCAAGAAGTGAAAAAGAGAATCAAAGCCGGTGATGTTCAAATCATTGACCGTCCAGGAAAGCCTAGGCCATCAACGACTCTCCACTATAAAGAAAAAATCTTTTTTCGAATCACAAGAACAACTCAAGAAGACGAATATTGGCGTGGTGAACTTATTGAACTCGATGAAAAGCCTGAAATAATTTTTGAAGATAAGGAGCTTATTGTCATGAATAAGCCTCCATATATGGCCTGTCACCCAACTGGCCGCCACCTCTTTTACTGTGCCACAGTAATGTTTGAAGAAAAGTATGAGAAAACCATCCACTCAATTCACAGACTTGATCGTGAAACATCAGGTGTGATGATGCTTGGAAAAGATCCACAGATAGCAAACCTAATGGGTGAAGAGTTCATCCATGATCGCGTTAAGAAGTGCTACTTCTTTATTGCAAAAGCAAATGAAGATTACAATGGAGCACAAGAATTCTTTTCAGATGAAAGACTTGGAGCTAGTGAAGAAGGGTTAAAGCGAGTTTATATCGATTCTTTTCCCGTGGACTCTCATGAAGGAAAGCATGCCTATACTGACTTTAAAATTCTTTTTAAAGAAGGTGATTATGTACTTGGACTGGCCTTTCCTCAAACTGGACGCCAGCATCAAATCCGTGTTCACGCAATGCTTAGAGGCCTGCCACTATTAGGTGATAAGCTTTACCTTGGATCATTTGAAATGTTTCAACGCTTTAAAGATAACTTGGCCGCACCAGAAGAATTTGACCAGATGGAACACAATCGTCACTGCCTCCATGCCATCGGTCTAAAGCTTCACTACAAGGGTGAAGATCGCATGTATATTTCATCACTTCCAAAGGACTTCATCCCGCTAATTAAAGAGCGTTTTTCGACACCAGTAGATGAGATTGAAAAAACTGTTAAAGATAAAGCTAGAGATTATTTTTCAGGTAATTAAGAACACCACTTGGCCCAGCGTTTTCTTTTCCCTTTAAAATAATGTGTGGTTTTACACTTAAGCGATCCATAACTGAATCAATATTAGAAACACCAATTGAAGTCTTAACCTTATCAAACATTGATTGATCATTTAGACTATCACCAAAGTAGATAGATTCTTCTTCCATATTTAGATGTGAAAAGAACTTATTAAAGAGAACCTTTGTTGCATTTGCCTTTGATAGGTTTCCACACCAAAAGTTTAAGTGAACATTAGATGTTGAGTAATTAATCCCCTCTTCATCCATAAGGTGACAAATTTCATTTTTAAATTTCTCATCTTCAAGATCACATAATTCAATCGCGCGATCAGATACTCGCCCCAAAGAATCACTTGTTAAATTTAAATTAGGATACTTCTCTTTAAGCTTTACACAAAAAGCTTCAAGCTTTGCAAGCTCACTTTCTGGAACTAAGAATTCATTTTGAATAAGTCCATTCTTATCACGCCAACTAAGAGCTCCTCCGCCTTCTGAGATAACGATAGGAAGTGTTGAAAAGTGAGTGATTAGAAAATGTGCCCAAGAGATACTTCGGCCTGTTACGATAACAAATGGGATCTTTTTACTCTCAGCAAGATTTAAAATATCAAAAAGCTCACTGCTCATTTCTGTATGGTGAGTTAGCGTACCGTCAAAGTCTGAAAGTATAATCTTTGGAGTTGTCATCGAATGCCTCATGTAAAAAAGGCGGCCATTAAGCCGCCCTTTCTTATATAAAATTTTTGTAAGTAATTATAGAGGAAAAGAAACACCAGCTAAGAAAGCTGTAAATGAATCCTTTAGGCCAACTTGAACTTCCATTGTACCGTTTAGGTGCTTGAAGCCTTCAATTGGTAATTGTCCGTTAATCCCCGTGTTAAGACTCATTGTTGTTTCATATCTCTGAGTATCACCATTTAGTGATAGTCCTAGAGGAATTGAAGCATATGGATAAGCTTCTTTACCCCAAAAAGAGAATCCCTTCGTTACTGTTGGAGCAATTGAAAGCTTTGTAACACCTTCATCAAACTCTGTAGAACGCTCAATCATCCCTTTTACAGAAACACGAGGTTGTTGCATATAATCTGGATACAGTTCATAGTCCGCACCAACAAATAGTCTTTGTGAACGATCACCACCAGAAATCCCTAGACCACCATCTACGATTAATTTCTCGTCTAATTTATGAGTGTAGCGAACTTGCATCCCCATTCCACCCTTATCTGATGTAATTCCAGTAAGTTCTGTAGCAATTGTCTTTGATCCGCTTAGCATTGGCATTGTCGATTGTCCGATCCCGTAAGCGAAGATTGAAGCTTGTGACAGCATCATTAATGATAGAAACGCCTTTTTCATATATTCCTTCCTAGTTTTTAGTAAACTCTTTAATCATTTTAATGCCTTGTCCTAACTATATGCAAGGAATTCCTAAGACACTTCGCACAATCCTTACACACAAAAGAATTACAGGTTGACTCATAAGGCCTAATCAATTATAAATAATTCCACATTCTTATGGTGACCGTAGTTCAGTTGGTAGAGCGCCAGATTGTGATTCTGGTTGTCGTGGGTTCGAGCCCCATCGGTCACCCCATTTAAAAAAGCCTTCCTTTGCGAAGGCTTTTTTTATTCCTGAAATCCAAATTTATGCATAAAGAGACCGATGGGGCGAGAAGTGAACGAGCGCGCGTTAGCGAAGAGCTGGCCCGGACGGCCAGCGGAAGCGAGTGAACCGGCGACGATTGCTTGAGCGTGACGCGAAAGCATGAGGAGGAGCCCTCGCACTTGTATCGATCTCATCTTAAGCAAATAGCCACGATGGCCGCAAAGCGGGGTCACCAACTCTGCATCTCTATACCTCAAGTATAAAAAGCCCAATTCTCCAGAAACACAAACTTGCTAAGCATGTCTACAATCCGTTTACATGCTGTCTACCAATTTATTAAAAAAAATTAATTAACTCGCCTTGACATTATTTATTTAGCAACCATCTTATTAAGGTTATAAATAAAAATTAGTAGGTATGTATGAAGAACTCAAAGTATCAATTTCCAAATGAAATCCCGAATGACTCAAACTGGCATTTACCGTCCGCTCCTATTCAGGATTCCTCACAAGATGAGTTACACCATAATATCCACTCAAAAAACTTTGCGAAACTTCTTGTTCAAGTATTAAATTCTAATCAGGGCCAAACAGACAACTCCAAACAAAAAAATAATACGATAGCTCTTCTTGGAGACTATGGCGTTGGTAAATCGTCAATTCATAGCCTGTTATTAAAAGATAACAGTATTTCATCTTCAAATTTAGATCTAGTTCATCTCACTGCTTGGAAATATGAATCTGGTGACTTAAGGATAGCATTACTAAGAAAAATTCATCTTCTTATGTATTGCAGAACCAAGGGCTGGGATAACAATAAAATTGATCAGAAGAAGATTTCTGAGATTAATAATGATTTTGAAGAAAGGCTATTCAAGGCTACGAGTACAACAAAAGTTTCTCCAGATGACTACTCATTTGCTAACGCATTTAAGAACAACATTGCTGCGCTAAAGGGTACTTTCATTACTGTATTGATCGCTTTCGGTATTTATATAGTATTAATTCTGCTTCTAACACAGGCTTTAAAACTCTTCGGATTAATACTAGAGTCTCAAGTAATCATTGGAAATATTTCTCTTACATTAATTTTTCTTTTCTTCTTATATAAAAAAATGCCTATCTTTTTTGAAGAACAAATTAAACAGTGGAGTGTTCCTCCTAAAAAAACAAAAAGTCAAAAACCCAACCACTCATCAGAAGCGCTCGAAGTTGTATTTCATGATATGGTTTCAACATGGTTCAATAGTACAAAAAAATCCCCCGTGTTTTTTATTGATGATATAGATCGTCTTCAATCCACTGAGATTATTCATAGCTTAAACTCTTTACGCTCTTTCATGGAGGTCGGCGACTGTCTTTTTGTCGTTACATGTGATGAAAGAAAAATTAAAAAGTCCTTAGCCGAATTAAAACAAATTGATTATAAGGATAATGTCCCTGGACCAACAAGTTTTGATGACTTTGTCCAAAGATACTTTCCTCACTCCTACAGATTACCTCCTTTTGAAAAGCGAGACATGAAAGGTTTTGCGATTAGAGCTATTAGAAACGAAAAAAACAATCATATATTGAGAAAGTTAGAGATAGAAAACAAGTTCCCTCTTGAAGAAATTATTGATGTTTTAATCCATGATGGTGTTAAAACCCCTAGGCAAGTTGGCCGATTAGTTAATGAATTTTGTAATTCTGTCTTATCGGCTTTTGAGATGGAGAAAACTCATCGACTCAACAAGGGAACTGTGACCTCTAATCCATGGTTTCTTGCAAGAATAACTGTTTTAAAAATGGACTTTTCATGGTCCATTCCACACATTCAGAATAATCCTGATTTACTCTCTTGGATTGCAACGATTGAAAGAGATGGTAGAAAATCATTAGAGCCAGAGGAACTTGAAGCTTGTGAACAATTCTATGAAAATGAAAAACCACACCAAGATTATGAGAAGTTTATTACCTTTGTATCAAAAACGTACTTCTATTCGACAACATCATCAAGGCCATTTATTTTCCTAAATGAATATGCAGAAGGAGGTCTTGGTGGAGATGCACTCTATCGACTAATGTACTCTTCATTGACTTCTGGACAAGCTGCTCAAATAAATTCCACACTTAAAGACTCTGAGGAAGATGAAGACAGACTAAACCTTATATCAAGCTATATTTCAGATATCTTTGAAGAAAGATCACTCTCTACACTCAGCAATAGAAATATTATTCATACCGTTGTTAATATATTTTCGAAGTTATCAGAAAAATATAAAAGTGTAATCGCAAACAAGTGGGCAAGTCTATGTCTTAAATATTTGCATGATAATGAACTTGTTGATGAACACGAAAACATTAAGAAGATTGTTGATATATTAAAGTACGTGAGTTTATCTGAAACTACCCAAAAAGTATTATCCTTACTAATAAGAACCGATGAGCAAGGTTTAGTTAATTTATCAAACGACCAACTTCTCTCTATAATTGACGAGGATGAAGTTTTACAAGTTGGAAAGGGCGTTGATTATTTAAAAACTCATTTTACAATTCCATTAGAAGAGGAGGATGAGGAGCTAGATGAAATAATATTTTGGGCAAATCAAATCATTGAAAATGATTATTCCCAAAAAACATTAGCTATGTTTAATACATCATTAATAAATCGCTTCAATACTATTGTTGAGAATACCTCTGAGCCTGAAGAGAATGAAGAATCATCGATTCAAGTCAAAGTTGAACAATTTTTAGAACTAAGGATTAATTTAATTGAGAAACTTTGGAGTTCATTTACAATAGAAAATAGAACCTTGATGTTGTTAAAATTATTTCAAGCTCGATTACTTAAGACGCAAGAACTACAATTCATAGAGAACAATATTGCTGACATGAGCAGCAACACTATTAGTCAGATAAACTCTAAGCTTATCGAGCAATCAATAGAAGAAAAGTACGTTAGTGATACAACTGAAAAAATCGATCTAGCTTTAAAACTATCGAAAGAAAAAGATCTCTCCCTTACAGAAGCACAGATTTCGAAGTTAGATAGCTCTTTTAAAAGAAGTCTCTCGCCAAAAAGTTTTAGTATAAAAAAAGGGACCATAGATGCCTTGAAAAACTTTCTAGAACAAAATTCATCAACAGGCTTATCTCTTTCCTGGAAAACAATGGGAGAAAAATTATCTATTCGCTATAATAAAAACGATAAATACGATTCTCTTAAAGAGAGCCAAGAAACAATTATTCCATTCTTTCTAAATAATAATTTCGATGAAGAGACGCAGAAATCTACAATTGCATTTTTCTTATCTCCTATTGATGAAAATACAACACTCATAGATAAAGACAAGGAAATAATTCAAAACTTCCTAAAGACCCCCTCGTGGGAAAAAAATACGCAATATATGCTAGAAGAAAAGTTAAGTGATATTGCAACTAGCCAGTCTTGGGACAAATACGAGGCGAAAGTCGACATCATCCTTTCATTCAAAAATAGTTTATCTGAAGGTTTTTTTACAAAATGCTCTGAACAAATAAATACTTATCTCGTGACTCATCATGCACAAACAAGTTGGATATCGGGGGCATCAACACTATATTCTGAATTTATTTGCGATCAGTCAGACGAAATAATAAAAAAATCAATCTCAGAAATAACAAGACTTTGGGCGCATTACAAACATCCTGCAAATATAGATATCGCCTCCTTGTATAAAAAGACCTGGAACAAAGTTGTTCAAAGTGAAGAATTTTCTAGTATTTTAATAAACTTGTTCAACTTAACAAAAGCACATCCTCAAGACTCTATTAAGCATACTAACATTATATGGCCTCATCTAAACGAAAATCAAAGACTAGAACTGATATCACTTTACACGAATCATGATATCACAAACCTTTATAGTGAGATAAGCTTGCAAAATAATTCAGTAAAAATTGATGAACAGGCTGAAACGATTATTCAACTGGCCAGAAAGTACAATGATTGCCTAAATAGTTATCTCGAACAAATTAATACAAGTTGTAGTCAAGAGTATTTGGAAAAACTTTCTGAAAAATTATTTGAAAGGCTTGCAGATGATTGGAATAATCAGACAGATATCCCAATTTCTAAGTTTACTACTAAATGGGCAAAAAAGGAAAGTTCAAATATTAACAATTTTTTTTCAATGCTTTCGAACGGAGCTATAAACGACATTGTGATACTAAGTAGTTCTTTAGAAGCTATTTCTTTTGATCTAAACTCATCGCAGATACAAATCTTAACAAGAAAAATTTCTAAAAAAATAACTAAAGATATAAAAAAAGAAAACTTAACTAATATTTTAGCTAATCTAAAAAAAGCAAAGTTAATTGATAATCCCTCAATTATTGAGAAGAGGGAAGTCTTCAAAAAGTCAAAAGAATCTTCTGATGAGATGAAAGAAAAATGGGAAGTATTTAAAGAGTATGTTCCCGCCAAATCAATGATGAATAAACTCACTGAAGGTGTAGACAACCTACTGTCGTAATTTCTAAATGGGGTAATATGTAGACGTGTTACCCCATTTCTTGATTTCGTTGCCCTATTTGTTTGTCCATTTTTCAGGTATTAATAATGGATCCTTTTAATACGTTAATGAGTCTCGTTAGTTAGTAGCGTACCATATAAACCGACTACGACGGCTCTAAGTTTGAAGGTCTAAACACTCACCTAATTAGCATTTAGGCAAAAGCTTAGATTCCAGGTGTTTTCGTTGACGACGTGTCGTGAAAAAGTACCTGAAAGAATATTTTAACATTCTTAGCGTTTAAAAAACTCACTATTTGTAAGCCATCTTGAATCTAACTCATTACCTAATACTTTATCCAAAGCATCCTGGAGAAGCTCAGAGTGATTCATATTCTCCCCTCTAACGACTTGCCCATCTTCTACTCTGATAAAGTCATTCTCATACAACTTATCACAGCCTAGATAGCATAAAGGCATAACTATGTTTGGATTAAGTCTTTCATCCTCAGTAGCATCAGACCTTTTTTTCTTGTGAGCACAACACAAAAGTTCCACTGGTAATTTTTTTAAACAAATAGCACATACCTCTGATGACTTTCCCGAGAATATTATGTCACTTAAGATTTTATGCTCTTTACGACTTCTCGAATCCACTAGGCGATCCGTCCCCTTTCCTTTTAATGCTTTTAATTTATTAATTAAAACATCAATCCGTGATATTGAACCCGTAGACTCATTAGCGATTGGGAAGTCTTTCAATAGATAGTATTCATATCCTTTCCTTCCGGCTGAAATATCTTTATATAAGAAGGGTGACTTGAGAAGAACAGAGGCAAAAGCCTTCGACTTTTCATTAAACATTTCCCTTATCTCAGGATACTTCACTTTCTTATGTTCACGTAGGTATTCAACTAATTTACTTTCTTCGGCTGATAAAATGCTTGCCTCAACATCCTTATGAAAAAGTACCCTCCCCCTATCTTCCACAATAAGTTTATCTGTTGTCATGAAATACTTATCAACAATTTTCAAGCTAGGATAAGGTGGCTCTCTTTGAGTACGCTTTTTCATTACTAAAGAAATACCATGCAGAAGTGCTTCGATGGAATAAGAGTCTTTTAACGAGAACATCTTTTCTAGATTATTTTCTAAAAAGTTATCGCGAGATTCAAAAATGTAGTACTCCTGATTATCAAAAGAAATAACCAATGAGTCAGTCGATGAATATATATGCTCCCTGATGACGGTTTTATATTCGTCACTAATACCAGATAGAGAATACTCTACGGGAGCCAAGCCAACCTGACCTGGTGCTGTTTTAACTTGCTTCCACACACCTTTTAAGTAATTTAAAGAATCTTTCCTCGTGATATAAAGAGGATCACCTGCCTCATATTCAGACTTTCCAGCTTTATCGAAATTAGAATTAACAATAAGGTAACCATCACCAATTCCGATATCCTCACACAAGTTTAGAATACCTTGTATAAAGATATCTTCTGTTATCAATCCCTCTTTCATCAGCCCTGAGTTTAACTTTTCGTATTCAATATGCTTTTTCTCATTAATATAACGGTAAATACTTTCGAGATTTGAAATTGTGCTATTTGAGTCTATTAGTTTCTGCGTAAACTTTTTTTTTACTATTTGTCGTACATTCTCTCTTGTTCCTGCGTCAAAAAAATCAGCAGTTGATTGAAGTGTTGGTAGTTGTTCTTCACCCATCCCAAAGTAATGTAATATTATCTTCGAGTCTCTCTCTAATTTAGAAAGAGCTTTATTATTTTTTAAAATAAAGCTTTCGACTTCTTTTCGGATTCCCATAGACATCTCCTCAAAATAAAACGCTGAATCTCACTACAGTTTTATTTTTTTATTTATTAAAGTTATGGACTTGATACTTATAGAAAAATCAGGAATCAAGACAAGTAAAAGTTTTTACCTTAGTGCTTATTTAAAATTTGATAAATTTTCCTTGTATCCTATTCCCCTCTTTGAGTTTTTCAACGCCGTGCCAGGTGCTTTTTCATTACGCAAAGTCAAAAAAAGCCACCTGAGAACATTATTAATTTTACTTTTTCAAATACACTTAAAAACAATCCAAATTATTCACAGACATGAACTTGAATCCATAGACTTTCCAAATCTCCGACTCTTGCTTTAAATTTACGTATATATTTGCCTTGCAGCTTTCATAATCTGCGACGTATTTATAACTTGCCGTAACACTTTTTCCTTTATCAAAAATATAATTAACTTTAGCCTCACCAATACCTTCAGTTATATTTGTGGCATCACCAACAGTTGAAAGCTTTGTCCAAAACTTTTTAAGATCTTCCTCGGACATGGATTCTTTAAACTCGAGACTTAATTGATCATACGGAATGGGTGTCTTCCACCCCTTTACATTGTTCTCTATAATACTATCTGCATATTTTTGAGAGCTATCATCTAAGCCTGATCCTGTTGAAAACAAATAAACAAGACCAACGGTGACTAATGTGAACATTATTAACGATACGATTCCTACAAATTTTAAAAACTTCCCCATATTATTCCCTCACAGTTTTACTGACTTCACATAATCACAAATATATTTCTCATCACCACCACGAAACTTCGGACACTCCTTAAGGATTCGAGACTTCGCAATGGCCTTCTCTTCTTTCTTAAACTCTTTTATATAGAAGTAGTTATAACAAGCTCTAAAGTCTCCATTCTCACAACCGAGTGAAATGAGCTCCTTCTGCTCCTGATATTTATTATTAACGTATGAAATATAAGAAGCTAAACGACAGTAACTAGTATCTTCATTCAAACATGTGTTTTTCCATTTTTGAAAATAAGTATCTAATACAGATTTTTCGTAGAGATTACTAAAAGAGATAATATCAACACTTTTTAAATCTTGGGGCTTAGCGAGGCTTGCAATTAGATCATCAATAGAACGATATTTTAAAATTTCAACTTGTCCAATCCAAGGAGAGCCTAGAGCGCCTTCTTTTAGGGAGAAAGATACTTCATCTCCCTCTTTGATTCTAGGGTAGGTATAAGTACAATATGTAGAACTACCAATTCCGAGGCTCTCACCTGTCTCCCAGTCTGCAATGTAATAACACTTGTGATTTTTATTCTTATGCGGAACAAACATACCAGTTAAATAAGAGTGTTTTTTTACTCCTTCGGTATCATCCATATTAATATTCAAAGCCAGAAGTGCTCCAGTGACTACAAAAACGGATAAAATCCCAGACATGACTATCGTAGCTTTTTTCTCGGTAGGAGATATTGATCCTTTGTCATCAGGAATAAAGTTCAAGTAAATATAGTAGAAAACAAATGTAATAGTGAGAGCGTAGCTAAATAATGGAATAAAATTGATTACCCCATCAATTTGTACATTTACTAGTGCAACCATACCAAAGATAGAACATACCGTGGGTATATTAACAATTAGCGTCCACTTTCTCTTAGCTTTTTTCATTTCGGGCCTAGAAAGTGATTCTCTATTTTCTTTTGCATGCTTGGATGAAGATTTTGCTATTTTACTTTGTATATAGCCACCAAAGTAAATAATAGCGATAAGAGTTAGTACAAGAGACCAATCACCAATCGTTTTTAATTCATCGTTGTAAAGCCTTGGGGCAATAATAAGGAATGGTACAATTGCAGCAATTACGAAGTTGAAAATCTTCTGCTTCGACTTCTTTTTTTCAATAACATCAGGTGCAACATATTCCTTTGGTCTTATTTGAAGTAATCCTTCAAGATAAACTAGGAGGTCATAAAACTCTTTTTCTTTCATTACTGTAGATGGAATTTCAACATTCTTTCCATTGCTAAGATCTATTCTAATTGACGGAATTCCACTTCCTGTTATCTCAGTGACATTAACAATTTCATTTACTAAAACGACGTGAACTTTTTTAGAAAAGAGAAGTTTTGGGATAATCATCTTGTCTTCGTAGACTTCAATCTTTTTCTTTATCCTAGAACCTATGAATGCAATTAAGACAAATCCAAAAAATACTAGGGATACAAAAATAAGTGAAATATTTGCTTCCGTTGCAGCCCTGTATAAGGTGAAGACTCCAAGTCCTCCAAAAACTAACACACTAATTACAAGCATCAACTTTTGAGTGGCATACTCATATGTCTTCAGTAACTTCTCTTCCATTACCCCACAATCCTTACATAAACGTCTGATATTACTTAACTTATCGACATATTAAGAAAAAATTGGAAAGAAATTTCAAATGCTTATTTTCAGTGACTTAGTAGAACTAACTTTATATTTTCTAAAGATTATTTAAATGAATAAAAGAATTTAACGATGAAAAATAATAACCTTAGTAAACTAGAAGTTGTAAGTGTATCGAACTGAAGGAACTAATGAATTACCTATTTCTGTTGTTACAATATCAAAGTCGGCCCATGGTGGTGGTTTATTACTAAAAACATTATCATAATCATAAACAGTTGTAGCAATAGTTAATATAGCCGATGCGAGAGCAATATTTTTAGTGGATTGCTCGCTAGCTACATCATAAATCCTAGAGAGAGAATAAAGGTTTACCCCTCCAACAGTTGCTATCGTTATTTTTGAAAGCTTTCTCCAAGATTTTATACTATCTTCTAATTGTGCTTTAGTAGGTACAGGCGGATACATCCAAGCTGCTTTAGGTCCTTTCTTATCATTCTCTTTTTTAAGCTCTTTATATTTTTCTAAGGACACTGCATGACAGGTCGTCATTACAGATAAGTAAAAATATATTGCAGGCACAATGTAAGATTCTTTAGCGATCTTATCCTGCTTATCAGTTATGTCAGACTCCTCTGAAAGTACGAGCGCTGACAATGATGTAAAGAGAGAGGAAGCTACTGCTGGTTTATTCCAACTTGGTACTGTTCCTTTTAAACGAGCCCCCATGCAACCAGAAGCAAATACGTTATAACTTAGAGCGATTGATATAAAGTAAGTAAATATTTTCATAAATTGATGTTAAAGGATTTTTACTATTTTGAGTACTGTTACCTTTTAAAAGAAAATTAGGTAGTGTGTCATTAGTTTAGGTTCCAGGTGTTTTTTCATTGACTACGTGTCGTGAAAAAGCACCTAGAGAAACTTCTGTATTCCTGAAATCCAAATTTATGCATAAAGAGACCGATGGGGCGAGAAGTGAACGAGCGCGCGTTAGCGAAGAGCTGGCCCGGACGGCCAGCGGAAGCGAGTGAACCGGCGACGATTGCTTGAGCGTGACGCGAAAGCATGAGGAGGAGCCCTCGCACTTGTATCGATCTCATCTTAAGCAAATAGCCACGATGGCCGCAAAGCGGGGTCACCAACTCTGCATCTTCACTTACATCTTAAGTAGTAGGCTTCTTCTTAGCAGGCCTACGTCGAGCACTTCGTTGCTGATTATTTCCATTACGGCTTTTATTAGCAGATGCTTTCTTACTTGGGCGCCTGTGATTTTGAGGTTGAGCAGGTGCTCCAGCAACTCCATGAAAAGGATGATCCTTATCTTGTGGGATCTGATACTTAATCGTTTTTTCAATATCTTTTAAAAGTTTCTTTTCTGTGTCATCGCAAAATGAAATAGCGATTCCATCACGTCCAGCTCGGGCCGTTCTTCCGATACGGTGAACATAACTTTTAGGATCATCTGGAAGGTTATAATTGATAACGTGAGTGATATGAGAAACATCAATTCCACGAGCAGCAATATCAGTTGCAACGAGGACTCTGATTGTTCCCTTTTTAAAACCACCAAGGGCCTTTTCACGTGCACCTTGAGATTTATTTCCATGAATAGCAGCAGATGTTATTCCAACCTGATCAAGATGCTTAACAACTCGATTAGCGCCGTGTTTTGTCTTTGTAAAAACAAGTACGTGCTCAATTGATTGGTCTTCTAGAATATTAATTAAGAGTTTTGGTTTATTTGTCTTGTGGACAAAATTGATTTTCTGATCAATCTTTTCGACAGTTGTTGATTCAGGTGTTACTTCAACCTTCTTAGGCTTTACTAGAAGCTTTTTAGAAAGGTTTACAATATCTTGTGGCATCGTCGCAGAAAAAAGTAACGTTTGCCTCTTCTTTGGTAGTCTCGCAATGATCTTATTCACATCGCGAATGAATCCCATATCAAGCATGCGATCCGCTTCATCGAGGACAAAGGTTTCAAGTTGGCCAAATTGAATTTGGTCATTACTCATAAGATCTAAGAAACGACCAGGAGTAGCAACAATTACATCCATCCCTTTTTTAAGCTGTAGGATTTGTGGCCTTGGTTTAACTCCACCGAAAATAACCGTACTTTTTATGCCTAGGCCTTTTCCATATTCTTCAATATTTTCATTAATCTGAGATGCTAACTCTCTTGTAGGTGTAAGAATTAAAGTTCTCATATGTCTTGGCTTAGTTTTAATTTTATTTGAGCCTAGATTATTTAAAATTGGTAATGAGAACGCAGCAGTTTTTCCAGTTCCAGTTTGTGCAATTCCAAGAATATCTCCACCTGTTAATAAGTGTGGGATTGATTGTGCCTGGATAGGAGTTGGTTTCTTATAGCCTTTTTTATTTAGGCTTGAGAGAATTTCAGGTAATAGTTTTAGGGAATCAAATGAATTGATTGATGACATAATAAATATCCTTGCTCAATAAGCGTTAATGCCAATGCTTAATCCAAATACTAGCACAGGCGAATATTTAAAATGTATCTAGATCAATCCCCTTCATCTCTTGTATTAGGATACAAGTCAACCTTTAATCGCGTTTATGTAAAGTATATTAGTGATATCCCTTCTTAGAGAGTATTTTGTTCAGTGAATTTGCAAAGTTTTGCTTATCTTTAGCATTAAATGAGTCAGGGCCTCCTGTAACGACTCCTCCATCACGAAGCTCCTTCATAAAGTCTCGCATTGATAGTCGCTCTCCTATATTCTCTTCATCGTAGAGTTCACCGCGAGGATTAATAGCAAGAGTTCCTCTTCCAACAACTTCAGCGGCCAATGGAATGTCAGCTGTAATGACGAGATCATTTACTTCAACATGTTCAGCAATATACATATCAGCGACATCATCTCCGCTATCAACTTTAACAAAAGAGATTAACTCGTGATGTGGGATATTCATATAGGAGTTAGCAACAAGTATGAGTGGGATTTGTAAACGAATGGATGTTTTAAAAAGTATCTCTTTAATAACCTTAGGGCATGCATCAGCATCGACCCAAATCTTCATCTCTTTCTTTTGCATTTAAGAACCCTCATTTATCAGATAATTCATCTTAGATCGTTAAATACTATTTGAATACAGACTTTAATAACTTCATCAAAATAGCAGGTAAACTATTATGGTGCTTTCGTGGGATATCCGGTGTTGAATCAATTAATTCTTTAATACGTTCGTGACTTACTTTGACTTGTCCATAATGGGCGATAAGAAAGTCATTGATACCAAGATCGATATAGCGCTGAAGTGAGCTTCGATACTCTTGTGGTTTCCAGATTGGATAAGGCCTAAAGACATTAGTTTTGGTACTGACGAAATTATCAGCAATATATGCAAGCTTTTGTTCTTCATGAAAGATACTTAAGTCCATTATTGTGTGCCCTGGACACTCTAAGACTTTCCAGTTTTTAAAGAATGGAACTTCCATTAGATCAGTTAGGATATAGTCGAGCTTAACTTTGCGTGAAAAAAGAATATTTTTAAATCCTCTCTTCTTATTTAAGGCCACAAGATAAGTAAGTAGGATATCAACCCAATAAGTAACGATACCAAAGAGGCCAGAGTACATTAGATTAAGATCTCGAGGGCCAGCGATGGGAATTCCTCTTTTTTTAAAAAGTTCTACTCCTCCCATGTGATCAGGATGAGCGTGTGTTGTTATAACTAATTTAATATCGCTTAAATTTCTATTTAATTTGCTTTCAAGATATGATTCCACAACTTCAACATCAGGCCGACAACAACCATCCAGAAGAAGAAACGAGCCGTTTTCTTCTACGAGATAGATTGTTTGGATATAGCCTTTTAGTTGATGTATTTTAAAGTCCATAAAGCCCAGTTGTTATGGATTTACTGATAAATAGATTTGATATCAGTAATAGGAATGGCCATCACTTCATCAGCATCATCCACGTCTGTTATTTCAACGCGACTACCATCAAGAGAAAGAGAAATTGTACCATCTAAGTTTTCACCACTTTTTAATTCAACGGTAACAAATTCACCTTCAAGTAGTTTAACATCTTTTCTGATCTTCTTAGTTTCCTTTGCCGCATCAATGACATCAAGGCCGTAAATTTTCTCATAAGCAAATGTCATGCGTCGTCCGTCTTCAATAGAGGTGAAGTTAAGTGTTTCATCACCAATTTCGAGATCACGGCCAGCAATTGAAGTATGATTGGTTCCATTATAGAAGTGAACATTAACATCTTTATTCTTTAGATTTTCCACTTCCCCTTCTAAGAGTTTTTTATAAATTTCAATTTCACCTAAAACTTCATCATTTATACTTTGTATATCACTATAGCTAATGAGGTATGCACCTTTAGAATTATTAATTTGAAGGCCACCACGTGCATAGCTATGTATCTTTCCTTGGATATTATCACCTTTCATATTGATAATAGACACATCACCACCGACTCTTACTTCATAATTTTTTATGATTTTCTTAAGTGCACTAAAGCAATTGCCAATTTGGAAAAATGAAGCTGTTGAACGAGAAGACGTAGGATTATAATTTGTTGAATACCATACAGCTGTAAAGGAAATGGCAATAGCTGCAAAGCTTCGAATAACTTTTTGGCGTTCTGTTATCATAGCAATTTTATCGGCTAAACTATGGTTTTCCTTAACTATGTTCATGAGTTAAAATAATTAAATCAACTAGTTAGAGGATACCATTATGAATCTTAGTGCTATTGGAATTGCATGTGAAAGTCTCGAAGACTCTATAAAATTCTACGAAAACTTTGGATTAAATTTTACCCAAATTGGGGATGAACATTATGAGGCCACAACAAAGTCAGGACTTCGCCTTATGCTCGATTCGTATGATCTAATGAAAAAAATCAATTCAAGTTGGGAGAGGCCAATCTTTCCTGGTATTACTCTTTGTTTTGAACAAGACAATCCACAAAGTGTTGATAACTTAGTTAATAAGCTAAAAGATAAAGATGTAATTATTGAAAAAGAGCCTTGGGATGCTTTTTGGGGCCAACGATATGCTTCAGTCAAAGATCCAGATGGAAATCAAATAGATATCTTTGCTCTACTGTAAACGAGAACCACTGGTGCAGAAGTCTTGAATATGTTTATTAGTTGAAGGAGTGCCACAACACAAAGAAGCACGAGTAAGATCAAATGAATTCTTATGAAGGAACTCTTTTGCACGCTCGAATAAAACTTCTTGATGATTATTTAGATTAGAGAAGTCTGAATAACAGGTTTGAACAAGTTGTGCACGACGTGCAGATTTCTTTTTTTCAAAGCATATCTTTTGAGGAGTACCATCATCTCCAAAATCAATCGACTTTACGATACTTGATAGACTTCTTCCACGATGCCTACCCTTTGAAGAAAATTCGACCGAATCAATGACTCCCTCATTGGACTTATTAAGCTTTAAGCTCTTACCATCGATTCCACTGATATCAACTGATCGATCTTGAGAGCATGAGATATTAGAATATCGATTTGTTTGTAGATCATCATAGATTGTTTCCACAACACGACACATATGTTCACCATTAATTAGGGCCTGTTTTTGTCTTGGCCAATCTTCACCTAAGAAAGAAATGACTTTGGGGCTTAATGCCAAAAGAGGTTTACATTGTGGATCTTTGATCCAATCGTGGTAGCCAAGTGTTGCACAGGCCGTAGAGGGTGAGTACCCCATTAATTCGACTGCATTTGCTGCTTTTAAAAACTTTGTACTTGAAAGTATCTTCGACATAAGACCGAGGCCATCTCGTGTTTTATTCTTCACTTGACTTGCAATGGCACGAGAACTCAGCCTAGCTTTTGCTACGTTACTAGGTGTTATTTTATGGAAGTTTTCCTGTATGAGAAGTCGTTTGTGAAGACGAGCCTTATCAAAGGCAGAGAGCGGGCGATATTCATGGCCTTTTGTAAATTCATTATAATTTTGTTCTAAAAACTCAGCAGCTAATCGGTCTTTCTTATTCTTTAAAAAGAATTTACTATCACTTGCTTTAACTACTTTTCGTCCAAATTCTTCTTTTGTGACCGGACTCATTCCACGATCAACAAAGTCTGCTATCTTTTCAATCTTTAGTATTAACTTTCGTTTTTTTAAAACATTCTGCTTTCTTTTGCCAGTAAGTCCCTCAAGAGAAAGTCCTGCTTTTTTAAATGCATCCTCTGTCCATTTTCCATCAACATCATTTAGAGAATCTACAATTTCTCTATTTAATTTTCTTCCATAACCTTCTTCAAAAAGAACCTTATAAAATGGCCGTCCATTATATTGACTAGAAGGTGTAACCTTAGCATTATCGTGGGCCTCTAAAACGATTTTTAATGTCTCCTTATCAATTTCTTTAAAACGTTCTGGATATCGTTCAAGTAGCTTTACTCCCAAGTCCACAATTCTCTTTTTATGCTTGGACATATGCTCGTGAAAGTCGAGTGCATCATTAACATTAACACGTCCTGATAATCTTTGAGCGATGGCCTGTACATTTTGATATTGAGTTGAAAAGATCAGTGTATAAGGAATCTTTGCAGAAGTTTCACTTTGGGAGCAAACACCTATAGATAAGTCATTAGGTGATAAATCTTCATTCTCTTGAAAATTACTATCATCAAATAAGCTATGGCATTGAGCTAAATCATCTGAATTAGAACAAATAACTTGGGCCTTCAGATAATTAATCTTATCCCGAATTTCATTTGGACTATTAAGACAATGCTCTGATGCGTAAACTACCGAAAGTAATAAGCTCAGTAAAAGAATGTAGCTTTTTGTCTCCCTCACTTAAAACTTATCGGCAGTATATAAACAAAGTTAAGTTACTGACTTATATTAGGCAGCCTTTTTAATAAAGTCTTCACTATCTGGAATTTGAATACTAGAAACCTTCTTTTCCAATGATACGACTTTCGCTTTCGTATCATTTACACCTAGGATAAGGCCTTTAATATCACCGATAGACTTATTTAAAATCGAGACTTGCCCTTGAAGTTGAGTTGAGACCAATGATGAATCTTGAGCAATACCAGTATTTGACTTTGAAAGAACATCGACATGTGAAAGCGCAGTTTGTAGCTGATTGATTCCACTTGATTGTTCCTGTGTCGCCGATGAGATCTCACCTACAGAAGAAGAAACTCCTTCAACACTAGTAACAATACTTTCTAGAATCTCTTCACATTCTTTTGCAATATCCGTTCCCGTTGTGACGCTTGATCTTGCCTCATCAACTACTTTAGAAAAACGATTCTTTGTATCTTCGATGATATTATTAACTTGTGTAACACTTGAAGAAAGCATTTCAGTGATTTCAACAGCTGCACCACCACTCATCTGGGCAAGTTTACCTACTTCCTCTGCAACAACAGCAAATCCCTTACCTGCTTCACCGGCCCTTGCCGCTTCAACAGATGCATTAAAAGAGAGAAGCTTTGTTTGAAAAACAATGTCATTAATGACTTGAGTTTTCTCATCAATACTACTTATGAGAGAAGCAATCTCTTTCATTTTATCGTTATTTAAATCAAGTTCATTCACAATCGTATCAATACTTGTATTAATTGAACTCATCGATAGATTCATATCCACAACAATATTCTTACCTTTAGAAGCACGGTCATAGCTTTCCGTCGCAAGCTGAGATGACTTCATTGCATTATCAGCAGTCATTTTAACCATTGAGCCAATTTCTTCTAATGATGCTGAAGACTCATGTAATGCAGCATCCTGTTCCTGACTGGCCTCTGATAACTCTGAAGATGTTTTTGAAATATCAGAAGCATTAGAAGTTAAAACAGAAGAACTCTTTGTAAGACTATCTATTGTTTCGCGAATTGAATTAGACATTCTATTTGCAAATGTTACTCCCACAGTTAATCCAATTCCAGTTCCTAAAATCATAACAACAACAAGTAACATATCAATGAATTCAATTTCTTTAGAGACATCATTTGAAAGAGCAACAGCATTCTTTAATTCAATTTTAATACTATCAGTATATTCATCTAAGGCTTGTTGAAAATTAGCTGCGGCTTCTGGGCAATGAACTAAAAAGATTTCTAATAGCTTTGCTCGTGCATCTGCATCATAAACCTTTCCTAATTCAATCGCCTTAACACCAACACTTTTAAAATCTTCCCACTGCCTGTCGAGCCTATTATAAAGCTCTAACTCTTCTTTGCTTGTTACATATGATTTAAGCTCTTTTGAAGCATTTTCATAATTATTAACATATTTCAAAGCATTATTAATTGCGCTGGTACGATTATCTAAACTGAGATTCTCAAGCCCTAATGTTCTAACTTGAATTCGTATTTTCTGATAATTAACATCCATTGTATTAAGAAGAGCAGTTCTAGGAATAACTCTCTTTGCTACATCATCTGAAACTTTTGAAAAAGTTATAAAACCATAGAGAGCAACTCCCCCAATGATTAAACTTACACAAGACATAAATACACATAATAATACCAGTTTTTTCTTAAAACTTAGGTTGGCAAACATAAACTCTCACTCCAATTTTTTCACTCACAAGATCTGTTTTTACATCTCGGCGAGAAAAAAACATTTTATTTACAAAAAAAGAATATTTAGGCTATACAGTCGAAAAAACTTCAATGAAGAAAGCATAATTACAAGCACTTACTAAATAAACCCTTCCCTAATAAACAGAATATATTCGTGACTCATTTTCACAAACGACTTTTATAGACAACTTTGTAAGAGATTGAATTAATTATGTAATAACTATTATTTATTAACATTAGCTAGTTTGGGAAAACATCCATTCTGCCAACTCAGTTTTGCACGATCACTAAAGTCCAAATGATTTCAAAGCTTTTTGCGATAGATGGGATTGGCCATACTTGTCTATGATAAATCCAATAAATTTATGTTTATTGAGATAAAGAAGAGCATCTTTAACACAAAGATTCATTAAAATAGTGGCCGTTGTATCAGATGTAATTGCATCATCAGCAATTACTGTAGTAGCAATAATTTCATCATTACTACATCCATTCTTAGGATTAATTATATGGTGGTCAGCTTGGTTCTTTTCATGTTCATTAAAATGAATATATCCACCAGAGGAAGCAACACTTCCTTTTGATAATTGAATTACGCCAATTGATTTTGAACTATCTTTAGACAAGGGGTTTCGAATTCCGATTCGCCATGACCTTGGAGCACTATTATGTGAATGAACCCGAATATCACCAGAACCATTTACATAGAAATTAATAATTCCTTCTTTTTTAAGAAATTCATAAACACAGTCTACCGCATACCCTTTCCCAATACCGCCAAGCCCAATACGCATTTGTTCATGTGGTAGATAGATAGTCTTTGTTAGATGGTTTAATTTAATTTTTCGATAATCGATGTGTGCTTGAGCCTGTGTTCTCTCTAAAAAAGATAGAGTCCTTCCATCATTTTTTGCTTTTCTCCATATATGTCCCACACTTGCAAAAGAGATATCGAAAACACCTTTCGAAGCTTTCGATATTTGAAGGGATCTTTTTACTAGATTAAATATTTCATTATCAACCTTTACTGGTTTTATTCCAGCAAAATCATTGACCCTATTGAATGGACTGTCACAAAAGTCAGTTAACTTAGCTTGGATCCGATGTACTTCCTCTTCAGCTTTTTTAAAGATGCTTATAACATCATGCTTAGATAAATGAGTTTGAGGAAAACAGAGTAATTGAAACTCGCCTCCCATTGCTCTAAATTTATGCTCACAGCGAATGGCACTTTCCCCTTCAATTTTTAGTGACACTATAAATCCTTGGGTGGCTTATCTGAGCTATAAAGTATATTCATATTATTATCAATCACAATAGAGCGTGGAAGCTCTGTTACATTTAACATCTTTGAAGTACTGCGATCGCGATCTTCAAGAATCAAAAAAGAGAATTGATATTTTTTCATAAATCTCTTTATTTTCTTTTTCTTCTCTCCTGCATTAACTGCAACAAAGAGGATACCTTTAGATTCGTATTTTTTCTTTAAGGCCTCGAGTTCATCTAATTCTTGGATACACGCCGTACACCATGATGCCCAAAAGTTTAGATAAATCTTTTTATATTTCTTAGTTGCAGACTTTAGTTGAAAACTTTCTTTCTTGTCATATATAGGAAGAGTAAAATCCTTAATGGTTTGCGCATTGATATTTAATGAAAGTAAAAAAGTAATTAAAAGTAGTATCTTTTTCATAAAAAACCTAGAATTGAAATCCGATTGATGACTGAATATATGCATAGATGAGTCCATTTGAGCGTTTAGCAGCAGTTATACCATTATTCCAAACCATTTCTTCAAAGTCGATTCCATAAATTGTCTGGGTATCATAATGACTTGTTAACATAGTAGACAATTCGTATGACGAAAAGTCCTCAAGGTCCGAATCACTTGTCATAAATTCCTTAGCAGTATCAAATGAGTCAGCATAATACTCAACACTTGATTGATTGTGAAAGCGAAGAGCAACTTCAAAAAAGTCTTCATCATCATTTATTTCTTTTAGAAATGCGAAACGAATAGTATGGGCATCCAGATCCCATTGATCAAAGTAATAACGATAGGAAAGATTCATGGCCATTGTATCGTCAAAGCCGTGTACCCATTTTGAAGATAGTGCATAACGATTTCTTGTCTCAGGAAGAACTTCAGCTTGTCGAACACCTCCAACAAGAACGGAACTAGCAGTAGATTCAAGATTTTTATTTGCATTCACATATGTAAGACCAGCTTGAACAATATCTTTACGTGTAATAATTTGTGACGCCGTTAAACTTGCAGCAAAAATATCACGTGGTAAGAATTCAGATATCTTAGCTGTTGGAGGATTACTTAAGTCTTCAAACAACATGACCTCATCCTTGTAATATTGAAGACTAAGACCAATCGTGAAGTTATCCTTTGCCATTGATCGTTGGATTCCTATCGAGCCATTAAAAGAGCGATAGTCATATTCTGAAGAAAACCCGACTCCACCACTTAATTCCCAATCACCCATCTCCTTTCTAACACCTAAATTTCCAGAGATTCGTGACTGCTCTTTTCGACCTGGGCCACTGGCACCTGTGGCACCATCAAGCTTAGTATCAGATGCTGCTGTCCAAAAATCGAAAACAAAATGTGCATTTATCGCTGTATCTTCAGTTATTTGATGTTCAACAAATAACATAGGCTCGACAACATTTGCCTCTTCTTTTCCTGAATTATCAAAGACCTGATTACCATCATCACTATTTTGATGATAGACATTAAAAAGAAGTTTAAACTTTGTTTTTCCTTCTTCTAACATTTCCGCAAAAGAGCTGCGTATAGAAACGAGCAACAGGAGTAGAGTGAAGAGCGTTCTTTTTAATTTAGTTACAACCACAACCACCTCCAACAGCAGAACTTCCACCAACAGCACCTTCTCTAAATGCACGTACTTCATTCTGGAAAACACTTTCTTCAGGGTGAGGATCTAATTGCATAATTTTCTTTGATAAGAAGCCTCGATCAATTTGATCGACATTTGCACATGATGCTAGAAAGAGCATCATGAAGACATAATATAATTTCATAACTAATCCTTGTTAAAATTATATTTTAAATCTCTAACTAGATTGACGGCAACAAATACTATTGTTTGCCATTAGCAACATATGTTTACATATTCATATATTACTTTGGTGTTAATGGACAAAGGGCATCCACAATAAGTGTCGGCGTTTTAGTAAACTCATCAAACCAAATACACTCTTTAAAGTCCTGATAATGATTCGTATAGAAAGTTTGTCCTATTAACCTTTTATGACATGTTGCAATTGATCCGTCAGAGCTAGACTCTAGATTTTTTAATTTCTCCTTGAGTTGATTTAGAGTTTCTTCTGATAGTAATTGATGTATCTGACTTAGTGGTACTCCTGGACCTTTTGGATTTAGGTGATTTACAAAGAGTTGCTTTTCATTTTGACGATTAAGAGGATAGTCTCTTAGCATCTGTTTTCGACAAACCTCAAAGCGATCGACGTAATCAGCTTCAGTAGCAAAGGCATCCCCCATTAATCGTGCAAGTTCAATATTTTGATAAAAATTAAACCACTGTCTTCTTCCTGGTTCAGTAGGAAGTTTTGTATTTCGCTTTAAGAAATCATAGAAGTAATTCTGGAACTCATAATTATATCCCCAAGGGGTATACTCTAGGGCCATATATAATCCAGAATCAGAAGAGAGCATCGCCGACTTAATTTGAGTGATTAACTTTCTAAATTGTTCAATATCTCTTAAATTTTGAATTGGAATTGTTAATGGGTTCATACCTCGAAACTCAGCGTAGAGAGTTACAGCACGATTTGCCAGTTCACGATTAAGTTGTGCGCGGATCTTTGGCTCTATCGTTGAATCAAATAGACGAATATAAGTTTCAACAAGAGAGATAAAGCCTGCATCATTCCCATCTGCATCTCGATTAAAGACCAGTGTAAACCACGCACCTGCATACTTATCAAATGAGCTCACATAACCACTGGCACATAGTTCTCCAAATGTGAAAAAATCACCCGCCTGAAGTAATGCACCATAGCGATCTTGTATATTCACATAGTCAGTATCACGCTCTCTTGCAAAAGTTGTTTTGTGAACTGCTATTTGAAATGCACTTTGGGTTTGTTGGTTTTGTTTATTTAAAATATCGTCGACATGGCTATTATAAACATTATTATAATACTTACTAAAAAAAGGGTTAAAGATATTTGTACCCACAACTTTTTGTTTAAACTCTAATTGAATATTAGATTGCTGAGTACCGACAAACTTATCTAACTCAAAGCAGGTATTTGATCTTTTAAACAACTTTCTTGAAAACCCATCAAGAAGCTTCATGTGTCCTTCAATTTGAGTAACTCTTGGGTCATCAATATAAAGGGATGAATGAAAATTCTCTTCATTGATTTTATTATCATGTAGTGGCAGGGCCCATGAATAGGCCCCACCAAAAATTAGAATAAATATTAAGATTTTATTTTTCATAATTATGCATCATCTGGAATAACAACTCTTGAAAGCTCTGGCATACAGTAACTATCAAGAAGTGGTGAAACTGGTACACTAGTCGTACGGGCATCTAAACAAGCGGGAATATTTCTATAATGTACTTGATCAATTCCTTGCTCATGAATTTGTTTAATACATGCCAATGCTCCTGTTTCAGGATCTGGTGTTGGTTCTGCTTGGCCATAATTAAATTGATAATTGGCCGCAAGATACTCTTCAACTTTTTCTTGAGAGAGAACTGAATCAAATGCAGCAAGAGAGATCTCAGAGTTTTGACTATTTGGTTTTGTTAAATCAGAAAAATAAGTATTTTCCGGCTCATAACCACCATTAAAATCATCATCAACATTTAAATATTCATCTTCTAAAATACGACGACAATTACTGGCCTTAAAGTATTGATCAATTTGAGCGCGATCAATACGATCTAATTCACTGATAATTTCAGCATTAGCTTCTAAATTTTTCTTCTTTTCAAATAGAAGTTTACCTTCATCATCTTCAAGTTCTAACAGGTCTTGAAATTGTGTATTCTCAATCCAAGGTGCAACTTCCATAGTTGTCACTCGACCTGCATTTGGATCCTGCATCGTTTTAACAACTGCTTGAACTGACTTTTTGAAACTATCAATATCTGTAGGAATAATATCAGCGATCTCACCTTTACCTAAACCATAGGCCCAAATATTGATTTCTAATCTTTTTGATTGTGTCTCTTCTCTAAATTCACTTGAAATTGTCGTATCAGATGAGCCACCAGAGAAAAATCCACGCATCTTAGCTTTTAGTTGTAATTCAAAATTTACATCTCGCTCACTAGAAGTTGTGCGATAACGAAGTAAACCTAAGAAACTCGAATGACGACCAATCGATCGAACATAATAAGGGCCGCAAGAGTCAAAGAAACCGACAACATCACCTTTTGCCAATAAGCTTTTTGCACTTTCACTTAGCTGACTTTCTCCTTCTGAAAGAGAATGGTAATAGCTATCAACATCAATATCAGCAAAGATATAATGGTAATGATAAGTATTTTCTCCAGAAACTTCCGTAAAGAGATTAACGTTTGTTTTTAAGAATAAGAATTTAAAGGTATTCTTTGTTTCAAAAGATTTTGTATACTGACTTTCCCAGTCCTGTTCAATTTCTAAGTAACGATATTTTAAGTCATATGATGGTTGAGTTGTTTTCACTTGCCCCATACAAGTACTTTGATACGTATTTGTTGCAATGGAATATCCCCTTCCCAAAACAGGGGAAATACCCAAGTCATTTAATCGATTATCTCGAATAACTCGCGATGAAGCAAAAACACTACTCGATAATATCGACAGTGTAACTGCCGCCCTCATTAAATTTTTCACATATCCTCCTATGATAATGTTCCAATCCTCTAAATAAAATATGGTTAATGAAAAGATATGTAGGTAACTAAGTCAATTTAAGCTCTAGTAAATTCAAGCAAATAAAAACTAAAGGATGATCAAAATTACCGCTAACATTAACGACGCTTAGAATATGAGATAATTTTAGAATGAAAAATATCTTACGTTTTGCTTCATTTATCTTAATTATCTCTTCTTCAACTAGCGTATTGGCCTATGGGAATATCTCAAAAGGAAATCTCACAATTGAGCCAATAGTCGGATACGAAAGAGTCCAGTCGATTCTTCCAACGCCTCATACATCAAATCGATTGTTTTACGGTGCTCGTGCTAATTGGGGACCACAGTATTTGTCCCTAGAAGCAGAAGTTACTCAATCAAAAGAAGATGAGACTTATAATTCTGGTACCGTTGAAATGGCCGAGACATCAACGAATTACAAACTTGGTTTAAGAAGTGCATACAATATTGGCTCTTCACTACGCTGGTATTTACGTGCAGGAGCTAGTGCTCGTGAGAGTAAGTACGAAAGAACAGAGGCAGGAGTTACCACAACACAGGAGCCTGCGACATACGTTTCACCTTATGCAGGAAGTGGTCTAAGTATAAATATGCTTGGAGTATTCTCTCTTAATGCAGGTATTACAGCTGTTTTCACAAATCATCGCGAAATAGAAGAGCCTGAATATCAATCATCACTTGGGTTCTCAATTAGAATATAGAATAAAAAAAAGGCCCTTACCGAAGTGTAAGGGCCTCTTTTCATGCTCGCAGCAAGAGCTACAAGCTGAGCAGAGCAACCGAGTGAAGCTCTACCATCTTTAATATACCATCAAAACATGTTCACCAGAGTTAAGATTTCCTAAATTTGCTCTATTGTTTAGACCATCAATTTTCTATAAAATATAAAGGCCAATCAATAGGAGGATTTGATGATCAAGTTACTAGTGCTAGTAAGTGCACTTTTTATGACTTCATGTGCGACAAAAGTTCATGGTTTAAGAAAAACAGCTGATTTCACATATAGTAATGTTGTGAACGGACGCCTTACTATTGGAGGCATTACTCACACAACAGAGAAATGGGATTATAAGAAGAAGATTAATCTGGCCAATCAATTTCGTACAGATGTTCAGGAACAAAGAAAAGACATCATCATCGATAGCACAAGCTATCTCGTTAAGCGCATGGGACGAGGTCTCTATAGAGAGATGCTTAGAGAAATCGAAGAGGATTCAACATTATCTGAACAATCTCTAACTCTATTAAACCAAAACCTAACAGATCGCCGCTATATTGCCTTTGCTCGTATTGAAAATGACATCACAAGAAACTCACGTGAAACTGAAGATGTAACAGATACAGAAGGAAAAGCAACAGGAGACAAGAAACTTACGACAACAACAAATCGAGATATGGATATCAACTTCTTCGTCTATGATATAAGAAATAAGTATCTCGCTTGGAATGGATTGATAAAAAAGAGCGGAAGTAATTCTCTAGACTATCACATTGAAAAGAAAAATGGATTAGTTCAGTTTTTTGATTTAATTACAGGATCAAAACAAGGCAGTCTTGATAAGAAATACCCTTACCCTAAAAAACCTAGTGAAAGATATATCTTAAGTCGAGCTTTCTCAGGTTTTGCACAAAACTTGCCTGAAAAGGACTAGAGGAAAGAATTATGGAGATCAATATCAATAGCATCACAGAGTTTCTAGGATGGTGTACACTAATTAATTTTGGTCTCCTTACCCTTTCGACTATCTCAATCGTATTATTTCGAAAATTTATTATTAGAACACACTCAACTCTTTTTGGAATAAAAGAAAAGAAATTACCTAAAATATACTTCAAGTATCTTGCTAACTTTAAACTTGTTATCATCCTATTAAATTTAACACCCTATATTGCCTTGAAGCTTATGCAATAAAGATTTTGCAAAGTTATTTCTCTCTGAATTTCTTAAGACAAGAAATAATGAGCAAGACAGCGCCAGCCTCATCTAGGTTTCCGATATAAGGGAGGTTATCAGGGATAATCTCTATCACACCGGCCGTTGGATTTAGGATGTAGATCACACCTATGATGATTCCAATTAATGGGAGTATTTTATTTGTAAGTAATTTGCTCATGGCCGCACCCTGCTTTGTCTTAAATTATTTTTATTATACATAAGTGTCAAAAATACTCTAAGTAAGATTCGTTGAATCGCTTATCTCAGATAATTAAAGTTCCGAATAAAAGCCAAGAATCGAATAAAGCAACAATCTTAGGAGAATTATGAAAGCATTTTTAAAAAGTCTTAGCTTAAATGCAAAGATTTTACTCATGGCGCTTATTCCATTTTTTATCTTCACCTCTATCTTTATCGCATACTCTTATGTTTCAACAAAGGATGCGCTACTTAAAGAAAAACGTCACCAAATTGAAGATGTAACCACAACGACAATGAAGTTTCTCGAGTCAATGAATGAGAAAGTTCAAAAAGGTGAATATTCAATTGATGAGGCCAAGAGTATTAGTAAACACTATATTTCCAGTATTCGCTACGGTCGTGATCACGATGATTATCTCTGGGTAAATGACCTGCATCCTAATATGATTATTCACCCTAGTAAGTCACTCCAAGGTAAGAGTGTCGCTGACTTTAAAGACAAAGCAGGAAAGCCATTATTTAACGATGTTGTTGCCCTTGTTAAGAAGCAAGATAAAGGTTTTATTAACTATATTTGGAATAGTAAGACTGATAAGAATAAATTTGTTGAAAAATATTCTTATGTTGAATTATTCAAGCCATGGGGATGGGTTTTAGGAACAGGTATTTATGTTGAAGACGTTAATAACTATATTTTTAGTGTCTTTCTAAAGCAGGCTTCGTTTGGGATTATTGGTTTATTAATCATTGCCGCAATCTTTACCTTTGTTTTAAAAACTGGAGTATCAACACCTCTTCTTTTAATGGCCAACAAACTAAAAGAAACTTCTCAATTTGTTGCCCGTGGCTCAACAACAACATTAAATACATCGACGCAACTTTCAGCTGCTACTAATGAACAAGCAGCATCTCTTCAGGAGACAGTTGCTTCTGTTGATGAAATCTCATCTATGATTCGAAGAAATACAGAGTTTGCAGAAGAGTCAAAAAAATCAGGAGAACTATCAGAAAGAGAAGTTCAAAATGGTAAGCAAACAATCGATGAAATGCTTATGGCCATCGAAAATATTTCTGAAAACAATACTGATGCAATGAAAAAGATGGAAAATAGTAACCACCAGATTCAAGAGATCCTAAACATTATTAAAGAGATTGAAACTAAAACTCAAATCATTAACGATATTGTCTTTCAAACAAAGCTACTTTCATTCAATGCTTCAGTAGAGGCGGCAAGATCAGGTGAAAGTGGTAAAGGCTTTGCTGTTGTTGCAGAAGAAATTGGATCACTAGCTTCAATGTCTGGTAAAGCATCAGATGAAATTAAAGTTCTTATTGATGAGTCTATTAAAAACGTCGAAACAATCGTATCTCAAACAACTAATATGGTTCAAGATGTAATCAATAATAGTGGTAAAACAGTTGAGGCAGGACGTAAGAAAGCAAGTGAATGTAAAGACGTACTCGATAAAATCGTCTTCAACGTACAAAATGTGAATGGCAAGATTACAGAAATTGCTCACGCTTGTAGCGAACAAACTCAAGGTGTAAACGAAATCACAAATGCTATTCGCCTCATTGATGAAACAACACTACAAAATAACAACTCGGCACAAGAGGCATCAAAAGAAGCTTCAAATCTAAAAAACCAGGCCAATAACCTTGATCTTGTAGTTAAGTCAGTTATCGAACTTGTAAGCGGAAACAGAGCAGCATAATTTTTATATTCTAGAGGTGGGCCCAGTGCTCACCTCTCTTCACACCAATAATTAAAGGATTGTAGTCATACAAAAACAACTGTTTCCATATTCAAACTTTTATTTGACACGGTATACATTTGTGCTAAGATAATTTCAGATTCAGATATTTATATTGGCTGGATGGAGTATCCATTACTTAAAATTCATTTCTTCTTTCTTTTTATAGCAATTCTTTCTTATATACATTCTTTGAACAACCCTACACTCCTTCGGCCATATAAATCTGAATTCATATCTTTTTTGCGCTTATGAAGAAATCCACGTAAAATATTTTTATGGATAAGAAATTTGAAACTCTCTATTATTTTATGAATGAAAATGTCTCTGTCATTGAAACAAAGAGAACAGACCTTGGTGATGATGCAAAAAAAGAAGAACTCTATCAGTGGTTCTTTGTTTTTAATGAGGAACTTTCTTTAGAAAAACTTGAGTTTGAGTCTGCATTTGTCGACCAGGTCAATGGTAATGAGATCAATGTTCGTAAATTTAAAAATGCGGAGTTTCGATTTGATGATAGTTTTGGAAAGTTTCAAAACAAAGAAGGCGGACATATTATTATGAAAGTTCCAAATGCCGTTCTACCTCAGCCTCTTGAAGATTTAATTTCAAAGAACCTATAGAAGTTTTTTCTCTCTTAAATAAAATCAAATAAGAACTAAAATAATTTTAGTTAATTATTTAAGGGAGATATATGAAAGTTTTTTTACCATTATTTATTTTAGTTTTTCTAACATCTTGTGCAGCAAAATATGGAATTGTTGCTGGAGCACAGATGCCTAAGTATGAAGAAGATGTCACAATCATTGATTTATTTGGTGGCAGTGATACAGACCTTGAACCTTATACAACTGATGGTACAGGCTTTCACATTGGAATCTCAGAAGAGACAGATTGGCTTTTAACAAAAATATCTTATTATCAAAATACCTATAGTAATGAATCTTATAAATTAGAATCTAGTACAATTAAAACTGATCTAAAAGAAAGTGGTGTCATGGGAACGACTGGATTTAAGCTTTGGTGGTTTCAACCACTTTTTGGATTTAAGTATGTATCAAGGGAATATAGCAACCCTCAAGCTCCTTCAGACACAAACTATATTCTCTGGACACTTGGAATGGATATAGAAGTACCAATGAGTAAGCGTTTTTACGTCTATGGTGGATATCACTATAGTTCGGGATCAGATTTAGATATTACTCACGATACTGAATTTACTGTGAAAACGATGGTCTTAGGTCTTCGTTATAACTTTTCTGAATAAACTTTTCGCCAAATCTCTAGGAGCTTAATTGGAATTGGCTCTTTCAAAGGTGAAATATCAAACTTTTCAAAAAGATACTTATCAGCGAGATCTTCACTTTCTTCAAATTGAAGGTTTCGCTTTTCTTGAATATCTAAATCACTTTGACAATTTCCACCTTCGCTTTGTCCCGGCTCACATGGATTGAAAGCAATACAACCATAAGGCTTATGATCTACACCTAGGCCACATCCAAAACTTGGATAAAAATAAAAAGGACATGTATAAGACTTTCTAAAAAACTCTCCAGCTCCTATTTGGATATATTTATCCAGCCTGAATTCAGATATGCAGTCCTCTAATCGTCTTCTTGTTTCTTGATTCAGTAGATCTTTTTCTTCTAGAGCTGCCATGGCCTCAAGTGCTTCAATCGATGTCATTTGCATTGAATTCGCTTCGTATGTACAACAGCGTCCAGTACAATTCATGCAATCAAGGCCTTTTTTCTCATTATCATACATTTGCTCAGATAGAAGAGCACGCCTTGTCTTAGCTTCTGCTAGGCCAACATCTGAATAGACATTTTTTAATAGATCTTTAAAGTTCAAAGAATTCATCTTCTAATATCTGCTTCTTATTTTTTACGGACTGTACTTTTGTTTTCTCAAATGAAAGATTTGAATCTCGGTAATCATCTAACTCTTCAGGCGTGATTACTTTTACGACTTTCAATTTATTCAAGATTGAATTTACAATTTTATTAGCAAACTCTGTTAACTCTTTATCGCGAAAAGACTGAGAGTATACTTTGGGATTTGGAAGCAACATTGCTAGAAATGCAGCCTCTTTTGGATTTAGATCATCTGGTCGTTTTTTAAAGTAAAACCAACTGGCCTCAGTGATACCGTAAAGTCCTTCTCCAAATTCAATGATATTTAAATAAGTTTCTAGGATCTTATCTTTTGTTAAACGATTCTCTAAATACATTGTCGAAAAGAGTTCAAATACTTTTCTTTGCAGGCTTCTTTCACTCTTTGTATAGAGATTCTTTATCAGCTGTTGTGAGATCGTACTTGCCCCTCTTAACTTCTCTCCATTTAAATGATCTTTGATGGCCATGTAAATTTGCCTTAGATCAACTCCTTGATGGTTATAGAAGGACCAATCCTCACTAACAATAAAAGCATAGTAAACATGCTTTGGTAAGGCCTTAAGACTTGCCCACTTGCGAGGTCTCTTGTGAACGATACGGTAATGAATTGACTCATTCCTATATTCATTTTTGACGTAGCTATTTGCCAGTTTATTAATATTTAAAACTGGTACTTGCGTAAAGAGGTAACCACTGAGAAGCCCTCCTACAAGGATGAATAGTAGAATCATTTTCTTAAGCATTAGACGCAATATAGCATGTTTTTACTTTACTTGAATAGTCCAGTATAGACATCTTCCCTACTGATCTTGTTCATATTATTAATAACTTAGCCTGCTAAATCGGCATTATTTACCGACATCGATAAAATCACCTTAATTAATTACGCATGCACTCCACAACACCCGATTCGTTTATTGCTACACATACAAACGGAGTTGACATGTTTACAAAATCATTAAAAATGATGACGGCATCTTGCTGCCTCATATTCGCCACCACACAAACATTTGCCCAAGAGGAAGCCTCTTTCCCTATTGGTAGAATAACTCAATTAAATGCTCTTTATACTTCACCTCAAGGTGACGGAAGCGCAAAAGAAGTTTCAATTGAAGGCTTTGGTGATTTTATAAATCCAAAACTTGAAGTTGAAAACTATAATGGAATCCTAATGTTTCGAGTAGAAAATGAAGCCTTTGAGCTCGATCTATCTTCCCTTCCAATTAGAGATGCCAATAAGATTGACCTTGATAATATTAATTATACAAATGGAAATGCTGACCTTTCACTGGGACTAACAAATATTAATGCCACAGGTGAAGGGTTTAGAACGACACTTACAAACTCAAGAGTTCAATGCCAAAAAAGAGAACGCGAAGGAAGTGAATATGAACAACTTCTTCAAAACTGCTTTAACTATCTAACACTAAATGTGGATAAGGCTTATTTTAAAAGTGATGAAAGAAGTTTCTATAATGTAACAAATGAGTATGAAACACTTGGTGATGCTGTTGAAATCGATGGGATCAGTCTTAATATTCGAAATGGTAAATTTAATGGACACCTTAAAGGAAATATTTCTAAGGGTGTAAAAGTTAAATTTGAGGGCCGCTCTTCATACGATTTAGATAATAAGATTATCAATATAAAAATTGAAAAGGCAAAGGCCGGATTCTTTAACGTTCGTCGTACAATCTTTAAAGAACTAGAGCGCTTCGAAAGCAATACTATCGAAGTTGATGAACCAAATATTTATATTATTCTACAAGACTAAAATATTCTGAGAGGATCTTAATTGATCCTCTCCATTAATTCTTCATTTGAATTCACAACAGTAATTAATTCATAATGCTCTTTTGAAACAAACCCTTCTGCTACAGAAAGTTCAATATGCTTAATTAAGTGATCAAAATAACCATTAACATTAACCAAGTAAATTGGCTTTTTGTGATATTGAAGCTGGGCCCAAGTAGTTATCTCAAATAGCTCATCAAGAGTTCCAAAGCCTCCTGGGTATGTCACAAAGCAATCCGATAATTCATACATCTTCTCTTTACGTGTATGCATTGTTTCTACTTCAATAAACTCGGTTAAACCTTGATGTCCGACTTCCCAATCAATAAGTGACTTAGGCATTACACCTATAACGTGTCCATCTTTTGCAAGCATAGTATCAGCGATTTTTCCCATCACACCAATTGAGGCTCCACCATAAACAAGGTAGTGGCCATTTCCGACAAGCTTCTCCCCCAGATCAGTTGCCTGCTCTAAATAGACCTCACTCTTTCCACTTGATGATCCACAAAATACACATACTCTCATTCTATTCTCCAACTTCTTTAATTAACTCTTCTAACGTAAGACTCTCACTAGAGCTCTTATCTAAGTATAAGAAATACTCCTGATTTCCACTCTTTCGTCCTTTAATCACACAAGGCTTAAAACCTTTAATCTTAAGGCCTATTGCCTCACATTGTATTTTCATTTCTTCTAGTGCACGAATGACGTATTCACGTCCTTTAACAAGTCCCTTCTTACCAATGCCCTCTCGTCCCACTTCAAATTGTGGTTTAAAAAGAAGTATCATTTCAGCATTATCCTTACTGATAGCAACAAGGTTATTCCAAATTAAATTCAGTGAAATAAATGACAGATCAGCGACACATAGATCAACCTTCTCTTCTAGCCCATTTAATTCACGAATATTTGTACCCTCTAAATTAACAACTCTTTCATCACTAATAAGAGATGGATCAAGTTGTCCATGCCCAACGTCAATAGCAAAGACTTTCCTTGCTCCAAGGCCGAGGCAAAATTGAGTAAATCCACCAGTACTTGCTCCCACATCCGCTACGACTTTATCTTTTACATCAACATTAAAATGCTCAAAAGCCCCTGCTAATTTATGAAAGCCACGCCCGACTTCTTTGACATCATCAATTATTTCGATTTCTTCATCAGCGACTTTATAAGATGCTTTGGTAATAATCTTTCCTGCAACACGAACCCTTCCGTTTGCAATAATTTGCTGTGCTTTTGATCTTGTGGAAACAAGTCCTAAGTCTGCTAATTTCTTATCAAGTCTTTCTAAATTTGAATCGGACATTAGTGAACAACTGGTTTTATCTTTATTTTCGTTTTTTGACCAAGTTCTGGCTCATTAAAGATAACACTACCTTCGTGGCCTAGCTTAAGATCAAGTTTAAAACTTTTTGAAAGTGTTTTAGAGAGTACTCTTCCCTCGATTTCAACAAGTGAGCCTGGGCCATAAGTTGTTTCATCATCAATGAATGTACCTGAAAGTAAGAGATCAATTTTACTCTTCATAACAAATCGACTCATTTTATCTGGTTGTATATTTTCAACAAAATGAAGCTCACTCATAAGAATGGTTTGTCCTTCGAAGTCTTTTTCATGAGTCATTACCACTTCTACAAAGATTGTGGCATATGCACTTAAACTTAACAGAAGGCATAAAATGAGTTTTTTAATCATGGAATTCACCTGTATAAACTAGCTTTGTTTGACCGCCAAGATAGATCATCTCCGCTGCTCTTTTGACAAATAGTATACCACCATTTGTTTGAAATTCTATTTCATCACTATGTTCATGCCCTTTATCCCAGAGCATACATGCGGCCGCGACATTACCTGTACCGCAAGCAAAGGTCTCACCCTCAACACCTCTTTCATAAGTACGAATTCGGTACTCTCCATCGTCTATTTTATGAATGAAGTTTGAGTTCGTTCCCTCTGGAAAGTCTTTATCATAGCGAATACGCTTTCCTATTGTTTCGACGTCAACTTCTTGAGCGTCGTAGACCATAAATACGCAATGCTCGACACCTGTATTTACATACATTGAGTCAATGGCCTCTTCATATTTACCAGAAATATCATAAAGGTCTTCATCTTTGATTGTGGCCATATGAACCCAAATTACATCTCCATCAAGTCCTGATGAATAAACACCGCTCTTAGTTGTGAATGTGAAATCAGAATTATGGGCATCAGTAACTCGACGGTAAAAATCCGTTATAGCTCGTGTGGCGTTTCCACACATACTAACTTCCCCACCATCAGCATTAAGATAACGCATATGAAAATCGTATTCATCAGAGCTCTCTAAGAAGACTACTCCGTCTGCACCGATTCCAAAGTTGCGCTGACAAAGCCTTTGCCACTTTTCTATATTGTGAATATCCTGCTTTCCATCACGGTTATCGATGACGATAAAGTCATTTCCATTAGAGCTGTATTTACTAAAATTTGTCATGAGAATATCATTTCATTATTTAATAAATTTGACTACTATCGCCAATTACACATCGCACCACTGCCATGTATCAAAATTTTGTAGCCAGATTACCAATTCTTAGTTAAATTTATATTTCAAATTACCAACTTATGGGACATTAGCTCAGTTGGTTAGAGCCCCCGGCTCATAACCGGGTGGTCACAAGTTCAAGTCTTGTATGTCCCACCATAGAAAAACCTAGTCTTCGCACTAGGTTTTTTTTTGCCTGAAACCCAAATCTATTTCTTGAACGCAGGGACCACCCGAAGGGTTGTCACACGGTCGTGAAAAAACATGCCCGATGGCATGTTTTTACTGTGAATGTGCCATGTAAAAAGATATGTTTCGACTAGAGAGTTCACGACCGCAAGTCTTGTATGTCCCACCATAAAAAAGCCTCGGCATCTGCCGGGGCTTTTTTTATTTGTGCGATATTCAAGATTTTCAAATTTTGATCATGGAACAAGTTGTTGAGGCGGCAAATGCCACGATGGCATTTGAAGCCGAGCATCACTGACGAGCGAACACGAAGTGAGCGAGAGAGTGCCCCTCGCATAGCATGATATATTCTTGAACACAGGGACCCCCGAAGGGTTGTTACACTGGAGCGAAAAAATATGCCCAAAGGCATATTTTTATATCGTATATACTAAGTAAAAAAAGATTTTGGTCTAAGTGAGTTCGCGACAGCAAGTCTTGTATGCCGGAAAGCCGCACTTCGCTAGCTCTTCTTCAATCACATCCATCTATGCATCAAAAAAGTGAATCTAAAGCTATTTCAACTCTATTAAATAATGCTCAGATCCCCACCACTTTCCATCGACAAAAGTAAGATTCTCTCTTCTTCCAATAAGTTTAAACCCCATTTTTATAAGGTTTGCTCTTATGGCCTCGTTGAAATCAAAGATACCAGCCTCAACATGAGTGCACCCTTCACGAATTGCTAGTTTTCTGATTTCGGAAAATATATGCTTCGATAACCCCTTTCCACGATGAGATGATTTCCCAATGGCTAAACTTGGCCAACAAACACGTCCCTCTTTATGCATTCCAACAGGATGATTTATGAAAAATGATCCGTATCCAAAATAGTCATAGTCATCTTTAATTATAAAAGCGATTTTATCCTCTTTAGAAAATGCTTTCTTAAAGTCATCTACAGAAAAGGAAACGGTGAAGTCTTCATCATCATTTTGAAGGAACCAATTATTTACGACTAATTCATCTGCAAGCCATGAGCAATAAGCTTCTGCCTGTAGTTCATTATTTGGATCAATTTTTTCAATCGTAATATTCATAATTTCTTTCTCTACTCTATTTAGACTAATCAATTCAGGCACATAGATACGACTAAGAATATCTTCCATTTGCATACAAAAAAGCCCCTGTTAAACAGAGGCTGATTTCTATTGCTAATAGAGCCCTTACTCGGGGAAGGGATAGAAGAATTATAACACGAATAAAGTTTCAATAAAAAGTCCTTTCTCCTGCTCAATGACGAGCATCCATAGGGAGAAATCATGGAGGATTTTTTATTGCTACTAGAGTTAGTAATTTGCTTACTTAATCTATTGATTATACTGAGCAAGTTCTAATTCGGGGAAGGGCGAGTGATCGCCCTTCTTTTTATGAACACTAACAATTCGGATCGATATCCGCATCACAAATTCCACACATCTCTTTCTTTGCTTCGTAATTTGTGTCTTTACAATAGCCAGTGTAGTCACCGTGGGCCAGATGATCTTCAACAGCGTCTTTACCAATAAAGATCTCTTTAGCATTTGAAGGATTTCCTGGAGGCACATGACAAACAAGGGCCTTATTATCTTTTTTAGGACATCTTAGTAGAGGTCTACCTTTTGAAAAAACTGATGATGAAACCAAAGTTAAGGCCAAGGCCAAAATTGTATATTTCATAATTTCCCCCAAATCTTTTCATCTATTATAACATAGGCTCGGCCAATTCTTACGTCCACTAGATATATTTAAGTGAATTAAGTTATTTAATTACAATAGCTTACGAGGTCACAAAATTAGTTAAGACTTTAATTACTAGAAAATGACGTGTTAGAATAAGTGAATATTAACAATGAAATTTAGGTAGTTATGATCAAGGATTCTTACGATTATATTATTGTAGGCTCAGGTTTTGGTGGTTCTGTCTCTGCACTTAGGCTTGCAGAAAAAGGCTATAGTGTTCTCGTTATTGAAAAGGGAAAGGACTATGGTGATACTTCAAAATTTCCTAAGACAAATTGGAATCTACCTAAATGGATGTGGCTACCTCAGTTGAAGTTTTTTGGAATTCAGCAACTGACTTTCTTTAGACATGTATCGGTCTTAAGTGGTGTTGGTGTTGGAGGTGGATCTCTTGTTTATGCAAATACACTTCCTAAACCGAAGTCCCAATTCTTTGAGCATGGACCTTGGAAGAATTTAAATAATTGGGAAGAAGAGTTGTCCCCTTATTATGATCTTGCATGGAAGATGCTTGGAGCAGAGAAAACAAAACATCATGGTGATGCTGACTTTACATTAAAACAACTAGCCAAAGAAATTGGAAGAGAAGATCACTTTGATGCAACAAAAGTATCTGTCTATTTTGGCGAGAAAGGAAAGGAAGGTATTGAAGTTGCTGATCCTTACTTTGATGGTAAAGGACCAACTCGCTCCGGATGTATAGCCTGTGGTGCTTGTATGACTGGTTGTCGCTACAATGCCAAGAATACTTTAGATAAGAATTATCTCTATCTTGCACGTAAGCTTGGGGTAGATATTCTTGCTGAGAATAAAGTTATTGATGTCACACCTTTAGATGGTGAATCGGGCCGTACTGGTTATTCTATAACGGTTAAGGAATCAACAAAGTACTTTGGTAAAACAAGGACTTTTAAAAGTAAGGGAGTTATATTCAGTGCTGGTGTTCTTGGGACAATTAACTTACTACTTGATTTGAAAAAGAAGTCTCTTCCTAAATTATCTCCTGCACTTGGAGATACCATTAGAACAAACAACGAAGCACTTATCTTAAATACAACTTATAAGCGAAATATCGATATGACTAAAGGAGTTGCAATTGGTTCGATAATAGATATCGACGAGCACTCTCACCTTGAACCGACACGCTATGGAAAAGGTTCTGGCTTCTGGCGTGTCTTAATGGTTCCAATGATCTCTGAACCAAACTTCTTTTTAAGAATGTTAAAGCTCATTATCGAGCCTCTAAAGAATCCTATTAAGTGGCTTCGCATCTTAACAGTAAAAGACTTTGCAAAGCAGACTAATATTCACCTTTTTATGCAGCACTTAGATAGTACCTTAAAATTTCGAAAAGGATTTTTCGGATTAAAAACACTTCTTTCAGAAGGAGAAGCTCCTACCGCATTTATTAAGACAGCACATGAAATGGCCAAGAAGTATTGTAAGATCATTGATGGAAAACCAATGGTGATGTTTACTGAAACATTAACAGGTATTCCTTCAACCGCTCATATTTTAGGTGGAGCCTGTATGGGAGAAAGTGAGAAAGAAGGAGTCATTGATAAAGACAATAAGGTTTTCAATTATGAGAATATGTATGTCTTTGATGGCTCAATGATTTCTGCAAACCCAGGAGTGAATCCATCATTATCAATCACGGCCATAACTGAATATGGCATGAGTAAAATTGCAGAAAAAGATAAATAATAATTGATGAAAAAAGATAGGCCAAGTATTTAAAAATACAGATAAAATCTAAAAACTGAATATAAGGCACTGAATTAATTAAGTTTATAAACAAATACTCCGAAAAAGTAAGCATGAAGAAACTCCACGTATTTCTCATTGCTTCTTGGGTAATTGCAGTATCGGCTGTGATCACAATACTGCATTCGTGGCATTATGCAGACCTTGGCCCTGAAAAAAATAAGCAAGTTGAATTCAAGAATCTCTTACCAAAAATTGAAGAGGGTCATGGTGTAGCACACTTTATTACGCCGGCCTGTAGTTGCTCTCAGCAAGTTTATAAACACTTATTAAGTAGAAAGCCGTTAGAAAATGAATTAGCAATTATTATCGATGATAATGAGCTCGAGTTTGAAAAGAACTTAAAGGCCAAGGGTTATAAGGTTCAATTAATTGAAACTAAGAAACTTGATGCTGAAAAAGCAGATATGATTAAGGGGGTTCCCCTTCTCGTTATATACGATAATAACTTGGAAACACAATATGTTGGTGGTTACTCAGATAAATCCATTACACCATTTACAAAAATTAATATTCAAAGCTTTTTAAATAATATTGATAAAAAACGAAAAATAGCATCGATGCCAGTTATAGGATGTGCAGTTAGCAAGAAGTATCAAAAGCTACTGGATCCACTGGGATTGAAGTATCAGGAGTAGAAAGTGAGTGTTTACGAATCAAATTTAAGTAAAGTTTTAAAGTATACAAATATCGCTATCTTTGCACATATTCCAATTTTTATGGTTATGGCCTGGTTCTTTGATACACAATACAGTATTGCAATACTTGGCCCAATTCTATTAGGTGTTGGACAATTAGGTGTGCAATACCTATTAAAGAATACAAAAGTAGCTGCGATCTTAATGGGCTTCACTTATATTGCACTATCTGGTGTTATGATCCATCTTGGTAAAGGTATGATTGAATGGCACTTTCATATATTTGTTGCCATTGGTATTTTAAGTGTTTTAGCAACTCCATTAACAATCGTTGCTGCAGCACTAACAGCAGCAGTACACCATGTTGCTTTTTACTTTCTTCTACCTAGTAGTATTTTTAACTACGAAGCAAGTTTAGGGATTGTGGCAATTCATGCGGCATTTGTAGTTGTTGAAGCAATTGCATGTACATTTCTAGCTTATCGTTTCAATAATGTCCTTGAACTTCAAGAACAAATTAATAATGAGATTAGACCTCTTGTAAGTAGTATTGATAGCGCTTCAAAAGTTTCAAGTCAGTCTTGTCATCAACTACTTGGTAACTCGCAGAATAACTCTTCGGCCATTACTCAAATTTCAGCAACAGCAACACAAATTTCACAAATGGTTGAGAGTACAAAAAATCAGATTGAACGAGTCATCTCGATAATGAATGAATCAAAAACATCAATGGGTGAAAGTTCACAAGCAATTGGTGAAGGTGAACGATTTATTAATTCATTAACATCTCTAGTGGAAAATATGAAAGATCTGCAAGAGACCTCTTCAACACAACTTAATTCAGTTGTTGAATCTGTAAATACAATTAGTGAGAAAACGACATTAATTAATGATATCGTTTTCCAAACAAAGCTCTTATCTTTTAATGCCTCAGTAGAGGCGGCCAGAGCAGGTGAGCACGGGAAAGGATTTTCTGTCGTTGCTGAAGAAATTGGAAAACTCGCTTCAACTTCAGGAGCAGCAGCTGTTGAAATCAATGATATTGTAAACACAAGTAAAGAGCAGTTAAATAACTCCGTGGAGTCAGTTGCACAAAAGCTTACAAGCTTTCAACAAGAAATTACTGATTCATTTGAATTTTGGCAGGATATAAATAAGAAGCTTACTTCATCATTTTATGAAGTTGAAAAGAACTCAACAGAGCAAGAAGTATCTTTGAAAGAAATCTCATCTGCTGCTGACCAGCAAGATATTGGTATTAAGGAGCTTTCAGAAGCACTACATAATATCAACGAATCAAGTAGTGAATCACTGGTTCAAATTAAAACTGTAGCTGACATTACAAACAAGCTTGAAGGTGAATCAAAGAAGTTGAATCATATTCAAAGTAAAATCATGAAGGTTGCATAATCTCTAACATTAAAAATCTAATATATCACCATGGTAAATGATTAAATCATTTACCATGCCATGTAACTGAATAGAGATCGTGTCTTCGATCTTTTAAATTCTTAACAGCACCATTTTGACGGGCCTCAAGTAATGTATCAATACGTAAGTCTGCGATAGCAACCATTTCTACGTTTGGTGTTGTATCAGCAGCGATCCCATCACGAGCGAAAGGAAAATCACAAGGTGTTAGAATACAACTTTGGGCATATTGAATATCAACGTTGTTAACACGTGGAAGGTTTCCAACATTTCCGGCCATTGCAACATAAATTTGATTTTCAATAGCACGTGCCTGACAACAGAATTTCACTCGACAATAGGCTTGGCGATTATCTGTTAAGAATGGAACAAAGAGAATATTAATCCCTTGGTTAGCAAGATGCCTTGTTAGCTCTGGGAATTCACTGTCATAACAAATTAGAACTCCGATTGGGCCACAATCAGTGTCAATTACTTTTACTTCATCTCCCCCTTCAATATTCCACCAATATTGCTCATCAGGAGTTGGATGTATTTTTGCTTGCTCATGAATTTGTCCATCGCGAAGGCAGATATAACTTATATTATGAACTCTATCCCCTACTTTAGTTGGGTGAGATCCTGCAATAATATTCACATTATACTTAACGGCCAGACGTTGGAATAAAGATTTCACGTCTTCTGTGTATGCAGTCATATGCTCAATAGCAACGTCTGCAGTTACTTCTTCGTTCTTAATTGAAAGAAGCTGCATTGTGAAAAGCTCTGGAAATAAAACAAAGTCTGCACGATAATCAGCAGTAACATCCACATAATATTCAACAAGGTCTTCAAATTCTTTAAAGCTTTTAATACCACGTTGCTGATATTGGACACTAACAATTCTTACAGAGTTTTGTTTAATCGGACGATCTGCCTTACTGTCTCGTGCTTCATACTCTGAATTTCTCCAAATTAAATGTACTCCATAACCCATGGACTCTTTATCATCTGGTAGATACTTCTCTAATACACCAAGAACCTCAAATCCGTTACGTAATTGAAAGCCAAGAGTTGTATCTCGTATCTTCTTATCTTTAACTTGGTTGATGTAGTCTTCAACACTTTCGACTTGTTTAATTTTCTTTTTAAGATTTGGGATACGTCCGGCAAATACAATTCCCTTTAATCGCTCGTATTTAACCAGTCTCTTTCTTGCATTATATAAGCGCTGCCCTATTCGCTGACCTCTAATATCTGGATCAACACAAGTTTCATATCCGTAAAGAATATCTCCGTCTTCATCGTGAGTTGATCCATAGCCTCGGCCAGTTATACTTGCCCAAGTATGCTTTGCAGTGGCCTTCTTTTCTGAAATGAGAATACTCGCACTATAGCCCACAATCTTTCCATTGAGGGTAGCGACAAAATTACCTTCAGGATAATTAGTAATCTGTCCTCTAATCATCCCTTTTGTATATGAATCTTGAAATCCAGTATAAGATCGCTCAACTAGATCAAAAATTCCGTCAATATCACTAAGTTGAGATAGTCTTACCTCAAGCTTTACTTGTTTTGCCTTTTTGGCCATAAAATCATCCTTGATTCATTCTTTATGCTTACTATTTTAGCAGTAAATTCACTGTGGACAAGACGAAGTTAACTGACCGAAATCTTAAGAAGAAATAAAGCTTTTTTACGATTTTGTACCGTGTTACAATAATTCTATGGCCGAAGCTCGTGATGAATTCACTATAATTACTACCTTTAACTGCAACTGGGATTGCTCGTATTGCATCATAGACACTCATGAGCGCAATAAGAAGAATCCAATCAGCAAGGAGATGCTCCTTGAGAAGATTTATAATGTAACAGAAGGTGCTACAGTTAGCCTCAGTGGAGGTGAGCCAGGTTTAATTGATCCAAAAACGATGGAAAAAGTCTTTGAGCATCTTGTGAAGCTTAATTGCACAATTGATGTTTTCACAAATGGGCTCTTCATTAAAAGATATGGTGATAAATACTTACAATATATTGATGAAGTTCTTTATCATTGTGTGGAAACCCTAGACCAGGAAATAGAATTTCCCGATATGGACGAAGAACAAGTAACTTATGTCATCATAGTTACAAATGATAATCACCATATGGTTGATGACTTCTTAGATAAATACCCTCATATTTCATTCAAATTGGCCTGTAATATGAAACACGGTCAAACTCTTAATCGTGGGGATGCTTTTAAGCTCTTCATGAGAAATAAGAAGCGAATTAGTGAAGACAGCTTTGAAACACTCTTTCGTTATCACTGCGATTGCAATCTCGTTTAAACATTAAAGCTAAATAAAAAAAGGGAGTCCATGACTCCCTTTTATATTATCTATTTGTCTTAATTTTATTCTAAAGGCGCTAAAGGTAGTGCGCATACATCTTCATATTTATATGCATCTTCACCTTCACACAGGGCCTTCATAAGAAGGTTAACTCTAAACTTAAGCTCTTGGTTCTCTGCTCGTAAAGCCTTTATTCCGGCCGTATTAACAGCTGTCATTTTTGTATATTGAACAGATTTAGTACCTTCTTTGGTTGTTGTTACCAAATCAGGAAATACTTTCTCTATATCTTGAGCAATATATCCGATATCACGTCTATTATTCTTATTCCAAACAAACTCTACACCACGTATTTCATCGAATTTACTTAAGACATCCTCAATTTCATTTATATCATGTTTTAAGCTCTCATCTGAATCAAAGTACATATGTGAAGATCCAGTGAAGCGTATTCGAGCAGCATCCTGTAAAATAAAAGTCTGACTTGCACTTAATGTCATACCTTGTCTAAAATACGTATTGCTATTATCAAAGTACACTGTCGAGTTAAAGTCTGCTAATGCATCAAAAGTTGCTGTGTTATTGAAATTTGTAGTTCCTGTATGTGTAGTTGCTGCTGACACATTTAATGTATTGACAACTGTGCTTCGAATATCCACATTTGTTCCACTATTACCTACAATTATATTTCGAGCATGAGGATTTAGTTCTAGGTTTGCACCACTTGTTTGTATTGTGTTTTCATCAAATCGCATAGAATTTGAACCTCCACGATGTATTCGAAGAGGTACTCTTGTTGAAGTTTCACCAGTTAACGCCGCCGCTGTATTGCTTCCGACCTCTGCAGAGTAATCTAGAGGAACGTCTATTTCTAGAGTACCAGCAGAGCGTGATCTCAACTGTACTTGAGTACACCTTCCATCAGCATCAACTTCGCCACCAAATGCATCACATACTGCGTCTGTATATTGGCTGTTTGCACCATAGCAACTAACAACGTTTCCATTTGCTTCATTTAAAACAAAGCTGACAGGTATGTCGCGCGTAATTATAGTTTGCCCGATCGAGCTATTTCTTACAGCCTCAATACTTGCAGTAGGTCCACCTTTTTCGAACTGTACTCTAATATTAGCATCTACTTTCACAACACTAACTCCCGCCTGCATATAGCTTGGGCCTGGTGCATTTGAAGTAATCGTTGCCGAGAGACTTTCTAGATGTACCTTACCATCAGCACCTCCAAGCTCTTGATTAAGAGTATATATATTACTTGCAACTCCTGCGCCATCAACTCGACTGATTGTATTAAAGTTGAAATCAGCCCCTTGCGCAGTAGAGCCAAATGATTCTCCATTAAAAGTTGCAAAACATGAATCTTGATCTGCCAACAGAGTTGATATACGCTGAATCTCTTGTTGTACATTAAAAACTTGAGATGCTCTTTTTGAAGTTCTATTAATATTACTTATCATGTTAACTAGCGCAACAGAGAGTACACCAAGCAGACCTGCCGCAACCATAATTTCCACGAGGGTAAAACCAAACTCATTATTTCGTTTTTTGTAATTCATTTGAGACACCTTTAAATATGCATTATGTTATAATTATAAGTGTATTTAAATTTTAATGCATTATTATTAACTAAATAATTTTACCTCGACATAAAATATGTGCAAGTGACTGAAAATATGACTAAGAAAAAAATGATTATTACAGGTGGGTTAGGTTTTCTTGGAAGCGCTATTGCCAAGAATTTCTTTCATAAGTACGACTTAGTCATCATTGACAACGAGTCTACTAATGTCATTAAAGCTGACGAATTGTCTCTGTTAAGTGACCAAATTATCTACAAAAAGCTCGACTTAGCACTATTAAACGAACAAGAGAAAGATTGGTTAAAAAAAGAATTAGAAGATACCACATATTTTTGTCACTTTGCAGCCGCTGTAGGTGTCAAAAAAATTGATGAGAACCCGAATGCGGCCATTATAAATGAGTACCAAGTAAATCAAAATATACTTCCATTAATAGCGCAGTCTAATGCAAAACTACTCTTTGCTTCAAGCTCTGAAGTTTATGGAAATGCCACTGAATGCACAGAGGATCAGTCTCTAGAGATAGGCTCGCCTGATACCTTGAGATGGGGATATGCTTGCAATAAGCTTATGACTGAATTTCTAATAAAGAGTTATGAAATTCCACATATCACCCTAAGACTTTTTAATGTAACAGGTCCTGGTCAATCACCGGATTACGGAATGGTTATTCCAAAAATGATTAAGGATGCAAAAGAAGAAGGTAGTATAAATGTTTACGGCGATGGAAACCAATGTCGAAGTTTTTGTGATGTAGAAGACTTCCTAAAGGCCATCGACATACTAATATCAAATGATATGTTTCATAATCAAACTCTTAACATTGGTAATGATAAAAACCTCATTACAATTAAAGAATTAGCTCATTTAATAAGAGACACACTTAAAGTAGACGCACAAATTAATTATTTAAACTTCCATGATGTCTACAGTAAAAATAGTGATGATATTTATAAAAGATCACCTGATACAGCAAAGCTAAAAGAGATATACACACCAGAGATCGATGTGAAGTCAATCATAAGAAAAATTGCTGAGCATAAATATGGATAAGAAGAAAGTTTTAATGATTCATGAGGTATTTGATTGGATGTTAGATCTCGATCTATCTGACTATATTATAACGTTTGATGATGGACTTTATTCACAATACAAAAAACTAGAACATTTCAAAAAATTTAATACACCTAAGATATTTTTTATTTCAACTGGGATTTTGGCCAGTGAAGACATTGAACAAAATGAAGCTGTAATTGAATGTGCAAAAGCACATGAACTCTACTTCAAAAACGAAGACACTAGCAATTATATGAAATGGAGCCAGGTTAAAGAAATTGCTTCAACCAAGAATTGCTTCATAGGCGGGCATTCTCATGCTCATCGCGACCTAAGAAGTAACACAAGTATAAAAGAGCTTCATCTACACTTAAAAGACGATACCGACTTAATGCTTAAGAAATTTAAAGAAAATGGAATAGAAATTCAAGATTTCTGCTTCCCATATAATTATGAAGCACCTCTATACAAAGAGATATTAAAACAAAGTGGCATTATGAATTTCTTTGGCAAAGAAAGAGTTGCGATAGAGGATCTAAAAAATGCAATATGAGAATCAAGAGATTCTAGAAATCGGACAAGGCTCTCCTCTCAATATTAACTGGGAGATGGTGTCTCATTGTCAATACGATTGCTCTTATTGCTACTATCGTCCATTTAATAGTGACACAAATTATTCAACTCTAAGCAAGATCATTCTCAAAAAACTTAAAAATATAGAAGAAGATTTCATTATCAACTTAATTGGTGGTGAGCCTACCCTCCACCCGGACTTTACACAAGTCATTGATGAATTAATCTCAATTGAAAACTTAAAAGAAATACGTATTGTAACAAACTTTATAAAGCCGGAAAGCTTTTGGAATAAAATACAAAGAAGCTCAAAAATAAAAATCACAGCAAGCTATCATCCAGAGTACAAAAATAAGGATTTCATCAAAAAAAGCGAGATTCTATCGGATCAATTCAATATCGACATCGCATTCTTGTTTACAAATAAAACAGAAGAATTCATTAAGTACAAAGAAGTATTTGAAGATGCCTATCAACTGGCAAAACAAAAGAAGCTTACACTCAATTGTATAAGACTTCACAAAGAAGAATATAATAATACAACATACGAAGAGTATGATCCTGAAATTGAAGACTTCATTAAAGAAAGTGAACATAAAGTATCCTCACTAGATAACAAAGAAACCACACTGATTAAAACTAGTGATATTCAAAAAAATATAGCAAAGTCTCACTTTCTTGCTAATGGATATAACAAATTAAAAGGTTGGAAATGCGATATCAAGGCCTTTATTATTCATTACGATGCGCAAGTGTCATATGCATGTAAGAACACTAAAAAACATATTTTAACTTGTGACTTTAAGACAGAAGGCATTATTTGTCCTTTTAACTTATGTGAATGTGATGATTACTGGAGCTTTAAAAAGGTGGCACCATGAATAAAAACATATTAATTGTTGTGGCCCATGCTGATGATGAAGTCCTGGGTTGTGGAGCCACTATAAGTAAACATATAAGAAATAAGGATAATGTTAGTGTTTTAGTTCTAACAGATAGCTCTTCTGCACAAGGTAAAGATATTAACATTCGTCATAATGAATTTCTTAAGGCAATGAATATCTTAGGAGTAGAAGATTTTGAGAAGCTAGATTATAAAGATAATCGTTTAGATTCTTACGATCTTGTGGATATTGTCAAAGACATAGAGATTATAAAAGAGAAGATTAATCCTGATATTGTTTATACACACTCATATAATGATCTCAACCTTGATCATCAAATTACAAACAAGGCCGTTTTAACAGCATTTAGGCCACTACCAAATTATAAGAAGTGTAATATTTTTGCATTTGATATTCCATCGAGTATCGAATATCAATCAGTCTATCATCTACGCACCAATCCAAACTATTACAACACGATTGATGAGATTGACTTAAAAATCAAAATTCAGGCCATGATGGCATATGAAACAGAACTCCATCCCTTCCCACATCCTCGATCAATTGAGAACCTTGAAATAAGTGCAAAAAAAGAAGGGACTATGTGTGGAGAAGCTCTAGCTGAGTCTTTCTATATTGAAAGGTTAATTAATTAGAATGGAATTGGTCAATAAGGCCACAGATATATTCGATTTCATCATCTTTTAAACATTCAAAAAAAGGAAGACTAAGTGAAGTTCGAAAATACTCTTCAGCGCCTTTAAATGTATCAACATTATTCCAATGAGAATGTAAATGAAGTGGCCGAAAGTGAATCGATGTTTCAACTCCATGTTCTTTTAGAAAAGTCTTAAGCTCATTACGGCGCTCTGAATGAATAATTAAAAGCGATGGTATATTAGCATTTAAAGTAGGTACTAAATTGATACTTTCAGATAATAAACTTTCATATTTCTTATAGAGACTAGTGCGCCTGACTACCTTTTCATCAAAATTATTAAGCTGATCGATTATAAATGCCGCACTAATATTGGTCATATTGGCCTTGCGTCCTAATTCAACGATATCATAGCTTCCATCAGAAAATTTTCGTATACCATGGAGTCTTCTCTCTTTTGCCAAACTAATCATTGTTTCATCAGAAAAGATCATGCCTCCGCCATCAGGAGAAGAAATAATTTTATTAGGATAAAAACTAAAAAATGATGCATCAATAGCTGAATGAAAGCAATTTGGATAAATCAACTGTGCCAAGTCTTCAATAATTTTAAAACCATACTCTTTCTTTAGCTTAATTAAATTTTCCCTATCGTATAGTGCACCACCAATCGATACAGGAATGACAGCATTCACCTCATGTGACTTAAGTATTTCTGATAAATGGTTAGTATCAATCATCCCTAAAATTGGATCAACATCACAAAAGATCACTCTATGGCCTAAACGCTTTGGAACTTCTGCTGTTGTTGCAAAAGTATTGGTTGGAACCACAATATTTACAGATTCATTAGTAAAAAACGTATCTAAAATAACTTCAAAAGCAGAAGTTGCACTACTTGTTGCAACAAAGTTAGGAAAATTGAATTTTTGCATCAATAAGTATTCAGCTTCGGAAACCTTTACACCACCAGTCCAATATCCTGAGACAATAACCTCTTGGACTTCTTGAATTAACTTATCTGATGAATAGGGATAGAAAAAAGGAATTTTCATGTATATAAATACTTTTCCTGAGCATCCACGATTGGATATTCTCGCGCTAATATATTCTTAACATTAAAGAAAGGGTTTCTATTCTTTTCGAGATAATATAAGCAGTTAATATTATAATCGCAGATATAGACAAATATAGGACGACGTTTTTGAATTTCAACGTATTTTAAATCAACTATCTTGATCTCACCTGTTTCAACATTCTTATAAACTTTAGAATAGAGTTGATTATAGAATGGAAAAAGTACTCTGCGATCATTTCCCCACAAGTTCTTAGTAAGCTCAACGATAACCTTTCCGTCATTTTCTTTGAGGTCATCCATTTTAAACCAACCGTTCTCTTCTCTGTAATATTCGAAAACAAGAAAGCTTTCAGACTCCTCTAATAACGTCGGTAATATTGTCTTTTTATTCATTACCTTACGATACTTTTCTAATAACTCATCAAAAGTGAAGTCCACTGAACGATCGATATCGGGAGCCTCTGTAACTAAGTATTTAAGAGCTGGTTTGAAAACATACTTTTTATTTCCTACAGGGATAAAGTAAAAGCTCTTACTTTTACCAAAGCCTGTTCCTACTGGAACATCAATATTAAATTCTTCCTTAAGCTTTGCTTGTGATGCATATAAGAATTCAATCTTCTTTTCTCTTAAGATATGTTCAATATCCAATTCAAACCTCTTTCATACGTTTAAAATATGCTATTCTCTCTCTCACTTTATCATATTTCGAGTTTGGATAGAGATGTTCATGCCAAAAGTATATATTGCTTAATCGGTCTTTAGGAAAGGTATTAACTGAAGCGTAACCTTCACCTACTTGATAGTATTGAATAGGATAGATATCTAGCTTTCCTTCATTATACGCTTTTTCTATAACGTATTCCTCTAAAAAGTATTTTTCTACATTACTACAATACTTCTGCCACCTCTCATCACCATTTGTTTCGTAAAGTTTCATTAACTCTTTAAAAAAGTAGTGATAAAAACCACTGTCTCTTCTTGATATAATAAAGCCTGTATCAAGAGGATTATCCCAGTCTTCTCCTATGAAGCGTTGATCCTTCTTTGATATATCGTCGTATTGTCCAACTACGATTTTCCCATTACAAACAATATCAAAAAGAGTTTGATCAATTGGTTTAATAAGGTTCATATCAAGATCAATGTGGATCAGGATATCCTCTTTAAGTTCTCTTTCGAGTAACATTCCACAAAATGGTACATTTATAAAACCAGATTCAAATTCTTCAGTTTCTTCATGATATTTTTCAATATAGGTTACATTCAATTCTTTAAATTTTTCTTTCGTTTTGGCACTTACAACGTGTTTGGACGGACAATAAGTATAGATTGGTATATCACTTAAATCCCCACCATTTTTACGCCAATTCTCAAAACACAGAATAGCTTCGTCTTCATAATATCTTTGATTTTCAAAAGTAATACCATTGTCATCATTTGTACTTCGGCCATTACTTTCAATCATTGTAATAAGAGCAATTTTCATACGTTCTACTTTGTATAATCGATATATTCGTCATCTCTATGTGTATCGAGCGTGGAACAGTGTATTCCACCACCAAAGATCTCACAATTTTCGAGCCTAACTGGGTGAGGAATAAAACCATGCTTATCCAAAAGCTCAATCACGTTAGATGCACTTTCACTAACAAGCACATTTTTTTCATCTATATTTACAATATTAATATCCATTCCTCTCGTACTTGCAAGTTGAATATCAATATCAGTTTTCCCAGATTCAATAACGGGCTCCGCCTTATAATCATCAGGGAATAGACATTCCCAATTCTTAAATTTTTCAGGTAAGAAATCTTTTATATTTCTATACTTAGGATTAACTAAGAAAGTACCAGGTTTTAAGCAAACGAGAACACCATCAATATGGTTATCAGCAACATTAACGGTATGGAAGTTAGATTCAGGAAAAAATGACTTCACCCACTCAAGTCCTAAGAAATGATTATATGAATTTACATTTACAATAACATCTTTTCCGATTCTTAGAAATTGTGCGCCATCAATGGCCATAGTATATTTACTACGATCAAAATTTTCATAATCTCTTTTAGAATTCCACTCACTTAAGTCCATGGCCTCTTCAACAAGTTTATTATGTGGTGAGCGAATCCATTTTCCACCTCGCCCCCCGTCAAAGAGTTTGTTATAAACATTATAAAGGAGCGTATTTTCAAAAAAGCGATTTCTTACATATGTAGGTGTTTCAATTATATAATCACGATAGACGAGAGAGAGATCCCTTACATTACTAGCACTAGAAAGTTCAGTTTTATAATCAGGTGTTTTAATCGTAACAACTTCACCAAGTCGCTCAGGCCTGTAAACTTTAACTCCTAATTTTTCAAATGTAGCCGCTAAATTATCTAATTGCTCATTTCTTTTTAATAGTAACTCATGATTAACATAATATTCTTGACCACCGTGTTCTAAGCGATCATAGACAGCGTGAGTTAAATTTTCGCCGTAAAAATGTTGAAACGTAAAGTCAGCAATTCTTTTACTAATTTCTAACTCTCTTCCAACAATTATAGAATTTAACTTACCAAATGAGGTATTACTATTTATCACGATATTTTCCTAATACTTTCTAAATTATCATATTCAAAATTATTCATATAGAAATCACAATTTAATTTACATTGAGTCGTATTCCCAAGGGCCTGAAAGCAGCGACAAAACTCTTTTGAGAATTTAATAAAGTCTGAAAAGAACTCAAAGGTATGATTATATGAATAAATACTTATTGGCTCAACTTTTGTTTTACCATAAATAAATGAAACACAAGGGTAACAATTACCATCAGAGTTTATATATATTCTTTTAAACCAAGGCTTAACTGGAGCTGAATGATTCTTCTTGTAGAGAAAGTCCATATTCCCTCTCAGGCTCTTATTCTTTGGAGGTCTGATTCTATCTGTTACAAGAGTCGTATCTCTAAAAAGGAGATCTAATCCAAACTTATCCCTAACAAGATCTGCTGTTTTAATTGCATACTCTTCATTAAGCTTGTGACGTGAAAATATTAATTCAATATTGAGTTTATCTTTTAACTGAGTAATATTTTTGAAAACTAATTCGAGATTCCCACCATTTCGCGTAAGTTCGTGAATCTCTTGAGTTGGTCCATCTATAGCAACCTGGTACACAATATTTTCATATTTAGATAACCGCTTTACATCAAGTGACATTAGATTTTCACCATTTGTAGCAATCAAGATATCTTGATTAAAATTTTCGCCAAGCTGTTCAAGAATAGTGTTTATATCACTATGCTCTAGAGGTTCTCCGTCATTTCCACAAACAAAGACTTCTTTTGGATTAAAATCTTTTATAATGGGAAGAACTTTTGAGAAATCTAACTCACGCTTATTCTTATGTCCTGGATTTAAACTTGGACATCCCTGACACTGTAATTGACAGCTATTATTTAAACTAAGTTCTATAAATTCAACAAATTTATTATATTGCATTATAGAATCTCAAGCTCCCACATATCCATTAAACGTTTGCAGTTCTTTTCACAAATTTGGCAACACTCATATTCAAAGTTTTGAATTTTCTTATAATCTAAATCCCATTTATCTTGTCGACTTTCTTCTAACCAAACGTAGCAAGGAAAGACCGTACCGTGCTGATCGATATGAATACTTTTATTGTGGTAAGAGCGACAGTCGATATCGTAATCTTTTCCTCCACTAACTTTCTCGCCCCATTTTTTCTTAGCAGAGTTAATAATAACGTCGTACTTTCTTTTTAGTTCAGGAGTAACAAGCATTTTATCCAAATTAAATGGATTCTTATAAACTTCAGTGTCGCGACGATATAAGGTTTGGGTTAGGTTAATATTACTGAACTCTTTTAATAGTTCATCCATACTACCGTCTTCTAAGTCTTTAGCATTGTAGTCAAATAGGATATGCTGAATATAATCAATTCCATATGGATTAGATTCACGAAATGCTTTTGCATTTGCTCTAATATTAGCAAGACTCGTATTTACTCGATATATTTCATGTAACTCTTGAGTTGAACCACATATTGTAAAGTAAACGCTATCTTCTGGCCCAAGGATCGTTCCAAGTTCCGCCCACCAATCGGGGTTATGTGTGTCCCCATTTGTACATATTTCTATAGCAATATCTCTCTTACGAAGATAGCGACATAAATCAAAAATCGAACGATATAAAGTAGGTTCTGAAAATGCTCCCACTAAGTGGACATATTTTGCATTAGGGAATTGATCTAGTTGATCTGTGATCTCGTTGAGATGGCGTTCATTATACTTTACTTCTATATGCTTATAATTTCGTGCACACAAAGGACACTTTGCATTACATGTTCCAGTGAGATCTAATTCAATTCTCTCACTACGAATAAGGGCATCATTACTAGCAGACAAAGTCCAACTCCATTACATCAATTAGTTTTTGAATTCGCCTTTCACACTTAAAGCAATCCTTAAACTTAAAACTTAAAACTTCACCGTAATCAAATACTTCACCAGAAAAATGACCTGGTCCTTCATATTCGGCATGGCCATAACAAGGTGAGATTTGGCCAAATTGATCAATATAAATTTTTCGATCTCTTAAGCTCATACACTTTATTTCAATATCCGAACTTTCACCTGGCTTTGGCTTTATATTAAAAAGAGCATCAATTGCCCTTTTTCTTTCATCCTCAGGACGAATTAGATCCTTATCAAATGATTTTACATATTCATTAAAAGTTCTCTGCCCTTCAGTATCAACATTAAAGGTCTTACTAAATCGAGCAATAATACTTTTCATCGCTTCACTTTCATAATCTTCACGATTATATTTGAACATAATATGTTGAATATGATCGATTCCCTCTTTATTTGTTGAAATAAAGCCCTGATGATTATCTAAAATATCTTGTAACTTACTACCTACTCGATATTTTTCATGAAGTTCTTGTGTGGAACCACAGATTGTAAAATAGATGCGATCATTAGATGAAAGAATCTCACCTAATTCTGCCCACCATTTTGGATTATGAGTACTACCATTAGTAAAAAGTTCAATGGCAACACCTCGATCAACAAGGTAGCGACAAATCTCTTTAACTTCGGGATGAAGTGTCGGCTCAGAAATATTTCCGGCCATATAGAATACTTCAAGATTAGTGAATGTATCTAGTTGCTCTTTAATTTCTTTATAGCTACGTACATTTCTTTTTAATAAGTGACCTGCATGAGCATAATTTCTTGTACAAAGTGGACAACGTAAATTACACGTTCCCGTTAGATCCATCTCAAGTTCGAGAATCTCACTTCGATGCAATGTTGTTTGCTTACAACTCATTATCCCATCCTCTCTAAACCAATATCTTCTAGCATTTGGGTTGTCATTGCTTCGCACTCATAGCAAAAGTCGTACTTAAATTTGTTTATTTTAGAATAGTCGAGATTAAATTTTTCTCCGACGTTATAAATTCGATATAAGAAACATGGAAAGATTTCTCCCCATTGGTCAATTGCCACAAACTTTTCTTCTAAGCTTTTACAGCGCATTTGGCATTTAATTTCGCCAGTCTGGTTTCTCTCATAACGTCGCTTAGCATGTCTTGTAATTAAGTTATAACTTCTTGCTAGATCAGCAGTTAAAGCAATGTCATTTTTCTCATCTTTAATAAAACCAAATCTTTCGTTATAAGGTAGAGTATTAATATTATACTCTCGACTAAAGCGTGATCGAATGTCTTTCATCGCATCACTTTCAAAGTCTTTGGCATTGTATTCAAACTTTATATGCTGCAGATAATCAATATCGTACTTACAACCTTCTTTAAAAGCAGCGTGGTTATCTAATACTTGTTGTAAGCTTGAGCGAACGCGATACTTTTCATGAAGTTCTTGTGTTGATCCACATATTGTGAAAAATACATGATCTCTTGGACTCATCATTGCCCCAAGTTTTCTCCACCAATCGGTTGAATGAAGTGACGCATTTGAATAGAGTTCTACTTCGATTTCTCTCCCAATTAAATATTCCATTATAGTAAAGAATTCTTTATGCAAAGTAGGCTCAGATATCATTCCGGCCATACAGCACATTTTAATATTTGGGTATTCATCTAATTGAGCAATAATCTCACTTGCTGGTCTTTCATTATATTTAACCAAGTGCTTAGCATTTGAATAACTTCTTGAACAAAGAGGGCAATCAAGATTACAAGTTCCTGTTAACTCGAGTTCTATTTCGAGAATATCTTCTTTGCTCAATGAATCTGGTAATTTTTCCATAACTTACCTACTTATAATCACATTCAGGATAATGACCACGTCGATAGTAAAGAACATCATCTATCTTCTCACCTTCAACTGGATATACTTCCTGAACTTTTGATATTTTCTTTTCAACACCATCACACACAAAGAAGTATTTACAATTGAAACATTTCTTACCTTTTGTATATGTATGCTTTCTTTTTTGTGCAGCAACTTCGAAATACTCTTTTGTATCCAAAATCTTTTCTTCTATTTTTTCCACATCATATGCATAAATATTCCAATCATTACGATCATAGATATGTTGATAAACACCTACTACATATTTCTCATACCCCTGCATAAAACAAAATGGGATATAGCGTACATTAATCTGAATACCATCATCTAAATTATCGATAGCTTTTTTTATATACTTACTTAAGTGTTCATAGCTTTGTGATTCAAGACGATCAGCATCTTCCCAATAATTTAAAGGTAGGAAGTTAAGTTGATATGGCTTTATCTTATTTATCAATGTTACATACTCTCCAAGAAGCTCAGCATTCTTGTCTGTAACGGTACAATTGATACGAACTTTGATTCCTATTTCTTGGCAATTTGAAATGGCCTTCAGCATTTTTCGAAATGCGCCCTTTCTTCCAACTATTGTGTCATGATTCTCTTCATTTACTCCATGCAGACTAAAGAGTAGCTCCGTAAGGCCATGCTCTTGAGACTTCTTACAAAATGCCAAGTTTGCAAATTTAGCACCATTAGTAAGAGCTGAGATATTCGTAAAGCCTAACTCATTACAATAATCAAGAATTGCAAACCAATCACGGTGTACTGAGCTCTCACCACCACTTAGATCGATTTCTCGCATTCCACAATTATAGATTTTCTTTGCACGTTCTTTAATGACTTCAAGAGGTGTGACTTTATCAAGATCATCGAGGTAATAGCAAAAATAACATTCGTAATTACAGAATGTTCCAGTATCGAGCTTTGCTCTCTTATTGAATTTATCATTAATTAGCCTCAAACCTGAATGGCTAAAAATATTATAATCCAATATGTTCTCCCAAGATTTCTAGTATGGGATCGCCTTCTTGAAGAAATATCGATTCAAAGTCATTATCGATATCCCACTTTCTCCAATAGAGGCCTTTGTCCTCATCCCAGTAATCTATATTATAATACACAACCTCTTTATCAAAAAATTTGCATTCTGAGATCATACGGGGACTACAATCAAACTTACGAGGAACGGGCGTATAGATGTATCTATCAAACTTCTCAAATAAATCCGGCACGGGCATCTCAGGAAACTCAAAACGCTCTGAGAGTCCCTCTAATCGTCCCTCAGGGCGATTCTCTTTGTTAGTTAAGCACAAAAAGTCTCCATCATATTTTTCCAACAGATCAAAATACATTTGATCTGGAATATTTCGACAATTTTTTGTGCCATATAGAAGATTACAACGTGCTGATTTTGTTGGCTTTTTCAGGCGATTAAAGTTGATACGTTTCTTATAATCAATAGCATTCTTACAATCACGATAAATACGCTTATCTTGAAGAATAAATACATTATCCTTATCGTTATCTTGTAGCTCCTTATCACCACAAGCAAAGTGAAATATTTTATGCGCTAAGATATGCTTACCTTCCAGAGACTTAGCTCCACCATCGGTAAAGAGGATATTATTTGCATGTATAAGATTAGGTCTATTTACAAAGAGAGTATCTTTTTCAAGCTGGACTAGCTCTTCTTCAGAAATGATATATTTTCCAACAATCGATGCACGAAACATTGGCCAGTCAATATCTTCGCATAAGAGGATCCCGACGCGCATATAATCTTTAAGAAAGAGATAATAGTCGATCACCTCATATGTGTGACCACAAAGACCATGATTATTCGCACTCCAACTATAGGTGAGCCAGAGATCATAATTATCTTTATCTAGTCTTAAAATCATACTAATCCAAAAATGCTTGAATTAGCTTATCTTCTTCGTCTAAGTGATAAGCCTCAAATCCGTTTAATAAAATATCATTATAACGCATATTTACGGAGTCTTGTATAACACTCTTGAAGATTTCGACCTTCTTTTTGTAGTATAAACTTTCAGGAACAAGTCGATTATTTGTATCAACTTTAGCTGATTGGTAATAGAGCATCGTATCAAACTTTTCATGTAGATTCTCGTGATGCCTATTAGCGATTTTATATATTATATTACGTTCTCTATATTCCTCAGGTATTTTAATATTTGAATAATCAAGAGAAGGTGTATTTACAAAGACGTAGTCAGAAACCTTTCCAAGCTCTTTATAATTACCAAAAGAGAATTTAAGAAGTTCTTGCTCATCAAAGTTTTGATACTCGTAGAATCCGAAATACTTGACCTTCTTCATCTTGTATCTTTGCATGTCATGGCCTTCATTAGAAAAGACAACTAGATTACAAGGAATCGTTTCTCCTAAAAGCTTAAGTGTATGAATATCTAAAATCATGCATCTCTTAGGTTTTAATTTGTAAATATCATAAACTCTTTGGGTAACGATGAAGTCAGATAGATACTCATCTGGAAAGTGATATCTTTCTTTAAATACCTTAATCCAGCCAATGCGCTCTTCTTCTGTACAATTATAGAGAACAAATTTGACATCACTGCTTCGAGCTCTTGAAAAAAGAAAATACTCGAAGCAGTAAAATAATGTTCCATTTACTTTACGATGATCTTTTTGTGAATAGAGTATAACTCTAAAAGAATGTTGAATAATAATCCTCTAAGAACTTATTTGTTAGATCTTCGATTTTTTCTAGATCCTCTTCTTCAGTAATTAGCTTTCTAAAGTGATCAAACTTCTTGTTAAGAGCTGCGACCCTTTCAATTTGATCTTTTGTATTTAAGTAGTCCTCTAGCTTCTGGATAAGTTCTTCGTTACCTGTTTCTAAAATTTCAAGATATTTAGATTCTCTATTTTCAGCAGTAATAAAGAAGCCTTTGTCACAAAGTTCATTATTAAGGCACATAAAACTATAAAAAGTAAAACCACTAATTGAAGCTAAATCGTGCGTAATAACCATTCTTGCTTTTTTTGTTGCGGATTCTCTAGCAAAGTTTACATCACTCTCATCACCTTCGATAATTTTGATTTCGTGAGGCATAACTTCGTTAAACTCAATAGGCTTAGCAATTCTAACCTCGAAACCTTTTCTCATTGCCTCCTTAATTAAAGACGAGGAAACAGCAGAAAGATTCAAAAGCTTTTCTGGTTTTTCAATCGTATCCATATTATGAGGGTAAACATTTGTAACATACCAATGACTTCCCCTATCTTCTACTGAAGCTACATCATATAACATCATAACTTAATTCCTTTTTAGTAATGACACCCACAGTTATTATGGCATGTACAAACAGCATTACAGTCACAATCAGTGTGACAAATACAATCACGACGAAGATTATTATATTGATTAACAATTTCTTTCATATCACTACCTAAAATTTCGTCTCCTTGCTGAACAGAAGACTTGAAGTGCCAATTTTGAAGAAAAACATTTCCACTATAACTATTATCATCAGGTGTTCTTGGCGCATTATCGGCGGGTGATCTTAATCTCGCAGTGCTTCCAATACTATCGATTTCTGGTACTGCAGAATCCTTTGCACTAGAAATATTTGAAACCGTTGCTGTTCTAACTTCATCCCCTTTGTTTGGGAAAGGAGAAGGTTGAACAGTTGAATAGAAAGCATGACTTCCTCTCGCAGCCAATTCACTTGCGATTTGATCTCTTAAGTTTTTAATATGAGCATGGTTTATTCGATCACCTGGATCTAGGTTTGCATTTGTGAAACTTAAGGCCCTATTTGTAGCACAAGTTGACCTGTGTCCACCGCAACCTTGAGAGGTCCAAGCGTATCCATGATTTGTACAATGACTTCCACTACAAGCCATTAGAAGCCTCCTTTTGAAAGTACTGTTCCTGCTTAACTGCATTCGTCGAGAATACGTGTTTTTGAACAGCACGGTCAATTTCACCAAATGCTTTGAAGAAACCACATAGTTCATTAACCCAATTATCAGTCCACTTATCAAAAAAATCTGTTTTTTCACTCTTTTCATGACTTGCAACAGGACAAATCATACATGTGGTAGCTACGCAATCCTGACAATCTTTATGAATTGTCTTTAAAGGTTCTTCGAACTTCTTTGTATATGCACTAATTTTTTCGACAAAGTCTTCATCAGCAAGTTCACCATAAGCAAGTTCTTCTTTATGTTTTGAATATATTGCTCCATGGCATGCATAAAGGTTTCCTCTTTGATCAATTGCGGCCATATTTAAACCAGCAGAGCAGTGCTTTCTATTATCCTCTCCTCCAAACCAAGAGCATAAGAAACGACCATGTTCGTTATAAAATGCAATCTCTTCCTTTGCGATTTTTAAAAACTCACTTCTAAATACTTTTATGGCCTCTTTTTTCTCCTCAAGAGAAAACTTTGTTGCGTAGTCAATTGTTGGAGCGTAATTAATTTGAATATCTTTAGATGCTTTCCATAGTAATTTTTGGATATCATGATAATCTAACCAACATTGATGAAGACTATCCATACTATCAATAGGAAGAGTAGCCTTCATACTCACATTCAATCCTAAGTCAGCCAGTTTATACAGATTATTGATTACCTGATTACTTGAAGGCTTCTTGTTCTTCATTAAACGATAGTTATCATTCACTGCTCGACCATCATAAGAAACCTGAATGTTTAACTTTGAAGTATCCACGTTATCAACGATTTTCATCATATTATGAATATTGAATGCATTTGTGTACATATGAAAATCAACATTGTCGTGATCTTTGTACTTATTCATAAGCTCAATAATAAAGTTAGGATTTAAAGTTGGCTCTCCACCCCATAATGAAATATTGAGACCATCGTACTTTGCTTGAAACCAATCTTTGTTTGCAAGAATACTGTCAATTCTTTTAAAAATTGTCGGAAGTTCATCATCTAATCTAGCTTTATCAACTTTCTCTCCTTCAAAGCAATATGTGCAATTAAGATCACATAAGGCTGATGTCGTAATTTCAAGATTAAAGTATTTCTTTAATTTAAACTGCATTTTTGCAGGATTTTCAATATTATAAGCAACCATTATTCAATCTCCGTATTTAAAATCTCATTAAGAATATCATCAAGTTTTTCCTCAGAGACTTTCTCTTTAGGTACCTGTATTGCTTGTAAGATTTGATCTGCTTCTAAAAGAAGCCTTTCTGCATAATCTGGATGTATAGACATCATATGTTTACTAGCTTCATAAAGATGCTGAGCAGTCATATACATGCTACGATTTAAAGAGTTAAGATTCATAAATTTCTCGCTTCAAGATTCGTTTAAAATATTCATTCCCTTTTAAAGTTTTTATCATGCGTTGTACTTCTTTATAGAAGTGCTTATACATAAAACAAATACTTTCAATTGGGCCTTCATTTTTAATGTTCTCATACAAACAGCCTTTTCTACAGTAATTTTTTACCGAACAAGACTCACAGGCTGCCATATTTTTGTATTCTGGGATTTTTAGATATAAGTCGTCATCTTTGAAGCGATTACAGGCAATTAGCTTATCTTCAGAGAAGGATAAATGAGTATCTCCGGCACCACAATAATCTATGCGTACATCTTTAGCTGTGTAGCGTAAAATATGCCTTAGATAAGTGAGTATAATTTTTGGCATTTCAACATTATCGACGTTTTCAATATACCAATCCACTAACTCGCTAAAGCCATAATTCACTTCTTGTGCACTTTCATTGGTCCAAACATCCACATCTCGAATTAATGTCAAATCAGGATTGAGATTAAGGACTTTTTTAATATAGAGATGATTTTCTAATATATTATTATTTCCAGAGTAAATCATTGAATGACATGAGAGATCATTCAGCTTTTTTATTATTGGGAGCTTTTTTTGATAAAGATAATTGGTACCACGGCCATCATGCTGATTGCGATTTATATCCTGCCATAGGCCATCATATGATAATGAGACTCTAACTTTATTAGCATTTAAAAATTCAACTTTTTCATCATCAAGTAAAAGACCGTTGGTTGGCATATAGAATTGCACATTGGGATCATCTTTTAGTTCTTTAGTTACTGTAACGATTTTATCCCAATGTAGGAGAGGCTCTCCCCCATAGAAATCTACTTGAATAAGCTCTTCAGGGTTTTTAGAACGTACTTTTTCGTAGGACTCAAAGAATAAGTCAGTATTAATGGATTTCTTAGAAAGCTTATCAACATTGCAGTAACTACAATCTAAGTTGCAAGCTTCCGAGAAAGCTATTGACAAGACTATCATCTAAAATCCTTTTTATTTTACCTTCACCCAGTGACGTCCATCAACTTCAATCTGATGATTTTTATCGCCAAAGCTCTCTTTAAGCTCTGGTTTTTTATATATAGCTACTAATCTTTCAGGATAATCTCTTTTTTCCTGTAATGTCATTTCAGTAAGGTTACCATGCTCATCATTTGTTAGCGGTGTTCCAGGCTCATAGTCTTTATCAACATAAGCCAAAACCCATCCACCAATTGCAATTGGCACTTCTACTCCAGAGTTGCCTTGACCTACACCAAAACCAAATGTATCAGATGCAATTCCTACTACGCTTAGTTGGCATCTCTCATTACAAATACGAGCACCTTCAATAGTATCATAATAACATTTACCAGGCTTTAGCTCATCATTTAGAAGCTGAAAATCTGCAATATCATTCCATACAGAATTCCACACACGAGAAGCTTTAAATTGTTGGGAATAATAAAGATCATCCCCAGTATTTAATGTATGGTTACCAGCACCGGCTCCAGTTGGTGTAATATTAGCTCTTCTTAGTGTTGCTGCCATAAGATCTCCTTCATATATATTTTTATTTTTTGAAATCTAGTTATAGTATATAATAATAATATGAAACGAAGAAATTTTATTTTCACAACAATTTTCTCCCTTTTCACATACAAGGCGCTTGCCCATAGTATTTCTCGTATAAAGAAAGCTGGTACTAGTAACTTCTTAATAACAAATGCAAATAGGACATGTGTAACTTTGAAAAGTGGAATGGTATACGAATTACCTCAAGCTCCGGCAGAAATTGACTCTGTAATTCATTTTAAGGTTGTAAAAACAAAGTGGTCTCCTAGCCCAATACTTGATCCAAAAGGCTCTAAGATTGCCTCGAAAAGTGGGCAACTTAGTGTAGAAGAAAATATTAATATTAGTCACTCAAGAAACTTCACACTTCAATATATTAATGAGGATATGGGTTGGATTGTTTTGTCTTAAAATTTTTAGAACAGAAAATTATCCCTATCAATATAATATTCGATACAAACTCCACCCTCATTGTTAAGACAGTTAACAGATGAAATATTATAATAGAACTGGCCCATAGATAAAGGTATGAGCGTTTTTTGAAATATAGAAATAACCCTGAAAGTTCTAAGATTACGATCCCTAGACCAATTAGAAATAGAATAACACTTGGGATTATATCTATGATCGGCCAGCTATGATTTGTTAAAAGGTGTGATTCCTTAATTATCTCTCTTAGTCCTTCAAAGTGAAAATATCCAAGGCTTTCATTAAAAAATGCTTTAAATGAATAAAATAATTTCCAGAATCCAGACATAAAATAAATGAGAACAATGGTAAGTTTAGAAAAATCTAAAATTGCTTTGTCACTTTTTTCATCTCTTCCTTCAAATATAAAAAGAATAGAAATATAAAACCAAGCAAATAGATCATGATCAAAATCGGCACCATTTGTTAAAGCGATAATTAAAAAGAGTAAAAGAGAATATAAAATACGAAAGTATTTACGTAAAAAGGAGCCTATTGAGCCAAATATTGAAATGGCCCAAAGTATTATTAGTGGTGTGATTGAATTTAATGAGGGTAGTAAGCTTGCAACCCAATTACCAGAGTTTTGAACTTCATAGCCTTCATAAAGATACATACTCACAAGTGGAAAAGTCATGAGGTAAAATATCTGAGATATCGTACTCAACATCTACTGGCCTCTCGTTGTACTAAAGAGATTCCAACTAAAGAAAGGATATACGTTTCCTCTATAGCCTATCGACTCACATAGAATAGATAGTGATATAAAAAGAATCGTAAAAATCAATTCTGCTTTTTTCACTAATTGATAACCTCAAAGAAATTTGGAAATGATTTTTCAACACATTCCGTATTTTCTAATTTTCCTCCACCATTAACAATCTGATAGAGGTAAGAGACCATAACCATACGATGATCACGAGGAGGAGTTATATCGACGACACGTCCATCAGCTTTTCTTCCTTCTATTTCAAGAAGATCATTTTCTTCATCATAATGATGTTTGATATCATATAGCTCCATTAAATCCATAACTGCATTTAAGCGATCTGATTCTTTATGAACTAAAACTTCAACACTTCTAATTATTGAGACACCATCTGCATAAGATGCGAGAAAACAAAGCGTCGGAATAAGGTCGGGACAGTCTCGACAATCAATCTCAAAGCCATTTAAATTTTCTACACCATTAAACAGAAGCCCGTCTTTTGTAAAATCGAAGTCTCCACCCAGCTCTTCTAATAAACTTATAAATTGACTATCAGCTTGGAATCGATCAATTCCCTTACAATTCTCAACAAGCACAGGTCCAGACATACATGCATATGCTAGTGGATAGCCAAGAGAACTAAAATCAACAGGCACTTCAAAAACTTGTTCTCCACTTTTAAATCTTTCAATTAGATTTAGTGTCATCTCCCAATATGGACGACTTGTGGACATATTGACTGGCTCCACATCGATATCGTTTGGAGATAAGGCCATTGCCAGTCCTGTTGCAAACTGAGTTGATCTTGAGCAATCAACTTCATAAACACCTTTTGATATATTAATTGGCCCTTGAACTTGAAACCAATTTTCTTCATCTCTTAAAACTTCGACATCTAATTCATCTAGTGCCTTTTCTAGTTCGTCCATTGGACGATCAAACATTTTTTCACTTGGTATCAGATTATACTTATTATTTCCAAGCGAAAGTAATGGGATTAAAAAACGATTTGTTGTTCCACCATCTCCTGAGACAAGGTTAATAACTTCATCAGTCTCAATTTCACAAGCAGGAAAGGAGTCCTTTATTGTGACACTTCTTCCCTCTTTATTGATCTGTAAACCAATATGCCCAAGACAATTAAGCATATGAATAACATCTGTAGATTCTGGAAGATCTAATAATTCAATGTCTTGTGGATATATAGCAGCTAAAACAAGCGCACGATTAGCAAAAGACTTAGATGAAGGAACGCGGATCTTCTTAATGAAATCCTTCGTTGCTCCTTTACCGTGGGCATACTCCATTAATCGCTTTCTTATCTCATCCAGAGACACTTCTTGAATGATAGGCTTGCCTATCCCTGAAGGTAAAATCACTTCAATTGTATTATTAGCAACGACTTTTTTATCTTTTGCAACATATTCCATAAGCTCATCGATAGGTAAATTATCTTGCCACGGACACATAAGAGCATTTAGACCAAAGACATGAGCAAATTGATTTAGGAACTCACTCTCTTCATCTCTTTGAAAGATGTTAAATATAAGTTTAAGCCCCCAAAATACAGCAACTCCATGCGGTAGTTCGTAAACTTTTTCAATAGCGTGTCCTAGTGTATGTCCTAGGTTTAAGATCTTTCGAATTCCACCTTCTTTAAAGTCTTGATCAACTATCTCTTGCTTATAACGAGCACAGCGAATTGTAATTTCATCAAATGATGCTTCATTATTGATAAGGTTAAAAACCTCTTCATCTAAGAAGAAGTACTTTGCCAATTCCCCAAGGCCAGAGATGAAATGATCTTCTGGTAAACTTTGGAGAAACTCAGAACATATATAAATATTATCTGGTAAGTGAAAAGCTCCGATTAAATTCTTACCAAAGGCCGAATTCACTGCAACTTTTCCACCGATACTTGCATCAATCATTGAAAGTAGAGTTGTTGGAATAACACTCCAGCTAATTCCTCGTAGGAGCATGGATGCAACAAGACCAGCAAAATCAGAACACGCGCCTCCACCAATAGCAACCAGGTGGGCCTTACGATGAATACCTCTTTCTAAAAAGAATTCACATGCTTTTTCGACTTCACTTAACTTCTTACAATCTTCTCCGCCAGGAGCTATATAGATATCTACTCCATTCTTAGGATCTATTAGATCTAAGTAGAGATCATTAACATTAGAATCAATGATAATTAGTATCCGATCTGAATCGATCTCATTAATTATAGTATTAATCTTTTGAATATCACTAAAATGCTTAATTTCAGACAATTTAAACCTCGTATGCCTTTTGTCTTAAAAAATGATCTGCTAAAACGACTCTTACCATTGATTCCACGACAACAACTGCACGCGGAAGAATGCATGGGTCATGACGTCCTTCTTTTGCATTTGCGCCAACTGTTGAAGTGGGCTTAAATGTTAAATCTAAGTTAATCATCTCACCATTACTTATTCCACCTTCAATTCCACCAAAATTTGCACTATCAAAGCTTACTTCTTGTCCACTCATATCGGCCATTTTCACACCTGCACCAAATGAGAATGCGACACAAGCTCCAATTGATAAAACAGCTTTTGCAAGATCTGCTTTCAGCTTATCAAAAGCAGGCTCCCCAAGACCGACTGGACAATTTTCAATATTAACGGAAATTCGACCACCAACAGAATCGCCCTTGGCCTTTAAATCAATCAAGTACTTTTCAATCTCTTGATCTTTACTAGGATCTCCAAAATTATAAGTTCCCAAATCTTGCGGAAAAGACTTAATTATATTTTCACATTCAAACGGCCCAAGCTTAGAAATAAAAGTATTAACTTTCACCTTAGGAAGAACCAAACTTGCAAAATAACCAGCAACAACACGTGCAACTGTTTCTCGCCCACTACTTCTTCCACCACCACGATGATCTCTAATTCCATACTTTAAATCATAAGTTCGATCAGCATGACCAGGCCTATAATTATCTTTTAATTTATCGTAATCCTTACTTCGTTGATTAGTATTTCGAATAATAACAGCGATTGGTGTTCCCAAAGTCTTATTTTCAAAAACACCTGAGAGAATCTCTGCCTTATCTGCTTCTTTACGGGCAGTCACTCCCTTTGAGCGACCAGGTGCTCTCTTATCAAGCATTGCCTGTAAATCTTCTAGATTAAAATCAAGACCACTTGGTACTCCATCAAGAACAACACCAAGTGCTGGGCCATGGGATTCACCAAAGGTAGTCATTGAAAACATTTTACCAAATATACTTCCGCGCATTATAACTCCTATCCCCTTATTATCACCTTAAATATACAAATATTCCAATCGCAGCTGCTAGGTAAATATGTTATTAATTATGAATGGAAAACTTAAAATACTTAAAAGATGTCATGAGCCTAGATAAAGTCATATTAGGCTTAAAACAAGCTAATAATGAAGAGTTAAAGCGTATTGAATTTCTTATTAAGCAAAAAGACAAGAAAGAAGAGGAAATTGCTCAACTACGTAATGATATCAAGCAAGCAAAAGAGCAGGTTACGGCCAGTGAAAAGTCGATTTTCGAAATAGAAAAAAAGCTAGAACAAAGTAGAGCAAATCTCAATGCTGTCACTAGTCAACAACAACAAGAAGAAGCATTAAGCGTAAGCATAAAAAAGCAAGAAGATGAGTTTGAAGGCTTACAAGATAAAACATTAGAGCTTCTAGAAATGATCGAAGAAAAAGAAGCTCTTCAAAAAGAGGCCATTGAGTTTATTACCGGTATCACAAATACAATTGATGAGATTCAAGCAGAGGTCGATCAAGGCAATAAGGCCAATGAAAGTAAAGTTTTAAGTTTGGAAAATCAAATTGAAGGACTTTTAAGTGAAGTACCTCCAGAAGCTGTGAAATTATATAAGATGGCCGCATCAAAACGGGCCCATGATGCTTGTACATTTCTTATTGGACAAAGTTGTGGCAGCTGTAAATTTACATATGCAGCAGGAGAAGTTGCTACTTTTAATAAAGGAATTGATCTGATTCTTTGCAAGGGATGCCAAAGGTTACTCCTTCCTGCACCCCTAAGAGATATTTAATAAAAATATTGTTCAAGCTTTCCGTAGATATCAAGTAAGTTGAAATATAATTTTTCTCTTCTACTAATATATTCTACGTATTTATTTTCAGTATTTATAAGGCGCTCTTCTGCACTTATCACGTTATCAAAGTCTGCTCGTCCCCTTGAATATAATTTATTATATTCTTTAACAGATAGTGTTGCTAACTTATGCCTTTTTAAAACTAAGTCGATTGTTTTATCAATTAATCGCATTGTATTTGTCAGGGCCTCAAGTTGATTCTTAGTTCTAACTCTAGCTAGTCTCTGTTGATACTCTGTATTCATACGATTAATTTTTGCTTGTTTTAATGAGTTCTCATCAGCACTAAAGCCAAGTGGAATAACTACCGTTAGTCCAACTTCTGTAGCATCATTATCAGAACCAAAAGTTCCATCACTAAAAACATTTCCGTTGTTTGCTGTGACAGTTGAATAGGCATTTGTCTTATAGGCACCCATTAATTCAATCGTTGGAAAAACTGAATTATCAAACTTTTCTACCGTCTTATTTAGAGACTCAAGTTTTTTGTTCAAAGCTTGTATTGTAAGGTTCGAGTCAATATTACCTTCTTCAATTGGATCTAACTTAGTTTTCTCAATACGATATAAGCTAATATCACTAAAGCGATGTCCTCTTTCGAGTTTACTTTCTAATGACTTTTTAAAAGTTTCTAATTGTGATTCCAATTCAGCATATTCTTCACTTACAGAGTTTACCTGTGCTTGTGCAGAATAGAGATCAACTCTCTCACGTAGTCCATCTCTTACCTGTTTTTGAACAAAGTTAAGTCTACGAACGGCCCTCTTCTTTGCTTCATCTTTTAGATTCAGTAATGTCTTTGTTTTTTTATAATCGAAATAACTTTCAATAAGTTCTAGTACATTTTGAGATCTTTGCGCATCAAATTCGTATTTTGTTGAATATACTTCCTGTGCAGCAATTTCTTTATCCATTTTGTCATTGCGGCCTAAGAAGTTCTTACCAAGATCTTGTGTATAACTTACTTCTTGATTATAACCTTCATATTCAGTGCCACCATTAAAGTCGATATAAGATCCAGTGATCGCAAACTTTCCACCATAGATATTTTCTTTCGATAATTCAGCTGCCGAAGTATAGGCCTTATATGTATTAATTAAATTTGGGTTATTAGGATTCGAAATAAGTTCTACGTTATTAAATTCATTCAACAAACTGAGGGTCCATGGTCTTTTATCATCACTTTGAAGTTCAAAATTAAGTTTTGCTAACTCAAAATTATATCCAGCTTGTTTGATCTCAGTAGAGTTTTTTAGATATTCTCTTACATAACTTTTAAGATTAGCACTGGCGTTTAATGATAGAATCGCCAATAAAATATATTTCATGTGGTCCCCACGTTATTACTTATCTTTATTACGAATGAAGTTAAAAAAAGTTTTACCAATTTATTCAACCCATGACTAGATACCGTGTAAGTCTTTGACATTCAGCGTGACATAGGGCATAAATCCAACAGAGTTAAGGAGACTATCGCTGGTTTATTATATTTCGGTATAATAGACGGGAGGAAAGTCCGGGCACCATACGGCAGCTTAGCGGGTAACGCCCGTCGGTCGCGAGACTAGGACAAGTGCAACAGAGAAGAAGTACAGGGGTTTGAACTCGATTGGGGTAGCTTCGGCCGGCCAATCAGTGACGAGATTTATCTCACCTGCTGTAGTGAAAATAGGTAAACTCTAGGCGGTGCAAGCTTGAATAGGTCAACTTATGGGGTAGCCGGCCCTTGTTGACGGGTTAAGCGCTCGAGCCAGTGGGTAACTACTGGCCTAGACGAATGATAGTCCAATACAGGACCCGGCTTATACCTTAACTCTATTTTTTACAAATGTGTCGTTTCGGCGACACATTTTTCATTTCAGGGGGAATAATGGAATATCCTAAACCAAAGAAAGTCTCGCATGAGACAAAGATCCACGACCAAATTCTAACTGATGATTATTTTTGGATGAGAAATCGCGAAAGTGACGATGATGTCATGAAGCTTCTCAATACAGAAAATGACCTTTTTAAAACATATCTAAAAAATAAAGGTAATTTGAAAGAAACAATCTTTGAAGAATTAAAGTCTCGTGAGCTTCAAACTTATGAAACTTGCCCTTATCCTCACGATGATTATGAATACTATGAACGCTATGAAGAAGGTAAAGACTACCCTATTCACTTACGTCGTCACTTAAAGTCTGGTGAAGTCCAAGTATGTTTAGATGAAAATGAATTGGCAAAAGGACACGACTTCTTAGACGTAGGAGCCTTTGATATCTCACCTTGCCACCGATATTTAATTTACACTGTTGATTATAATGGTGACGAACTATATGACTTATATATTCTTGATTTATCCACAAATAAGATCGTTCAAGAAGGACCAAAGAAGATTAGTTATTCACCATGCTGGTTTAATGACTCAAAGACTTATGCTTATATTGAAATGGATGAAAATCTTAGACCTTATAAAATCCATGTCACAGATATGGAAAACTCATTTGATAAAGTAGTCTACACTGAAGATTCAGGTGAATACTTCCTAAGCCTTGAAGAAACAATGGATCACCAATATATCCTAATCAATGTATCAGGATCTTCAAATAACAGTGTTCTTTATATGAAAGCTGATGCAAGTGATCTAAATCCAATTGAAATCTTTCCTAAAGAAGACAAAATTGAATATAGCGTTGAAAGTGATGGAGACGACTTCATTGTCCTTACAAATAAGTTTCATGAAAACTTTTCACTACTTAGAACTCCAATAATGACTCCTTCATATAAAGACGCAGAAGTAATTGTTGAAGGAACTAAAGAAAACTATCTAACAAACTTTAATACATTTAAAGATTTTATGGTCCTTCATTATCGCACAAAGGGACTTAATCGCTTTGCCACATTAAAAGATGAAAAGCGAATTGAGGCCAGCTTTCCTGAAGATGCCTACTTTGTAGGTGGTGGCGATAATGCAAACTATGAGACTAAGGTATTTCGATATGAATACAGCTCATTAACAACGCCCACTACAACATTTGACTATGACATAGAAAGCAGTGAATCAAAGAAGATTCATCAAAAAGAAGTTCCTGGTTTCGATCAATCTAAATACGAAGTTGAAAGAACTTTTGCTCCTTCTCATGATGGTGCCATGGTTCCAATGACTATTATTAAAGCGAAGACAACTAAGAAGGGTGATCCTAATAAATGCCTACTCTATGGATACGGCTCTTATTCGATGTCGATACATCCATGGTTTAATCGCAATATTATCTCACTTCTTGATCGTGGATTTGTCTATGCAATAGGACATATCAGAGGAAGTTCAACCCTAGGTCGTCACTGGTATGAAAACGGTAAATTTCTTCATAAGAAAAATACTTTTGAAGACTTCTATGCCTGTGGAAAATTTCTCATTAATGAAGGCTATACTGTTAAAGGTAAACTTGGAATCATGGGTGGTAGTGCAGGTGGAATGCTTGTAGGAGCAACAATAAATCTTGATAAAGAAAACCTCATCGGAGCTGCTGTTGCGGATGTACCATTTGTTGATGTTTTAAATACAATGCTTGATGACACACTACCTTTAACAAAACTTGAATACGAGGAATGGGGAAACCCAAATGATAAAGAATATTTCGACTATATGAAATCATATTGCCCTTATACGAATCTTGAAAAAAGAGAGTATCCTGCAGTTCTTGCAATAGGTGGGCTTAATGATCCTCGTGTTACTTATTGGGAACCTATGAAGTGGACTTATAAGCTTAGAGACCTTGCTACAGATTCACGAGTAAAACTTCTTTGGACAAATATGGAAGCAGGTCATGCAGGTGCATCAGGTCGATTTGAAGCCTTTAAAGAAGTCGCCGATATTTATACTTTTTTAATAAATGAATTAGAATAATTTTTCGAGGTCTTGGGGGGAAATCCCTAAGACCTTTGTCATCTTTGTCTTTTTTATCTCTTTTGACCAAATAAAACCGTTAATTTCATCACCATCTAAAATTAATTTCATATCACCTTCTCCTGATCCTGGACGAAGGCAATCTTCATTTGAATGAGGCTGCTTTGAATAATCAAAAACTCTAATCCAACCATCATCTTTTATTTCACGTATGATTGCGATATGACCACTGTCACCACTAATCGGTATAATATTTTTTCGCCAAAGAACGATATCTCCGATACAAAGCTCACTGAACTTCTGCTTAATTTTCTTAGATGATTCAATTGCATCAAAGAGTTCAAAAACACGATTAAATGGAAGATTGATCCCCTTATCTGTCAATTCTTCTTGAATGACACTCAGGCAATTAACTTTCATGATAACTTAGCTAGGGCCTTTGTTGTGGCCGTTGAAATATTTAATTTATCCGTAAGCTTATACTTTCTAAACTTACCACTAAAACGATCTTTAAATTCTTGTGTTGATAACTCTAGAATATAATTTGTAATCTTATACTTAGTGATGGCGGTCTTATATTTTTTCAATTTCTTATAAGATAGTTTTTTATCTAAATGAGGATATTGCATTAAGTTCTTATCTTCACTTTTTAAGATAAAAGTTGGACACTCAACTTGTCCAGCAAGCCATTCGTCATCAGACTTCTTATATCCTAAGATCGAATTATTCTCATTTACAATAATTCTTAAAAGCTCAAGTTCATAAGTCTTAGCAATTTTCTTAACAGGAATTTCTGGATACTCTAGTGGATCTTTAGTATTTCCTGCAATACATTTTTTCTTAACAGGACAACCAAGACAATTAGCACTTCTGGCCTGGCAGTAAATTCTACCAAGATCCATCAACGCTTCATTAATCTCACGGCCACCACATTTATTGATCTCTTTAAACTCACCTTCTTCAAACTTCTTTTTTAAAAGCTTTTGAAGCTTTGGTCCTTTCTTTCCTTGTATACCGTAAATTCGACTAACAACTCTTTCGATATTTGCATCTATTGCAAGTGCGTTCTTATTTTGTCCGATACTTAAGATTGCATTGGCCGTATACTCACCAATCCCAGTAATCGTAATTAGATCCTCATAATTACCTGGAATTTTCCCGTCGTAATTTTCAACTATATCAATGGCAGCTTTTCTTAAGTTGCGTGCACGTCGATAGTAGCCTAAACCTTTCCAAGCTACACAGATCTCTTCTTCTGAAGTTTTAGAAAGTGCATGGACATCGGGATATATTTTCAAGAATCTTTCAAAATGATTTTGAACAGTTCCAACAGTTGTTTGTTGCAACATAATTTCAGAGACTAATGTCTTATAGACAGTTCTATCTCTTCGCCATGGAAGGTCTATATAAGCGTCTTTTGACCATTCGAGTAATTTTTTAAACATGATTATTTGTAGCGATTTCTACTATTTTTGACAAGTTGCTTTTAAATTATCTGCTAATCTAAATAGATCTTCTGGATAAAATGGCTTCGTTCCAACGCCATGTACTTTTGCTCCGATATTACTTAGAAAATCAGTAAGTTCCCCATTTGCTTCATCAATGTCTGTTAATACAAAGAGATGTTTCGCATTTGAATTCTTTACCCAGCGAATAATTTTCTTTGTATTATTTCCACCTTTAGTTTGGCAAAGGTAGAGATCATTAGCAATTTCTTTAAGGGATGAATCAAAGGCCTTAATCGTTAATGGACAAGAATGTGATAGTCTTGAGACGAAGCTTCGACGATAACAAGTATCTCCGGACTTAGACCAATCAGCACGTCTTAAAGAAGCACTTGTATCAATCCATATTTCATATTTTGACTTTGGTTTCTCTTCAACTTTCTTTGCCTTTCCACAAAAGATATCAAAGTAGGCACCAGTACAGCGAATCATATTTGATTCAATTGTATTTTCAACTTCAACCTTTTTATTAACTTTTCCATATTCTTGATCAACATAATCGACAGCTTTATCATTTTGGATATAGCCTTTCTGAGGATCAAAACATCCTTCACCCATTGGAACACAATTTTCTTTTTCGTTTTGAGCTACTTTTCTATAATTGATTATTTTTGAATCTAATAACGTCGTCTTATTAGATGCCGCAGGAGAGATGAAGACGAATTCTACCGTATCAGGCAAGGAGAGCACTGACTGGGTAAGTAAGAATGCGAGAGTTAATCTCTTAAGCAATCATTCCCCTTTGTCTGAAATAACGAAATAAATCATTTCCTAAATCAACAATTAAATCACGAGCATCAATATCTAAGCTTAAAAAATCTGCTACATAAGCTTTTTGTCTTGGCGTTAGCTCTGCCATTCTTTGCTTTAGCATATCTTCATTACTTGTATCGGCCATAAATGGCATCGTTCTCGTTTTACCACCAACTTTTACTCTAGCATTGGCATTCATTTGAGCATTACCAGTTGAACCAGTTTTTAATGTATCAACAAGAGCATCTTCAAAACTTCCAGTAGGTACTTCTTCTCCCCTTGGTTGTTCCGGTGCTGATTGAGCTTGTGCTGCTGGTTGCTCTATCTTTTCATCACCCTTATAGAACTTAACAAGTCTAATGAAGTGATCTGTAAAATGCTCTTCGACAAAATCAATCATTTCATGAAGTGGAATCTCAAGCTCCGCAGTTATTTTTGCTACTACTTGAGGGTTTATCTCCGTTGTCTTCATTGATAGAAAGCGTGAAATCGTTGAAACACCAAGCCCAGTTGCTTCGGCCAACTCTTTTTGAGTCATTGGGCCACGAACCTGCATGTATTTCCTAATAATCCCTAGGTAATCATCTAGTTTGTCTTTGTTAAATTCCGACATGAAATTCTCCTTGCAATTTGAAACACCATGCAAGTGCCTGATATTTCGATTACGTGCAATTGAGGTCCTAAAAAAAATCACCTCAAAAGTCCTTAATATCATTATCGGATTTAATTTTTATTTCTTGATGCAATTTTATTGCTTGACGCAATTAGTCAATTACCGCTATTATTGCATTGTGGATGAACAAATCCACTAATTAAGCAAGGCTTGGGGGGATCACATGGCCACATTAACAAACTTCATTATGCCAGAGAAACTATCAGACTTCACAAATGGACAATTTGAAGTGATTGAAAATGAGGTAGTAAAATCAAGTGATTTAAGTAACTTAACCGTATCTGGTTCTCTCTTCTCTCAAACTACTTTTGTCGCTGTTCACTTCAAGTCTTGCACTTTTTTTGGGTCAAAAATAAAACAGTGCAAATTTATCAACTGTGTATTTGAAAATTGCACCTTCGAATTTTCACATATTGAAGATTGCAATTTTGAAAGTAGCAGACTTGTTGGGAATACATGGAAGTATTCCACTTTAAAAGGCTCAAGTATTGAGGAATGTGAATTTGATCTTGTAACTTTTAAGGTCATTAAAGATGGAGACCGCAATCAATACGATATTTTTGAAGAAACACAGGATATCGAAGAAATAAAAGAAGAAGTTGAAGCAGTTTTAAGCTTTGAACAAGCATTAACATCTTCACCGAAGCAATGGGGGACAAATCTCATTAACTTCATTAAATCAGCAGCATAAGTTTTAAATTTAATATTTAGCTGGCAATGGTGTTTATATCTAAAGTCTCAAGGAAAATACGGCCAGCCGCAAATCTAAATTGAGACGACATATCACAACCGAGTATAAAACAGAGGATGTTTTAGCGTAGGTAATCTCGCAACTAATAATTGCTCTTCGGCCAACTCTCTCTCATAGGTGTTGGCCTTCTTTTTTTATTTAGAGCTTTCTGTAAAAGCAACCAATTGATTCTTTATTGCGCATCGAAGACTTTACGATCATCGTCGATACCTCAATAGCATTTCTTAAACCAATTAAGCTATCATCTAATTTACAACTACGATAAAAGCGTGAAACTTCATCGTTAATTTCATTAAACATTGCAACCGCTCTTTTAAGACGATTAGTTGTTCTTGAAAGTCCAACATAATTCCACATGGTAAGCTTCAGAGTCATCCAATCTTGCTGGACAAGGGCCTTATCAATTGAAGCATATTCTTCACGCCAATCTTTTATTTGTAAATGAGAATATAAATCTTCATTTTTAACAGTCTCTTTAATATCCATGGCCGCAAGGTATCCCCATGTTAGGCCTTCTAAAAGAGAAGTTGATGCTAGTCGGTTTGCACCATGTAGACCTGAGCAAGAAACTTCTCCAACTGCATATAAGTTTTTAATTGAAGTTTGTCCCTTCATATCGATCTTTACCCCACCACATGTATAGTGAGCGGCAGGAACAACAGGAATTGGCTCATTTGTCATATCAACACCGTGTTCAAGACAGTGCTTATAAATCGTTGGAAAACGCTCTTTAATCCAAGTATCTTCTTTGTGTGAGATATCCAGGTAAACACATTCATGGCGTGTCTCAATTGTCTCTTCCATGATAGAGCGGGCCACAACATCACGTGGTGCTAGCTCCATTTCAGGATGATACTTCCCCATGAATCTTTCGCCATTACAATTAACCAGAATTCCACCTTCCCCTCTTACTGCTTCAGATACTAAGAAACGTCCATGAGAAGAAGAGTCATAAAAAGTTGTGGGATGAAATTGAATAAATTCCATATCAATAATATCGGCTCCAGCTCTCTTTGCCATTGCGATACCATCACCTCGACTAGCTCCAGAGTTAGAGTGATGTAAATATAAAGCCCCAACTCCACCTGTTGCTAATACAGTCTTCTTTGCCATGGCCTTTACTACGTTACCTTTTTCTTGATTTAAAAGGTAAGCACCTAAGATTTTTCTTTCTTCATATCTTTGAGAGATGGTAATTCCATGATGGGATGCTGTAATAAGATCAATTGCAGTATGAGCCTCCAAAAATCTTACCGTTGGATATCGCTCATTATCTTTTAAAAGGTTTAGAAGACTTATTTGGATTTCTTTTCCAGTATAATCTCCACGGTAGAGTATTCTTTCAATAGAATGGGCGGCTTCTTTTGTGTATTTTAGATTATTCTCACAATCTTTTTCAAAGTTAACCTTGGCCATTTCTAATAGCAGCTCATCAATTGCATTCTTTCCATGTTCTTGAAGGGTTGCGATGGCAAGTGGGTTTGATGTATTTGAGGAAGCTATTTGAATATCATCAAATAAAGCTTGATCATCACCTTTTGGATAGATTATTCCACCTTGGGCCCAAAATGTATTTGATACCTGTGGGTCTCTGGCACGAGTAACAATACCGACTTTTAAATGCTCTCCTGCAAGCTTTGCAGCTGTTGCAAGGCCAGCAATTCCACAACCTAGAATAAGTACATCAAAATCGTAATTGTCCAAATTTAGCCCCTACTATATTTAAGAGAGAGATCAACTGCAGGAGCATCGTAAGTAAGTGCACCAATGCTTATTGCATCCACTCCTTCAATTAGATAATTTTCAAGAGTATTTAATCTCACTCCACCAGATACTTCAAAAGTAACATCCGAAGGTTTTTCTTTTACTGCCTCTCTAATTTCATCTGGAGAGAAGTTATCAAGCATAATATGTTTTACGCCTTCATTAAGCGCTAACTTAAGTTCAGAAAGATCATGAATCTCAACTTCGATAGGAGTATAGAAAGAATTCTTTGACTTAAAAAAGTCGATGGCCTCTTTTACACCACCAAAGAAAGACTTATGATTATCTTTAACCATCCACATATCACTTTGACCAAATCGATGATTATTACCACCACCTGTTACAACAGCGTATTTCTCAAGAGCACGATAACCTGGAAGAGTTTTTCTTGTATCAAGAATCTTTACGCCACTACCTTTTGCCATGACAGCAAATTTATTCGTATATGTTGCTATTGATGAGGCCCTCTGAATTAAGTTTAAGGCAATCCTCTCCCCTGTTAGAGCGATAGAAAATGGAAGAGTGAAATGAATTTCGGCCATCTCATCTTTTTGATACTGACGTCCTTCATATTTTTTAAAATCTTCATATTTTAAATTAGCTCCAAGATAATTGAATGACTCTACAAAGTAAGGAAGGCCACATAGAATTATGTCATCTTTAATTTTTAAGCGACACTGTACTTCATCACTTGGAAGCGATTGAATATAATTAAGATTACGTGATAAATCATCTTCTTTAAAATAGTCCGCGATAGATTCTTGCAATGCTTTGTTTATAAGTAGATTTGTCATAATTAACTCCGTAGAAATAATTTCTACCATTTTCATTTTAGAAAAAAAACTCTCAAAAGATGAGTTTCAGCTGATATTTAGAGATTTCTTCCATATAAAGCTGCAATGCGTTTCAATATTATCTTTCTAGCTGCATTTCTCTTTATCAATCCACTAACTAATCAATTTAATTACAGGAAATACCGCCCTGCGCCCAAAATTAAGCTTCCAAGCAAAATAAAGAAGTCATTTAAAGAAAAGAAGAATTTCTACTTCTATCGCTCAGTTATAACTGGTCAGAAATGGGGCCTTGATAAAAAATTAAAAAAGCGGCTGTCACATTTAAATCTTATGCACTTGATGACACCATCCGGACTTCATCTCTCTTCTTTATTTCTAATTTTCTTTTTAATCAGAAGGAGGTTTAAGAGACCAACTCAATTCATAGAGCTTGTGATGTGTTTTATCTTTTATTTCTTTCTACCAGGATATTACTCTTTTCGAAGAGTTGCCCTATTAAGAAGTTTCTTTATTTTAAATGATATTAGAAAAACAAATTATACGAAAATGCAGATATTCATCTTTTTTCTTATAACGGATTTTCTTTTCGGAACATACCGCTTTGGCCATCTTTCTTTTTACTTAAGTACATTATTTCTAGCATTAATTTTTTCAATTAAAGACTTTCGAGTATATAAGATGTACTTACTCTTTTTTGTTGCTCAACTTTTTATCGCCCATAAGTTCTCGGGTGTTATTTATCCCGCATCAGTAATTCTCTCTCCTCTTTTAACAAGTCTATTCACTTTGGTTTATCCCATTCTATTTTTGAATCTCTTCTTCATTAAAATATGGAATTATTCAGAGGTATTAATAATAATCTATACAAAACTCGTTGAATTCTGTTTTGATATTGCAAATAGTATAGGATTTATCCATGTAAACTTCTTAATCTTAATTGGTATAATAATTTACACAAGAAAATCTAAAAATTTTTCATTGGCCCTAATTACTATTGGACTAATTAGTGATTTCCCAAGAGACGGGCTTCAAATCATTCTCAATGAGATAGGCATTGGCCTTTGAAAATGGTTTTGAGCCAAAGAAGCCGCGATAAGAAGAAAGAGGAGATGGGTGAACAGATTTAAGGACTAAGTGCTTAGACTCATCAATATTCTTGCCCTTCTTTTGTGCAGGAGAGCCCCAAAGAATAAAGACTACATTTTCACATTGCTCATTAATCACTTCAATAATTTTGGCAGTAAACTTCTCCCACCCTTTTTTTTGATGAGATCCTGCCTGTGCTTTTCTAACACTTAAACAATTATTAAGTAGCAGAACGCCTTCCTTTGCCCATTCTTCAAGAAATCCATGTTCAGGTACCTCGACTCCTAGATCTTCATTTAATTCTTTGTAGATATTTCTAAGAGAAGGTGGAATTTTTACACCTTTATTTACAGAAAAGCTTAAACCATGGGCCTGCCCTTCACCGTGATATGGATCCTGACCAAGAATAACGACTTTAACTTTTTCTAGAGGAGTTAAATTTAATGCTGAAAAGAACTCTTCTCTTTTAGGAAAGATTTCACCATCTTCTGAATTTAAAAATTCAGAAAGTTCACGCATATAATCTTTTTGGAATTCGTCTTTAAGGTAAGTTAGCCAGCTCTTATCATTTAAGAATTCAATCATAAGAGCTGGCCTTTATTTTAATAACTTAGAAGTTTATTAAGTTGTTCGTATACGTCTGAAACTTGTGGAAGAATATAATCTTCTGAAGTTGGACAATATGCAACGTGAGAGTCTTTTGCAGCAACACGAAGGATTGGAGCATCAAGTGCTTCAAAACATTCTTCGTTAACACATGCAGCGATTTCACCAGCAAAGCCTGAAGTTTTCGTTTCTTCGTGACAAATAAGAAGACGATTAGTTTTTTCAAGTGACTTCTTAATTGAATCCATATCAAATGGAGCAAGTGTTCTAAGGTCAATAACCTCAATCGTCTTACCAGTTTCAGATTCGACTTTCTTAGCGGCATCAATTGATTTTTGAACTAATGCACCCCAAGCAACAACAGTTGCGTCCGCTCCTTCTTTTGCGACACGGGCCTTACCAAATGGAATCATATATTCTTCACCTGGATCAGCAGTACGATTATAACCTTGGTAGTAAAGGTGCTTATGCTCTAGGAACATAACAGGATCATCTGATCTAATAGCAGTTCTTAAAAGACCAGCAGCGTCTGCCGCATTAGATGGGAAGACAACTCTAATACCTGGAACGTGAGTGAATAGAGACTCTCCACATTGTGAGTGATAAATCGATCCACCTCTTAGGTATCCACCGATTGGAACACGCACAACCATTGGACACTTAAAGTCTCCACCTGAACGGTAGCGAGTCGTCGCCATCTCATTCTTAAGTTGCATATAAGCAGTCCAGATATAATCGAAGAATTGAATTTCAACAACAGGCTTAAGACCTCTCATTGCCATACCAATTGCACGACCGATGATATTTGCTTCTGCTAGTGGTGAGTTAAATACTTGTCCTTCTAAAGATGCTCTTTGAACACCTGAAGATACCTTAAATACACCACCTTTACCTTTTAGTTCTGGATCTTTTAATTTTTCTAGATCAGAGAAATCGGCAACGTCTTCTCCAAACATTCTTAGAAGTGGGTTCTTAGAAAACTCAGAGCGAAGAACAGCATTAATTGCTGATGCCATTGGAATATCTGTTTTTCCTTCAAATGAACCTTCAGTTTCAAAATCCGATGAAGTTGGATCAACATCGTGAGAATATAAGTGATCAAGTGCAGATTCAGGAGCTGGCCATTCAGTATCAACAGCTTCTTTCATTGCACGTCTTACATCAATCGTTACTTCTTCAAGAAGATCGTTAACTTCTTTCTCAGTCATTACACCAAGCTCAATAAGAGTCTTTGGGTAAGAGTTAAATACGTCGATTTGCTTTTCTTCAGCAAGCTCATCTTTTGTACGATACATTGACTGATCATCAGAAAGAGAGTGTGAGTATGGACGAGTTACATGAGAGTGAAGAAGAACTGGCGCCTTTCCTTCTCTAATATGCTTTGCTGCTTTTTCAGCGGCCTTATAAGATTCAATAGGACAATTACCGTCACATTCAATAATCTTTAAACCAGGAAATTCATCTAGAGCTTTAGAGATTGATCCACCTGGAGTTTGCTTAGAAGTAATTGTTGAAATGGCATAACCATTATCTTCAACGTGGAAAAGAACAGGAAGTTTATTAGCACAAGCTGTTGTTAGACCTTCCCAGAACTCACCTTGAGCAATCGTTCCATCACCACATGAAGTATAAACAACTTCAGCATCTTCAACTAAGAATTTTGATGTATCGTAATTATGCTTTTCTTTTAATTCTTTAAGAGCAAGTCCTGCTTCAGCAACACCACATGCCTGTAGAAATTGAGTTCCAGTACATGAAGACTTTTGAACGATATTTAGTTTTACATTCCCCCAGTGAGCTGGCATCTGTCGGCCATGAGTTGCTGTATCTCCGATGTTACCATTTGCTTGGCAAAGCATTTCATATGGAGTTACACCAAGACCTGTACATAGTGCTCTATCTCGGTAGTAAGGAATAAACCAATCGTGAGCTGGCTTTAGAACTTTTGCAAGAGCTGTTAAAACACCTTCGTGTCCCGCTCCAGAGATTTGGAAGAAAGCTGTTGATTGTTTCTTCATTGTGATCTCAGCATCGTCTAGCTTTCTTGAAACGAAAACATTACGAAGCATCCAAGTTAGATCCTCTTTTGAAAGATTGTACTTTTTAATAATCTCTTTTTTCTTATCTAATTTGTTAGATCCCACAGTTGATCCTTTTGCAGTTTTATCAAGCATTTAACGCCCCTTTTTAAGTGGGGCTAGCTTACCAATTTTAGTGCAAAAGGTGCACATGCTGTGCATTAAAATAGAATATAAGTTTTGACAAATTTCAGGTATTTAGAAGATTAACTTTAAAAACCACTAGAGATTCCTAGCACATATCGGCGATCGACCTGTCCTCTGAAGTCTGAATCTGTTGTATCAACAGCATAAGTTGAGAGATCAAACTCCATTTTTCGCGTTCTAATCCCAATTCCTCCGGAACCAAAACCGTCACCGTAACCTAAACGGAAATAGAAAATACGACGTAAATCAAACTCTAAACCAAGTCCAAGTTTTCTAATAGTGTCGACATTCGAGTACTCACCTAGCGCATCTTTATAATTTAATTCCATGTGAACACGCATCGTTCTACCTATTTGAGGTGTAAGAGAAAGTCCTAAGTCAAAAGTTTGTTTGATATCAACTGGTGCTGCTGGACCTCCGGTCTGCTCAAAACTTGTACCACCTGTATTATGTGAAGTGATGGCAAGAGTTGGGAGAAATGTGTATGGAAGAGTTAAGCGAAAACCAGTAGTAAAAAATAACATTTTACCTTGGTTGTAGGCCGTATCAGGTAGATCTAGTGCAACCGCTGGATCAGCTGTCCCGATTGCTTCCTTTCTAAATAAATAAGTTGCGGTAGCACCTATTTTTACGATTCCACCAAAGAGTGAAAAGTTAAAAGCTGCGTATGGACCGTGATCAGTTCTTTGTGCATATTCAAATTGGTCACCAGCTTGATCACCAATAAAAGCTCGTTGTTGAACAGCATAGACATATCCCATAGAGAAATAGCGAGTTGAGAAGTTTGGCATCATTTGGAAACGACTATGTGAAACTGTTCCCTTATTTTGATTGAGAAGTTTTCTTGCACCCTCAAGCGATAGTGCATCAAAAATATCACCGGCGTTACCAGTTACATCTCCACCAAAGAGAGTCTCCATCCAGCCCTTATTGGTTTCAAATTGAAAATTTGAAAGGTGGAAGTGTTTTCCACGATATGTTCCAAGACCTGCTGGGTTATAGAAAGCAGCGGATGCATCATCTACTTTTGCAATAAATGCATTTCCCATGGCAAGGGCACGAGATGAAGTGACAATCTCTGGAAAGACAGCATCCTCAAATTGTATTGCATAAATACTTGAGTGAATTAATAGGAGTAATAAAATCAACTTCTTCACGGAGTTAATTTTACCTTAAGAAGACCTTAATATTAACTCGTGGCACAAGATGCCGACATAAACAAAAAAGGCCCGTAAAAACGGGCCCTTATATCGAAAAATATCTATCGATTCTCATTTCAATAGCTTTCCCATTGCTCCTGAGGCAACAAAGCCTGCATAAATGCAGGCTTGTTGAATATATTTCTTTATTTCATTGCAATGGGAGCTAGCGTAGCGTCCAATAGACTGGCCTTAGCCAGTCAATGACGCTAGCGCTTCTTTCTACCTGGAAAACGGTGTCCTACGTGACCTAGGAACTTCCCTTGGATATTCTTAATTGATTCAATTCTTGATTCTGCAAGGATATCAGTAGCTTGATAAACTGGAATATCTTGTTCTTCAGAAATTTCGAAAATCTTCATAGTTGTATCATAGATTGTATCAACCATTCTGATTGCCTTATCTTCTGACCAACCTTCAAATTCAATTGAAACGTTCATTAGACCACCAGCATTGATTAGGTAATCTGGAGCGTATAGGATTCCTTTTTCTTTAAGGATTTTTCCGTGACGATTTTCTGCAAGTTGGTTATTTGCAGCACCAGCAACGATCTTACAATTTAGACGCTCAATCGTTTCATCATTGATAGTTGCACCAAGTGCACATGGAGCATAGATATCCATCTTCACATCGTAGATTTCATCAATTCCTACAACCTTTGCATTTGGAACTTTTTCTTTGAAAAGTTCAAGGTTCTTTTCATTGATATCACAAACGTAAACTTCTGCACCTTCATTGTATAAGTACTCACCTAGGTAGCGACCAACTGATCCAGCACCTTGAAGCGCAACAACTTTACCTTTTGGTGAACGGTCTCCGTAAACTTTCATACAAGCTGCTTCGATACCTCTGAAAACACCGCGAGCTGTCCATGGAGAAGGGTTACCTGAACCACCATGAATTTCAGCAACACCTGCTACATTATTTGTTTCAGTAAATACGTGCTCAATATCATCAACACCAATATTTACATCTTCTGCTGTAATATAACGTCCATTTAAAGACTCTAGGAAACGTCCGTATGAACGGAAAAGAGCTTCTGACTTATCCTTTTCTGGATCACCAATAATTACGGCCTTTCCACCACCAAGGTTTAGACCAGAAACAGCTGCTTTATAAGTCATCCCTTTTGAAAGTCTTAATACATCATTGATTGCTTCTTCTTCTGAATTATATGGCCACATTCTAGTTCCACCAAGAGCTGGTCCTAAAACTGTGTTATGAATCGCAACGATTGCCTTTAGGTTACAACTTGGGTCACTGAAAAAGATAACTTCTTCGTGTCCATCTTTGTATAGTCTCTCAAAACTAGGCATGCTTAATCTCCTTAATTGATTGCAATAATTACCCGAAATTTCATGGCAATTTAAATTGCTTAAAATAGTGCTACAATAGTGAAAAGAACAATAAACTTTCAAGGATAAAAACTGTATGCACAAAGCGTCACTAATCGATGAGAATGGGCAAAGTACTGAATTTACGATCGATGAAAATCAAAGTATCTTTGACGCACTTCAAGATCAAGGCAAGACTTTACCTCATGGATGCTTGAGTGGCTCTTGTGGCTCATGTCGTATACAGATCATTGAGGGTAAAGAAAACATGAAAAAACCAGGTATCATTGAGCAAAACACAATTGATGCAATAGCTGGTGAGCATCCAGAAGTTGAAGAAGGTAAAATTAGAATGGCCTGTCGAGCTAAGGTTCTAGGTGATATTAAATTTTCTTCTCTAAAATAAGTTGAATTAAAGCACGAAAGTGCTTAATACGATCAAAGTCCCAAGACTTATTTCCATCTTTATAAAAATCTAATCGTTCTTGATCTAAGACAGTAATCAGATGATCAACATCATTAACGATAATATATTGTTCATCCTTAAAAAGAGCAGATTGAATATCCACCATTCCATCATTTCGACCGACACGATTATAAATATAATTACGGCTTGATTCTAAAAGAGACTCTCGTCCATCTTGAGCATCAATAAAGGTAATGAATTGTAAAAAATTAACATCGCCTAGAGCCTTCATGACTTCTTCTCGATGCTCATTCATATACTTTTTTCTTTCGGCCGTACCTACAGACTGCATTCCACTAATGTCACCACCAAGAAGGTAGAAGGCCCAGCCAATTAACGTTTTCGTCACTGTTCCATCAATAAAGTAATCAGCAAGAACTGATCCACGAAACGGAGATTGCATTGTCACCCAACCCACTACGCGATCTTTCACTTCTGGATGGTTTATTAAAACTTCTAGAAATTCAAGACCACCTTTAGAGTGACTTATAATAAGTAGTGGCCCTTTAATCTTATCTAACTTTGATTTAATGAAGCGTGCATTCTCTTTAACCGGTGCCTCTGATTCCACAATAATTCTTTTAAAAGGAATCTTGTGCTCTTCTAATAACTCCATATAATCACTAAAGTAATCACCTACAAAATAGGATAGGTTTAAAATTTGACCTGATTTCTTTATTGCTGATTGAGATAGAATTCCTGGTAAGAAAACGACTGTAAGCTCTCTTAGCTTTGCAATTTCTTTTTTAGATAATTTTGGTTTTGATTGATAGAGACTCTTATAATGAGTTGTTTTATTTAAGGCCCAGACAACTTCTGTCCTAAAGACAGAAGTTATCAGAGTAAATATAAGAACTAAGCTAAACCTTTTGATGTTAATAATGCTGCCCTCTTCTTGCGGCGAATTTTGGCGTTAATATCATCTAGAGAATCAACGGCCATATCCCATGCTGTATAAATTTGTTTCTTCTTATTGGCCCTCAGGTCACCGGCAACATAGAAATTTTCAATATTCGTTTCACCTTTTTCATTGCCTAGAACGTAGCCACGTTCATCAACTTCTGCGCCAATGGCCTTTGCTAATTCATTATAAACGATAGTCCCGAGGGAAACAAAAGAAAACGCTGACTCTAAAGTTCGCCCACTTGCAAATTTATAACCTTGAACCTGTCCTTCTTTACGATCTCCAAGTACATCCACAATTTTTTCCGTGAAAACTTCAATATTATAAGCTTTGATTAGAGTTTTAACTTCATCGCTAAAGTCAGGAGTCTCTCCATTTGTAAGGATCGACATCGAAGGAGTGTTGTACCTCTCCTTGAGCATCACAGCAACCCACACGGCCCCTGAAGTGTGCCCTATAATCGATGTGTGCTTATCATAGACATGGTGTCCATCACATCTTAAGCAGTAGTCTACTGTTTGTGCATTAGCAAAAGGAAGAATTGGTTTAATGCTGTCGTTAAAATGAGGCTGAACATCCATGATCCCAGTACAAAGGACCACATAGCTTGCTTCATACTCACTTCCATCACTATCAATGAGCTTAAAAGAGCCATCATCATTTTTTGTGACCTCTGTGACACCTTTTCCTTTTACGAAAGTGAGATTATCTTTAAATTCAGACTCTTGAATCCACTCAAGAGTTTCCTTATTAGGTTCTTCGATCCCTTTTTTATACTTATGTGTACCAGGCATATTCTCAACCTTATAGACCCACTTCTCACGTGAACGCTTCTTATCGCGAGGAGAACCTGGAAACATCACAACTTTATCGTTATTTAATACACCTCTTAGTGTGGCCATCATTCCTGCGGCCCCGCCACCAATTACTGCAATATCAAATTTTTCGCTAGACATAATTTTCTCCATCTATGTTTCTCAATAAGTATAGACTAACAAAAAGAGGGAATCTAATAGATTCCCTCTATATAAAGATATATTAACTATATGATGAAATTAGATAGTTACTTTACTGGAATATCGACAAGATCCTCACCTGAGTCGACTGCTTCTTTGGCTTCTTTCTTAGAGAAGAAATGCTTTTCACCATCGACATCTTTGATTTTGACCTGCTTGATCTCATAATCAAAAACTTCAATTAGTTCAAAACTATAACCTTCCCAGATAATAATCTGACCAGATTCAGGGAAGTTATTACCAAGCATATCAAGTAGGAAACCTGCTAGAGTTGAATAATTATCATTAAGTGGAATCTTAATATCATAGTCATGATCAAGATCTCTTAAGTTAGTGGCCCCATCAATATCCACACCGTCGATAAGATCATTTTGTTCGTATTCTTTTGTAATCTGATCGATATCATCATCGTGCTCATCTTGGATTTCTCCAAGTATCTCTTCAATAATATCTTCAAGAGTAATAATACCAACGATTAAACCGTTCTCATCTTTAACAAGTGCCATGTGAACTTTCTTGCGATTCATATGATCAAATACGGCCTGTATCTTCATATGCTCGTAGACAAAGAATGGCTCTCTTAAGTGTTCAGATAATGTGAAATTATCGCGCTGATCCTTCTTGATGAATGCAAGTTCCTTAACGTGAAGGAAGCCTTCAATATTATCAACTTCACCATCACATACTGGATAACGAGAGTGAATCGATTCCTCAATTTCACTAATAACTTCTTTGTAAGAGCTACTAACTTGAATTGTTTTGATTTCCCTACGAGGAATCATAATATCCTTAACCTTAATCTTAGGAAACTCTAAGATCGAGTTAAAAAGATCAATTTGCTTGTGATCAATCGTATTTTCTTTTTCTGCTTTTTGAATCATAAACTCAAGATCATCTTTTGTTACAATTCGACCTGTAAGTTGAGCATTTTCACCAAGAACAGTATGGATTAACCACACCATAATCTTAATCACAGGATAAAGAAGATAGTAGAAAATTTGAAGAACTCGAATTACGAAAAAAGACATACTTTCAGCGTGTGTACGAGCAAAAGTTTTTGGAATAATTTCACCAAAGATTAAAATGATAAACGTCGTGGCACCAACAGCAATTCCTATGGCATCATCGGCAAAGAGACGAGTTGCTAGAACTGTTGTAAGAGATGAAGCAAAAATATTAACGACGTTATTCCCTACAAGAATCGTTGTAAGAATCTCACTTGGACGATCAATCATAAATGCAATGGCACGTCCCTTTGCTCCACCTTCTTGAATAAGCTGGCTTGCTCGGTCATGAGGAATTGATAGCAACACGGCTTCAGAGCCAGAGAAAAAACCTGAGCCAATAAAGCAAACGATTAGTGAGACAATTTCAAGGCTACTAACATCAGTCATTGCCTTGTCCTAGTTTAAACGAAATGGAGTTGGAGTTTTTTAAGAAACAACAATAAAGCGGAGGTTCTATAAAATGTATCCTTGTTACGGGCATAGAGAGATTATCTCACCCTGTTCAATAGTTAATATTTTATCAGTATTCCTGATGTGATTCAATACATCATAACTCTATAAATTTCAAGGATATAGGTTTATTTCTTCACTAGTGATGATCTAGCTGCTCACCCTTGAAGTCGTGATCCGAGTACACAATTCGGTCATTCATCTCGTGATTAAAGTCATATATCTCACTGATATTACTGACTTTTCTAAAGATCGTCTGGCACTTATAGCAGATAACCACAGGCGGAAGACGCTTAAAAAGAGCGAAGTCAAAAATATATAAAATAATAAAAGGGGCCACTGAATATGGAGCATATTGAGTTGTGGCCATATAAAGTGTTAAGAGAGCGGCAATTACAAATAGGGTTACACCCACTTTTCGATTAAAGTCTTTTTGCTTATAAAAGTCTTTACGCTTGCAACAAGGACAGTCTTTTAAGATGCCTTTTTCGTGATCTTCGTTCATATGAACTTCAGTTTTTGTATGACAGATCTGACATTCAACTTCACTTACATCCTTATTTGGATGAAATGAAACCCCTGAGCCACATTCTTTACAAGTTAAAGTAATTTCCATCATAGTAGTAATCCATATGTATAAAATAAATAAATTGCAATAATTTCACCAATGAAGATAAAAATCGTCATGGCATAGAAAACACCTGTAGCACTTTGTGTACTTCTCATGCAAACAAGTTTCCAACCAAATATACTCATTGCAAAGATAACTAGGTATCCCCAGATATCACGCATAATAACCATTAACCAATTAAAGGCATAACCGCCGCCAAGTTGTGTCCCTTCTGTTAAATAAGGCCCAAGCTTTGTGTGTTCAACGGCCGTCCAAATAAGTTTAATCCCAATGAGTGCCCACATCGCCAGAGTGGCCCTTTTAAGAGGAAGCTCTGAAAGCTTTGGCGTTACAAGATACCAGTGACCTAAAATCATAGCATATGTAATTGCACCTAAGTAATAGACTGACGAAGCGACATATAAGTAATTTAATAAATTCTTTTCTTGAAATAAATAAAGAACAATAAAGCCTAAAAGAGTTGGGATAGCATAAAGAATCCATAGTGCCGTATTCTTCTCATCATAGTGATTGTGTAATTGATGATGAAAGAGGATTGAAATCGTACTTATATAAATAAGAATTGCTTCAAGATCAGTTGCACTGTGACCCGTTATTATATGAGTGATAGCTGCAAAGAATAAACTAACTAAACATGTTGTCGAAAGAAGCTTTTGAAAACCCCCACCAGTCATCTTTGAGTTCGCAACAGGTGCAAAAGCAAATACTCCAAAGCCTGCGGCCAAGAAAAAGTACTTTGCGATTTCAAATGTATTACTCATTATATTTACTCTCTCGTAAGAAATGTTCTACTAAGCGCATAATTATTGTTTTATTTGCATCTGGAATATTAAGCTCTTCTACCTCATTTTGAGCGTTTTCAAAAGATATCTTTTGCGCAATAAGGTTCATACTTTCAATATAATCAGTAACATAGACATAGAGAAAGACACTTCGATCGGGGTACTTGAAGCTTAGATGGGTAAAAAGGCAAATTTTATTTAATTCACAGCCTACCTCTTCTAAAAATTCTCGACGAGCAGCCTCCTCACATGACTCACCATCTTCAATCTTGCCTCCAGGAAATTCAAACTTTCCATCCAGTGGGCCATCTTCTTGGCGTTTTTGTCCAAAGAGAACAATTCCATCTTCTTCTATGCGATAAGGTATAACTATTGATATTTCCATAAGATTATATCTACCCTAAAAATATTGAAATGTTAAAGAGCTGTGCTAGCTTTTTATAAGCGGATTGTTTATAAGAAGCTCAGTGAGAAAACTACCTTTTGATAAACATTCTATGATCTTTGCGCCGATGGAAGGTGTAACAGATGGCCCTTATCGCGAGGCCATTCAAAGGACATTTGGTGACTGGGATTATTATTCAACAGATTTTTATCGAATTCCATCGGTTGGTAATGTTCATACAAAGACACTAGTAAAACACTACGGTGAAGAATATTTAAAAAAGAAGTCTCATAGTATTAAGACGGCCTATCAATTTCTAACCTCAGAAATTGCACAAACGAAGCAGGCCATTAATTTAATTAGTGAACTCAATTATCACCATATCGACTTAAATCTTGGATGCCCTTCAAAGAAGGTCAACTCCAATAAAGGGGGAGCCTATCTTCTATCTGACCTTAAGGCCCTTGAAAAAATCATAAGAGATATTCGTGAATCATTTCAAAATGTCTTCACGGTTAAGATTCGAATTGGCTATCGCGATGATTCGCTCTTCTTTGACCTCTTAAACCTTTTTGAAGATTGTGGTGTTGATGGCATTACAATCCATGCGAGAACCCGCGATCAGCTTTATAAAGGTGTTGCCGATTGGAGCTATATTGAAAAAGCTGTTAAGCACTCATCTCTTCCAATCATTGCCAATGGTGATATCTGGACAATTGAAGATATTGATCGCATTTATGACCAATGTGACCCTTATGCGATTATGTGTGGTCGAAGTGCCTTAAAGACGCCATGGCTTGCTTCAATTTATAAAGAATATCAAGGGCGTGCAGACTTTATCAGTGAAGAATTTCTCTTAAAGTTAAGAGCTCAAAATCTTGATCTCTACTTCTATGAATTAGAAAAAGAATACCGAAAGTTTGGCTATCCAGAATCGACAATACTTAAGAGATTCAAAGCATTTTGTCGCTATCTCTTTGATGATTATGAGAACTTTGAATTAATTAGAGGTAAGTTTTTGAGATCACAAGAACTTCGTGAATTTAAAGATCATCTTGTTCAATTTGTTCATCGCTATTCTTAGCAACATAATTTAAAACACTTTTAGAATAGAAAAAGAACGTTATCTCAAATAGAATGACTCCGCCAAAATAAACTAGCCAACCTTGAATTGACACTCCTGTTAAAGATACAAGTAGAAAGAAAAGAAAGCCTGGTATTTGTCTTACAAAAAAATTTCCCCACGCATTATCTGGAAACCGTTTTTCTAAATTCAAAAAGAAGCTCATAACAGCATTGGCAAAGTTAAAACGATTTGTTCGCCCTTCAAAATATGAGACTCGATCTGGATGACAATAAAGTCCTGCAAAGGCCATTGCTGTAAAGAAACAAATATACTCTTCTGTTGAAAAATTAAGGACGGCCGAAGCAATAAAGAAAATAACAAAAGTGGGAATAAAAAAAATGTAGTAGCGAATGCCTAATTTCATCTTCATTACTTTTCTCCAAAATAAAAAGGCACCCTATTGGGTGCCCTCTTACTATTATAAATGTAATTAGTTTTACTTCGCAACTCCAACGGCCTTAGTCTCACGAACAACTGTAATTTTAATCGTTCCAGGATAAGACATTTGCTCTTCAATTTGCTTAGCAATATTTCGAGATAATAATACTGTCTCTTCATCGTTGATTTTTTCATTCTCAACAAAAACTCGTACTTCACGTCCACCAGAGATAGCGTAAGACTTGCTAACACCTTCAAATGAATTAACAATTTCTTCGATATCTGTAAGACGAGAAACATAAGACTCAGTAAGTGCTTTGCGAGCTCCTGGTCTTGCACCAGAAATCGCATCAGCAGCTGCAACGATATGAGCAAGAATTGATTCCGGCTTCTCATCATCGTGGTGAGCTCTAATTGCATGAACAACGTCCGCAGACTCTCCATACTTTCTCGCAAAGTCAGCACCGATAACAGCGTGTGAACCTTCTGCCGCAGCATCAAGTACTTTACCAATATCGTGAAGTAGACCGGCACGACGAGCTTGCTTAATATTAAGCCCCATCTCTGCTGCCATTGAACCACAAATAAATGCTGCTTCAATTGCATGCTGGTATTGGTTTTGAGTATATGAAGTTCTAAAGTTTAATGCACCAACAAGCTTAAGGATCTCAGGGTGAATACCGTGAACACCAATCTCCATTTGTGCCTTCTCACCTAGTGTAAGAAGCTTCTTCTCAAATTCAGCTTTTGACTTATCATGAAATTCTTCAATTTTTGCTGGGTGAATACGACCGTCAGCAATTAGCTTCTCAATTGTATCCTTAGCAATCTCACGTCTTACAACGTTAAATGAAGAAATAACAACGATCTCTGGAGTATCATCAATAATTAAATCAACACCACAGATTTGCTCAAATGCTCTAATATTACGACCTTCACGACCAATTAGACGACCTTTCACATCATCAGATGGAAGATCAACAGTTGAGATTGTCTTTTCACCAACATGTTCACCAGCATATCTTTGAATTGCAATACCAACGATTCTCTTAGCACGGCTTTCAGCTTCTTCTTTTGCCTCTTCTTCCATGCGTTTAATCATTTTAGTGAAATCAACTTGAGCGTCTTCTTTCATTGTCTCTAGAAGTTCTTCTTTGGCCTGCTCTTTTGTCATGGCCGCAACTTCTGAAAGCTTTCCAGCATATTCTTCTTGGCGAACGACATACTTTTCTTTCTCTTTAAGAGCGTCGAGTTCTTTTTCTTTAACTTCCTCTTCTCTCTTATCAAGCTTCTTCTTCTTTTCATCAAGCTCATCCATTTTAGACTCAAGCTTGGCCTGTCTTTTATTCAGGTCTTTTTCTTGATCATTAAGCTCGCGCTTAACTTTTTGGACATACTTATCAGCGTCCTTCTTTTCTTCTTGGGCCGCTTCTTTTGCCTCTTTTCTCGCTTTATAGCTAATCTCTTTTGCTTGCTCTTTAGCCTTGTTGATGATTTCATCACCCTTTGCCTCACGCTCGGCCAATTCTTTTTTGGCCTGAAGGTTACGGATAACAAAACCAACTGCTAGTCCAAGAACAAGAAAAAGAAGTGATGCTAAGATTAAATCTGTACTCATTACTCTCTCCCTATATTCACACTTTAATCACTTTCTTTGCTGTTACAACAAAGTCCATTACTTGGTCATGTTGCTCGCAAGGAATGCTTTCTTGTAACTGCTGATTAAAGCAAACGCCTATTTTTAATGGTTCTTTCTTCTTTCTATTTGTGAGGTATCGATCATAATAACCCTTACCTCTTCCTAAGCGATGCCCTGACTCATCAAAAGCAACACCTGGGATTAATATAATATCTGGTTCAACAATTTGAGATGACTCACAAGGCACCTTAAATTCTTTACCAAAAGCATTAATAGTCTTTAACTCACTTAATGATGAAGACTTAAATTCCATATCATTTGAGTCTTCATCAAATACGGGAAATGCTAAGCTCCCCAGTACCTTTAAGTTAAGACAATTAACTTCTCCTGGAATCGGATAAAAGATCCCAAGAGTCTGCGGATAAAAGTTTTCGGATTTAAAAAGAGTAACGAGGTTTGAAACAACTTTTGCACTTTGAATCTCAAATTCCTGAGGATCCATTTGCGCTATGATATTTAAAACTTCTTTACGAAGGTTTTTCTTTTCCGAACTCATGATTAGTGAGTCTTTGGAAGTGATTCCTCTATCAATCTCAGGGCATTATCAGAAAGAGACATCACATCTGTGATCTCTTGTTTATACTCTTTCTCTAAAGATAACTTTTCCTTCGCTAACTCTAGTGCCACAAGTGCAGCTAATTGTGAGTTAGAAATTGAAGGGGCCTTTTGGCGAATATTACTTGCGATCGTATCAACATACTCAACAATTTCTGTCGCAGAAACAATCTCATCTTCTCCAGACTCTTGGAGTCTGAAATTATGACCTAAAACTTGATATTCTTTTACTTCCGTACTTATATCCATAGTAATTCAATTGTAGTCCTACAAAGGATTCCAGTCAATCAATCAATTACCTACCAGTGCGTCAAGATACTCATCTAAATTGAACACACTCAGGTCTTCGACATTTTCACCGACACCAATATAAGTAATTGGTATTTGAAGTGCGTCAACAATTGAAATTGCACTTCCGGCCTTCGAAGATCCATCACACTTTGTAAATACTAGACCTGTTAGATCCAATGCCTTATTAAACTCTTCCGCTTGGCGAATAGCATTTTGACCAGTAATGGCATCAATAACTAAAAGTGTATGATGAGGCGCATCCTCCATCAGCTTCTTAAGAACATTCTTACTCTTAGTCAGCTCATCCATTAAATTTCCCGCTGTATGAAGACGCCCCGCCGTATCAAGGATACAATAGTCAGCTTCCTCATTCATTGCAGCCTGAAGCGCGTCATAACCAACACCACTTGGGTTGGCCCCTTCCTTTGCGCGAATCATTGTTGCACCTGCGCGATCGCACCACACCTGGAGCTGATCAACTGCCGCAGCACGGAATGTATCACACGCACCAACAACAACCTTTGCTCCTTGATTAGTAAGCTTTGTCGCAAGCTTTCCAATAGTTGTCGTCTTTCCTGCTCCATTAACACCAACAATCATTATGACCTTAGGTAATTTTGAATCACTCTTTTCGAATTGAAACAGATCTCCAGGACTATTGGCCTGTACACTTGCCATCTTATTCTTCAAAAAGTCTTTAATATATGACTTAAATTTTGCTTCATCAAAATCCCCAGACTTTGCCTTTTCTTCAAGATCTTCAATGAGTTCACTTGTTGCCTTTGGCCCAAGATCTGCTCCATAGAGAAGCTCTTCAACTTCTTCAAGTGCATCCTCATCAAGGCCTCCGCGGCCAAAGATACTTCCGATCTTTCCCCAAACTCCTTCACGAGAGCGTGAAAGACCCTTTGTTAGTCGATCTTTCCATGACTTCTCTGGCTTAGTCGGCTCAAGGACTTCTTCCTCTTCCTCTTTTTTAACTTCTTCAACAACTTCTAATACTTCAGCTTGTGACTGAGGTTCGTCTTTTTCTTCTGTCTCTGTTTTAGTTGGTGGAGGCAGCTTTGCCTTTGGTTTCACAAGATAGAAAAGCCCAGTGAAACCACTCACACCTAATACCGAACAAAGAGCAATAAAGGCATAAGCGTATTCGATTGTGATTATGATATTCATTCCAGCTTGGTCTGCCCAAGACTGTAGAAAAGCAACGAGTTGCAACATATAATTCTCCATTTTGTGTGCTTTAGAGATATGATAAGTAAGTATAAAAATCAATATTTTAAGTCAAAAAACGGCATTAATATGGCAAATAAATTAGCTCTTTTTCAATTACAGCAAACGATTCGAAACTTTTTCAACAAAGAAGGTTTTATTGATGTGCTAACACCACCAATTGTGGAGAATCCGGGAATGGAAACTCACATTCATCCCTTTGCAATTCACTCGGTGCATCAAGAAAAAACTCATAATCTCTACCTTCACACTTCACCAGAATTTCATATGAAGGAACTATTGAGCGAAGGAATGAATAAGATCTTCACTATGAGCTACTGTTTTCGTGATGAGCCAAATAGTGAAACACACCGCAAGCAATTCATAATGCTTGAATGGTATCGAGCTAATGAAAACTATGAGAAGATCATGGAAGATACAATCCAACTTTTTAAATACTGTTATGAGCAAGTTCGCAATAAGACAGAAGTTGATATAAAAAAACTTACTGTTCAAGAAATTTTTCAGAGCGTGCTTCAATTCGATATTCTCAACTATCTTGAACGAGATAAATTATTTAATAAGATAAAAAGTGACTTCAGTGAACGAATAAGTCTTTCTAATAATAAAGATGATTATGCGTGGGACGACCTCTTCTTCTTACTTATGTATAATTATATTGAACCAGAATTGAAAAAAGATCCTTTCGTTCTTCTTTATGAATTCCCAGAACCGCTACGTGCACTTTCAACTATAAAAGAAGACGATCCTCGAGTGTGTGAAAGATTCGAAGTTTATTGTCATGGTATTGAAATTTGTAATTGCTTTAATGAACTGACAGATCCGATTGAGCAGATGAAAAGATTTGAAAAAGATAGCAAATTAAAAGAAGAGATTTATCACTACAAACTACCGTGGCCAAAAAGATTTATATCAACCCTTGAAAAAGGTCTTCCCAAGAGTGCAGGAATTGCACTTGGAGTAGAACGCCTTCTTATGGCCATTACAGCTGAAGAAGACGTTTTCTTTGATTAGTTTATTGTTGTTTTTGAAGATGATTAAAAAGCAAGTGTAGCTTCAAGATAAGCTCCGACTTAACAATATCAGGCGTCATCTTCATGGCCCAGCGAAAGTGAACTCCACTTTCTTTTGTGCTTCTTAGTTTACTACTCCATATTGGATGATTCTTGGCCAAGTCAGCAGATAAGACTGCGTACCAACGACTGAAGTTTTCCTGACTTTGACCTAGAAGGGCCTCCATTACTTCAAGAGATTTTTCTGTCGTTATTCTTTTTATGGAATAAATATTTAAAGAACTAAGCTTAGCTTTTTCTAGATCATTATTTAAATATGTACCAAAGAAAGAAACAGTAAAGTCTTTGGCAACCTCTGAAGTTTGTTCTTTATAATTTTCAAGCCTCTGGTAATAAGGAGAGAGAACAAGAGAGCGATATACACCTTCACGTGTTCCCCCTTGTTCTAGAGTACTATACCACTTTGATAACTCATTTCGATTTGCTTCTAAACCTCTTGTCGCTTTAATTAGCTCATTTATATAAGAGAGATTATATTGAGACATTTTTTCTTTTGAAAAAGGTGAATTATATTTTTTCTTGTTATAAACACTTAAGTCTTTTGCATCTTTTTTAATTGTTGGTATCTCAGGTAAAGTAACTTCGTCCTTTGCTCCCCAAATTTTATCCGCAAGTTCTGATGAAATATTTTTTTCAACAAATGGCCTTAAGTTTTGCAGAAAATTAACCTGTGCAAAGGTCGTACTCGCAACTAAACAAACAATAATGAGTTTCTTCAAAATGGTCCCCCAAAAAAAACAATAAGTTATCAATATTTCCTCATTATAAATGCCCTTCGTATTTTTAGGAAGTTAGCAAAAATTAGCCACATATTTTTGTCAAGTTTTTATCCAAGTCACAGGCAAGAAATACCTCTATCCCCCCGTAAACAGGGGTTATTTCAAATTTCGTAAAGATTATGGACGTTTCATTCGATAATAATTGTATGAAAACGTTAAAAGGTAGACCGTCACTCCATTTATTATTAATCTTACTTCTCATCACATCTTCATGTGTGCCAGATAGCTTAACTAAGTTTAAGGAAGAAGGTGCAACAAGTGATGATGCATCAAGTTCAGTTGGTGAAGTCGTCGATCCACCATCAGGATTTGAGGATGAGTCAGGTAATGAAATCGATGCCGATTCGATTGCTATACCGACTTCTGTTTCATATGACACTAGCATAACTCATATTTTTGTAACAGGTGATCCTGAGTTAGTTACAAATACAGATGGTAATATTGTTGAGTTTATAGCACCAAGAGGCTCATTTGGAGATTATAAGATTGAAGAGGTAGATGGTATATTTTCAATCTCAGATGCAACTCAGAACAACTTCTTAGATCCTATCTCAAACCCAGGATTTAATTTTGGGAGTGATTTAACTACAACTTATTCCTCAGCTTTTGGACTAAGTTCAAAAACTGGAGTTATATCTTTAGCTTCCACATCTGTAGATCCGATCAGGACCTTTGTTGCTGCTAATACTAATTTCAACTTCTATGATCCACCAAACGCAACAGCTGAAACTATTACCGTAACTTCAATGCCGAGAATAACAGTTCAAGCACCTATACCAGAGAAGCTTACATTCGAAGTTGATACATCATTTAATTGTACTGGAACAGATATAGGGACAGGAGCTCCGGGGAGTCCAGCAATTGGCGATGTTTATCTAGACGCTGGTACTTGCTATTACAACTATGATGGAACAAATCTAGATACGGTTTCATTTCCTGTATCCGGTCCAGTTTATGTTGGATTTGAATTAGATTCAAATGTAGGTTTTCTTGCCAACAGCTCATTAACCTCGGAAACGTTTTCAACAGAAGACGGAGCAAATGGAACAATTACATATAAAGATGAATTAAATGCAATATATGGTACTTTAACTTCAGGTAATGTTTATCCAAACGATAGAATTGACAATAGCCTCCCTTTTTCAAACTCAGAAGGCATCATAAAGAAAGTAAAATACTATTTTCAATCAGATTCTAATATTGTTTTGAAACTCATTAATGATACAGCAGTAAGTCCAGATACACATATAAGCTATGACAATCATACAAAGATTGAAATAACTCCAGATTTACCTTCTACATTAAAGCTTGTTAAAGATGTAGACAGTCCTCTATTTGGTTATATTATCGATACTTCAGGGGCGACAGATCATACCCTTCAAGCAGCGAAAGAATATACTGTAACTGTATCTAACTTTATTACAGAAAGAACATTCAAATTTGACATTGGTATTGTAGACCCCCCAGAGAAACTTTCGTACTCACAACTAACTGCTTTTAAAGTTAAAAATCTTGTTCAATCGAGTTCTTCATTTACAGTAGGCCAGGAAGTTACAACAGCAGTAACTCCACCTCTAGAAGAGGGTGCTAAAGGTATAATCAAAAGAATTCTTGATATTGATGGCAACGAAAAGTACCTTATTGTACAAGTTATATCAGGTCAATTTATAAAAGATGCATCAATTGACAATTACAAAGAATTTCTTGATGAAGAAGCAGTAATTCAAACAGACCCAGTTTCTCTAACTCATATCCTTGAGTTAAATACGACAGCAGCATTTACTGCCACATATATCAACGAACAACCTTCTCTATGCCAAGAGTTCATCGCAGCACCATCTAATGAATATGCAAAAGCAATAGTCACCGGAAACCCAACAGATGCAGGTCTTGCAGGGTATTTATTTGTTAACCAAGTTAAAGATCCAAATGATACAACATCAAATAGAGACTTCATTGCGAGTAATACGACGCTAGAAGATTGTGATCTTGGTACCTCATATACAATGCTCGAGATGTGGGCCCCTGTTCTAGAAGCTACTTTTACAGATACATCAAATTTAACATCAGGAATGGATATACTTACGACAACAAATCGAGCGAGTTTGTCTTTGTCGGCTATCAATTCAACAGACAACACGGCCCTTCTTCAAAGTGCTGATGGAAAATCTTTAACACTAACACTTCCAGCGCAATTTTCATCGGTTAGACCATATAGTGTAAACGCATCTAGTATTACCGAATATAGATCTCTTACTACTTTTGAATTACAACGAGGTGTAAACTCATCACTGTTAGCAACACTTCCGAAAGGAGATTCTGTTGTCTACAAAGTAGACCCAGAATTACCACCGGGACTAACTCTTGATGCAGAAACAGGTAATATTTCTGGGATTCCAGAGGTGGCAGCAGCATCTAAAAACTTTGTTGTTACGGCTACAAATATACTGGGCTCTGTTTCCACTTCGTTTAATATACTCATCGAAGATTATTTTGAAGTTGATATCAACATATCTGATACTCCTAAGTTTTATATCCATAAAGATGGAGAAGATAATCTTTTTAATAAATGTCGCATAAAGAAGCGTGATATTGTTGGGAACCCTAAGACAACAGCACTAGAGACTGAAGATGTAATTGATATTGATTGTTTCGCGGATATTGGAGAAAATAATCTACACTATAGAAATCTAACTCTTAATGCAAAAGTTGGACCAGGTATTTGTCATAGCGTAAAGTATCAACCATATTCATTTTTTGCCAAGCGTCCAATGATGACTGTAAGTTCAAATTCAGATATTAACTATAGTTCGGCTGCTAGATATATTGTTCAAGAAGTAACAAATGCATCTCCGGAGTGTGCCGGTGTTGTTGGTGCAGACAATACCGCAAACGATGGTCTTGCTGGTAATCCAACTCCAGCAAGTACATATAGCGTAGATGGAATCTATGTGAACGGCTTACCATTTGACGGGGAGCTAGATGACCTATGTTCTGGTAAATACAACGACATAAATTGTGATGGTGGGCAATTTTCATATGCCATCCTTGACTACACTTACACAGAAGCAAATGCAGATCTAGGAACACCTGAAACATGTGAAAATACAGTTACAGTTACTACTCATGATTGTGAAGGTAATGCATTTGCATGTAGGAATGGACCAATTAGAGACTTATTTTCAGATGAAGAAATTGAGCAAGGATTTGGATCTCTAGTGATCGAGTCTTTCGCAGGACTTAATCACGAAGAACAATTAAGTTCGCCAATCGATGTTGGAGCAGGAACTAATCGTTACGTGGCTTCCTATGTAACAAATAACAGTTGTTTTAATCCAGGTGACTCAACGGAATATTATGCTAGAGGACTAAGAGAACACTCATTAATTTCAAGTGCATCAAGTAATCCAAATGCAATTGTAGACCCAATTATTGGATCACAACCATACTATAGTTTCACATGCCTTGATGAATTTTCGGTAATACAAGCTAGAATCAATCTACACATTAGAGATTGGGATAATTCATATGTTCTTGATGACCTTGATAAAGTAACTGTAGGCGAAATGGATGAAGGATCAAACACTGATGTGTTTGATGAACCTCTTAACGAGTTTAACGATTGGGATGATTCACAAATAACGTTCGGAGCATATTCATCATGTAACGAAACGACCCCCCCTACAATATCTAACGTATTTGATGTCGTTGGAACAGGAAATGGTGCAATCGGTAGTCAATACTTCTTCTTTGCGGCAGGTGGGCTAGGTTTATACCCTGGTCAAGATGTAAGAATTGGTATCGACGATTACCAAATTAAAGAAGTATTTAGCGACTCTGTTAAATTAACCCGACCACTAGATTCGTCGTACACTGGAGCAACGATTACAGCTAGGTATCTAATTCCATTCCCTGCGATAGAGTTTGACCAACAATAACTAAAGCACACGACCAACTAAATCAAAATCTAATACTTCGGTGATCTCAACTTCAATGAGGTCACCGATTTTTAAATCTCTCTCATTTAAATCATTGATAATAACTTTTCCATCAATATCCGGAGCTTGTCCAAAGTGGCGACCGACAATTAAAAGATCAGTATCCTCATGTGTTCCTTCAACTAAAACTTCAACTGTTTGACCTAGGAAGTCTTGATTAAGCTCGCGAGCAATTTCTTTTTGAGCTTCATATAAGCGATCAAATCTTTCATCAATCACTTCCTGAGAGTTCTTATCTTTAAGACGATAAGCCGGTGTACCTTCTTCATCAGAGTATCTGAAAATACCAAGGTGGTTAAAGCGAGCTTTTTTTACACCTTCTAAAAGTTTTTCAAAATCTTGTTCCGACTCACCAGGAAAACCAACAATAATTGAAGTTCGTAGAACAATACCTGGTATTCTCTCACGAAGCTTAACAATTCTCTCCATGATCTTCTCACCAGTGATCTTTCGATTCATTCTCTTTAACACGTAATCAGAGAAGTGCTGAACTGGCATATCAAGATACTTACAAACTTTTGAAGATGTTGCCATCTTTTCGATTACTTCATCAGTTAATTCATCTGGATAGAAGTAGAAGAGTCTAACCCAATCAACACCATCAACCGTTTCAAGGCCAGACAGGAGTTCAAATAGATTATTTTCATCACTTAAATCAACTCCATAATCAGAAAGGTCTTGAGAAATAAGATTTAACTCACGAACACCTGATTCAGAAAGTTTCTTTGCTTCTTCAACCAGAGACTCAACAGTACGTGAACGAAGACGCCCTCTAAGTGTTGGAATAATACAAAATGTACAATTTCGATTACACCCTTCAGATATCTTTAACCAAGCTGTATAAAATGGAGAAGTATTAAGTCTTGGATCAAATTCAGTATGAATAAATCTTGGGACTTCAACAAATGACTTCTTTTCTAATTTATTATTTTCTAGAGCTGTTAGAAGAGGAACAATCTTATTGTACTCACCTGTTCCAATAAACATATCAACTTCAGGAAGACTTTTTTCAAGTTCATCTGAATATCTCTGTGCCATACAACCTGACACAACGAGGGCCTTACATTTTCCGACCTCTTCATCTTTATAGTCTGCAAGGTCTAGAATCATCTCTATCGATTCTTGCTTTGCCGCTTCAATGAAAGAGCATGTGTTAACAACAATTACTTCAGAATTTTGCGGTTCAGTTTCAACCTTGAAGCCATTTAGGCCCATATGCCCTAGCATAACCTGAGCATCAACAAGGTTTTTAGAACAACCCAGAGAAGTAAAGTAGACCGTGCGGTCGTTAAATTTTTGGTTAACTTGAGATGAAATCTCAGTCATATATGTCTCCAATGTAAGCGAAAGTAGGTACTTATAAGTCTCAACCGACGTTTTTTCAAGGTCTTATGTAATTTTTTTAGGTACAGAAGTGCCTATTTTCAATTACTTGAAGGAATTACCTTCTCGGCCTATTCTAGATAGTAATGAGATTAATTATTATAACGACATTTATTTTACTTCTGGCCTCTTGTACAAACTTAGATCGTCCTCCAAAGGAGCGTAAAGCAAGTGGTGAATTAACAAACCTACTTGTGAAGATTTCAAAGAACGACAAAGTCTCATGTCGAGAATATGAAAAGTTTTTAGTGACAGATTTCCCTTTAGCTCCTTGGCTGAGAGCGAATTATCATAAAAACTGCACAAAGAGTATCCAAGAACTCAGTGAAGAATATAAGAACGTAGAACAATATCCATACTGGGCCCGTGAAGAACTCATCGACGCCATAATCTCAAAGCCTTATTACAATGATACTTATGTAAGTGCCGTATTAAATAAGATTGATTATTTGAAAACACGTGGAGAAACAGAAAGACTACTTCAAGACACTTTAAAAAAATTTCCACAAAATACAAATGAATACGATCGAATCTATGAAAAACTAATTGAAGTTTCACCACGCTTTAACACATCTCCAAAGCCAGAAGAGTTTATGGAAGTTGGAAAGAGTTTTGAGCGTGATCGCCAATTCCCAAAGGCGAGAAATTTCTATCGTCGTGTTATTAGAAATAAAGATTCCACAAAAGAAGAAAAGGTCGATGCTTGGTTTCGACTAGCATACTCATATAAGAGAGAACGTAAAGGTGATAGCTTTCGTGAAAATATCAGAGGACTTGTACTCTATCTTCAAAAGAATCGTGAATCAGAATACTTAAAAGAAAAGCATGCTGAGTATTCAATTCGTTTAGCAAGAATATATTGGACGGAAGATAATCTACAAAGAGCAGTGAGAGTCCTAAGAAACCTACTATTATATAAGGAAGTTCCAAACGATTCAGTAGTAACGACTTATTATACAATCGGTGGTATTTTTGAAGATTTAAGAAAATATGATCGCTCTATTAAGTTTTATAAAAAGGCATATGCAGCAATTGAAAAAGAACATGAGCATCTCGAAAGCATTGTATGGAATCTCGCCTGGACAAATTACAAAGCTGGAAATTATGAAGAAATGATCAGTTGGTTTGATCAGTTTGAAAGTAAATCAGAAGAGGCAAATTACCGTTTTCTTTATTGGAAATTTGTAGGCTTAAAAAAGCTTAATCGATTTAAAGAAGCACAAGAGCTTCTAAAAAGAATTCAAGACGAAGATCAATTTGGATACTATGGCCAAATTGCTCATATGAATCATACAAAACTTGAACACATCAACTATCGTGAAAGGTTTGATATTACTATTAATGAACTGGCCTGGGCCGTATACTTAAACAATACAGAACTTGCTAAGAAGATCATCGATAGTAATGAAGATGTAAGCTATGGTGACTTATATGCGGCCAAATATTTCAATATAATGATCTTCAAATTCTTCAGAGAAAGTGATGAAAAACAAAAAGAGATTCTAAGTAAAGATCCACAATTTGCATTTCCTTTAGCATTCAAAAAGGAATTCCTTGAGAATAATCGCTCAAAAACAGTCACTACTCCACTACTTATGAGTATCGCTAGACAGGAGTCGGCCTTTAATCAATACGCACGCTCACCTGCCGATGCATTTGGACTTCTTCAATTAATTCCGGAACAAGGTAAACGTCTTTCTAGACGCTATAAGATTCCATACAATAGTTATGAAGACCTTTATAATCCAAAGATTAATATCACCTTCTCAAGCCTTCTTCTAAACGAGTTAATGAAGAGAAGAGATAATAACTTTATTGATTTTGTGGCCAGCTATAATGCTGGAGGTACACCGGTAAGACGCTGGAGAAGCCGAATTAAACTTCCAGACCTAGAGTATATTGAAGAGATTCCTTACAAAGAAACAAGAAAATATGTAAAACTTGTAACGAGAAATTATCTCATATACTCACGATTACTAAGTGATGAGCCAATTACTTTGAAAGAGAACTTCTTTCGCGGTGGCTTTATTGATATGAAACGTTAGCACCTTTTGGTACTTGAAGGATAAAGTTCTTCTCTTGAAATTTCTTATTTATGGCAATATTAGATAGTTCTAAATTAACACTCTTGCCATCAGCATAGTTAATTTCAATCTTTGAAAGATTACTGAATTTCTTATCTGTCGATTTAAAAACAAGCTTAGTTTCAATTACACCAGTATCCTTTACGGCCTTTTCCTCAAAGACCAGTACACTGTATTTTTCGCTGTCTTTAACCTTGTAGTTCTTATTTGTTTTTAATCCACTTTTTAAGAGATCAAAGAAGTTGGATAGCCCTTTATCACTTCCCTTATGGATAACAATCTCAGCAGGATCTCCAGGCATAAAGCCATCTCTTTTATACCAAGTTGTCTTTTCATTCGTTACATAAACAAGAGCATCAGTTCCAACTTGCTCGAGTCTAAGTTTTCCTGGGTACTGGTAATCAAAAGTCCCATTAGACTCTTTAGGCGTTCCCGTTAATTGGTTTTTTACAATTTGTTTGTATTTAGTAGAAAAAGACCTTGGAACAAATCCCAAGGCCATATTTGAAATAATTGTCAGTAGTAATAGTTTTTTCATTACTGTAATTGTACCGAAACTGCCTTTGAAACACCAGGCTCCTGCATTGTTACCCCGTATAGTGTATCATTTAACTCCATTGTTTTCTTATTATGTGTAATAAGAATGAACTGTGATTCAGCACTCATTTCACGAAGAAGTTCATTAAAACGTCCTACGTTGGCATCATCAAGTGGAGCATCAACCTCATCAAGTAGACAGAATGGAGATGGCTTAACTAAAAAGATAGAGAAGATTAGTGAAACCGCAGTCATGGCCTTTTCACCACCAGACATTAGATTAATATTTTGCATCTTCTTACCTGGAGGTTTTGCAATAATATCTACTCCACATTCTGCATCTTCAATATTTCCAACGATCTCTAGACGAGCTTCCCCTCCACCAAAGATGATTGGGAATACTTTTCTAAATCTCGTATCAACTTCTTCAAAAGCAATTTTAAATCTTTCTTTTGATTTCTCATCAATATGATCAATCGCATTTTGAAGATCTTCTAGAGACTTTCTAAGCTCTACTTCTTGAACCTTTAAGAAGTCATAACGAAGTTTTTGTCTGTCATAATCTTCAATCGCCTGCCAATTAATCTCACCTAAGCGACCAAACTCAGATTTATAATTCTTAAGCTTATGCCCTTGGTCTTTAAGGTCTTGTCCATATTTACGAACAAACTCATAAGATTCTTTTTCAATCTCTTTTGGTCCATTCTCAGTTTCCATGAAGTACATTGTTGAAATATCATTAAGCTTTTCAAAGTCAGACTCACCATATTCAAGATAGCGACCAAGAGTCTCGCGAAGATCAACACGGTACTTCTCAAAAATATTACGTACGCACTCTTCTTCTTCATTAAGACATCTTTCAAGACGAACTTCTTTTTCAGTAATTTCCTTGTCGGCCTTGTTGATATTCTTAGTGAGTTCCTTAACCTGTTCTTCTCTTTCTTGCATCGCAAGTAATAATTCAGAGAACTCATCTTTCATAATGCTTAGGACTTCATCTTTACTTGCAAGAACATCTGCCTTGTCATTATTTGAAAGTTCAAGCTCTTCAATCTCAACTTGAATCGTTTCGATTTCATTTTCAAGTTTCGTAATTAATTCAGTATTGGACTCTTTACGAAGCTTTTGCTTTTCAATTTGTTTTTCAATATCCTCTGACTGAGAACGAAGTGAATTTACACGCTGTTCAAAAGTCTTGGCCTCAACTTGTTTAGAAACATAAACCTCACGATCAGCTTCATAAACCTCATTCATCTCATTATATCCATCACGTAGATCTTGAATTCTTTCAGACATATCTGAAATTGATTCTTCTAGTGATGACTTCTCTTTATGAAATGATTCCTCTTTTTCAAGAATAGCAAGTCTAAGCTTAGACGTTTCATCCTTACGATTCTTAAGAATATCAAGTCTCGTATTTCCAGATTCCATTGAAGCAAGCTTCGACTCTAAAGCAGAGTTCTTTGCTGCATAATCTGCTCTTGCTTCACTTAGAGCAAGACGAGCATCTTCTAGTTCTTCAACTTTCGACTTTAACATCTCATTTGAAGCACTTACTTCTTCTTCAAGGTTGGCAACTTTTTCATTTAGAGAGACTAACTCGTTTTCAAGAGTTTCAATTGTATTATTTCTTTCAATCGCACTTTGACCTTGCTCTCCAGATCCTTTGATATGAAGAACTGTCGCATTACGGCGATTTCTAATTTGAATATTTCCTGCAATATCTGAAATTCCACCAAATGAGATCGAGCTCTCAAGTGAAGCAACCTTATCAACGTCAAGAGTATCAACGATGAATAAGCTTGATAAATAAGGAGTCAGTTTAGCTTTATACTCTTCAGGTAATTCAATAATATCACTTAACGTTGTTAGCTCTGCTCCTAGCTTAACCTGGAGTCTTTCACGAGCTTCAGCCGAAATGATATCTGCTGATTTATCAGCAAGTAAGATTTCAAGCGCATTCTCATCATTTTCAGACACCCAGTTTTTCAGAAGAGATAGGTCACTTTCAGAAGTAACTAAAGACTCTAAGAACTCTCCAAGAAGTGCTGTAACAGCTTTCGTGTACTTGTCATCACACTTGATAATATTTCCTAGAACAGTGTAATTTTCCGAGTCTACTTCATTTAAGAACTTCGATACACCTTCTTTTGCACCTTCTAGAGATGCGCGGATTTCTTTTAAAGAAGATAAGCGTGATTGTTTCGTAATCTGCTCTTTTGTAAGAGTTTTCAGTTCACTCTCTAGATCACGATCCTTAATAGTTAATTCATTTACTGTTTCTTTCAGGTTTGATTCTGATTCAGTTAACTCCTGCGCTAAATTCTTAGCGGCCATAACCTCGTCTCTTTCCTTGGCAAGTTCTGTTGAAACACCTGAGTATTGTTTTTCAATTGCTTCAATTTCAGTTGCAAGGTCTTGAAGAGTTGCAGCATATTCTTCAAGTTTTGAACTATTTTGAAAGGCTTGTTGTTCCATTTTAACAAGCTCTTCTTTTTTAATATTTAAATCTTCTTCAATTTCATTTATTTGAGATTGGCGATCTTCAAGTTCAGACTTTAAAGTTTCAAGTTTTTCACTTGCAGCTTCATAGTCATAATCTTCTTTTGAAGAAGTGATAACATCATTAATTTCTGTTTCAATTTCTTCTTTCTTCAGTAGCCTTTCTTCAATCTCTTGTGAAAGCTCTTCGATCTCTTTTTGCCTTTGCTCTAAATTCTCTTCCTTATCCGTTAGAGACTTGCAAAGAGCATTAAGTCTTTCTTCTGAAGCAGCTAATTTATTTGAGATCTCATTTCTTTCTTTTTGAAATTCATCAATTTTTGCAGTCTTCTCTTCTCTTTCAAAGCGCTCTTCTTCAAGAGAAATCTCTAGAGAATCTTTCTGTGTACTCCAAGCCTCAAGGTTCATTCTTTTTTCAGTAAGTTCTGATGAACCATCACGAAGTTCGCGAAGATCTTCAAATACCTTATGGGCATTAACAGAGATTTCAGTGCGCTTAATTTTTTCTTTTAAGTTACGAGCTCTTTCAGCTTTTTCAGCTTGCTTTTGAAGAGATTTTAAATTCTTTTCAATTTCAACAGTAAGATCATTTAGACGATTTAAGTTTTGCTCTGTTGCTTCGATCTTTCTCATCGATTCTTTCTTACGAACTTTGAATTTCGTAATACCAGCAACTTCTTCAATCATTGTACGACGCTCAACCGGTTTTGCTTGAACAAGTCTATTGATCTCACCTTGAGCAATAATTGAATAAGACTTTGCACCAGCACCAGTATCCATAAATACTTCTTGGATATCTTTGAGTCTTGCTGGTTCTCCGTTGATACGATATTCCGTATCTCCATTTCTATATAACTTTCTTGTTAATTGAATCTCTGAAGGGTTTGCAACTTTTCCACCAATGTGAATATGCTTACCATCCGTATTTTCTAGGACAAGAGTTGCCTCGGCCCAAGCAGCTGGATTGTATTTAGAAGAACCAGCAAAAATAAGGTCCTTCATAGAGTTACCTCTTAGGTGTTTAGCTGATTGCTCACCCATAATCCAAAAAAGGGCATCTACGATATTTGATTTACCGCATCCATTTGGCCCAACGATACCTGTAATACCGTCGTCAAAATTAACAATTGTACGATCTTTAAAGGATTTAAAGCCCTGGATAATAAGTCTTTTCAGTTGCACTTTGATTCACTCCGTCAATGTCTACTATATTTTGTGTGTTGTGTAGGGCTTAATGTACCATTTCAAGCACCAAATCGTACACTTTTAATATTTAAGTTTCGCTAAAAGACTTACGTATTTTTAATATCTTACAAAGCCAAAATCCTAACAAGAACTAACACGCCACTTTATATTGTACGAATTTAATACTAGGGCTTCATCATTCACTCAAAGTTGCCGATAAGAAATCCAATGAGCCAAGATCAAAAGACAGTCTATTTCACAATCGACTTTCATCTCGTTTCACGAGAAAAGCCGATGCTATATAATATCTACATCAATTCATCGACGGTAAAAGACAAGGATCACTATGTGAAAATTGTTAAGCCAGGTGAAGTACTTACTGACGCAGACGTGGAGGACTTTAAAAAGTATCAACGTATTCATGTCCTCGAGTCAGAGCGAGGTCTTTACTTACAATCCCTTGCTGAAAATGATGATTTTGAATCTCTTGATAAAGTAACGGCCATTAAAGACTCAGCTGTTAAGCATCTCGATGATATCTTTAATCCAGGAAAAGAATTTAATACAGAAATTCTTGGTGAGGCCCTTGATGGTTGTCACGATTCAATGAAGGCCATGGTTGGAGTTATAAAAGACTACGATATCAATAGTCTTAAGAACCTGATCGGTGAATTATCTTTTCACGACTTCTACACTTACGATCATTCAATAAATGTTAGTATGTATAGTGTTCTCATCTATAAACAATATAGACCTAAGGCCAGTGAAGCAGATCTTGTAGCAATTGGGCTCGGTGGACTTCTTCACGACTTAGGGAAAACAAAGATTTCAACTGAAATCCTCAATAAGTCAGGTGGTCTTTCTGATGAAGAATTTGCAGAAATAAAAAAACACCCAGAACTTGGTGTCGAGTTGTTTAGAGAAGCGAACCCAGATTTTCCAGGTTTAAAAAAAGAAGCAATTGAAAGAGTAATTGTTGAACACCATGAAAATATTGATGGTTCAGGCTACCCGAAGGGATTAAAAGGACCTGACCACCACATCTTTTCAAAAGTAGTTTCTGTTGCTGACTTCTTTGATGCCATCACAACAAAGCGTTCATATTCACAAGCACTTCCAATTGAAGATGCTTTAGAAATTATGAAAAAAACAGTTGGAAAGAAGATCGATGCTGAGATTTTTGATTTCTTTGTAAAAAAAGTTTCAAAAGTAATCTTAACTGGAAAGACAATGATAGAGCTTCCAGAAGACTTCAACACAGAAATTGCCCACGCTGAGCTTCCAGTACAAAAAGTACAACCAAAGAAGCTTGGTGAGAATTTCACAAAAGCACCAGATAATCCTAATAAGATTGAAAAATAAGTTAAATTTATGGGATTTGAAAAATGGTCGGAGTAGCAGGATTTGAACCTGCGACCCCTTGCTCCCAAAGCAAGTGCGCTACCAAACTGCGCTATACTCCGACATTGAAAAATTGGGTGTGATTGTTATAAGTGATCTAAACCTTTTTGGCAACCCAGAACTTAAACTTATTTAAAGTTCCTTAAAAAATTTCACAGCACTCTCAACGGCCTTCGCTCGATGAGAATTTGCATTCTTCCACTCTTCTAATTCAGCTACGGTCTTATTGGGAAAGGCTTTAGGGCAGAATACGGGATCGTAACCAAAGCCACCATCTCCCACATAACTATCTGAAATCTCACCTTCCATGCGCCCCTCAAAAAAATATATTTCCTCAGGTGAAATATAGAAACACAGAACACAAGTAAAGAAAGCTTCACGTTTTTCTTTGTCTAAAAGCTTCTCTAAAAGAAGCTCAGCTCTTTGTTTATCTGTTAAACCTTCTCCCCCAAAACGAGCAGAGAAAATTCCCAACTCATCAGGTAATGCCTCTACATTAATTCCGGAGTCATCTGCAAGAACAGGCTTTTTAAATTCTTCATAATATGCCTGTGCTTTTTTTAAGGCATTTTCTTGATAGGTTGTTCCATCTTCAACCACTTCTAATTTAGTTGGTGCTGCCTTTACGGTAACGTTACTATCTTTAAAAAGAATACCAAACTCTTCGGCCTTGTGGGCATTACCAGATGCAAGAATAAAGTTCATTACTGTCCTAAAGTTTCTTTTTGTTTTGCAAATACAATTTTTAATGACTCTGTTGCACAATCCATGAGAGCATCCATTTGTTTTCTTGAAAATGCCTGGCCTTCGGCCGTTCCTTGAACTTCAATAAACTTTCCAGACTCAGTCATAACAATATTCATATCTGTGTCACAACTTGAATCTTCTTCATAATTTAAATCAGCAATAATCTTACCTTCTTTATTAATTCCACAACTAATTGCGGCCAATGGTTCAATAATTGGACTTTCTTTTAAGTCACCACTTGCAAGTAATGATTGAATTGCCAATTCAAGAGCAATAAAAGAGCCAGAGATAGAAGTTGTTCTTGTACCACCATCTGCAACCATTACGTCACAATCTAGCGTAATCATTCGCTCACCAAGTTTTTCAAGATCAACGACGGCCCTTAAGCTTCGTCCAATTAACCTTTGAATTTCCTGAGTTCGTCCTCCAATTTTAGAGCGTTCACGTCTTGAGCGAGTATGAGTTGAACTTGGAAGCATTGAATATTCGGCCGTCACCCAACCTTTTCCACTGCCTTTCATCCACCTTGGAACATTATCTTCAATTGAAGCTGTAATATGAACTTTTGTGTTACCAAATTCAGCTAGTACAGAACCGGCTGCATAAGGGTTAATATTAATAGAAAAGTTAACTTCTCTTGGAGTAGAACGTTCGATTAGTGACATATTGAATACCTCTGATTTTATTAGTATTCTTCGATAATAACATAATGAGAAAGCCTATGAAACACTTACACTTTAAAGAACTTCCCTCTACCCAACTTAAAGCTATTGAATTAATTGAAGAACACAATTCAATTCTAATTAGCGCACAGAAGCAAACACAAGGAAGAGGTAGAAGAGATAATAGCTGGGAAGATCTCGAAAATAGTCTAGCTTTCTCATTTAATATTAGCCCCACAGGTAAACCTACTCTTCTGGCACTAGAAATTGCGATTACTCTTGCGAATTATTTTGATGAAGATAATTTAAGTCTCAAATGGCCTAACGATATTTACAATGAAAAAGGAAAGAAGGTCATTGGAATCCTCGTAAATAAAGAGGGAGATGATTACATTATTGGTATTGGAATAAATTATGGCCCAGTTACGAAGTCCACTCATAATAACTATGGACAGCTAAAATCAGGTCACTTACTTAACGAAGAAGAGTACAAGACTCTACCGGAGCAAATTTATAAGTATATCTGTGAGAATCGATTAAACGATCATGACATTATCTCAAAATGGAGTCGATTAAGCTTTCATATCAATCAAAAATGTAAAGTTATTGATGGTGATGAGATTATCACTGGCACATTTGAAGGCATTGGTGAATATGGTGAAGCTTTGATTAAAAACGGAGATAAAATAGAGAAAGCCTATACAGGCTCTCTCTTATTGGATTAGTTTTATTCTGAAATTGAAGTAAGAACTTTCTTTGAGATTGTCTTAAGTTCTTTTTTTATTAGGTTCTCTGCAAGATCTGGAACAATTTCCCAAATAATCTTCTCTAGGTTTTGTTCGCAATATTCTTTTGCATATTTTTCAATGATAGGTGCGACGTCAGCTCTTAAAGAAGCTTTTAAGTCCTCCATATCAACACTTGGTGCTTGCTTTGATGCACCTTTATTAACAAGAGCTGTTGTTGTGCGCTCAAAAGAGAAATTATCATTCATTTCACTAGCATTAGAAACATCAATTTCGTGCTCATCTTCTTCTGGTGATGAAAATGCTTGAGAAACTTCTTCATCGACATCCCAAAGATTCTCATCTGCGATCTCTTGTGGGAAGTCATCTGATTCATCTGTAGCATTATCTTCAGCAGAAAGTTCTTCACTAGTATATTGAGATCGTGGCTCCTCAATAATAGGTTCTTCTTGAGGAAAGTCATCATCAAGCTCGTCATCGAGACTTCCAAAATAATTACTAACATCTAAAACTGTCGAAGCTGCTTCTTCATTTATATCTGGTATTTCATTCTCGGAACTATTTTCTTGCCCTTCAATAACAGGAGGCAAAGAATCATAATCACCAGTTACATCGCTACCTTTTAAGTTTGTTGGATCAAAGCCCCAGCCATCTAGCTCAGAACTTAAATCAGAAGGATCGATTGTTTCTTCATTTTCTAGAGAATCAATATCTTGCTTATCATCGAGGTGAAACTCACCTGTTTGATCTTCTTCTTCAAATTCACCTTGAGTCGTATCGACCCCCCAACCAGAGAAGTTATCATCCTCAGAATCTTCCTGAGAAAACTCTTCGCTATCTTCAATTGGCTGTTCATCAGAAACACCATTTTCAATTAAGTCATTACATAAATTGATAAACTTTTCAGTTTCGAAAGGCTTTACAACTTTATCTGAATATCCGCTACTACGTAGCTTCTCTTCATCAATGATATCAAATGTCCCTAGCATTGCGAGAATAGGAGTTTGTGAAAACCTCTCTCGAACTTTTCGACCAAGTCCATAACCGTCATCAGCAAGACCAAAGTCTAATAAAATCAAATCAAAGTCTTCACTTTGGTTGAAAATATCCTCTTCATCCAATACAGGAGTAAGCTCAAAATCTTGGCTTGCAAATGTAATTTTGATTACTTTTTGAATCGTCTGACTATCGTCAGCAACTAATACCTTTCTACTCATATAAAACCTCAATATATTGTTACGCAAAAAATCCAGCTAAGCAAGTATTGAGTTTTACTAGGATTATTTAATTATATTATAAAATTGAGAAAATAATGGCCGACTGATTGTCTAAATTACCTTTTCGATTAGCAAAATTAAAAAGGCCGTCGATTTGAGTCACTTCATCAGGGCCCAATTCTTGAACAACACGTTTTATATCATTTAATGAAAGGCTTCCATAAACCCCATCCGATAGAAGAATTACTTTATCATGTGGCATTACATTTACTTCCCATATTTTTGGAGAAATCTCTTCATAGAGCCCCAATGCAACAAGAGGAAATGTACTTTTATGATGAGTATTATCTGAAGTTGATATTTGAGTTGGTGAATCTGGTGCGCTGATTTGTGACAAAGCACCGTCTCGATATAAAAGTGCAACGCAATTGCCACATGAAACAACAGATAGAATATTTTCCGATAACATTGTTAATGCAACCGAAACACCACCTTTATCCTTCATCTCTTTCTTCTTATTGATGGCCATTAAGTTTTTATGAGCAATCATCATGGCATTCACTAATGCATTAGTCTCTAAAACATATTGAGGTGAATAAAAATAAGGCATCGTTGCATTTGGATCACCTGATAACTTTGTAAAATAGTTTTCAATCGATTTAGTCACTGATTCGAGGTTTAAATCAGAAATCCCACTTCCACCAAAGCCATCAAAAACACCAAATATTTTCTGCTTTAAATTAATATAGGTACTATCTTCATTTAGATTTAAATATGGCCCTTGATGTGTTCGAGCAAAAAAGCTTTCAAGTTCTCTCATAAGTTTTTTAACCTTTTAGAGGCTTTGATATAATACTCATTATCTACAGGTGAGATTTGTTGAACTTCCTGAAACTTCTCTCTGGCCTCTTCAAAAGCACCAAGTGATTCAGAGACAAGCCCCTGTCGATAGACTTTACGAGCACGTTCAGTAAGTATCTCATTAATATCATCAAGCTCATTTTGAGCATCGATCTCATTTGGATTGTATTGCAGAACCTCTTTAAAGACTTCGTAAGAAGCTTTTAAGTCCTCAGCTTCTTTTAAGGATCTTGCCTTACCCAATAAAGGTCCAGTAATATTTTTCAAATTTTGTCGTGATTTCTTTAACATATCGACTGCCTTCTTCATTAAATCTTCGTCGATATTTTTTTCACTTATAAACAATTCAAGTGCATTCACTGCTTTAAACCACTCTTCTTGTAAGAATAATTTTTCACCTGGCCTTAATGCGTCGACCATTCTTTGTCTTTCTGCCTTCTTTTGGGCCTCTTCTAATTCTTTTCGATTCTTCTCTTTTACGTATGCATTTATTTCTAACTCTAAATTTGCAACATCATAATTATCTGGATCAAGCTCCTTAATTTGCTGAAAGAGTCCTCTTGCTAAAGTGACGTTCTTTTCTTTTACAGCTATTTGAGCTTTTTCTAACAATTTATCAACTTTGGCCTTTATAAGTTGTCTTTTTTCTTCGGCCCTTCTTTCTTGCTCAGCTTTTTCAAGCTCTGCATATTTATCTTTTGCTAACTGATAGAAAGTTTGTGCCTGCTTATAGTCTTTTGTGATTAAGAAAAGTTTTTCAAATTCTGTAATTGCTCGTACAACATTTCCTTCGTTAGCATAACGAGTGGCAAGTTGGTATAAAGCTTCTGCTTTTTCTTGTTGTTCTTTAGTTAGTCTCTTATCGACAGATGTAACAACTGCTTTCTTTTTTTGCTCTTGAGCTTGCTTATCCTTAGCACTCTTTTTCTGTTGAGGCTCACTATCAGGAAATAAAAACATATAAACCCCTAACAATACGACAGTATAAATTAGGACTTTTTTACGTTTTTCCGGATCTTTTAGTATTTTTTTGATGATTGATTTTTCTTCGGTATCATCAGGCATATCAGATAATTCAAGATCACCTAAATCGTCATCATCTGAAACTTCTACAACTTCCTCGATTTCGATTTCCTGATTATCTTCAACTGGCATCAGCATATCTTGCTGACTTTTAATGAAGTCACTCGCAATTTTTACAGTGAACGTCGTTGAACCAATAATAAATTCATCGCCATTGGTGATTTCTTTTTGATTTATCCTCTTTCCGTTAAGAATTGTACCGTTTGCAGATTGTAAATCCTCAAGAACACAAGTAATTCTATTCTTACGTATTACTGCGTGTACTGATGATACCTCAGGGTCACTTAAGACAATTTGACATTTGTTTGGGTCTCTTCCAATAAATGTTTCAGCTTGGTCGAGATTAAAGTGATCGTAAGGAACATCCTCACCAAATAACTCTAATATAAAATTTGCAAACCCACTAAATACTTGTGTCTTATCACCAGCGTCATCATCTAGTGTATCGATATCGTAATTTTGATCACCATACTCATCATTATATTCTTCTGAATAACCATCATCCTGAAAGTCACCAAATCCTTCTTCTTGGTTTCCATCCATCTGAAAATCGTCGGAAGGTGCATCACTTTCAAAAGAGTCATTAAAGTCATCTTGAACTTGATCCTGAAAACCTTCTTGAACTGGCCCTTCATCGTTTAAGTCAAACTCTTGCGTTTGGGCATCATCTTCAATTTCTCCATTTTCAGGGTTATCCATAACAGAAGTTTCATCTTCTTCTTCCACAATTGGAATATCCACTTCGTCATCAAGTTCTGCTGGAGTGTCATTTACGTCTTGATGATCGTGCGACTCTGCAACATCATTTACAACATTGGCCTCTAATTCTGTGAAAGTTATTCGATAATCATTACAAACAATAAAATAATTACTCTTAACTTCAACTTCAGAGTCAAACATAGGAGTGTTATTTAGCAATATCGTATCGTAATCTGATAGTTTTTTAATAGTCCAAGAAACACCATTATAATTCAAGCTGGCCAATTGACGGGAAACTTGTGGATCTTCAAGTTTTACCTGAGCATCATCAGATCTTCCGATTAAAAAAGACGCACTTTGGCCTAAGATTACTTGGTCAGTAAACTCGTAGTTATTTAAAATTGTTCCATTTTTAGAAACAGTAATTATCACTCTTTTTCATCCCAAGTTTTTCGGCCATATCTTCAACGTTCTTTTTGGCCTCAATAAAACGCTCATCTGTTTTATATTCAATTAATAATTTATAAATTGCACAATAAGTCCCTAAGGCCCTTGAATATTTAAGTGAATCTTTGTTCTTAGTTGCTTGATCAAACATATCTTTAATCTTTTCATCAAGTCTTTGTTTAGCAATATTCAAGTGATATGCAGCTTCACCATCATTTGGATCCAAGGTTAAGGCAAGATTAAACTCTTGCATGGCCCTAAAATAGTTTCCTTCTCGCGCCTCACGTCTTCCACGATGGATATAGGCCTCTACTTTTTCTTTTACCTCTAAATCTTCTTTATATTGAATCCCTGTATTTTTATTACTCGACTCAATTACGGTACTTCCTGTTTTATTTGATTTTGCTTTCTTTACCTGTTCAGTATCCCCATCCATAAAGAAAAAGATCAACATAATTGCAGCTAGGCCGTATATAAGCTTTTTTCTTTTTGCCTCTTTACTATCAACTTTCTTCTTTTTTGGCTTAGTCTTTTTTACCTCTTCCTCTTCTTCCTCGTCTTCTTCATCCTCATCTTCGAACTCAACTAATGCTTTTTCTTCTTTAACCTCTAGGAAGGAGTATTTAAATACAGTTGAACCAATAATAATTTTGTCGCCAGACTTTAACTTATGTTGAGTAACCTTAAGATCATTTACCATAACCCCGTTCTGTGACTTTAAATCAGTTAACGTGTATTCATTATTAACTCGAGTCAATTCCACATGCTCACGTGAAGCCTGTGTATCTAGTACTTGAACATCATTCGAACTCAGACGGCCAAGCACAACGCGCTTACCATTAAGGTAATAACAAATTCCCTTATTCTTTCCTGTCATGCAGATAATACGGTGGTATTTCCCAGCACTTTCAGGAGCAGATAAATTTTTTGTCATCCTTATAGCAGCGACCATTCTTTATTAATCCTCTTTAATTAGTGTAACATAGAACGCTTTTGCATAATTATCTCGTCCTATTAAACTCGTTACATAAATATTATAGTAGTGCCCTGATAGCTCATATTCACCTTTTTGAGATGTTCCACCATTATCTGCAGATGCATCACAAAGCTCTATAATTGTAGCTGCAAAGCCTTTTTCTCTGGCAACATCCAATAGACTCATCCCTTCTGATGAGCTTCCTCGAATAGCTGTAATATCTTCTGCCAGCGTATTTATATGTGCCAAGTTTTTTTGCGAATCTAATACAATAACAGCGCCATGTGCTCCTTGCATAAATTCATATAAATTTGCGACATATGTCTCATCACTCTCAAGTTCATCAAAGCTCATGTCATCATCAGTTTTTTGTAGTTCTCTAATTCGTTGTATCATTGAATTAATTGAAGATCGTAATGGATCAATCTCTTCCCATAAATAACTACTTTCGATACTCTTTCTCGTACCACGTAGAGCCTCTTCAATTTGAAATCTCATTTCATCAAAATGACGAATCGTCATATAGTAGACAATTGCAAAAAATACGATTGAAGCAATAAATGATGTGATTAGAGCTTCGAGATATGCCACTCGGCTTTTTGATGCTTCATCAGCAATTGATGATGGTTTAAATCGAATCGCAATAACACCAACGACATCAAGCATACCGGTTTTAACGTTTGTCGCTTTGATTTTCTGACCAATTCCAATTTCACCATTTGCAAGTCTTCTAACGATTGGTAAATCACCATCATTCTTCTTTGTTCTCTCGGCCCATTCTCTAACCTGTACGGAGAATGAGTCATCGATGTACATATTAAGCTTTGTTAAAGGCCTAACAATTCGTCCATCAATATCAAAAAGATCATAAGAGACAACACCGTTATTACCTTGCTCCATAAACTTCGTATCAACACGATCTAGATCTTTTCTGGCCAAAGCTCCACGATTTAATCTTTTGATTTCATCGGCATAATGAGCACCACGCTTTGCAACCTCCATTAGAAGTAGACTTTGTGATGTTTTCATTACTGGGAAGATTGTTAAGGTAACCGTAACGAGAACAAAAAGTGCCAGTAAAATACCAGTGAGTACACGCCATTCATATTCTTCATTAATTCCATGAACAACAGGCATTAAACGATATTTAAATAACCAAATAACCTTTCCAAAAATATTTTCAGGCATTTCACCACCTGAAATATATGTTGGTTCATCATCTTCTTCGTGTGTTTCTACACGCTTTTTAATTATCTTTTTCTTTTCTTTAACATAGACAACTTGAAGGATTGAATCTGGAAGAGCGATCTTATCCCCATTTTTTACAGTTGCTCGCTTAATTGCCTTCCCATTGATGAAAGTACCATTTGAACTTCCCAAGTCTTTAACAAAGGCAACATCTTGAGTTACAGTTACTGAAAGGTGCTTTTTAGAGACACCATTAACAGGGAAGTGTACATCACACTCTTCACTTCTTCCTAGAGTGTTTTCACCTTCTTCTAACTTATATTCTGTACCACGTAGCTTTCCTGCTACTACAACTAACTTGTACATATATCTAAATGATCCCCTTCTTTTACTTCTAATGGAAGTTGTCCATTGGCCAGTTCAAGAACTCTACTTGCCTTAAAAACAATTTGTGTATGTCTCCAAGGTTTTAAACCTCTATATATTTTTACGATTTCATTTTTTCGATTAAAGAAAACAACATCAATTTTATAATTCATGAAGCAGGTATGGATTGCGTTTGTTCCGTAGAAAATCATTCCATCAAATCCATCCATACGATCTGAGAACATTAATCCTTTTAATTTTTTAAAGAATGAATCTGCAACGATTGCATTGTTACAAATTTGATACTGGCCACAGGTAATCTTCATTAATTACCTCCAACAAGATCTACGATTAAAGGAGCAAAGATCATTAAAAGAACAGAAGGAACAATAAATGCCATCATTGGAAATAGAATTTTTGTTGCTGCAGTAGCACCTTCTTTTTCAATTTGTGCTGATTTCTTTTGTCTAATCTCAACGGATAGTGCTTTAAGGATAGGTCCGATTGATGCCCCAACAGAATCAGCGGCAATCAAAGTAGCACAAAATGAAGATATTTGAATGAGGTCTACACGCCAGGCCATATTCCTTAAGGCCTCTGCTCGACTCGCACCAATTTTAGTTTCCTTTAAAAATATTTCAAATTCTTGTGTTAAGGGACCCGGCTTTGCTTTATCAACAACTTTTGTCATGGCAGCGACGAAATCAAGTCCCGCTTCAACTGACAGGGCCAACATATCAACGGAAAAAGGCATCCCTGATATAATATCTTTTTGTCTTTGATCAATCTTTCCCTTGATCCAGATATCTGGATATACAAAACCAACTGCTGCAACAACCGGAATTAACGAAAGCTGCCAATCAGCATCCATAAACTCTCTAACTCCTAGGAATACAATTGGGAATCCTATAATTAGGAAAAGCTTAAATGCATAAAAATCTTCAGTGGTAAGAACTTCAGTTAAACCAGCACTTGCTAGCTTTCTACGATATTTTTCTTTTATCTTCTTTTTGTTCTTCATTGAAGAAACAATGGGAGAAATGTAGCGTTTAAAAAATGGCCTCGAATATTGTAGAACAATACCGTGCTTTTTAAATTCATCCTGTTTCTTCGAATCACCTTCTTCAAGCTTTTGTGCCGCCTGAAAAGAGTCATTATCTTGAAACATCATTTGGGTAACAATGTAGACAGCAATCCCAATGAGAATGATAGAAGACCACATAAGAAGTTGTGAACTCTTAAACAGTTCAGCACCCTGAAGATAATCACACGCATTACGCTCACCATTTTGACAGGCCTGTTGTATTATCTTTTTCCCTTCTTTAGGATAATTAATTCCATCTTGTTTAAAGTTTTTTCCAGTAAAGTTTTGATAAAGAAGACCTAATTCAAAACAACTTGCTTGCGCGCCTTTATCACAAGACTCTTTAAGAAGAGCAGCAAAGTCTCGTTGCGAGTAATCACTATATGTTTGGGCACTGACATCAAAAGATGTAAATGTCGTAACCACATAGAAAATAAGTAAAGTTATGAGACCTTTAGTCATAACATAAGAATATCAAAAATAATTGATTTCAAGCAGTTAGAGGCAATTATGGCCAGTCGAGTTAGGCCGAGAAAAACTATGCCTGACTAACCTGCTCAACGAGATTATGATTCTCCGCTGTTCCTACCTGACCTGCAACATCAGGAATATAAATAGGAGAATAATTTGAAAGATACTTCTTCTTAAGTTCAAGAATTCGTTCATATCGACTCGAAACTTCCTGCGGAGTAAATTCTCCACTATTAACGGCATCCTTCACATACTCATATGCACTACGACAAGCTTCAAATGAACGATATTCAATAAGATCAGCCCCGGCCTTAAGTGCTTTTAGAGCAGCTTCACCAAGAGAGAGATCTTCAGAAATAGCCTTCATTTCCATATCATCGGTAATGATCACTTTTTTGAATTTAAGTTCTTCTCTAATAAGCTCATAGGCCTTAGGAGAAAATGTACATATATTTTCCTGATCAATTGAATCAACTTTAAGGTGCGCCATCATTACCATGTCAACTCTTGCTTTTACCGCTTTAACAAATGGTATAAATTCTTGCTCTCTTAATTGATCCAGTGATTTATTTACTATAGGAAGTTTAAAATGCGAATCCTCTAGAGTATCACCATGTCCTGGGAAGTGTTTTGCACAAGACATAATTCCAGAAGTCTGCTGTCCCCTAATCATTGCAGAAATATACTTACTAACATCATCAGCATTCTTACCAAATGCACGATCACCAATGACACTATTTTTAGGATTTGTAAAAATATCACAAACAGGCCCTAAATTGAGGTTAACACCACAACTTAATAATTCATTAGACATTAATTGAGAGATTTCAAAACAAAGCTTTGGAGACTCTTTCTTAGTAACATCTAACATAGATGGGATTTTAGTAAATCCATCTTTAAAGCGTTGAACACGACCACCTTCATGATCAGTAGCGATAAAAAGGGGATAGTTATCACGTAGAGATTGAATATTATTAACAAGCTCTGCTAATTGTGCAGGAGATTCATAGTTATGTGAAAAAAGAATAACACCACCGATATTTTCTTTTTGAATAAACTGTTCTTCTTCAGCACTAAGCTGCTTACCTGAAATACCAGTTATAAATAATTGACCTAAATCTTTATTCATGTGCGTTTGCCTTTTTTAGTTCTTAAGTTTTGGATCTAAGTAATCTCTCAGACCATCACTAAATAGGTTTAATGAAATTATTAAACCAGTCATTAGTAAACTTGTAACAATAACAACGTGAGGCGCTTCAAGTAGTACAAGTTTGGCCATTGCCAAGATTGCTCCCCAAGAATACTCGCTAGCACCCAAGCCTAGAAAACCTAAACTTGCTTCACTTATTATAACCCCACTTATCCCTAAGACAAAGTGTATCGAAATTACAGGTATAATACTTGGTAAAATTGACTTATAAAATAAACGAAATTCACCTACACCAATTGCACGTGCACTTTCTACATAACCTAAATTAAGAACTCTCATCGTTTCACCACGGGCGATTCGCGCATAGCCTGGCCAAGACGTAAATATTAAACATAGCACTAATCCTGAGAAAGATTGTCCAGAAAAAGACATTACAAGAATTGCTAGCAGAATACTTGGGAAAATGAATATTAAGTTAGTTAACATATCCATTATTTCAGAAATAAACTTTATTCTAATTGCAGAAAGATAACCAATTACAATTCCAATAACGCAAGAGCTGATACTAATCAGTAAAGAGATACCAACTGTATATATCAGGCCAACACTTAATACTTTAAATAAGCTTCGACCATTAATATCAGTTCCTAAAATATAGTCATGGCTAAAAGGAGAAAATAACTCGTGTGAGATAATACTTTCAGGAATATAACTTCCACCATGAGTCATTAACCAACCAAAGGCCCAAAGAATATATAAAGATAAAATTGCACCACCAATTATCATTTCTTTATTAATTCTTCTTGTATGCTTTTTAGAACTCATTATGCAATCCTCGGATCAAGCTTTTCATTCACATAATCAACCATTACGTATACAAGCATATAAATTACAGTTGAATAAGCAATGACTCCTTGGACAAGCGGATAATCGCGATTATTTATTGCTTCAAATAGTAATGAGCCAAGTCCTGGAATATCAAAAATTGTTTCCGTGATTACTGTCCCCGCTAAAACGACTGACAACTGGATTGCTACAACATTTAAAATTGTTGGCATACATATTTTTATTAAGCGATAAATCACGGCCCTACTTGAAAGACCTTTTGCGTTTAATACTAGAACCCATAATTGAGACTCTTCTTCGAGATACTTATTTCGCATTACTCTTACAATAACTGATGATAGTGGAAGAACGAGTGTTACAACAGGAATTACCATATGTTTGTAAGACAACCATTGTGATACTGGAAAGATTCCAAGCCAAATTGAGAATACTAATACTAACATTGGTGCTAAAGAAAATATAGGAAATGAAAGTAAAGTTAGAGTTAAAACTCTTATTGAGGTATCTGGAAGTTTTGATTTTTTCACAGCTGCAACAACACCAACAATTACTCCAATAGGTGTCGCTAGAATAATTGATATTAGGGCAAGAACAAGTGTTGGGGATAAGTGTTCTTGAATTAAATTAACAACAGGCTTTTTCTTAACATAAGACTTACCCAAATCGAAAGTAAGAATTCCTTCAGCGAAGTCTACATATTGTGCAGGAATACTTTTATCTAAACCAAAGTCAGCTCTTACCTTTTGGACTTCTTCGACTTTAGCCTCAGGACCCAAAAGTCTTTCGACAGGATCACCCGGTGTTAATCTAAGTGCAAAAAAGATTGTTGTAATGGCAAAAAATAATGTCAGTAATGACTTTAAAAATAATTTCATTCAATAATCTCTTTTGTTAATCCCTGCGCTGCCCAGTAATGGCCTACAAGGTTTAGATTCTTATTCAAGGTATAAACAATTGATTGTCCTCCCACCGAAAGAAGGAATCGATAATTGCCCTTCTTATCAAAACTATCAAAAGTTAAAACAGCTTTAGAAACAATTTCTTTAGGCATATTGATATATTGTTCTTGAAAGTATGGGTAGCTTTCCCAAAGGACATGAAAAGACATATCACCATTTCTTTTCTCAATTGCTTTGCTTATAAAGCCAGAGATCTTCGCACATTCAATTAAGTTTGAATAAAAGCATAGAGCTTTTATATCATCTGTAAATTTATATCTCTTTTGACCAAGCCACTTATATTCTGGAGAATTTAAATTATAAACAATCTCTCTTCTTCTCCAGTCCACCTTACCTCTTACAGTATAAGTATCCTTATTTAAATAATATGTTGATTCGTATTCAAAAGGTGCCAAGAACTCAACCTTGGGCATGATTTCTCTTTTCTTAGAAATTGTTATAGTTTTTTCAAATGCATTATTCTCATTATGCATTGATACAACTTCAATTTTTTTGATAAAACTATTGTTTTTTCCAAAGCCTGTCCTAGTCTTAACTAGATACTCACCACTTACTTCGACTTGTTTAAAACGAATCTCAGCAGGTTTAAGTTCAACGCTTTTTTCTGAGCTCATAAGTGAGCAAGACGTAATAAAGAATAAGTTTATAAGGACTAGAAGTCGTAACATGGACTACTCCTGAGACTGTTGATTTATATACTTATTAAATTCCTCATCAAGTGAAGTTAAAATAATAGACTTATCATCTAACTCATCTAGGTAATTCTTTAAGTCCTCACCTGCTTCAAAGTGAACACCAATTTTTTTCATAGGAATATTATCGAGTCTAAAATTCACATAGTCGATATCATAAACCTTTTGAATATTTTTAATATCAAATGACTTTTTCTCTAATACTAAAGTACCAATAGAGAATCGCTTATTTTCGTAGTTTTTAAAATCTTGCAATGACATTACAAATGAAGCACCAGAATTTGAGACATCAACCAATTTTGCTCCCCTAAACTCTGGGAAGTCATCTAAACTACTTGAGAAGTCTTTAATAAAAGATTCTTCTTTATTCTTTGCCTTATTGAAGTGAAGGATATTATCTGGCCCTTCGTTTTGAACCTCTTCATCGATGACATCAAAGTATAAATATGAGGAAGTCATATAAGAAACATTAAATCTCATATCTTCTCTTCTCTCGCTTCGGTAAACCTTACCTTTTAAAGTAATTCGATCAGAGTCTATCTCTCCTTTGAAGAAATAGCTCATTTGTCGAAGCGTAAAGGTCGCCATCACTTCACCCTGAATATGGACGCCTTCTTCAACGGTAAGGATATTACCATCAATACCATTAATTAGAACAGAAGAGACCTGTTGTGAATTGGTCCAGATTTTCAGTTTATTTTTTGTGGCAACAAGCTCTCTGATTTTTAAATTAATATCAGAGAGCTCTAATTCGATGAATAGTTTTTCAGAATTCAAAATATAACCTATGCCTAATTAAGAAAGAGTCGCAACTTGCTTAAGCAGGTCAATTGACTCAAGTGCCTTACCACATCCACGAACTACACATGTAAGAGGATCTTCAGCAAGAGCAACAGGTAGTCCTGTTCTTTCTTTAATAAGTACATCTAGGTTAGCAAGAAGTGATCCACCACCAGCTAGGATGATTCCGTTATCAACGATATCAGCTGCAAGCTCAGGAGGTGTTTTCTCTAATGAAGTTTTAATTGCTTCAACAACTTCAGCAATAGGATCAGAAAGTGCATCTCTAATCTCATCCGAAGTTACCTCAATAATTTTCGGAGCTCCAGCGACAAGGTCACGCCCCTTAACTTCATATGTTCTTACTTCATCATCAAAAGGATATGCATTACCAATCGACATTTTGATTTGCTCTGCAGTTCTTTCACCAATTAATAATGAATACTTTTTCTTAATGTATGAAGCAATTGCCTCATCAAATTTATCACCTGCTACTCTTTCTGATTGTGAGTAAACAATCCCACCTAAAGAGATAACGGCAACTTCAGTAGTACCACCACCGATATCAACAATCATATTCCCTGATGGTTCAGTAATTGGAAGTCCTGCACCAATTGCGGCTGCCATCGGCTCTTCAATAAGATAAACTTCTCTTGCACCAGCCTGCTCAGCTGATTCCTTTACTGCGCGTTTTTCAACTTGAGTAATACCAAATGGAATACAAATGATAATTCTAGGTTTTACTAACTTAGAACCTGATAGTGATTTTTGGATGAAATACTTAAGCATGGCACCTGTTACTTCAAAGTCAGCAATAACACCGTCTCTCATTGGACGGATCGCTTGAATTGAACCAGGTGTACGACCAAGCATTTGCTTTGCTTCTGCACCGACAGCAAGAACTTTTGATCCAGTTCCCTTATATCCTTGGTGAACAGCAACAACTGAAGGTTCATTAACAATGATCCCTCTATCTTTTGCGTAAACTAGAATGTTTGCAGTCCCTAAATCAATTGCTAAATCGTTTGAGAAGAAATTAAAAAATTGCTTTAACATTTCATATTCCTTTATAAAATTTTACCAATGATAATGTCTGATATTCTCACCGCGCTCAGCAATGTCTGCCATAGCTTCGATCCCTAATTCAATGTGAATATCTGTATACTTTCTGAAGACTGATTTAGCAGACTTCTTCGTTTTAATACCATCTTTAGTCATTGGACAATCGGAGATTAAAAGTAGTGCTCCAATATTTACCTTACTAACAAAACAAGAAACAAAAAGTGCCGCTGTTTCCATTTCAACTGCTAAAACTCTTTGCTCGATTAATCGCTCTTTGAAACGATCATCAAACTCCCAAAAACGGTAATCTGTAGAGTGGATCGTCCCTGTACGGTAATCGTGTCCATGTTCTAATAATATTTGAGAAACAAATTTTTGTACTTTAAATGTTGGAAGGGCAGGAACTTCCCTAGGAAGAAAGTGCTCAGTAACACCTTCTGCTCGAATCGAAGCAATAGGTAGAACAAAGTCACCAACTTTAAGTGAAGGGTGTACTGAACCAGCTAATCCTAAAAACAGAACGGCCTTCGGTTGAATTACTGAAATTAATTCACCAATTAATGCGGCCATTGCAGCACCAACACCAAACTCAATAATTGTTACTTTAGCTTTCTTTGAACTCGATGCCTTAAATGCAGAACCCTGCGTATAAATATGATCATCTAATAGTGCATTAAATCTTTCTACGTAGTAGTGAAAATTCGTAAGAATAATCTGTTGCTGAAAATCACCAAAATCATGGCCCGTATAACGCTCGAGCATATCAATTGCAATCTTACGCTTGTCTTCATTCCAATGAATTCTTCTGGCACGAAGGGCAGCCTTCTTCATCTCTAGGTTTGCACCTAAATTTGTAGTATCCCTTTTTGACTTTATTGATAGTTCATCTACAAATGCAGACGATAAACTAGGCTTACTACTCTTAGTAGAAGTTTTTTTCTTTACAACTTTTTTCTTAGTTGCTTTTTTAGCGGCTTTTTTGCCAACTTTTTTCTTAGAAGTGGCAGTCGCCTTCTTCTTTGAAGCTGTTTTTTTCTTTGCAGCGCACATTCCATTACACCTTTTAATAGCAATCCATTTGCTTATATTATGTAAAATGTACCATTTAGGTCGTTTTATTGACAACTAATAAAAACATTTAGGGACAAAGCTCCCCTTCAAATCAGTGAAAATGGTACTTAGTACTTGTCAAAATCATTATTTTTAACTAGTATAACTGAACTATTTTCTAACACTACGCAAAAGGAAAAATTATGGGTGCAGGTAGAAAGAAGACTATTGCAAAGATGAGTAAGAAAAGAGCTCAACTTAAGAAAAAAGCTAGAATCTTACGTAGAATCAACGCTGCTAAAGCAAAGAAGTAATATAACTGACGCCCAAGGCGTCAGTTTCCTACTTCTTATTTTATTCCCCAATCGATTTTTCAGTAGTGAAGTTCACTTTATTTAGCCTTCCTCTATAAAGGCTCATTAAACTCATTTCTTTCATCCAAACATCATCTTGTAGACGCCAAGACCCAGTAATACCAGCAACTTTTTGTGCATTCATAACTGTAGACTCTAATTCGTCTCGACTATTAAATTCACCTAAAGATAGAATATTTGCCGCTAAAGACATACTTTCAAAACCGAGAATTTCAACAACTCCTGGCCTTTGGTCATAACGTCTTTGAAAGCTTGAAACAAAAGCTGAATCTGTTTTTGGTACTTCAGAGTCAACAAATAGTAACTTTCCAAGTTTAGAAGCTTCACGAGAGATACGACGTGAACGCCAATTCGGACCACCAACAAGAGTTACATTGAAAGCATCGTAATAATTAAATGACGGTATAAGCTGAAGAGCATCATTAGGAGCAGCTGGAAGCAAAACCCAATCAAAGTCAACAATTGGCCCAAGAGTTTGGACACGTCTAATTGTTGTATTCCCCTCAAGCTTATGTACTTCTTTTAGAAGATCATATTCTTCCTGTCTTTCACGAGTAAAGTATAGGCCTAAGATCTTAGCTACAGTGGAGCGATGATCTGTTTGATTGTGATCAAAAGATTGAATACTTACAATTTCAGCTCCTGACTTCTCGGCCATCTTCCACGCTGAATCAACATATGCATAGCCACTTTCTGTATTAGGATAAATTATAGAAACTTTATTTCCATACTTTGATAAATATTTTTCAGAAAAAAGAAGTGAAACTTGAGACTCAACAGAGCCTGGTACCTCTATTAAGAGATGATTCTTTTCATCTTTATTCGTATAGATTTGAGATAATGAAATAAAGAATGCCCCATACTTTCTTGCAGCTTCATACTCTGCTCTTGCTTCATCTTTTAAAAGGCCACCGATAACAATTGAAGAGTTTTCACGCTCAATCATCTCTCTAACTTTCTCTTTACCTACGATTGCACTACCCATGCTATCAAAAATCTTAATTTGTATTGGTTGAAAGTTAGGTTTATTGCTATTTCTTTCGTTATACTTTCTTACTGCGTGATCAATTCCAGCTAATGCCCTTTTACCAAATTTACTCTTATCACCTGTTAAAGGAAGGACAACACCTATTGATTGCATATTGATCTTGCTATACTTCTTTAACATTTCAAATCGAGTTGAAACAAGAGCTAAGATCTCAGGGAACATTCCAAAGTTAGACTGCATCCAACTTCCAACTTCTTGCGCCTTAGTTTTATTTCCTTCATTGATAAGTTGCTCAACTTCTAAATATGATAAATATGCACAAACAAACTCTTTGCCTTCTTTAAAATCTTGAACAATCTTCACTCTTTGCGATTGATCAACAATAAAGTATTGAGTAACTAATTGTGGATAGAACTTATTATTCTTTAAGTCTTCAACTGTCGTCGCACCTGCATTAAGCCATAAAAGAGAATCTAATGCGACAGTTTGAAAGTCTAGTTCCTTAGATACACGATATCTTAACTTATGAAAGTTTTCGAGATCTCGATTTAAAAGATAACGAGAGTCAGTACCATCAAGTGTTTTGAATGTGTTCTCAAGATCATCTAATTTATAATAACTACTCGCTAGGTTAAGTCTAATCTGAGCACTTAACTCTCCATCTTCTTGAGAGCTATTAAGGGCCAAATTGAATTGAAAAATAGCTTGTTCAAAGTTGCCGTTTGAATAATTTATGACACCAATTAAGTTATTCTTTGTTGCAAGTTCTGCAGGCTTCAATTTTGCATCTTGGATATTATTTAACTGTTGAAGAGCGACATCTTTTTGCCCTTCCACAAAACTCTTTTTTGCTACATCAAACTTAGCGAGAAATTGTTTTGTATATAAGTGAGAAGTGTCGCGATTAATCATTTGGATTCCGCTACAACTCACAAGAAATGTAATTACAATTAGTGAAATGTATTTAAACATAATAGACCTTTTTTAATTTATTCAGTGTCTATTTTATTGGAAATAGGGATAGATGAAAACAGGAGAAATAAAAAGATAAAAACAATAATGGGAGACTAAAACACTCAGTCTCCCATTCATATAATAAATTAACTAAACAATTCTTTAACTTTATCAATGAAACCATGGCTCATTGGATGACATTGCTTTCCTTCTAGCTTAGCAATTTGTTCCAGAAGCTCTTTATGTTCCTTTGATAACTTTGTTGGTGTTTCAACATGAACAGTTAAAATTGCATCACCTGTACCATAACCACCAAGCTTTTGAATCCCTTTGCCTTTAAGTCTCATCTTCTTACCTGATTGAGTACCAGCAGGCAGGTCAACAACAACCTTTCCATCAAGAGTTGGAACTTCTACTTCAGCACCAAGAGCAGCCTGTGAAAAGCTAATTGGTACAGTATAATGAACGTTAAAACCATCGCGCTTGAAGATTTCATGCTCTTTTACATCTACAACAATGTAAAGATCACCATTTGGGCCACCCTGAGCACCAGCATCTCCTTCACCAGATAGTTTTAATCTCTGTCCATGATCAATACCTGCAGGGATTGTTACTTCAAGTTCAACTTTTTTCTTCTTGCGTCCTTGACCATGACAAGTACCACAAGGATCTTTAATCATTGTTCCTGAACCATGACATTTAGGACAAGTTGAAGCTACAGTGAAAAAACCTTGCTGACGTCTTACTTCACCAGCTCCATGACACATATCACAACTAGTTGGTTCTGAGCCTTCTTTTGCACCAGAGCCTTTACAAGTTTCACAAGTTGTTTCTTTATTAATTGAAACTGTCTTCTTAGCACCAAATGCCGCTTCTTCAAAAGTTACACCTACGGCCATTTGAAGATCATTACCAGGTACACCCTGACGACGACGTCCTCCACGACGACCTCGGCCTCCTCCCATCATGTCACCAAAAATGTCTCCAAAAATATCACCTAGGTCACCAAAGTCGCCAAATCCACCTTGGAATCCACCACCACCGAATCCACCGGCTTGGCCGTTTACTCCAGCGTGTCCAAACTGATCATATCTTTGGCGCTTACCTTCATCGAGTAGAACTTCTGCTGCCTCTGAAGCTTCTTTAAACTTTGCTTCTGCTTCAGCATTATCGGGATTACGATCGGGATGATATTTCATTGCAAGCTTACGATAAGCTTTCTTTATTTCATTTTTGTCTGCGCTTTTTGAGACACCCAGAATATCGTAATAATCTCTTTTATCACTCATAACTTTTTCTCTTTATTACGAAAAAGGGAGCACACTGCTCCCTTCCTCAATTTTATCTTTTAATTAAACTTCTTTGAAGTCAGCATCGACAACATCGTCATCTTGCTTATCATTTCCAGCATTAGCTCCAGCATCTGCACCGGCTTCTGGGCCAGCTTGCTGTGCACCTGCATCAGCACCTGGTTGTTGGTACATTTGTTGAGCTACTGCATGAGAAGCATTCGTTAGAGCTTCTTGAGCTGCTTTTAACTCATCAAGGTTTTCTGATTGAAGTTTTCCTTTCGCTTCGTTGATCGCAGCTTCTAGCTTTGATTTATCGTCATCAGAAATTTTACCTTCACCGTCCTTAATCATTTTTTCACAGCTTAAAATAAGAGCATCTAAACTATTTCTTGTATCAACAAGTTCACGAGCTTTCTTATCCGCTTCCTTGTTTGCTTCTGCTTCAGCTACCATTCTTTCAACTTCTTCATCTGAAAGACCTGAACCAGCAGTAATCTTAATCTCTTGAGATTTACCAGTTGCTTTATCAACAGCTGAAACATTTACGATACCGTTAGCATCGATGTCAAAAGTAACTTCAATTTGTGGTACACCTCTTGGAGCTGGTGCAATTCCACTTAGATCGAAACGTCCTAAAGACTTATTATCTTTAGCAAATTCACGCTCACCTTGGCATACGTGAATTGTAACAGCTGGCTGATTATCAACAGCAGTTGAGAAAGTTTGAGACTTTTTCGTTGGAATAGTCGTGTTCTTCTCAATAAGAGTTGTCATTACACCACCAAGAGTTTCAATCCCTAGTGTAAGAGGTGTTACGTCTAGAAGAAGTACATCTTTAACGTCACCAGCTAGTACACCACCTTGGATTGCAGCACCTGCAGCTACAACTTCATCTGGGTTAACACCTTTTGAAGCTTCTTTACCAAAGATTTCTTTAACTCTTTCTTGTACCGCTGGAATACGAGTTGAACCACCAACAAGGATTACCTCATCAATTTCATTCTTCTCAAGTCCAGAGTCTTCAAGACAAGTTAAACATGGCTTAGCAAGAGCAGTTAAGTGATCTGCAATTAGTGATTCAAACTTAGCTCTTGAAAGGTTTACATTTAAGTGTTTTGGACCTGAAGCATCTGCAGTAATGAATGGAAGGTTAACATCTGTTGAGTTAACATTCGATAGTTCATGCTTTGCTTTTTCAGCAGCTTCTTTAAGTCTTTGAAGTGCCATTTGGTCTTTTCTTAAGTCAATTCCTTCTTGCTTTTGAAATTCTTCAGCAAGGAAGTTAATGATATTTTCATCAAAGTTCTCACCACCTAAGAAAGTGTCTCCGTTAGTTGCTTTAACTTCGAATACACCATCAGATGTGATTTCAAGAATTGAGATATCAAAAGTACCACCACCAAGGTCAAATACAGCAATATTCTTATCTTGCTTAGAGTCTAATCCATAAGCTAGTGCCGCTGCTGTTGGCTCATTAATAATTCTTTTAACTTCAAGACCTGCAATTTTACCAGCGTCTTTTGTTGCTTGTCTTTGTGAATCGTTAAAGTAAGCAGGAACTGTAATAACTGCTTCTGTAACAGTTTCACCTAAGTAGTCTTCAGCTGCTTTCTTAAGCTTTTGAAGAACTTTTGCTGAAATTTCTTGTGGTGCCATTGCTTTACCGTCAACTTTAACCCAAGCGTCACCGTTATCATTTGCGTAAATTTCAAATGGAGCTACATCAGCAAATTGCTTAGCTTCTGGAGTATCAAACTTACGACCGATAAGTCTTTTGATACCGTATAGTGTTTTTGATGGATTTGTTACCGCTTGTCTTTTGGCAACTTGTCCAACAAGAGTTTCACCGTTGTTTGCGAATCCAATTACAGATGGTGTTGTATTATGCCCTTCTGCATTTGGTACAATTTTGTACTTTCCATTCTCAAGAACTGATACACATGAGTTAGTTGTTCCTAAGTCGATTCCAATAATTTTTCCCATTATAATCTCCTTTATATATTAGTTTTTAGCTACTACTACTTTTGCTGCTCTAATCACTCTACCATTTAGTGAGTAACCATTTTGATATGTCTGAATTATTTCTTGATCTTCCTTTCCTTCAGCTGGCATCTGTGCCATAGCTTCATGGAAATGAGGGTCAAATGTTTTTCCATCAGTTTCAATAAGCTCTAATCCATTATTTTTTAGACAATCTAAAAACTGGTTTTTAACCATATCTACACCAGTGAAAATATTTTTAACTTTTTCGTCTTCATCATTTTCAATGGCCTGAAGTGTTCTTTCTAAATTATCAACAACATCAAGAAGGCCTATCATAACTTTTTCAGTTCCAAATTTCATTTGGTCCTGTAGCTGTTTTTCATGGCGTCTTTTTAAGTTTTCCATTTCAGCGGCTACATAATAGAACTTATCTTTAAATTCCATAAGCTCTTTCATCTCTTCAGAGATTTCTTGCTCACCATCTGTAGTTTCTTCCTCAGCAACTTGAGCCTCTTCATTTTCTTTAGCTTCAAGCTCTACTTCTTTTTCATTTTCATCATTAACTTGAGTTTCTGACATCTTTAACTACCTCTTTTAATTTATCTCTAATCATAAGATGGGAGCATATGGCCTAGTGTCAATGGCGAGGATAAATATTTTTTGAGATAAAGACTAAATACCTAGAATTACTTGGATATTTTAAAGATTTCATCCATTATTGAATCAAGAATGAGAAAGCCGCGGGACGTTAGAGTAAACTTATTCACTCCAACCATGGCCAATCCGTCCTTCTTTAACTTTTGAACGTATTCGCTAAGATCACCCCAGTACTGATCCTTTATAGGAAAGCCGACACTAGAGCGTAAGTTCATATAGAGCCTCTCTATTTGATACTCATCCTCTGATAGTCTTTCTTCAACAATCTGAGCATCCTTGGTTTTCCACTTGTATCGATATCGTGTATTTTGGATAAGGCCTGTAGCTGATGGACCTAGAGCTGCAACAGATCTCATGCGCCAATAATTTAAATTATGCTCAGAGGCTTGCGAGCGCTTTGCAAAGTTTGAAACTTCATAGTGTTCAAAGCCATTGATAGAAAGGAATTGAGCAACTTTTGTATATTCATCACTTATCCACTCATCATCTGGTAGATCTTGAAAATATTTATAATGCTTAGGAACTGTTAATATATACAGGCTAATATGACTTGGATTATACGTTAAGATTTCAGTTAACTCTGAAATGATATCGCGATTGTATTTTTTTGAAAAAGGCAGACCTATCATAAAGTCGACAGAGAAATTATACTGACCTTCTTTAAAAAACTTTAGAGTATTATGCACATCATCCACGTTATGGACTCTATCGATTATTTTTAAAAAATTCGAATCAAGAGACTGAATTCCTAAAGAGTAGCGATTAACTCCAATATTTCGCCAAGCTTCAAGCCCATCCTTAGTCCATGCTCCAGGGTTTACCTCAAGGGTAAATTCATTTTTTTCACAGAAAGAAATATTATTTTCTTCCATCCATTCACCTAAGAATTTTGCCCCTTCGATTCCCCATAGACTTGGTGTTCCGCCACCAATATAGAGCGTTTCAAGCTTTTTCAAAGTAGCGTTATTGTCTGTTAAAATCTCTTGATGCTTTTTAGACATCTGGGAAAACAAAGACTCAAATTCTTCTAATTGTGCCTCATCTTCCTTTATAGACTTATAAAAGTCACAATAATTGCAAAGATGGCGGCAAAAAGGAAAATGTATATATAGTGACTTTATTTCTTCCATATTAATTTTGTCCTTCACAGACTATAATTAACTGATACCTAAATATAAAAGGCTATGTAAATGAAATATGAAATAGAAAGACTAAAAAATGGTTTAGAAGTAATTTTTGTCGATGTTCCAGGTAATACGAGTGCATCAGTTCAAATTTGGTTCAGGGCCGGATCAACTTTAGAAGATAAGAGTAATTTTGGAATTGCTCACTTTTTAGAGCACATGTTTTTCAAAGGTACTAAGAAGAGACCTGGAGCTAAAATTGCTCACGATGTAGAATCATATGGTGGAGAAATAAATGCATTCACTTCATTTGATTACACTTGTTACTATATAAACTCACCAATAGCCTACTTTAATAATTCAATCGATATTGTAATGGATATGGTTTCCAACCCTATGTTTAAAGAAGAGGACCTAATACCGGAAAGAGAAGTCGTCTTTGAAGAATATCGAAGAAGTCAGGACAATCCAGGACAATTTTCTTTTCAAAGAATTCAAGAAATGTCTTTTAAGGGGGGGTATGCTCATCCTATTTTAGGAAATGAGAATACGATTAAGAACTTCACTAGAGAACAATTAACAGAGTTTAGAAATAGCCACTATAATAACGCCAATGCTTTTTTAGTTGTTGCCGGTGATTTGAGCGAAAAAGAAAAATACAAAAAAACGATTGAGTCTTATCACCTACCAGAAGGTTCTTTTTCTGAGCGTCCTTCTTTTAGCTTGCAAAAGAAATCAACAATTGAAATTCATAAAAAAGATGTCAGAATGTGCCAGCTAACAATGGCCATCGAATGCCCTCCAATGAAATCAAATGGAGCCGCTGCTGAAGATCTTGCCTACAATGCTTTAGGCTACGGAGAAACATCTCCACTATATAAGAACCTCGTTCTACGAAACACTCTTGCTAATAACTGTACTTCATCTTCTATGTTCTTTGCTGATGGTGGTATACACTTTTTGAGAATAAACTTTCCAAAAGAAAATTATCAAAAAGTTATGTCAGAATTAGAAAAAACAATTTCAGAAGTTTCAACAGTCGGCCTAAAAGAAAGTGATATTAAAAAAATTAAGAATCAATATGTCGCTGCTAAAATTTATGAAAAAGAATCTCTTGAGTCATATGCGTTTTCTCTAGGAAGTAGTTATGCTGGAGCAAAAGACCTAGATGTTGAACAAGAATTTATCGATAAGATCAGAAAGATTAGCTTAAAAGAAGTTAATAAGAAATATTCTGAAATTTTTGGGCGATCAATACATTTAAGCCTACAGCTTCCAAATGACTTAAAGCCACAGGAATTTAAACCTAGACTCACTGAATTTAAAAAGAAACTTGCTCAGATCAAGAAGACAGGAAAAGATAATACAATTAAATCTACAAAGTCTAAATATGATCCAGCAACTCAAGTCATTGAAGTTAAGCCAGGAATTAAACTTTTATATCGTTATAACTCTATTACGCCTACGTTTGTAATGCATGCATACCTAAAAGGTGGGCTAGTTGATGAAACATTGAAGACAAATGGTCTCTACAGCTTAATGAGTTCGCAATTAACAAAAGGCTATAAAGGCCTATCGTATGAAAAGCTCAAGCTAGACCTTGATAGTCGCTCAACAATGTTCAATAGCTTCTCTGGAAAGAATGCCTACGGAATAACAATGCATGGTCAGATCGAACACTTTTCTGACTTATCGAAGCATTTTTTCAAATCACTTATAACTCCATCTTTTCAATCAAAGAGCTTAAATCATGAGAAGAAGCTAATCCTAAGAACGATTGAGGCCAATAAAGCAGATCCAACAAGGCAATGCTTTACCGAAGCAACTAATATATTATTTAAAGGACATCCTTATTCTCTTTCTACAATTGGAAATGAGAAATCAATAAGATCCATAAAAAAAGATGACCTCATAAAAAAGCATGAAAAAAATCTAAAATCAAAAGAGATGCTTATCACATTCTGTGGAGACTTAAGTGTTGAAGAGGTTTTAGAAAAAGTTGAATTCTATTTTTCTGACTTAAAACCGAGAAAAGAAAAGAAAAAAGAAATTAAAAAAATTGAAAAAATAAAAACTCTTAATAAGCATATCGATTTCGACCGCGAACAAACACAGATATTGATCGCAACACAAACAAAGAAGCTAACGGCAAAAGAAAATGTAGTTTTCAAAATGCTAACAACTCACCTTTCCGGACAATCTTCAGAGCTTTTTGTCGATGTTAGAGATAGAAAAGGTCTATGCTATGTTGCTCAACCAATTCACATGAATGCACTTGAAGCTGGTTACTGGGGAATTTACATGGCAAGTGGGCATGACAAGACATTGGAAGCAATTGATGCCATAAATTCGATCTTGGCCAAAATTCAAAGAGAGGGACTATCAAAGTCCAACTTCAATAGAATAAAGAAAATGATTGAGGGTCAAAATCAACTTAATCTTCAAGTTAACGATGACTATGCTAACGTATATTCAGTACCTACTTTACATGGACTTGGATCTGATTACTTTTATAAAGCAAATAAAGAAATTAGTGATTTTAAACACGAGGACTTTCAAAGAATTGTAAAAAAAGTTCTAAGTCAGAACTGGATTACAATTACAGTGGGTAAACCATTAGATAAAGAAATGTCTCCTAAGATACGTCTTTAGCGAAGAGCAAAAACTGCTCTTCGTTTAAATTACAATCACTTTGTAAAAGGCTCATCATATTTGTTAATTCATGAAATTGCTTTGAAAAGTGTTGGAAGAAACCTTTATAGTCGTAGAATGATTCTTGATAACTATCGAGCTTTCGATAAGCTGTTCGTCCAATCTCACAATAATAATTGATATCGATGATCTTCTCATTTATTGAATTAGAGAAATATCCACATAAAAACAAAGCTGTATCACCAATGTCTCTAAGCTCTCTTCTTTTTTCTGACTCAGAAAGGCCTTCGCTTTTTAACAACTTAATTCCCAAAGTCTTTTCTCGTACCCTGCCATCCTCTTGTTTTTCAAAATACTGATTAGATAAACTAAAACGATCCATAACAAGTGATGAATAATAAATAGATAAATCTGGTAAGGGTTCTTGTCGCTTCTGATTTATTCGATGCAGCTCATCAAAGAAGTAAGCTTGAAGCGAGGCCTCTAGGCAAATACTTGAGTTACTCTTCTTCATATTCTCCTCCATCTTCTTAATTATATCGCAATAACTTAACGCTGCACAACAACCCAACAATTTCTTCCTTTTGTGGTATAAATTCAACTATGAATAGAGAACTTTGTGATTTCCTACACTTAGAAGATAGTGATATCGACTTATTAGATACTTACACCAAAGAAAAGAAATATATCTTCTTTGATATGGACGGAACTATCTTAAATAGTGAGCCTCTTCACTACCAAGTTGTACAAAAATTATGTGGTAACAACGAAATTCCTTCCATGGAAGAAACCTTTGGCATGTCAGATGAAGAGGTTTATCCACTTATACAAAATGCCCTGGGGCTTGCTAGCCTTGAGGAATTCTTAGAGTTAAAGAACTCAGCATTAATAGGGCTTATTGGCCAGTCTGATCCAAATAATATAAGACATAGAAACATTAGAAAGCTTCTAGAAAACCTTACTTCAAAAGGTCTAAAACTTGCACTTGTAACTGCAAGCCAATATGAAGTAACTCATCCTTTACTAGAGCATTGTGAATTAAAGAAGTATTTTGAAATAATAATAACAGAACGTGAAGTTGAAAAAGGGAAACCAAACCCTGAGCCATATTTACTGGCACAAAATCATTTCAACGCTAAAAGTGAAGAGTGCCTGATTTTTGAAGATTCACCAACAGGTATACGAGCAGCACAAAGCTCAGGAATTGATTACATTGTTGTTAAATGGTTTGAAGGAGAATAAATGAGCAATAGTATTGATGCTTGGAAAGAACTAGCTGACAAAGAAACAAAAGGTAAAGGCCCTAAAGTTACTCAAACACCTGAAGGTATTGAGATGAAGGCCCTATATACAAAAGAAGATCTTGCAGATAATGAATTAACAAATACAATGCCAGGTATGGCCCCATTTATTCGTGGGCCAAGAGCAACAATGTATACAGGACGTCCTTGGACGATTCGTCAGTATGCAGGTTTTTCAACAGCTAAAGAATCAAATGACTTTTACAAGAAAGCATTAGCAGCAGGAGGGCAAGGTGTTTCTGTTGCTTTCGATCTTGCAACTCACAGAGGTTATGATTCCGATCACCAAAGAGTTAAAGGTGACGTTGGTAAAGCAGGTGTTGCGATTGACACTGTTGAAGATATGAAAGTTTTATTTGATGGGATTCCATTAGATAAAGTATCTGTTTCAATGACAATGAATGGTGCCGTACTTCCAGTACTAGCAGGTTATATTGTTGCAGCCAAAGAGCAAGGTGTTTCTCTTGATAAGCTTTCAGGAACAATTCAAAACGATATTCTAAAAGAGTTCATGGTAAGAAATACTTATATCTTCCCTCCTGCTCCTTCGATGAAAATCATTGCAGATATCTTTGAATATACTTCTCAAAATATGCCAAAGTTTAATTCCATTTCGATTTCTGGTTACCATATTCAAGAAGCTGGTGCTGATGCAGCACTTGAACTTGCATATACTCTAGCAGACGGAAAAGAATATATTAACACGGCCATAAAAGCAGGGATGGAAATTGATTCATTTGCACCACGACTTTCATTCTTCTTTGGTATTGGGATGAACTTCTATATGGAAATTGCGAAGCTTCGTGCAGCAAGACTTCTGTGGTCGGAGATTGTTTCAGAGTACAACCCAAAAAATATTAAATCGAAAATGTTACGTACACACTGCCAAACATCCGGCTGGTCACTAACAGAACAAGATCCATATAATAACGTTATCAGAACAACGATTGAAGCAATGGCCGCAGTCTTTGGAGGAACACAATCACTTCACACAAATTCATTTGATGAAGCGATTGCATTGCCAACGGAATTCTCTGCACGAATCGCTAGAAACACTCAAATCATTCTTCAAGAGGAAACAGGAATTACAAATACTGTTGATCCTTGGGGTGGTTCATACATGATGGAAAGCCTAACACAAGAAATCGCAGGCAAGGCCCGTTCACTGATCAAAGAAATCGATGATGCAGGAGGAATGGCCAAGGCGATCGAAACTGGTCTTCCAAAATTAAAGATTGAAGAAGCAGCAGCTCTCAAACAAGCAAAGATCGATCGCGGAGAAGATGTTATCGTTGGTGTTAATAAGTATAAGCCAACAACTGAAGATGAGTTTGAAGTCTTAGAAATTGATAATGTACAAGTTCTCAATGAGCAAATTAAGAGGCTTGAAGAAATCCGCGAAGCAAGAGATGAGGCAAAAGTTAGTGAGTGCATGGCCAAACTTGAATATTATGCAAAAACAGGTAATGGAAACGGACTTGAACTAGCAGTCGAAGCAATGGAAGCCCGTTGTAGTGTCGGAGAAATTACTTACGCTCTTGAAAAAGAGTGGGGACGTTATAACGCTAATACTAAAACAGTATCAGGTGTCTATGGACAATCATTTGAAAGTGATGAGGAATGGATGAACTTAAAAAACGAAATCGACCAATTTGAAAAAGATTACGGGCGCCGTCCAAGAATTCTAATTGCAAAGATGGGACAAGATGGACACGACAGAGGAGCAAAAGTTGTCGCTACAGCTTATGCCGATGTTGGCTTTGATGTTGATCTTTCTCCTCTTTTCTCAACACCTGAAGAAGTTGCAAAACAAGCAGTTGAGAACGATGTCCACGTAATTGGAGCATCATCACTAGCAGCAGGTCATAAAACATTAATCCCAGACCTTATTGAAGAACTTAAAAAGCTTGATGCAGAAGATATACTTGTTGTTGCGGGTGGAGTAATTCCAAGAAAGGACTACGACTTTTTATATGAAGCAGGAGTCAAAGGAATCTATGGACCTGGTACAACAATTTCTGATGCCGCAAAAGACTTAATTACAAAAATTAAAGAGGCTCAAAAGTAATGCAGATTGATCTTGAGAAATTGAAAACAGGAAATATTCGATCTCTTTCAAAATTTATAACTTTAATAGAAAGTAAAAAACCTGAGCATCAAAAAAATGCACAGAAGCTTCTAAATGAAATCCTTCCTTTAACTGGTAAGGCAATTCGTATTGGAATATCTGGTACTCCAGGTGTTGGGAAATCGACTTTCATTGAAGCTCTTGGCCTACACTTAATATCAAAGGGGCTTAAGGTTGCTGTACTCGCAATTGACCCAAGCTCCCCTTTAAGCGGAGGAAGTTTACTTGGTGACAAAACAAGAATGGAAAAGCTTGCTCAGGAAAAGAATGCATTCATTAGACCGACACCCTCTTCAGGAAACCTCGGTGGTGTTGCTCTAAAAACAAGAGAAGTAATGCTAGCATGTGAAGCTGCCGGCTATGATGTGATTCTCATTGAAACTGTTGGTGTTGGACAATCAGAATACGATGTAGCAAATATTGTCGATCTTTTCTCAGTACTACTTCTTCCAGGAGGAGGAGACGAACTCCAAGGAATAAAGAAAGGAATAATTGAGTTATGTGACAATATTATTATCAACAAAGCAGATGGAGATAATAAGCAGAAAGCGCACGATACAATGGTTCAATACAAATCAGCACTTGGTGTCATTAAAACAGATCAAAAAATTGGTGCCAACGTTCTCATGTCTTCAGCCTTAAATAATGAAGGAATCAAAGAGTATTGGGGCTTAATTGATAAGACATATAAAGAGAATAAGGAAAAGATTACTCAAAAGAGAAAAAGACAAAATCAAGCCTGGTTAAACAAACTTTTCCACGAACTAATTGAAAATAAAGTAAAAGAAAATCCAAAACTTCAAGAAGAATGGAATCAGCTTAACAACAACATACTCAACGAAGTCGAAACTCCTTTGAGCGCAGCAGAAAAACTAATTAACACTCTATTTGAAAAATAAATAAAGCCTTCATTAAGAAGGCTTTATTTATAGTAATCCAGCACCCTGCCTTATTATATCAGGGCCACCTTCTGTAAAATTAACAATAGTTGATTGTCCGGCGAAGCTTAATTCACCTGGATCAACAATCATTGAAACGACTCCACCCAACTCTTCTTCGATCATATACGAATAAACTTCATCATATGATGTTACTGAGCTAGAAAACTTTTTAAGATCAACATTTGTCGATAAAACAGGCTCCCCGTGAACCTCAAGTAAACGTGTAACTAAAGTAGAGGGAACAAATCGTATACCAACCTCATGATCTGTTTTATTTGCAGCAACGGCTTTCGTAATCTTCTTACTGGCACCAAAAATAAAAGTAAAATGTCCTGGTATAAGTCGTTTAATAAAACGAAAGATATTATCTTCAATTATTGCAACTTCAGAGGCCATTGAGATGGAATCACAAAGTAATGAAAATGCTTTAAGCTTAGGAGCATTTTTATACTTATAAATCTTCTCCACACCCTTCTTGTTAAAAGGAGATGCAATAACAACCCAATTTGTATCAGTTGGTATACAGACAAGCTCTCCATTATTTAGAGCATCTGATACTTTCTTTAAAACACGGTCATCTGGATTTGATGCGATTACATATTCAATCAAAATTACCTCAAAAACTTTAGGAACTCGTTATCATTAGAAATAATTAATTTAGTATTTCCATCGATTGATTTCTTATAAGCCTCTAGCGTTCTAATAAACTCAAAAAAGTCAGGATCTTGCTTAAAAGCTCTTGCGTAAACAGCACTTGCTTTAGCTTCTGCACGACCTTTAATCAGCTGAGCTTTTCGATAACCTTCTGACTGTATAGTTTGAAGATCTCGTACTAAACGACCTTCAATCTTTGCTTTTTCACCAGATCCAATAGATCTAATTTTTGAAGCAATTCTTTGACGTTCAGAAATCATTCTTTCGTAAACCTTTTTCTCAACAGATTCCTCGTAAGAAATTCGTCTAAGCTGTACATCAATTAATGAGATACCAAATTGTTCTAATTCACCTTCGGCTTTTTCAACAATTAATTGAGATAACTTTTCTCTACCAACTGCTACTTTTTCAATGTCACCAGTTATTTCTTCTTCAATTTCGTTAACATTTTGTTTAGCTGATTCTAACTTCTCAATGATTGCATTTGAGTTTCTAACCGCTTCAACAAGTTGATGAGATGAAATCACATTACGTGTAGCCGAATCCAAAATCGTATCAAGTCTCTGCTTTGCCCCCTCAGTATTTCGTACTGTTTGGATAAACTTAAGAGCATTCATAATTCTAAATCGAGCTGTTGTATCTACTTTAATGAATTTCTTATCTTTTGTAGGGATTTGATTTGGAAACCCATCCCAACTCAAAATTCTTTTATCTACAAATCGTACATCTTGTATGAAAGGCTTTTTAAAATGAAGTCCAGCTTCAGTAATAGGTTCTCCAACAGGCTTCCCAAATTCTGTAATTATGGCCTGACGACCTTCATTAATAACAAAAATAGACTGCTTCCCTAAAACTAAACCAATAAATACAATTACAACTAAAGGAATTAATTTATTCATTACTTCCCTCCTTTATCAAATACAGGAAGTAGCCCTTTAACCTTAGGATCGATGATTGTTAGATTTTTATAATTCTTATATAAACCTTCCATCGCTTCAATATAAAGACGCTTCTTAGTAATACGAGGCGCACGCTTATATTCTTTTAATACTTCCTTAAATTTTGCAACATCACCTTCTGCACGGTTAACTAATGCAGCAGCATAACCTTCTGCTTCAGAAACGATTTTCTCGGCCTTTCCTCGAGCTTCAGGAATAACTTTATTATAAGCACCTTCTGCTTGATTAATTGCTTTCTCTTGTTCTTGCTTAGCTTCGTTTACTTCATTGAATGATGCCTTTACAACCTGTGGAGGATTAACATCTTGAAGTTTAACAGAGATAATCGTTACACCCATGTCATACTTATCAATTACTTCTTGCATAAGTACTTTGGCATCTGCTTCAATTTCGACCTTTCCTACAGTAAGAACATCAGTAACTGAGCGGTCACCAACAACACGTCTCATAATTGACTCAGAAATATCTCGAATATTTCTAACTGGCTCACTTGTTTGAAAAATAAATTTGAATGGATCACGGACTTGGTATTGAACCGCCCATTCTACTGAAGCAACATTTAAGTCCCCAGTTAGCATTAGTGATTCACTATCAAGATTACGACTCGAATAAGAAGTTCTTCTTGATCTTGTACTCTTTGTTCTAAAACCAAACTCTTCTTGAAGAACAGTTTTAACCTTAACTTTGATTACATTATCGATACCAAATGGGATCTTAAAATGTAGACCAGGTGGATTTGTATCGACGTACTTACCTAAACGAATTACTACGGCCTCCTCATCCGGCTCAACTGTGTAAAACGATGTGTATCCGAAAACAAATAAAACAACAAAAATAAAAAAAGGCCCAAGTAACTTGAGCCCTTTATCTAAATCTTGTTTCATTTTTTCGAAGTCATTTCTTGGTGCTTGTCCATTATTAAAAGACATTTACTCTCCTTATGCTTCTACTTCTAACATGAGAACGTTTTCTTCTAAGGCGTCCCCTTCCTTAACGTGGATAGCCTTAACTGTACCATCAATCCCCGTTTTAATTTCATTTTCCATTTTCATGGCCTCAAGAATTAAGAGTGTATCACCCTTTTTAACTTCTTGACCAACTTCCACATTGATTTTTACAATCTTACCTGGCATTTTTGTTAAGAACTCACCTGCGTCGGCTCCACCAAGTCCAGAAGGCTTATACCCTCTAAATAGTGAATAAACACGGTCAACATTTACAACTCGAGATGGAAGATCTTGACGTGGAATCTTCTTCCAAGTTCTTTGATCTCTAGAGATGAAATACTGACCACAGATTTTCTTTAGCCACATTGTTTCATGTAAACTTCTCTCGCCATCTTTCAGAGTTGAGAAGTCAAATTCAACAAGGTTGTACTCATGAACTTTAGTTCTTGTTAAATCAACAATTACTTCTTCATTATCATTAATTAAATATGTTCTCATATTAAATACCCATCCTACGTGCTTCAGAGCCTGCAATAATCGTATATAGCTTTATATGATCAAGGTCTGTCTTCACGTTGTTCTGAGGTGCAACTTCACCAATGTAAGCTGTTGAATAATGTCCATCAACAAAGTTCTTCTCTGTCATAATTTCTTTTAACAGTGGAAGATTTGTTTTAAGACCTTCAATGAATAGTCCATCTAGTGCTGCATTCATTTTTCTTACAGCAACGTCACGAACGATTCCTTTACAAACAAGCTTTCCTACCATTGGATCGAAATCTGGAGTAACTTCTAATCCTTTGTATAGGCAGTGATCAAAACGTGTTCCTTGTGGGAAATTTGTTTCAAAACCTGTTACAAGACCTGGAGCTGGAAGCATTGTAATTGGATCCTCCGCACAGATACGACATTCAATCGCGTGTCCTGATCTTCTGATGAATTCTTGTGAAGGGATTCCCAACTCATCACCAAATGCAGCTTGAATCATACAAACAATAAGATCCATTCCAGTAATTTCTTCAGTGATTGGGTGCTCAACTTGGATACGTGTATTCATCTCAAGGAAGTAAAATTGCTTATCTTCACCCATGATGAACTCAACTGTACCTGCCGAATCATATTCAACGGCCTTTGCAAGCTTAACAGCTGTTTCGCAAACACGTTGACGAAGCTCCTCATCACTTCCAATAAATGGCGATGGTGCTTCTTCAATAATCTTTTGGTGTCTTCTTTGAACTGAACATTCTCTTTCAAAGAAATGGAATGTATTACCTTTCTTATCTGCAAGAATTTGAACTTCGATGTGGCGAGGATTAACAATAAGCTTCTCTACAAGTAGATCTCCATTGTTAAAAGCCGCTGCGGCCTCTCTACCAACAGCATCAAATTGCTCACGTACTTCAGCTTCATTATTACATGCACGCATACCACGTCCACCACCACCAGCAACTGCTTTAAGTAGAACAGGATATCCAATTCTATCTGCTATTTGGACTGCTTCATCAACAGTAGGTACAGCATGATCTGTACCTGGAACAGTAGGAACACCTGCTTCATTTGCTAGCTTCTTAGACGTCGCCTTATCACCCATTACTCTAATGGCATCAACATGTGGACCGATAAAAGTGATCCCCGCTTCAGAAAGTGCATTTGCAAAATCTCTATTCTCTGAAAGGAAACCATATCCTGGGTGAACACCATCTGCTTTAATCTCTTTAGCTAAAGCAACAAGTTTTTCAACATTTAGGTATGTCTCTGCATTTGTATTACCTTCAAGGTAAACCCATTCATCACAAAACTGAAGATGTGTCCCTTGAGGCTCATTATCTGTAAAAATACCAATTGCTGTGTGACCGAGTTCACGACAAGCCTTAGCTACACGAGAAGCGATCTCTCCACGGTTTGCAATTAATACTCTTCTTTCCATATTCTTTGGCTGTCTGATCATCATAATTGAATATTCCCGTGTTTACGTTTTGGTCTATCAACTTTTTTGTCTTTAAGTACTTTTAGATATTCATAAAGACGCTTTCTTGTTTCTTCTGGAAGAATAACAGAGTCAATATAACCTCTTTCAGCTGCTACATATGGATTAGCAAAGTTATTTTCATAATTTGCAACTAGCTCTGCTTTTTTCTTTTCATATTCTTCACCTTCAAGACCTTTTAATTCATTCCTAAAGACGATATTTACTGCACCTTCTGCACCCATAACGGCAATTTCACCAGTTGGGTAAGCAAGGTTAACATCTGCTCTAATGTGCTTTGATGCCATAACATCATACGCTCCACCATAAGACTTTCTTGTAATTAGAGTAATTAATGGAACAGTCGCTTCTGCGTATGCATAAAGAAGTTTAGAACCATGCTTAATAATCCCACCATACTCTTGAACTGTTCCTGGTAAGAAACCTGGAACATCGACAAGTGAAACGATTGGAATATCAAATGAGTCACAGAATCTAATAAAACGAGCTGCTTTACATGATGAATCTATATCAAGAACACCAGCTAAAACTTCTGGTTGGTTAGCAACAATACCAATTTTAATTCCACCAATTGATGCGAAACCAACAACGATATTTCTTGCGTAGTCTTTATGTACTTCTAAAAAGTGTCCATCATCAACAATATCAAGAATAACTTCTTTCATGTCATACGGCTTCTTAGGATTACCAGGAACAACTTCCTTAAGTTTTGTATTATCTCTATAAACTGGATCTGAAGTATACTTGTCTTCTTGTGCTCTGAAGTTTGAAGCCGGTAAGTAACTCATTAGCTCTCTTACTCTTTCAAAAGTCTCATCTTCGTCCTTACACTTGAACTGACATACACCAGACTTCTCAGAGTGAGCAGTAGCTCCACCAAGGTCTTCTTTTGTTACTTCTTCGTGAGTTACAGTCTTGATAACATCTGGACCTGTAACGAACATATATGATGACTGATCTACCATGAAGATAAAGTCAGTTACTGCAGGTGAATAAACTGCACCACCAGCTGAAGGCCCCATAATTAAAGATATTTGAGGAATAACACCTGAAGCTTTTACGTTTCTATAGAAGATTTCGGCATATCCACCAAGAGCATCAACACCCTCTTGAATACGTGCTCCACCTGAGTCCTGAATACCGATTACAGGAATTCTATTATCAAGTGCGAAGTCCATTATCTTACAGATCTTCTTTGCGTGAGCTTCACCAAGTGCACCACCCCAACAAGTAAAATCTTGAGAATAAACAGCGATCTTTTGACCATTAATTTCTGCAATACCTGTTACGACACCATCACCAAGAAACTTCTTCTTTTCCATTCCAAAGTTTACACAACGATGTGTAACAAATTTATCAAACTCGATAAATGTACCAGGATCAACTAATCTTTCGATTCTCTCTCTTGCTGTGTACTTACCTTGGTCATGTTGCTTAGCAATTCTAGTTTCACCACCACCTTGCTCGGCTTCAGCTCTCTTGTTAAGGAGAAAGGCCCTTTTTTCTTCTAATATATTTTCACTGGTTGTCGACATAAACCCTCCACCAACTTCTTTCAAAATTTCATGTTTAAATTATCAGTGCATATTACACCTTTAAAATGCAATTTGCCCAATCACGATGCGTTATTTTACGGGGGTTAAGTCTATGAAATTATAGGAATATAAATAAAAAGGCCCTCGTTGAGGGCCCAAAAGTGTCTATATTTTATTATTGTAAGTTTTTAACTATTCATTACCTGCTTTCGCACGTTTATCTAGTCCATACTTATCAACTTTCATGATTAAACTAGCACGAGACATACCAAGCTCTTTAGCAAGCTTTGATTTATTAAAGTTACATCTCTTAAGCCCTTCACGAATCATAATAATCTCAAGTTCCATAAGTGCGTCTTTAAGTTTTCCAGATGTGTTAACACCTCTAGTTTGCTCAACTGGAGCCGCTCCGTGATCTAGAACCTGTGGACTAAGGATATCAGGTGTAATTGATTTATCATCACCAGCAAGAACAACAAGCCTTTCAACCTCGTTTTCTAACTGACGAACATTTCCTGGCCATGGATAATCAAGCATCTTTTCCATACACTTCTTAGAAAAAGTCTTCATTGGCATACCTGACTCATCGCATTTCTTCTTTAGAAAGTGCTCCATTAAAACAGGAATATCTTCTCTTCTCTCTCTTAGCGGAGGAAGATTTACATTTAAAACGTTAATACGATAGTAAAGGTCTTCTCTGAACTCACCTTTTGCCATCATTGTTTTAAGGTCTTTATTTGTTGCTGCAATAATTCTCACATCTGTTCTTCTCGACTTATCAGCACCTACTGGTAAGTAAGTACCTTCCTGAAGAACACGTAGAAGCTTAACTTGCATCGATAGTGATGTATCCCCAATTTCATCAAGGAATAATGTCCCACCATTTGCTAGCTCAAATAAACCAGACTTTTCTTTATGAGCACCAGTAAAAGAACCCTTCACGTGACCAAATAATTCAGAATCTAGTAGGTTCTCGTTAAATGCAGAACAGTTAACAGCTAGAAATTGAGCATCTTTACGAGGTGATGCAAAGTGAATTGCTTTAGCAACAAGTTCCTTACCCGTACCGTTTTCACCCTGTACAAGTACAGAAGATTCACTAGTAGAAATTCTTTCAAGTAGAGAGTAAATCTTTTGCATAGCTTTCGATTTACCAATCATATTATGATAACGGAACTTTTCTCCGAGTTCAGAATTCAGCATATGAATTCTTTCTTCTCTTTTAGAAATCTCGACATGGAATGTAGCTACTTCACCGGCAACTAGTTCAACTAGTTCTTTTAAATATTCAATTTCTCTTGGAAATAATCGTCTTGTTTCATTTACACATTCCTGTGCTGCTTCTGGGCTCGCTCCATGCTCAATAAGTGCGGCCACTAGCTCTTTTTCATCTTCATCACTGAAAGTACTTTTCAAGAAAGGAAAAGCAAAAACAGTTCCCTGATATTCACCTTCAATTTCAATTCTTGTCCCCATCATTTTCACACCCGGAAAATATGAATCAAAGATCATAACTGTTTCACCAGACTGACTTAATTCATCACTAAACCTTTCTACATCGGCCGTAATAAAGTCATAACCATGCGGAAGAGACATCTGTGTTTGAAAGAAAAGATTCTTAAAATCATAATCCTTATCTTTATGTCCACTTCTTATTTTAAAATGGTTGTCTGCATAGAATACCTCTACACCAAACCACTTATTAATTATTTCTTCGAGCTTAGAAATAACATGTAGTCCATTTAGTTCAGTCCAATTGATCATTGTTAATCTCCGATGTTTATTTTTTTGGCACAAAAACGATATACCAAAGCTTAGTCTGTAAAACTTTTCGGCAGATTTTAATAAAACTTAACTACAAATGATGAAAAAATAGACAAATTCAAAGAAATATTATTAGTTTAATTTATCCCTAAGTAGTTGAGAACACGTGTGAAATATGAACTCATCTTCCAATCTTGAGGTCCCTTAAACATAATACGGTGATCGAGGTTAGAATCGAAAACAAAAGTTTCCGGAACTTTAACAACCCCTAATTTACTCATAGATATCCCAGAAACATCATGAATAACCATAGAATTACTTGGTAGGTCTTTGAATCTTTTTAGGAACTTTTTAATTTTCATGTCCTCATCTTTAACGGCCATGAAAACGACTTTTACATTCTTTTCTTCGAGCTTACGTGCAAACTCAACGAATTCAGGAAATTCAGCTTCACAAGGTGCACACCATGTTCCCCAAAAATGGACAACAAGACCATTAGAGCTTTGCGCTAAATCTTGTAACTGAACAGGACTATTATCTTCAAAATTAGTTAACTCAACACTAGGGAGTGTTTTTAATATATACGTGCGACTTTCATCAACATAGGTATCAATTTTATTCTTATGATAAATAGAATAACCAAGCGTTATGGCCACAATTATAAAGATGAATGATATTTTTGAAGAAGTACTCATAGCAAATACAATGTGAAATAAAAAAACCCATCATACCTAAATATGATGGGCCTATTTTAGTTTGAATTAATTAAAATATTAATCAACGAAAGCAATATAAGCCATCTTAGAGTTATCACCAACTCTGTTATCAGAAAGCTTCATGATTCTTGTATAACCACCATTTCTTTCTTTAAACTTTGGCCCAAGCTCTGTGAAAAGCTTGTTTACTGCATCTTTATCGTTAAGTTTTTTGAATGCAAGTCTTCTATTAGCTACTGTGTCGTTTTTAGAAAGAGTTACTAACTTTTCTACAACTGGCTTAACAGCTTTAGCTCTAGTAAGAGTTGTCTTAATCATACCGTGGTCAATAATTTCTGACGCAAGGTTTTTAATCATAGAAACTCTGTGTGATGGACTTACACCTAATTTATATTTATGTCTTTGATGTCTCATATCTCTACCTCAACTTATAACAACTTTTAGTTTTCTTCTTTCAGGTCTTGCATAATGCTATCAACTTTCATACCTAGACCAAGTCCCATTTGAGATAAAACTTCTTTAATCTCATTAAGTGACTTACGACCAAAGTTCTTAGTTCTTAGCATTTCACCTTCAGTTTTAGAAACTAGCTCATAGATATACTTAATATCTGCGTTCTGCAAGCAGTTTGCAGATCTTACAGACAGTTCAAGCTCAGAAACAGGCTTTAATAGAGCTGCATTAGCTGTATTTTGTTGTTTCTTTGGCTTAGCTTCCATTCTTGTAATTTCTTCTTCATCTTCGAAGCTTAGGAAAACTGCTAATTGATCTCTAAGGATCTTAGCAGAGTATGCAACAGCATCAGATGGCTCAACACCAGCGTTAGTCCATACTTCTAAAGTCAGCTTATCAAAGTCTGTTCTCTTACCAACACGTGAGTTAGTAACTGTATAGTTAACACGTGCAACTGGTGAGAAAAGAGAATCTAGATATACCCAACCGATTGGAAGATCAAATGATTCTTTATTATCTAGAGCAGTAACATATCCTTTTCCTCTAGCAACAAGTAGCTCCATCTTGATTGATCCACCTGTAGATAAGTTACAGATAGCGTGATCAGGATTTAGAACTTCTACGTTAGCTGATTCAGAAATATCACCAGCAGTAACAACACCCTCAACTGATTTCTCAAGAGTTAGAGTTACCTGCTCTTTATCTTTAATTCTAAAGTGTACCTCTTTAAGGTTTAGAATAATCTCAGAAACTTCTTCTTTTACGTTGTTGATTGTACCAAATTCATGTTCAACACCTTCAATTCTAATTGCAACAATAGCTGCACCTTGAAGTGATGAAAGAAGTACACGACGTAATGAGTTCCCAAGAGTTTGTCCATAACCTCTTTCAAGTGGCTTAGCAACGAACTTACCATAAGTCTTAGTTAGCTTATCGTTATCCATTTCCAAAGCTACTGGTCTTATCATTCCTGTCCAATTTTTTGCTGTAAATGTGTCCACAGACAACTCCTTAATAATATAAGTCTATAAATTATACTCTTCTTCTTTTTGGTGCACGACATCCGTTGTGTGGGATTGGTGACCTATCAGCAACAGAAGTAATCTTCAGACCTGCAGCGATGAATGCTCTTACAGCATTTTCTCTACCTGCACCTGGACCTTTAACTCTTACTTCAACGCTTGATAGTCCGTGCTCCATAGCTTTCTTGGCTGCTTCCATTGAAGCCATTTGAGCCGCGAATGGAGTCGACTTCTTAGATCCTCTAAAACCTAGCTGACCTGCAGACGCCCATGAAATTGCGTTACCATTCATATCTGTGAATGTTACGATTGTATTATTGAAAGAACACTGAATATGAGCGATACCTCTCGTGATGTTCTTTTTTACTTTTTTCTTTGAAGCTGTTTTCTTAACCATCATTAACTCCTAACAATTACTTCATTGACTTAATTGACTTCTTACCTGCGATTGCTACTGCTGGCCCCTTACGAGTACGAGCATTAGTAGAAGTTCTTTGACCTCTTACCGGTAGACCTTTTCTGTGTCTAATACCTCTGTAACAACCTAAATCTTTAAGTCTCTTAATGTTAAGACCAACTTCTCTTCTTAAGTCACCTTCTACAGTGTACTCACTTTCAAGAACAAGTCTGATTTCATTTGCTTCTTCTTCAGTAAGTTCGTTTGAACTTTTGTTTAAATCGATGTTTGTTTTTTCTAATACTTCCTTAGCAATCTTTGGTCCTACACCATAAATAGATTGCAGGGCAATTCTCATTACCTTATTTCTAGGAATATCAACACCAAGAATTCTCGCCATAGCTACACTCCTTCCTATTAATTAGCCTTGTCTTTGCTTGTGCTTAGGGTTTTTACATACAACTCTAAGTACGTTTTTTCTTTTAATAACTTTACAATCTTTACACATCGGTTTCACTGATGCTCTAACTTTCATAACTACCTCGTATGTTCTACTACACTAGCGTTTTTTACTTCTATATGTAATTCTTCCCTTCGTTAGATCATACTTGCTGATTTCAACAAGGACCTTATCTCCAGGTAAAATTTTAATAAAGTGCATTCTCATTTTTCCACTAATGTGGGCAATTACCGAATGTCCATTCGGTAGCTTGACTTTAAATTTAGTATTAGGAAGAAGCTCAGTAACTTCCCCTTCAACCTCAATAGTTTCCTGATTACTCATATACTAAAAACCTAAAGTAATTGCTTATATATGACTCATGGCCATATTGCAAGCTCAATCACTTATTTATAAATTATTTAACAACTTTTTTTATATCTTCAAAAATAGCGTCAAGGTCTTTGGTTGCGTCTACCTTAACTAGTCTTCCCTGTGACTCATAATACTCAAGTACAGGCTCAATATTGTCTGTAAAAACCTTCATTCTTGTTCTTACAGTTTCTTCATTATCATCTTTGCGATGCACAAGATCTTCACCACTTACATCACATTTTCCATCAACTTTCGGTGGCTTAGTTTTAAGATTGTAAATCTCACCACTCTTAGGAGCGACACGGCGGTTTACAATTCTCTCTACTAAAGTATCGATATTGACTTCAAAATAAACAGCTAATGACTTAACTCCACCCAATAGAGCACTATCAAGATCTTTAGCTTGTACTAAATTACGTGGATAACCGTCAAAAATATATGTCGATTTATCAACAGCACAATTTGCTTTTAATAAATCTAATACAAGTTCGTCACTAACTAACTCACCAGAGTCCATTACTTCTTTGATTTTAGTACCTAGCTCACTTCCTTTAGCAACTTCTGCGCGCAGAAGATCACCTGTAGAAACATGATTGTAACCAAGTTCGTTTACAATCTTTTTAGCTTGAGTACCTTTACCTGAACCGGGTGCTCCAATAAGTATTAACTGTGGCGACATATTGACTAGAACCTTCTGTTATTTCCGTTATATTTACCTTTAGACTTATATGATGACTCATATTTGTCAGCAAACATAAACGATTGCACATTCATCATTACTCTAACTGAAACTGAAACAAGGATCAGCATAGATGTTCCACCGAAACGTGTTTGAGCTCCTGTAATCAAAGAAGGCACAATACAAACAACAATAAGGAATAAGGCCCCAAAGAATGACATACGATTTAAAAGTGTATCTAGATATTCTTTAGTTTTATCACCAGGTCTAATTCCTGGGATGAATGCATTATTCTTTTGTAGCATTTCGGAAATTTTCTTAGTTTTGAACTGAATTGGTGCATAGAAATAAGTCATGTACACAATCAAAGCTCCAAACAAGATATTAAATAGTAACTGCCCTGGGTATAAACTTTGTTGAATAGTATCAAAGTATGGCTTAAACGCACTATCAGCTGGGATAAATGTCGCAAAAGTTGCAGGTGCAGCAAGTAGAGAAGATGCTAAGATAGGAGGCATAACTCCACCAGTATCAACTCTCATCGGAAGTGTTTGATTCCCTCCGTAAACTCTGTTGTTAACAACTCTTTTAGCATATTGTACTGGAATAGCTCTAAAGGCTCTTTCAATAAATGCAACCACGAAGAATGCAACAACAATTACAGCAGCAAAAGTTAGTAGTTCTAAACCACCCATTTCACCGTTTCTAAATAATGTTATTTTCTGAATTACTTCTGTTGGTAGCTCAACTGCAATACCTGCAAAAATAATCAGTGATACACCATTTTCGAGTCCAAATTCAGTGATTCTCTCACCTAGCCATAGAAGAAACATTGTCCCTGCAGCTAGAGTAATCATTGTAACAACTCTAAATAGCATACCTGGATCAGGAATAACTCTAGCACCACCAGGTGAAACAAATGTTTCAAACACAGCGGCCATTGAGTAACCCTGTATGCAACAGAGTATTACTGTTGCATACCTAGTCCATTTTTGTATTTTCTTTTGTCCTTCTGAGTCTTCCTGCATCTCTTGGATCTGAGGAATTACCTCACCAAGAAGAGAAAAGATAATAGAAGTAGTAATATAAGGCATAATCCCCAGTGCTAAAACTGAGAATCTCTTGAAGGCACCACCACTAAAAGTGTTGATTAGATCGAAAAGACCTCCGCCTCCAGATTCTGCAAAATATGAAGAAATTGCTTGCGCATCAACCCCTGGAACAGGGATTTGCGCAACCAATCTATATACTACTAATAATAAAAAAGTAAAAAAGACTTTTTTCTTAAGCTCTTCAAGTCTTCCATGAGCATTTGACATCAGACGATCCTTTTTATTTTGTTGCTATTTTTCCACCAGCTTTCTCGATTGCTTCTTGTGCACTCTTAGAAAACTTTTCAATATTAACAAAATTTAACGATTTTGAAAGCTCTCCGTTAGCAAGAATTTTCACAGGACGTCTTTTATCCGCACCCTTAAGAATACCCTTCTCAATTAAAGCTTCTTTTGTAACGTCTCCGCCATCAAATTTCGCTTCTAGAGTAGCTAGAGAAACTTCAGCATATACTGTTTTAAATGGAGCGTTAGAAAATCCTCTCTTTGGTAGACGCATGTATAATGGCATGTTCCCACCTTCGAAACCAGTTCTTACACCACCACCGGCACGAGCTTTTTGACCTTTATGACCTTTACCAGCTTGAGTACCTTGTCCTGAACCTTGTCCACGACCAATTCTCTTGATGTTCTTATGTGCACCCTTTGGGCTTTTTAAGTTATTTAAAGTTAACATATCTACCTCTTATTCCTGGATGTCTAAAAGGTGAATTACCTTTTTGATCATTCCTCTAACAGCTGATGTATTTTCTAAAGTCTTAGATGTACCTGTTTTTCTAAGTCCTAGACCTCTAACTGTAGCTTTTTGCTTTTCGTTGCACTTAATAGTACTTTTCTTCAATGTAACTGTAATTGTTTTCGCTGTCATATCAACCTCAATTAACCTTTAATTCTTAAGCCCTTAGCTTCTTTACCACGTACTCTTGCAACTTCTTCAACTGATCTTAGTTGTGCTAGAGCATCAAATGTCGCCTTAACGATATTGTGTGGGTTATTACCTCTAAGTGACTTAGTTAGAACGTCTTTAACACCTGCAAGCTCAAGAATTGAACGACATGCACCAGCAGCCTTAACCCCTGTACCTTCTGCGGCAGGCTTGAAAAGGATCTGACCAGCATCAAACTCACCCATAACTGTATGTGGGATTGTTCCACCATCAACAGGTACCGAAATCATACTTTTTTGAGCCGCTTGTGTTGCTTTTCTGATTGCTTCAGGAACTTCTTTTGCTTTCCCTAGACCAAAACCAACGCGACCTTTCTTATCACCAACGATCATTAGAGCACTAAAAGAAAATCTTCTACCACCCTTCATAACCTTTGCAACTCTGTTTACAGCAACAACTCTTTCCTCAAGCTCAACATCCATTCCGTTATTATTTTGACGTTTTTTAGATGGAGCTCTTTTAGAAGCTTTCTTCTTAGGTTCTGCTTTTACTGTTTTTTCAACGCTTTTATTTTCTTCAGACATCACTTACTCCTAAATTTGAATTCCATTTTCTCTAGCAGATTCAACAACAGCTTTAATTACACCGTGGTATTTAAGTCCGTTTCTGTCGAAAACAGCAGTTGAAATATTCTTAGCTTTTAAGTTTTCAGCAAGTTTAGCACCTACAAGTTGAGCACCTGCAACATTACACTTTCCTTCTACTGCGTTCTTACCATAAGTTTGAACACTGAAAAGAGTCTTGTTAGCTTCATCATCAATAACTTGTACAGTGATGTGCTTGTTTGTACGGTTTACAGATAGACGTGGTCTTTCTGCATTACCAACAACTTTTTTACGAATTGCAAGTTTTCTTCTAATTCTTCTAGCTGTACTTGCTTTACCAGCTTTACCATAAGGTTTTCTAATCATTTTAGTCTCCTCACCCTAGGCCCTAACCGCGGGCCATTCTCAGGCTACATATTTATTACTTACCGCCAGATTTACCAGCTTTTCTAACAATGTGCTCTTCAGCGTATTTAACACCTTTACCTTTATATGGCTCTGGTGGTCTGAATGAACGGATTTTTGCAGCAGCAAATCCAAGAAGCTCTTTATTTGGTCCAGTAAGTTCAATCTCATTCTTAGTTACTTTTGCAGCAACTGTTTCTGGAAGAACGTACTCGATTGGGTGAGAGTAACCAAGGTTAAGTGTCATTGTGTTTCCACTTACTGACGCCTTGTAACCAACACCGTTGAACTCAAGCTTTCTTGTAAAACCATCAGTAACACCTGTTACCATGTTAGAGATGATTTGTCTTGCTGTACCCCACATTGCACGAGACTTTTTTGACTCGTCAATTGGGTTTACTTTTACTTCGTTACCTTCATGTGAAAGAGTTACTAAATTATTAAAAGTATACTCTAGTTCACCTTTAGGCCCTTTAACCGATACTGTTGTACCGTTTATTGATACCTGAGTTTTCTCAGGAACTATTACCGGGTTTTTTCCTACACGTGACATTACTCGCTCCCTACTACCAAATATTACAGATTACTTCACCACCAACTTTTGTCGCTCTCGCTTCTCTATCAGAAATAATTCCTTTAGAAGTTGATAGGATTGAAGTACCTAGACCACTGATTACTCTAGAGATATCTTTATAACCACGGTACTGTCTTAGACCTGGCTTAGATACTCTTTGAAGACCAACAATAGCGTTATCTTTTAGTAGTACTTTAATTCTTATATCTGACTGGCTTTTTGCAATAATTTTGAATGAACGAATATATCCTTCGTCCTTCATAACTTTACAAACACCAGCTTTCATTTTTGATGCTGGGAACTCAACTCTATCGTGTCCAGCATTAATTGCATTTCTAATTCTTGTTAACATATCTGAAATAGGATCAGTCATCATAATCTCGTCTCCTCTACCATCACCAGCTTGACTTAGTTACACCTGGGATCATCCCTTTAAGTGCTAACTCTCTAAATTGAATTCTTGATAATCTGAACTTTCTATAGAAAGCACGTGGACGACCAGTCAGTTCACATCTATTTCTTACTCTAATTTGAGCTGAATTTCTTGGAAGCTTTTGAAGTCTGATCATCGCTTCAAATCTCTCTTCATCAGAAAGTTTTTCGTTGATGATAGCAGCCTTAAGTTCTTTTCTTAAAGCACCATATTTTTCAGCAAGCTTAGCTCTTTTCTTGTTACTTTCAATTTTCGCTTTTCTAGCCATTACTATATCCTCTATTACTTGTTGAAAGGCATACCAAAAAGGTTTAGTAGCTCTCTACCTTCTTCGTTGTTTCCAGCAGTTGTTACGATTGAGATTCCTAGACCTCTTACTTTATCAATTTGATCGTAAGAAATTTCTGGGAAAATAATCTGCTCTTTTAAACCTAAAGTATAATTACCCTGTCCATCGAAACCTTTAGAAGAAACACCTCTAAAGTCACGAACTCTTGGAAGAGTAATATTAACAAGTCTATCAAGGAATTCGTACATTCTCTCACCACGAAGAGTAACATTTGCACCTAGAGGCATACCTTCTCTAACTTTGAAACCTGCAACAGACTTTCTAGCCTTTGCAACAACTGGCTTTTGACCAGTAATAGTTCCAAGATCCTTAACAATCGACTGAACAACTTTAGAGTTAGTAACTGCGTCTCTTGTACAACAGTTAACCACTATCTTTTCTAGCTTAGGAATCTGGTTAACATTCTTATAACCAAACTTCTCAGTCATTTTATTTTTAATTTCATCATTATAAAGTTTTCTGAATCTACTCATATCTGCCTCTACCCTTAACTCAGTTCTGATCCACAAGAAACAGCGACTCTAACTTTCTTTCCATCTTTTTCTTCAAATCTTACTCTTGTAGCCTTTTTTGTTTTTGGGCTTACAACAGCAACATTAGAGATGTGAAGAGGCGCTTCGATATCAACGATACCGCCTGCTGGGTTCTCTTGAGTTGGTTTAATTGCTTTTTTTACTAGATTAACACCACCAACATAAACAACTTTGGTCTTGAAATTAATTTTCTTAACTTCACCAGTTTTGCCTCTGTCTTTTCCTGTTAAAACTACAACATTATCATTAACTTTTAGCTTTTGCATAACTTCCTCACTGAACCTTGATTATAGAACTTCCGGGGCCAAAGAACAGATCTTAGTGAAACTTCTGTTTCTTAATTCTCTAGCTACAGGACCAAAAATACGTGTCCCTACTGGTTCATTGTTATTATTTAGAATTACAACACTGTTCTTATCAAATCTGATGTAAGAACCATCTTCTCTTCTAATTGGGTACTTAGTTCTAACGATAACTGCTTTCTTAACGTCACCCTTTTTAATTTTTCCACCTGGAAGAGCTTGCTGAACTGCTACTACAATAATGTCACCAAGATTTGCGTTCATTCTTTTTGAACCACCAAGAACCTTGATACACTTTACTTCTCTAGCTCCAGAGTTATCAGCAACTTCTAACTTAGTTTGCATCTGAATCATTTCTAACTCCTAAAATAGGCTTATTAAGCCATTACTTATTTACCTTTAACAGTTCCCACTTTTTGAGTTTTGAATAAGGTTTACTTTCAATAATTGTTACATTGTCACCTAGACTTGCTTCAAAACTTTCGTTATGAGCATGGTATTTCTTAGTTTTTGTAACGAACTTACTGTATACAGGGTGCTTAAAACGTCTAGCAACGTTAACAACTACAGTTTTATCATTCTTTACAGAAACAACTACACCATCTAGCTTTCTTTTAAACGTTTTTGTACTCATGGTTATTCACCTTTAGCTTTCTTTGCTGTTAATAATTTAGCAATATTCTTTTTTGCAATTTTTAGCTGATGAGGCTTTTCGATTCCACTTGTCGCTTTTGACATGTTCATATCGAAGATAGCTCTTCTCATTTCAGTAACTTTTGCATCAATTTCTTTACCGCTTAAACCGCTTACTTCTTTATAATCTAACTTTTGCATAACTTCCTCTAACGATTAAAGTTCCTGTTGCTCTCTAGAAATGATTCTAGTTTTAACAGGCAGCTTGTACATAGCAAGCTTAAGTGCTTGTTTACTTAGCTCAGGATCAGTATGCTTAATTTCAAACATTACTCTTCCTGGTTTTACTACTGCAACCCAAGAATCTGGAGAACCTTTACCTTTCCCCATACGAACTTCAGCTGGCTTCTTAGTTAGGACTTTATCTGGAAAGATTTTGATCCAAACGTTACCACCTCTTTTGATCTTTCTTGTCATTGCAATACGGGCAGCTTCAATCTGACGGTTAGTTATATACCCACATGACAGGGCTTGTATAGCAAATTCGCCGAACGTGATAGTATTTCCACGGTTTGCTTTCCCTTTCATTCTTCCTTTCTGCTGCTTACGCCACTTTACTTTTTTTGGACTTAACATATTTACCTCAATAAATTCAATTCATTAACGAATTTCCAACTACTTGTAAATCTCACCCTTATAAACCCAAACTTTAACACCGATAATACCGTATGTTGTTTGTGCTTCAGCAGTGTTGTAATCAATATCTGCTCTAAGAGTGTGTAGAGGAACTTTTCTCTCTGTATAACCTTCTGCTCTTGCCATCTCAGCTCCGCCTAAACGACCTGCTGTTCTAACACGAATACCTTTAACACCAGCTCTGAATGCTGACTGCATAACTTTCTTCATTGCTCTTCTGAAAGCTACACGTTTCTCAAGCTGACCTGCGATATTCTCAGCAATTAACTTTGCTTCTGCATCTGGTCTTTTAACTTCTGCAATATTGAAGATTAGAGTCCCTTTAGTAAGTTTCTTAAGGTCGTTTCTAATTTTCTCAATTCCTGCACCTTTTTTACCAATTGCTACACCTGGCTTAGCTGTATAAACAGTAACCTTAACCTGGTTTGAAGTTCTTGATAACTCGATGTTAGCTACAGAAGCATTCTTCATGTTCTTTTCAATGTAGTTTCTAATTGCAAGATCTTCGTGAAGTGTTTCACCGTATTCTTGATCGTTAGCAAACCAATTTGAGTGCCATGACTTAATATAACCTAATCTAAAACCGTATGGATGTACTTTTTGTCCCATAATTTATCCTATGCTTCTTTTAGTTCAACTGTTATGTGACTAGTTCTTTTTCTAATTCTGAATGCGCGACCTTGAGCTCTTGGCTGGATACGCTTTAAAGTTGGACCTTCGTCCGCTTTAATGATTGAAACAACTAAGTTGTCTAAATCATATTTTTCAGAATCAGCTGCGATTGCTAATCCACTATTAATTAATTTTGTTAAAACAAGTGCAATTTCTTTCTTCTCTTGGAAACGTAAAATCTTTAACGCTTCAGAAGCTTTCTTCTTTCTAATTAGATCGCAAACCTGTCTTACTTTTCTTGGCGCGATACCAACTCTACTGTTTCTAACTGTAATGGCCATCTGACCTTCTCCTTATTCAACTGTAACTTAACTACTTTTTCTTGCCTTTCTTATCTGCACCGTGACCATAGTAAGTTCTTGTAAGTGCAAATTCACCTAACTTATGTCCGATCATATTGTCTGTAACATAAACTGGTATGAATTTCTTACCGTTGTGAACGGCAAATGTAAGTCCAATAAACTCAGGAACAATCGTTGATCTTCTAGACCATGTCTTGATCACTTTGTTACCTTTATTACCTTCTTCTTGCATTTGTAGAGCTTTTTTCATTAAGCTAATATCAACAAATGGTCCTTTTTTAAGTGAACGGGCCATATTAATCTCCTACTACTTTCTTCTCTTAACGATGAACTTATCAGTTCTCTTATTAGTTCTAGTCTTGTAACCCTTAGTTGGTGTTCCCCATGGTGAAATTGGATGACGTCCACCTGAAGTTCTACCTTCACCACCACCGTGTGGGTGATCAACTGGGTTCATAGCAACACCACGTACAGTTGGTCTAAATCCAAGCTTTCTCTTACGTCCAGCTTTACCAATGTTACGTTTTTCGTGATCTAGGTTACCTACCTGACCAATAGTTGCCATACATACTAATTCAACTTTTCTAAGCTCACCTGATGGCATTCTAAGAAGAGCAAACTTACCCTCTTTTGCCATGATTTGTACGTAAGAGCCTGCAGAACGTGCTAATTGACCACCAGCTCCTGGGTACATTTCAACGTTGTGTACAAGAGTACCAACTGGAATGTCCTTAAGCTTCTTAGCATTTCCTACTTTAATATCTGCATCTGCAGATGCGATAACTTTATCACCTACTTTAAGTCCAAGAGGAGCTAGGATGTAGCTCTTCTCACCATCGTGGTATGCGATAAGTGCGATATTACAAGTTCTGTTTGGATCATATGAGATCGCTTGAACTGTTGCAGGGATATCCATTTTGTTTCTTTTGAAGTCGATAATTCTATATCTTCTCTTAACTCCACCACCTCTGTGTCTAACAGTGATACGTCCAGAGTTATTTCTACCTGCAAAATTTTTCTTAACTGATGTTAGACCTTTAACCGGCTTTACATCTTTTGTTAACTCATCACTATTTAGGACTTGCATCTTTCTTAGTGAAGGAGTTGTTGGTTTAAATCTTTTAATACCCATAATTTCCTCAGCTAACTAGTTAAACACCTTTAAAAAATTCAATCTTTTGACCTTCCGCTAATTGAACGAAAGCCTTCTTGAATTTACTAGTCTTTTTTACACCTTTACCAGCTCTTTTAATTTTACCTGGAGTGATGTTTGTCTTTACATTTAATACTTTCACATCATAAAGCGCTTCAACTGCATTCTTAATTTGATGCTTGTTAGCTTTAAGATCTACAACAAAACCAAATCTGTTGTAGTTATCTGTAGCTACAGAAGTCTTTTCAGTGATAAGTGGTTTCTTTAATACATTTTCTAACGTCGCCATAATTACACCAACTTATTTAATAGGGTTTCTAATGCACTCTTTTCAATAACTAGGTTTTCGAATTTAACCGCTTCGTATACAGAGAAACCTTCAACGGCCATCCCTTTACCCCACTGTAAGTTCTTCACTGCTCTAAGAGCTGGTGAGTTTTTATCAGCAGTTACTACTAAAGCCGGTAGTAAACCTTTACCATTTAAAAGATTGTACATTTCTTTAGTTTTACCAGTTGATTCAATCGTATCTACTACTGTCAACTTTCCTGCTTGGAGTTTGTCAGCAAGAATAGATTGAATAGCAACCTTTGCCATTTTCTTATTAACTTTTTGAACGTAGCTTCTTGGGCTAGGACCGTGAACAGTTCCACCGCCTACCATAAGAGACGATCTAATAGAACCTTGACGTGCTCTACCTGTACCTTTTTGCTTGAATGGCTTAATACCACCACCGCTAACATCTGAACGACCTTTAACACAAGCATTACCTTGTCTTCTTCCCGCTAGAGTAGCTTTAACAACTTGGTGTACAGCCGCTACGTTAATATCTTCAGCAGTTAGACTTACGTTTGTAGTAAGCTTTCCCGCTTCTTCTAATTTTGCATTTAATACTGTTACATCACTCATAACTATTACCTCAGTCTACTATTACTTCTTAAGTGCTTTTGCAATTCTTACAAAACCGTTTTTAGAACCAGGAACTGATCCCTTAAGTAGCATGTATCCTTTATCTTGATTAACTTCAACAACCTTGATGTTTTGAATAGTTTTTGTCTCACTACCCATGTGACCAGGCATTCTTTTGTTCTTCCAAACTTTACCAGGAGTCGCTCTGTTACCGATCGAACCACCACGTCTGTGGAATTTCGAACCGTGAGTTGCAGGTCCACCTTTAAAGTTGTGTCTCTTCATTTGACCTTGGAAACCTTTACCTTTAGATGTTCCTGTTACGTCAACATATGTAGAAGCTTCAAATGACTCAACTGAAAGATCTTTACCTAAGTTAGCAGCATCTACACCTTGAGCTGTAACTTCTGCAAATCTTACAAAGTTATTCTCAACGTTAGCTGACTTAAGGTGACCCTTAGTTGCTTTATTAAGTAGTTTTTCTCTTTTTTCGTAGTAACCAACTTGGTAAGCTTCGTACCCATCTTTATCTAGAGTCTTAACTTGAGTTACTTTATTAGGAATAAGTTTGATTACTGTTACTGGAACGTGGTTACCAGCTTCATCAAAGATTCTTGTCATACCAGCTTTAACACCATAGATAGTATTAAGAGCTAGTGAACTAGATGATTCAGTAGCAGCTGTCTCAACTGCTTGAGTTTCTTCTGTCATTTTGCCTCCACAGCATCACTCTTCTCCAAGAGATGCATGCATGGTTAATAATAAAATTTTTTTAGTTTATACTAGTACTTGATTTCAACGTCAACACCAGCTGATAGATCTAATTTCATTAGGCTATCAACAGTCTGTTGAGTTGGATCAACAATATCAATTAGTCTCTTGTGTGTTCTCATTTCAAATTGCTCACGAGATTTTTTATCTTTGTGAGGTGATCTAAGAACAGTAAATTTATTAATTTCTGTTGGTAATGGGATTGGTCCCGCTACTCTAGCGCCTGTTTCTTTAGCTGTTTGAACGATCTCATCTACAGAGCTATCAAGAAGCTTGTGATCATATGCGCGCAATTTAATTCTTAACTTAGAAGCTTTCATACACATCCTATTAATCAATTTTAAAAGTTGAATTTGACTTTTATATGTTTTTTGGGCCTATTGTCAAATTATTTTTACGCTAGGCCATATATTTTTTACGCATCAACCAATTTTTCTCATAAAAAAAGGGTGGCCCTTAAGACCACCCTCTTTATATACAATAAAATTAGTCTAGAATTTCAGATACTGTACCAGCACCAATTGTTCTACCACCTTCACGGATCGCGAACTTAAGACCTTTTTCCATCGCAATTGGAGTAATTAAATCTACTGCGAATGAAGTATTGTCTCCTGGCATTACCATCTCAACTCCGTCTGCAAGTGTAATATCACCTGTTACGTCTGTTGTTCTGAAGTAAAATTGTGGTCTATAACCTTTGAAGATTGGAGTGTGACGTCCACCTTCATCTTTTGAAAGGATATATACTTCACAGTTGAACTTCGCGTGTGGAGTTACTGATCCTGGCTTAACTAGACACTGACCACGTAGTACTTCTTCACGCTTAACACCACGTAGAAGTAGACCAACGTTATCACCTGCACGACCTTCGTCAAGAAGCTTTCTGAACATCTCAACACCTGTTACAGTTGTCTTAGTTGTTTCTTTAATACCAACGATTTCGATCTCTTCGTTTACCTTGATTACACCTCTTTCAACACGTCCTGTACAAACTGTACCACGTCCTGAGATTGAGAATACATCTTCTACTGGCATTAGGAAGTCAAGATCTGTTGCTCTAGCTGGAGTTGGGATATACTCATCAACTTGTGCCATAAGCTCTAGTACTTTATCTTTACCAATTGCATCGTCTCTCATTTCAAGAGCTGCTAGTGCCGAACCAGCTACGATAGGAATATCGTCACCTGGGAAGTCGTAAGAAGAAAGAAGCTCTCTTACTTCCATTTCTACTAGCTCAAGTAGTTCTTCATCATCTACCTGGTCTACTTTATTTAAGAATACTACGATCGCTGGTACACCTACCTGACGTGCAAGAAGGATGTGCTCTCTTGTTTGTGGCATTGGCCCATCAGCCGCTGAACAAACTAAGATTGCTCCGTCCATTTGTGCTGCACCTGTAATCATGTTCTTTACATAGTCAGCGTGACCTGGACAGTCTACGTGTGCGTAGTGTCTTGTTGCTGTTTCATACTCAATGTGTGAAGTATTGATTGTAATACCTCTAGCTTTTTCTTCTGGTGCCGAATCGATTTCGTCGAATTTTCTTACGTCACCACCAAGTGCGTTCGCTAGTGTAATTGAAATTGCCGCTGTAAGAGTTGTCTTACCGTGGTCAACGTGCCCGATCGTACCAATGTTTACGTGGGGCTTACTTCTGTCAAAAGATTCTTTTGCCATTTTTTTACTCCTGCTTTTTGTTAAAAAAAATCTAAAGTGTTTTAGATGTATATTCCTCGTTTTTCAAGTATTTCTTTCGCCATTTTCATAGGAATTTCCTCATAACGATCAAAGTTCATCGTAAAGTTGGCCCTTCCCTGTGATTTCGAGCGTATATCTGTTGAGTAACCAAACATTTCAGATAAAGGAACTTCAGCATCAATCACTTCTTTATCTTGCTTTGCACTCATGGCGTGAATTTTTCCACGCTTTGTATTTATATCTGAAATAATATCCCCAGTGTAATCAGTTGGAGTTACTACTTCTAGGCTCATTTTAGGCTCAAGTAAAGACAATCCAGCATTACGACATGCTTCTCTAAATGCGTTTGAGGCTGCAATAGCATATGCAACTTCAGAGCCTTCTTCTTCATTAAAGTTTGCTGCGACTAATTTAGCCTTAATATTTATAAATGGATACCCAGCAAGTGCTCCCCCCATTGAAGTATCTTTGATACTTTTTTCAATAGCATTTAAGAAGTCTTGTGGTAGATCACGCTTAGTTAGATCTGTTTCAAATTGAACACCAGACTGATGATCCGTTGGCTCAACCTCAACAACAGCATGGCCATACACCATCTTTCCACCTTGCTCGCGGTTAAATGTATCTTCGGCCTTAGCCGTACCTGTAATACTCTCTCTATAAGAAACCTGAGGATCTCCTACTCGTATACCAACTTTAAATTCACGCTCAAGACGATCACAAATAATCTCTAAGTGAAGCTCGCCCATACCAAAAATTAGAAGCTGACCAGTTTCTTTATTATGTTGATAAGTAAACGAAGGATCTTCTAGCTTTAGCTGACTTAAAGAAGTCATTAACTTCTTTTCATCATTTGTCGTTTTAGGCTCAATGGCAACTGAGATTACAGACTCTGGAAATTCCATAAGGTCGAAAATAATTGTACGGTTTTCCGCACAAAGAGTTTCACCCGTTACAGTTTCTTTTAATCCCGAAATTGCAATAATATCACCAGCTTTTGCTTCTTGAAGCTCAGTTCTCTTAGCTGCATGCATTTGAAGAATTTTATTAACTCTTTCACGCTTACCTTTATGAGGATTATATACCTGTGCTCCCGCCTTAAGAGAACCTGAATAAATTCTGAAGAATGTTAAAGAACCAACAAATGGATCCGTTGCAATCTTAAATGCAATCCCTGAAAATGCATCTTCAGTATCTGGCCTTCTTACTTCTTCCTTATCATGATTCTTTCCATTCACACCTTTTACTTCACCACGATCAATTGGTGAAGGTAGGTAGTCGCGAACAGCATCGAGAAGTGGCTGGACTCCCTTGTTTTTAAAAGCAGAACCACAAAGAACTGCAACAAATTCGTGATTAATAACTGCATCACGAATAGACTTTGAAATTCTTTCAGCTGATATAGACTCACCAGACAGATAATCCTCTGCTAATTGGTCATCAAAGTCAGCTAAAGTTTCAATTAATTCCTCATGGGCCATTTGTGCATCATCTTGCATATCTTGTGGAATTTCTTCAACAACAACAGTTGAGCCCAAGTCTTCATCTTTAAAAAGAATGGCCTTCATATTTACAAGGTCAATAACACCTTTGAATGTATCTTCTGCACCAATTGGTAATTGAATTGCTGCTGCAGTTTTACCAAGCTTAGTTCTAATCTCTCCAAGACACATTTCAAAGTCAGCACCAACACGGTCCATCTTGTTAACAAATGCAATTCTTGGAACGCTATACTTATCAGCCTGGCCCCATACAGTCTCTGATTGTGGCTCTACACCGGCTACAGCATCAAATACACCAATTGCCCCATCAAGAACTCTAAGAGCTCTCTCAACCTCAATTGTGAAGTCTACGTGACCTGGAGTATCGATAATATTAATATTTGTCTTCTTCCACATACAAGTCGTAGCAGCGGAAGTAATTGTGATACCACGTTCTTGCTCCTGAACCATCCAGTCCATAGTCGCAGCACCATCATGCACTTCTCCAATCTTATGACTCTTACCCGTATAATAAAGAATACGCTCAGTAGTTGTCGTCTTTCCGGCATCAATATGCGCCATAATACCGATATTTCGAATATTTTCTAAACTCATAATAAGTCCTTAAAAATTTAATAAAATGCAGACATATAATTAACACAAACAAGGCAGTTTAGGTAGGAATAAAAAAGGGCCTCAATAGAGGCCCTTTATAGTTTATTATGAAATTTGCTTAATTTTATCTTGTTAGATTAATAACAGATTACCACTTAAGGTGAGCAAATGCTTTGTTAGCTTCTGCCATCTTGTAAGTGTCTTCACGCTTCTTAACAGCTCCACCTCTACCTTGAGAAGCGTCGATGATTTCGTCTGATAGTTTTTCAACCATAGTTCTACCACCACGAGCTCTTGCGTAATCTCTTAGCCATCTAAGTGCTAAAGATTGTCTTCTGTTATTTCTAACTTCAACTGGAATTTGGTAAGTTGCACCACCGATACGACGAGACTTAACCTCTACCGCTGGCTTAATGTTAGAAAGTGCTTTTTTGAATACTTTTAATGGCTCTTCACCAGTCTTTGACTCAACTCTTTGAAGTGCTCCATAAAAGATTTTTTCAGCAACTGACTTTTTCCCATCTTTCATAATTGCGTTTACACATTTTGCAACAACAACGTCTTGAAAAATTGGATCAGGTAGTACTTCTCTAGTCTGTGCTCTATTTTTTCTACTCATATTATTTCTCCTTCACCGGAAACAGATTTAACTGATCGATTACTCACCTCAGGCCATTACGCAATCGGTGTCAATTAGTTAACTAAATTACTTCTTAGGCTTTTTACAACCGTACTTAGATCTTCTCTGACCTCTTTTATCAACACCTTGGCAGTCTAATGTACCTCTAATAGTGTGATAACGAACCCCTGGAAGGTCTTTTACTCTACCACCACGAATCATAACGATCGAGTGTTCTTGTAGATTGTGTCCTTCACCACCAATGTATGAAGTAACTTCAAATCCACTTGTTAGTTTTACCCTACAAACCTTTCTCATCGCTGAGTTTGGTTTCTTAGGAGTAGTTGTATATACTCTTGTACATACACCGCGTCTTTGTGGACACGCTTTTAAGGCAGGTGATTTAGTTTTTTCAAACTTATCAGTTCTACCTTTTCTAATTAATTGGTTAATCGTAGGCATTTCCGCTCCTTAACTACAACAAATTTCAAAGATAAAATTAGGCTTTAGCCCATAATAAACTATAGAGGGATGGTGTAACACACCACCCCTCATATAAGCAAGTTTTTATAACATTAATGTAGAAGTTTCTTCAACTGAAGACTCTTCTTCAACAAATGCTTCATAATCACGGTACTTAGAGATACCAGAACCTGCTGGAATCAGGCGGCCCATAAGTACGTTTTCTTTAAGACCGCGAAGCATATCTTTCTTACCTTCAAGTGAAGCTTGAGTAAGAATCTTCGTTGTCTCTTGGAATGAAGCAGCTGATAAGAATGAATCAGTTGAAAGAGCTGCCTTAGTAATACCAAGTAGAACTGGTCTAGCTTGAGCTGGCTCATATCCATCAGCAACTAGTTCTTCGTTCGTAGTAAGTAATTCTGCTTTAGTTACAGAGTCACCAACAACAAATGTAGAGTCACCTGGATCAGTTACTTCAACTTTCTTAAGCATTTGAGAAACAATTACCTCGATGTGCTTATCATCAATATCAACACCCTGTAGGCGGTAAACAGCTTGAATTTCATCAACGATGTAACCAGCAAGTTCCTTGATACCTAAAACTCTTAGGATATCATGTGGGTTAGCTGGACCATCCATAATAGCTTCACCAGAACGGATGTAGTCACCTTCGTTAACTGTTACGTAACGACCCTTAGGGATTGTGTAAACAACTGGATCTGAACCATCTTCAGGTCTAATTAGAACTCTTCTAGAACCTCTAACCTCTGCACCAAACTCAATAGTACCTGTAACATCGGCAATTTGAGATGCATTAGTTGGCTTTCTAGCTTCGAAAAGTTCTGCAACCCTTGGAAGACCCCCTGTAATATCTTTTGTTTTCGTTGTTTCACGAGAAACTTTAGATAATACACCACCAATTTCAACTTCATCACCTTCAGTTACAGTAAGAGTTGCTCCTACTTGAAGACGGTATGTTGCTTGACGGTTTGTTCCAGGAACAATTACTGGGTTTCCATCAGCATCAAGAATAGAAATTCTTGGCTGTAGAGAAGGATCCTTAGTTTCCATTACAGTTCTTTGAGTTAGACCTGTTACTGCATCTGTTTGCTCTGCAATAGTTGCACCAACAACTAGGTCTTCAAATTTAACTGTACCAGCTACTTCTGTTAGAAGTGGAATCGCAAACGGGTCCCATTCAATCAGAGTATCCCCTACGTTTACTTCGTCACCTTCTTTGAAGTGTAACTTAGCACCGTAAGTTGCTGGATATTTTTCTTTTTCAACACCACGTGCATCTTTAATGATTAGCTCACCAGTCTTATTCATAATAAGAAGACCGTTTTGAGTTTCAGCAGTGATAACGTTGTTAAATACAACCTTACCAGACGTACGAACTGTTGTTTTATTTACTTGTGCACCAGCAGTTGCAGTACCACCAACGTGGAAAGTACGCATTGTAAGCTGTGTACCAGGTTCACCAATTGATTGAGCGGCAATAACTCCAACTGCTTCACCAACTGAAACCATTGTACCGCGAGCAAGGTCACGACCAAAACATGCAGCACAGAACCCATGTCTTTCGTTACAAGTCAGAACTGATCTAACTTTGATTTGGTCAACTTCATTTGCTTCTAGCATTTCAAGGTCTTTTTCAGTTAGTAAGTGACCTGATTGAAGAACTTCATTACCTTCAGCTGAGATAACTGGAGCTGCTGTTACACGGCCCATAGCTCTAGATGCTACGTGCTCAACAACTTCACCAGATTCAATACGTGAAGTAAGAGTAATTCCGTCAGTCGTACCACAGTCTTCATTTCTGATAATACCATCTTGAGCTACGTCAACTAGACGTCTCGTTAGGTAACCAGAGTTTGCTGTCTTTAGGGCAGTATCGGCTAGACCTTTACGTGCACCGTGCGTAGACGTGAAGTACTGAAGTGCCGATAAACCTTCACGGAAGTTTGAAGTAATTGGCGTTTCAATAATTTCACCTGATGGTTTGGCCATTAGACCCCTCATGGCAGCAAGCTGTCTCATCTGCTGAGCAGAACCCCTTGCACCTGAGTTTGCCATCATATATAGAGCGTTGAATGAAGGAGCGTATACTGGCTCTTCACCTTCTTTCTCAGATGTAAATTCATCAGTTGAAATTTTCTCAAGCATAACCTTAACAAGCTTTTCTGTTGTTTGTGACCAAACATCAACGACTTTGTTATATCTCTCACCGTTAGTGATTGAACCTTCGTTATACTCTTCAGTAATTGCGCTAACTTCATCGTGAGCTTCTTGTAGGATACCTTCTTTTTCAGATGGGATTTCCATATCAACAACGTTAATCGAAATACCTGCTTTCGTAGCGTTGCTGTAACCAAGCTGCATAAGACCATCAGCAAGAAGAACAGTATCTTTTTCAGATCCTCTTCTGTAAGCAAGGTCTAGAAGTTTAACTAGTTCTTTCTTCCCTAGGATAATGTTTACATCAGCGAAGTTTAAGCATGATGGAACAATATCGAATACGAAAGTACGACCAACAGTTGTTTCGTGAACAACACCATCGATACGAACTTTAATAGGTGCTTGAAGGTGTAGGTTACCTGAGTGGTAAGCAAACTGAGCTTCTTCTTTAGAAGAGAAAGTTTTCCCGTAACCACGAGCATATGGTCTCTCACGAGTCATGTAGTAAAGACCAAGAACGATATCCTGAGATGGAGTAATAATTGGAGAACCATCTTTTGGAGAAAGAATATTATTTGTCGACATTGCAAGAACACGACACTCAATTTGAGCTTCAAGTGATAGAGGAACGTGAACGGCCATCTGGTCACCATCGAAGTCGGCGTTGAATGCTGTACATACAAGAGGGTGAAGACGAATCGCTTTCCCTTCAATAAGTACTGGTTCGAAACCTTGGATACCAAGTCTGTGAAGAGTTGGTGCACGGTTAAGAAGTACTGGGTGTTCTTGTACAACTTCTTCAAGGATATTCCATACTTCTTCTTTTTGTTGCTCAACCATACGCTTAGCAACTTTAATCGTAGTACAGTGTCCTTTTTCAATTAGTTTGTTGTAGATAAATGGCTTGAAAAGCTCAAGTGCCATAAGTTTAGGTAAACCACACTGGTGAAGTCTTAAACTTGGACCAACAACAATTACAGAACGTCCTGAGTAGTCAACACGCTTACCAAGAAGGTTTTGACGGAAACGTCCTTGCTTACCTTTTAACATATCAGAAAGAGATCTTAGTGGACGCTTGTTAGCACCAGTAAATACTTTACCACGACGACCATTATCAAAAAGAGCATCTACTGCTTCTTGAAGCATTCTCTTTTCGTTTCTAATGATGATTTCAGGAGCATTAAGTTCTTTAAGTCTTCTTAGACGGTTGTTTCTGTTGATAACACGTCTGTATAGATCGTTAAGATCTGAAGTTGCAAAACGTCCAGCTTCAAGAGGAACTAGAGGTCTTAAGTCTGGTGGAAGAATTGGAACTACATCCATCATGAACCACTCAGGCTTGTTTTCAGACTTCATAAGAGATTCAACAACTCTTAATCTCTTAACGAACTTTGTTCTTGCCATTTCTGTTGTAGCATTAGCAAGACCACGTCTTAAGTTTTTGTTTTCTAAATCGATATCAAGCTTAGAAAGTAGTTCTTGAACAATCTCTCCACCCATACCAGCTTCAAAGTCAATTCCTTGATCTTTAAGTTCCCAGTATTGTTGTTCAGAGATAACACGACCTACATCTAGACCACCTTCAACACCATCAGTTGCTGAAGCAGTTACAATATAAGCTTCATAGTAAAGAACCTTTTCAAGTTCTTTAAGAGAAAGATTAAGTAGAGCGGCCATTCTTGAAGGAAGTGAACGTAGGAACCAAATGTGAGCAACAGGAGTTGCTAATTCGATATGTCCACATCTCTCACGACGTACTTTTGAAAGTGTAACTTCAACACCACACTTCTCACATACTACACCTCTGTGCTTCATTCTCTTATACTTACCACAGATACATTCGTAATCTTTTACTGGTCCGAAGATCTTTGCACAGAATAAACCATCTCTTTCAGGCTTATATGTTCTATAGTTAATAGTTTCTGGTTTTTTTACTTCACCAAATGACCACTCTCTGATTGTATCAGGAGAAGCAAGCTTGATAGATACACCCTCAACGCTTACTGGATCTTTTGGCTTATCAAAAAAGTTTAAAAGGTCTTTCATTTTTTATGCCCTCTTAATATATGGCAGGACTAAGCCTGCCATAAATTAACGAATAGATTCTTCAATTCTGTCTTCTTCAAGTTTAACGTCTAGACAAAGTGCCTGTAGCTCTCTGATTAGAACGTTGAACGATTCAGGAAGACCTGGTTCAAGTACTTGCTCACCTTTAACGATTGACTCATACATTCTAGTTCTACCGATAACATCATCAGATTTAACAGTTAAGAACTCTTGTAGTGTATAAGCAGCACCGTATGCTTCTAGTGCCCAAACTTCCATTTCCCCAAGTCTCTGACCACCAAACTGAGCCTTACCACCAAGTGGTTGCTGAGTTACAAGTGAGTAAGGACCTGTTGAACGTGCGTGAAGTTTTTCGTCTACAAGGTGGTGTAGTTTAAGCATATACATAACACCAACAGTAACGTCCTCAGCAAATGCATCACCAGTTTTACCATCAAACAGTGTAGTTTTACCGTGTGGTTCTAGGTCTGCAAGCTCAAGCATTTCTCTGATATCTGCTTCTGAAGCACCATCAAATACTTTAGTTGAGAAACGAACACCGCTAGTAAGCTTCTTAGCAAGTGCCATAACAACATCGTCTGAAGCTGACTTAAGCCACGCTTCAACCTCTGGAGTCTTATAGATTTTGTAAATGAAATCCTTGATCTCATGAACTTTCTGCTGTTCTTCAAGCATTACCTTGATTTTTTCACCAAGACCACGTCCGGCCCATCCAAGGTGAAGCTCAAGAAGCTGTCCGATATTCATACGAGAAGGTACCCCTAGTGGGTTAAGTACGATCTCAACAGGTGTTCCATCAGCAAGATATGGCATATCTTCACGAGGTACAACGTTTGAGATAACACCTTTGTTACCGTGACGACCGGCCATTTTATCACCTGGCTGAAGCTTACGCTTAATTGCAACGTAAACAGTAATCTTTTTGATTACACCTGGAGGAAGCTCATCACCTCTATGAAGTTTAGCAATTTCATCAGTAGTCTTAGCTCTAACTCTATTGATCTTGTTTCTAACATCTGCGAAATACTCAGATAGTTTTTCTTCAAGTTCAGCTTGTAGAGGTAAGTAACCAATTAGCTCAAATGGAATTGAAGCAAGTACTTCACCTGTGATCTCAGTTCCCTTAGAAAGAAGTTCTGCTGAACCATCTTCAGAAACAAGAACGTCAGTGATTTTTGCACCTTTAAGCATATCTGCAATTTTTAGAATTGCTGAAGTTTGAATTGCTTTAATTTCAATTCTTTCATCTCTTCTAAGAAGAGTTGTTTCTTGCTCAATGATATCCTTAGATCTTGCACAAAGCTCAACACCTTCACGAGTGTAAACTCTAGCATCAATTACTGTACCGTAAACAGATGAAGGAACTCTTAGTGATGTATCTTTAACGTCACCAGCTTTGTCACCGAAGATTGCTTTAAGAAGTTTTTCTTCAGGAGAAAGTTGAGTTTCACCCTTAGGAGTAATCTTACCTACAAGAATGTCACCTGGCTTAATGATTGCACCAACTCTAACGATCCCTGCTTCATCAAGGTCTTTTAGAGACTCTTCTGAAACGTTTGGAATATCGCGAGTGATTTCTTCTTTACCAAGTTTTGTATCACGAGCTTCAACTTCGAATGCTTCGATATGAACAGAAGTAAATACATCTTTTGCAAGAAGATCTTCTGAAATCAGGATCGAATCCTCGTAGTTGTAACCACCCCATGGCATGAATGCAACAAGAGGGTTTTGCCCAAGTGCTAGGTCACCATTGTCAGTACCAGGTCCGTCAGCTAGAACGTCACCTTTCTTAACAATGTCACCTTCAGTAACAAGAGCTTTTTGGTTATTACAAGTGTTCTGGTTAGTTCTTTGATATTTAACTAGTTTATAAATATCAACGCCAGATTCACCATCTTTAAAACTATCTCTTTGAATAACGATTCTGTTTGAATCAACAAAGATTACTCGACCATTGTCTTCAGCAACAAGAACGGCACCAGAGTCTCTAGCTACAATTCTTTCTGTTCCTGTACCAACGATTGGAGCTTCAGTCTTAACAACAGGCACTGCCTGTCTCATCATGTTCGATCCCATTAGGGCACGGTTGGCATCGTCGTGCTCAAGGAAAGGAATTAATGATGTTGCAACTGAAATCATCTGAGTTGGAGAAACGTCCATTAAGTTAACTTCTGCAGCGTCAACAAGCGTGAATTCACCTGAATCACGTGCAGCAACGTGCTCACCAACTAGCTTTCCATCTTTGATGTTATTTGCATCGATCTGAGCGATAACTTTACCTTCTTCTTGGAAGGCAGTGAAATACTCAACATCACCAATCTTTTGGTCTTCACCAATAGTTAGGTACGGAGTTTCAATGAAACCGTATTCAGAAACTTTTGCAAATGTTGCAAGAGAAGTGATTAGTCCAATGTTTGGTCCTTCAGGAGTCTCAACCGGACACATTCTTCCGTAGTGAGTAACGTGAACGTCACGAACTTCGAAAGATGCTCTTTCTCTCGTTAGACCACCTGGCCCAAGAGCTGAAAGACGACGCTTGTGAGTTACTTCTGAAAGTGGGTTCGTTTGATCCATAAACTGAGAAAGTTGTGATGAACCAAAGAATTCCTTAACGGCAGCAGCAACTGGCTTTTGGTTAACAAGGTCATATGGCATCATTGTATCAATTTCTTGAATTGCCATTCTCTCTTTAACCGCTCTTTCCATACGAACTAGACCAACTCTAAATTGGTTTTCAAGTAGTTCACCTACAGGTCTAACACGTCTGTTACCTAAGTGGTCGATATCATCTACACGACCCTTACCATTGTTAAGCTCAACAAGGTACTGGATTGTAGTGTTAATATCTTCTTTTGTTAAAACTGTATTCTCAACAGGAACATCAGTTTTAAACTTATAATTAATTTTCATACGACCAACGCGTGATAGGTCATATCTTTCTTCATTAAAGAAAAGACTTTCAAATAGAGCTTCTGCAGCTTCAACTGCCGGTGGCTCACCTGGTCTTAGTCTTTCAAAGATCTTAAGAAGAGCATCCTCTTTAGTATCTGTCTTATCTAGTAGAAGTGTGTTTCTGATTTGATCACCAAAGTTGATCATATCAATATAAAGACACTCAACTTCTTTAACACCAGCTGCTGTTAATTCTTGAATCTTAGCTTCTGAAAGAGCTTCGTTTGCAAGACAAATAACTTCACCTGTTTCTTCGTTAAAGATATCTTTGGCAACAACTTTACCAACTACTTCTTCTAAAGTTGCAGGAATTTCGTTTACTCCAGCTTCAGTAAGTCTTCTTACAGATGCTTTTGAGAACTTCTTCCCTTTTCTAACAATAGCTTTACCAGTTTTTGGATCAAGTACATCGTTTGTTGCACGAGTACCAGTCATAAGAGATAAGTCTAAAGTTCTAGTGAACTCACCATTCTTATCAAACTTAATCGTTTCCATGTTGTAGAACATATCAAGGATCTCTTCAGTACTATAACCAAGAGCCTTAAGAACTACTGTTGCATGTAATTTTCTTTTTCTATCAATTCTAGCGAATAGGATATTCTTGTGATCGAATTCGAAGTCTAGCCAAGAACCTCTATGAGGAATGATTCTAGCTGAGTAAAGAAGCTTACCACTTGAGTGCTTCTTACCACCATCGTGTTCGAATACGATACCAGGAGATCTGTGAAGCTGAGAAACAATAACCCTCTCAGTTCCGTTATATACAAAAGAACCAGTTTCGGCCATTAGAGGAATATTACCTAAGTAAACTTCCTGCTCTTTGATCGAAGATACAGTTCTCTGTTCGTTACCATCTTTGTCGACTGCTACATCATAGAATACTAGACGAACAACTACCTTAAGTGGAGCTTCATAAGAAAGTCCTCTTTGGCGACACTCTTTTACAGTGTACTTTGGCTCTTCAAGTGAGTAGCTAACAAACTCTAATGATACAGTTTTGTTAAAGTCATGGATTGGAAATACAGAATGAAAAACAGACTGCAGTCCCATTTCTTCTCTTTGAGAAGGAGGTACGTCCTTTTGAAGAAAGTCATCATAGGACTTCTTTTGTAGAAGCATGAGTGGAGGCGTCTCTAGCACCGATGGTGTAGAGGCAAAGTTTCTGCGAAACCACTCGTTTGGTCTAAAAACCTCAGTCATTATGGTTCTCCCGGGTTTTAATTGTTTAAACGTGCACGTTGTATATGTTTTTTTAGTTACTTAATAACTTTTTTTTTTGGTTTAATCAAACGCAAAAAAGGTGTGAAGATCGCTAAATCTCCACACCTGAATTTTTTAAATTTTTATGCGATGAGCAAGGGGCTTAAATTACTTAAGCTCAACCTTTGCACCAGCAGCTTCAAGTTTTTTCTTGATTTCTTCTGCTTCTTCTTTAGTAGCGCCTTCTTTAACAGTCTTAGGAGCACCTTCAACCATTTCTTTTGCTTCCTTAAGACCAAGACCAGTGATACCTCTAACTTCTTTAATAACGTTGATTTTCTTAGCACCTGCTTCAGCAAGTACAACGTCAAATTCAGTTTTTTCTTCTGCAGCACCTGCAGCACCTGCAGCACCAGCAACAGCTACTGGAGCAGCTGATACACCAAATTTTTCTTCAAGTTCTTTTACAAGTTCAGAAACTTCAAGAACAGTCATGCTAGAGATTTTTTCAATTAATTGTTCATTTGTAATAGACATATTTAACTCCTAAATTTTTAAAATAATTTCAACTATTAACTATTAACTTTTAAATTATTCTGCAGATTCTTCAGCTGCAGCTGGAGCAGCTTCACCGCCTGCTTCTTTTTGCTCTTTAATTGCATTAAGAACTCTAGCAAATGCTGAGATCGGTGCATTAAATGTTGCAAGAAGAGTACCAAGCATCTCATCACGAGATGGTAGGTCTGCAATTGCGTTTACTTCTGCTGGTGTTAGTGCTTTACCATCTAGTAAACCACCTCTAAGTTCTACTAATTCAAACTCTTTCCCACATTCCTTAAGTGCTTTTGCAACACCTGGAGCGTCTCCAAATGCGAAAGCAACTGCTTGTGTACCTTTTAGACCTGAAAGAAGTTCTTCCGCGTCTGTTCCGGCTGCAGCCTTTGAGAAAAGTGAGTTACGAGTAACAACTAGCGTTCCATCCGCATCGCGAACAGACTTTCTTAGAGCGTTGGCATCATTCGACGGTAGTCCAATAACGTTTGTTAGAAAGATAGCGTTTGCATCAGTGATCTTTTTATTAAGACCCTCGATGATAACGTCTTTCTCTGCTCTAGTTAACATCGTTTACCTCCTAAACTACTGGAGGGAGATTTCATGCAGGCTTTATGTGGCGTTAAACTTAATCAGCGGCCACACCGACAATCATCAACCCCTTATTATTTACTAGCTACTGCTGTAGCTTCTAGTGTGTCAATTCTAAGACCTGGTCCCATTGTCGTACTGATAGTCAGTGACTTAAGGTAAGTACCTTTTGCAGATGCAGGCTTAGCTTTAATAATTGCTGATACCATTGTATCAACGTTCTTTCTTAGGTCTTCAGTTGAGAATGAAGACTTACCAACTGGAACGTGGATGATACCATTCTTTTCAGTTCTGTATTCAACCTTACCAGCTTTTTGCTCTTTAACAGCATTTTCGATGTTTGGAGTAACAGTTCCTAATTTTGGGTTAGGCATAAGACCTCTTGGCCCTAGGATTCTTGCTACACGACCAAGTTTACCCATCATATCTGGTGATGCGATAACTCTATCGAAGTCTAGCCAACCACCAGCGATCTTAGCAACTAGGTCATCCCCACCTACATGATCAGCACCTGCTGCTTCAGCTTTAGCAACATTATCACCAGAAGTGATAACACATACCTTAACTGATTTACCTGTACCTGCTGGAAGAGCTAGTGCACCTCTAATCATTTGATCTGCGTGTCTTGGATCAACACCAAGTCTAAATGCTAGATCAACTGTTTCATCAAAGTTAGCAAACTTGATTTCTTTAGCTAGTGCGATAGCTTCGTCGATTGTATAAGTTTTTGTTGTATCCACTTTTGAAAGTGCTTCTGTATATTTTTTTGATTTCTTAGCCATTGTACACCTCTTAGTAGTCCAGTTTAATACCAGCTGAACGACATGAACCTTCGATGATTCTTTCAGCAGCTTCTTGAGTAGCAGCTGTTAGATCTGGTCTTTTCGCTTCAACGATTTCTTCAATAACGTTTTTAGATACTGTCGTTACAACTTCTGTACCTGGCTTCTGTGCACCTCTTTTAAGCTTAAGCTTAGTCTTAAGAAGGTATGAAGCTGGTGGTGTCTTTGTTACAAATGTAAAAGAACGGTCAGAGTAAACTGTAATGATTGTTGGAAGCATTACACCTGCGTCTTTTTGAGTCTTTGCATTAAAAGCCTTACAGAATTCCATGATATTAACACCTTTTTGACCTAGTGCCGGCCCAACTGGTGGTGATGGGTTAGCTTTCCCACCTGGAATCTGTAGCTTAATGAAACCTGTGATTTTCTTAGCCATAAAATTCTCCTGCGAACTTGCGTTCTACCAACGATTATTAATTCTTTTCAACCTGAGAAGCGTCTAATTCTACTGGTGTTGGTCGACCAAAGATAGAAACGTTCACTTTCAGTTTTCCGTTTTCGTTTACTGATTCAATAGTTCCAATGAATGAAGCAAATGGTCCTTCAATAACCTTAACTTCTTCACCTTCAGAAAAGTCCACAGTTGTGCGTGACTTTTTGAAGCCTTCATTAGATTTACCTGTCATATAAGCTGCCTCTTCATCTGATAAAGGGGCTGGTTTGTCAACTGTACCACCGACAAAACCTGTAATTTTATCTGTATCTTTAACTAGGTGCCACGTGTTCTCATTCATAACCATTTGAATTAACACATAACCTGGAAAGAGCTTCTTAGTGATCGTTCTCTTTCTTCCACCTGCATGAGTTGTAACTTTTTCTTCAGGTACAACAATCTCACCAAAAGAATCTGTTAGCTTGTAGTTAACGATTCTTTCACGAAGAGTCTTTTGAACCTTGTTTTCTTGTCCTGTAAGAGCTTTTGCAATATACCAACGAAAGTTAGGGTTAACTGCTTCAGCCTGTTCAGTTGTTTCTTCAGAAGCCTCTGGCGCTGCAGTTACTTCTTCGTTAAGTTCTTTTTCTGATTCGTTATTATCAACCATGCTTTATCTCACTTTTAATTTTTTAAGTTAGGCTACAGAATTAAACTTAGTAATTGTCTGAATGAGTAATCAATCAGAACAAAGATACCGCTAACAATACTCAAAGCGATTACTAGTCCAACAGTTGTCTTTAAAACATCATCCTTATTAGGCCAAACTACCTTAACTAGTTCGCCATAAACATCTTCAAGTAATGTCGATGCAGACTTGTTTTTTACGATTGACATAAAAACAATCAGACCTACAACAATTCCAACAACTTGTACCGTGATTGGAAAGTTAGGAACCTTTGCTTCTAGATCAAACCATTCTCCTAATTGCTCGAAGAATCTAATCGTAATAAATCCACAAATTGCACTTACAGCAGCAACGAAAGCGTTAATCCACTTTTTGCTGTCTTCACTCTTAATGAGAGACATTTCAAATCCTTTTTTACCTAAATTAAACGTACAAGTACCAGATTATATCCCTTAATTAACATGCTTTGGCAAGTCTAAACAATAAAATGGGATAATTTTCCAAGTATTAATAAATAATATTTAAAAGAAAAGTGGCGGGCGCATAAGGATTCGAACCTTAAACCTACTGATTTGGAATCAGCCGCTCTACCAATTGGAGCTATACACCCGTAGTGATATTGGATTGATAAGTTACCCAAAAAGGCCTTCCTCGTCAATCTCTTATTCTTAGAAAAAAACCAAAATTTAAAAACTTACATGCATATTATAGGATGCAATCCCTACTCAATAAAAAAGGGGACCAAGTGGTCCCCCTCTATATCTTCAATAGAAAATCTATTAGTCTAGAATTTCAGATACTGTACCAGCACCAATTGTTCTACCACCTTCACGGATCGCGAACTTAAGACCTTTTTCCATCGCAATTGGAGTAATTAAATCTACTGCGAATGAAGTATTGTCTCCTGGCATTACCATCTCAACTCCGTCTGCAAGTGTAATATCACCTGTTACGTCTGTTGTTCTGAAGTAAAATTGTGGTCTATAACCTTTGAAGATTGGAGTGTGACGTCCACCTTCATCTTTTGAAAGGATATATACTTCACAGTTGAACTTCGCGTGTGGAGTTACTGATCCTGGCTTAACTAGACACTGACCACGTAGTACTTCTTCACGCTTAACACCACGTAGAAGTAGACCAACGTTATCACCTGCACGACCTTCGTCAAGAAGCTTTCTGAACATCTCAACACCTGTTACAGTTGTCTTAGTTGTTTCTTTAATACCAACGATTTCGATCTCTTCGTTTACCTTGATTACACCTCTTTCAACACGTCCTGTACAAACTGTACCACGTCCTGAGATTGAGAATACATCTTCTACTGGCATTAGGAAGTCAAGATCTGTTGCTCTAGCTGGAGTTGGGATATACTCATCAACTTGTGCCATAAGCTCTAGTACTTTATCTTTACCAATTGCATCGTCTCTCATTTCAAGAGCTGCTAGTGCCGAACCAGCTACGATAGGAATATCGTCACCTGGGAAGTCGTAAGAAGAAAGAAGCTCTCTTACTTCCATTTCTACTAGCTCAAGTAGTTCTTCATCATCTACCTGGTCTACTTTATTTAAGAATACTACGATCGCTGGTACACCTACCTGACGTGCAAGAAGGATGTGCTCTCTTGTTTGTGGCATTGGCCCATCAGCCGCTGAACAAACTAAGATTGCTCCGTCCATTTGTGCTGCACCTGTAATCATGTTCTTTACATAGTCAGCGTGACCTGGACAGTCTACGTGTGCGTAGTGTCTTGTTGCTGTTTCATACTCAATGTGTGAAGTATTGATTGTAATACCTCTAGCTTTTTCTTCTGGTGCCGAATCGATTTCGTCGAATTTTCTTACGTCACCACCAAGTGCGTTCGCTAGTGTAATTGAAATTGCCGCTGTAAGAGTTGTCTTACCGTGGTCAACGTGCCCGATCGTACCAATGTTTACGTGGGGCTTACTTCTGTCAAAAGATTCTTTTGCCATGACTTAAGTCTCCTTAAAAAAGTTAAACAAAACCCTATTAGTTTGTCTTTATAAGCTATTTTTGAGTTGTAAGTATCGGATAAATTCAGAATAGATTCAACATAAAAAAAATGCCATCACTATAAAAACCGTACTTACAAATTTTATTTTCTCAAATTGATAACATAAAATTCTTGGATTGCCAGTAAAATCTATACTTAACAGCACAAAAAACGACAATTTAACTTAATTTAATGGAGCTCACGACGGGATTTGAACCCGTGACCTCTTCCTTACCAAGGAAGTACTCTACCCCTGAGCCACGCGAGCATCACAAGATGTGTACAGAGATTTTAATTGAAAACTTAGAAAAAAGGCAAAAAAAAAGCTCCCAAAAAGGAGCTTTTTAATGGAGCGGGCGACAAGGTTCGAACTTGCGACATTCAGCTTGGAAGGCTGACACTCTACCAACTGAGTTACGCCCGCATAAGATTTATCTTTTATAGCCTTTTAAAAATTATCTGTAAAGATATTTTTTAAAATGGTGGCGAGAGATGGATTCGAACCATCGAAGGGATACCCCGACAGATTTACAGTCTGTTGCCTTTGGCCACTCGGCAACCTCGCCACAATCGTAGTAAAAATGGAGCTGGCAATAGGACTCGAACCTACGACCTGCGGTTTACAAAACCGCTGCTCTAGCCAACTGAGCTATGCCAGCCCAAATTTCCTGCGATGGAAATAAGTTATAAAAGAGAACAAAAAATTTGGCAAGTTTTTTTTAAATAATTTTAAGAAAAAACTTTCTCCATCGCTATCGCCGCAGCAACAGAAACATTCAAGGACTCAATCTTTCCTATTGGTTCTAAACGAATTTTTTTCTCTAATAATCGTACAGAAGCGTGTGATAGACCTCTATCTTCCGCTCCTAGCACTAAACATTTGATTCCTGCTATTTCACCAATTTCATTATCATCTGTATGTTCTGTAAGTCCAACAGGTGTCACTCCTCGTTTTATTAGAGCAGATAAGAATTTTGGTAGTGAATTACATTTTACAATTTCAATATACTCAAGTGCACCAGAAGCAATTCTGGCCATTGAAGGTCCAATATTAAAATTATTTTTAACAGCAAAAACAATATGTGAAACATTATAAAATGCAGCTGTACGCATAATTGCTCCAGCATTATGTACATCAGTTACACCATCAAGGCATAATATTTTAACTTCTTCACCAGCATCTATTGCATCAAAAAGAGGTTTCGTTTCTGAAATACTCTTAGCGGAACTTACAAGAAGTACACCAGAAGGAACTCTTGAGTATTGGAAGTCTTCTTTAGCGTAGAGCTCTTTAGCAAGCTCTTGAACCTTATGTGAAGAAACAAGTTTTATATTTAAACCATCTAATTCATGCTTTTTGAGCCCTCCCATTTTATTGAGTTTTTCTAGCCCTTCTTCGCATGCGATAAGTTCTACTGTTGTTCTTTTAGGATTGCGAATTGCATGTACAATTGAATGAACACCAACAATTAAATCTTGTTCCATTACAGTTCCTTTAGTAACTCATTCACTTTAGATATTAAGTCTTCATGAGACACTTTTATTTTTTCGCCAGAGCGACGTATACGAATCTCAAGCATGCCATCTTCTTTATGATCTCTTTCACCAAGTACAACCTGGAGAGGTAAACCAAGTAGATCTGCATCCTTAAACTTAAATCCTGGTCCTGCCTTGCGGTCGTCATAGACAACTTCAAGACCACTGTTGATTAGTGTTTTATATAGTTCGTTTGCTTTTTCTTTGTATTCTTCGGATTTTACAATCGCTACAAATGAAACATTATAAGGTGCTATAGCGGCCGGCCAAATGATTCCATTCTCATCGTGGTTTTGCTCAATTGCAGCAGCAACTAAACGAGTTACACCTATTCCATAGCATCCCATAAGTGGTGCCATGGCCTTACCATTTTGATCTAAGATGGTAGCATCCATTCCCTTTGTATACTTATCTCCAAGTTGGAAGATATGACCAACTTCAATCCCGCGCTTTAATTCAACTTGATGCTTTCCATCAACAGTATAATCACCAGAGCATGCCAACCTTAGATCTGCTGTTTTAATTTGTTTAATAACTTCTTTTGGAACAAAGTTTTCTAAGTGCATATCAAGTTTATTAGCACCAACAACATATGCAGCATCTAGATCAACCTGAGTATCAAATACAATATCAAGGTTTGAGATTTCAACAGGACCAATAAATCCCTTAATAAGGCCAAGGGCCTTAAGTTCAGTGTCTGTAGCAGTTGTCACTTCATAGCCAGGATATACTTTTTCAAGTTTCAGCTCATTGAGCTCATCATCACCTAATAAAAGAACAAGAATAAACTTTTCTTCTTCATCATTTCTAGCTTTATAGACAAGTGATTTTAAAGAATGAAACTCATTCTTTTTTAAGAATTCACAAACTTCTTTAATTGTTGCTTTTCCAGGTGTCGACACTTCGGCCATACTTCCTGTTTTAGCAGCACTTTCAACTTTTCGTATTGTTTTAGCAGTTTCAATATTTGCGGCGTAATTTGCTTCATTTGAATAGATAATTGCATCTTCACCTGAATCAGCAATAACTTGAAATTCATGTGTTTTTGCATCACCATCGGCCATTGCACCACCATCTGCTACAACGGCAGAGAATTCTAGTCCAAGACGATTAAAAACATTTTCATAAGCTTCATACATTCTGTCATATACTTCATCTAAACATTCTTTTGTTGCATGAAAAGTATATGCATCCTTCATTATAAATTCACGGCCACGCATTAGCCCAAAACGAGGTCTGATTTCATCACGAAATTTTGTATTAATTTGATAAAGAGATAGAGGTAAATCTTTATATGACTTTATTGTTTTTCTAAAGACATCTGTGATGGCCTCTTCATTTGTTGGAGAAATACAAAGATCGCGATCAGCCTTATCTTTGAACTTAAGCATTTCACCGCCCATCTTTTCCCAACGTCCAGTTTCCTGCCAAAGTTCACCTGGAGTAACTACAGACATGAGCATTTCATAGCATCCGGCCTTATCCATTTCCTCACGAACAATTTGTTCAACCTTGCGAATCGAACGATATCCCATCGGTAGATAATTATATAATCCAGCAGCTGACTTATGAATCAAACCTGCTCTCATCATTAATTGGTGTGAAGCGATCGTTGCATCAGCTGGTACTTCTTTGTATGTTTGCCAAAATCCCTTTGATAGAATCATGTAAATCTCTCTTTTTATTAATACGAAAAAACGTAAGATAATGAAAATTCAATATCATTGTACACGTGGTTGATCACGCTTTAAATGCTAAAATATTTTTATATAGACTGATTAGAATGACGGCGCAAGGGCCATGGGTAGATCAAATGCCTGTACTGCTTCTTTCTCTAAAGTAGTAGCTGAAACGATTTCGTAGGCATCTGGTGTTTCTAAAAGCTTACGACAAAGCACGTTGTGAACGTGGTGACCTGACATATAAGTAGTTATTTTTCCGGCAATTTCATAACCTAAAAGACTAATATCACCGATTGTATCAAGAATTTTATGTCTTACAAATTCATCGTTAAAACGAAGCCCATCAGGATTCATTACTTTGAAGTCATCAAGAACAACTGCATTATCGAGAGAGCCACCCTTAATTAAACCTTTTCTCTTAAGCATATCGACATCTCTTAAGAATCCAAAAGTACGTGCTCTTCCAATTTCATTTATATAATTTTCACAAGTAAACTCAAATTCTTTACGCTGTGTCTTAATAATAGGATGTTTAAAGACAATAGTTGAGTCAATTATTAGCTTTTCACAAGGCTCTATTCTTGCCCATTTTTCGCCAACTTTAACTTCCACTGGCTTTGTAACTACTAGAAATTTCTTCGTTTTATGTAATTGTTGGATACCTGTCTCTTTAATGACATATAAGAAAGAGGCACCTGATCCATCCATTGTAGGAACTTCTGGCCCGTCAATTTCGATAAAACAATTATTAATACCAAAACCGTAGAGAACAGAAAGTAAGTGCTCAACTGTGTGAACAGCGCCCGCACCAGAACCAATAGCAGTATTATTCTCAGTGGCCCCAACTGTCGTAGCAGTCGCCTTTAGGATCTCTGAGTCCTTAATATCTGTTCTTTTAAATGAAATACCAGAGTCTGCTTGAGCTGGATGCAGAGTCATAGAAACCTTCTCACCAGAATGGATTCCAATTCCCGTAATCGTAACTGTCTTAGCAATAGTTCGTTGGTTTAACATTTAAATTCACCTAATATTAAGTACTTCATTCCATTTTAAACTTTGCAGCAATATATAGCAAGTATCGTCAAATACCAGCAAAATATTACCAAATCTACCATGTTAAAGCTTTTTGTAACAAAAATTAACCAAGCCTTCCACTCTTTTAATAATAACCCTAAAATAAATGCATATGATAAAACAATATTAGCTTATCTAAATATAACACGTTCAAAAGGTTTTATTTATGAATATATGGAATGAAGAATTCGAATTATCTGACGTAAACAAGTTCAACAAAGGCTGTTGTGTCGAGCATCTCGATATTAGAGTGACAGACTTTGGTGATGATTATCTCGTGGCAACAATGCCAGTCGATGAGAGAACAAGGCAACCATATGGCGTCCTTCACGGAGGGGCAAGCTGTGTTTTAGCAGAATCTGTTGGCTCTATTGCTTCTAATTTAGTACTGGATTCTTCTAAGTACTATGCTGCAGGACTTGAGATAAACGCCAATCACGTTAGGCCAGTTCAAAGTGGGCTCGTTACGGCCAAGGCCAAAGTTGTCCATCTGGGAAAATCAACTCATATCTGGGACATCCGCATTACAGACGAGAAAGACAAATTAGTATGTATCTCTCGTCTGACAATGGCAGTTATTAAAAAATAGCTTATTTTTTTAAAAGACGTGTAGGCATTTCAAACGCTTCATCTGTGAGTTTTTCTCCAGTTTTGGGATGCCTTACTGTTCTTAATGCCACAAAGTGGAATAAGAGAGGATTGATTGAATAGATCTCGTTAAGAATATCTCTTTCCTCTTCTGTAATAAATCCTTTTTCAACCAGATCAGTAGTTCGATAGATCCAATTGATTGCAGGTAGTGGATAATCAGAACCATACATTACACGTGAATGAAATTGCTTATTCTCAATCATTTCAATTAAAGGCTGGCTTAGTCTTTCGTAGATAATTAATGCCGATAAGTCAGTGAATAAGTTCTTTTCATATTTCTTTTCTTTGAAAAGACGCCAAAATAGATCTGAACATTCTGCTTGTACTCCACCGTTATCCAGATCGGCACACTTACCTCTTGAGGCTGCATGAGAGATAATTACATCGATTCCCATATCAAGTGCAGGACGAAGACGAAGAGGATTACCAAGCTCTTGAAACTTATCTCCTTCAACGGCCTTTTCTTCACCTGCATGAGAGATCAGTGTCATGTCATATTTTTTCATCATCTTATAAAAAGGAAGAACTTTTTTATTTGATGGATCAATCCCCATGGCATTTGGAAGCCATTTTACAAATCGAACACCTTGAGCGGCCCATTTTTCAAGCTCCTCAAGTGCATCCTGACGATATGGATGAATCGAAGCAACCATTTTAAAATTGACAGGATTTTCTTTTACAACTTTAGCGATATATTCATTTGGAACATAAAACTCTGAGTGTTCTAAATCTATCGTGCCATCTAATTTATAGTGATAATCAAAAGCTAAAGCGTATGCTGGAATGAAATGAGGCTGATATCTCATCAATTCAGTTAAGCGTGCAATATATTGCTCATCGGCTTGTGATTCATCATCAACACCAGATGCCGTCATATAAACATTAAATCGATTATACTTAGACAGGTGATTAAACCAATCTTTCATATGTGGGTTAACCCAAATACCACTGCCACTATTTCCAAGGCCAACAATGTGTAAGTGTGTATCTCTTAATTTTTTTAAGTCTATTCCATCATATGACTTTTCGATGAATTCTCTTACGTGTTTAGGAAGCTTTTCGTATTCACTTGGTTCATAATCAAAATCTCCACCAAGCTTCCCATAGAGCAATGAACATGATGTCATTAATAGTGCGAGTGCAAGTAATAAAATTTTCTTCATTTAAAATAACCTTAAACCTTTCTTATAATCATATTTCAATTGTAGTAGCATACTGAAGTGATTGCGGTTAAATCGATCACGATTCCCACCAAGAACCACATCATAAGTCCACTTTTCTTTTTTAAATTGATTTAAAAAACCAACAAATGTTTTATCCTGTTTTGTTTTTTCAGACCAAGTACGAAGATGAATAATTCCAAATGTGTACTTATCACTATATTGATATGCGATGATATTTCTCATGATGTTTACAATATCATCTGATTGGATCTCAAGTGTATGAAGGGCATTTGCTACCTCACCCTTAAAGTCGTAATCAAAGTAATCTCGTTGATAATCATTAATCATGACGAATTTCTTATAACCGAGAACACTATCAACTCTTAAATAAGAACGAGTTCCATCAGAGTCACAAACCTGAACATCACAATCAAAAGTATCTAACTCTTTTGAAGAGCGATAAACTTGTTCTGATCCTGCTACGAAACCAAGAATTGAAATTGGAAAGAATTCAATCTTTCCACCAATCGTATTAATGGTTCCACTTGTCGTAAAATAAGCGGCCTCGCGAAGAAAGCCATAGATTTGATCATTATGGCGCCAAAGCTCCTGGTTAGCTCCACCTTCAATACGAGCGGCAGCACCTAGAGCATAGGAGCGAAACCCAGCTCCAGCGTGGAGATCATATGTTGCTTGTGAATTTAGGGATAAAAAAACTAAAACTAAGATAAAAAACTTATTTTTCATTAATCAACTCTTTTGCAATTTGTGAGATCTCGCGACCTCTTGGCGTACGTATTAAAAATCCTTCCTTAAGTAAGAAAGGCTCATAGACATCTTCAATTGTGGAACGATCTTCTGCAAGAGTCGCACAAAGAGCTTCAATACCAACTGGCCCGCCACCATAGTATTCTTGAATCACTTTTAAAATTCTTCGATCCATACGATCAAGTCCACGTTCATCAATTTCCATCATTTCAAGAGACTTCTTTACGTCATTGATATTTACATGTGATGAATCACGAACAATAGCAAAGTCTCTTACTCTTCTAAGAATTCGATTGGCAATTCGCGGAGTTCCCCTTGAGCACCTTGCCATTAAAAGCTCAGCATCTTCATCTATTCCCAAGCTTAATTTCTTTGCATTATTAGAGATAATTTTAGCTAACTCTTCAGGTTGATAAAAATCAAAATGAAAGTGGGCCATAAAACGATCTCGAAGAGGATTTGATAATAAGCCTGAACGAGTTGTTGCCCCAATTAAAGTAAAGGGAGCAATATCAATTTGCATTGTTCGTGCCGCAGCTCCATCTCCAATTACAATATCAAGTCGATAGTCTTCCATCGCTGAGTAAAGTATTTCTTCGACTGAGATATGCATGCGATGTATTTCATCAATAAAGAGAACGTCTCTTGCTTCTAAGTTAGTTAAGATAGCGGCAAGATCACCTTTCTTCTCAATGGCCGGTCCAGAGATAACGTGCAGATGACTTCCAAGTGCATTTGCAATAATCATGGCCAATGATGTTTTCCCAAGACCAGGAGGTCCCGATAAAAGAGCATGGTCCATAGACTGATTTCTCTTTACAGCAGAATTCACCATGACATCGATATTTTGAACAATCTTTTTTTGACCAATATATTCAGTAAAGTCTTTAGGCCTTAGAAGAACTTCTTTCTTTGTTTCCTCTTCACCTAGTTCAGGATCGAAAATTCGTTCATCAGACATTTAGACCTCTTTTAAAACGAGGTGAACTAATTGTTCAGCTCTAGTAATTTGATTCTCATCTAAGATTCTCTTAGCAAGAGGCATAACCTTATCTTCAGTAAAACCAAGTTCCTTACATGCCATTATGGCATCATTCATTAAAGCTGAATCATATGATGGTGTTGCATGAATTGTTTCTTCAATTATTTCGAGATTAAGAGTTGGCTGTATTACTGTATCTGGTACAGATGTAGCTGTTGCTGAAGCCTTAGAATACATTTTTATTTTTTGGGCTTTTCCACTTAAATCAAGAATGATTTGTGAAGCTGCCTTGGCACCAATCCCAGGAGCCTTTTGAAGTGTCTTCTTATTTTCAAAAAGAATTGCATCAATTATATTATCAACTCCAATACTCGTTACAAGAGCAAAGGCCCCTTTTGGACCAACACCTTTAACACTTAAGAGCATTTCAAATGCTTTCTTTTCACGAAGTGAACGAAACCCAAAAAGTTCCTCACTCGCCTCTTTAACAATATGTGAAATAAAAATTGCAGCAATTGAACCTTCCGGTAGAACGTGCTGAAAATAAATTTGGTGTCCGACACCTGAAGGTGAAAATAATATCAACTCGTTTCCGTCACTGAAAACGACTTCTCCTTGCAATAGTCCAATCATAAAACCTACTTAGAAAATACTTCTTTTAATGTACGCGCTTTTGTACGTGTTGATTTTCCCTTTATTTTTGCTCTTTGTCCACGATTCAACGCGTGACATAAGGCTATAGCAAGGGCATCTGACTCATCATGTGACTTAAATGTAATCTTGCCAAAAATCATCGATAAGGCCTTATCAACACCTTCTTTAGTTGCATGGCCATGACCAGTGACAGTAGATTTTATTAAGTTTGGTGAATATTCTGTGATTTTCCCCTGATACTTCTCAGACAGACCTGCGATAAGTGCTCCACGAGCTTGGGCCAATTTTGATAAAGCAGGGACGCTCTTTACATAGATAAGAGATTCAATTGAGATTTCATCAGGCTTGTGAAGTGAAACAATATCTTTAATTGACATCGAGATAGTAGCGAGACGATCGAGAAATTCCGGTATCTTATCAAATTTTAAGACACCCGAGTCAATGTATTTAAATTTTCGCCCCTCAACTTCAATCACGGCCCAACCAGTGGTACGAGATCCTGGGTCAATTCCAAGAATATACATAACTCTTAGTATAAACAAAAAATTCGAATTTACGAGCGATCTACGCCTTTTATCATATGACCGATATAAAATACTGCTGAGCCACCAATGAATTGATAAAGTTCGAGCATTTCATAATCACCTTTTTGCAATCCAGCAAAAAGACAGAGACCGACTGAGGCAAAACCTATTAATTGTAGTGCTAATCCTAACCAAAAAAACATAAATCAATGAATACGATGTAATTCTGAAATTGCCAATACTTAGTGTTAAAGATAATATAGATCGATGCAAAAAGAAGCTAAATTACTATATGCTCAGCCAGTTATTGAAAAACAGGTTGAAGTCCTCAAAGATGAGTGTAAATCCTTAAAGTCTAAGGATATAACTCCTTGTCTAAAGGTAATCCTTGTTGGCAATAATCCAGGAAGCGTTATTTACACAAATAGTAAGAAAAAATTTGCAGAAAAAATTGGAGCTAGTTGTGAGATCATCAACCTCGATGAATCCACTGGAGAAGAAGAGTTTTTAAAAGTCGTAAACGAATTCAATAATGATGATTTGGTTCACGGTATTCTTATTCAACTCCCACTACCAAAAAGCTTGTCGCAAATTGATACCACAGATCTTGTTGTTCCCCATAAAGATGTCGATGGTTTTCATTATGAAAATGTCGCTAAACTTTATCGTGGTCAACTTGGTGAAACATCCATGATTCCATGTACTCCAAAAGGAATTGTGACCATGGCCAAGTATTATGGAATTGATTTTGCAGGTAAGAGTGTTGTTATTGTTGGAAGAAGTCTTATCGTAGGAAAGCCTCTTTCTCTTCTACTATCCAATTTAAATGCAACAGTAACTTTAGCTCACTCAAAAACACAAAACCTAAAAGATTTAACTAAAACCGCAGATATAATCGTCACAGCAATCGGTTCACCAAAACTATTCACAAAAGAATATTTTAGAGATGATAATTCTCAGATAATTTTTGATGTTGGAATCAATCGCAGTGAAGATGGAAAATTATGTGGAGATTGTGACTTTGCTAATATCAAAGATCAAGTTGCAGCAATAACACCTGTTCCAAAAGGTGTAGGGCCAATGACAATCTTTAGTGTTTCACAAAACCTCATTAGCGCGGCCAAAAAATAAAATACAAGGACATTTATGAAACAAACATCCCTAACACAGGCCCATCGCGACCTAAAAGCAAAAATGGCAGACTTCGCTGGTTATGAAATGCCTATTCAATATGCAGGAGTAAAGGCAGAAGTTGAAGCTGTCAGAAATAATATTGGTGTCTTTGATGTCTCACATATGGGTGAATTCTTTGTTGAGGGTAAAGACGCTATCGCATTTGTTGATTATATCTTAACTAATGATTTTGCTGGTGCGCAAACAGGTAAAGCTGTGTACTCACCTCTTTGCCGCGAAGACGGAACTGTAGTCGATGATCTTATTGCTTATAAATTGGCCGATGAAAAGATTATGATTTGTGTTAATGCTGCAAATATCGAAAAGGACTGGAGTTGGATTTCCTCAAAAACCGATGGCTTTGATATTTCATTAACAAATAAATCGGATGATTATTCCCTATTAGCGATACAAGGACCAAAGACTGAAGAGGTACTTGCTTCACTAGGTTTTGAGTCCGTTACGAATGCACAATACTACTCAGCTTACGAAAGTGAATGGAGTGGTTGCGACGTTATTATGGCACGAACTGGATATACAGGAGAAGATGGTTTTGAAATTTTTGGAGGCCATGAAACAATTAAGAAATTATGGGCACAGCTTTTAAATGCTGATGTAACTCCATGTGGACTTGCATCTCGTGATGTGCTTAGACTAGAGGTATGTTATCCACTTTACGGCCATGAACTGAATGATGAGTTGACACCACTTGATGCAGCACTCAAATGGACTGTTAAACTTAAAAAAGAAAAGTTTATTGGAAAAGAAGCATTAGATGGATTAACTTCAAAGTATCGTCTAGTGAAGTTATCAATTGATAAAGGTATACCTAGAGAAGGTTATCCTATTTTAAATGAGCAAGATGAAGTTATTGGAAAAGTTACAAGTGGAACAATGTCAGTAACAAACTCCCAAGGTATCTGTCTTGGACTCGTACAAAGAGAACGTTTTCCAGAAAATAAAAAATTTAAAATACAAATTAGAAAGAATATTATAGATACTAATTACCATACAAAACCATTTGTTAGCGGAGGACATAAATAATGAACAACATTCCAACAGAACTAAAATATACTAAAGAACATGAGTGGGTAAAAGCAGAAGGTGATATCGTAACTGTTGGTATTACAGACTTCGCACAAAACTCTCTTGGTGATATTGTTTTCGTTGAACTTCCAGAAGTAGGACAAGAGTTTTCAAAAGATGATACTTTTGGTGTAGTTGAATCAATCAAGTCAGCAAGTGATCTTTATCTTCCAGTATCAGGTGTTGTAACAGAAGTTAATGAAGAGCTTCCTGATACACCAGATAGTCTTAACTCTGATCCATATGATTCATGGATGGTTAAAGTAAAAATGACAAATCAAGATGAGTTAAGTGACCTTTTAAGCAACGAAGATTACGAATCTCTGTGTCAAGAATAATTATTAGAAAATAACTTTTTCTATCATATCAAGGCCCTCTTATAGAGGGCTTTTTTGTATTTCAAACACTTACAAATTCAACATAAAAAATATTTCCATTACCACAATTTTTTCCTTTACGAATGAATGCTAAGGCCTCATACTCCCAATTCTCACTGATATCGAATAAATTGAGACGGGTATTAAATGCACAATAATCAAGAATCTATTCAGCTAATCAACACAGCAATCATTAAGGGTAAAGAAAGAAAGATCGATACTACTTATGAGGATAGATTAAGTCAGGCTTGCAACTCTTCAGCAATCGCAGCGATTTCAAATGCAATTGAACAATTAGCAGAAACTGATCGTATCTCTTACGATCAAGCAGCTATTAAAATTGTGGAAACTATCAAAGAGCTTGATCAAGTTTGGACTGACTATGTTCTTATGGAAGGTATCAACAATATCAAGAAAATGCTTAAAGGAAATACAAAGCACTAGTTCTTTGTAACGGCAAATCCCCAGTCAATATTTGCGAAACCATTTTTCACCATTCCAGCTGGTGGATTTGGAAAAGGTCCTGCTTTATTAAAGGATTCAACCGCTGCATCATCTAGGTCTTTTACTCCAGACGAGCCTTGAACAATAACATTAACAATGTGACCTTTTTCATTTAAAACAACGCGCACATTTGTTAGAAATTTACTTCCTGCTGGGCCTCTGCGGTTTTGACGATAGATGGCCTCCATCTTCTCTCTTAAAGTGCTGCCCCAGTGCTGCTCTAATTGTTGCTTTATTCGAAAGTAGAAACCGTAATACTTATACTCTGTTGTATTTAGCTTAGTGATATCCCCTAATTTAATATCTTCTAAATGGTCATTTGAGCTAGCAATCCCGCGACTATTCTCTGCGCCTGTTTTTGTCCCTTTAACTAGGTTTTGATCTTTTTCTAAAGAGGTATTTTGCGATACTGCAAAGTCTTGAAAACTAATACGTCCTGTTTTTGACTTCGTTAACTTTCTCTTATTTTGCTTCTTTGCTTTCTTCCCTTGAGCCTTTTGGTCAACTTTAGCATTACCAAGGCCCCCAAGATTAAAAGAATCCACAACTTTTGCCTTCGTCTCTCGGTCAACTTTATTATTAGTTTCACTAAGAAACTTGGCCTTATCAGCGAGTTCCTGATTGGCCTTTGCTGTAGTGACAATCTGTCGGGCCTTATTATTTAACTTAAGACGAATGCGTTGAGGCTCTTTCTTATCGAGCTTAGGCAGAGAGAGCATACTCAGAGAAGTCATTTTGGAAGGCATCATCACAAGATGCACAAGTAGCGATGCAGCGATCGCTAGATAGATATAAGTTCTGTGTTTTTTATGAACTAATTCCAAAAAAGGCTCCGAGAAGATGCGCTTTATGCGCTCTTACTATGTCTTCTCGGATAAAATAGCGGAATATTTACGACAAATTTTAATTAATTGTTAAAGAAATCGTCATCTTCTAGGATCGCTCCAGATTCCTGACTATTTTCCTCTTTTTTAAAGTAGTTATTCTTTGAATTTGAACCTGGCTCTGTTCCCTCAACAAAACTTTCCAAAAACTTAGGCCCTGATCCAGTTGCAAGCTCACCAGTTTTCTTATCAATAGAAACATTTACGATTCCAGGAGGCATTTGGAAATCACGCTCACCATAGATTTGAATTGAGCGCTTCATGTATTCATTCCAAATAGGAAGAGAAGCTTTTGTTCCCGTCTCTGGCCAACCCATAGATCGATTGTCATCCATCCCTGTCCAAACACCAGTTACAATATTTTGAGAGAAACCAAGAAACCATGCATCCACATAACTACTTGTGGTTCCAGTCTTACCACCTATGAATTGACTTGTACTAAGTGCTCGTCGTCCAGTTCCGTAATGCACGACACCCTTTAAGAGATTCGTCATAATGTAAGCCAGACGTGGGTCATAGACTTGTTCTTCATTTAAATTTAATAGATATGGATTAACAGCTTCTTTTTCAAATTCATTATGCTCTTTTCCATTTTCATTTTTTTCACGAACATTTTCTGGACGATTTTCATCCTTTGACTCTCTTGCTAACTTTTCAAGTTCAAGTTTTGATTGAGTCGCAAAATCATCTTGAAAGAAGTACTCCTTACCATTTCGATCTGTAATTGAAATAATCGACTTTGGTAGAACCTTCTTTCCACCATTTGGAAAGATTGAATATGCTCGAATCATTTCAAGTAGTGTTACTCCAAATGATCCTAAAGATATTGAAAGATCATTTGGCATATCAGCATGAAAATCAATACGATCTAAGAAGTTAAAGATTTTATCCATCCCTAAATCAAGGGCCAGCTTAATTGTTGGTATATTACGACTATGTTCAAGAGCTTCCCTTAAGGTCATAGGCCCTTTAAACTTACCATCATAATTTCTCGGCTTCCAATTTAACTCTTGATTAGCACCACCAAGGGCCTCCGGTGTGTCGAGAATGATTGTATTAGGAAGGTAACCATTTTCTAAAGCGGCTGCAAAGAGAAGAGGCTTAAATGCAGAACCTGGCTGACGCTTTGATTGTAAGGCACGATTAAACTCACTCTTGTCAAAGTCTACACCTCCGACCATTGAAACAACTTCACCAGTGAATGGATTTAAACTCATCAGTGCTGCTTGAACCTCAGGCTCCTGTTCTAGAGCACACATCAAATAATTTTGATCCTTTAGGTGCTTATAATCCTTCATGCGCCTAAAATCATCACGATAAGTTTTATAAATTGTATTCTCTAGCTTAGTACTAAAGTCAGTGATGCGAACTTGGATAACGTCACCCTTTTTAAGGATCGTATTTGGATTTTTAACATAACCCCAATATTTAACATTATCAGTAATCGCTCTTTCGTGTGCCCAACGATAATGATGATAAGGTATTACGCCAGTTATCCCACCGACAGAAATAATTATATTTCTCATACGGCTATCAAGACGAAGAACGACAGCTTTATAAAGCTTGTCTTTTTCTAAGTATTTAAGAAGTTGGTCTTCACTATTATAACCAGTGTAGAAACGCGAAGAATATAGTTTAGACATCTGTTCCTGTGTAAACTCTTTAAGAACCTCTAACTCATCTTCTTGCATTTGAATTTCATATTCTCTTTCATTATCTTCAGTCAGAGTAAAGTAATTAGACTTATCTTTATAAAGGTCCTTTCTAAACTTTTCGATATATTCATCTAGCTTTTCAAGATCGATATGACCAACAGGACCTTTATATCCTTGTCTCTTATCAATTTCTTTCGCCCCTTCTAAAATACTCTCTTCGGCAGTTTTTTGAAGTTCGTAATTAAGAGTCGTTTGAACAGTAAACCCATTAGTTAAGAAGTTTTCCTCGCCAACGATATCAATTGCTTGACGACGTACCCAATCAGTAAAATAGCCAGCTAAAAAAGGACTATTCTTACGTAGTTGATATTTAATCTTTTCTTGTAATGCTTCTTGATATTCTTCTTTTGTAATTTTCTTATTAGCAAACATTCTACCTAGAACATAGGCTTGTCTTGTTTTTGCATGTTGAGGATTTCGATAAGGAGAATACTTTCCAGGAGCAACTAAAAGTCCAGCAATAAGAGCGGACTCTGCGACTGTGGCCTCACTTAATTCCTTATTAAAGTAACCTTCAAAAGCAGATTTAATTCCATAATATCCTCCACCTAGATACACTTGATTAAGATATAAATAGAGAATCTCTTTCTTATTAAAACGTTTCTCAATTTTTTGTGCCAAAAGAAAGTCTTTTATCTTACGAGTTATTGATCTTTCTGAAGTTAGAAGAAGAGATTTTGCGACCTGCTGAGTAATCGTTGAACCACCTTGAACAACACGTCCAGCCTTGATATTGGCAACAAATGCACGAAGAACACCGACATAATCAACACCTTCGTGTTCGTAGAAGTTTGAGTCCTCTGCTGATAAAAAAGCATCAACAACTCTTGGCGGGATATCATCAAACTCAACTAACTCTCGGTTTTGTTTCCCTATATTATAAAGTATCACACCATCCTTAGATAATATCTTTGATTTAATTGGTGGATTATAATCTGCAAGGCTACTGATTTTTGGCAGTGTAAATGAAAAGTACACTAAGACAGAAAAGCAAGCGAGTCCTCCAATCAAAACTAGAAAGGACATTAAGACGACTAATCGTTTAAAATATTTCATAAATTCTCTTTTATTATTTCACACTTCTTAACTAAGCTGTAATTTTGCTTTGGCATATTGATTTGAACCATTTTACCATTTATATGATTTTTAGAAACCGATAACTTTTTATCATATGAGAAGAAAAAAACTTTATTTGCAATTAAAGGTGAACCCTTTGTTACATCGACTTTATAAGCACCGTTCATAATTAATTTATTCAATTTAATATTATTTCTTATATTGCTATCGATATCACCTTTAGTATCAAAGGAAATTGTTTTATCTTTCGGCTTTGCAAGATAGAGGGCCACCGTTGAGCGCTTAATCGCTTTCTTAGAAAGAGAAAGCTCTTCGAGCATATCATCAATATCCTCTTTATCTTTAAGTCTGAAGAATTTCCACTTAACAAGTTCAGGCTTCTTAGTCTGGGAAAAGAGAGCGGCCACAACAGCAGACTTCCCTAGGCCAGCTACAAAATTAATTTTCACATCACTCTTTAGTAAACAAGAAACGTAGTCCATCACATCGGTATTATAAGATGAATTTGGACCGATAATAATTCCAGCAGTCTGAATTCTTTCAACCTCTTCAACAACGCTTTCACTTGCAACTTGTCCTGGGCCATATTCCGTATAAGATGACTTCTCATCTACATCTGGAACAACCTGCTGATCATCGGTATCAACGGAGATGGTAACAACTCTATCCTCACTAGTTGCGCGCTCCTTTGTTTGGCATGTATTACTTAATAAAAGTAAGACGAGAAATGTTAAGATGAAATTTATCTTATTCAATCTCTTTTTCTTCCAGCTTATCTGTGAGTTCTAGAACTTTTTTCTCAACTTTTTCAAGGTAGCCTTTACTATCAGTATATAGTTTCACTCCCTCTTCAAAGTTCTTTAAGCTATCGTCTAAAGTTAACTCACCAGACTCAAGCCCATGAACTAGTTCTTCTAATCTTTGTAGGTTTTTTTCAATATCAATCTTCTTGGCCATATTTCACCGTGTCATTTTTTCAACATTAATAGATCTTCAATGACATAATATTCCCATACTTTACGTATTCTTTAAATAAAAATGCGTAATAATGGACACTTACATCATGGGTCAATTTTACCTATGTAGGTAATTTGGCACCTCGGTTGATATAGTAGAAGAAGAATTTGCCAGGAGGGCAGATGAAAGAATTATGGGTACCGCTATCCGGTGCAATCGCACAACAACAGAAAGTTGATACAATTGCCAATAATGTTGCAAATGCCAACACACCAGGCTTTAAAAAAGATCAACTCGCATTCAAAGAGTATCTAACGGCCCTCGATAAAGGGACGCAGGATATCGACTTGCCTAATAAAGAATGGGCGCCAGAAGACTTCTACCGTAGTTATGGAGCAGAACATGCAATGGTAAAAGTAGATGGCTCATATACAAACTTTAAGCAAGGGACGCTCTCTCCTACAAGTAATCCACTCGATATTGGACTACGAGGAAAGGGATTTCTAACCATCGATACTCCAAAAGGTATTCGCTATACACGAAGAGGCACTCTTTCATTACGACAAGATGGAATCCTAACGACACAAGAAGGATATCCTGTCATTGGCCGTGATGATAATGAGCCAATTGCAATCCCACCAGGGACAAAGAATATTACCATCGCATTAGATGGAGCAGTTTATGCCAATAATAATCAAGTTGGCGCACTTAATATTGCTGAATTCAATGATATTCATGCCCTAAGGAAAGAAGGGAACTCATTATTTGTGAATAATAATGAGGGCAATCTAAAAGAACAAACAAACACATCAATCCATCAAGGCTTTGTGGAACAATCAAATGTTAATGCTGTATCTGAAATGTCAGACCTTATTAAGGCGCACAGACATTTCGATTCAATTCAAAAAGCAATTAAAACTTATGATTCAATTAGCTCTAAAGCAGTTAATGAGATGATTAAATTCTGAGGTAATATGAAGAACTTTATACTATTTATTACATTTCTATTCATGGCCCGTTACTCTTTTGGAATGATGAAGGCACTCGATATTTCAGCAACAGGTATGGCCACACAAGAGATGCACGTTAATACGATATCTAACAACGTGGCAAACCTAAATACAATTGGCTATAAGAAACAAAGAGCTGAATCTCAAGAGCTTATGTATGAAACAATCAAGGAAGCTGGATCGAGATCAGATGCTAATTCTAACTACACTATTGGTGTACAAGTTGGTTCTGGCTCTAAGATCAGTGGAGTAAGAAAAGTATTTTCTGCTGGTGCTCCTAAAGTAACAAATAACCCATTTGATCTTATGATCAATGGAGATGGCTTTTTCGGCATTATTAAACCAAATGGAGAACTTCGTTTTACTAGAGATGGTGCTTTTAATGTAAATGCTCAAGGACAACTAGTCACAAAAGAAGGCTATCAAGTATTTCCTGGAATAACATTTCCTCCAGGTGTTGCAAGCGTCAGCATTGGAAATGACGGAACATGTGAAGCCTACTTTACAGGACAAGTTGAACCACAAAACGTAGGACAAATTCCAGTTTTTACATTCGTAAATAATCCGGGACTACACTCTGACGGAAATAACCTTTATCGCCAAACAACGGCCAGTGGACAACCGATCCAAGGAATTGCAGGCGTAAACAATACAGGATCACTACAACAAGGTGCCCTAGAGATGGCAAATGTTAGTCTTATGAATGAGATGACTGATCTAATCAAGGCACAAAGAGCATATGAAATGAACTCTAAAGTAATGGGTGTTGCTGACCAAATGCTACAAACAGTTAATAACATCACAAGGTAATAAGGTTAATACGAAAAGATGATTAAAAAATTAATTATTCCATTCTTATTCACTTCATTAACAAGCTCGATGACAAGTGCTTGTAAAGTATCATTTGCTGATAAAGTATATCGTGTGAACAACGCAAGAGTGACATTCACTCAACAAGGTTGTAACCGCAGTCAGATTGAAATCTTAAATGAAATCCTTCAAGAAGTGACTGGAAACTTAAACCTTCATCATAGTCGTGAGCTAGCGCAAAATCAGATTCAATTAATGACTAAAGAAACGGTTTTTGTAAGTCTTGAAGACAGTATAAAAAATCAATTTTCGATACCTCATAACTGGAAAGTAGAATTCCACTCAAGAAAACCTCTCGAATCTATTTCTGTAGATCGACTAACTTCATTAGAGTTTGCATGTAATCAATGTAAAAAGCTCGGAAGAAATAAAGTAAAAATCACATATGACAACAAAATAAAATGGTTAGATATAGAAGTAAAAAAACCTGTAAAAGCTGTTGTTGCAACTAATGAGATAAACTTAAGTTACAAGTCTATTGATAAAAAAAATGTGAAGAAGAAAACAATTTATACAACAGATGAAAAAGCTGTTTTTAAGAATATCGAAGAGATTCCATTTTATAAATCAAACAAAGTGATCTCTCCAGGTGAAGTAATTAAAAAGAGAGACCTCACTCCAATAAACTTAGTATCTTTTGGTGTGCCAGTTAAAGTCACACTTATAAATAACGGAATTAAATTATCAGGGACAGGTACGCCATTATCTGTTGGTAAGCTAGAAGACTTTATTAAAGTTAAAAATGTGAAAACCAACAAAGTATATACAGCAAAGGTCGTCGGTCTCAACGAAGTAAAGGTTGAATTATGAGATTGTATTTATTATTAGTTTTTTCATTGATGACTACTTCATGTGCTAACTACATCAGTAAAATGTATACAGAACTTGATGGGCCACAAAGAAGACAAGTTGAGCAACAACGTCGTGCAAATGCAGATAGTAAATTTGACCAATATCGCCGATCGAGAAGAAGTGCAGATGCACCACAAGACAGAAGAAGTCTTACTTCAACGACTCGAGCAAATGTACAACCCCAGGTTAAAAGACAATATTCTAAAACAGTAAGTCCTCGAGTTACTGCAAGTAATTTTTATGACAATAGAAATGATGGAAGCCTTTGGGCCGGTGACGGTAACGAGAATTACCTTTTCACAAAAAATAAATGGAAAAGAAATGGAGACATTATTTTAGTTAATGTTCAAACACGTTTAAAAAATGAAATTACAATGGAATTAAAACGTGCTTTTCCACCAATTCCTAAACTTGGCGCAACATCGAATAAAGAAGGTGAACAACAGCCTGGACAACAAGCTGCCGCTGAAGGTGCTGGCGATGATGAAGACAAAAGCGCAGACAGCAAGATTCACGATAAGATCTCTGGGGTTATTGTAGAAGAAATCAGTCGTGATCACCTATTAGTACGTGGTCAGAAAAATGTATTATTTAAAAATCGTAAACACTTAATTGAGCTACAGGCACTCATCTCTCGTAAAGATATTAATGAAGATGACACTGTAAATTCGACAAAGTTCTTAGAAAGCTCTGTTACAGTATTGAGGTAATAAATGTTTAAAAAGCTAATTTTTGGATTAATTCTTCTTTCATTTGGAACGCATGTCGATGCAAAGATGAGTCGATTAAAGGACCTTGTCGATGTTAAGGGTGTTCGTAAAAACCCTATCGTAGGGTACGGACTTGTCGTCGGTCTTAATGGAACTGGAGATGGTGGTGGAGAAATTACGAATACATCACTAAAGCGTATGTTTCAAAAGCTTGGACTGAATCCACAAAATGAAATCAGCTCAAAAAATGTCGCAGCAGTTATTGTAACAGCGCAATTGCCATCATTTAGCCGTGTCGGTCAAAAAATAGATGTAACGATCTCTTCAATTGGAGATGCTTCATCACTAGCTGGGGGGACTCTTTTAATCACTCCACTAAAAGGTGGTGATGGAAATGTTTACGCTGTAGCAAATGGTCCGATCTCTATCGGTGGCCTTGACAAGGGAAAGAAGTTTGCAACAACTGGCCTAATTCCACACGGTGCCACAGTAGAGCGTGAACTGAAGTTAAATTTCGACAAAAAGAAGTCATTACGTCTTGCTCTAAAAAACCCAGACTTTACGACAGCAGCTCGAATTGAAAAAACAATCAACCAAGAACTTGGTGGAAAATATGCAATAGCAAAAGACTCAAATACTGTAGATATCATCATCCCTATTCAGTATCAGAGAAAAATAGTTCAGCTTCTAGCAATCATTGAGAATTTTCGAGTTCACACTGATCGCATTGCAAAAATTATCATCAATGAACGCACTGGTACTATTGTTGCCGGCGGAGATATCGCTGTAAAACCTGTAGCGATCTCACACGGTGGGCTAAATATCCAAGTAAATAACCAGGATAAAGAAGGCACGCCTGAAAATATAAAATTTGTGGATAAGTCCACAACGCTTAATGAATTAGTGAAGAGCTTAAATGCTCTTGGTGCAACACCGGAAGACCTTATTTCGATATTTCAAGCACTTAAGCGAAATGGTGCTCTAATTGGAGAAATTGAGTTAATTTAAGTTTGCATGTCAAATAGCATTTTTTACCATTTTTTAAGGCCCTGTATAAAAAACCTTAAAAAAATGTTAAAATAATTAATGTTAATGGGCTTTTCGAGGATTGAATGGCCAGAAACTCAGGATGAGTTATATGAATGAAGTAAAAATTCATCGACCTCAAATTCAAAATAGAAATGCAATGAATAATGCATCTAATTCTATTCGTCCTGAAGAATCTGAAAAGTACATTCCCGAAGAGATCAAAAGTGCAGCACAAGGGCTAGAAGCACAGTTTAACGAGTTAATGGTTAAAGAAATGACAAAGAACCTAAACGCAGGCGTTCAAGGTACAGCAGGAAATTTCTACAAAGGACTATTAACAAGCGAAAGGGCCAAGGCACTTGTGAATGAGGATAGCCAAATACAGAAATTAATTTTGAATGAGATTTATCCTAAACACATGAGGAACTCTCAAAATTATCAAAACTATTTGGACAATAAGAATAAGTACGCACAACACAATATTAAAATGGATGAAGGGCCAACTCAACCCTCACAGGAAGTCGCAATAAAGCGCAAAAACCAAATTGGAGTAAAGTATGAGTAGTGTACAGAATACGAGATCTAGTTTCTTCCCAAACTCAAGAACTCAAAATGAGCGAGCTCAGGATGTTCAGAAACAATCTCCAATTAAAAGGAATTCAACAGCTCAAAAGGCATATATCGACAACCAAACAAGTCGTGATGCTAAGGTAACGATTCCAGAAGCTGTAAAGGACTTTGCACAAATTAAAAAAGCCGTCGATGCGGCACCAGAAATGGATAATAGCGCCAAGATCGCTGCCCTTAAGGCACAGATCCAAAGTGGAACTTATAAAATGGACTATGAAAAAATGGCCGACAAAATACTCGGTGAGGAATTTGGAGTCTAATGAAAACACAACTTGCAAAATATTATTTTCAAATTACAGATATTTGGAAGTCGCAATGTGAGCTTCACTATAAGCTTTTCGACCTTACATGTGATGAGTATGCATTGTTACTTGAAAGCGACCTAGAAAAGTTGGAAGAGAAAGTTGCTCAAAAAGCATTAATCGTTTCTGAAATAGAAAAGAACGAGTACTTACGCAATGATATTCTTGCAACGATAAAAAAAGATTACAAAGAGCTTGAAGTAAACTCTATCAATGACCTACTCGACTTCTTTGCAAAGTTTGAAGCGGAAAAAGAAGGAAAGCATCTCTATCGTTTTAATGCTCTACTCGTTGATATTATTGAAAAGATTCAGGCGCAAAATAAGAAGAATCAATTATTTATTAATAAAGCACTCAGCTCTCTTCGCGAGATCAGGGAAAGTGCCATGGGTACAAAAACTGTATCTACATATAATGCAAAAGGAATGACTCAGGAGAGATCTCTTGGGCGCAATCCATAGCACGGAGAAAATTTGTCATCACGCCTTTTAAACATTGGGAATACGGGACTATCAGCTTCAAAGAAAGCTCTTGAAGTTACGTCTCACAATATTTCAAATGCGAATACTGAAGGGTATTCACGTCAACGCGTGCATCAACAAGCAAATACTCCACTAATTAAGGATGGACTTGTAACAGGTAGTGGTACTCGCATTAGAGATATTAATCGTGTCCATGATAAATTTGTTGAAAAGAAATTAAGAGACGCAAATACTGACAAGTCTTATTACGATAATAGATCCCAACAAATGGGTCGTATCGAAGACATCTTCAATGAAATCGATAATCAAGGTCTGAATCAGATCTTAAACAACTTCTTCAACTCCTTTAGAGATCTTGCAAATCAACCAGAAAATGAAACGGTACGATCTGTTGTTCGCGATAAGGCACAACTTATTGTTAAAGACTTTCGTCGAATTGCTGAAACTCTCGACGAAATCTCGAGAAGTATCGATGACAAAATTTCTTTAAATATCAAAGATGCTAATCAGCATATTGAAACAATTGGTCAGCTAAATCGTAAGATTCGTGAACTAGAAGCAAATGGTGACGAAACCGGAGATATGCGAGATCAACGAGATCTTGCAATTAAAGAATTATCTAAAATTGTTAAGATCCATACTTATGAAGATGAACGTGGAAATTATAACGTTCAAGCACCAGGAGTTGGGACACTTGTAACAGCGGCCCAAACTCAAACACTTGGAACATACGTCTTTGGAAAAGAAGACTCAACAAGTGGTCAAGATGGTTCTGTTGAAGTTTTTTGGGCCTCAAGATCTGGTCAACAAATTACTGAAAAATTTAAAGGTGGATCACTTGGTGCAGTCATCAAGGTAAGAAACCACGATATTAAAGCACTAAGAGAAAAACTCGATCAAACAGCTTTTGAATTTATGAATTATGTTAATGCAATTCACAGAAGAGGTTTTGTTAATCGAGAGATTCAAACCGATGCCCAAGGAAATCCGGTTACAGTTGATTCTAAAGGACCGACAACTGGATTAAATTTCTTTAAGGAGCCAACTCAGATTGAAGGTGCGGCGCTTAGACTTGATTTAAGTGATGCCATTAAGTCTGACGTTTCAAATATTGCAACGGCCCTTTCTCCAAATAGTCCCGGGGATAACCGTGTCGCAATTGCTATCTCTAAGCTTCAACACGAAAGACTTATGGGAGATGGTACAGCAACGATTGAAGAGGACTACCTAAAAACTGTCGGAAATGTCGGTTTAGAAACAGGAAAAGCAAAGCTAGACGCTGAACAATCGGAAGGTTTACTTGCACAGGCAAACTCTATTCGAGAAAGAATCAGTGGTGTTTCAATTGATGAAGAAGCGGCAAATATGATCAAGTATCAGCACGCTTACGAAGCAGCAGCTAAAGTAATGCAAACTGCAAATGAAATGTTTGATACTGTTTTATCAATAAAGCAGTAATTAGGAATATAAGTAATGACAAGAGTGTCTGAAAATTCAACGACTTTATCAATTAGGCATACGCTTAATAAGCATAAGTCTAAGATGGAAGACCTTCAAATGAAGGGGACAACTCTTAAAAGCATGCGTAAGCCATCAGACAATCCAGCTGCAAATATTGAAGCATTACAAATATCAAGTGTTACAAATGATAATGCTCAATTTAAAAGAAATGCAGACTTTGCAATACTCCAATTAAATATTACAGAAAAAGCATTAGAGAACTTAACTGATGTTGTTAATAAGGCAAAAGAAATTGCAATCGCTCAATCATCAGATATTTATAATGCCGATGTAAGACGAAATGTTGCAAACGAAGTACACCAATTACGTAATCTTGCATTATCCATCGCCAATAAGCGAGTTGGTCAACGTTATATCTTTTCAGGATATAAGACACTGCAAGCTCCATTTGATGAAAATGGTAAATATCTTGGTGATACAGGTCACACAACGTTAGAAGTTGGAAAAGACTTCTTTGTTCAGGTTAATCTTCATGGGAAAGAAGTTTTTATGGCCGAGTCTGAGTCAGACTCTAAAGTAAAACATCCTCTTGAGAAGTTTCCTGAAATGGCCGCAGGAAAAGATAGAAATAAGAATAGAGAAATTGAATCAGTTGAAGCAAATAATCGTGACATCGCATCAGTTGGTGAAGATGCTGGTAAATATACTGAGACGGCCAATATATTTGGACTACTCGACTCCCTTGCCATTTCATTAGAAAATAATGATCCAAAGCAAATTCAAAACTTACTTGAAAAATTTGATACGGCCATTACACGTCTTGTAACTTTAAGAACAAGAGTTGGTTCTGTTTCAAGTTCAGTTATGAGTAATGTGAACACAATTGAAGCAAACGATATTAGCAATATGGAAAGAAAGAGTAAGCTCGTCGATGCAGATGTAACTGAATTATTCTCAGACATCACGCGTCAACAAGAGATCTTAAAAACAGCATATAAAACATCCGAGGGGCTCTTAAATAGAAACCTCTTAGACTTTCTGCGATAACACGCTGCTGCTACTTTTTTTTTATTTAGTTGATTTTTTACTTGATTTTTAAAGTTTTGAATAATATATGAACTCTACCTGATGAATCAGGAAGGTTCAAAATTGAGGATGTGAAATGCTGGTTTTAACAAGGAAGCTAGGGGAAAGTATTGCTATAGACGATCATATTAAGATCGTTGTCGTACAAATTAAAGGTAAACAAGTTCGTCTTGGAATCAAGGCCCCGAAGGAAACAAAAATTCACCGAGAAGAGGTCTACAAGGCCATTCAAGAGCAAAATTATGAAGCTTCTCAGGCTGGACCAGATAGTCTTAACGATCTCGCAGACGCCCTGCGCAACAAGAAATAAATTCCGCTTGCTCTTTTGCCCCTACGACTGTTAAAATCTGTTATCAAGTTCTGAAACTTGAATTCGGAGGAACGACACAGTGAAAGTAAGCACAACACGATTTGGGGAATTAGAAGTTAATAAAAAAGATATCATCAAATTTGATGAAGGTATTCTTGGGTTTGAAAACCTTAAAGAATTCTTTGTTGTTGATCCAGGTGATCAAACACTTATTCTTTGGCTACAATCAGTAGATGATGGAGCAACAGCTTTCCCAATCATTGAACCAAAAATCTTTAAAGAAGACTATTCTATCAGCCTATTACCAGCTGAATTAAATAGCCTTAAGCTAGAGAACCTAACAAACGCAAGCGTTTATACAATCCTAACAATTCCTTCGGATGTAACGCTTATGTCGGCTAACTTAAAGGCACCAATCATTATTAATAACGACACTCACAAAGCACGTCAGATTGTACTTCAAGATAATAAACTAGAAGTAAAATTTGAAATGTATGCGGCCCTGAAGAAGTCGATTGTTAATTTTCATTCTGATGATTCTGTTCGTACAAATGTTAATGTTTCAAATGAGCCAACTGTTGTTGAGCAAAGTGAAACAACAAATACAGAACGTACAGCAGAAGCTTAATTTAAATTTTCCAAATTTATATATATAAAAAAAGCACCATGAACATGGTGCTTTTTTATTTTAAAATTTCTTTTTTATTTCTTATAAAGTAGTTTCTGTCGCATTCTTAGCAAAGTTTAAATACATTTGTGCTTCATTATTAAGAGGATCAACAGAGACAACTTTTTCCCATTCAGAAGTAGCATTTAAAACATCACCCTTACCATAGTGTAGAACACCAAGAGCAATACGACCTGGAAGATAATCAGGTCTTTCATTCTTAAGTTTTGAAAGTTCTTCAAATGACTTATTAACAAAGCCTTTCTTAGCATAGACTTTTGCAATCTTTACTCTGGCCTCTAAATTATCTGGATCAAGCTTTAATACTTTTCCATATTCAAATAGAGCTTCATCAAAACGATTATATGTTAGATATAAATCAGCTAACTCATAGTGCTTAATCGCAAACTTACGATCAATATGATTATCATTAAGCTCAGAGCTCTTAGAGTTAACCTTAACCTTTTGTGAAGCAACCTGAAAGATCTTACTTGCTTCTTCATATTGTCCAATATCATTATAGAGAACCGATAAGCTAACAGCTGCATCTGTGTGATCTGGCCTTACTTCTAAAACTTTTTTGAAAGCTTTAATGGCCTTAGAGATCTCACCCGTTAAATGAAAAATATTAGCAATTGAAAAAAGAGCATCAGCATCTTTTGGATCAATATCTAAGAGTTCATTATAAATTGATATCGCTTTATTAAATTCACGATTATCAAAAGCAACCTTGGCCTTCTTAGATAATTTCTCTTGTTCAAATGACTTCATCATAATTGGCGTCCCCTATCTTAAGCACTCTTTTACGTCACTTTTTAAGTTAGAAAGATCACCATCTTTATATAAATAGCGATAATTTTTAAAAACTAACTCACAAAGCTCTGGCCTTGCACTTTTTAAACCAATTGTTACCAAACGATCACTGGCAAGTTTTTTAACTTTATCATCATTGAATCGATTCAATAAATTCTTATAGCGAAAAGCCGCTGATTGAAAGTCTTCCGTTTTATAATAGAAGTTGGCAATGTAGAGCTCTTTATTTTTTAGCATCTTATAACATTCATCAATTTTATCCTTAGCATCTTTCAGATACTTTGAATTTGGATATAAACTTCTTAGCTCATTAAAATATTTAATGGCCTGTTTAGCGGCAGTAAGATCGCGATCAAATGTTGATGGCTTCTGTTTATAGTAGGCTTCTGCAATCTTAAAAGTTACATAATCCATTCTTGGATGTTTTGGATGAAAGTCCTTAAACAAAAGATATGCAGCAGCAGATTCCTCATAGTTTTCCTGTAAATATAGGATGTCTGCCTGCATTAACTCAGCAGAGGTTGCATAGTAACTATATGGATATTGAGATTTAATTGTATTTAATTTTTCAAGCGCCATAATATAACGCTCTGATTCTTTAAGCCTTGAAGCCTCTTTAAATAAAACCTCTGCCTCAGTACTACCTTTTGGTCGATTTACTGCGCAGGAAGTCAAAACAAGAATAGAAAATAATAATGTAAGATACTTAAGCACTTGGCCCCCTATATATAGGGAAATTCTAGCACTTAACAATAATACCCGTCAAAGCTAATAGCCTTCTTCGTAAACATCTTTAAGAACTTGATCAATTAATAGCTTAATTGCGGCCGCTAATGGAATTGAAATAATCATTCCCGTAATTCCAATCATTTGAGAGCCAAGAATAACACTACCTACAACAACAACTGGGTGGAGGTTAACGATTTTTGAAACAAGTAATGGAAAGACAATTGCGATATCAATGGCATTGGCAACAAGATAGAGAATTAAAACTCCACCAAAGTCTGTCCCCATTCCGTATTCAGCTGCAATAAAGATTAATGCAGGAACAGAGCCAAATAATGGGCCTAGATAAGGAATAATATTAGTAACCGCTGCAAGGATTCCAAAGATCAGAGAAAAACGGATATCCATAAAGAATAGGCCCGCAAAAATTATGATCCCTAAAATACTGGCCTCAATAACCTTAGCCAGAATATAGTCACCAATACGACGATTAAATTGAAATGAGAGATGATAAAGCTTTTCAAAGTACTTATTAGGTAAAAGTCTTGTGACCTTCTCTCTGAATGTTCTCATATCTCTTAATGTGAAAAAGAGAAATAAAGGCACAATAAAAAACAATTCCAGTGCCGTACCAAGAAACTTTGGCAGTACCAATACAAAAGCACTGATCTCATCTTTTACAAAGTTCAAGGTTTGTAAAAGGTACTCATTACTTAAACGATAGCCAGACCTTGCTTCAACAAATGCCTGCAGAGATGAGTAACTTGTTTTTAGGAAATATTCTACTTTTGGAATATAAACTTCTAAATTATTTAATTCACTCACCATTATTGGAGTAACCTTTACCACTGGATAAATTGTAGCAAATAGAAAGATCACAACAAGGATGGCCGAGGAAAGGTTTCGATTTATATGATAACGTTCAATAAATAATAATATTGGATTTAGAATCAGAGTTAGAATGTAGCAAATTAAAAGAGGCGTTGCGACTCTAGGAAATAGAAAAAACAGGCCCATGCAACAGAGGATAAATAATCCAAAAATTATGGCCCTTAGACGATCATTACTGGTCATTTTTTTCTTTCTCTTCATTTAGTGCATTTACTTCATCATTTAAATCAGAGTTCTCAACCTTAAGTTTTCTAATTTCTCTTGCAAGAATATGTAACTTCTTTACAACTAGCTCACTCATTGCTTGGAGGAATTTAGAAGAGAGTCCCGGCTTTTCTGTAATCATTAGCTCGAGATCAGGTTTAAAAATTCCCAGCATCTCAAGTGGCTCTGAAGCAACTGCAGACACAGAACGCTTATGACCTTCTTCAAGTAGACCAATCTCTCCCAGGTAGTCCCTTCTTTCAAGATTAGTTACATGAAACTTCTTTCCACTTCGCTCTGTATAAAGTTCAACACGACCAGAGACAATGATGTAGAAACCAATTCCAAAGTCACCTTCTTTGAAGATAACCTCACCTTTTTCATATGTTCTTTTGTGAAAGTATTTTGAAAGTTGAAATAATTCAAATTCACCGAGATTTCTTAATATAACAGTTTCTCTTAGCAGATATGGGATGGTTACCTTATTGCTTTTAATAAGAGGATTAATCGACCACAAAAACTTTATTAAGTTAATATCGATTTGATCTTCTTTAGAATACTTCTCAGTCATAAATTACCTTTAATAAGTTTCAATGGAATCGGACTTAACCCAACCCTTAACGCTACTTGGCCAATAAATAAAAGACCATCCCTCATTCACCTTAGAGATAATCACTCTAAGTCCTTCACGTGCCTGCTGGTTATGTTCAAAAATTGCAGAAGGTCCTTCATGGACTTGCGTATCTTTCATCACAACAGCATTATTATATGTTGCTTTCAAATAGATGCTATTGAAAATAGCAGGACTGAGTGAAACGATAAATAAAATAAAAATAATACCTTTATGAATTTTAGTTCTCCAATTTAAAACTAAAACAATCAAAAGTAGTACCAAGGTAATACTAGTATAATAAACACTTGGTATATTAAGGCCTTTGGCAACAAGATTATACTCCTGACTACCTAAGTCATATTGAGTCTTAATATAGTCGATATTATTGGTTACGAGCTTATCTTGCTGACCTAGCTGATATGACTTTTCAAGATAAAGTCTGGCCGCTCCAAGGTCTTCTAATTTCAAGTACGCGGTGCCCAAATTGTAAAAATACTGAGCATCGATAAATAGACTTTTATTTTTAATTAGAAGATCTTTATAAGCTTCATAATCTTTATTTTTATAAAGTTCTTCCAATTCTTTTAGTGGATTTCCTGTGTTAGTATCTGGCATAAATTTATTATCTATTTGGCTTGTAGCCTTTGCAAGTGAGTGATAATTCTACCACATAAAAAAAGTAAAAAAGAGGTGAGTTATGGAATACGGCGTTAGAAACAATGAAATAAATGATCAATTTGATAAGCTATTCTCTTCAATTCTTAAAGAGCAGAAGAATTTTATGGAAGTTCGTGGGCCACAAGAAGGAAAAGAGCATCTAGTTGAAGAAACTTTAAAAACTTATAATCAAGAAAGAGGTAAAGGTATCTACTTTAACTATGTTTCATCTGGACGCGGACACGGGCCATTCACTGAGTTAATTGACGGTTCAGTAAAGTATGATTTAATCGGCGGTATTGGTCCTAACCTACTTGGTCACTCACATCCTATCTATATTAAGTCACACCTTGAGGCTGCTCTTGGTGACTCAGTTATGTGTGGAAATCTTCAACCATATCCACAAGCAATAGAATTAACAAATAATCTACTTAGTGCAGTTAAAGAAAGTAACCTGAAGCACTTTTGGTTTACAGGTTCAGGTAGTTTTGCAAATGATCTAGCTCTTAAGCTTGTTTGGCAAAAGAAAGATCCTGCTTATCGTGTGATTGCTTTCAAGAAAGCTTTTGCAGGAAGAAGTGTTGCTACTCAGGATATCACACATAATGCTAATTACCGTCAAGGGATGCCTAAGTCTTTAGATGTTGATCACGTTCCACATTTTGATCAAAACAACCCTGAGGACTCATTAAAGAATACACTAGCGGCACTTGAGGAAGTTACAGCGAAACACCCAAATCAGCACTGTGCAATTATGCTTGAAATTATTCAGGGTGAAGGTGGGTTTATCTTTGGACCAAAAGAATATTACGAAGAAATCTTTAAGTGGGCCAAGAAGAAAGGTTTATATATTTGGATTGATGAAGTTCAAACATTTGGTAGAACAAGAGAATTATTTGCATTCCAAACAATGGGCCTAGATAAGTATGTCGATATTGTTTCTGTAGGAAAGGCCCTACAAGTTTGTGGTGTCCTTTATAGTGAAGAATTAAACCCTAAGCCTGGTTTAATTGCAGGTACTTTCAATGGATCTGTTTCAGCACTTTCAACAGGAAGTAAACTTGTTAAGTATCTAACAGAAGGTAATTTCTACGGAGATAATGGACGTATCAAAGAATTAGAAGATAAGTTCATCACAAAGCTGACTCACCTAATGAAGAACTCTTGTAAAGACAAGATAACTTATGTTGGTGGTATTGGAACAATGATAGCTTTTGAAGTCGGTGACTCAACAACTGAAACCGTTTCAAAATTTGTTAAGGCTTTATTTAATAACGGAATCGTTGCCTTTATGGCCGGTAAAGAACCAACACGAGTTAGACTACTTCTGCCACTTGCTATGACTGATGAGCATATTGATGACATCATTTCTATAATTGAAAAAACAATCTTAGAAGAAATAAATTAGGGAAAGAAAAAAATGTTTCGAATAAGACCTGTTAAAAAAGAAGACTTAGAAGATTTATATGATCTTTCGGGATTATATACTTTTATTAACTTACCTCATGATAAGGAGTTAATCGAAAGTAAGATCAATAGTTCTCTTCGCTCTTTTAAACAAATGAGTTCTGATCTTTCACGCGATCATTATATTTTTGTGCTAGAAGATCTTGAGGCAAATAGAGTTATCGGCTGCTCTATGATTCACGCACGTCATGGTGATGAACATGAGCCTCATTTTTATTTGAAAGTTGGACAAGAAAATAAATTTTCCCAAACAATAAATACAGGCTTCATACACGGAACCCTGAAGCTTGGCTACGATACCGATGGGCCAACAGAAATTGGTGGGCTTATCCTTGATCCAAGTTATCGAGGCAATCCTAATAAACTAGGAAAGGTTCTATCATTTTGTCGTTTCATGTATATGGGATTAAATCCTCATCGTTTTAAGGACACTGTTCACTCTGAACTAATGCCACCATTTGATGCCGATGGAAAGTCTCCACTATGGGAAGCAATTGGTAGACGATTTCTTAATATGGAATATCATGATGCCGACATCTTAAGTCGTAAGAATAAAGAATTCATTCTAAGCCTCTTTCCTTCAGGAACAATTTACGAAACCCTACTTCCAATTGAAGCGAGAAATGCCGTTGGAAAAGTTGGACTTGATACTGAACCAGTAAAGAGAATGCTTGAATCAATTGGTTTTAAGTATACAAATGAAGTGGATCCATTTGATGGTGGTCCACACTACCGCTGTAAGCTAAAAGACATTAAGCCTGTTCAAACAATCCAAAAAGCAAAGATAGAACAAGGAAGTTGTAAACATCCAAAACTTTACCTTGTTATGACAAATGAAGAAAACTTTGAGGTAATCTGTCTCAAAGGTGAACTCAATAATGATATACTTACTGTCGACAACATTTCACAATATAAACTTGATCAAGATCAAGACGTCACAGTGATGGCAATATAAGGGAGATATTTATGTATCAACTAAAAGGCTCATTTTTTAATAATAACTTTGTGCAATTTGATAATACTGTAGATAAGCGAACAGATCGTACAATTTCAAGAGAGTGTCCAAGTGATACTTCTAAGGTCCTTTGGAACCTACAAGTAAATTATTCTCATATCGATGAGTTAATTGATTCTGCTCACAAAGGATTTCAAACTTGGCGCAATACTTCCATTGAAGAAAGAATTGAAGCATTAAAAAGGTACCAAGAAGCACTTAAAGGTAAGCAAGAACAAATTGCTACGGCCATCGCCCTTGAAGTAGGAAAGCCTCTATGGGAGGCCCGTACAGAAGCTGCTGCTCTTATTGCAAAAGTTAATGTAACAATTGAATCTTCCCTGCCTCGTATTCAGACAAAAGATATGCAAAACATTGCGCCAAATACAAACGCGCATATTTACTATAAGCCAGTTGGCCCAAGCTTTATTATTGGCCCATTTAATTTCCCATGCCACCTTGCAAACGGACAAATCACAGCGAATCTTATCTCTGGGAACTCAATTATTTTCAAGCCTAGTGAAAAGACATGTTATTCAGCACAGCTAATGTTTGAATGTCTTGCAGAAGCAAAGTTTCCAATGGGTGTTGTTAACCTTATTCAAGGTGATGGTGAAGTCGCTAGAAGAATCATCAAAGATAAGAGAGTTAAGGGTATCTTCTTTACTGGTTCAAAAGAAGTTGGTCAAAAAATTCTAGAGTCAACTCACACAGACTTATCAAAACTTGTCTCACTTGAACTTGGTGGAAAAAATACTTCAATCATCACAGAAAGTGCAGATATTGATTATACGCTAGAAGAAATTCTAACAGGCTCGTATTTAACGACTGGTCAACGTTGTACCTCAACTGGTCTCGTTGCAATTCATAGTTCAATTAAAGATGAATTCATTAGTCGCTTTCATGATATGGCAAAGAAGATTATTGTTGATCATGCAACAGAACATGAAGTTGATCCTTTTATGGGCCCTTTAATCGATCAAGCCTCTCTTGATCAATACCTACTCTTTATGGGAATGGCAAAAAGAGAAGGACTTGAAGAAGTTATGCGTGGGAAGCAATTAGAGCGTGCGACAAATGGTTACTATGTTTCACCTTCAATTCATTACGCAGATAAACTAATTCCAAATAGCCATTTCCTTGCAAATGAAATTTTTGGTCCAAACTGTACTTTTGTAAGTTATGACGATTTTGATGAGGCCATTAATATTGCCAACTCTACAGAGTATGGACTAGCAGCTTCAGTCTTCACTAAAGATGCTGCAAAATTTCAACATGCAGTTAATAATATTGATGCGGGACTTGTTAACCTAAACCGCGCAACTGTTGGAGCAAATTCAAAGCTTCCTTTTGGTGGCGTTAAAAACTCTGGTAATTATCGACCTGCCGCTGTTTCGACAGTTGATCATTGTGTTTATCAACTAGCAACATTAGAAATTGAAGAAACTAGTGCAAAAGGAAATATTAAAGGATTAAAAGAAGATTAATAATGTTTCTTATTTACAAGAACGCCGGTCGAAGAGTTCTGTGAAAGGTCTCTTCGATTTTTGCGTTCTTGTTCTAAATCAACAACAGAGTTTTTTGCATATAAATCGAGAACTTCCTTCCCTTTTATTTTTGTATAAACATTCTTAAAGCGCTCTTTTTCATTAATGATAAAAGTTGTAGTCTCAACAGGCTTGGCACCTGGGTGAACTTTATGTGATTCGAATTTTACCTTAGTTATAAAGTTATTAATGAATTGATGAACTCTATGTCCAGTGAAGATCTCACCTTGATCAAGGCCATCAATCGTTAGATCTGCAACAGCTTCCTCTTGTCCCGGGAAAGGAATAATCTTGGCCATTCCAGAAGGCGTATAAGTAATTTCCTGCCCTTGATTATGACTAATTAAGAGATTAGTTAACGTATCCTTTGCATCCATATCACCGAAGGTTGTTAAATCAGTAACTTCTTCTGGAGTTATGATACGTAGTAAATTTCTAATAAGGTTTGATTGTTCCATCATTTCCTATATTTTACACCAAAGTCTGACTCAACTTATCGGCTTTTCAAAAAAAAAAATTAGCAAATTTAATTGAGATACAATAATTTCAAACACTTAACTCATTGATAAATAATTTTCCCATAAAAGAAAATATTTACAATTTAAAAAAATAGGATTATAAAATTAACTACTTAAGATTGCTGGGATGTGGCGCAGCGGTAGCGCAGTAGACTGTTAATCTATTGGTCGCGAGTTCGAATCTCGCCATCCCAGCCATTTTTCATACCGAAACTCCATGAAACAATTCAATCAATTCATTCAAAATAATAACTCTTTCAAAGAGTCTTATTTAGAAACACTTGCACTTTATCGTGAAGATGCATCTAGTGATGTAGAAGAGAGCAATGAGTATTTGTCTCAAAGATTTCAAGACTTCTATAAAGAGGCCATCTTTTCAACTAAACTCGACTCATATTCAAACTTAAATTTTTACTGGTTTAATCTGATAGAAGCATTAATTGAGATCATTTCTTACCATTCAGAATTTGAAGTAGGCCAAGACTACGAAATGAGCGAATCAGAAGATGCTATATTTAATTTCTGGCACGATAGTAATCTTGCAAAGTCTTTTTTAAATTCACTTAGTGAGACAAAAGACCTCTTAGCTGAATCACAAAAACTTGTTCATATTTTAGAAGATAATATTATTTCATTTTTCAAGATACATATCCTAGAAGAAGTCGACCAAGAACTGCGCTATTTGAATGTACCTGAGCTTGGTGATGACAATATATCAGTATATCAAAACGGTAACCGTATACTATTTGATAAACTAGAAGATAAAGTCCTTGCTCATATCAATGAAAATTCTAAAAACAAGCACGCTCTAAGTACAAAGATCGATGACTTAACTATAATCTTCTACTCTGACCTTGAAGATTCATCTTCTTTCATGACAGAGAAAATAGCAAAAGCCTACGAAAGATTAAGAAAGTATACTCCTGATTTATTCGAGGTATTTAAAACTTTTACGAATAATATTATACCGATTAAAGAAAAGGGAATTGTCAGCTACTCAATGCAAACACTTCCAGGATACTCATCAATCAATACATTCGACCGTGATGATATAGATCTAATGGATGACCTTCTGCATGAAAATGGACACCACGTCCTAAATAGCTATTTAAATCAGAATGAGCTCTTAGAGGAGCTCGAAGAAAAAATCTATTATAGCCCTTGGCGTAGGGCCTTAAGGCCAATTAGAGGTATATACCACGCTTATATGACCTTTTATTGGGCCCTTGAACTATTCTCATCGCTTTCAAAACAAACAGAACACGACTTCACAGAGAATGAATTCAAAAAAATACAAGAGAGAGCAATTGAAGAATATTATATGCTTGTATTTTGTGAACTTGATTTAGAGAAGGCCTATAAAGAAGAGATTATTTCAAGTGAAGGCCATGAAATCTATCTTGTTTTTAAAGAAATGGTTGCCTCACACCGAAATCATATTTTGAATCTAGAAAAAAAGATAAACTCTGACTCAATTGAGAAAATTAAAAACGAGTTACTAGCTGCAAGAAGTGAGTATTACTAAACCTTCCTTAAAACCTTAGACTTAATTGTTTGCATCTCATTTGCAGGCATAAGCTCTCCTTGAGAAGTTGCAATCGGTATTCCCTTTTCAATTACTTCTAAGCATTGCTCATATTTCTCTTCACTAAAGAGTATTTTTGACTTTAGTAAGTAGGCTACAGAATATTTAGGATTTTCATTTAATACTACTTCTAAATGCTTTAGTGCCTTTTCAAATTTTTCATTATTAAAATGAATATCAGCTAATCCAAAGTTTGCAACAACATCATTTTCATCAATGGCCAAAACCTTATTAAACATTTCAAAACGACGGGCACGTTCTTCCTTTTCCGCTCTTTCTTGTTCTTCTTTCGCTTTCTTCGCTTTAGCTTCATCACCGAAACGCTTGAAAGAAGCAACTGTTGCAAGGGCCTTTTCTTCCTCGGCCTCTTCTATTTTTCCAAGCTTCATTAAATATAAGGACTTATTGGTATGTGCCATAACAGAGCTTTCATCAACCGCTAATAACTCATCCATAACATCAATGGCCTTCTGGTGTTCTCCGCTATTTCCAAGAATAACTCCTTTAGACTCATATGCATCTGCGTATAAAGGATTGAAACTAATAACTTGATCTAACAAGCTTAAAGATTCAGTAATCTTATTTTTATGAAAGAGATTAACGGCCTTATTATAATAGTATTCACTAATCTCTTCTTTGATATTTTCTTTAGCAAGCACAGGATATGTATTAATTTTGATTAAATCATCTTGGTATGAAACCTCAAGATTATTAATTAATAGCTCCCTTGGCGCTTTTGCTACAGAAAAGTGAGTTTCACCAATCTTACAACGATTAAGTATCTCTACCTTTTTATCATTTAGACTAACCTCATCAGCTAGTTCTTTATTTGAAGTTAATAACACAGGATAACGAGCGGCACCTCTTCGACTTTCAATTTTTGATGCGGTTTCTTGTCCAAGAAAACATCCTTTATTATAACTAATTGCAAATTCATTTAAGCGCGTTTCATTAATTAATTTAGTGCGATCAATTGTTTTATCTAATATAGGCCATGCTGTTAAGACTTCTAAGAAGTTCACATAATCTTTCTTGTCTAATTTCTCATCAACAAGACCGATATAGCCTACACCATCAAATAGACCCATTGTAACGAAATCATTTCCCTTCCTCGTTGAAAGGCATGGAAGCTTTTGAGTTTTCTCAATCGTTATATCTTCCATGATGATAAACTTCTCTAACTCTTCAATTGTTTCTTCAGAAATTTTCTCATCGACAGCAAGATAAAAACCATCATTATTATGAATTAAATAGAAAAAAGAAAACACACGTCCTGTACGATCAAGGCGACATGCAATTGTCGCAGCATTATCAAGGCCACTTATATCAGCAGTAATTTGCCTTTGTAGATACTCTCGAGTTTCCTCACCTTTGAACTTGTAAACAACATAATTATTTAACGTAAATTGGTTATCGTTAAAGAAGAATTCAAACATTACATCTTTAATAATCTCTTGATTGTTTTCCATATCGTTAACCTACTTTACTAATTACAATATTAACTAAACTATACTAGGCATTTTTTATTGTACCTTTCACTATATAAAACTAAATATATAATAGAAATTGTCTTAAGACTATTTAACGTAATTTAGTGATGCACTGAAAAAAGGAAATCGTAATGTCTATTCGCCTCATTATCGATGACAAGAAAAACACAAAGAAAATTCTTATGAAAAATAAAATAACTTTTGGCCGAAACAAAGAAGTTGTCGATATTGTTCTGGATGACCCTAAAGTCTCTTCAAAACACTTTGAAATTATCTATGACAAAAGCTCAATTCTTGTCCGTGACCTGTCTTCCAAAAATGGAACATTTATCAATCAGAAAAGAATCGAAAATGAAGAGCCTTTATATGTCTATGATATTCTAAAAGCTGGCAGCATTAGTATATCTATTGATGCTAAATCACTTACAAGTTTTGAATTTGAAAGACTCTATAGAAAAACAGATCCAAATTACTGGGGTGAGAATATTACCAATATTCTAAAAACCAGCAAATTCGTCTTAAAAGATATTAAAAAACCTATTAAGATTAAACGCTAAAGCTTTCACCACATCCACAAGTATTCTTTGCATTTGGATTTTCAAATACAAAGCCCTTTCCGTTTAGGCCGTCTTTGAAATCTAAAGTTATTCCACTAAGGTATATTGAAGACTTAGGATCGATAAGAATCTTTACGCCATCCATTTCAATAATATTGTCACTGTCCTTAGGGGCATCAAAGTCGATATTATAAGATAGTCCAGAGCATCCGCCTCCGATAACACCTAGACGAAGACCGAAGTCAGTCTTAGAACGATTTTCACTTTCGAAAATGTTTTTTATTTGGCCAAGGGCCTTTGATGTTACATTTAATAGCTCACTCATATAAACCTCTGAAATTACGTAGGTAATTATATCCAATACCTGTATTATATCATATTGGTGATATACTTTATATAGGAGTATCAAGCAATGTCTATCTCATTAGTTATTAAATGTGGTGAAAATACGGCCAAATTTTTGATCAAACCAAAAATCACTTTTGGGCGATCAAAGTCGGCAGTAGATATATCAGTAGATGATAAGAAAATATCATCAAAACACCTTGAAATTACACACGAAAAAAAAAATGAGATAATAGTTAAGGACCTTAACTCTACAAATGGTACCTTCATCAATAACAAGAAAATTGAAGGGTCCCATAGGCTCTATGTCTATGAAACTGTTAGAATAGGAAATTGCTATATTACAATATGTCTTGATGACTTAACTGAGCTCGAACTTAAATCTCTCACCCGACCGATCGAAGAGCATTTCGAAAATGGTGAAGTGACACAGACCAATACAAATCTTGCCGATCAAACAAGCTTTTTGGCCATAAATAATAAATTAAGCCTGCAAAGCCCGAAGCTTCGCGGAGATATTAAAAAGAAAGCACAAACTAAAAAGCCAGCTAAGAAAAAGAAACCAAAAGAGCCTGAAGAGGATAAAACTGTCATGACTAAAATCATGAAGTTTTTCAAATAAGACTCTTACTTATTTGGTACCCAAGCAACATCCTTAATATTTTCAATCTTATTTAGAAACCTTGCTACAATAAAGAAATAGTCAGATAAGCGATTTAGATATTCTAAATCGATTCTTTCAACATCACCTAAGTCCACGGCCTGTCTTTCTACTTCACGAGTTTTAGTACGACAGATATGAATATGAGAAGCGGCAACTCCTCCCCCAGGTAGAATAAAGTACTTCAATGGATCAACGATAGTATCGAAGTAGTCGATTTCTTCTTCTAAGTGGATCAACTCATCTTCTTTTAGCTTAGGTAAATTGTAATTTTCACGGTCCTCTTTTAGACTCGCAAAATTAGACCCAAGGACAAAGATATTGTCCTGGATCCTTTTAAATGTATTTTTTAATCGTACTTCTTGAATATAACAAAGAGATAAACCGATATAGCTATTTAGCTCATCCAAGTTTCCATAAAGGTTTATTCTAGCACTTGCTTTAGAAACACGTTGTCCACCAACTAGACTAGTCTCACCCTTATCACCTGTACGAGTATATAGCTTAGATTTCTTCATTACATATTCCTTCTATATTTCCCACCAATCTCATATAGAAGATTTGTGATTTCACCTAATGAACAATAATTTACAGTCTCGATTAATTCTTCGAAAATATTTCCTCCAGAAAGTGCAACTTCTCTTAGGCGATTAAGCGCGTCTTCTGATTTATTCTTATTTCTTTCTTTGAAGTCATTGAGTCTAGCAATTTGTCCTTTCTTTTCTTCATCACTACAGCGAGATAATTCAATTTCTTGATTTAGTTGCTCGTCAATATTATCGGCGATGTAAGTATTCACACCAATAATTGGTAGCTCACCTGAGTCTTTAAGAGTTTCATAATGAAGTGACTCTTCTTGAATCTTAGATCTCTGATACATACTTTCCATTGCACCAAGAACTCCACCTTTGTCTGAGATTCTCTCAAATTCAGAAAGAATAGCTTCTTCAACAAGACCAGCTAACTCTTCAATTACGTAAGCTCCCTGCATTGGATTATCTGACTTATTAAGACCGAATTCACGGTTGATAATCATTTGAATTGCCATTGCACGACGAACAGACTCTTCAGTTGGAGTCGTAATCGCTTCATCATATGCATTTGTATGAAGAGAGTTACAATTATCTGAAAGTGCAAGATAAGCTTGTAGAGTTGTTCTAATATCGTTGAAATCAATTTCTTGAGCATGAAGTGAACGACCAGATGTTTGAATATGATACTTAAACTTCTGAGCCTTATCATTTGCTCCATACTTATTACGCATTGTAATCGCCCAAATCTTTCTAGCAACTCGACCGATTACTGAATATTCAGGATCTAATCCATTAGAGAAGAAGAAAGATAAGTTTTGAGAGAACTCATCTATATTTAATCCACGAGCTAAGTAGTACTCAACAAATGTGAATCCGTTTGCCAGTGTGAAAGCAACTTGTGTAATTGGATTCGCACCAGCTTCTGCAATATGATAACCAGAAATTGAAACAGTATAATAATTTCTAATTTTTTGCTGACAGAAGTATTCTTGAACATCCCCCATCATTTTTAATGCAAATTCTAGAGAGAAGATACAAGTATTTTGGGCCTGATCTTCTTTTAAAATATCTGCTTGAACTGTTCCACGAATTTGTTGAAGGATCGCCAAACGCTTATCTTTATCATAATAATCATCGCCCTTAAGTTTTTGTCTTAGGGCCGTATTAAGATAGAATGCCAACATAATTGGTGCCGGTCCATTGATTGTCATTGAAACAGAAGTGTATGGATCTGAAAGATCGAAACCATCAAATAATAATTCCATATCCTCAACTGTTGCAATTGAAACACCTGCTTCACCAATTTTACCAAAAATATCTGGACGTAAATCAGGGTCTTCTCCGTAAAGAGTTACAGAATCAAAAGCTGTTGAAAGACGCTTTGCCTTGTCATCTTTTGAAAGATAGTGAAAACGTTTATTAGTTCTTGCTGGTCCACCTTCACCTGCAAACATTCTCTTTGGATCTTCATCTGTACGCTTAAATGGGAAAATCCCAGCACCGTATGGGAAGAACCCTGGAAGGTTTACATTTCTAATGAACTTATACTGATCTACAATTGAGGTGAAATTTGGTGTTCCAACTTTTTGGATATCAACACCTGAAAGGGATTGATATTTAGTCGCTACGTTGAACTCACGATCACGAACCTTGTAAGTAAATGTTCCACTTTCATATTGCTTAAGAACGGATTGAAATTGTTCTAATTCTTTTTCAACTTCTTCACCAAGTTCTTCTTTTAACTGAGTAAGCTTTTCATCGATTTCTTTACTAGGAACAATTTTACTTGTTATCTCTAGGGCCTCAACATCACGTAGCTTTTCCATTCTCTCAAATGTTTCTGAATTATAGTCACGACTAGTTTTTGCAATTTCTCTTAAATATAGAGCTCGCTCTGGTGGAATAATTCTTGTCTTATCGGTACGTGCACGATTGGCCTCAATTCCTTCCAGAGGCGCTTGATCGAAATCAAAAGTCTGTGCAATTGCTTGAAATAATGCATTTACTCCAACGTCATTAAACTTAGATGCCATCGTTCCAAAAATTGGTAACTCTTCATCAGTTGGAGAACCTGGATGCCCAGCAAAGAGATTATGATTGCGACGATATTGTTTTCTAATATCTCTCATTGAATCTTCTGAGCGAGGTTTTTCAAATTTATTTAAAACAACAAAGTCAGCTTGTTCAAGCATTTCGATTTTTTCTAACTGAGTTGCGGCACCGTACTCAGGTGTCATTACATACATACACTTATCAGAAATCTTTGTGATCTCATCAGAAGCCTGACCAATACCTGAAGTTTCAACAATAATTAAATCAAAGTCTTGTTCCTTTAAAAAATTAACAGTCTTTTTGATTTGTGGTGATAGTTCTGTTCCTGAGTCACGAGTTGCAAGAGATCTAATATAAAAGTTTTCAAAGTTTGCAGATCCTAATCTAATACGATCTCCAAGTAGTGCCCCCTGTGTCTTTTTCTTTGTTGGATCAACTGAAATAAGAGCGACTTTCTTCTCTGGATAGAAGCGGTGAAATCTTAAAAGAGTTTCATCAATTAATGATGACTTACCGGCTCCACCTGTCCCCGTAATACCTAGAACTGGAATATTCTTTTCCGATGATGGAATCTCAATTTCTGTCCCATCCTCAATTGCAGTAATAACCTTTGCAAGACTTGTCTTTGGCAGCTCTTTTTGCTTAGCATTTAAGTCAAAACCTTCCAGTGTCGAATGAGTTGCTCGCTCAATCATGTCATCAATGATGCCCTCAAGACCAAGCTTCATACCATCTTCTGGAGAATAGATTCTTGTAATTCCCATTTCATGCAGGGCCTTAATCTCTTTTGGTGTGATAACTCCACCACCTCCGCCAAAAATACGCACATTTGAGGCGCCAGCTTCATCTAAGAGCTCTCTAACGTAGGCAAAGTACTCATTATGCCCACCCTGGTAAGAACTCAGTGCAACTGCATGAGCATCTTCATGTAATACAGCATCCACAACCTCTTGCGCCGAGCGGTTATGACCTAAATGAATTACCTCAACGCCTTTTGACTGAAGTAATCTTCTCATAATATTTATTGATACATCGTGACCATCAAATAAGCTGGCCGCTGTGACAAATCTTAGTTTTCTCACGGTAAACCCCTGAAATTATGTAAAGTAAAAATTATTATTTACTTAATCTTTTTACGTTCCAATATTGCTAAAGGACTATACCTAATGTATTTTAATCAGGCAAAAATCCCTTTAATGATGCGTTGATATACGTTAAAATACTGTCTGTATTAAAGTATTAGGAATTGCTAATGAGCGAAGATGTTAAATTTTTAGTTGAGAACCCTTACCACTCAGCACGTTTTAAACCTGCGAGAAAAGGTAAAAAAGGTCCAAAACTACTTGCTGTTGTACACCAATCAGGTTGTACAGGTTGTGAAATCTGTATTCAAGGATGTCCAGTAGATTCAATTGAACTAGTTCCTGGGCCAAATCCAAATAACCCACAATTTAATCAAACAGTTGAAATCGATCTAGCACGTTGTATCGGTTGTCAAAACTGTTCTCAAGATTGCCCTTGGGAAACGATTACAATGTATGAACATAATGATGCATTTGCTATCTGGGGAAAAGAGACTTTAAAGTCAGAACTTTATATCTCAGAAGAAAGCTTAGATCAGCTTCATAATGAATACGGGATTAAAAAAGATTTACCAAGTGAAGAATCAAATAACGAAGAAGAGAGTGCTTAAGTATTAGCACTCTTCTTCTTTCCTTTATACTCAGTTAAGAAATAATCAATTATATAAATACCTGCTGCCACAGAAATGGATGCGTCTGCAACATTGAAAGCTGCAAAATGCCATCCACCATAATAGAAATCAAACATATCAACAACGTAATCTAGTGATATACGATCAATTAGATTTCCCACGGCCCCTGCAAAGATCATTGAATAGGCAAGACATAGAAGATAGCTCTTCTTACGTGCATCCCAAATAAGATAGACAAACCAAAAGCAAGCAATAACTGGAAGAATCTTAAAGAGAACCATTCTAACAACGTCCGGGAAGCTTCCTCCCATTCCGAATGCAACCCCTGGATTTCTAACATATGTTAAATTAAAAAAGCCTGGAATTACCTCAAGAGTTTCACCTAGTTTAAAACTTGATTGTATTGCGCCTTTTGAAAATTGATCTAAAAATAAAATCCCTACAATAAGTAAGGTCATTTGCCATATTCGATTCATTCGTAATATTCCTTAGGATTAATTTCGTATTTCTCAATTTTACGAAGTAACGTCTTCTTTGGAATATTCGCTTTTAGAGCAGTTTGATTAATCTTACCCTTATTGATCTTTAAGGCCTGAACAATAAACTCTTTCTCAAAGATATCTTTTGCCTGTGAAAAATTAAGCCTTAACTCACCATCTTCTTCTGTGGTCGCAAAAACAAATTGATAGCCTTGCGCACTTGCAATTAGCTTCTCATCTTGACCTGCGTCTGTAAGAACAGAGTCTTTAATCTCTTCATAATCGATAATTGTTTGTTCATCAGCATCATTAGATGATTCAACAGTTGCTGATTTACGAATCTTATCTGGTAGTGAAGAAGATTTGATTATGTCTCCGCTTTCAATAATAAAAGCATGCTCAATAACGTTTCTTAGTTCTCGAATATTTCCTGGCCAATCATGACTCTTCATAATGGCCATCGCATCATCATCCAGTCCCGAAATACTGAGATGGTGAACATTGTTAAAATATTTAACGTAGTAATCCACAAGATGTGGAATATCTGAATTTCTTTCTCTTAATGGAGGTAGATAAACAGGAAGAACATTTAAACGATAAAATAAATCTTCTCTAAAAGTTCCGTCTTCAATCATTTTCTCAAAAGGCTTATGTGAAGCAGCAATGATTCTTACGTCACATTTAATTTCTCTGTTTGAACCAACAGGAGTGAACGAGCCTTCTTGAAGAACACGAAGTAGCTTTACTTGCATTGTAGGTGAAACATCACCAATCTCATCTAAGAAAAGTGTTCCACCGTCAGCAAATTGAAATTTACCAATCTTTCTTTCATTGGCACCAGTAAATGCACCTTTCTCGTGCCCAAATAATTCAGACTCAATTAAGTTCTCTGGTATCGCTGCAAGATTAATTGTTACAAACTTTTCATCTTTTCTTGGCCCATTATAGTGAATGGCACGAGCAACAAGCTCCTTACCAGTACCTGACTCACCTCGAATAAGAACCGGTGTATTGACCTGTGCAAGTTTTCCAATTACGTTGAAAACCTTTTGCATAACATCTGATTCACCAACAAATTTATTCTTAGTATCCCCAAGAGATAAAACTGGAGCAGAGAATCCAACTGTCTCAACTAGTGAGCGTGCTTTTAATGCTCGCTTAATTAAAGAAACTAAATTCTCAGAGCTAATTGGCTTCTCTAAGTAATTATAAGCACCTTCTTTAACGACCTTTACAGCATCAGTAACATTCGAATATGCCGTTAAAATAATAACAATAACAGATGGGTCATGTTTTTTGATTTCAGTTAAGGCTTCAATCCCATCCATCTCTGGCATGTTAACATCCATAACAACCAGGTCATATTTCGTTTTATAAACTGCACTTAGTGCTTCTTTTCCATTGTCTGCAACATCGACAGCGAAGTGATGAAATTCAAGAGCTTCCCTTACAGAACTCTGTAAAACCTTATCATCATCAACGACTAAAACCTTATGCATACGCACTCCAATTATTTATTTAAAAATTTAATTAAAAAGCTTGTTCCTTCACCAATTTGAGAGGTTACAGATATCTCTCCACCATGAAGTTCTACAAAGTATTTTACCAGATAAAGACCTAGACCGCTTCCCTTAATCGTATGAGAAGCATCGTTTTTAACCCGATAAAACTTCTCAAATATATTATCGACGTCATTTTGTCCCATACCAACGCCATTATCCGATATTTCAATATAAACCCAAGTATCATCATCCCAAGTTTTAATATCAATGACTTTGCCTATACCGGCATATTTAATTGAGTTTTCAACAATATTTGAAATAATTCTATTAACTAAGCTCGTGTCAATTTCGATAGGAAATAATGGGCCTAATTCAGTATTGATTTTCATCTCTTTTGATCGTGCTAAATAACTTAAGCTATTTACACAATCATCAATTACTTTATTAACATCCTTACTTTGTAGATTAAGAGAAATATTTCGTGATTCAACTTTAGTTAAATCTAAGATTGAAGTTATAAAATTATTTAATTCTTTAGTTGAATCAATTATTGTTTTTAACCCTTCATGAACATACGTTTCACCACCACGATTTTTCTGCAACATATTGTCTGCAACACCTGCAATCTTGGCCACAGGGGTTTTTAAATCGTGTGACATTAATGAGATAAAGTTTTGTTTCAAATCTTCAACTCTTTTTAATAATTTAGTCTCTTCCTGAATTTTATAACGACGTTGATATTCACCAATGGCCCTAAAGGGAACCCAAATATAGTAAACAACAAACACAGTAAGTAAGATGTGGGTTATATATAGCCAAAGTCCAAAAGCAATGAATATCAAATAAGAAATCAGAATCGTACTAAAGATAATAGCAACTGTAGTTACAAGTCCTTTTACTGGCTGGATACGTGAGATAACAATTGAAAGAATGATACCAATTAGCATCGAAATTAATTTTGTTACCCACATCGGTATTGCATAGACTAGCTTATTTTCTATAAGTGACTTAGTCATATTGGCATGTATTTCTAATTTTGGTGATCGCCTCTGATCTTTATCAAATGGAGTTTTAGCGTAATGACCAAGATTTGATATATAGGCGGGACCAATTAATACTATTTTTCCATTAAAATAGCCTGGCGGAATATTCCCAACAACAACCCTATGAACCGGTAGTTTTTCGACATGCTTAAGTTTGCGTAAGGGGTAACGAAACAAGCTAAAACTAGCGTCAGCTTCGGGCATATAATATGCACTTTTTAAATTATTAAGAATTAGTGGCTCTTTACCATGAAGAATTCTCCACTCATTTGCCGTCCAAAAGCTTAATGTCTCTTCTCCTGATATATTGAGAACCATTCTTCTTACAACATCATCTTTAGCAAATAGCTTACTATCAATATTAACAATTGCTGGAGAATAACCAAGATCTCGTAATTGTTGAGGAGGCAGTCTTTCCCCCCATGCGTCTAATTCAGTTCCATAACGATATAGGCCACCTTGTTTGACATAGGCTTTAATTTCATCGTGAAGTAATTCTAAAGAGTTTGCTTCTCTCTCATTTAAAGGAGCTGAAAGATCTCCAAAGAAATTAATAATCGCAGGCTTATCTTTTAAAACCTTACGGAATAATTTTAAGTAAGTTGTATAAGTATAGGGATAGCTCTCACCTAAAAACTCATCACTTTCTTCATCAATTTTTATAAGAACAATTCTGTCATCTTTATTTAGACTAAAGTCCGTTTTTAGACGTAAGTCATAGAAGATTGCTTCAATCGTTGGAAATTTGTATTGGAAAAGAACCAAAAGAAAAACAATCGTAAAAAGCGCTGGATAATACTTTGTATAATCCAAATCTTTAAAGAACTTAAAAACTTTCTTCATAATAGCTCACTTTGATAGAACCTTTGGTCCATCTCGTGTTCCTTATGATAATGGAGTGACCACATTGTTGTAGAAGAAATATTAAAATGTACTTTGTTAATTCTTGAATTCTCTAGATAAATCACTTTTTGTGCAATACCTCTTATATCGATTTGACTGTTCTCATTATTGCTAAAAAACTGCTTCTTATAGCTATTAGAAATATAGTTAAAGAGTCTTCTCGGTACGACAAAGATATAACGAAAGACGGCTTCTGCTCTTAAGAGATTAAATAGCCAATTAAAAATATTACGCCAAAATAATAGTACTGCTAATAAATGCCCCAGAATCTTTGAGTTGAATGTATCAGCAAATCCCATCTCTGCTTCAAGATAGCGATCCATTTCTACATCTGTTAAGCGCTCGAGTAAGCTTGAGTTTAATATGAGAAAATGGCTTCCAAGAAGTGTTCCCTGCAAGAAGAATGGAGCATCCTTACCTTGATAAATCTGTGGTGTTGGCCGACTTCTATAAAATAAGAAGCTTGAAACCTTCTTATACAATCGAGGTCTTTCTTCCCTAGAAACTTTCTGTAAGTTAAATCGAGAAATAACGATTGAAGGAATTATGTAAGTAAATGAAATCACATAGATTAAGACGGCGATAGCAAGATTATTTAGTATATGTAGATTAGGTCCAAATACAACCAAGAACCCAGTTATAAAAAATATCTGAATGAAGATAATAAAAAAGCTTAAAAGATATGAAATAAATACACTAAACAAAATTTTGTCCCTATTTTTTTTACAAGATCATCTCTAATTATAGACCCAAATCCAAATTCCGGCTATAAGTCATCTAAATTACAAATTGATAATAGTCACTGTAAGCGCTATGCGCAAGTAAGCATTTCGCAGCGCACCTATTGTCGAATCCGTAATTGTGATACACAAGGCATTAACGTTTAAATTATAGAATTAAAGGGGTGTTTTTGATGCAAGGTAAGCTACTATTCGGTACAGCAGGTGTTCCAAATTCAACAGCTAAAAAGAACAATCCAGTAGAAGGCGTAAGACGAATTCACGAACTAGGTCTTGACTGTATGCAACTAGAGTTTGCACACGGTGTTAGAATGAAAGAAGAAGTTTCATCAAACCTAAGAAAAGTTTCATATGAATTAGGTGTTCCTTTGACATCACACGGCCCTTACTACATCAACTTAAACGCAAGAGAACAAGATAAAATTGACTCTTCTGTTGAAAGAATCATTCAAACAGCAAAGATCTCAGATCTATGTGGTGCTGAATCTATGACTTTCCACGCTGCTTTCTATATGAAAGATTCACCATACGATGTTTTCGATCTTGTAGAAAAGAGTATGAATGTAATCGAAGAAAGACTAAGTCGCCTTGATATCGAAATTGAACTAAGACCTGAGCTAACAGGTAAAACATCTCAATTTGGTTCTCTTGAAGAGCTTATTAACCTTACTAAAAACGTTGATTCATGTCGTCCTTGTATGGATTTCTCACACCTTTTCGCACGTACTAATCAGTATAATAGCGAAGAAGAATTCGACATGGTTATTGGTAAGTTAAAAGAAGAATTAAGTGAAGAAGCTATCCAAAATATGCATATTCATATTTCGGGTATCAGCACTAACTCTAAGGGTGACCTTAAGCATCTAAACCTTGAGCAATCAGACTTTAATTGGAAGGCCCTACTTAAGTCTCTTAAAAAGAATGGTTGTGGTGGATATATGATTTGTAATTCACCAAACTTAGAAGAAGACGCATTGATGCTAAAAAATTATTACATGACTTTATAAAAATAAAAAAGCGGCTTTTAAGCCGCTTTTTTTATGTCTGCATATTCCTTAAATCTCAAATATAAATCATCACCAAAAACATAGAAATAAATATCTTCAGTAGTATTGAAGAATTCTTTTAAGGCACTATCAAGATCAACATCATAAGATTTTAAATCTAAATAGCAGCCTTTAATTAAATCCTGTATTAATGCAAAGCTTTTTGGAAAATCGAGAGTCTTAGTGTCCCATTCAACTCGATATGAACTTGTGTCTGAAATATATTTTAATTTAATCCCCTCAGACTCATTAGGTTCCAAAATATCAAATGTTTCATAAACAAGACTTTCTAATGTAAATTCAAGTATTTTCTTATTCTTCACATTAAACTATTCGGTAACTTTTAAATTATATTAACGAATATCTTCTTCTTTAAACTCGTAGAATGACTTTACATCACTAATATTTGAAATGAACCACTTTTCATCTCTTTTAACAATTAAAGCGATCTTTTTGACAGAAATGGAAACATCTCTCTTTGACTCTTCTGCCGTTGCATCCGCTTCATATGAGAGAGTGTAAGTTATTGAACATTCATCACCACTACAGTTTTTATAGACAATTTTAAAGCGGCTATCTGAAAATTCATTTGATTCGTTTAATTTATTAGGGTCTTCACCAAGAGCTTGAGTGTACTCCTCAAGTAAATCACCAGTAAGGTAATCTTCAAGGTCATCAACACTAATCTTATCGTTTAAGCGCTTTTCAATAAATGATTTTAACACTCCTTCCGGACTATTATTTGACTGACAGCCTATTAGCAATAGGCAAAAAATAAGAACTTTAAACATAACTTCTTCCTTGAATTTTAATAAGAGACAATTCCTCTTCTCTTTAAAATATTAAATAATGTATTCCAATTATACTTTCCACTTGAGCTTGAATTTATTAACTTCAGGCCATAGCCATTTTCATAAACTAACTCAACATTAAATGTATCACTAAATTTTGCGCCTTCATAATCCAATTCAAAGTCTAGTTTTTCACCTTTAGATATTTTTTCATCTGTAAAAATAACGATACCTTTATCATCACAATTAGAAACTTTGACAGGTATCTTTGATCCTGATGATAAGAAGATACTCCCCTCTAAAATACAGAATTTATCAAAATTAAAATTCTCTTTATTAAAGTTAGGCTTAAAAATAGCCTGGCCTAGCTCCTCTTTTAAAAGGAGGATCATATTATATGCAACTAACAAGAAAACTACTGAAAAGAGTAAGATGATTTTGTCATACTCAACCAAGAAAAGAGAGAAGACTTTGTAAAATATATTTAATACGAAAACGGCCATCACAACGACAGTAAGTTCTCCCATATACATAATTTTAAAAAGTAAAAATAATGCGAGGGCCGTTGTAAGTTTATAACTTCCAAGAATCCCGACAAAGCGTTCAAAGTTTAATGCAGAGACATCGGCATCTAAAGAGAAGCATGTATGCAGAAAAAACAGCGAAAATATCACAAATAAAATATTAAGCAATTTAAATATTAATGTGTCAGTATTGTGCACTTTTTCCCTTCAATTTTAATTTTTTGATATAATCAATATATGGATTATTATCTCGAAATTTCTTCACGTTGTATAGAGTGTGATAACTGCAGGCTGATTTGTCCAGAAAAGGCTATTTTTATGGACAAAGGAAAATATACGATAGAACCATGGGCATGCACTTTATGTAATGCATGCACGCTTGTTTGCCCTGTCGATTGTATTAAAGAAGTGTCTCAAAAGGAGTAAGAAGCTCCATTATATTTAATTAACTTATTCTCGAAATCAAAAGTAACCCCACACCAAGTCATCTTTTTTTGTGATTTAAAATCTGAAGTATCTAACTCAGGAATACCTTTTAAGAAATTAACTATCACATCAGGTATTTCATCAAGCTTACTAATGACGCTTAAGTATTTATCTAAAGTTCCAAGATCTAAAAAGACAGGATTATCAGGTAAGCTCATCAATACATTTGACGACTTATAATCACAAACTGTTTTAAAAAATCCAGAAGACCCAGGTGTATAATTAACCTTTCCAAGATTGATTAGTCCGACACCAGAATAAGTGAAATAATCCCCACTTCCCTCATGTGGAATAATATCAATTAAGTGCCCATCTTTTAAAACAGTTTCATTATAACTAGAATTACCATCGACATTTATGGCATACAAATGTGCAACAGCATCACAACGTTCTAAATTATAATAATCCGATTTTATGTTTTCAAAATCAAAGAAGTAAAACTGATCAGAGTTAATAATTAATATAATTTCGTTATCAACAACTTTTTTCAAATTATGTATACACCCACCACTACCTAGAATTTCAGGCTCATACAACAGAGTTACATTTTTGTCCTTTGCCCAATTAAGCATTTCTTCATGGCAATGATGAGAATTTATATAAATATTCTCGCAACCTAAATTTCTAGCATAAGCAACTTGTAAATCAAGCATCTTTAAATTTAGAAATGGCCACAAGGGTTTTGGAATAACCTTTCCAAGCTCCCCCATTCGCGTACCAAAACCTGCACTTGCGATAAAGCATGTCTTAATCATCACTACCTCTTTCAAGAATCTTTGCAAAACGCACGAAAGAGTCTTCATCTCTTAACTTTAAAACATCGATTAACTTCTTTAGATTAGGTTTGATAAATGGAAGATATCCATTTTTATTCTTATCAATACTAAGATAAGCAAAACTACCCAGTGCTTTAAAAGTTCGCTGTATCTGAACTATCTGATAATCTTTTAAATATTTTGAATTAAATTCACTATCAAAAGAATTTAATAATACTGACCTTTCTTCGTCTGAAAATTGTATATAGCAGTCATCTACCAGAGATACTAAATCATACATAGCTGGCCCCACTCGCATATCTTGATAATCGATATGATAGAGTTCATCAGCTTTCACATATAGATTGTTAGAATGATAATCACGATGACATACTACTTTTTTATTTTCTTCATAGTAATTAATCAATAACTCTCTAACACTTGCAACGACAATCATTTCGTCTTCATTTAGTTTTAGTTTCAAATGTTTTTCTAAAAAGAATTGAAGAGCTAAATCGAATTCAAACCCAATTTTCTCTCTATCGAAATATCGACTTTGACAAGTTTCTAAAGGAAGTCTTTGGTAAGATTTGATATCATTTACTGCTTGTATATGTTTCGTAAGTCCATTTTTAAGATAATAATCTTTCAAAGAAATATCGCCAACATCCTCAAGAATAAGAAGAGAGATTTCTGGTAAATAGTGATAGATCTTTGGAGTGTTAATATCTTTTTCAATGAGTGTCGTGATCAGATTAAAATCACGACTCTGCTGTCCACTTGGCTCTTCTGTACAGACTATTAAACTTTCACTCTCGTTTTTTAATCGATAATACTCTCTACTTGAAGCATCGCCAGAAAGTTTTATAAGGTTCCAACTCTCTTGAGAATATCCCTGCTGATCTAAAATCGATTTAACTTCATTTATTTCCATATCAAATACTTTCTTTGAACTTATAAAATTGTTTTGATGAATTCTTTTCAAAAATAAGATTTTCATCTTTTGTGCTTTGAACCATATAATTCTTAAGCAGGAACTCTTCTTTTGATAAGTCTCGAGAATAAACCTCTTGAGTTGAGAAACTAAGCGATTGCCTATTCAGTGTTTGTAGCCATAACAATCTTGCTTCAGGGTCATAACCAGATTTCTTTAAAACATCATAAACAAGGTTATTTAAGTCTCGTTTTGCATTTAAGTCTAGACGATTAAGTCTAATCATATCTTTTACCGTATATGAATTAAGCGGTATGATTTTATTCTTTTCATATATACCAATTTTACTTCTTAATAATTCACCGATTAATACTGAAACAAAAATACTTTCGGAATTCATAAATCGACGCAGAACTCCGCGAGACATAAAGACGTTATTTCTAGGAAGTGAGAAGTAAAAATTTCTATTATCTTCAACAATATAAAAATTAATTCCAAAATCATCTTTCACAAAGAGACTTTGGTTATTTAAATATAGCTCACGAGCTATCTTTTGTAGGTATCTATTTGATCTTCTTGAGGGCCTCTTAACTTTATTGTTTTTGATAAACAATTCTGCTACACCTTCGAGATGAACAAGGTAATCTTTAGAAGTAAAATCAACTTCGTAATTATATGGATATCCCTTATCGTCCTTATATAAATAGGTACAAGAAGTTAAAAATAATATTGATATAAAAATATAAAATTTCATTAGTTCTCAAATAAAAAGAGCTCTCATTATGAGAGCTCTTATATCATTTGATTTATTATACACGATTTACATTGGGCTGGAAGCAACATCTCTTTCTTCTGGGATGTAATATAAAGTAAATCCAGCAAAAATTAAGTTTGGATCTTTAATCATTTCTCTGTTGTTATCCCAAATTGATCTCCATTTTGCTGGTGTACCGTACTTGTCTTTTGAAATTACACCTAGAGTCTCACCCTTACGAATAAGATGAGGAAGACCCACTGGATTCCAGTTAAATTGACCACTTTCATACTTAATGATGTCACCTGGTTGAAGTCCATCAGCAAGTGCTTCTTGATTCATTGCTTGAACATCACGCCACTTGCTATAGTCTCCATATAATTTAAAAGCAATCCACATAAGTGTTTCACCTTTTTGTACTTCATATGTATCAGTTTTAGAAACAACAACTTCTTTTTCGAGTTGAACGTTTTCCTGAAGCAATACTTCATCAACTGGTTCTTCGTTTGTTGCAACTGCTTCCATTGTAGGCTCTGCAGTTGGATCAGCGACTTCTTCTAGATCAGCAAATTCTTCATTTGCATCAACGACAAAGTCTGAATCATCAATTGAAATTTCTTCAGCAGCTTGAGTTTCTGCTACTTCTTCACCTTTCTTCTCGTTGTTTGAACAAGATGTGAAAGTTAATGTTGAAACTAGGAATAGTAAAAATATTTTTTTCATGGTCTAAAACCCCTTTTTTAGTAACAATCTATATAGTTACCCATCGGTTCCTTTTTAATTATAATTAAATATTAACCGCCTAGACTAATTTCTTCATGCAATGTACAATTTTTCCGTATGAATGTTTTTAAACTATTTACTATAGTATTCTTCTCAATCTTATCATTTGCGCAATCACCTATCAGTGATTTCTCAAATAGTTCCAATTACGATTTGGCCAAAGAAAAGATTATAAGAGTATCTGGAACAAAACGAATTCTTCTCATTAGTAATGGTCAAGATAGTTTTGCCAAAGGTGATTACATTACTATTTTAGTCAACAAAGAACCTGTAGTACGAGGTATTGTTCCAAAACAAAAGAATAATGTAGCAGCAATTAAAATCACTAAGATTTATAATGAAGAGATTTATTCAAATATTTTCGTGAACCAAGATGTTGAAGTACTTCGAGGTGATGATTCTGCATATGGTAAAGCAAATACAGCAGAAGAAAGTGAATTTAGAATTACTGATAGCGAATCACTATATGATGATACTACTTTATTAGATGAGGACATTTATAGTGAAGAGGCACAAGAAGGCGGAATAATTAAAAATGATAATCTTGTCTCTGTTGGTATTGGGCTAGTAGATGGCTTTAATACCGCAGGTAAAGAAGATACAAATACTCAGTATAATGCATCTTGGGCTTTTCAATTAGATAAGAATATTTGGCTAGAAGGAAGTGTTGGGCGTCACTTAATCAGAGGCTTTCCAAATGAAGAGATCGACACTGCTGTAAACCAATATATATTCCGTGCAAAATATTCATTTGAAGGACCACTTTATACAGTATTTATGCCATATGCAGGATATAAATTTGCAACTGCAGATAGTCCTGGTGCAGGTGATGTATCAGCGGTTGGTGCTGATGCAGCCGCACGAGAAAAAGATTTAGTTGCAAGTGTTGAGAAAAGTGAGCCAGTTTTTGGAATTACGGCATTAAAAAGATTAGTCCCTGGTTGGTTCTTTAGAGCTGATATTGGTACCGATCTCATGGGAGTCAGTCTTGCTCTTGAATTCTAAACTTTTTTTAATATTAATTTTACTTAGTTCATGTGGAGTAAAAGCTCCACCTAAACCAAAGAACCAAAACTTCCCTTCATTTATTGAAGAGAATAAAAAAGTTCTTAGGCCATCAAAAACCACAAAACAAGAAACTAAAAAGAAAGAAGATAGTAATTAATGAGAATCATTCTTAGCCTTGGGACTAATCTTGGTGACCGAATCGAATCAATCAAAAGCGCATCTAAGTTATTAGAAGACGCATTTAACTGTGAAGCCAAAATGAGTCACTTTTATGAGTCACCTCCCTATGGACCGCAGGATCAACCTTCCTTTCTTAATATTGCCCTAGAAATAAACACTTGTTTAAATCTTTCCCCAACTTCAATCTTGAAAATATGTAAGGAGATCGAAGAGAGGTTAGGTCGAAAACACCGCTATCACTGGGGTCCTCGTGAAATTGATATTGACATAATTTTTATCGACTTCTTAGAAGTAAAAGAAGAAAAGCTCACCATACCGCACAAAGACTTTCGAAACCGAAGCTTTGTTTTAGAACCATTAAAAGACTTACCTTCATTTTCTGAGTATAAAGAGCATTACAAAATTAAAACATTGAAGAACAAGAATACAAAATTGATCCTATAAACTTTTCTCGTTGCGACACCTGGTGCCAAGTCCTTATTACCTATTTACTAAATACTGAAAAGGTATCTATAATAAGGTACTTAAAACTTTGAACAATTGGTTCCAATATGATCAACTTTGAATTAACTTCCGAGCAGAAAGAAATTCGTGAACTTGCAATGAAATTTGCAAGGAATGAGATGATGCCAAAAGCTGGCGAATTTGATGAGAAGGCCCAAATGCCAATGGATATCCTAAAACAGGCATGGGAGCTTGGTCTCGTTAATACTTGCATACCTGCAGAATATGGTGGTGCCGGATTTACGACAATTGATTCAATGATTATCACAGAGGCCCTAGCTTACGGTTGTCTCGGAATGAATACTTCGATTATGGCCAATGACTTAGCACTTCTTCCTATTGTTATTGGTGGAAGTGATGAGCAAAAGAAAAAGTTTTTAACTCCGTTTACAGAAGATTATAAGATTGCAGCTTTTTGCTTAACTGAACCTGGTTATGGTTCTGATGCGGCTGGTATAAAGACAACAATAAAAGAAGATGGTGATCACTACCTATTAAACGGTAACAAGATGTGGATAACAAACGCAGGTTATGCAGACCTCTTCGTTGTTTATGCCACGATTGATCCTGCAAAAAAACACAAGGGAATTACGGCCCTTGTTATCGATGCCAAAGCAGAAGGAATCGAGCTTGGTGAAAAAGAAAATAAAATGGGCCATCGTTGCTCAGACACTAGAGCCGTTACATTTTCAAATGTGAAAGTTCCAAAAGAAAATATTTTAGGTGGTGTTGGTGAAGGTTGGAAAATTGCCATGGCCACACTAAATCATTCACGTCCAATGGTAGCAAGCTCTGCAGTAGGTGGTGCACAGTGCGCAATGGATCATGCAGTAAAATATGCAAGTGAAAGAAATCAATTTGGAGTGCCCCTATCGAGGCACCAAGCTATACAGATGATAATTGCCGATATGGGAATCGAAATCGAAGCAGCGCGACTACTCGTTCAGAAAGCCGCGTGGCATATTGATAACGGAACACCTAATCCAGAACTTTCATCATATTCAAAAGCCAAAGCAGCTGATATGTTCATGAAAGTTGCAACTGACGCTGTCCAAGTATATGGTGGATATGGTTACAGTAAAGAATACCCAGTAGAAAAGTTGATGAGAGATGCCAAGCTCATTCAAATATATGAAGGCACTTCACAAATACAAAGATTAGTAATTGCTAAGGAAATTTTTACAAGGAGCTAAAATTGAACATTTTTGTATGTATTAAACAAGTTCCAGACACGGAAACTAAAGTTACTCCAAACGGAGACGGATCTTATATCGAAACTAATTCGATTAAGTGGATCATGAACCCATACGATGAGTTTGCTGTTGAGCAAGCACTTCTAACAAAAGCAGCAAACAGTGGCTCGACTGTAACTGTTGTAAGAGTTGGTGGTGTTAAAGATACAGAAGCATTAAGAACTGCCCTAGCAATGGGTGCAGATGATGCAATTCTTGTTGAGGCCGATGACAATCTAGATTCTTATATGACTGCAAAAGCACTTAAGGGTGCTATTGAGAAGTCAGGTAAGACTCCAGATGTAATCTTCACAGGAAAACAAGCTATTGATGATGACTGTCTACAAGTTCCTCAACTACTAGCGCAAATGCTAGGCCTACCTTCAGTAACTGTTGTTGATGGTTGCGAAGAAGAAGGTGGTAAATTCACTCTTAAAAGAGAAGTAGAAGGTGGAGCACTTGAAGTTTACGAAGTAAACTCACCTGCTGTTATCGCTGCTAACAAAGGTCTAAACAGTCCTCGTTACGCATCTCTTCCAGGTATTATGAAAGCAAAGAGAAAGCCTCTTGCTCAACACTCACTATCAGATGTAGGTGTATCTGCTGATGATCGTCGTGTTAAGTACTCAGGATTCCAACTTCCACCAGAGAAGCCAGCTGGTAAGAAATTTGATGCGATGGACGAAGGTCAACAAGCATCTGTTGTTGCTGAAGTTGTTAAGCTTTTAAGAGAAGAAGCGAAAGTTATCTAAGGAGATTATTGAAATGGCAAAGATATTAGTATTTTCTGAAACAAGTGGTGAATCAGTTAAATCTGTTACATTTGAAATTCTAGGTAAACTTACAGGACACGAAGTTGACGTAGCAATCGTTGGCGAAATGGGTCCAAACGCTACAGCTGACCTAGCAAAGTATGGTGCTGCTAATGTACATAACCTAAAAGGTGACAACTTAGATAAGTATTCTCCTGAAGGTTATGCAAACGCACTTAAAGAATTTATTGGTTCAAATTACGACTACGTATTTGCAGGTGCAACTTCACTTGCAAAAGACCTTATGCCAAGACTAGCGGGAATGTTTGATGCAGGTATGGCATCTGAAGTTACAAACTTTGTAATGGAAGGTGATAACTTCGCAGGAACAAGACCACTATTTGCAGGTAAGGTTCTAGCTAAAGTTGAACTTGATGGACCAAAGCCAGGCTTCGTAACAGTAAGACCTAACGCACTTGGTATGCCAGATGCACCAACTGCTGGTGCAGGTACAGCCAATGAAGTTGCAGCAAACGCTGGTGACATCAAAGCTGTTATTAAAGAGATCGTTAAAGGAGCTTCAGAGAAGCTTGACCTTACAGAAGCAAATATTATCGTTTCTGGTGGACGTGCAATGAAGTCTGCTGAAAACTTTAAAATACTAGAAGAGCTTGCTGAAGTTCTTGGTGCAACTGTTGGTGCTTCACGTGCTGCTGTTGACTCAGGATACGCACCTCACGCAATGCAGGTTGGACAAACAGGTAAGACTGTTGCTCCATCACTATATATTGCTTGTGGTATCTCAGGAGCTATTCAGCACTTAGCAGGGATGAGAACATCTAAGGTTATTGTTGCTATCAACACTGATCCAGATGCACCAATCTTTACTAAAGCTGACTACGGTATTGTTGGAGATCTATTCGACATCGTACCTCTTCTAAAAGAAGAATTAAAAAAAGTACTTTAATTTAGACAAAGTATAAAATAAAAAAGGCCCTCAATTTTGAGGGCCTTTGTTTTTCTTCTCTCTAGTTATCTTGGATTAAAATCCGTATCCTTGTCTTTCAAATTCTTGGTTATCTTCACCTTCATAGTATTCTTCTTCGTCATATCTTTCTTCTTCGATCTCTTCAGCTTTTGGGGCTTGATAAGCAGCTGATACAACGTTTTGTTGAATAATATTAATGTCTTGTTCTACATTACCTTCTTGAGTTAGTTCCTTTTGAAATCTAGACTCTTCTTTAGCTCTTTCCATTTTTTCGAACTCAATATTAATTTTTTCTAACTCATCATAAGTTACATAATTAATAAGTGCTCCTTGATATGGACCTGTTGCAAATCTTAAACGGTAACCATTTTCACCATTTTTAGAAAAGATACCACTTGATTTTTGACCTTGTAGTTCAACTTCAAAAGAGTTTCCATCCTTTAGTTTTAAGTCACCTACAACTTCATTAATCTCTTGTCCGTTCGCATATACAGTAAAGAAAAGTCCCTCTACTCCATTTGGTCCAACTGTTACGCTTCCATCAATATCATGTCCACGGAACATTTTATTATTCATACTTGGTAAGATCGCTCTTTCAATAACGAATTCTCTTCTATCTTGTGTTGTTGCAACTACTTCTTCTTCAACAAGAGCTTCATCAACAATTTCTTGTGATGTTTGCTCAACAACAACTTTTTCTACAATCTTTCTTGCTTCAATTAATTCAAATCCATCTTCAAATGCTCTAAAGATAGAGATATTCTTTTTATTTTCATGAAGAAAAGAAACGTCAAAAGTGTAGTCATCGTTTTCATTTAATCTTACAAGACCTGTTCCGATTAACTCCATATCAACAATTCTTTTGTTATTGCTTTTAACTTCATTATAAATTTCTAATCCTTCGTGATCTTCTATTCTAACGACTTCCCACTTTCCATTGATAACTTGTGAGTACTCAGCAACTGGAAGGTATTGAACAGCTACAGAATCACGATCAGAAGAAGCAACGATACGATCAGAATTTTCATCAACTCTCTTTTCAAAAGAAATTTCCTTCTTTTCCATAAAAGAGTTACTAGTCACTGACATTCCTTGGTAGATTCCACCAAATACAAGAAATGATCCTGATAGTACTGATGTGATGATAAATTTTTTGTAAATAGCTGATGCTTTCATACAATGCTCCTAATACCTTATGTGTATATAGAAGCAACTAACGTGCCAAAGTGAACAAATACACCAAGACCATAAGTAGCTGTAATTACTTGCACTGTATACTAAGAATGGGGGTCTGATTAAAGATTAGACTGTTAAATTTTTAACACTGTAGAAAAAGTAAACACACGTTCGTGTGTTTACTCTATATATGAAAACTATTTAGTCGACTTGAAAAACTTTCTTTTCATAGTCACTATGAGAGGCTCTAAACCTCTTAAGTGCAACAACAATCAACTCATCAAGAGCAATTCCTGTGTTTTCGGCCATATGCTGGAAAGATTCCACAACATCGGCCTCGATATTAACTTTTAATTCTTTTAACTCACCTTGATTATGAACTTGATCCTTCATAAATACTCCTATTTAACGACTTTGAGCGCACCTAGTCTTCTTAAACTTACCAGGGCCTGAGTTACTTCAAAGTCAAATAATTCGCAATTTGTATAAATATCGTTAACTTTGCTGTATTCAGCTATAGTTTTTAATAGTAAAAATTCGTTTGCACCAGTCTTTTTTCCAACTTTTATGAACGCAGGATTGATTAAAATGTGAATATCTGCTGGTGGCCTTAAAGATAAGGACTGACGATGTTCTTGATATGCTTTTTCAGCATTTTTTTTAAACTCACTAAATTTTAATTTGAATTCAAAGTCACTATCAGAGACCACTTCTGGTTCAGCGACTAAGGTGAAATTTTCAATTCCATCCATATCGAAGATAACAAGAGAATATAGAGCTTTTATTCCTGTTTTCTGAGAAAACTGAGCTGCGACAATTTCACCTTCATTGATATATACAACACCGAGAAACTGGCGATCAGCTTGTTTTAAAATATTGATTCGACCAGTAAAATTAAAAGAGCACTGCTCTTCTATTTTCTGTATGATGGACATTCATTACCTTTTGAAAATTTTAGAGAAAAAACCTTTTTCCTCGTCACCACCATTTTCTAACTCAATGATCTTTTTTGCAATACCGGAATAAGCATTCCATACCGGCCTATTTTCGTATGAATTATTGGCCATATAAGGATTTCCACTATCACATGATTCCCTAAGAGCGATCTCTATTGGAACCTCACCTAAGAATGGATAACCAAGCTCTTTTGCGATAGCTTCTCCACCTTTTTCACCAAAAATATAATACTTTTTCTCTGGCATATCATCAGGAGCAAAGTAACTCATATTCTCAACAAGCCCTAAAACAGGAACATTAACTTGTTCAAACATGTTAAAACCTTTACGAGAATCTAAAAGAGCGACATCCTGAGGTGTTGAAACACCAACGATTCCATCAAGCTTAAGTGTTTGAGCTATCGATAATTGAACATCTCCAGTTCCTGGAGGTAAGTCTAGAACAAGATAATCTAGCTCGCCCCAATCAACATCAAAAAGAAATTGATTTAGAACTCCACCTAGCATTGGACCACGCCAAATAACAGCATCCTTTTCTTCAATAAATAAACCAAAGCTAATAAACTTTAAACCGTGTGCCTCGATAGGGGCAATTTTCTTATCATCAGTAGCTAATGGTTTTGCATTTCTTTCACCAAGTAGCATTGGGACAGAAGGTCCATAGATATCAGCATCAAGTAAGCCTACTTTTTTTCCTGCATTCTTAAGAGCAAGGGCCAAGTTCACCGATACTGTAGACTTTCCAACACCACCCTTACCAGATGATACTGCGATTATTCTATTTACACCTGGAATATCTCTTTTTTGAGGAGCAGCTTTACCGTGACCAACTTGCAGTTGTGCGTTTTGCTGCTGTGGTTTTTTCTCAGCCTGTGATTTAGGTGCTTCTTGAGTTGATACTGTTTTAATGAAAAGGTCATCTTCATTTACTAGATCAGCAAGGCTATTAACAATTGCATCTTCAATATCACGTTTTTGAGGTGCAGTAATCTCATCTCGATTATAGACAAGAGTCACTTTATTTCCATCTACATGAATATCTTTGAATCGATTTTCATCCAGTAAAGACTTCTGTGTATTTGGGTTTTTAACCTCAATTAATTTCGTTTTAATTGCTTCAATATTTATCATAGTAACTCGCTCGGTTTCTTTCTATTTTCATTGTGGATTCTATTAAATATTGAGGACTTATTCAATCAGTAAAGCAAATTTTTGCCCTACAACAAAATCTATAAGATGTTATAATTACAATAGAAACTAATTTTAGATTTGGAGAATTTGTGTCTAAACCATATAAGAGATCAATCATCATTGTAGACTCTAAATTTCAATTGAAATTTAGTATCTTGATATGCATTGTCATTTTAGTTCTAAGTGCATTTTATCCCTTAGTTATTTATCAAGTACTTTCTAATATTTCAGAGAAGTTCCCACAATCCGCTGAACATATAAATACTATGAAAAGCGATTTATTGAATTTCCTAATACTTTGCCAGGCGTTTTTTGGAATCCTTGTCTTTATCGTGACTCTATTTTTCACGCACAAGGTAGCTGGCCCTCTATACAAACTAAAAAAATACCTTGCAGGCTTAAGACATACTGGCTTCGAAAGAAGTTTAACATTTAGAGACGGTGACTACTTTACTGATGTAGCAGATGAAGTAAATCTGACAGTCGAGTATTTCCAAACAAGATTTAAAGAAGACACCGTCTACATTGATGAGATTTGTAACTACTTAAAGAACTTACAACAAGTTGTTCCAGAGGATAAGAAAGTTATCCTTAATGAAGTAGTGACCAAACTCAAAGATATGGAAGGTCGTTTTAATGAATTTATCGGGTAAGAGATTATCTACATTTTTAATCGTTGTAAGTATGAGTTACTTCACAACAGCTCAAGCAAAGCAGTCAACAAAAGATCGTGAGATCAAAGCGGCTCGTCATATTGCACAAATTGAGCGCAATTTAAGAAGAAAGAAACTTTCTAATTATTCAATTAATAATGCAAAGAAAGCAATCAAGACTGGTGGGATCTTCAAATCATATGTTGGCCATCTCGATTTTTTATCTAACCTTAAAGAAGACCTCAGAAAGAATAAATACTTCAAGTGTAATATTAAAAGTAAAGGTATCAACAGAGTAGAAGATCAATTTGTTAGCAACATCAGAGACTACTGCTACCACACTGTTAATTATCTTATTGATGATAAATTCTATCCACAAATCGTTAAAGATGAGAGTAACTTTAATAAGGCAATTAAGCATTTAGCGACCACTAGAAACTCTCTTTTCACTCATAAGTTAAACAATATTGATAAGAACTCAAAAGTTTATAAGTATATAAAAAAGCAACTCATTGAGACTACTCTAATCGAAGGCTTAAAGATTGACTCTAATCTTTATTCACATATCGATTTCGATAAGGACATCACATACCTTTTCCAAAGTAATCTTCATCGTATCAAAAAGAATAAGCTCACTATTACTAATGAGTTTATCAAACAATACAATAAGCTTAAAAGAGTTGTTAAAAACAACAAAGATATTCAAACAGACTTAGAAAAGTTTTTAAGATTTGAAGAAAGCAATAATGAATATATTTATAAGAAGTCAGCTTGGAAGCGAGTACGCTATATTGGTAAACTTCTACTAAATAATGGTGACATAAAGAATGCAAATCGATTCTTTGCACGCTCATATGAAATAAGTTACGACAGTGAAACAAAGAATGAATCCTTATTTCTTCTACTTTGGAATTCGATCAAACAAGAAAATTATAAAGAGAGTATTGTTACTGTCCAAAATTATAATCTAATTGATGAATTCTCAAACCTGTATACTAAAACAAAGTTTTGGATTGCATATAGTTACATGAAAGATGGAAACGAATCACTTTCTAAACATCTTTTCAAGTTAATGATTAAAGGTAATCCATTGAGCTTCTATTCAATTGTTGCTCAAGAATATCTACCAGAGTTTGATAAGAAATATGTTAAATCACTCTACTTTCATAAGAACACTATTAAGCTACCAGAGCTTACTCTAAGTGACTTTACCGAACTAAGACAACGCAATATTAAAGAATCACGAATTTGGAATGAGCTAAAGTACTACGGTAAAGTTGATAAGCTCATTTATGAATTCATTAGGCTTGACCCTAAGAAAGACATCGCTAATCAAGCTAAAATTGATACGTTGACTACTGAAGATCAAAGAGTTGCAATCTTTAATTATTTTCTTCATTACTTTAAAAATAAGAAGGACTTCTTATCAAGTTTTAAACTGGTTTCTCGAACTATTGATTTAAACTTAATTAGGCCTTCTAAAATAGATATCACAACACTATTTCCGGTGCTACACCTCGATAAGATAAAAGATGTGAATACTGATATTGATCCACTATTAGTACTTTCAATTATTAGACAAGAAAGTGCATTTAATCCTGAAGCTAAATCTGCCGTAGGTGCACTTGGCTTGATGCAACTGATGCCTGCAACAGCAAGACAGATGACAACATTTAGAAAACAAGAAGAGCTATTCAAGCCACATAAGAATATTGATGCTGGTGTTCGCTACTTCAAAGGTCTTTTAAATAAGTTTGATGGAAATATTATCTATGCATTATCTTCATACAATGCGGGTCCAACCAAAGTAAAACGCTGGTCAAAAGAACTAATGGATTTAGATGATCCAATTTTTCAAATTGAACAAATTCCATATAAAGAAACAAGACTTTATGTAAAACTCATTTATAGAAATTATTTCTTTTATAATTTAATGAAAGATAAATATATTCTTGAAGAGAGTATCGCGTCGACCTTTAATACCAATCGACCTAAAGAAGCAAAACGAAAAATTTCATCTCAAGTTGAACTATAAAAAAAGGGCCTACATAAGAGGCCCTTTTTCATTTCGATATATTTTATAACAAGCTAGACATTGAATCTGAAGTGAATAATATCGCCATCTTTGACAACATATTCCTTACCTTCCATGCGAAGCTTTCCAGCTTCTTTAACCTTGGCTTCTGATCCATTAGAGATAAGATCATCATAGTGATAGATCTCTGCCTTAATAAAACCTCTTTCAAAATCAGTATGGATTACACCTGCAGCCTCAGGAGCTTTTGCACCATTTTTAAAAGTCCATGCTCGAACTTCTTTTACACCAGCAGTAAAGTATGTACGTAGACCAAGCATATTATATGCTTCATGAGTAAGAGTTTCTAAACCAGAAACTTCAATACCAGCAGCTTCCATAAAGTCAGCTTTATCTTCTTCACTATCTAGAGCTGAGATTTCTGACTCAAGCTTTCCACAAATTTTAATTGCACGTGAGCCTTCTTTCTCAGCGAAGTCTTTAACGGCTTTAACATATTCATTATCTTCACCAACACTGTCTTCATCAACATTACAAAGGTATAAAGTTGGCTTTAAAGTGATTAAGTTAAGATCACGGATCAACTCTAAGTCATCCTTATCTAATTCAAGAATACGAGCTGCGAATCCTTGCTCTAAATGAGCAACTAATTTCTCAAGTACAGGTACCAGCATTTTAGCTTTTGAAGAAATCTCTTTATTTTGATTCTTCATAAGTTTTGGAAGATTTGCCTGCTTTCTTTGAACGACTTCAAGATCAGCAAGTGCAAGTTCCATATTGATTGTTTCAATATCATCAACTGGATTAACTTCACCGTGAACATGAACAACGTTTGGATCGTCGAAACAACGAACAACGTGAACAATTGCATTTACCTGACGAATATTTCCAAGGAATTGATTTCCAAGACCTTCACCTTTAGAAGCTCCTTTTACAAGACCTGCAATATCAACAAATTCAACTATTGTTGGAATAACTTTTTGTGGACCGATAATTTCAGCAATCTTAGATAAACGTTGGTCACCAACATTTACAATTCCGATATTTGGCTCAATCGTACAAAATGGAAAGTTAGCAGCTTCAGCTGGAGCTGAAGTTAATGCTTGAAAAATAGTCGATTTACCGACATTTGGAAGTCCTACAATCCCGCAATTAAGGGCCATTACTTATCTCCTAAATCTAATAACTTTTTCTTCTTATAACGCTGTATCGCTGTTTTGAAACCATTTTTTACATAACATTCAACAGCTTTTGAAGCTTTTTCTAAATAATCGTCAATAAAGTCAGCTTCAGCGCCGTGATAACGGCCCAAAACCCAACTAGAAACATCTCCATGAGTTGGACGACCAATTCCCATTCGTAAACGTTTAAAATTATTATGACCTAATTGTCCTGCAATGGACTTAAGTCCATTATGTCCAGCTAGGCCACCACCGTCTTTAAATGCGATCGTTCCCCATGGTAAATCTAATTCATCGTGAATAACTAAGATATTCTCTGCTTCAACTTTAAAATAATTAGCGAAAGGAATCACACTTTCACCACTTAAATTCATATATGTTTGTGGCATCAGTACATAGAATTTGTCTTCATCTGTTTCAAATGATGACCAAATGCCTTTAAACTTCTCTTTAAAATTCAAGTCCTTAACAGGCTTGATAAAATTCATAATATCCCAGCCAATATTATGTCTGGTACCTTTATATTCAGAACCTGGATTACCAAGCCCCACAATTAAATAATTCATAATTAACCCGTTTTATAAAAATAATGAACTAACAGAGTCGTTATTAAACGTTCGATGTATCGATTTGGCCAATATTTCAGCTACTGACACTGAAATTATCTTACCACTATCAATGGCCGCCTTGCTCAATGGAATTGTATTTGTGACCAACACCTTTGATAAGGCATCAGATTTTGTAATTCTCTCAATTGCAGGACCAGAGAAAACAGGGTGTGTCGCACAAGCAACGACACTCTTTGCACCATTTTCTTTTAATGCATTACACGCCTCAATCAAAGTACCAGCAGTATCAATCATATCATCGAGAATAATACAGTCTTTTCCTTTAACATCACCAACTATATTCATGGCCTTGGCCACATTCTTTCCTGTACGGCGCTTATCAATCATCGCAATGTCACACTTACACTTTTTAGCATAGTGACGAGCACGTTCAACTCCACCAGCATCAGGTGAAACAAAGATTGTATTATCACCAACTAATTCTCGCTTTATATGACCAACGAGAACTGGTGAGGCGTAAATATTATCAAAAGGAATATTAAAGAAACCTTGAACCTGGCCTGAGTGAAGATCCATTGTGATAACACGTGAGGCACCTGCTACAGTGATTAAATCACTGACCAACTTTGCTGAAATTGGCGTTCTTGGTGAGACCTTACGATCTTGACGACAGTAACCATAGTGTGGAATTACGGCGGTAATAGAAGCTGCTGAAGCACGCTTAAGTGCATCAATCATAATCAATAATTCCATCAGGTTGTCATTTACTGGAGCACAAGTTGATTGAATAATGAAAACATCAGCTCCACGAACATTTTGTTCGATTTCACAGAAAGTTTCACCATTTGCAAATTTTGTTACTTGAGGATCAACAAGGGGTACATCTAAGATTTTTGAAATATCGGATGAAAGTTTTGGATTTGACGTGCCTGATACAAGAACGATCCGTTTCATGATCTCTTCCCTTTCTCTGATCCGTGAGAAAAATGGTTGGGGTAGAAGGACTCGAACCTTCGAATGGCAGAATCAAAATCTGCTGACTTAGCCACTTGTCGATACCCCAACAATGTCGATATGTATGTAATATATAAGCTAATATCTTTTTTTTGACAAGATATTTTTAAAAATCGGCAATTATTCACAGGCTAAAGATGCAATGCGCTGGCCAGAATATAGGATAATTTCCTGATACAATCTGAACGCGGTCGTACTCCCGTATAATCTCAAACCTTTTTTATTGGCACGACTTCCCTCATATCCAACCCAAATGGTGAAAAGATCATGACCATCGTATCCCACAAAGAGATTATCAAAACCATTATTAGATGTACCTGTTTTACCAAAGAAGTGCTGATCTCTAAGGGCCGGTTTTACCATGCGTCTGATAGTCGTTTTTCTAGGATCGGCCAAAGCTTCATATACTTGAGAGCCTTGTTCACATTCTTTTTCTAAAAAGTCGCGATAAACTTGGTGCAACTCATGTACAGATAACTCAACAGCTCCAAGTAATTGAGCTGGATATTCCGACAGCGGAGTCTTTATATCTGCAATGCGCGACTTAAGATCCTCTTCAACTTTTTCAAAACCAATATCCCTTGCCAGCCTGACAATGGGATTATTAAGAGACTCTTGTAAAGCCTGAGAAATAGGATATTCACTTGCATGTGGAGTATGCGACTCAGATGGTGTCCATACGCCACTAATAAGGTCTAAAGTAACTGGCTCAGTTGAAACGAGATCATCGATTTTATAACCATGCTGTAAATAAATTTGATACAAGACAGGCTTTAAGGTTGAACCAACACCATGCCTTTCTTCTAAAAGGGCCTTTTCTACATTTCTCTCAAACTTTGAATAATAGAATGTTTCTTTATCTTTTGGCCCAAATGATATTTTAACTGCTAAATTCTCTTCTACTTTTTTAAGGTCTTCTAAAAGACCCTTGGATGCTACGACAGTTTTAAAGAAACGGTACTCATTCAAGTCCTTATCTTTATTTTTACGTGTCGTTGTAAGATAGATTGCTTCATAAAAACCTTTCTCTTGAAAGTCTTTTAGTCCCTGCCTCCAGCGATCCCACTTTTCATCACTCCATTGATAAGACTCATTTGAATCAAAGAGATTTAAATCCTGTAATTTATTGAAAATGAAATTAGCTCGTCCCTTTAATCTCTCTGTTCGGTATATAGGATGATAATATCCAGGTCCCTTTAACATCGAAACAAGAATGGCAGATTCATATGGATCAAGCTCTGAGATAGGCTTATTAAAATACAGCACAGCTGCAGTATGAACGCCTTTTACCCTTACTCCACCGAGGCTTCCCCAAAAAACCTCATTGAAATATGCTTCTAATATATCTGACTTCTCAAATTTAAAATCGATATATACAGCAAGAATTGCTTCTTTAATTTTTCGACTGAAAGACTTTTCATTAGTGAAATATATATTCTTAACTAATTGTTGTGTTAGAGTTGATCCTCCCTGGACAAGGGCACCTGCTTTAATATCAGCAACGATTGCACGCAGGATTGAAATATAATCAATCCCAATATGATCGAGAAATCTAAAATCCTCAATTCCAATAAGACCTTTAGATAGAATAATTGGAATATTATAAAATGGAATTTTATACTGTAGGCAACGATTATAGTGGCAATTATTATTTCTTAGAGCTTTTAATTCAAATGTTTCATTAATACTTAAAATTCTTTCATTGAAGTTTTCAAATTTATTTTTAAAAACAGATGTGAACCTTTCGTCATTTGAATTTGCTTTAAAAAACAAGAATTCATCTTTAACTATAAAGCTGCCTTCTTCAAAAATAACAGATTTTTGCTCATGCTCACTTAGCTTGCCACTAATGACCTGACTTAAGTCTGCGTCATTTATTGTTTTAACGACAAAAATGACACACAATGCAACAAACGGCACTGATAATAGCAATAATATCTTTAATCGTTTTAAAAGCATTTAAGAAAACACCTATTTTTTTGACGTTACATCAAGTCATCTTATATTATTTCATTACAATTTAATCCAATTATAAAAGGAATAACAACTTATGTTAAAGAATTTAAATAAGGCCGCAATTCTTGCCACTTTAGCGTCAACTTCTTTCGCACTACCAATTGATTGGCATGGTGAACTTCAAACAGATATGCACTCACTTGGAGATTACAATCGCTCTGTTACTCAAACTCCTGGTGCAGTTACTAACGGTGACCAAGCTTTTGATATTGGAGATGCCGATCCAGATTCAGCTAATTTTCAAACATATATTTTCAAGTTACAACCAACGATCATTGTAAATGATTCGACGACGATCAATGCAGAATTAACTTCTGGTTATGGTTACGGTGGAAACTTTGGTGACTCATCAAATGATGGCCGAACGAAAACTGGAACAACAGATGCAACAACAACAGGTTCATTTGCTAATGCTCGTTATTCTTTCAATACAGTAACAAGCAATGAAATCAACCTGACTCAAGCAAATGCAGTATTCTTTTCAGACACAGCAACTTACACTGTTGGCCGTCAGAAATTTAACTGGGGTCTAGGTGCTGTATATAATGATGGAAGTGACGCTGGTTCTCGTTTTGCATCAATGAGAGATGGTATAACTATTGATTTTAAAATCGGTAATTTTAAATTCTCTCCATACTACTCAAAAATCAAAGCAAACAATCTAACTAAAACAGGTCGAATCAGAGAGATGGGTATTTCATTACTATATGAAAATCTAGACCGTGAATTCACGTTTGGTGCTTTATACAACAAGAACACATCAGGTGGTTCAACATCAGTATTTGCTGATGTTGACGGTGACGGAACTGCAACAGAACTTGGTTCATCTAGTGTAACGATGATTGACCTTTACTTCAAAAAGACTTTTGGTAAATATACAGTAGAAGCTGAAGTACCATTAATGTCTGGGGATATGGGTGAAATTTATCCAGGTGTAACTGATACAGAAGTTGATGCTCAGGCATTTCTTTTAAATAATACTTATAAGTTAAATACAAACCATTCCCTACATTTAGATGTTGGTATGGTTAGTGGTTCAGAAGCTGACAATCAAACTTACGGGGCCATGTACCTTAATCCAAACTTCCAAGTTGCGAATATCATGTTTCGCTACAACTTAGGTGCAATTGGAGATACAACTCAAAACGTTTTTAACTCATCAATAACAAATGCAACTTATGCTAAGTTTGCCCATCGCTATGACTCAGGGACATGGTCTTGGACAAATTCAGTTATTTGGGCAAAAGCTGATCAAACTGCAACGGCCGGATCCGATGCTATTAACCACGAAAAGAATAAGAGATTTACTGCCGCTGCAAATCAAGCGGATGATCTAGGTTTTGAAATTGATTCAAACTTTTCTTACAAGTGGAATACTTCAGTATCGATTAATACTAATATCGGTTACTTCTTTGTTGGTGACTATTACGCCTTCTCAAACACGGCAACACCAAATGAAACAAATGACACTTACTTAATTTACATCGGTGCAGATATAAAATTCTAAAAAACAAAAGGCTCCTTTAAGGAGCCTTTTTTATTTCTTAATTTGTGTTTTAATTATTGCCAAGGATTTGACCAATTACCAGAACTTGGCGACCTTGTTTGATTACCCATCAGATTAAAGTTCCCCTGACCATTCCAACCATTAGATGTTTGAAAGTTTGTTTGTCCAAGTCCACCTAAGTCTAAATTAAACCCTGGTATACCATTAGAGTAACTTGAAGTATCTCCAGTCCAAAGATCAAAAGGGCTTCCTGAAGAAGCAGATGCTAATTGTGATTGAAGATTATTAAGCTGAGTTGTACGGTAAATATTATTAAAGCGACCAAGAGTACTTCTCTGTTCAGAGATCGCACTTCCATATCTATTGTTAAAATATGAATTATAATCGCTCATACTATTTTGTTTCCACCCCATATATTGATTATAAATATATGGTACATAAGTACTTTGAACCGTCATACAATCTTGATAATTCCCACCAGAAGTACAGTAACTACTTACTAAATCTTTAGCATATGATTGAATATAATCATCATAAGCGCTTAACTTAGCTTGTTGTTGCTGACGATCCTTCGCTGCTCTTTCTTGTAGACCTTGAATGATCTTTCGACGTCTAGCAAGTGGCGATTTATCTCCAGCTCTTAGTAAAGCCTCATCACCCCAGTCAGCAAGTGTCCCTCTTTCAAGTCGACTAATTGCTTTATCACTATTTGTCTCTGCCTTATCAACAGTTCTCTTATTTGCACCCTCAAGTTTTACATTAGAAAACTCTTGAGCATGAATGATTCCGGTTAAAACTTTACGACCTGAAGTTTGCATATTTTCTTCACGTAGGGCCGCAATAACACGCTTATATTCCGCTCCATTTTCATTTTGACGATTAAACTTTGCAATAAGATCATTTATCTCTTGAATTTTATCCGTAATTTGATCCTTACGTCTTTCATCTTCAGTACTTTCACCAAGCTCATCATATTCAGTCATTAGATGTTCTAATTCACTTTTAAGAGCAGGGATTAATTCTTTTGAAAACTTATTCATATGATTTGCATACTCGCGTAAAAGCTCTTTACGCTTATCTCTGCTAACACCATATTCATCACCGTTTTCAATATCTTCAGCAGAAGGGGCAATATCTCTTTCGATTTCCTCCATTCTTGTAACCATTTCTTCAACTTCATCTTCAATTAAAGAATGCTGAATTCCTGAAAGAAGTCTTGTTAAATCATCATAGTTACCACCAGATGAACTTCTTAATTTCTTTAAGCTATCTGCAATATCCGTTAAATTCTTTCCATTACACGCAGCAATTGCTTCCTCACGTAGGTCGTATTCTGGTGTCGTATTTGCCATAATTTTTCTTTCTGCTGGCTTTGCAAAGTCCATACAGTTAAAACTCGGCTTAGAAAAAGATGTATGTTGTGCAACAGATGCTAAACCAAATGGCATATCATCACGATAATCTAAATCCTTATTTGTTGAAGCAATAACAAGTTCTGAATTTCTTGATTGATCAATACTTGGGTGATCAATTGTAATACGTGATGGAGATGCAAGGTGTCCTTTATCGATAAGATTTTGAACCTTAAAGAAATTTGGATCGCCACCGGCCAAGTGATTCATACACTTTTCATATTCTTTTTCAATTGAGTCACTTCCAGCAGGATATGCACTTGAATCAACTTGAACATCAAATTTCAAGTAAATATTATTATCGACAGGATTGGTGATCGCCTCTGCACTAATATCTAAAATACATGCTGATACTCGTGTTGGCATATCAATGATCACTTTACCATTTGCAACAGTAAATTTTGGAGTATTCCCCAAAAGAAGAGTTTTCATAAATCCGTAAGATACAGCATTATCTCTTCGACATTCAACTGTTGTCGATCGGCTCGATGGCCCAACATCAACGCTACCAGTGGTAGAAGTATTACTGCTTCCACTACCAATCGAGCTCGTTCCAGTGAAAACAACTTTTGCACTGGCCGGTACCATTAAAAGTGAACAAACTAATAACTTTAACTGAATTGCTTTTTTCATAAATTATCCTACTTAATTCATCGCTTAAGACATATCGGATAATTTAGGAATTACTTTAAAGACAAATTAATTCAAGTTGTAAAATCAGGTACTTACTAAAACAATAGATTTACTTTTTCTTGAACTTCTTCCCCTTCAATAGAAACTTGAGCGCTTTCACGTTGATCATTTCGCTCTTTAAATTTGATATACTCTTGTCTTCTCTCGGCAATGGACTTATTCGCTGAGTTTAGTAGATAGTATGTTGGTATTTCTATAAGGTATTTATATGTTGAATTCTTTACTTCTATATATTTTGGAAGTGTATAACGACCATTATAAGTAACATAACTTCTAGGAACAATCGTATAAACATCATCACTCATATGTAGTTCCAAGAAGACTAATTGATGAGTATCATTTTTAAATTCACCCTTAATATTGTCTAAGTTTATTGACCAGACAAATTCACGGTTTCGCTTTATCAACTTAAGATTATTTGTTCCACGATATAATGACGAATTCATTATATTTTTAATTTCTGCCTGCTTTTGTTCACCATCAGCATCAAGCGGAGAAACAGGAGCGGCGGTATTAACATCCTCATATTCCTTAACTTTCTCTTCGTACTCTTTCTTCTTAACAAGAAACTTCTTATACTCTTCAATAAGGGATGCTTTATCTTTATTAATTAGTTCAGAATTAGATTTATAATTTTCCTCTATTGATTTAAAAATTTTATTAAAACCATAAGAACTATTAAACGTGTAACTTAAAATCAAGCTCTGAAGAATATTTTTAGTATTATCATTTGTTAATAAACCCTCTATCCTTGTCGCCTTCTTAATATCACTTACGGCTCCAACATCATAACTTCCATTCTCATATTCAACAGCAATCATCTTTTTAAAGTCATCTTCATTTTCTGATGAAACTAATAAATATTTAAAGAAATTTGTATTAACTTGTGCCGTATCATCATTAAAGTCTGAATCAGCAGCCGTTCGCTTTACGATTATATGTGCAACAACAAGTTCCTTATCTAGTTCATGATTTGAAGGATTTCTCATAAGACCTTCTAATGAGGGAATTGAGGCATAAATATGTGTACTAAATAGTAAAAGCGAAAAAATTAAAACTTTCATAAATCTCCTAATTAATACTGATAATAATACCAAAAAATATGAGTCATGTAAGTTGAATTTCAAATAAGAACAAAAGACCGACAATATCAATCAGGCATATAGATGTGACGAATTTTAAAATTACCTTTATAATATTTCTAAGTTAACAAGGGTATTACATGAGCAAATTAGTAAAATTTATATCACTATTATTAATCATTCAATTAAGTGCAAATGCAAAAATATTAGACTACAAAACGACGCGTTTAAAGTCGACAGGTGGAGCTGGTGTTGCCTCACTTCTAATGGATGAAGCAACTGTCTTAAACCCGGCCCCTATTGCATTTTTTAATATGTCTTCAGTTTATGTTGAGAAATCTTCTACAGACAACAAAGATCTTGAAGAAAATAATTTAAAAGGCTCCTCAAATTTAGCGGTAATTGCCTCTGATAGTTCAAAGGCTCTAAAAGGATCTCTTTCATACGTTAAGACAAAGAAGGGTGACGAAAATTACAAACAACTGTCTACTTCATTTGCTTCAACGGTTGGCCCTAAGTCGTCTCTTGGTTTTACATATCAAGATATAAAAAGAGTTGATAACTATCTAGGAAATGTAGAAAAGAATGAATACTCACAAGTTAATATTGGTGTTTTTCATGCAGTCACATCAAGCCTATCACTAGGTATGGTTGCAATGGATCCATTTAAAAGTTCTGAAAATGGAACGAAAGCAATTCTTGGAATGCAGTACCAATATGGAAAATTCATTTCCCTAATGCTAGATGCCGGTGCTGATTACACAACAGAGCTCTCTGAGCGCTCTCTTGTAAGAGGTGCTATCCAATTCAATGTTCTTTCTGACTTTTATATAAGAGCAGGTATGTTTGACGATAAGATTGATATGCAATCAGGTTCTGGATTTGGAATAAGCTGGATTCAACCTAAGTTAACTTTAAACTTTGCCATGTCTAATATCTCTGTTGATGAAGATGCTTTATTAAAACAAATAGCTGAAGAGATCCAAGAAACTTCTTTTTCTCTTTCATATCGCTTCTAACAATCGGTATTTATCATGAGCAATAAAAAGAAAGATGACGGTGAAGTTGAAGAGTTAAATGAAGGCGTCAAGAATGCATATGCCGAAAGATTAAAAACTCTTAAACAAGCACTTGATTTTGTTGCTAAAAATGACCTCCCAAAAAGTGTTGAAAAGTTTAAACACTACCTGGGTATATTGGCCGCATACAATAGAACAGACGAAAAGCATCTAACACCAAAGATGTTTGATCCAGAAAGAGATGTTGCAGAATTGCTACTTGTAAGCCAGGCTTACTGGAACCTTGCAAAGTCATATGATAAAAGTCCTCGATTAAGACAAGAATCGGTTAGATGCTTACAACAATTTATTAAGTTTTCTATTGGGTATAAATATCAACATGCTAATGCACAGTTAATAAAAAAATTTTTAAGGTCTGGACAGGCACATAATAAAAAAGCCTTTCAACAGGCTTATGAAAAAATCAATGTTAGATCAAAGAATTGTTACTTAGCAACACATGCTTATCCAGAAAATGAAGACTTATTAAACACACTAAGGGCCTTTAAAGTTAAGCTAGCAAAGTATAGTGCGGGTATTATTTTTATTAATCGTTATTACGATTACTCACCATATATCGTGAATTCTTTTGAACGTAATAGGTCTTTAGATTTTGTATTTAATAAGTTATTTTTAAGGCCAATAATTTATTTAATCTATAAAGTAGTAAAATGAATGTAGTTAGAACCTTAATCACAAGAGAGTGGCTAAAATTCTTTGCCTCTTCAGCACTATCACTGCTGCTGTTAATTTCACTTGGAAACCTTATTACAGGCTTTTTACGTGAAACAGTAACAGCTCAAGAGGTACTACTTGGATATATAATTCAACTACCAAGCTTCTTAATTAAAGTAATTCCAATCTCTTGTTTAATTGCGAGTCTTTTTTCTATTAATAAGTTAAAAAGTAGAAACGAGCTTGTGGCCATTTTTGCGGGAGGATACTCTCGTCAAAATTATCTTAAAGATATACTTACAACCTCTATCTATGTTGCATTATTTCAATTTATCTTAAGTGGTTATATAAGCCCTTATATAAATTCGAGAAGAGCAAATATACTTGAAAATCCTGATGAGAAGTTTAGAGTTTTTCAAAAGAAGGGCCTTTCATCTTCCACAATTAAATCAGGAAAGATTTGGTATAAATCACCAAAGTACTTTTTCTCATTTGCAAATTTCGATCGTAAGACCAATACACTTAATGATGTAACTATTTATCATTACAATGATAATAAACAGCTTACAAAGATCGATACATTTAAGATGTTAAGTTATGACTCAACAACACAGCGTTGGTGGCCAAATGAAGGGATGAGCTACGATGATCTTGAAACTCCTTCATTTCCTAAAATTGATGCCCATGAATTACCCATCAATCTTGACGAGAGCCTAGAGGAATTCAATAAGATTGAAGCAGATATCTCGACACTAACCTTTTTGCGACTTTATGAATATATCTCACAACTAAATAGCAATGGTATCAATGTTAATGAATATCTCGTAATGTTCTACATGCATATTTCAGAAGGGCTTATTTGTATTATCTTTGCTCTTATTGCGGCCACTAGTATCTTTAATCCAAATAGAAGAAATAGTTCATTTGGTCGCAGTGCTGCATTTATTTTTGTCTTCACAATACTCTACTGGTTAGTACAAACTTACTTTTTAGAACTAGGACGAAACCTAAAAATTAACCCATTTTTAGCAACTTTTACTGTCCCAGCACTATTCATCCTCTTCATTGCCATTATTTTCTATAAAAACAGGCGCTTAACCTAAGTTTCCTCACTGGACTTGTGCGGTGCACACGTGATATAAGTGGGCCATGAATACTACAGAAGAATTTTTAAAAGACTACACCCTAGAAGGTGAAAAACTAGAAATATTTACTTATCCAGCACCAATTCTTAAAAAAGTTGCAGAACCTGTCACAGAATTCAACGACTCTCTTAAGAAATTGGCCAAAGACATGCTCTATACTATGTATCACGCACCAGGTATTGGTCTTGCGGCACCACAAATTGGTGTTTCTGATCGCATCTTTGTAATGGATATCGATTTTGAAAGAAAAGAAGTAACTCGTGCAGATGGTACACGTGATTACGACATCTCAAACTTTAATCCTAGAATTTTCATCAATCCTAAAATTGAAAAGACTGCAGGTGACATCGTTTATGAAGAAGGTTGTCTATCTGTACCTGGAATCTATGAAGAAGTGAAAAGAGCTGAAGCAATTAAAGTTACTTATCAAGACTTAGATGGAAATGAGCAAATTCTTGAAGCAGATGGACTATTATCAGTCTGCATACAACACGAGAATGATCATCTTGATGGAATTGTTTTCTTAGAGAGATTATCAACTCTAAAAAGAAACTTCTTAACAAAAAGATATATGAAGCGAGTAAAGGGTAGATAGTGAAAAAGCTCAAAGCTGTATTTTTTGGAACTCCTGATTTTTCATGTCCAAGCCTTGAACTACTTGCAAATCACCCACAGATTGACCTGCAATTAGTTGTAAGTATGCCGGATAGAAAAGCTGGCCGTGGACAAAAACTGCAATCTCCACCAGTGATCGAATACTGCAAAAACAATAGAATCAACTTCTATCAAACAGAGAATATCAATAAAGATGAAGAGCTACTTGCTAAACTAGAGGAACTCAATGCTGATTTCTTTTTAGTTCTAGCATTTGCACAATTTCTTGGATCAAAAGTTTTAAATATGCCAACGATTGGATGCTTTAATATCCACACTTCTCTATTACCAAAGTATAGAGGTGCTGCACCAATACAGTACGCACTTTTAAATGGTGATAATGAAACTGGTGTATCAATTCAAAAAATGGTCAAGAAGATGGATGCCGGAGATATCGTAAAAGAATCAAAACTTCCAATCTCATTTGAAGAAACAGGTGGACAACTATATACACGTCTAAAGTTTGCTGCCTCACTTACTCTAAATGATTTCATTCAAGATATGATTAACGATGATATCTCTTCTTATAAGCAAAATGAAGAAGATGTTACTTTTGCACCAACATTAAAAAAAGAAGACGGCCATATCAAGTTTTCTGAAAAAACATATAATGAAATTCATAATCAAGTACGTGCACTAAAACCTTGGCCTGGAACATTTTGCTTTCTAAATGGTAAAAGACTAAAGGTTTTAGAAATTAGTCCTTACACAGGAAACAAATTGAATGCAGGTGAGATTAAAATAAGTGACAATAAAATCTTAGTAGGATCGAAAGATAAAACTATACGTCTAGATATGATTCAACTAGAAGGAAAGAAAGCCTGCCGAGATACTGATGCAGTAAACGGGCTTACTAATAAATACGATACATTTGAAATTTCATAGAGGAGATTAGATGAAGACCATAATATCACCAAGTATTTTAGCCGCTGACTTCACAAATCTAATTTCCGATATCTCTGTAATTGAAGATGTAAACGATCTATGGCTTCACCTTGATGTTATGGATGGCCACTTTGTACCAAACTTAACATTTGGTATACCCATTATTAAACAATTGAAAAAGAAAACAAATCTACCTCTTGATGTTCACCTAATGGTAACTAATCCAGAATTTCATATGGAAGAGCTAAAGGATGTAGGGATAGAAAATATCACTTATCACTTTGAAATTGAGACAGACCATATAGAGCTCATTTCAAAATATCGTAGTCACTATAATAGCATTGGTCTTTCCATCAAACCAAAGACCAAGGCACAAGATCTAGATTTAGAACTATTAAAGAAACTAGATCTTGTATTAGTAATGTCAGTTGAACCTGGTTTTGGTGGGCAAAGTTTTATGCCAAATGCCTTAGATAAAATTGAATATCTAAACAAGGTGAGAAAAGAGAATAACCTAAGTTTTAAAATACAAGTTGATGGAGGCATCAACGAAGAGACTGGTACAAAATGTCGTAACAAAGGTGCCGACAATATGGTTGCAGGGTCATATATTTTCGGAAAAGAAAAAGATCAATATAAAACACAAATAGAGACTTTAAGATAGGAATATAAAGATGAAAGAAATTATTATCGATGGACACAGTCTAAGTGTCGATGACATCTATGAAGTATCATACGCAAAAAAGAACACTGTAAAAGTAAAGCTAAGTGATATTGCACGAGACAATATGCTTAAGTCTAAAGCTTACGTTCAAAATATTGTTGATAAAGGTGAGCCAGTATATGGGATCAATACAGGTTTTGGTGCCTTATCCGATAAACACATCAAAAAAGAAGATCTATCACAACTTCAAGTTAACCTTATTCGTTCACACTGTACTGGAGTGGGTAAACCATTTACGAAAGAAATCACGAAAGCAATTATGCTACTTAGAGCAAATTGTCTCGCTTCTGGATTTTCAGGTGTAACGATTGAAGCCGTTGAGTTACTAATTGAGTTTATAAACAATGATATTATCCCTGTTGTTCCTGAAAAGGGATCAGTTGGAGCCTCAGGTGACCTTGCTCCCCTTTCACATATTGCACTTGCTTTAATTGGTGAAGGAGAAGTTGTTTACGGCGGTAAAGAGGTTCGCTCAGATTTTGCCATTAGAGATATCGGAAGAGAACCAGTTGTCCTTGGACCAAAAGATGGACTTGCTCTAATTAACGGAACAGCTGTTATGGCCGCACTAGGAGCACTGGCAATTAAGAAAACAGAAAATCTGATTAAAGTTGCCGATATTTGTGCAGCAACTACTTTAGATGGTGTACGTGGAACACTAAGAGCGTATGATCCAAAAATTCATGGACTAAAACCTCACCCAGGACAAATTGCATCTGCAATTAACGTAAATAATATTATAGCTGGAAGCCAAATTCTTGACTCTCACGTAGACTGTGGAAAGGTTCAAGATCCATATTCTCTTCGTTGTGTTCCTCAAGTCCACGGAGCCTCAAGACAAACACTTGCCCATGCAAAAGAAGTAATTGGAATTGAATTAAATGCTGTTACTGATAATCCTCTAATATTTCTTAGTGAAGATGAAGTTATCTCTGGTGGAAATTTCCACGGTGAAGCTATTGCTATGGCAATGGACTACCTTGCTATTGGTGTTGCTGAGTTATGTAATATTAGTGAGAGACGTGTCGAAAAGATGATGAATCCAACATTCTCAGATCTACCAGCATTTCTTACACCTGAATCAGGTCTTAATAGCGGTCTCATGATTGCACACGTTACTGCTGCTGCTCTGACTTCTGAAAATAAATACCTATGTCACCCTGCTAGTGTGGACTCAGTACCAACATCAACAGATAAAGAAGATCATGTTTCAATGGGTGTAACATCAGGAAGAAAACTTCATGAAGTAATTGAAAATGCAACAAAGTGTCTTGCCATTGAACTGTTATGTAATTCGCAAGCGATCGAATTCCATAGGCCACTAAGATCATCAGATGCAATTGAAGAGTTAATTGCTCATATCAGAAAGTCTGTTGATAAAATTGAAGAAGATCGCGTATTTTACAAAGATATTAACTATATTGAAGCTCTAGTCGATAATGGCGAATTATTAAGAGCTGTAGAAAAACACGTCGGGAAATTAAAATAATGTATATCTACAAGAATATTAATGAACTATTAACACTCAAAGAAGCATTTAAAAAGGATGGCCGCAATCTTCTGCCTGAAGATTCTTCAATCATTAAAGATGCCGCTATTGTTTTTAACGACAATGAAATCCTTTGGGTCGGAGAAAGTTCAAATATTCCTGTAGAATATCAAGATAAAGCAAAGTCTACTAAAGACTTAAGTGGTTATGTCATTACACCTGAGCTTGTAGACTCACATACTCACCTAATCTTTGGTGGTAACAGAGCTGATGAATACCAAATGAGATTAAATGGTGCTGATTACCAGGCCATTGCTGAAGCTGGTGGTGGAATTGTTGCAACTTCAGTTGGAACAAATGAAACAAGTGATGAAGAACTTTTAAATCTATGTCGTGAAAGAGTAAACAGAATTGCATCGTACGGTATTGGAACGATTGAAGTTAAATCAGGCTACTCTCTTTCTTATGAAGGAGAAAAGCGAATGACAAAACTAATAGCTAAACTTAAAGAAGAATTTGCTCCAGATATTCAAATCATCAATACCTTCATGCCAGCACATGCACTACCAAAGAGCTACGATAATACTGAAAAGTATATGGATGAAATCGTCATTCCACTACTCGAAGAAATTGGTAATGATGGAATTATTGATTGTGTTGATATATTTCATGAGAAAGGCTACTTCAATGCTGATGATGTTAAAAAATTAGCTCAAACTGCGAAGAAGTTTAACATTCCAATGAAAACTCATGCTGATGAATTCAATGATAACAAAGGTGCAATACTCGCGTGTGAACTCGAAGCACTCAGTACAGACCATCTTCTATGTACTACTGAAGATGGAATTAAAAAGTTAGCAGAATCAAAAACAGTAGCAACGGTATTACCAGGTACAGGAATTTTCTTAGGTAAACCTAAAGCAGATGCCAAGGCACTAGCTGATGGTGGGTGTAAACTTTCTATTGCCTCAGATTACAATCCTGGTTCATGTCATTGTGACAATTTACTATTGTTAGCATCAATTGCTGCTCCTTTATATGGAATTAATATGACTCAAATGTGGAGTGGTATTACATTAAATGCAGCAGCTGCAGTTGGTAAATATGATCAAGGTGCAGTAGTAGAAAAGTTAAAACCAAGGTTTAGCGTCTTTAAGACAAAGACAATTTCTGAAATTACATATAATTGGGGAAGAAACTTGGCCGTTAATAGAAATTCTATTTAAGCCATTCCTGAATTTTTTCTTTGAATTCTTCAGAGTTAAAGTCTTTTGATCCATTAGCGACTTCCATCACTCTTCCGTCTTTGAATACAATAGAGACTGGGATTGCTGAAACCATGAATGCATCAGTTAACTTTCCGTTCTTATCTTTAACGATATCAAAGTTAACATTAAACTTTTTACTAACTTCATTGATTTTCTTATCTTGCTTTGGCCCTTCATCAGAGTTAATTGCAATGATTTTAAGATCTTTATTTTCAATTCCAGATCTTAATGAAACTAGACTAGGGAATTCTTCAAGACAAGGTGTACACCAACTTGCCCAAAAGTTTAAAATCACAACACCTTTTGAAAGATCTTCTTTTTTAAACTCTTTACCTTTAATTGATTTTAAATCTGGCCTAACGAGCATTGACTCATAATGTTGAATCTTTTTTGTATCAACGCCTGCAATTTTAGCAGTAGTAAAACTCTCATCAGTAACAAATAATGAGCCCAATACTAGAAAACAAGCGATTGCGATTAGTTTAAATGGAAATTTTTTTCTTTCTGTACTCAATTTCCGACCCCAGTTAAAATACAATTATACACAAAGTAAGAAATAATTGCATCATGCAAAAAAGGCAACTTAAAATGAAAGAAATTGGCAAAAATAAGAGTCGCAAACATTTTTTAGATGATTCCGGCCAAACTTTCATCGAGTTCATATTCCTACTTGTCATACTTGTCGGATTATCTGTAACAATCTTAAAGGGTTCCAACTCATTCTTAGCTGGCCAGTGGGAAATTGCAATAAACAGCATTGTGCGCAATTACCCAGGGCATGATCCTGGGTTAAGATTATCTCAATAATATTTAAATTAATTCTCTCTATACTGGAGTAAATATGTATATTTTATCATTAGATCAGGGAACAACTGGTACGACTGCAACTGTTATTAATGCTGAGACTTTTGAATTCATTGACAAAGAAAATCAAGAATTTAAACAGTATTTTCCAAATACTGGGTGGGTAGAGCATGATCTCGATGAAATATGGAAGAGTGTACGTCTAACTGTCGAAACAGTATTAAAGAGAAATAATATCGATACTAGTAAGATTAAATCCATCGGTATTACAAACCAGAGAGAGACGACATGTGCATTTAATCGCAAAGGAGAACCTCTTGCTAAGGCCATCGTTTGGCAAGACCGTAGAACGGCACAATATTGTGAATCGATTAAAGCAGATGAAGAGTTATTCAAAAAGAAATCTGGACTACCGCTAGACCCATATTTTTCTGGTACAAAAATGCACTGGCTTCTTGAGAATAACCAATACGTAAAAGAGGCCCATAAGAATAACGACCTAAGATTTGGAACGATTGATACATTCTTACTTTATCGTTTAACTGGACAAACATCTTTTAAAACAGATGTTTCAAATGCATCAAGAACACTCCTAATGGAACTTGATAATTGTTCATGGGATGATGAACTATGTGAGAAACTAGGGATAGATAAGAATCTATTACCTGAAATATGTGAATCGATCTGTGACTTTGGAATAACTAAAGGATTAAGCTTTCTGCCTGATGGAATTCCTATAAACGGAATTTTGGGAGATCAACAAGCGGCCTTGTTTGGTCAAGCATGTTTTAAACAAGGAACTGGTAAATGTACTTATGGTACAGGCGCATTCATGTTAGTTAATACTGGAGAAGAAAAGAAATATTCAGATCATGGATTACTCACCACTGTTGCTTATAAGTATCAAGGTAAGACACACTATGCTTTAGAAGGATCTTGTTATATTGCTGGTGCCTGCGTGCAATGGTTAAGAGATAATTTACAGATTATTGATAATGCCGCTCAAACAGAAGATAAGGCCTTAAATGTAAAAAATATTGATCAAATTAAAGACCTTTTACTTCTACCTTTTTTTACAGGGATTGGTTCACCGTATTGGAAACCAAACGCAAAAGCTGCTCTAATTGGAATGACAAGAGCAACAAATACTGATGATATATGTCGTGTGGCACTTGAAGGAATTGCTTTAAGTATTAATGATCTAATTAAGGCAATGAAAAGTGATATGGGTAGTGATCTTGAAGAATTCAAAGTAGATGGTGGAGCTGTTGCAAATAACCTCCTTATGCAAATTCAAGCAGATATTTCTCAAATTAATGTAACACGACCACAAATAATTGAAACGACATCTTATGGTGCTGCACTAGCAGCTGCAATTGGAGCAGGCCTTATGACCATAGAAGATGTTAGTAAACAATGGAAGAAAGAGTCTTTATTTGAAACTAAAAATGATCATCGACAATATTACGACTATAAGAAGAATCTTTGGTCTAAATATATAGAAATCAATTTCTAAATTAGCGGTTAGGGTTAATCCCCTAACACGCTAAAGATATCTGTAATTTTTCTAACTGGTATAATTTTTAACTTAGATTTCTTAGAAAACTCTCGTGCAATCTTTGGTGATGCAACTAAAGTTTTATAATTTAAGGATTCCATTTCTTTAATACGCATCTCCATATGAGGAACTGTTCGAACTTCACCAGTTAGGCCCACCTCGCCTAAGAAGATCGTATCTTTTGGAATAGGTTTAGATTTATATGAACTTAAAAGAGCTGCGATAATACTTAGATCGGACTCACGTGTTGTAAGTTTCATACTACCAACAACATTAACGTAAATATCATTCATTCCCATAGGAATTGAAGCATATTTTTCGATAATGGCCACCATCATAGCTACACGGTTATTATCTAATCCCTGAGTTGTACGTCTTCCATTTCCGAATTTATTTTCTGCTACTAAAGCTTGTACTTCTACAAAGAGCGGTCTTGTCCCTTCTTTTATACACGTTAAGCTTTTCCCGAAACTCCCTTCAAGATCATCTTCTAAGAAGAATTGTGAAGGATTCTTTACTTCATTAAGGCCATCTTCTTTCATTTCAAAAATACCGACTTCATTAGTATTTCCAAAACGATTCTTGATTGCACGAAGCATACGATAATGGCCAAATTGATCACCTTCAAAATAGATAACTGTATCAACCATATGTTCTAAAATCTTAGGCCCAGCGATAGCACCATCTTTTGTTATGTGACCAACAACAAAACAAGTAATACCAGTAGCCTTCACATGATTCATCAGCTCATAAGTTACTTCACGAATTTGTGAAACAGTACCTGGAGGCGAAGACAACTCACTAGATGTCGTTGTTTGAATTGAATCTAGAACCATAAAACGTGGCTTTATCTTTTTAATTTGATTTAAAATATTCTGCCAATTTGTTTCATTATATATATAGAAGGAATCGTTCTTTAGGCCCATTCGTTTGGCCCTACCGGCAACCTGCCCCTCACTTTCTTCACCACTTACATATAAGAAGCTTTCGTTTTCTTGTCTTCCTGATAGTTTTGATAACATTTCAGTTAATAGAGTTGATTTACCAATACCTGGCTCACCACCAATTAAGATAAGTGATCCTGGAACAAGTCCTCCACCGACAACACGATCAAATTCATCGATGCCAGTTGAGACGCGATTGTATGTTTCAACTTCAATTTCTTTTAATTTCTTAGGTTGAGTCTCACCAACGGCCTTTACTTTAATACTTTCTTGTACTGGCGAGAAAGTTTGCTCTGTGAAACTATTCCATTCACCACAATCTGTACAACGCCCCATCCATTTAGCTGTTTGGAAGCCACAGTTTGAACATTCAAAAACTTTCTTACTCTTTTTGGCCATTAATCATTCCCATTACTTCATCTTCAGTCTTAATAGTAATTCCCAACTCTAATGCCTTCTTATACTTAGAAGACTTAGCTTCAGTTTCATTTGTAAGAAGAATATCTGTATTCTTACTTACAGAACTAACAGGAGTTCCACCAGCTGCTTTTATATCTTTTTCAATCTCACTTCTTTTTCGAGATAAAGAACCAGTAATACATATTTTTATTCCAGCCAAGCTAGATCCAGTATCATTTTCAATTACTTCAAATGTGAAACCTATTTCTTGTAAGTTTTTTATAAGATCTTTTTTTTCTTGTAATGAATTAACAAAAGTCGTTGCTGACTTCTCAGCAAATCCTTCTAGGCCTTGTAGTTTCTCCGCTGTCATCGCTAGCAACTTCTCGATTGAGTCAAATCCACCTCCAACAACTTTTTCACATTTATTATAGGCTCCACCAGTAATACCTAGTGCAGAAAGAAAAGTAATAAGATCAGCCTTCTTTGACTTTTCAATACTAGTTAAAAGTTTCGTGGCCAATTTTTCTTTAACTTTATCTAGTTCAATTAATTTATCAATATTCAAATTATAAAGATCTTCAATCTTTGTTACTAGCTTACGGCGAATCATTTCCTCGAGACGCTTAGAACTTAAATCATCAATACCTATCTTTTGAATGAAGTTTAAGATAACTTCTTTGACTTGTGCTGGACATGCAGGATTATCACAAATAATTCGTATATCAACTTGTTTAACTGGAGCATCACAGCTAGGACAATGTGTTGGTACAGAGAAATCATTCTCTGACTCCTTAATTGTTTGTAGAAATTTAGGTATAACTTCACCACTGCGGATAATTTCGATCTTATCACCTGCTTTTAGATTGTGTTGTTTTACCATTCCAAAGTTATGAAGTGTAACACGTGAAACGACAGCACCACTGATACTAACAGGCTCAACTTCTCCAACAGGAGTTAAAATACCATTTCTAGAGACCTGCCAAGTAATCGACTTAAGTATCGTTTGAACTGTTTCACCAGGAAACTTAAAGGCCATTTTATAACGAGGATGATGGGCAGTCTCACCGAGTTCATGATGTAGCTTTATATCATTATAAACAAATACCAACCCATCAATTAAATAATCACCATTGGCCATAAAATCTTTTGCATCCTCTATCGACGCTTCAAAATCTTTTTTTGATTTCATGATCTCATATTCGAGAATATCAAATCCTTGCTCTTGTAAATGATGGTATTTCTGTTCTTCCTTATCAAAATCAATTCCTAAAACATCAAATGCTTTAAAATTAATAAAAGAACATAAGTTTATATTTTCCTTACGGCCAACAAGTCCTGCCACAATATTTCGTTGAGAAGTAGGTTTTTCAAGACCTTGTGAGATCATCGCTTCAGATAATTTAAAAAATGACTCTTCGTCGCAATACATTTCACCACGAATTTCTATTCTCTCTTTATCTTGAATGGAACTAGGGACACCTTTCATCCATTGTACTTTTTGAGTGATATTTTCACCAAATGTACCATCTCCTCTAGTCTTACCTATAACAAGTTTTCCATTTTCATAAATCAGTGAACATGAAACACCGTCAACTTTGTAAATTCCTAATACTTCGTAGTCCTTGGCCCAATTGATTAATTCATCGATCTTATATGTTTTTCCAAGAGAGAGCATTTTCTTATCATGCTTTACCTTTTCAAGTGACGATATAGTAGAACCTACTAAATTTAGGACCGGATTATCAGGGTCAATTTCCCTAAGCTCATCTTCTATTTTATCGTAAGCAATATCACTTATTTCAGGTTCACCGCGATAATATAAAGCTTTATGATACTTTATTTGATCTTCTAACAACTTAATCTTATTCATTATTTACCTGTTAAAACTTAAATTTCACACCGGCTTTAAGTGATGTACTTTTGATATCAACCTTTCTTTGATCACTGGCAAACTCGGCTTTGTTTCCTAAGTAGGCAATCCCACCAAATAATGTGACTGCAGGGCCATACTTATATTCTCCACCAGCTTCAAGATAGATATTACTTGTATCGCTTGCATTTCCAAAAACCGTAACGTCTTCTTCATAACTAGGAGAGAACATAAAATCGAACTGAAAATAAATTCTTAAATCTTTAACAATTGGCATTGAACCTTTGGCACCAATGAGAAGACCACTGAAGTTAACTCCAGTAAAGCCATTACTAATTTGTGTATCATAGCCATGTGAGTATGAACCGTAACCAAGATATATATCAATTTGTGGACCGAAGAAGAATCCCATTGGTAAATACTTATAACCAGCAAGAAGTCTGAATGTTGAAGAATCCATTGAATTATCTTCAGGACTAAGAGTGCCTGAATCTTTAGAATAACTTCCAAATCCTTTTTCTAGATCAATCCCAACCCAGTAGTTTCTAGTAGCATAAATTTCACCCTCAATTGCAATTTTAAAATCAAATCCACTAATGGCCTTTGTTCCGCCTGAAGCAGACGAATTATTATTTGATCCAGTACCTAGTAGTAGAGAGGCTCCAAAATTACCAAGTAATCCAAAGCTATAAGCTTCCTCGTCCTCAGTTGGTGTATACTGCATCTCTCTTTTTTCAGATGATTTAGTATTCTTATTAATGATCACCCAATCATCAACTTGTACAAGACTTTTGTCTTCGTATCTTAAAACTTTAACTTGTGAGAGACTTTCACCTACATGAATAATTCGTCCAGTACCAATTGTTTTCGTATCCCAGTCAACAACTTCTTTTAAAAGAGGATGGCGACGACGTCTCATAGGACGTACTATTTTTACTTCATAATCAACATAGATCCCTGCATCTTTACCTAAATCAATTGAGAATTGCTGCCCTAGTACACCAAGAACTCTAGCATCATAAGGAATTTGCTTTTCATATTGGTCTAACCAATTATTTACAGTTTGAGCAATAACATCAGGATCATCCTGATTTAAATCTAATTCTTCTCGAAATAAGATATCTTGTCCATTTGCACCTATAATTTTTAAGTGAACTGTTACACCTTGAGGAAGTGATTCAATTTTAACTTTAATAATTGAGCCAGCATTTGTTTTATCAGAAACTAAACGTAAAACTTTTGGATTTTCTAATGCCTTATCTAGATCCTGTTTATAGTTTGATAAGATATTAATAATTTCAGAATTATATTGGTAATAACACCAACGAGAAGACTTTAGGTAGCGCTCAATTTTTGAGAAAACTTCATACCCGATAGCTCCTCCAACAGTATCCCTTACAGGTAAGATCATACAACGACGAGCACTTGGTGCAGCAAAAGCATCAATTGAGATTAGAATAATAAAACTAGTTAAAAGTAACTTGATTATTTTCATTCAGACGGCCTTCATAAAGATCAACAAGCATCTTATACTCATTAATCTCTTGTTTGGTTTTGATTAATTCTTTTTTTAATTCTTCGTGTTCTTCTTGTAATCGTTTTAAATATACGATTGCATTTGATTCATTAAATGAATCATTATATTCCCACTCGTTAATTTGAATCAGGTATTTACCGTTTTCAAACTTCCAAATTAATTTTTCTTTTTTTATATAGCGACGAATTGTTGATATTGAGATTCCCTTCAACAATGAATAGTCATTTATGTCCATCCAAATCATTCCTTAATTTTAACTAACTTGACGTGCTTTGCCAAAATTTATCAATGCATAAATGCCTATATCGAGTATAATTAATTTATGAATCGAATTGACATGGAAAACTTACGTTCAAAAAAGACAGCACTCGTACTTTCAGGTGGAGTTGTTAAAGCTGCTGCATGGCACCTAGGTGTTAGCTGGGCACTTCATGACCTAGGTTTTACATTTAAGCACAATCATTCGGACGTAAATCCTGATTTTGAAATCTCAACATATGTTGGTTCAAGTGCTGGGGCACTAATAAGCCTCTATTTAGCATCAGGCCATTCTCCAATGGACATTATTGAAGCATTCCTACACAAGAACAAACATGGCCTAAAACCAATTACATATCGAGATATGCTCTCCATTAAAAGGCCAAAATTAAAACCTCACCATCCAAATCTCTATGATCCATTAGATGGTTTCCCAGGAATGTTAAAAAAAGTCTTAAGCCCAATAATCTCCATATCGGGATTATTTTCAACTCAAGGACTCCATGACTATATTGTAGATAATATTATTAAATCTAATAATTTTGATGATTACGACGCCGATCTATTTATCATAGCCACTCAACTAGATCACTCTAGAAAGGTTATTTTCTCAAGGTATAACTACCCAAACCCAAGTCATGATCCAACTGCACACTACTATACTGATATTCCAATTGCTGAAGCTGCTACTGCTTCAATGAGTGTGCCACCATTTTATACACCTTATCCAATTCATAATAATACAACAAATAAGACTGACTTCTATATAGATGGTGAAATTAGAGAAACATTATCAACACATGTTGCTGTGGATAATAAGTGTGATTATATTATTTCAAGTTGGACACATACGCCTTATCACTATCAAGATGAAATTGGTTCACTTGCAAATTACGGACTACCAGCAATTTGTACACAAGCAATATACCTAATGATTCAAAAGAAGATTATCGACTCTCGTGCTCGAAGAATTGCAGCACAGGATATTATTGATACTGTTAACCAGTATATGATTAATGAGAAATTCAGTAATGATCAAAGACGTCACATCACTTCTATTATTGAAAGAAAGCTTAATTACGATCCAAATGTTAAATTAATCGATATTTATCCAACTCATGAGGATTTCAATCTCTTTTTTGCTGATGTATTCAGCTTGAATCCTAAGAAGATGACAAAAATGCTTGAAGCCGGCTACAAACGAACAATGGATATATTTAATAATAAAGAATTTGAAGCATAAAAAAAGCCCACTTAAAAGTGGGCCTTCTTATATCTATAATTTAAAATAAAAATTAAAGATCAAGTGGTACTGATACTCCAAGTAGGATTTCATCAGAATCTAAATCTACTGTACTACCATTTAAGTCATCATAATTAATTTTTCTATACTCAAAGTTAATAGATACAAAAGGTAGCATTGTTAAACCAACACCTAGGGCCATACCCGATCCTTCATATTCAAATGCACCAGACTCTAGCTCAGAATTAAGATAATAAGATGCATAAGCTCTAGCCAGAATTGGTAGATCAACAGCTACAAAAAGTCCCATATTAGAAACATCTGCATCATCTCCATTTGCGTCATATGTCCCCATATTATAATCAAGACCAAAACTAACAAGCATTGGTAGAGAATAACCTAAACGTCCACCAATATTAATTCCATCGGTATCAGTCCCTTCAAAATCTCCAGCAAAATTGTAAGCTAAATAAGGCTCAACATAGATACCCGCATTTGCTTGAAATCCCGCAACCATAATCATCATTGCAATTAATAATCTTTTCATAAAATCTCCTCATTTTATCTAGTAATTTCTCTCAAACTAGATGTGTTCAATAATATATAAACCTTCGGTACAAAAGCTTTGCATATAGTTAATATTTCCATTTCCTGAATCAATTTTCGTATTAAGAATTCCGTAATCATGAGAGATCACAAAGACCTTCTCAGTTAGCCCTGTAATTTCAGCACTCACTGTTCCATCTTTATCCATATAGTAGAAATCATAAGATCCTGATGGTCTAAGCGAAGACATATAGGCTTCGAAGTTCACAAGAGGTCGATCTAAATTTATTTGGATTACACATGCCCCATTATCAGCATAGTTTTGGAATAATTCTTTTAAATAATCAATATACTCAAGAGATGGTATGACAATCTTCTTAATATCATCAAAACCAACAAAAACAGGTGTCTCTTTTCCAACTTCTAAATAGTGTTTAAATCCTGCTTCACGAATTGGTGCGATTAATTTGTAACGATTAAGGCCAACTTTCGTTGGATTAATATCTCGGTTAAAGTAGTTAATACTTTTAGCATCAAGATTCATTTGTTGTAGTGTTTTAGCAGCTAGATTTTCTTCAAAAACAGAGAAATTAACAGCCTTTGAACTCAGTAAATATGGTGCTTCATAAGTCATTTCATCTTGAACTAGATGGATAATCTTTTGAGCAACCTTTCCTTTAAAGTCCATGTATTTAATTAAGTGATTACCTAGTTCAACATCTAAGTAAAGCTCATATACAAACGATCCACCTGGCTCAATTTGCTTAAAGTTTTTATTTAAAAATATTTTCTTTTTAAATTTACCCGTAAATGTTGATGTATCAATCTTACTTCCAAGATCAACTAAAATGTGTGCACCCGTTTCCTCTTTTATCTTATTCTTTTCAAGAATTTTATCGAGGTAATCTGTACTTATTACAGGAATATCAAATGTCGTATCACTTCGAGCACTTAATTCAAAATTTGTACGAATAATTCCACGAGCAGCTACAGATGCTCTAAATGTAGAAAACTTATCATCTGGAGCAATTGGTACTTTGATAACTGAAGAACCTGCATCAGTTAGTAATTCATTTAAATTATAACTAGGCACTAAGTCGTAATCGCTTAAATTATTCTTTGATGGGCCTTTATGATTGAACTCTCTAAGCTTAATATTAAACGTAGAAGCCGCTTTCGTACGTTTCGCAGCTGATTGTATAAAGCTTGAGAAATCAATTATAGGCTTATAGTTTTTAGGCTTTCCGACTGCTTTTCTTGCCTTACTCTTCAAAACTACAGTCGGTCTTAAGACCGGTTTAGCTTTATTCACTTTTTTCTTTTTATCATCACCGTATGTAAAGAAGACCATCTCTTCTTTCTTCGTCTTATCTTTTGCATTCTCAATTGCCTTTGGATTTCCATGCTTGTTAATTTTTTTAACGCCAGATGATCTCAAGTTAATTGTGTCAGAATAAATATCAGAAAAGTTGAATGAATTTAATTCCTTCGTTTCAAAATTCTTAGGTTTGAGACGAATTATATCGCTTCCAGTAAGTGCTGAAGAACTTACTTGAAAAATTAAGAATAATAGTGAAATTAGAAGCTTTATCATTAGCTCTATTTTCGCATTATTACTTATTTTTAAGCTTAAGAGGCAAATATTGCCGATACAAAAAAGGCCCCGAATTACGGGGCCCTTTTATATTTCAAATAGTATTAAATCTATTTAGAAATTTGCTTAACTAGTTGTAATCTAAGCTGCGCTCTTTCAACCTTACGACGGTATTTAACTAATTCTTCGTCAGTTAAAGTATCTTTCAGTTTTTCACGAGCATAAATTAGTGCATTAGTAGCTCTTTCTTCGTCAATCTGATTATCTTCTTCAGAAGTCAAAGAAAGGATAGTAATTTCGTCGTTTAAAACTTTTACTATACCATTAGTTACAGTGAAAAATCTCTCTTGATCATCACCGTGAACTGCAACGCTACCTGTAGCTAGTTTTTCAACAATATGAGTGTGACCTGCTAGAACTTCAATTTCACCCTTTAGAGTTGGGATAAATACTGATTCTGCCGGTACATTCTTCGCTACAACTGAGCTAGGCGTTAATATATTTACAACAAAGTTACTCATCATTTAATCCTTATTATAAAGCATTATATATTTTGCTCCTACCTCGAACCGCTCGGGCCTAAACCCTCGCTCTCGAAAAAAGCATGCTCCTTACAAGGGGAGCTTGCGAAGCAAACAATAGACTGGCCTTAGCCAGTCAATTTTGCTTACGCATCCTTTTTAAGTTGTTCCCATTTTTCGTATACCATATCTAGGTTACCAACTAGGTAGAACGCTTGCTCAGGTACTTCATCACATTCACCCGCTAAGATAGCTTTGAATGCTTTGATAGTATCGTTGATGTCTACGAACTGACCTGGGATACCAGTGAATTGCTCAGCAACGAAGAATGGTTGAGAAAGGAACTTCTCAATCTTTCTAGCACGACCAACAAGTACTTTATCATCTTCAGAAAGCTCATCCATACCAAGAATAGCAATGATATCTTGAAGCTCTTTATATCTTTGAAGAATCTCTTGAACCTGTCTAGCAACTGCATAGTGATCTTCACCAAGAATATCTGGAGATAGAATTGTTGAAGATGATGATAAAGGGTCTACCGCTGGGTAAATACCTTTTTCAGCAATTGAACGGTTAAGTTCTGTTGTTGCATCTAAGTGAGCAAATGTAGTTGCTGGAGCCGGATCCGTATAGTCATCGGCTGGAACGTATACTGCTTGAATAGATGTAATAGAACCGTCTTTAGTTGAAGTAATACGCTCCTGCATAGCACCCATTTCTGTACCAAGAGTTGGCTGGTAACCAACGGCAGAAGGGATACGACCAAGAAGGGCAGAAACCTCTGAACCTGCTTGTGTAAAACGGAAGATATTATCAACGAAGAAAAGAACGTCTTGCTTTTCTTCATCACGGAAATATTCTGCAATAGAAAGACCAGTAAGAGCAACACGTGCACGTGCACCTGGTGGCTCATTCATCTGACCATATACCAGGGCAGTCTTATCGATAACCCCTGACTCTTTCATTTCTTCGTAAAGATCGTTACCTTCACGAGTTCTTTCACCAACACCTGCGAATACTGAGAAACCACCGTGTTGAGTTGCAATGTTGTTAATAAGTTCCATAATTAGAACTGTCTTACCAACACCAGCACCACCGAATAGACCAATCTTTCCACCTTTTAGGTATGGAGCAAGAAGGTCGATAACTTTAATACCAGTAAAGAATGGCTCAAGTTTAGTCGACTGGTTTTCAAATGTTGGAGCTGTATTGTGAATTGAATAAGATTTCTTATTTCCAATTTCACCAGCTTCATCAATAGCTTCACCAACTACGTTGATAATACGACCAAGACATTCACGTCCAACAGGCGCTTGAATTGGTGCACCTGTATCAGAAACAACTAGCCCTCTTGAAAGACCTTCAGTCTGATCCATTGCAATTGTTCTAACAACGTTATCACCTAGGTGAGAAGCAACCTCAAGAACAAGGTTATTTTCTTTGTCGTTAATTGTTTTGTTTGTAACTGTGAGTGCGTTATAGATTTCCGGTAAATTTCCATCAGCAAATTCAACGTCTACAACAGGACCCATAACTTGACGAATAACACCTTTTGCTTGTGACATTCTACGCTCCTTAACCATTGAGGGACTCAGCACCAGAAACAACTTCAATTAGTTCAGTTGTAATAGCAGCTTGTCTCAATTTATTCATTTTTAATGTTAATGTTCTAATTGCATCTTTACAGTTTCCAACAGCACTATCCATTGCTGACATACGTGATCCGTGCTCTGCTGCGGTAGCATCTAAAATTGCTGTCCACATTGCACTTGTGTATGCCTCAGGAATAAGGCCATTAAGAATTTCTTCTGCATTAGGGTTGTATCTAAAATCAAACGGATACTTTTCCTTAAGCTCTTCTTTTTCAGATGAATCTAAAGTCATTGGAAGAACTTGCTTAACTGTTGGCTCAATTGAAATCGCAGAATAGAAAATATTGTAAGCAATACTTACCTTTCCTACTTCACCACTTGAGAAAAGTGCTGATAGCTTTGAAGCTAAATCTGCAATTTCGTGATGTTGAGGTTCAGCTTTTTCAAACTCGTAGAACCCACCAACATTAACAAGTTTCTCAACAAGTTCTTTAACTTTAGTTCCAATAAAGTGTACTTCTAAATTTGATGGATCCTCATGATTTGCAACGTAGTTTTTAACTACTTTTGCAAGCCCAGAGTTATAACCACCACAAAGACCTTTATTAGATGAGATTACAAGTAAAACCTCTTTCTTACTTTCGTTATTTTGTAAGAAAGAGTGATTGTAATCTTCAACTAAGGCAGAAATTGTCTTAATTGAATCTTCTAATTCATTTGCATAAGGACGAGCATTCAGAATTGCATTCTGAGCCTTGTTTAGCTTTGCAGCTGAAACAAGTTTCATAGCTTCCGTAATCTTTAAAGTACCCTTTGTACTTTTGATTTTCTTTTTAAGATCCTTAATATTTGCCATTATGGCTCCTCAATAATTAGTAGTTCTTACTTGCGATAAACTCTTTAATAACAGTAGCTAATTTACCGTCATTCTCTCCTGAGATTGCTTTTTCATTTCTAATAGAAGTCATAAGCTCAGAGTGAGATGCATTTAAGTGATCAATTAGATCTCTTTCAGCTTCTTTAACTTTTTCTACAGGAACAGAGTCAAACATTCCTTTTGTACCAGCATAAACAGATACAACTTGATCAATTACATCGTAAGGTGAGTACTGAGCTTGTTTAAGTAGCTCAACAAGTCTTTCACCTTTTGAAAGTTGTTTTTGAGTTGCTTCATCTAGATCTGAACCGAAAGCAGCGAATGCCTGAAGTTCACGATACTGAGCAAGATCAAGTCTTAATGTACCAGCAACTTTTTTCATTGCTTTAATCTGAGCAGAACCACCAACACGTGATACTGAAATACCAACGTTAACAGCTGGACGAATACCAGAGTTAAATAAGTCACCTTCTAGGAAGATCTGACCGTCAGTAATCGAAATTACGTTAGTTGGAATATATGCAGAAACGTCACCTTCTTGAGTTTCAATAACTGGAAGTGCAGTTAGTGAACCAGCTCCGTCTTTATCAGCAAGTTTTGCAGCTCTTTCTAATAGTCTAGAGTGACAGTAGAAAACGTCCCCTGGGAATGCTTCACGCCCTGGAGGTCTTCTTAGAAGAAGTGAAAGCTGACGATATGCTTGTGCTTGTTTTGTTAAATCATCATAAACGATTAGAGCGTGCTTACCACTATCTCTGTAGTACTCACCCATTGTACAACCAGTGTATGGAGCAAGGTACTGAAGTGGTGCAGAGTTAGAAGCAGTAGCAGATACGATGATAGTATAATCAAGAGCACCGGCTTCTTTTAGCTTTTGTTGTACTTGACGTACTGTTGAGTTCTTTTGTCCAACAGCAACGTAGATACAAATAACATCTTTACCTTTTTGGTTGATGATTGTGTCGATAGCAACAGCTGTTTTACCAGTCTTTCTATCACCAATAATAAGCTCACGTTGACCACGTCCGATTGGGATCATTGAATCAATCGCTTTGATACCAGTTTGAAGTGGCTCGTGTACAGATTTTCTAGCTAGAATACCTGGAGCTTTAATTTCAACACGTCTTGAGTGTTCAGAAACGATTTCACCTTGTCCATCGATTGGATTACCAATAGCATCAACAACACGACCTAAAAGAGCGTCACCTACTGGTACTTCGACGATCTTTTCAGTTCTTTTAACTGTTGAACCTTCTGTGATTTTTGGATCATCACCTAGAATAGCAACACCAACGTTGTTAGTTTCAAGGTTTAGAACCATACCTTTTGTACCTGTAGCAAATTCTACAAGTTCACCGGCCATAGCATTTTTAAGACCGAAAATTCTAGCAACACCATCACCAACAGTTAGAACTGTACCTACTTCATCAACTTGTAGTTTAGTTTCGAAGTTAGCAATTCTGTCTTTGATAATGCTCGTAATTTCTTCTGGATTCATTGACATCATTTACCTCTACAATAATTGGCTTTTAACCATTTATAATTGATTCTTTTAAAGTATTAAGTTGTTTATCTACAGAAGCATCGACTTGATAGTCTTCAACTGTCACTCGAACACCTGCAGTTATTTTTTCGTTTTTTACGTAAGTTAATTCAGGCTCTGATCCTAATTCCTTCTTGATAAAAGATTTAATCTTATCAAGAGACTCAGTATCAATTGAATCTGCACTACCTTCGATTGTTCCTCTCATGAAACCTTTTTCATGATCATCGATAACGATTACTTCTTTAAAAATAATTGGCATAAGACCAATTCTTTTTTCTTGAAGTAGGAAATTAATAAATGATTTTACAACTTGAGAAAGTCCTAATTTTGTCATTACATCATTAACAACAGCTGTTTTTTCTTCAGCAGAGAAAACATCAAGAAACATAACATTTTCAAGATTGTTGTTTTCGTTAACCACTTCAGTAAGTGTTGTTAATTCTTTAGCAACGTCAAGATTTGACTCTTTACCTAGGTTGTAAATCGCTTTTGCATACGCTTTGGCTACATTCTTATCTTTCATTTTACTACCCTAGAACTATAGTCTTGATATTAAATTACTAGTTGCTTTATTTGATAATTTTTCATCTTTATGAATTGTACTTTTAGTCTTGTTAATAACTTCATCTAAAAGTGATTCGTTAAGACTTTTAAGCATCATTTTCTTTTCAGATTCTAATTTATGCTCAGAATCTTTTTCCATTTTTTCCATTGATGCCTTCATTTCTTCAACAAATTTTTGTTCAAACTTTTCGCTGTCTACTTTTGCATTTGAAATGATTTTTTCTTTTTCAGTTTGAATGTTATCGATCTTAGCTTTTGAAGCTTGTAGCTCTTGTTCTGCCTTAGCATCTTTCTTTGCTGCATACTCAACTAAGTCTTTAATGTTTTCTGATTTTTCTGTGAATGATTTGCTCATAAATGGGATCATCTTCCACGCAATAAAACCAAACACAATTGTGAAGTTAATTGCAGGAACTAGAAGATCACTTAAATGACCACCGCGGTACTCACCACCAGCAGCTAGAGCAACATTACTAATGATTAAAGCTAATAAAAATTTCATTGCTTACCCTATCCTTAAATAATTTACTGAACGATTTTGTTTACAAGAAGTGACGATAGTTCTTCCGCATCTTTCATAACGGCAACTTTCTTTTCTTCTAATTCTTTTGCGTACTCATTCTTCTCAGCATTTAGTTGAGACTCAAGTTTATCTGCTAGTTCTTTAACCTTTGCAGCTTCACGCTTTGTTACTTCTTCTTTCTTTGCTTGAATGATAGAAAAAGCTTCTGATTGAGCACTTTCAATTTTCACTTTATATTCTTTTTCAAGCTCAGTTGCTAGACGAGTTTTCTCCTCTGCTCCTGACTCCATTTTAGTCGTTTTTGCTTCACGATTTTCAAGAATATCTTGAAGCTTAGACCAAATTAAGTTTCTTGTTACAAAGTACAAAACAGTAACAATAGCTAATTGAATGAATAAAGTTGAATCGATTTGTAGTGATTTTAATACTGTAAGAATAGTATCCATTAGTGACTACTCCAAATTACATCTAGATGATTGGTTAAAAGTTCACTAATAATTAAACTTTATATGGCCTATCGTCAAGATAAACCGGTTATTTCTGAATGTTTGTTAATTTTTAATTAAGGTGTAAATAATCAAATTTATTTAATTATTTGTCATCATGCATCTTCGTTGTTCCATGGAAGATAACACCATCTTCAACAATCAGCGAAGGAGTTGTGATAGTCCCCTCGAAGCGAGCTGGCTTGATAATTTCAACGCGAGAAGTCGCTTTAATATCACCTTTTACGATACCACTAATCATAATTACATCAGCAATAATATCTGCATTTATAACAGCGGCCTCTGAAATAATTACCGTATCATTAGAATAAATTGTTCCGTTCACAATTCCTGCAATGCGTCCAACACCATTAAGTGTAATATTGCCTTCAAGCTTACAACCATCTTCAATAATTGCTGCCATTGTTCCTTGTGTCATATACTCTTTACCTTTTTTCCATGGTGGTTCTATAGGACCAATTTAATTATTTCATTATTTGGTTCTATAGGACCAGTTAAGACTATATCCAACTGGTCCCATAGGACCGATTTTTATCTATTAGTTAAAAGATATTCAAAGATATCATTAAATTCAGCTTCATTAGCAAATTTAAGAACGACTTCACCACCGCCACTCTTATTTGTCTTAATACCAAAGTGGTACCCAGTACGCTGCTCAAGCTTCTCTCTATATTGAGACATTTTGCCATTGAAGAAGTCAAAGTTTTCTTCCTCTTCTTTCTTGTCTTTTGGTGCACGTTTAGAAGCTTTAATTAGTTTTTCAGTTTCTCTAACTGATAAATTATCTACAGCTGCTTTATTTGCAATGCGAATACAATCTTCTCTTTCTTTAACACCTGCTAAAATTTTAGCATGACCAAAAGATAGCTGATCCTTTTGAATTAAATCGACAACATCACGAGGTAGTTTAAGGATACGTAGGAAGTTAGCAATTGTTGATCTTTCCTTTCCTACTTTCTTTGCAACTTCTTCTTGTGTCAGGTTGTAGTCTTCCATTAATCCAAAGTAAGCTAGCGCTTCTTCTACACAATTTAGATCTGAACGTTGAACGTTTTCAATGATCGACATAACCATTTTTTCACGATCAGTTGCTCTTTTAATGACAACAGGAACTTGAGTAAGGCCAGCAAGTTTTGAAGCTCTTAATCTTCTTTCACCAGCTACAAGTTCATATCCTTCATCCGCTTTAACAACAATTAAAGGCTGGATAACACCATTTTCCTTAATTGAGTTAGATAGCTCATGAAGTTCTTCTTCTTTAAATATTTTACGTGGTTGATTTGGGTTTGCATGAATTGATGTAATATCCAACATTGATGGATTCGTTTCAACTTGTACTGCTGCTTCTCTTTGTACCGGTTTTTCAGGTTGATTTTCTGCCGCTACCTTTTGGAGATCTGAAAATGCAGCTTGCGCTTTCGATGCTTTAGAAGAACCACTTGTTCCACCTAAAAGAGAACCCATACCTTTACCTAGAGCTACTTTCTTTGCCATTTTCTCTTCCCCTTACCTATTGAATATTACCTTGAAGTGTATTGTCGACATTATCAACTGAAGGCACCTCTGGTAGTCCATTTTGAGTTTCTACTGATTGAGCACGATCTTTAATAATAAGTTCTTTTGCTAGAGCAAGGTAAGCTTCAGAACCTTTTGATTCAATATCGTAAAGAATGATTGGTTTCCCAAAAGATGGGCACTCGGCAAGTTTTACGTTTCTAGGTATTACCGCTTGAAACACTTTATCGCCGAAGTGCCTTCTAATCTCTTCAGAAACTTGTTTATGAAGAGAAGCTCTTCCATCAAACATAGTAAGGACGATTCCGTCCATTTCTAATGCTGGATTTAAATTCGCTTTTATTAGTTTTACTGTATTAATTAATTGAGCAAGACCTTCCATCGCTAAATACTCTGTTTGCATTGGCACGATAAAGCTATCAGCTGCGTTTAGAGCGTTTACAGTTAGAAGACCTAATGATGGTGGACAATCGATTAGGATGTAGTCATATGAGTCCATAATAGGCATGAAAGCTGTCTTTAACTTAGACTCACGTGCAAACTCAGATACTAATTCAATCTCGGCACCAGATAGATTATTGTCAGAAGGACAAATATGTAAGTTAGGAAGTTCTGTTTCATAAATTGCTTCACGAATATCAGTTCTTCCAATCATTGCATGATATACATTACTATTTGTATGCTGCGATGAATCAAGCCCTAAACTAACACTACCATTACCCTGCGGGTCTAGATCAATTACCAGAGTCTTTTTCTCGGCTACTGCTAGGCAGGCTGCTAGATTAATTGTGGTTGTTGTCTTACCAACACCACCCTTCTGATTCATGAGTGCAATAATTTTAGCCATTTATGTCTCCCCATATATATAGTTGTTACTATATTTTTAAAGAAATGAGGACAAAGTGACAAGATTTTTATTTTTATTTTTTCGAAAATTGTTAATTTCTGTTCCACGTAGAACATTCTTGTTTCTAAGAGCAATCATCATACGCCCCTCAGTACCAGGAATATCAACCAATGTTTCCTCTATAATGTCCCACTTACCACCAAGCCAATCAAGATCTTCAAGCTCGTAGAAATTTGGTCCCTTGTAAAAGATCACGTTTACTTTCTTATCTGTGATTATTTTAGGAAGCAGATTTTCAATAGTCGAAACAGCTTTGAATGTAATTGTGCAATCACGGTCAAAGTATACGTGCTCGAATCTTTGATGATATGTCTTAACATTATCTAAACCGATGGCCTCAGCAATTTGATTAACGACTTTGGATTTTTTCCCTCTAGCTTCAAATCCAATATACTTTTTGTCAGGGTTAAGACTTGCTAAAGGCAGTAATGGAAAACCTCCACCGAAACCAATATCCACATGAATCTCAGTCTTGTCATAGATCTTCTTTAGTGACTCCACTTCTTCGATTGGCTTAACACTATCAACATATTGTTTCACGTGGAACTCTTCTGGTGTATTAATTCTTGTAAGATTAATACCAGCAAATGGACCATTAATTTGTTCTAAATACTTTTGGCAAAACTCAGTATCTTTCATCATAAAATATTTCCTGCCACAAAGGCCAAGGTCGCAGGTCTAATACCTACTATTCTCTGGAGTTGCCCAAAGCTTTCTGGTTTAATTTCTGTAATACGTTGACGGCATTCGAAAGAGATATTTTCACTTGCAACTAATTGCTCCCAATTAATAGGTTTTTTACTTAAGCGATTAATCTTAGCATTTTCGACTAATGCTCGATCAATATATCCTTCATATTTGAGAGAGATAGCTACTGTGCGAATCACATTTGGATCGAAGGCCATATTATTCTCACTCAATTCTCTAGTGAGAACATCTACTGGATTAAGTTGTGCTCTCTTTGAAAGTTCAGCAAGAGTTATATTTGAATTAAGCGGCCCATAACCCTTGTCTTTGAAATATTCTTTATTCTTTGGATTAGCTTTATACGTATAGTTCTTGGCTACACTCCATATAATATTAAAGCTTCTTTCAAACTTATCCTGGTAGCGATCAACTTCTGCGAAAAGACCCAGTTCCTGACGGTATTTTTTCATACGTAGAATTGTATTATCCTCACGTACGTAAAGACGGTTCTCATTTCTAGCAGTAAATAAACGATAAGGTTCATCTCTCTTATTAGAAACTAAATCCTCTACCATAACACCAATATATGAATCTTCACGATCAAGAATAAATTTGTCTGCACCTATTATAGACCTCGCTGCATTTATCCCTGCAATTAAACCTTGTCCTGCAGCTTCTTCATAACCAGAAGTTCCATTCACTTGTCCTGCAAAGTACAATCCTGGCATCTCCTTGGACTGAAGAGTTAGATCTAAGCATGTTGTATCAACAACATCATATTCTACAGCATAGCCATAGACAGCAATCTCTGCATTCTCTAGGCCTTCTATTGTTCTAATGAAATCCAACTGAATTTCACGTGGAAGAGATGTAGAGATGCCATTTGGATAAAAGGTATCTAATTCATGTGATTCAGGTTCAACAAAAACATGGTGAATATCTTTTTCTTCATAACGGTAGGCCTTATCTTCAATAGAAGGACAGTACCTAGGACCAACGCCTTTAATTTGACCATTAAAAATAGGACTTCTCTCTTTATTCTCACGTATAATCCCAAGGGTCTTTTCATTAGTCTTTGTTAAATGACATGAAACTTGATCAATAAACCTCTCATTAAGATCATGTCCATAGTGGAAGTTAACAGCATTGATATCGCTTTCCTGCTCTACCATCTTTGAAAAATCGATAGAATCACGTTTCAACCTAGCAGGAGTTCCTGTTTTAAACCTTGTTTTAAGTGCAGTAACACCCACAAAGATATTCTCTAGAGAATCGGCCTTTAGACAATCAACACGTCCACCATCAGACTGCTCCTCACCTGTATGCATTTTTCCAGCAAGGAAAGTTCCTGTTGTTACAACAATCTTCTTAGAGAGATACTCGCCTTCAGTTGTCTTAATGAGAAACTGCTCTTGGTCTTTACTAACCCTTTCCACCATTTCACGAATAACGGTGATATTCTTATTAGCAGCGACCTCAGTTTCTGCATTTCTTGCATAGACTTCTTTATCGATTTGGACACGTGTCGACTGGACAGCGTAACCTTTTGACTCATTTAATGTACGGTATTGAATAGCGCTGCGATCTGCAAGCTTTCCCATAATGCCGCCAAGGGCATCAATCTCACGAACTACCTGACCTTTACCAACACCACCAACTGCTGGGTTACAGGGAGCTGAAGCAATACTTACCCCTGGCATCGTTACGATCGCAACCTTTAAATCGAATTGAGCAGCGGCCCAAGCAGCTTCAAGCCCAGCATGTCCCCCACCTATAATTGCTACATCAAACATAGTTTTTCCAATTTCACACGTGTTCCACGTGGAACTATTGCCCTGGCTTGTTCTACGTGGAACAAATGGGCGCAGTTCTAATAATAAAGTTCTACGTGGAACATTTAAGCTATATTTTAAGAAAAATCAATGGTTTATATATTATTTACCGATACAAAAGTTGGTAAATATATGTGTCAGGGTATCATCTGGACTGATAATTCCAATAAGTTCTGCGGTTTTCTTTTCAAGTATTGAAACTTCAGAAGATATGATAGCAATATCATCTAAGTACTTGATATTACTTGTGAACTCACTGAATTTACTATAAATATCATTGATGAGAATACGGTGTCTTTCGATTGAGATCGGGTCACTATTACGTAATTTCGTATACTTAGATAGTATATCTTGAGTAATTAAGTCAGTTATATGAGGTGGTTCTATAGGACCAGTCTTTTGATTGTTTTCAAGTTTTGCCCCTGTAGGACCAGTATTGTCCTGTGGTTCTATAGGACCATTTTTTTGATTTGCCCCCATAGGACCAATATTAAATTCTTCTAATTCTTTTGGTTCTATAGAACCACTTGTTGTTTTTGGTCCGATAGGACCACTTATTTCAACAAGTCTCCCCTCGCCTTTTGAAGTGTCGGCACTATAGTATTTAATAGCCTTTGGAAGATTTGATTTTAAAGTATCTAAATTTAGATCACCCTCAAACTCATCAAAATGTGTAAAGATAAGAGCATCAAAAAGTGTCTCTTTGATATCGTGATATTGGTATTTTTCTACTTCATTTATATTAACTAGAAGAATTTTATAAAATGCATTGTCGATAAGATTACGACTTCTCTTTATTCCTTCTTCTTCAATGACATCAGTTGTATTGCGTAGACCGGCCGTATCCACTAATTTAAATGTTTCATTTCCAAGGCTGATATATTCAGAAATATAGTCACGAGTGGTTCCTGCAATATCTGAAACAATTGAGCGGGATTCATCGAGGAATAAATTAAAGAGAGAACTCTTTCCAGCGTTCGGTTCACCACATAGAACTATATCTGGCGACATTAAGCTTTTAGCGTTCACACTTGCACTTCTGTGAAGTGAGCTAATATGCTTACTAATATCAGAAACGGCCTCATCTAAAAGTTTCTGCGACTGTTCCTCCCCTACGTCTTCAGCAAAATCGATATTAATTTCAACTGCAGCTTTCAGTTTTAAAAACTTATCGTAGAGATCAGTGTATTTTTGATAAAGGCTTCCATTTAAAAGTTTAAGTCCTTCATCAAGCATTAGAGAAGAAGAAGCATTTAGGAGAGCATCAAGTCCTTCAACTTGTGCAAGAGAGAGCTTCTTATTCTTTAGTGCTCGATAAGTGAATTCACCATTTTTTGCGAGACGAAAATTACCAGAGTTAATGAATGCATTCATAATACGCTTTAAATTAAGTGTATTTCCATGAGCTGCAATCTCTAATATATTTTCACCATTGTAACTATTAGGTCCCTTAAAATAAGTGATAACTACTTCATCCAGGAAGTTTCCATCAATGTCATAGAGATTAACAAATGTCGCTTTTCTTATTTCAAGTTTTGAAAGGTCTTTTTTGAAAAATGGTCCTATAGAACCAACTAGATCGGTAAAACCAGATAAACGGATAACCCCTATGGCCGTATTCTCACTTAAGCCGGTAGAGCATGCGACAATAGGTTGGTCATCCGTTTGGTATATCATTTTTTATGCGTCTGCTGTTTTATAAACGTATAACTGCTGTGCAATCCCTAAAATATTTGAAACTGCAAAGTAAAGATTTAATCCTGCCGGTAGATCTTTCATAATAAAAATGAAAACAATTGGCATGATATACATAATCTTTTGTTGATTAGGATCTGCTGATGTTGAAGGGTTAAGTCTAGTTTGAGCTAGCATTGTAATACCCATAATCGCAGGCAGAATGTAATATGGATCCTTTGCACTAAGGTCAGTTAACCAAAAGTAAAATGGAGAACCAACTAGTTCAACTGAATTTGAAATTGCTTGATAGAAAGCAATGAAAATAGGAATTTGAAGAACCATTGGTAAACATCCACCTAATGGTGAAGCTCCAGATCTTTTAAATAATTCCATTGTTGCTTTCTGTTGCTTCATTGGATCATCAGCATACTTTTCTTTAAGCTTAGCAATTTCAGGTTGAAGTTTTTGCATCTTCTTCATTGAACGGAAAGACTTAGCTTGCAGCGGGTATGTTGCGATACGAATAACAAGTGTTAAAAGAATAATAGCAATACCGTAGTTACCTACATACTTATATACGAATTGCATTGCTTTAAGAATTGGAACAGCAAAAATTCCAAAGATACCAAAATCAATTGAAAGATCGAGTTGATCGTCAAAAGCTAGAAGGTAATCATAATTTTTAAGAGCATATAACATATAACCGTTATAAGTTTTTTTACCACGAACTGTTTGAAAGAAAGCATCTCCACTTTCAGTCGTCAGATAATTAATTGTTTGTTTTTCATTAAATACATTTAAAAATACATGGTGATTAAAATCTAATCCTAACCACTTTAACTTGCCTTCCCCATTCTCATCTGATTCTAAGTTTAGACGTTCAGTATCAACTGTTTGAAGAATATATTGACGGTAAGTTCTGTTATCAGATTGTTTTTCTGATGAAGACATATTGTATGAAAGTCTAAAGTCTTGTGTACCTTCGATTTCATAACTTAAACGCCCATCATCCAGAAGACTTAAACGAATAGAAATATTTTTTTCTAAATCATTTGCAACAACTTCATTTGGTGATGTTTTCTCATCAAAAACAAAATTAAAGTTTTGAAGGTTATTGTTGATATCAATTACTTTAAAAGCAAAGAAGTTATCTTTATCAGATAATTCCTTTAAACTCATGGCCGTTTTATTTCCAGTAGCTGCTTTAAAAGAAAGATCGCTATTTACAGTATAGCTATAAGGTCCATTCTCTAAAGTGACACTTTTAAGATTTGTTGCTTTTGCTGAACTCGTAGCAATTGCCTTAGGAGTTGTAGACTCTTGCGAAGTCGTTTCTGAATTAGCTTGAGTTTGAGCTGTTGACTGCTCTTGCTTAACTTGTGTTTGAGTGTTTTGAGTTGGACTAAAAAGCGCTTGCCATGTGAAGACAATAACACCTGCTAATACAAACGCTAAAACGGTGCGTTTTTGATCATTATTCATGCGTGATAACTCCTAAACTGGTAATTATAAGTACAGGATTTTTAACATGCCCTACGGCACTTGTTAACTTTTTATTGCAGTTTTGCGAATGCTCTTTCTAAAGAGATTTTGAGGTCTTTTTTGGGATCTTCGGATTGTTTAAAAAGACGATTAGAAACAACTACCATGATATCTTTCCCATCATTACGATAAGGACTCATACGAAAAAATTCGCGAATTAAACGCTTACAAAGATTGCGCTTATTTGCCTTACCTACTTTTTTGGTAACAGAAAATCCGATTCTAGAAGTTTCAGAATTAATTCGCGATGGCTTATAATAAACTCTTAGCCAGCGATCAGTGATAATTTTTGAATTCTTTCGAAGATAAGAGAAATCTTCAGTTGATAGCAATCTTGAACTTTTATCAAAAGTGCTATCAACTGATTCCATTATTTCTTACCGTGAGAAACTGTAAGTTGCTTACGTCCCTTAGCTCTACGAGCCTTGATAACGTTGCGACCACCAGCTGTTTCCATTCTTTTAAGGAAACCGTGTACTCTCATTCTTTTCTTTCTTTTTGGCTGCCAAGTTCTTTTAGACATCTTCAACCTACCTAACTATAACTGTTAAACTTAAAATTAATATTGTAAGGGCTAGTATTATACCATTTCGCATCACCGGTCAATGGCCCTGTAGATAGTGCAGGCCAAAATATTTGATTTATTTGGCCATGCGTAAAAAACTTATTTTTTTATTGGCCTAGGATTTTGGGCCATGATACAAATTTGCCCCACAACACAGAATTAAAGAAAAATTGACGAGTGCAGCTCAAGGGAATAGATCATGCAGGGAAACTTTCCTTTTAATGAATTTTTAAAAAATTCAAACTCAAACACGAACACACACAATGAATTAGGACACAGTAAAGTTAATAATATTGAAGACTTAGCAAATAAGAATATCATTGAAGATCCCTTCAATATCAAGCAAAGCTTAAATAGTAATCCTTCTCAAGACTACTCTAGCCTATCAGATGACTTCTTTAGTGCCGAAGAGTTAGAGATGATGAATTGTGAAATACATAACTCACTGAAATCACTGATAAATCCGCAAAAGTATGCATCATTTTTTCAAGGTGAATTCTTTCGCCTTGTTAATATTGATGGTGAGAGAGCTACATTCTCAACAACAACAAATTTCATTAAGTCATTCATTGAGAAGAATTTAGAGCAAATTAGCCAAAGTATTGTAAATACGTTAGGTAAATCATACCAAATCGTTATCGTCACTAATAATAACAACAACTTAGCTAATAATGGCCAAACTACACTATCTCAGAGCTTAAATTCATCTGGTCCTATAGAACCAGCTCAGAATCGACCTAAATCAGCAAATGAAATTTCATTTTCGCTTGATCTAGAGCCTGTACAGGAAGATCTTCTATCAAAGGTAGAATCAAAATATATCGATCACGTAAGTGATGATTATAATAATATTGTAATCGATAAGAGTAAGACGTTTAAGAACTTCGTAATCGGACCATCTAATAATATGGCCTACGCTGCTTCACTAGCAATTGCTAAAAGCCCTGGTAAAGCAGGTAAATACCCTTCTCTTTATATTCATTCGAATTCTGGACTTGGTAAGACTCACCTCTTACATGCCATGGCCAACGGAATTCAAAATCAATACCCTCACTTTGTTATCTGCTTAATTACAGCACGTGACTTTATGAAGGAAATGATTGAATCGATTCGCAACAAACAACTTCCAGAATTTCGTCAAAAGTATTCAGAGAAAGTTGATGTTCTTATGATTGATGATGTTCATGAACTTAAAGGCAAAGAAGGAACTCAACGCGAATTCTTCCATATCTTTAATGAGCTTTATCAAAAAGGAAAACAGTTAATCTTCACTTCTGATAAGACACCTCAAGAGATTAATGGTCTAGAAGAGAGAATCAAGACTCGCCTACAATGGGGTCTAGTTGTTGATATTCAAAAGCCAGATATTGAAACAAGAGTTGCTATCATTAATGCTAAGGCAGATGATCTCGACCTATTCCTTTCTGAAGATATTGTTAATCTAATTGCATGTAATGTTAAAAACTCAATTAGAGAGCTTGAAGGTGCTCTAATAAAGCTTTCAGCCTACTCTGATATCATGAAGGTTGATATTGAATTAGAGATGGTTAAAGAGGTTCTTGCTCTTCGAGATTTTGAAGATGAGAAGAAAATTACAATCGAAGGTATTGCTAAGCAAACATCTCAATATTTTAAAATACCTGTTGCTGATTTAAAGTCAAAATCACGTACGAAAGATATTGCTAACGCTCGCTTTGTGGCCATGTACTTATGTCGTAAGCTTGCAAATGCAACTCATGAGGAAATTGGTCGCTTCTTTGGTGGTCGTGATCATAGCTCTGTTGTACACGCAGAACAGAAGATTTCAGAAAGATTATCGCAAGATCCCCTACTTTCTAAGACTATTATGACGATTGAAAATCAACTTTAATCACTACTAAATCCAAATTAAATTCTGACTAGTCAAATGACTATCCAAAAATAGGCCACTCAATGAGTGGTCTTTTTTATGTCCAGGATGGACGGTATGTCGACGAGAGGCAGGAGCCGAAGTCGACCTTGATGACTACTCGGCCGTGAGTAAATGATTGGCCAACACTGACAAAGACACAATTTAATCCACATGAAATTTGTGAAATGTTGATTATATGACTAGTCAAATGGCCGACAAATTCACAGCAGTATTTGACTAGTCAACTTTGGTCCGACGAGATCACAGTTATCCACGGCCATTAGCGGCCAATTCACGGCCAACAAACTTAATTGTGGATTAATAAATGTTTTAAAATTAATAACTTAGAACATATTTTAGAATTTATTCACGGCCGTTAATAATATAATCGACAAAAACGTAGGCCGTGGATAAAAAAGTTATCAACATGTTTGCAAAATGTGAGTAAATGAATGGCCAAATTAATAAAAAGTTAAGCAATTTAACTCGACCTAAAATTATCAACATTTGGCCGTGAGTAAAAATCTAATAACGTCAATATATTGTTACCGAAATGATAATATACGAATGTGTGCATTGAGTTAAAAAAACTAATCAACCATTGCTCACAAATGGGAAATCGAGAGAATGAAGATCTAATAGGGAAGTAGAAGCTTATACACTTTTCCACAGGATTATATATTATATTAATATAAATATATATAAAAAGAGAAACACTTAAAACGCCTATGCTAGCTTGCTAACTGGTGTTTTCCATTATACAACAATAGCACAATTATTTCTGATAGGATTAAAAATGAAGCTTAGGGTAGATACAGATAACTTAAGAGATGCACTAAATAAAATTTTAACTGTAATTGATAAGAAGAATTCAAGACCAATCTTAACTTATACGTTACTAACTGTTAGCAATGAGAAAATATATTTATCAGCTACAGATTTAGAAGTATCAGCAAAGTATTCAATAAATGCATCAACTGAAGGTTCAGCTTCATTTTGTATAAACGCTAAGAATCTATTTGATATATTAAAAGAACTTCCTAACACAGATATCAACATGGAGTTGGAAGAAGGTGAAAATCTTCTAAAAATAAATTGTGAAGATATCCATTATTCACTTTTAATTTATGAATCAGATGAATTTCCAAACCTACATTTTGGAAATGAAAATACATTCAATCTAAATTCAGATGATCTATTAAATCTAATCACAAAAACTTCATATGCTATTTCAAATGATGAAACGAGACTTCACTTTAACGGAATATATTTTCAAGAAGTAGAAGGGAAGTTAAGAGCTGTCTCAACAGACGGTCATCGATTATCACTAATTGAACACGACATAGCAGAACAAAATAATGAAGCACTTATTAATGGAATTATCATTCCAAAGAAAGGTGTATCAGAACTTAGAAAGGTTGCAGAAACTTATCCAGGTGCTAATCTGTTTATTTCTGTTGATGACTCTTATTTATATGTAACAGCTAATGAGCAATACCAATTAGGTATTCGTTTAATTGCTAGAGAATATCCAAAGTATCAAGCTGTAATTCCAGCTAAGACGACTTATTCACTAACAGCTGATAAAGAAACTCTTCAGCATGCTATTAGACGTATTAAAATTATGTCTAATGAGAAATCAAATGCAGTTAAGATCAAGCTTACTGAAAACCATATGACAATCTCTGCTAACCATCCTTCACTTGGAGATGCGAAAGAGACGATCGCTGTTGATTACAATGGTAAGGAGCTTGAAATTGGATTTAATGCACGATTCTTATTAGATTCAATTGCAATTTTAAATTCAGAAAATATTACTTTTGAATTCAATAATGAATTCTCAGCTGTGATTGTAAGATCAAATGATATCCAAAACTATCTTGGAATCATTATGCCACTTAGAATCTAAGAGATTATATTATTTTGAAGCTATCTAAGTTACAGATTACAAACTTCCGTAACCTCCAGCCAGATATTATATCTTTCAATAAGAATATAAATTGTATCTTGGGAGAGAATGGAAATGGTAAGACAAATATATTAGAAGCGCTTCATGTGTTAGTAACTCGAAAATCTTTTCGTAAAAATACAACTTTTCCACAGTTATTAAGTATTGATGGGGATAATCCTGAAATATTATTTTCATCTCTTTTTGAAAATGAAGGTGATCAAATCACTTTTACTGGAAAGATGAATCCTAATGGTTCTTCGTGGACTCTAAATGGAAAGAACACCAAGAAAAAGCTTGATGCAAAATTAGTATTTATTAATCCATTTGATTCATATTCATTTTCTAATATTCCAAGCTTTAGAAGAAAGTGGTTTGATGATCACTTATCACTACTTAGTCGGGATTATAAGAAAGTATTAAATCAGTACAATTCTTCTCTTAGATTTAGAAACGTACTTCTTTCTAAAAAGCCACCACAATTTAGAGAGCAGCTACAAGTTATTGATCGTCAAATGGCAGATTACGCTTACGAGCTAGTGGCCATGAGAAATCAATTTGTAGCCGAGTTAATTCCATATTGTGAAAAAACTTATCGCGACATTTTTTCAGAAGAACACGAGCTTAATATCCAAGTCGATTCACGCTTTCACGGCTTTTCACCAGATATGATCTTTGATTACATGCAACAAAGACTTGAAAAGGACCTAGTTGTGGGGCATACGACGTATCAAGTCCACAAAGATGACTACGTGCTTCTTTTTGATGGAATGAATGCCTATGAGTTCTGCTCTCTAGGCCAACAAAAAATGTCTTATTTGAGCCTCATATTTGCCTATATAGAGCTATTTAGGTATAACTTATACACCTATCCAATTGTACTTATCGACGATGTCTCAGGGGAATTAGACAAAGCGAGATGGGGTAGGCTTGTAAATTTTTTGGAACAACGAGAGTTCCAAGTATTAATTACAACGGCAAATGAAAAATTTAAGGAAGAATTAGAAAAAATTGATGGAGCAAATAAGATCTATATCTCTAATGGATCCATTCACTAATCTATCTTCCAAAAATATATTTTTAAAACAACAACACACTGACACAAGAAATTGGAAGAGAGGTTCCTTTTGGAAAATCAAGAAAATCAAGCAGGAAGTATTGGTAAGGTCGGACAAGAATATGGCGCTAGCCAGATTAAAGTTCTTGAAGGACTAGAAGCAGTAAGAAAAAGACCAGGTATGTATATTGGTGATACGGCCTTTCGTGGTCTTCATCACTGTGTATATGAGATTGTCGATAACGCAGTCGATGAAGCACTTGCAGGATACTGTAGTGAAATTAAAGTTATCATTCACGTCGATAACTCAGTTACTGTAATTGATGATGGTCGTGGTGTTCCTGTTGATATGCACCCAACTGAAGGTGTTTCAGCTGCTGAGCTTGTTTATACAAAACTACACGCAGGTGGAAAGTTCAATGAAGAGGGTGGAGCTTATAAAGTTTCTGGTGGTCTTCACGGAGTTGGTGCCGCGGTAGTTAATGCCCTTTCTAAATGGGTAAAAGTTGAAGTTAAAAAACATGGAAAAATTCACCAAGTTGAATTTGCACATGGTGAAGCTGTTGCTCCATTGAAAGTTGTAGGTGAGTTAGAAGATCCTGAGCAAACAGGTACTTCCGTTACTTTCAAACCAGATAATGAAATCTTTGAAGTTTTAGATTTCAATTACGATACATTAACAAATCGTTTTAGAGAGATGGCCTTCCTTAACAAAGGTCTTAAAATTGTTGTTAAAGATGAAAGAACTGATAAAAAAGAAACTTTCCATTATGAAGGTGGACTTGTTGAGTTCGTAGAATATCTAAACAGAGCTAAAACTGTTGTTCACAAAACTCCTATTTACATTGTTGAATCTCGTGAAGATTACGAAGTTGAAATTTCAATGCAATGGACGGATTCATACTCAGAAGTTCTTTCAGGTTATGCAAATGCAATTACAACTCCAGGTGGTGGAACACATATCTCTGGATTTAAAACAGCACTTACTCGTGTTCTAAATGCATATGCTAAAGAAAATAATCTTATTAAAGGGATTAAAACAAACTTAACTGGTGATGATATGAGAGAAGGTTTAACTGCCATTATCTCTGTTAAGCTTCCAGAACTTCAATTTGAAGGTCAAACAAAAGATAAGCTTGGTAACTCAGAAGTTGAAGGTATTGTTAATTCACTAGTTGGTGATGCCCTTAAGAGATACTTTGAAGAAAACCCAACAACTGCAAAAACTATTATTAGAAAATCAGTTGATGCTGCGGCGGCAAGAGAAGCTGCACGTCGCGCTCGTGAATTAACGAGAAGAAAATCAGTACTTGATATGGGTGGCCTTCCAGGTAAGATGGCAGATTGTCAGGAAAAAGATCCAGCACTTTCTGAAATTTATATCGTTGAGGGTGACTCTGCCGGTGGTTCTGCAAAACAGGGACGTGATAGAAAGTATCAAGCTGTACTTCCACTAAAAGGGAAGATTCTAAACGTTGAAAAAGCACGTTATGACAAAATGCTTGGTAATGCCGAAATTAAAATGATTGTTCAAGCAATGGGAACAGGAATTGGTAAAGGGAATTTTGATATCTCAAAACTTCGTTACCATAAACTTGTTATTATGACAGATGCCGACGTCGATGGGTCTCACATTAGAACTCTAATTCTGACTCTTCTTTATCGTCAGTTCCCAGAACTTATTGAGCAAGGTTATGTGTATATTGCACAACCACCATTATATAAATACAAGAAAGGTAAGAAAGAGATTTATCTTAAAGATGAAAAAGCTCTTGAGACTTTCCTTGTTGCAAACGCAATTGAAGGAACAGCAATTAACTTCAATGGTGAAATGATTGAAGAAGATACAGCTAAGAATTTAGTTAATAAATTCTCTCAATACGATAAGACACTTAAATCTTACGATATTCACTTTGATACGTTACTTCTTAGACATCTTGTTGAAGAGATTGGAATAAGAGCTGCTGATTTAAAAGATAAAGCAAAGTTAGAGAAAATTGTTACTGACTTAGATACTCACTTTAAAGCAAATGAAGCTGAAACATTAAGAAATTATGCTTTTACTATTGAAGAAGATAAAGAGCATGAGTGTTTCCAACTTCGTATTACTGTTAAAACAACAGCACGCACTAAGAAGTTTAAGTTATCTTCGTACTTCCTTGATTCATCAGAGTATGCAGATTTAATTAATCTCTACGATGGAATTCAAAAATACAAAATAGGGAAGTTCTTATATCAACCTGAAAAAGGTAACTCGAGAGAATTTGAAGCTCTTCGTGAATTTGCAAGTTTTGTTATCGATGATGCAAAACAAGGTGCATATATCCAACGTTATAAGGGTCTTGGAGAAATGAACCCTGAACAACTTTGGGAAACAACAATGAATCCTGAAAACCGTACACTTCTACAGGTTAAGATTGAAGATACGATTGAAGCAGACTCTGTATTCTCTGTTCTAATGGGTGACCAGGTAGAGCCAAGAAGACAATTTGTTGAAGAAAATGCACTTAATGTAAGGAACCTAGACGTATAAACGTTTACGTTGATTAAGAGGAAATAAACATGACTGATGAAACAAATATTACAGAAAATGATAACGGTGATGGTGGAAGCCACAATCACGGAAATATTCAACAAATCGGTATTCGCGATGAAATGAAAAATTGTTACCTCGATTACGCTATGTCTGTAATCGTTGGGCGTGCACTTCCAGACGTACGTGACGGAATGAAGCCAGTTCACCGTCGTTGTCTGTATGCAATGCACTCACTTGGTAACTATCACAATAAACCATTTCTAAAATCTGCCCGTGTTGTCGGGGATGTTATTGGTAAGTATCACCCACACGGTGACTCTGCGGTTTATAATACAATCGTTCGTATGGCCCAAGATTTCTCAATGAGATATCCAATGGTTCAAGGACAAGGTAACTTCGGTTCAATTGACGGTGATAATGCTGCGGCCATGAGGTATACAGAGATCAGAATGCAAAAGCTTTCTGAAGAGATGCTAAAAGACTTAGATAAAGAAACAGTTGATTGGCAACCTAACTACGATGACTCTTTAAAAGAGCCAACAGTTCTTCCATCAAAGATTCCTAATCTTCTAGTTAATGGATCTGCTGGTATTGCCGTAGGTATGGCCACAAACATTCCACCACATAACTTAACAGAAGTTATGACAGCACTTACTCAACTTGTTGATAATCGCGATATGACGATTGATGAAATCATGCAAGTTATTCCTGGTCCTGACTTTCCAACTGCAGGAACGATCCATGGAACTGAAGGTATCCGCTCTGCCTATAAAACAGGTAAGGGTGTTGTTCAAATGCGTGCAAAAATGGATGTGGAAACACATGGTAAGAAACAAGATCGTGAAAGAATTGTTATTACTGAACTTCCATACCAAGTTAATAAAGCAAAACTAATTGAAAAGATTGCTGACCTAGTAAATTCTAAGTCACTTGTTGGTATCTCTGATCTTCGTGATGAATCTTCGCGTGAAGGTATTCGTGTTGTAATTGATCTTAAAAAAGGTGAGATTGCTACAGTAATCATGAATAAGCTTTATAAGCAGACTGCTCTTCAGTCTTCTTTTGGTATTATTTTCCTTTCAATCGTTAACTCTTCTCCAAAAGTTCTAAATATTAAAGAACAACTTGAGTGCTTCATTGATCACAGACGTGAAATTATTATTCGTCGTACAGTTTATGAACTGAAGAAAGCACGTGAAAGAGCGCATATCTTAGAAGGTTTAAAAGTAGCTGTTGAAAATATTGATGAAGTTGTTGAGATGATTAAAAAGTCTGACGGGCCTACAGATGCTCGTGAGAAATTAATGTCAACATTCTCATTAAGTGAAATTCAAGCTCAAGCAATTCTTGATATGAGACTTCAACGTCTAACTGGTCTTGAAAGAGATAAGATCATTGCAGACTATGAAGCAATTATGAAAGAGATTGCACGTTTAGAAGGAATCTTAGGTTCTGAAGAAAAAATTAAAAATATCATCAAAGAAGAGTTCACAGAAATCATCGAAAAATTTGGAGATGAAAGAAGAACTGAAATCGTTGCAAAAGCAGACGAAATTCAAATTGAAGATTTAGTTGCAAAAGAAGAGATGATTGTAACAATCACTCATAAAGGATACGTAAAACGTATGCCACTTGATACTTACAAAGCGCAAAAGCGTGGTGGAAAAGGTGTTAAGGGTGCTGCAAATGAAGATGATTTCTTCACAAATATTTTTACAGCTAATACACATGATAAGCTTCTATTCTTCACATCTCGTGGACAAGTTTTCTCTAAGAAAGTTTATGAGATGCCAGAAGGAACTAGAACTTCTAAAGGTAGAAATATCGCTAACCTAATCCAAATCCCAAGTGGAGATCGTGTAACAGAAATTATTAGAATTCCACACGATATGGATATGGAAGAGAAGTACTTAATTTTTGCAACTAATAAAGGTCTTGTTAAGAAGACGGCCCTTTCTGAATACTCTAATGTTAAGCAGTCAGGTCTAATTGCAATTAAGCTTCAAGATGGTGATCATATTGTAAATGTTAGAATCAATGATGGTTCAAAAGATATCCTTCTTTGTTCATCAGCTGGTAAAATTATCCGTTTCGACACTTCAGATGCTCGTGCTATGGGACGTGTTTCTCAAGGTGTAAAAGGGATTAATATCAATGCTGAAGAAGAGCGTATTATCGGAATGGAATTAATTGATGATAATATGGAAATTCTATCGGTAACTGAAAATGGGTACGGTAAACGTACTGAATCTTCACAATATCGTAAGCAAACTCGTGGTGGGAAAGGGATTCTAGCTATGAGACTTACTGATAAGAATGGTGAGATTGTTCAGATTAAGCCTGTTATTGAATCTGATGATTTAATGATCATTACAGATCGTGGCCAGGTTGTTAGAACTAAGGTTTCTGGAATTTCTCTAATGGGTCGTGCAACTCAAGGTGTACGTCTTATTAAGCCAAAAGAAGGTGAGAAGGTTGTTTCAATCGCTAAGATTGTTGAGCCAGAAAACGACGGAATTGATGAAAATACTGAAGAATAATTTTCACATACTTAAAAGGGCCGGCCATGTGCTGGCCTTTTTAGTTTTAGGACTTTTCATGTCTGCTTGTGACTTCACACCAAGAATTCACAAGGATATTTTAATTGCTCAAAATTATATTACTAATCAAGAATATGCCCTGGCGGTGAAGCAGTATCATAAGATACTTGAGATGGCGCCAAATGATGAAATTAAAATTAAAGTTAATTACCAAATAGCAGAACTTTATTCTGTTTCTCTAGGACAATACTATAAGGGTATTGCTTTCTACGAAAAAATTCCAAAGCTTACAACAGATCCAGTTTGGCTTGTAAAAACACAAGAAAGAATTGGTGAGATTGCTTTTTTATATATCAATGACTATGAGAAAGCCGCTGATGTTTACAGTAAGCTTTCAGACTTTAGACCTAAGCTTTCTAATCATGATCTCTATGAATATCGCTTAGCAATTTCATATATCAAGTTAAAGAAATATGATATGGCCACAAAGCATTTGGTTACGATGCATAATAATGGTAACCATAAATACTTTGTGGATAGCTTTTATCAATCTGGTGTTCTATATTTTGATAAGCAAGAATGGAACCGCGCTATCCAATATTTTCGTGAATACATAAAACGTGAAGACCGCCGTGATTTAAAAGTCCGTGCAATATTTCTAATGGCCAATTGCTATGAAACTATTGAGCGCTTACAAACGGCTTATGATCTTTATTATTCAATTTTAGGTGAGTACCCAAACAATAAAGTTATTCAAGAACGACTTAACTCTGTTTATGAACGACGTGTAGCAAGGAAGAGATAACGATGGCACTTTTCGATCCAAAATGGATTAAACCCATGGCCCTTGCAATGTCGCTTCCATCAACTGCCTTGATCGTTGCGTGGGGCCTATGGCAAATGGTTGATGCTGGCTATATCACAGAAGGCTGGGCTGTTTTCTTATTTCTTGCAGCCATTGGAAATATTTTAATCTCAATGGTGGTCTTTGCTTATAAAAAGAAAAAGTAGGGTAGGGTACGTCGATACTTTTCGAAGTTTTGAGCACTTAACTGTTTTTGTAATTCATTAATTCAAAGTTTAAAGCTTAATTCGGCTATAAATTAAGATATTCATGTTATTTTCTTGTAGATTAATTCAATTAGTTTCTCTTGTGACATTCTTTCGTGCTAAAAAATTTGTAACTTATTGATAATGTCAAAAGTATCGACGTACCGATTAACAAAAATGAAATATATTATCAATTGAGTACTCTTTAATTCATTTTTTTTAATGTTTAGTGGATAAGCTTTGCATGCCTAGAAAAAAGAGAGTTTTCCAAAATCATTATCCATATCACGTTACACGACGAACTAATAATCGTGATTGGTTTAATCTTCCATTGTTTGAAGTGTGGGATCTTATTAAAGATTCATTTAAATATGCTCAAGACAATGCACCTGTAGTTATTCACGCTTTTGTTTTAATGGATAATCATTATCATTTATTAATCTCAACTCCTAAGTGTAATCTGCACCATTTCATGATGTATTTTAATCGTAGAATATCACGAGAAATAAATAGACGTAGTAAAAGAGAGAATCATTGTTTTGCTAACGAATATAAAGCGACAATTGTTGATGATCAAAGATACTTACGTTCAGTTTATCGATATATTTATCAAAATCCAATTAGGGCCAAGATTACTGATGATATATTTAGTTATCCTTATTCTTCTTTGCATTTTTCCTCATATGAAGCAAAGCTATTCAACTTTAAACCGCATTTTCACTTCGCAAAAGAAAAGGCTAATATAGAAAAAAGATTTTCTTGCGATATGGAAAGAATAATACGCTTAGGACTTCGTCGAAATCGATTTCAAATTTCGGAGAAAAATAGAAATATAGCAAGTCGATACTTGTAAAAGTATCGACGTACCTTTTAGGTTTTTTTTCTAATAAATAACATTCCATACATGATAAATAATATTGAAGTCACCGGGCCGATGTATAAAGGTGTGTCAGTAATAGTAATAGTTAAGTATGTTATAAAACTTGGTAGGGCAATTAAGTTAATCAAATTAAAATTTAATAAATATGTTAGTAACCAATAGCCGAAAAATAATAAATAAGTAATCAATCCAATTGTTCCCATCATTGACATGGCGTCAAGTAATTGATTATGTGAATGTTCCGCGCAATGCCTAGGTTTAATATCATGTTGTTCTTGTATACGTTCACATTCATTTCCGTAATTTCTTAAACCATATCCTAATAAGGGCTTTTCTTTATATAAATGGAAAGCAGTTTTAAATAGAGAGATTCTATATGAATCACTAGATTCTTTTTGATTGAAGCGATAAAAATTTAAGTCAATCTTATTGAAAATTACATAACTTAATGAACCTGCTAGTAATAGTCCTAATAAGAATGATGCCGTGAAAATCTTTTTATTAGTGTAATAAAATATAAAAGGTAATGAGGCTATAAATGCGAGTAAAGATCCCCTTGTATAGGCATAATACAAACCAATTAAATTAATGATTAATGTAATTAATAACACTTTAAAATCTATATAAGACTTGAATCTTTTATAATGGACAATAAGAGATAAAGTTAAAGAACTTATTATTGCGATAGGATAAGAGTAATACATTGATCCACCCATTAATGCGCCTTGATTTCTTGGATAATGATCAACTTCAAATTTTAATATATTAAATTTTGAAAAAAGAGTTATTAGTCCGATAAATGAGCTAATTGCACTAAGAGTTAATGTCCAGAATAAGATTCTTCTTTTCCATTTCAATGTAATTAAATGGCCGAATTGAAAAAAAGCAGCGGAAAATAATATTGGTACAATATAATATTTTAGCTTCGAGTAATTACCACCACCATTATAAATATTACTAATTAAGATAGAGCCAATGAAAAGAATAAAAAATATTTGTAATTTGTTTTTTAAAACTACTTTGTAAGAATCCTTTGATACATAGAATGCCAATATAACAAAGAGCAGCATGCCTATACCAGCAAATGCTTTATAGAAAATTGTCATTGTTAAATAAAAGAAGATCGCCCAAGCAAGTAGATTTGCCTTCTTAGTCTCTGTCATATTTTATTCCCGTCAAAAGTATTTGAAATTAAGAGAAATTATAGTAACTATGCGTTCATGTTTAAAGAATTAATTAATAAGATTAGCTTTAGTCGCTATTTTATTTTATCTCTTCCATTAGCTGCAATTTGTCTCTTTTTTCTTACATTTGGAAAAGAATGGTTAGCGTTCGGGATCATTTATGCGGCCACTGTAATATATTTAGTCATGTTTTGGATGGCCGTAGATGAGCTGATAAAGCCACATCGCGTTGAAGGTTATAAGGCCAATAAGAAGTATCTAGCGTTTTTATTTATAGGGAAGACTGCAATTTTAATTGGTGCCTTATTATTTAGTGTACAAATTCTGGAAAGTAAGATAATTATACCGGTAATAAATTATTTCTTAAATATATTTGTGCTGGGCGCCAGCATCAGAAAGGACTAGTTAATGAAAAAAATGGCCCTTCTTTTATCGACTCTATTAGCGACAAATGCACATGCAGCAGGTGGATTCCTTTGGTTAGGTGAACTATCACAGGCTCTAGGAGCTAGCTATGTGGATCACATCTTCACAAAGTCATTCGTTGCAATTTTAATTCTTTTAATTGCTTTAGCTTATAGATTAAGAGTTTCAAAAATGACTCTTGATGAAACAGTAGTTCCTGACAAAGGAATTACTCTTAGAAACTTAGTTGAGATGTATGGTTCATTCATCTACACTCAATGTCGTGCTGTTCTTGGTGAAGAAGATGCACCTAAGTATTTTAAATTCATCGCATTCCTATTTATCACAATTTTCCTAGCAAACGTTATTGGTCTTATTCCAGGTTTCTTACCTCCAACAGAATATATCAATACAACGTTAGCTCTTGGTGTTCTTTCATTTGTTTACTACAACATCAAAGGTTGTAAAGAACTTGGAACTATGAACTACCTTGCTCACTTTGCTGGGCCACTATGGTATATGGCAATCTTAATTTTCCCAATTGAGATTCTTTCAAACTTTATTCGTCCTCTATCTCTAGCACTACGTCTTAGAGGTAATATGATGGGTGACCACCACGTACTTACAACATTCCTTAACCTTGAAATTCTTGGTGTAAATGTTGGTATGTTTGGTGCTGCTATCCCATTCTACTTACTTGGACTTCTAGTTTGTTTTATCCAAGCTTACGTATTTACAATGTTATCAATGGTTTATATTAGCTTAGCAACTGCTCACCACGATCATGATGAGCACCACGCGCACTAATAAAAACTTAAACTTATTAATTTAACTGTTACTTGATCAAAGTAACTAACGTTTTAGGAGACTATTATGGAAAACACTCAAGCAATTAAGTACATCGCGTATTTCTTAGCAATGGCTATCGCTGCATACGGTGGTACTGCTGCACAATCAAGAGCTGCATCTGTTGCTCTAGAAGGTATCGCAAGAAACCCATCTGCTGCTGACAAGATTCAAACACCAATGATCCTTGGTCTAGCACTTATGGAATCACTTGTAATTTTCGTACTTATCTCAGTATTCCTTGCTGGATAATCTCGAAACACAAATTCGATTTTAAAAGAGAAGGCAGTCGTAAGACTGCCTTTTTTGTTTTAAGCTTATTAAATGCAAACCTTAGAAAATGATTGTATAAAAATTAAAGTCGCCTCTATGGGGGCAGAGCTCAAAAGCCTTTATTCTAAAATTAGGAATAAGGAATATCTCTGGCAAGCTGATTCAAAATGGTGGGGAAGGTCTGCTCCACATCTTTTTCCACGTATTGGCTTTGAAACTAATGAATATATTCAAGAGAATAATATCGTTAAGCATGGCTATGCTCGAGACACTGAGTTTGATCTTATTTCTCAATCAAAAAATAGTCTTTCATTTAAACTAAATGATGAATTAATAATTACCTATGAGCTTATTGAAAATAGTCTAAGTATTAATTATGAAGTGCTCGTAGACTTTCCTTATATGATCGGTGGCCATCCCGCTTTTAATATTGATTCTCTTCCTGTTGAATTACATTTTTCAAATAAGTCCGATTACTATTTCTTAAAAGATGGTGTCATTGATCGTTCTATATCTTATGAAATTGAAGAAAACACGCTCTCAATAAATAGTGAAACTTTTAGGAATGATGCCCTAGTATTTTATAATGATTTTAAGAATTGTCAGGCGATTCTTGGGGGTGAAATTATTATGATTTATGATAGTGAGTTGTTTGGCGTTTGGGCACCTTTAGGGGCTCCTTTTGTATGTCTGGAGCCTTGGTGGATTAGCCCAATAGAAAATAGAACGTTGAATTATATTATTAAATTGTTATATTAAAATATTTTTTATGCATTCTGTTGAATGCTATTAAGTTAAAAAAACTAAATAGAACGATAAACATAGATGTAATTACAATTTTTCCAGTAACTTTATGTAATACCATTGCTATGATTATACATGCTGAATTTAGCATAAATAGTACTAATGCGGCTTGTATATGACTAAGACCTTTTCTTAGTAAGATATGGTGTAGATGGTTTTGATCAGGAGTAAAAGGGCTTTTTTTCTGGAGCAGCCTTATAAACATAACTCTTAAGGTATCTAAAAGAGGGATAAATACAACTGCAACTGCTATAGATGGAGCAGATCTAAATTCAAATGCTAGATTGGTGCTATTATGATTTAGATTTATAAATCTAATTAATAAATATGAGATTGTAAGACCTATTAGAAGGGATCCCGTATCACCCATAAAAATTTTCGCTGGTGTTTTATTAAACTTCAAAAAGGCTAGCAGCGAACCTATTAGAGAAAGGCTGATTCCCAACTCTACTTGGAAGTTGTTTACTCCAAACCATGTGGCCAAGAATAAACATGCAGAAATAGAAATAAGACCAGCGAGCCAGTTGATACCATCAATTAAATTGAATGCATTAATAAGGCCTACGAAAGCTAGAATTGTTATTAGGTTTGACTCTACTTCGTTAAGTGCACCAATACCTAATACACTGTAGAAATTATCGATTCTAACACCTGAGTAGAAAAAGATAATTTGTGCACAAATTAATTGTACTAATAACTTTTTTCTGGCCGATAGAACAAATATGTCATCCTTGAGCCCAAGGAAAAAAATTATGAACTGTGTCGCTAGTAGATATTGAATACTATTGAATTGATCATTTGGTGTTAATAATAACGATGAAAAACAAATTCCCATAAAAAGTGCTATTCCACCCAAGGAAGGTACTTTATGTTTGTGGGACGTTCTATGGTTTGAATCTGTATATAAACTTGTGAATTCTGCAAATTTAATGAGAATAGGGATTGTTATATATGTAATAACAAAAGAGCTGATAATAATTAATATACTAGTAATAATCATTGTTTGATTCTAGCAATCTTTTAAAAATGAAACAATATCTAGCATGCTAATATTTAGACGTTATTTCTATAAAAATTGATTGCTCTGTCTAGACCATGATTCAAATCAATTTTGTGATGCCATCCCATAGAGTGTAAGAGAGAAACATCTAAAAGTTTTCTCATTGTTCCATCTGGCTTACTTGGATCAAAAGATATTTCTCCTTTGTATCCCATTTTATCAGCAATAATTTTTGCCAATTCACCAATCTCTATGTCTTGACCTGTACCAATATTAATAAGCGAGGGTAATTGCTCATCTTTTTGCATTAGGTAAATACATGCATTAGCCATGTCATCAACATGAAGAAATTCACGTTTTGGTTTACCAGTTCCCCATACTTTAAATTCAGAATCATTATCCTTAATTGCTTGTTCCATTCTTGCAATTAAGCCAGGGATGACATGTGAATTTTCAATGTGAAAGTTATCATTTTCACCATAAAGATTTGTTGGCATAACTGAAGAATAATTCAAACCATATTGATCTTTAAAAGCTTCTGCAGTTTTGAGGCCTGCAATTTTTGCAATTGCATATGGCTCATTTGTTGGCTCAAGCGGACCAGTTAATAGATATTCCTCTTTGATAGGTTGAGGACAATTTTTTGGATAAATACAAGAGCTACCAAGAAATAATAGTTTTTCTACTTTAGTTTTAAAAGCAGCATTAAAAACATTCTGCTGAATAGTTAAATTATCAAAAATAAAGTCTGCTCTATATGTATTATTAGCGTGTATACCACCTACTTTTGCAGCAGCTAAAAAGACATATTTAGGTTTATTTGTCTGAAAATAGTCTAGTGTATTTGATTGTAGTAAAAGATCCAGTTCTTCTCTTACTGGTTTTAAAATATTTGTAAAAGCCTGTTTTTCTAGCTCTCGTACAATTGCAGAGCCTACAAGTCCACGAGAGCCAAGTACTAAAATTGCGTCATTCTTATTCATGGTAATTTAAGACCTTGTGTCCACCTTCTTTAAGGTATTTATCTTTTTCAAAAATTTGTAGATCTGAACTCATCATATCATTTATTAATGATTCAAGATTATGCCTAGGCTTCCAATTTAATTTAGTTTGCGCTTTCGTAGGATCTCCTAAAAGTAGATCAACTTCAGTGGGTCTAAAATATCTCTCGTCAATTCCAATAACTTCTTGTCCAATTTTAACTTGGTAATCAGGATTATTGCACTTTATAACTTTAGCTACTTCAGCTACACCTGAACCTGAAAATTCCAACTCAATTCCAACGTATTTAAAAGCTTTGATAATAAATTCTCTAATAGATGTAGTTACACCTGTAGCAATAACAAAATCTTCTGGCTGCTCTTGTTGTAGCATAAGCCACATTGCTTCCACATAATCTTTAGCGTGACCCCAGTCTCTTTGAGAATCTAGGTTACCCATATAAACTTTATCCTGTAGGCCAAGTGCGATCCTGGAAACTGCACGTGTAATTTTTCTTGTTACAAATGTTTCACCTCTTAAAGGAGATTCATGGTTGAACAGGATTCCATTACATGCATATAGACCATAAGCCTCTCTATAATTAACCGTAATCCAGTATGCGTACATTTTCGCACATGCATAAGGTGAGCGTGGGTAGAATGGAGTCGTTTCTTTTTGAGGAGTTTCCTGAACTAGTCCGTAAAGCTCACTTGTAGAAGCCTGGTATATTTTAGTCTTCTTTTCTAGACCTAGAATTCTAATTGCTTCAAGTAACCTTAGTGTACCAATACCATCTACATTCGCTGTGTATTCTGGAGTATCAAAAGAAACACGTACGTGACTCATGGCTCCAAGATTGTAAATTTCATCTGGTTGAACTTCTTGAATAATTCTGATGAGGTTAGAGGTATCTGATAAGTCACCATAATGTAATTTGAATTTTAAATTTTTCTCATGGGGATCTTGATAAAGGTGGTCAATTCTATCAGTATTGAATAAAGATGAACGACGTTTAATTCCATGTACCTCATAGCCTTTTTCTAAAAGTAGTTCAGCTAAGTAAGCTCCGTCTTGTCCTGTAATACCAGTTATCAGTGCGATTTTCATTCTATTCCTTTTTTAGTATTATCTGATTTTATATCTAATTATTTAACTTTTAAACTATAAAACAATGAAATATTAACTTCAAGGTTTCATAATAGCTCAAGTTAAGTTAATGTATAGCAAAAGAATATATAGGATTCATAATGAGTAAAAATGTAATTATTACTGGTGTAACTGGCCAAGATGGGTCCTACTTAGCGGATCTTTACGTTATGAGAAATTATAATGTATATGGTTTAACGACAAGCTCTAATCCAAAGTTTACTGGCAATATTGAGCATCTTGAAGGAAAAATCAAATTACTCACAAGTAATTATACTATTGAGTCGCTGGTAAGAATTTTTGAAGAAGTTAAACCAGATTTAGTATTAAATATGGCTGCTCAGCCCTTGGTTCAAATGTCATGGTCTTTAATTAGTGAAACATTAGCAGCTACAGCAGTTATTCCAAGTAATATCTTAGAAGCTATAGTTAAAGTCGACCCTAAAATTAAGTTTTTTCAAGCTTCTAGTAGTGAAATTTATGGTGATTCTAATGGTAAAGTTTTTACTGAGGACTCGCCTTTAGCACCACGTAATCCTTATGGTTGTGCTAAAGCTTATGCATATAACATGGTAAAAGCATTCCGATCTGAAATGGGTATCTTTGCTACAAATGGTGTTCTTTTTAATCATGAATCGAGTAGAAGAAAAGATATTTTTTTAAGTAAGAAAATTATTAAAAATGTAATTGCTATTTATAAAGGTGAAAGTTCTGTTTTAGAATTAGGTAACTTGTTTGTTGAGAGAGATTGGGGACATGCAAAAGATTATATGAGTGCTGTGGTTGCATTAATGGATATGGAAGACTCGGGAGATTATTTAATATGTTCAGGTAAAAGCAAAAGAGTTATAGATATGGCAAACTTTGTACTAGGATATTTTAATTTAGATCCTGAAGACTATATAAAAGTTAGAGAAGAATTTATTAGAAAGAATGAGCCTGTAAGTTGCAAAGGAAGTCCAAAGAAAATAGAAAGAGATACAGGTTGGATTGCAACAACTACTTTTGAAGAGATGTTAGTTGAAATGATAGAATGTGAGTTAAAAAATGAATAAAAATGTTTATATTATTGGTGAAGTTGGATTGAACCATAACGGATCAGTTGAGAATGCAAAACAATTAATTAGAATAGCGAAGGATAGTGGTTGTGATGCAGTTAAATTCCAAAAGAGAACGTTGAGTAAAGTCTACTCGAGTGAAATTCTAGAAAATTTAAAAAACTTTGAACAAGGCTTCCAGTACTTAATACCTATACTTGAAGATTATGAATTATCAGAAGCTGAAATGTCTACACTTAATGATTTTGCAAAATCAATTGATATTGACTTTATATGTACTCCATTTGATACAGAAAGTGCCGACTTTATAAATAGTCTTGGTGTTGAAAGTTTTAAAATAGCTTCCGCGGATTTAACTAACCTTTATCTAATTGATCATTTGAGTAAATTCAATAAAAAACTTATTATTTCGACAGGCATGTCTACATATGAACAAATAGATAAAACAGTAGATTATTTAAAATCAAAGAACATTGAATTTAGTTTACTTCACTGTGTTTCATCGTATCCTGTAAATTATACAGATGCCAATATGAGTAGAATTAAAGAATTGAGAAAAAGATATGGTGTAGATATAGGCTATTCTGGACATGATGAGGGAATTTCGTTGTCTTTAGCTGCTGTCGCTCTAGGAGCTAGTATTATCGAAAAGCATATAACTTTAGATAAAAACTTAAGAGGCCCAGATCATAAATTTTCGCTTCTACCTAATGAGTTGAAAGAGCTTTGTACAGAAATAAGAAAAGTAGAAGCCTCATTAGAAGTAAGAGATGAAGCTATATCTCAAGGTGAACGTTTAAATAGTATGGTTTTTAGAAAATCATTATTTGCTAAAACTGATATCAAGGCAGGAACAATAATTACTAGTGAAATGCTGATAGCTAAGGGACCAGATAACGGCTTATCTGTTCAATCATATTTTGATCTTTTAGGAATGAAGTCTAAAAGGGATATGAATGAAGGTGATATATTTTATGAATCAGATTTAATTGACGAGGAGAATTCAGAAATTGTAACATCAGTTAACTGGGCAAAACAAGGTTATGTAGTACGTTATCATGATTTTGAAACTGTCTTAGATTATGATCCTGCTTGTTTAGAATTTCATTTTACATATAAAGATACAACTCTAGATATTCCGTTTGATAAGTTTGAAAAATATAGTGATAAGTTAAAAAATATTATACTAAGAATACATTGTTGTGAATATATTGGTGAAGAGCTTTTTGATATTTGTAATCAGGATATCGAGAGAAGACTGAAGGCACAAAATACATTGCAAAGAGTAATTGATATAACTAGTCAAATTTCTAAATATTTTTCAAAAGATAAACCATTAATTGTTTTTAATTGTGGTGCTATGTCTTTGAATGATAAGCCAAATACATTAAAGATAGCCGAAGGTCATATATATAAGCATTTTTCTGATTTAGATTTAAAGAATACGGGTCTAATTGCTCAGAATATGCCTCCATATCCGTGGTATTATGGTGGTCAATGGAGAGGACATTACTTTTTAGAACCAGATGAGTTGATTAAGTTCTGTGAAGAGACTGGTGAACGTCTATGTTTAGATACTTCTCATGGATATATGGCCGCCACCTATTTAGGAATTGATTTCAACGAGTATGTAGAAAAGCTATTGCCTTATGTGGAACATCTTCATATTTCAGATGCGACTGGAGTTGAGGGCGAAGGTACTCAAATCGGAACTGGCGACATCGACTTTAAAAGCTTATTTAGTATAATAAAAAACTTTAAAGGAACATGGATACCCGAAATTTGGCAAGGACATGTTAATAATAATTATGAAGCTAAAAAGGCTTTAAAAATTATAAGAGATTTTGTTGAGTAGCTATGAATACTTTCTTAGCAACTCTTCTATTATAATGAAATCATATTCTTCGTCAATTTCATATGAAGTGTATTCAGGCATAATATAAACATCGATATTACCAGATATTCTAACTTTTGAAGTTAGAATATCTTTAACTTTACTTATGTAAATTGCTCCGTTTTCCTGTAGAGTTCCTGTCATATCTTGCCTTCTAGGACGTTCGAAAACATTATAGTTTAAAGGATTTCCGCTTTTATCCCAGTAGAAAGACTTGTGTTCACAACAACTAAGTAAAGAATCTTTTTTAGATTTGATCAGTTGTTCATAAGCAATATCAATATCTTTCGATGTTGTTAGAGGTGATGTAGCCTGAATCAAGAAGAAATAGTCTTCATTAGAAATAGTTTTATTATCTTCTAAATACTCGAGCATTACAGATTCAGTTGATGATGTATCTTGATTTGTTTTTTCTGACCTTTGATAAAACTCAACTTTAGAAAGATTGAAAGATTTAATAATCTCTTTATATTCAAAAGAGTCAATAGCTAAAATTATTCGATCTACTACTTGGCTATCTTGACAAGCTTTAATAGTCCAATAACATAAAGGCTTTCCATTAATTTCTTTAATGTTTTTATTTTTTATTCCCTTGCTTCCACTTCGCAATGGGATAAATGCGATATTCATATAAATCCTAGAAATAAAGTATTATTGTAATATAATACTTTATACATGAGGATAATTAAATAAAAACAATATCATTTCAAAATATATTAATAACAATATTATCTAAAATATTGTCTTTTATGATGTTTTTAATCCTTGGTAAGGAGTTGACCGAAATTAACTTTGGGCAGCTAGTTTATGTAAATCTTATTATATCATATATTCCGATGATGCAGATTGGTTTAATGAATGGAGCTGCTGTCTTAATACCGAAGCACTCAATTTCATCTAATGAGAGTGTATTGGATTACTTTAATGATTTTAATATTTCATCTTTATTATTGCACTCTGTTTCATTTATATTTTTACTTATTCCTGTATTTGAACTAGATACCACTTTAACTCTCATAATTTTAGTAGATCTATTTTTCAAAAAATTAATAGAAAATTTAAATTTGTATTTAAGAAGCTTGTTGAAACTACAAAGATCTATTTATGTTAAAGTATTTGATGAACTATTAAGGGTTATAATTGTTTTATCATTCTTTATGTATAACAAAAGTCTGAGGGGTATATTTGAAGGGCATTTAATTGCTTCTATATTGACTTTTTTTCTAATATTATATTTAGTGCCTGAATATAACTTTAGATTTTTTTCTAGACAGTATAAAGTTAATCTTAGGGAAGTTTTTAATATAGGATTTTTAATATATATATCATGGTTATTCGATTTATTATTTAGAAGCTTGGATAAAATACTTATTAAAGGCTTTATGTCTATTGAGGATTTAGCTATTTATGGCTTTTGCTCGAGCTTAGCGATAAATATATGGGTGCTATCTCTTTCCTACTTTTCCCCTTATGCACAGCTGCTTTACCGCTTAGTTGTAGAAGAAAGGTTTTTAAAAGCAGACCTTTTGATAAAAAAAGTTAATCGATTTCATTTGAGATTATTAACTCTTGCTTTCGTAGGCGCATCATTGTTTTATCCGTTAATAACGAAATATTTTGTAAAAAAGTATGATGAAGCTTATTTTACATTTATAATATTACTTGCTGCTTTTGGGATGTTGTCAAGGTGTAATATGTACATATATTATATGAATTGCAATCGAATGCAGAAGAAAATTATCAAACACCAGTTGGTTATTATATGTATTAATATAATTTTAAATTTGATCAGCGCTTATTATTTTAGAGATATATTTTATTTCTCAATTGCAACGCTAGTATCTGCACTTATTTATTATAAAACTTTGAAGGTTGAGTATAACAATGAAATTAGAAGAAGACTTGAAGCACAAAAATCAGGTTTATAGAGATTTAGTTGAAACTGGAATTTTTGATGAATCATCAGAATTTCAACTCTATTCTGATTCTGTAAGAGATGCAAAAATTAACGTTTTTAAAGAAAGAAAAACGGGAGTTATTTTTTTAGAAAATATAGATCAGGGTTCGATCGAAAAGTATAATGAACGAAAAGGCGTTGATTATTGGAGTTCTGAAAGTAGAGAAGATGCGCTCTTGAAAACTCGACAAGATGATTTACGTCGATTTAAAATGATTGTAAAAAAAGAAAATCCAGAAAAATGGCTTGATATAGGTACTGGTCTTGGTGGAGTTTTAGAATTAGCTAAGAACTTAGATATTAATACTTTCGGTGTAGAACCTCAAAATGAAATTAGACAATTATTAAATGAATTGAATATGAATATTTATGATTCTTTAGATAATTTTGATAAAAAAGTGGATCTCATTACTTTGTTTCATGTCTTAGAGCATATTCCTGCTCAAATCGATTTTTTAAAACTTGCTAAAAGTAAGATGACTCTAGATGGTGTTATTTACATTGAAGTTCCACATGCAAAAGATGTATTATTGGAGGTTTATAATAATGAAGCTTTTAAAAAGTTTACTTTATGGAGTGAGCATTTAATTCTACATACTAAAGAAAGTTTAAAATCAATTGTAGAGTACGCAGGCTTTCGTGTTGAGGAAGAAATTTACTTCCAAAGATATAGCTTAGCAAATCATTTAAACTGGCTAAATAATTCATTACCAAATGGACAAAATGTTTATACTCAATTTGAAGAAGATAAAGAGTTAATTCAAGCATATAATAACAATTTAGTACATAATAAATGTACAGATACTTTAATTTTCAAGTGTGTGATAAATGCTTAAAAAGACTTTAAAAACCTTAATACCACCAATTATTTTAGTTATAAAACGATGGGTTGTATCATATATAACATTTTTAAGATTTCGTGAATTAGTTCGAAGTAATTATAAACTGAAGGATATACATACAAATCAGCGCGTTTTTTTACTAGGTAGTGGTAATTCTATAAAAAAGGAAAATTTAAGAAAGTTAAGAGGGGAAAATGTTATTTCTTTAAATAATTTTTACGTTCATGAAGATTTTAAAGAGATAATGACTGGTAGTTGTGAAAAATATCATCTTGTAGCACCCATTCATCCTCCACAGACTAAAGAAGAGTGGGTTAATTGGTTGAGTGAAATGGAATTTTATATTCCTAAAAATGTAACACTCATACTTGGCTTAGATAGTAATAAGGTAAATACAAAACTAATTATTGATGAGTACGGGCTATTTAAAAATCATAAGATAATGTGGTTTTGTGCATCTAAAGAGTTTGATTATGAGTCTTTTAATATTTCAGGAATGGATATGGCAAACTCTATTTATGCAGCTGAAACAGCAAGTATTTATGGCATTATTGCGGCAAATTTTATGGGTTTTAAGGATACATTTTTACTAGGTGTTGATCATGACTATATTTTATATAAAAAAGAATGTGAAATGAGAATTTATAAAACAGCCCAGCATCAATCAAATGGTCTAGAGCGTATGTTTAATGGAGATTTTCATATTGTTGAATACTTGAGGCAGTATAAAATCTTTAAAAAATATAAAGAGATAGGGCTAAACTCTAAAACCAATATTATAAACGCTTCACAGGGGGGCTTGTTGAATATATTTCCTCGTGTTACTTTCAACAGCCTATTCAATGATTAGAAGATTAGTTAAAAATACATTTATTGTTTTTTTATACCGTGAGATAAAAAATATCTTTATCGCATTTAGAAATGAAGAACTTAAATTAGGCTATATGATTACACTAAATAAGGTTAAATTTTCATCACATAACTATATTGGTGATTTTTCTTCAATTACAAACTCAGTTATTGGTAGAATGACATATACTTCAAATAATGTTTCTATTAATAATGCTACTATTGGTCAGTTTTGTAGTATTGGGCCAAGTGTGAAAATTGGCTTGGGTACACATCCTACTTCTGAATTTGTTTCAACGCATCCTTGTTTTTATTCTTTAAATAAGCAATGTGGTAAAACCTTTGTAGATAAGCAAGCTTTTGCAGAATCAAAGAGAGTAATCATAAAAAATGATGTCTGGATAGGAGCGAACGCGATAATTGTCGATAACGTTACTATTGGAAACGGAGCTATTATCGCAGCTGGTGCTGTTGTTGTTAAAGATGTTGGAGATTATGAAGTTGTAGGTGGGGTTCCTGCAAAATATTTAAAGCATAGATTTGAACAAAAGGTTATAGATAGATTGAACCAAGAAAAATGGTGGGATTATAGCTTCGATGAGTTTAATGAGAAGCATTGTTTATTTAAAGATATCAATGTATTTTTAAAAAAGATTGAATAACTTAACATTTTCTTAATGTTAATTCTTAAAAATGCGTATAATAATATATAGACTAAATGTCTAAAAATAGAAAGCTGTAAAAAGAAGATTAAATATCAATATGTCGTATGGTTTTTTTATATTAATATTTTTTTGATTATACGAGCTGCAAACAATAGAAGTTGAATTGTTTTGTTATGGCCAACTTCAATTTGAACTCTAAGATATTCCGTCATCATGCCAAGAGTATCAACCGAACTAACGCCCATATCTCCGAATTCACCAACAATTTTATTTATATACTGTATTTCTACACCATCCATGCATGCTTTTAAAATAAATAGTTGATCTGCAGCGATGGGGTATTTCTTGGAATAAAGACCATATTTAGAATGTAGGTCTTTTTTTATTAGTGTTCCGACTGAATGTCCTGAAATGTACGCAAATTGGCCACAATACCAACTCGGAAGATTTTTTGGAGTTATTTTGTTTGCTCCCATCGATATGTTTGCAACAACAATATCGACTGGTTTTGATAATATAGCTTCTTTAAAGACCTTAACAGCTTCTGGTGCGAGAATGTCATCAGATCCAACAACTAAATAGTAATCGTACGTTGATATTCTAATGGCACGATTTATTGCGTCATATATTCCGAAGTCATGTTGCGAGGAAATTTTTATATTCAAGCCGCTAATATTATTCAATACTTCTAGAGTTTCATCATTTGATGCACCGTCTGAAATAATCCACTCAAAATCTTTGTCTATTTGACCTTTTAGTGATTCTATTAGTAGTGGTAAGGTTTTCGATGAATTGAATGTAGCAGTAATAATACTTATGCTCATAGTGTGTCTTTTGATGGTTTTATAACGTTCGGTTTATAAATAGAAAAAGCTATAGTTCTAATTATTCTAATTATTAATGGAAAAAGTGCATTTAGGCTCGGGTTTGAATATATTTCTTTAATAATGTTAATCGTTACAGTTAGTTTTGCTTTTACATTATGTGCAGAATTACTTGAATGTAATAAAACTTTAGATAGGGGAATTCCTATATACCCGATCCTGTATTTTGATGCAATTCTAATCCAATTGATTGTGTCCTCTCCTACTCTCATAGTCTCTGGAAATAAAAACTTTTTCATAACTTCAGTTTTGACGCAAACAGTAGGCATTGCAATTGGACAGTGGGAAATAATTCTCGGGTAGCAAAAGTCATCACATATTGAAGGATTTATAGTATTTAAAATTTCCTCTTCCTTGTTGATATAAAAATATGAGGTGTGACAAAGGGCAATTTGTGGATTTTTATCCATATATTTAATTTGAATTTCAAGTTTTTCGGGAAGAAACTGATCATCCGAATCGAGAAAAAATATATATTCTCCACGAGCTTGATTTATACCTTTATTTCTTGCTGCTGCAGGTCCAGAGTTTTCTATATTGATTTGATAAATCTTAATATCTTTTATTTCAGAAATATTAAAACATTTAGTTGAGCCATCGTTTATAAGTATTACTTCAAAATTGTTAAATGTTTGCTTCCTTACACTGTCTATAGCTTTTTCGAGTAGGTCTAGACGATTATAATAAGGTATTATTATAGTAGCGCGTACGTTGTTCTTTTTACTCGATTGCGATTTGATGTAATACCACCTATCCATTAACTGATTTGTAATCTTAATTGGTTTAACTTATTCTATATCTAAAATGTTTAGGTATGAAGCTTTGCCAAATATCTCATTTTAAATTACAGTATTAAATAATACAAGTCCCCTTCTAGAGTATAAATCGGGAGCATATAAATTTATAGTTCAAATCCTAAACTATACAGTTATTTATGTCATTTTTATTCATGAAAATATCCATCTTCTCATATGTATATAAGCCCGAAAATTTTCTTATAAATGATTTAGCCGAATCTTTAGCGTACTCTAATCAGGTTGAAGTATTGACTGGTTTACCAAATTATTCAAAAGAGGGCTTTTATCCAGGGTATAATTTACTGGGTCCATATAATGAAACTATAAACAGAATAAGGATAGTTCGATATCCTTTACTTGCGAGAAAATCAGGGCTTCTCAGGTTGGTATTCAATTATTTTACTTCAATCGTTGGTTCTTTATTATCTATTTTTAGATTAAAAAAATCAGAAGTAACATTTGTTTTTGCAACTTCACCTATATTTACAGCAATACCTGCTATTATTTTTGCAAAGCTAAGAGGTGGAAAAGTTGTTATTTGGTTACAGGATTTATGGCCGGAGAGCTTTTTTGCTATCACAAATAGAAGTCCCAATAGTTTCTTAGGTCGAGTATTAGGTAGTATTGTTAAATGGATATATAAGAATACTGACTTAATGCTTATTCAATCTAATGACTTTCGTATAAACTTAGAAAAGTACGGATATAAGGGGCGAATTGAATGGGTTCCTAACTGGGCAAAGGAAGATAAAGCCGAGGATTGTCCAAAGTGGATAGATGAAATTCCAAATGATAAGTTTGTTATAACTTTTGCTGGCAATATCGGTGTAGCTCAAAAGCTTGAAACACTTGCTGACGCAGTGCTTGAGTTGAATGATGAAAGAATTCACTTAGCTGTAGTGGGAGATGGTAGAGAGAAAGAAAGACTTGAGAATTTATATAGCGATAGTAATTTGATTAAGTTCTACGGAAGAAAACCTGCTGGAGATATGCCTTATCTATTTGAAAAAGCAGATGCTTTAGCCGTTATTCTTAAGAAAGATCCTGCTTTTTCATTAGTAGTGCCGTCTAAGGTTCAATCTTATTTAATGGCAAAAAAACCAATAATAGCATCTCTCGACGGTGCAGGTGCTAATTTGATCAATGAATTACAAGTAGGTGTTATTTCTCCTTCTGAAGATGTAGATGAGCTAGCTAAGAATATTAAGAGGCTTATAAGTATTTCTTCTGAAGAAAGATTTGAAATGGGTGAAAGAGCATTTAACGCATACGCTAAGTATTTCAAGCAAGAAAAGGTAATTAAAAGAATAGAGGAACTACTTCAAGAAGTTGTAAATAGTTGAATAAGCAGTGCTTAATCTGTAGTATTTGTTTATGAAAATCTTAATTATCGGCGCGAATGGAATGTTGGGCCAATCTCTCTATCGTCACTTCTCAAAGAAGTTTGAAACACTTGGACTTGCCAGGAGTAAGTCATGGCATCCAGAAGTTAAAACCGGATTTAATATTGAAAATACTGAACTTATTGAAAACCAATTCAAAGAATTTGCACCTGATTTAGTTCTAAATTGTGTAGGAGTCATTAAGCAGTTAAAAGAGTCTAGTGATAATGAAATATCAATATTCACAAATGCTCTTTGGCCTCATAAGTTAGCCTCAATTTGTAAAAAATATAACTCAAAGATGATTCACTTTAGTACCGATTGTGTCTTTACTGGAGATGATGGTAATTATACAGAGGAGTCAGTTCCGGATAGCCGTGACCTTTATGGTCTCTCAAAGTATTTGGGTGAAGTTTCTTATGATCATACATTAACAATTAGAACTTCAATAATTGGCCATGAGATTAAGTCAAATGTATCTCTTGTAGATTGGTTCTTGTCTCAAGAGAGTGAATGCAAAGGCTTCACTAAGGCTATGTACTCTGGCTATCCTACAAATTCACTTGCAAGAGTAATAGAAAAGATTATTCTTCCAAAATTTATGCAAGGAGAAGTATCAGGACTTTATCATGTATCAACAGAACCAATTTCCAAGTATGATTTATTAAAAAAAATAGCATCCGTTTATAAGAAAGAAATAAATATAATTCCATATGAGGACTTTAAAATTGACCGTAGTCTAAATTCAGATAAATTTAGAGCGGAATTTAATTACCAACCAGAATCTTGGGATTATTTAGTTGAAGAGATGCATTCTCTTTATAAAGAGATGGGAAGATAATGAAAAAAATAAAATTAATGACTATAGTTGGTACAAGACCAGAGATTATAAAACTGAGTCGAGTTATTCCATTGTGTGATGAACACTTTGAACATGTGTTAGTTCATACAGGACAAAATTATGACTATGAACTCAACGAAGTATTTTTTAATGATTTAAAGATTAGAAAACCGGATCACTTTCTTGAGTCTGCAAAAGAGAGTGCTACTAAAACAATAGCAGAAGTATTAATTAAAACAGATGAGCTTCTGGAAGAGGTTAAGCCTGATGCGGTACTTTTATATGGAGATACAAATAGCTGCTTATCCGTAATTTCGATCAAAAAGAGACAAATCCCTATCTTTCATATGGAAGCAGGAAATAGATGTTTTGATCAAAGGGTACCAGAGGAGTTAAATCGCAAGATTGTTGATCATCTTTCAGATGTAAATATGGTTCACTCTGAGCATTCAAGAAGATATTTAATAAATGAAGGCGTAAGGCCAGAGTTAATAATTAAAACTGGTAGCCCTATGAAAGAGGTTTTGAATTACTTTGAGCAAGATATAGATAATTCAAATATTTTAAATGACTTAACTCTTGATAAGAATGACTACTTCTTAGTTAGTATTCATCGTGAAGAAAATGTTGATTATGCAGGTAATTTTAGCTCTCTTCTTGATTCACTTAATGGAATTGCGGAGCACTTTGGTAAAAGAATTATCGTTTCGACACATCCTAGAACTCGAAAAAAATTAGAAGGACTAACAGGTTCAAAGTTTAATAGTCTGATAGAATTTATGAAGCCACTTGGTTATCTAGACTATAATTTACTTCAAAAGAATGCAAAATGTGTAATTTCTGATAGTGGAACAATTACTGAAGAATCTTCATTGATGAACTTTCCCGCAATTACGATACGGCAAGCTCATGAAAGGCCAGAAGGAATGGATGCTGGAACATTAATCATGTCAGACTTAGATCGTGATTCTGTCATTAACTCAATTAATATAACAGTCAATAACCCAGATCGATATTATAGTGATATCGAAGATTATCGAAATGAATTTGTAAGCTATCAGGTTGTTAAGATAATTCAGAGCTATACAGGTTATGTGAATAGAAATATTTGGAAAAAATAAGAGGATTATATGTTTGATAATAAAAAATTATTAATAACAGGTGGTACAGGTTCATTTGGGAATGCTGTTTTGGATAGATTTCTTGATTCTGGGTTAAGTGAAATTCGTATTTTTTCTCGTGATGAAAAGAAACAAGACGACATGAGAAAGAAATATAATAACCCAAAAATTAAATTCTATATAGGTGATGTTAGGGATTACAACAGTGTCCTTACAGCTATGCATGGGGTGGATTATGTTTTTCATGCTGCTGCTTTAAAGCAGGTACCATCATGTGAGTTCTATCCTCTTCAAGCTGTTAAAACAAATATTTTTGGAACTGAAAATGTTCTAGATGCAGCTATTAATTGTGGTGTAAAGAAAGTTATATGCTTAAGTACAGATAAGGCAGTATACCCAATCAATGCAATGGGGATGAGTAAGGCCTTAATGGAAAAAGTTTTTGTTGCTAAGGCCCGTAGTATTGCAGATACACATGAGACAGTTATTTGTGGAACACGTTATGGAAATGTTATGGCTTCACGTGGTTCTGTAATTCCACTTTTTATTGAACAAATTGAAAATGGTAAACCAATTACAATTACTGATCCAAATATGACTAGATTCATGATGTCTCTTGAAGATGCGGTTGAGTTAGTGATTTTCGCGTTTGAAAATGGTGAGAACGGAGATATTTTTGTACAGAAGTCTCCAGCTTCAACTATTGAAAATTTAGCAAATGCCATTAAAAAATTTAAAAATTCACCTGATACAGAAGTTAAGATTATCGGTACTCGTCATGGTGAAAAATTATATGAGACTCTTCTTACAAGAGAGGAAATGGTTAAAGCACGTGACCTTGGTGGATACTATCAAATTATAAGTGATAACCGTGATCTTAACTATGATCGTTTCTTCGAGGATGGTGAAGAAGTTATAACACAAGCTGGTGAGTATAATTCACATAATACTCATAGATTGAGTGAAGATGAAATGCTTAAGTTGTTACAGACGTTAAAAGAAATTAATTAGTCTCTAATGAAATTAGAAAAATCTAATATAATACCACATTTGCAATGCATTTTACTGATAGCAATTTGTTTATTTAGAAGTGTGAAAGTTTCAGATTTTCCAATATTTCCTCTTTTTGTGGTTTTGTTTTCGCTCATTGTTTTTTTACAATCGAATAATTTAAAGGAATTAATAGGTAGAAATAAAGAATTAATTCTTTTTCTTCTAGTTAATTTAGTTTTGCTTGCTATCTTTTCCACTGAGGCTACTTATGTTGGGCATGCTATTATATTACCATTCTTCTTAGTAGCATTACGTGAATTTTTCCAAGATATTTCATTTTGTTTAATATTTCGAAAGTATCTCTACTATACAATAAGAATAGTAGCCTTGTTCATACTTATTCCATTAACAATTTTTCTTATACAAAATATTGATGTAATAATTAATTATATTAATGATTATAATGACTTTTCGACTTGGAAAAATAGAGGAATGATAATAGTCAATGCAAGACCATTTTTTATTAATTCAAATGCTGCGACAATAGAGATCGTGTTTTTTATCGTAGCTGGTTCCCTTGTAGAGTTATTCTATGGAAATAAAAAGAGTGCATCTTTAGTCTCGCTTATATTGATGATTATCTTAAGAGTTAGAAGCTTATTTATTTCTATGGTTTCAGCAGTTGTATTAAATGCTTTATCAAAGAATAAATCAAAAAAATTAGATGTATTTATTGTTTCTTCGCTATTGGTGTTTCCTGTATTTATATTCTTTCTACCGATTCAGTTATTGAGTGGTAGGCATTTAGGAAGGGAAGTCTTTTTAAATGAGTTAAACTTACTACCTAATGGAATTGGATATTCTGCAAGAGCTTTAGAGAGGTACACGTCAAATTCAGTCAATAATAACCTGGGCTATCCTATAATGCGAGTCTTTGATAATATCCATTATGAGCTAATAACAGATTATGGAATAGTCTTATATGGTATTTTTTTAGGCTTCATTTTGATGAAGTTTTTGAAAGATAGGATTTCTTTATATAATACCTCAGTGATCTTTTTCTTTGTAACTTTATCTTGTAGCTTTGGTAGTAATTTCTACCCTGTTTATATTTTTATTTTACTATTTTTGAATTTTAATAGCGTGAAAGAGAAAGTATCTATCTCTTAACCTTCATTCTAATCAAGAATGGTATTAAGCCGATAAAGTTAAAAATATATGACATAGCAAAATAAATAGTGAATATGTCAGAGCCATTGTCTATTCCAATACCTCTTAAGAGTTCTGAAAAAGCAAAGTTTCCTGTCCCTAGCCCTTGTATTGAAATTGGAAGGAGTGAAATGAAGATCCCTGTAGGAATAACTGTAGAAGCTTCTAATACATTTTTAATTGGTAAATTTAAGGAGTAATAAATTATGAGTAGAAATGTAATTATGTTTAATGATTGTATGAGTAAACTGAGCATTACTAGCTTTGTTGATTTGATGGGATTTCGAAATAATCTTATATAGTAGTTTTTGAAATTAAAAGCTCTATTAAAGATGAACTGATTTTTAATATTTAATACATCAATTATATAGCGATAAATTACTTGTAATAAATTTAATATTTTGAATCTATAAAGAAATGCAGTAAAAAATAATATCGTAATTATAGAGAGTAATATAAGTAATTGATTACTATCAAAACTAAGTGAGAATATTATATATGATACAAGTGTAAGAATTACTAAGGATACTAATGTTAAAACCTTAGTAAATATACTCATGTATATAATGTCATCTTTAGATTGATACTTTTTTTCTTTTATTAATTCACTTATTTTATAGACTTCACTTGCAATACTTACAGGTAATATACAACTTACAAAGGAAGCAGACCAAGTGATTTGATTAATATCCCATGCTGAAAGGTTGCTTTTATTTTCTAGGCCAAGTAGGATTTTTGCTCGTATTGCACCAATATATTGTTGAATAAAAGTTAAAAATAGAAATAAAGCAATTAGAGTTTTATTTGAAATTCCAGATTTAATTAAGTGTATATTTATATTTCCACTGTTATAAACTAGATACAGAAAAGTGATAAGAATAATTAACTTAATGATAATGAAATTTTTTTTAATTAGCTTTAGTAGTCTATTCATGTCTGCTTCTAAAATGAAAAATAAAATTATCAAGTTGTAGATAATTCAAAATATAACTAAAATCGTCCATCTTCTTAATCGGATTAAAAAACTTGGCCCTATTTTCTTTGTTCACATTAAGTATATGAACAAACTGTTGACCATTCTTCCTGGCCAACCGATCCGAGTTCAAGAGCACCGAACCCATCGCACCTTCAAGTTGTAAAAACTCACCTTTTTGATTTTTGATCAAATCAGGAAGTGCTATTTTATAATCTTTAACCGCATTAAAATTAACGATTACTAAATTTGTATTAAAAAACGCGTCATCATCTTCTTCGCGAAGACCCAGCTTTTCAAAGTATTCTAATTGTCCAGCTTGTTCAGCTTGTGCTTTTTCTACAATTGTAAGAAAAGTCTTATCGCCTTCGACTTTTAGAGCAATTTGGCCACCTTTCATATCACGGTCAGTTTTTGTCGTAGTTACCATAACAACTGGAATATTCTCAGTTAGCATCCAGTTGACAATAGCTCGATCTGGAGTGGAGCTTAGATCTTCTCCATTTCCAATACAGGCAACAATATTATCGCCGCAAGGCCTTGGGCCTTTAAAGACTTCGTATCCAAAGATACCATGGCCTGCAGGTGCAAGTCTCTCAGTTGAAAGCTTGCCATCTTTGATTGTTGGGAGTTTTTGTTGAACCACTGATTCAAGGCGAGAAAAGTTTTCATTTAAGAGTTGAGAATGCTTTTCCCACATCTTATCTAGGATTGGTTTTACATCATTATTAACAAGGTCCTGTAGGACCACTTTTTTGAATGAGCTTGTTTTCTTTGAAGCTTGAATGATTTGAGCTTCAGCTAGTGAGATATCTCCAAATTCTTTTGTTTCAATATAAAGATCTGTAGATTTTGAGCCTGGAGTTGTGCGGCCATATTTTTTTAGATATTCACTTCGATCAAGGCTTGAGCCAAGACCTCCGTGCATTTTTCTAAGCCATAAAGTACAGTCGACTATTTCTTTTGTTGAATATCGTTGCTTGATATCTTCGTATGAATAAAAAGGAAGTTCGCGACGCATTAATTCTCGAGGTGCAATTGCTGTAGGGTAAACCCCTGTGTCATTCTCAGGAGTAGCAATTCTTAGTTGTTCTTTTTTCTCATTAAGTTGAGAAAGAAGCCCCTCGAAGTACTCGAGTTCAATAGGATTCGTGATAAATTCTTTTAAATTCATAGACTGGAATAATACCAGATGCTTAGTGAATACTGAAATATAAAATATTCACTTAACGGCATATGAAAAATGCACTTATGTACATATTTTGCGTAAATTTTAGTAGGTTATGCACTTGAGTGAATATTGTGTGGAAAAAGATAAAGAATATTCACTTGATGGCATATCACGGTTGTCTGGAGAGAAAATATGCCATCAAATGAATACTTGATCATTTACGTATGCATTCAAGTGAATGCTCGCAAAAAACTCAAAAGATGATACAATTAAATTCATTACAACTGTTTTACGGAAGAAACGGGGAGAAACTTTAATGAGTTATGATAACTTAGACTTAGAGTTCTTAGAGTATGCCAAGACGGCCATCAAGAAGAATGACTACTACGACATCGATCTAAAAGCTTTAAGAAAATCACTTGGGCTTAAGCAAACAGACTTAATAGGTATAGATCAGCCTGATGTCTCTAAAATTGAAAATCGTCTCGATTTAAAACTTTCAACATTGAATAAGTATGCAAAGGCTTGTGGCCTTGAGATGGAAATTAAATTCCACCCCAAGCATTGATCTATTAGTTAACTAATTCTAACTTTAGGACACCTGATACTGTTGGTTGAAATTCTTCACCTGTAAAAGTGGAGATGAGTTCTTGTGTGAAATTTACAATTTTCTTGGTAGTGGTAGTTTCATTTTTTATAAGCTTTGCTTTATATTCTTTGTTTTTTATAGTGACTCTATTCTTGATTCTTTCGTTACTAATATAGCGATAAAAGTTAGTTTGGCCATTTGCACTTTTAAAACTTATTCGATTAAAGGCCTTATCAAAATTGTTCGGAACTCTTTTGTATTCGATAATATCACCATCTTTTGTGCTTTCAATTAAGCTTCTGAGTGGTCCATGTAAGTTCCATGAAATTAATTTTTTATAATTTTTAAAATTATTAGGGTCATATTTTGTTCTAGTGATCTCTAGAATATCTTCTTTTTCTAAGTGGAAGTCTTTCGTGAGTGCTTCAACTTTTAGTTCACTTCCAAGCTTTCCTGAAACCGTACAATATTCACTGCTTGGGACTTTGTAATTTAAAATTTCTTCAATGGAGTCACAATAGTCGATCCATGTGAATGCTTGCCCAAGTGGCTTCTTGCTTATTTCAGAAGGGTACTTCTTTTCATTTCTATGATAGGCTGGAGTTATTACCCCTGTCTCACTGTAATACAAAATGATAGGCATTTTAAACTTACTATCACCAACATAGATAAAATCATCTTGGACTTTTATCCCATTGTTAATTCCTTTGATTGCCCATAGCTTTATAAATTCTTTGTTCATACCTATTAAATAGGAGTCTGTTTTTTCTTTATATTGTTCATAAAGAGATTGTGGACTTGAGGTTAAGTCTACCCCAAGACCGACCTTGTATTCAGTGTTAAGCTGTGAGAGCAATGTTGTTGCGATATCAAGATGAGTTCCAGCCTTTTCAACAAAACCTTTCCTTTCATTATTATGAAAATTTATCAAAAATAAGTTTTTACGCTCTAAACCTTTTAACTTATCAGACAGGAGGTTTCTCATTGAGAGATGATCAGACATCACAACAATAATTGTATCTTTGCTATATTCACTTGCTCTAATTTTATCGACAAACTCTTTAATATAGTAGTCTGAACATTTAAATGCTTTTACAAGTCTACTGTCACCTTCTTTATGATTAATTTTACAAGAAGGGAAGACGTGGCCACGTGGATGATGAGTGTCCAAAGTATTCATTGTTAAATAGAATGGTGTTCCCTTTTTAGCAAATGTATCTGCAATTGATTTAGCTTCTTCAAAGATATTCTTATCGTAAAATCCCCATGAGTTTGTTCTAGCTGTTGGATATTTCTTTTTAAGCTCTTCCTTTCCTTTTACAATGTCATACTTATGCGTTTTAAGATAATTTTTAGTACCAGAAAAAATAGTTGAAGCACCTTTAAGGTGGGCACCAATGTATCCGTTACTATGTAAAATATCTGGAAGACAGACCGCAGAACCATAGAAGTTAAAGACGCCTTCCATTGAGTTTTGCTCACCGGCTGCAACTAGAGGAACACCACATTGTGAAGCAACCATACCTGCAATGGTCCACGTTGCCCCATAGTTCGAATACATATTAGTAAATGAAAGAGATTGTTTTTCCAATTCTCTCATATTTGGTGTCATTCCAGGGAAGACTTCGTCATTTAAATAAGTTCTTTCAAAGCCTTCAGCGTAGATAATGATGAGGTTTTTCTTATCGTTGATTTTCGCAATTTCATCTCCGGCCTTGTTAATTTCTACTTTTATGTCATGAAATTCATTTGGTTTTACTAGGGTATAGATATTATGAGTTAGTGGAGAAGTGAAAATGGCCAAGAATAAAATGATAAGAGCAAATTGATTAGCAACTTTCTTCTTTGTTATTTTGTAAGTGAAGAAAATTGATAAGATGATCATTGCAGCACTAGCAATAATAATATTTGTGTACTCACCAACTCCTGCTTCTACTGTATCAAGTCTTAAGTGATAGAGGACAACATCATTTAGCCCTACACCAGTAAAGTAATTACTTACGATAAAGATATTACTCATCGTAAAAAAGATAAAAGTGAGGGAGGCCGTTATTTGTGATAATATTTTATTATTGTTTTTGGAACGAAGCGTAATCGTTAGGGCAATAAGAAATAAAACAATACTTAAATAGATGTTGAAAAAATAAAACATATGAATTCCTGAAGTCTGCAATGCTTGATTATACAGGTTGTAAAAGGTGTTGAAAAGATAGTGATCTTTTCTTATAGTTCTTTCAGTCATAGGAGATGAAAAAGGTGAGCACTGGCCAACTTCCATGGAATAGATCATTGATCATAATTCCAACTTACAATGAAATTGATAATATAGAGCGTATGATTGATACGATCTTTGGAAAATATCCAGAGGTCTCACTGCTTATTATAGAAGATGGTTCACCTGATGGAACTGCAGATGTGGTTAAAAAGAAGATGGAATCAAATGAAAATCTCCATATAATTGAGCGTACTGGAAAACTTGGACTGGGTACGGCCTATATCACTGGATTTAAGTGGGCCCTCGAAAATAAATACGACTTTGTCTTTGAAATGGACTGTGACTTTTCACATGATCCAGATGCGGTTAAAGACCTTCTAGCAGCAGCACAGGAAAATGACCTTGTTATTGGTTCTCGCTATATTGATGGAATTCGAATTATCAATTGGCCATTTAGAAGACTTCTACTATCTTACTGTGTATCTATATATACGCGTTTCATGACGGGGATTCCTGTTCAGGATACGACTGGTGGCTTTAAGTGCTTTACTCGTAAGGCTTTAGAATCCTTGGATTTAGATGGGATTATCTCAAATGGATATATTTTTCAATTAGAGTTGAATTATAAAGTGTGGGCAAAGGGTTTGAGTGTTAAAGAAGTGCCTATTATCTTTTACGAACGTAGGGACGGTGAGTCAAAAATGGGAGGCGGTATCATTTTCGAAGCTTTCTTTAATGTAATTACTTTAAGATTACGAAAGATTTTTGGTATTCTCTAGAATACATTCGAACAAGTTCTTGAAATAATTACTTTCTTTTTGTTTTGCATAGATTTTGTTAAGATATGAAATCATGTTTTTTACAACTAGGGCCCTATGGTTACTTTACTTTTATTTTAATGCTTGGCTAATTATAAAGTGGCGTCTCTATAATGGTCTACATGTAACAGATTATCTCGTTTTGGCAGTAGGCTTTTTACTTATTTTTCTATATAGCGAAGCTATTAATAAGCTTATCAAACCAGTATTTTTGAGAGTTGGTCTTAGTATATTTCTTATTTGTCTTTATTATATCGCAGGAAAATATCATTATCGAGTCAAGACGAATTTTGATTTAGTTGTATTTGTTTCCAACTTTAGAGAGACGTTTAATGCTGCCAGCGGTGACGTTATTTTAAATACAATGAAGCTTAAAGATTTCTATGAGACTCTAGCGTTGATACCAATTTTATTGTTATTTCAATTTAAATGGAAGGTTTTCAGTTTAAAGAGAGGCTTGAGCCAGTTTAAAGGAATTTTATATTTAGCTTCATATTTTGCTCTGATTTTCTGTATTCCATATCCATTCGGTGAAATTTCATATTCTGTAAAATCAATTGTTGAATCATTTAAACCAATGAAGGCAAAGAGTGAATATGAAGTCACAGAAATAATTGACTCGCAGTTTGATCAAATTAGAAAACCGAATATTATCTTGATTTCAATAGAATCTTTCAACGGACTTTACGTAAATAAGAAAACCGTTACGGGTAAGGAAATTACACCAGTTTTTAATAGTCTGATTGGTGAGGGACTCTATATTGAGGACTTTTATGGAAATTCTGTTCAAACAATAAAAGGGCAATTTGCGACTTATTGTTCACAAATTCCTTTAATACATGGAAAAGCATCGTATGAACTAAATGCAAAACTTTTAAATTGTATGCCAAAAGAGTTAGCAAAGCTTGGATATGAATCTTACTTTCATAAGTGTTATCAAAACGTAAACTTTGATAATACATATAACTTTATGGTTGATATAGGTTTTGATCATGTTCTGAAAACGGATATTGAAAAGTTTAGTCAAAAGCAGAAAAGAGAAAATATTTGGGGTTGGGGTCCTCAAGATGATCTCTCTTACAAGCAATTCGTTAAAAATATAAAAAAATTTAATAAAAATAGTGGGAAACCGATTTTTGCTACAATACACACTGTTTCTCATCATATGAAGTTCGGCAATGTACCAGTTGATCAACGAGAACTATTTCCAAAACAAAATAGTAAAGAAGAAGCCTTCTTAAACTCACTCAATGTGACTGATAAGTATTTAGGTACTTTAGTAGATGAGCTAAAGAATGCTGAACTATATGACAATTCATTGATCATTATTACTGCTGATCATAGTTATCCTAATGGTGAACATGGTTTCTACGATGCACAGACTTCATATTTTCAAGAGTTCTTTAAGATTCCTTTCCTCGCAATATGGAAAGGTGAAATCATGCCAAAAATTATCAAAGATAAGACATATTCACTTGTTGATATCTTTCCAACAGTTTTGGATTTAATGGGTGTTAGTACTAAGATTAATTCAGCAGGAACTTCGATGTTAGACAATAAAGGTTCTACAGCTCTTTTAGTTCAGCCATATAATGGAATTATTTTAAGTGCTGTAAAATGGCCTTATAAACTAGTTTGGCAAAAGAAGTCTGGCAGAAAACTATTATATAACTTAATAACGGACCCAAAAGAAGAGCATCCTTTAGAAGATCAAGATGAATTAGTTACAAGTCTTTGGGATAAAATGGATTATATAATATTTAGTGAGAATTATCTTATGGAGAAAAAGTCTTTAAGTAGAAAGCTACTTACTGTTTCTGAATGATGCTTCTTCTATTTTTGGAGTAAGACTTCTTAGAAAGTTATCTGTTCTACCACTGAATCTTTCAACTAAGGATTTTTCATTTCCTAGTAAATTCGTACCAAGGCCCAAGTTTACATTGAAGCCAAGTAGATGCAAAAGGGTGCTTCCGTTATCAAGAGTAGAGCCGGCTTTTGCAATACTTTGTGATCTACCGACATTATAAAAACGTAAAAGATTTCTTCTCTTTGTTTTATTAAGTAATTTACTGGCATCGTTTTTTAAGGCGAGATGATCCGAAGCTAGTATGATAATCGTATCGTTAATCTTTGGATCATTAAAGATCTCTGTAATCATGTTTGAAAGATTGTAGTCAGCACACTTTATGGCATTTAAGTATGGGTTTTTCCCATTAGCGTACTTTAGTTTGCAGTAATTTGATTTATGTCCATGGGGATAGTGAGAATCTAGTGTCGTGATAAATAATCCAAAAGGCTTGCTTTGGCTGGCCAATTCTTTAAATCTCTCTTTTGCTTCAGCTAGTACGTATTCATCATATGCTCCCCACTGACTAAAATTATTCATTCCTTGATATTTCTTTTCAAAATATTCTTTTCCAATAAGACGCGAGAATTTATGAGTATTATAAAACTTTTCGGTACTTGCAAAGCTTAAGTCTCCACCTTGAATAAGCTCCATTATATATCCGTGCTGACTTAAAATATCACTAATACAATTTATACCAGGCATGAATTCTTGTTTAATATTTGTCGTTGGAAAAACACCACACTGTGACGCAACCATTCCCGTCATCGTTGCATTAGTGCCATAGACTTGGTGAATATTTGTAAAGTCGATATATGGAATATCCTTCTTTTTAAGTTGTGTTACAAGATTAGGAAAGATACTTTCATCGAAGAAGCTTCTCTCAAAACTCTCAGCGTAAATATAGATAAAACTCTTTTTCTTTTGTGGTGGTATAATTTTAAGGTTTTTATTTTGAATATCTTCAATAGTTATATTTTTGATTTCATCGAAATGTGTATATGGCCTTATCCATTCATAAAGATCTTGTGTCGCTGGGTTACTTGTAATTGCTAGTATTCCAAGTAGGGTTGCAAATGGTACATTATTATTCCTCGATTTTTTTATGCTGAAGAGAATGAGGAGTGCAGTAATAAGAATACAAAAAAGTGCACCTGCAAGTTGCGGAATAAATTCGCCATATCCCGTTCCAGTCCAACTTGTCATAAGTTGAAATTTTACAGCTTCATTAATTCCATCTCCAGTTAGGCTGTCAGCAACGATGTAGCCAGCAAAGAGAAATGTAAATATTAATATAATTGGTACTGTGTAGAAATAAGACTGCTTCTTTTTAATAGCTATGAAATAGTAGGCTATGAATATAAGTAGTGAAACTATAAGCATTTTAAAGTTATACCTTGATGTAATTACAGATATTTATAAAATATATTGTATTTATTTTATAGTTGCTCTCACGTATTTACTAGTGCTTATAAATTACTCCATTCCAATCTGGAATATTTCATTTCATTAGTGAAAAAAATCAGATTTTTCACTATCTAAAGTTTATTTATGCTCTATCAAATACTTAACAAGAACGCTTATTGATACTTTTTACATTAATAATGAAAAAAATTTATTGGCAATGTATGAACAGTGATCAATCAAAAAGCGAAAATGAGGGAGAAGCAAAATGGACAAGGTTTTTTTAGAAAGACCTTCGGTTAACGAGGTTTTGCGGGATAAGATCAGAAAATACAAGAAAGAGCATTCCCGCTTAAGTAGTAATCAAATCGCTCGAAGATTGGGACTTCCACCTTCGACATTCCACCGCCTTGAAATGGGTGACGTTAAAAATCCAGGACTCGACATTTGTGTAACAGTCCTCAATGGCCTTGCCAGTAAAAAGGACACAGCGGAATTCGTACGCGAGTACTTCCCTGAGGTGCATGAAAGTCTTTATGGGCATTTTCATGAGAATAATGAGCTTGAAAAATTAGATAATAATTTTGAGAAGTATTTCGAAGACAGGTCAACATGCAAGATGATGATGTTTGCAACAACTTACAATGGCTTAAGTGAATCAGACATACTACAAGAGTATGGTCGTAAAGGGCATAAGGTATTTATGAACTTGGCTGCTAAAGGGGTTTTAATAAACAAGAATGGAAGGTTTTATTATAAAGAAGAAATGAATTTTAAGATGAGTACTGATATTGGTCTGAAAGTAGCTTCTATAATTCACGATGATTTATATAATGAACATCGAGTAAATAACAATATTGATTCTTGTGTTTATGATTTTATTTATGAATCAGTTGACTTGGAAAAAGTTAAACAGGAAATCAATGAGATAGTTTCTGAATATACTTACAAAATGAAGAAAATTCTCAAAAACCCAGACAATCGTGGGAACGATATCTGTTATATGAATAATTTATTTAAGAAACTCAATTAATAGAGGTTTATATGAAAAAAATAATTATATTAATATGTATATATATCAATGTTAGTGCAGCAACTGAAGGTGGAACAAACACGTTAAGGCTTACACAAAACATAATAAATCTAGATTCTATTTCGGAAAGGCTCTCTACTGAAGGTGGCACAAATACTCTTCGTACCTTAGGGGACTTTGATTATGACTCCTTAACAGATAGATGGATATTAAAAACTAAGTCGCGTATTTTAAGTGTAGCTAATATTGATTTGGTTGATAAGTTTAAGGACAAGCAATTTGAGGTTGAAGGCGTATCAACTAGAATGAAAAAGGTTAGAAGCAATATGTCGAAAAGTTTAATTAAAAGAAGAATTTTAAACAAAGTGAAGTTTGAAAATTATATTATTGATGACTTCGATTATTAATTAAAAGAGCCCTTTGGGGCTCTTTAGTAACATGTTTCTATATTTGTAGTTGAGTATCTATTATCATTCACTGGTGTAATCAAATAATGAGTTTTATCACCCTTGTAGTTATTTGAGATATTTCGAGGTTTTACTAGCTCGGATAAACTACCTCTGTATACAATATGTTTGTGAGCTTTATTGAAGTTTGCAGTTGTTTGACCAAAGTCGACTATCATCCCTAATTCCATAGGTATATATGATATGTTTTTAAGGACTTCTAATTGTGTAAAACCATTAAACTCATATAATTTATTATTAAACTTGATTTTTATGGTTTCATCTTCATAAGCTTCTTTTAATTTACTATTAAGGCAAACTGTTCTTATATCAAAAATAAAATTATGTTTATCAAATATGATCTCTTGATTACTGTATTCACCTTCCAAAATTGGCATTACAGAAGCATATAAACCTAATATTAGAATGTCGTCGCTATCATAATTTAAGCTTAACGAGTCTATTTTCAAAGGTATTGTTGATTCAATCTCTTCTCCATTTAGAGAAATCCCTTCGTACAACTCAATTTCGTTATGTTTCTTTGTAAGGAAACCAATCACCTTTCCATTCTGTGAGATTAGGGCACCGTCGCGGACGCCTTCGCAATTTTTGATGTTAAGAAGTTGTGATTCGTTATCAAATGAGTTGGCATAGGCAAGGGATGCGTATGTAAGTTCACAATCTTGAGATTGAAGCTCGCCTAGTTCATTGAAATAGTTAAGTTGTACTTCGTTATTATCAATTTCTGGAAGTTCAATATTTGCTGTATTAGGTATTTCTTTTTCGAGGTTAAGTTTTAAGATCTTGTCTCCGAATTCATTTGAGAGCTCATCTTCGACAGATGTGACCTTGATTAGTTTGCCGTCTGTTGTTTGAATATTGAATGCCTCATTTTCTGTGGCACAATTTTCTGAAATCAAAACTTCGCTTTGAGATTTTACGATTCCCGAACAAGTAAGTTTCTTCTTTTCTGTTTTAACAGCAACGATACCCTCTGGGCACTCGTGGCCATCGCAGAAGTTTCCTAATTTTGGATTGAGAATTGTTCTGTCGTGCGAGATTCCACCTAGTGTCTCCTCACTTTGAGAAGCTATATTATTGATCGCTTTTTTCGCGTCATCAGAACATGACGTTACTGTAAAAGCTAGAATGAGAATGATTGGTGCAATTAACTTATTCATATTGGTAATTTATCGAAAAAATGAACGCTTATGGGCTTTAGTGAAATTTATTTATAGGGTGTAAAAAGAGTGATTACTTAATGTGTTTTTGGGCACTTAGCTTGGTGGCGTTCATGATTATTAACTGTAAAATGTAAAAAGTCCGCGATGTCAGGGATGCGAAAAAGTCTGCTGGAACCCTATGGCCAAGTATGGTAAATCAGGAACATGGAAAAGCAGGATTCTCGAGATATTGCATATATGCGTATGGCACTTGATTTGGCCAAGAAAGGTGAGGGGCAAACGTCACCAAACCCTATGGTTGGAGCAATTATTGTAAAAGATGGAATTATCTTAGGTAAGGGTTGGCATAAAAAAGCAGGCCTACCTCATGCTGAGCCAGAAGCAATCTCAGATGTCCGCGACTATCATAAGGCAGAGCTAAAAGGAGCAACGATCTATGTTACCTTAGAGCCATGTTGTCATACAAAGAAAAGAACACCTCCTTGCACTAACGCAATTTTAAAACACGGCTTTTCAAGAGTCGTTGTGGCCTGCCTTGATCCTAATCCTGAAGTCGCAGGAAATGGAATTAAGATTCTCGAGTCAGCAGGTATTGAGTGTAAAGTTGGAGTACTTGAAAAAGAGGCCGGTGAACTTAATGAAGTATTCTTTAAGTCTATGACTAAAAGGCTACCTTATATTCACCTTAAACTTGCTCAAACATTAGATGGAAAGTTATCAACAATTACTGGTGATTCGAAGTGGATAACAGATGAAAATGCACGCAAGATGGTTCACGCTTATCGTAAGAAATATGATGCAGTCATGGTTGGCCGAAAAACTCTAAATAATGATGACCCGAGTTTAAATATTCGTTTTGGCCTAGATGAAAGCGGTAAAACCCCTTTTCGAATTGTGATGGGCTCAATTTCTAAAATGGATCCATTATCGAAGATCTTTAATGACGAATATACACATAAGACAATAATTATAACTACGGGAGCCGATTACCAAGGTGCGGCGGATGATGTAGTTAAATTCTTTACTGATAAAAAGATTAGAATAGTCTTTGCTAAAAGTGATGAGAATGAAGTTGTCATTGAAGATGCCTTTGCTCAGTTAAAAGCAATTGGTGTTCATTCAATTTTAGTCGAAGGTGGAGGGATGCTTGCTTCCTCAATCTTAAAGAAAAAGCTTGCAGATAAGATGACAATCTTTGTTGCTCCAAAAATTCTTGGAGATGGAATCGGTTATTATGATGAAAAATTAGATTCAATGGCCGACGCTTTAAACTTTAATAATGTTGCAGTTAAAAATATTGGTTCTCAAGCAATGTTTGAGATCGACCCGAGGTCATAGTGTTTACAGGACTAGTAAAAGAAATAGGAAAAGTCGTAAGTGTTCGCTCAAATGCGGAAGGCAAGCTTATTGAAGTAAGTTCAAAAGAACTTCTTCCAGAGATTGCTATTGATGATTCAGTATCTATCAATGGAGCATGCCAAACAGCTGTGAAGCTAACGGATTCAACATTTGTCGTTCAAACAGTTCATACGAGTCTGGAAAAGACCACTTTAGGAAGCCTTCGTACTGGTGATGAAGTTAATCTTGAATTAGCACTTCGTGCTAGTGATCGCTTGGGTGGTCACATTGTACAAGGCCATGTTAACGACGTTGGGCAAATTATCCAAATTCAAAGTCGTGGGAATAATTATTTAGTGACTATTAAAGTAAGTCCGAAGCAAATGAAATATATTGTGAAAGAAGGATCTATTACGATTGATGGAATCTCTCTAACTGTTGCGGACGTTTTTAAAGCCGATTGTTCATTCCAACTTTCAATTATTCCACATACTTGGCAGAACACTGTCTTACGAAATCGTAGAGTGCAAAGTCTTGTAAATATTGAAGTTGATATCCTTGGAAAATATATTGAAAACTTGCTTTTTAATGGTGCTAGACGTAGTAATGATGCAAGCACACATAATTTGGAGTCCTTTTTAAATGATTGAATTTGATACTATTGAAGAAGCCATTGAAGATATTCGTCTCGGTAAGATGGTTATTGTTATCGATGATGAAAACCGTGAGAATGAAGGAGACTTCATCATGGCGGCAGACCGTATTACGCCAGAAGCAATTAACTTCATGGCAACAATTGGACGCGGTTTAATATGTACACCGATTACAAAATCTCGTGCACAGGAATTAGAGCTACCACTTATGGTTGCGCAAAATGATTCTGTTCATCATACAGCATTTACTGTTTCAATTGATGCAGCAAATGGTGGTACGGGTATTTCTTGTCAGGATCGTGCTTTAACAACAAATCTTTTAACAAATAAGAATACAAAAGCTTCAGACTTTATGAAGCCGGGACATATATTTCCATTAATTGCAAAAGATGGTGGAGTGCTTGAAAGAGATGGCCACACAGAAGCAGCTGTGGATTTAGCGCGACTTGCTGGTTGTTATCCTGCAGGAGTTATATGTGAAATCATGAGTGCAGATGGAACGATGGCCATGGCACCAGAATTGGCCAAAATTGCTAAAGAGCACGATTTAAAATTTATAACAATTAAAGACTTAATAAAATATAGACGTGAACATGAGGCGCCTTCAAAAGGTGTCACAGATTTAGGAGAAACACATGCCTAGAAATTTAGAAGGTAACTTAAATGCATCAGGGAAAAAATTTGCTATTGTTGCTGGCCGTTTTAACGAGCTAATTACAAGTAAGTTATTAGGTGGTGCAATTGATTGTATTAAAAGACACGACGGAGACGTTGAAGATATGGATATTGCTTGGGTTCCAGGCGCATTTGAAATCCCACTTGTAGCACAAAAGTTAGCGGCTTCTAAAAAGTATGACGCTGTTATTACTCTTGGTGCTGTTATTCGAGGATCAACTCCACACTTTGATTTTGTTTCAAATGAAGTTGCAAAAGGTATCTCAAAAGTTTCACTTGATACTAATGTACCAGTAACTTTTGGTGTTCTTACTGTCGATACAATTGAGCAAGCAATTGAAAGAGCAGGAACGAAGGCCGGTAATAAGGGTTGGGAAGCAGCGATGTCAGCAATTGAGATGGCCACTTTACTTGGTTCAATTGAATAAGAAAAATTACATTCAGATAAAAAATAAGGCCACTAATAATAGTGGCCTTTTTTATGGAAAAACGAAAAATGATTAAAAACTCTATCGGTGTGTGGTTAGAGCTTCGAGGTCTAAATTATAGTTAAACATGATTCTTGTCAGGTTAATAAATCCTGAATTAAAAGATAGAATGATAAAGAAAAATTGATGCAGCACTTGCTGCATTTAAATGTGCAACATAGTTTGTGATAGGAATAAAAAGTTTTTTATCGCAAGCATCAATAACTTCACGATCCATTCCATTTCCCTCATTACCAATAATTAGACATGTTTTTTGCGGATATTTAAAATCTTGAATTGAAATTGCACCTTCTTCATTCGCCGTGGCAATAACTGTATACCCTAGTTCTTGAAGCAGTGAGATATCGTTAACAAGGTTAAGTGATTTCGCAACACGCGCTTCAAAAGCATTACCCATTGATACTCTTATGCAACGTCTTAAATAAGGCGATGCGCTTTTAGCATCATAAATAATACTATCAAAGCCAAAGGCCATCGCTGCACGAGTCATTGTGCCGACATTTTCTGGTGATGTAACACCGTTAAATATAATGATACGATCACCAAGCTCTTTTATATTTAGAAGTCCACTTGTTCTAACCTTTGCAAGAATCCCATGATGTAATTTAATACCCGTTATATTTTGAAGTTCTTCTTTTGTTTTTATAAAGACTTGATCGCACTTATCATCAATAAGCTCTTTATTACGTTCATAAAATTCTTGAGTTGCAAGAATTTTTTCAACTTGGTGTTTTGATCTTAGTGCTTTGCATACGACTTTTTCAGTTTCAGCAATACAGTAGTTATCTTTAATTAAATTCTTATCTTTAAGATTATAGAATTCATCAATCATTTTAAGATCCCCTTAAGAAAGCTTCCGGTATGTGACTCCTTACACTTTGCAACTTCCTCTGGTGTTCCTGTGGCGACAATTGATCCACCTCTGTGGCCACCTTCTGGGCCAAGGTCTATAAGTTCATCTGCAACCTTAAGTACGTCAAGATTGTGTTCAATAATAATAACGGAGTTATTACTATCAACTAGATTGTTAATGGCCTTTAAAAGAACATTAATATCTTCGAAATGCAGTCCTGTGGTTGGTTCATCTAATACATATAATGTATGACCTTTTGTAGACTTTGCTAATTCTCTTGCAAGCTTTAGTCTTTGGGCCTCACCACCAGAAAGGGTAGTTGCAGGCTGTCCAAGAGTCATATAACCAAGGCCTACATCATTCATTGTTTTTAGGATACGTCCCAATCGTCTATGGTTTTTAAAAAACTCATATCCTTCTTCAATTGTCATTTCTAAGATGTCAGCTACTGATTTACCTTTATATAAAACCGAAAGTGTTTCGTTATTATAACGTCGTCCATTACATTCATTACATGTTACATAGACATCTGGCAGGAAGTGCATTTCAATTTTTTGCACACCATTACCTTCACATTCTTCACAGCGTCCACCTTTAACATTAAAGCTAAATCGCCCCGGTTTATATCCTCTAATTTGCGACTCATTAGTTGCCGCAAATAACTTTCTTACATCATCAAATAGTCCAGAGTAAGTTGCTGGGTTAGAATGTGGTGTTCTTCCAATCGGAGATTGATCTAATTCAATAACAGTTTTAATTTCATCTAGGCCTGTGATTGATTTGTAATTTGCCTTTTCATAGATTGAACGATTTGCTCTTGATAGGTGGCTTTTTACTGCTGGTATTAAAACTTCGTGAATTAGAGTTGATTTACCTGAGCCTGAAACACCGCTTACACAAACTAGCCCTCCTAGTGGGAAGTTTACATCAATCTTTTTAAGATTATTATGTTGAGCACCTTTCAATTTAATATGTTTTGTTAATTTTCTTCTTTCTTGTGGGATCGGTATCGTTTGCTTGTGATTTAAATAATCAGCAGTAAGTGATTTCTTCTTTAGAAATGCTTTTGATGTGGCATGGGCAACAACTTCTCCACCGTGTAAACCGGCACCTGGACCCATATCAATTATATAATCACTTGCCTTCATTGTGTCTTCATCGTGTTCTACAACAAGTACTGTATTTCCGAGATCTCTTAATTCTTTTAAGGTCTGTATTAAACGAACGTTATCTCTTTGATGGAGTCCGATACTTGGCTCGTCGAGAACATAGAGAACACCTGATAGTGCCGAACCAATTTGTGTGGCAAGACGAATACGTTGTGATTCCCCACCGCTTAGGGTTCTAGCTGAACGATTAAGGGTTAGATAATCAAGTCCAACGTCATTTAAGAACTTTAGTCGAGAAGTGATTTCAGTTAATAACTTTGCCCCAATCTTTTCTTTGATTCCTTCAAGCTTAAGTTCTTTAAAGAAGTCGTATGTTTCACTGAGGGGAATATCACATAATTCTATAATATTTTTTTCAGCTATTTTCGTACTAAGGGCTATTGTATTAAGACGCTTTCCTTCACACTCTGAACATTTTTGAACTTTCATGCTCTTTTCGAGCTCAACGCGTACTCTTTCAGATGTGGATTCTTTGTATTTCTTATTGAGCCAATTTATTAGTCCAGGAAATGGCTTTGAAAATTCAAAGTTTGAATTCTCTGACTTAAATTTATAAGTATAAACCTTATCTGTTCCCTCTGATAAAATCTTAAATATCTTCTTTGGCATTTTTGAAAGAGGCTGTTTAATATCGAAGCCTTCTTCTTTTAGCATGCACTCGACCATTTTATAGAGAAAGTTATTCTTCTTAGTCAGTAGGGGAATTGCTCCTTTTAGAACAGGTAAGGAGTCATCAAAGATTAACTCACTTAAGACAAATTCTTTTGATTCTCCTAGTCCATTACACTTTGGGCATGCTCCAACAGGTGAATTAAATGAGAAGAGTCTTGGTTCTAAATCAGGAAAGACTTCACCTGTAACATGAGACATATTGATTTCTGAGTATGTGTGAAATTCATCATCAATCATAACGTGGATGATCCCCATCCCTAATTTTAGGCCAAGTTCAACAGAGTCTGTTAGACGCTTTTCGATGTCCGGCTTAACAAGGATTCGATCAATTACAACAAGAATTTCATCGGTGGCTTTGAGTGACTTTATTTCGCTACTATCAAGTAGCATGATTTCATCATTTACTATAAATCGTGAAAATCCCATCGAAAGATATTTGGCCATTTGTTGCTCTAATTCTTTCTTTGTTTCATCAGTTATTTCTACCGTAATATGAAGTTTGGTTTTTTCAGGTAACTCCATTAAATCTCGAGTGATTTGACCTGGAGTATAGCTTATAACTTTTTCTCCATTATTTGGGTCGTAGAGATCTCCAACTCTTGCATAGAGAACTCTCATATAGTCATAGACTTCAGTTATTGTTCCAACAGTTGAGCGCGGATTCTTATTAGTTGTTTTTTGATCAATTGCAATTGCTGGAGATAGCCCTGTTATTGACTCTACATCTGGAGCTTGTTGCTGACCTAAGAATTGCCTTGCATAAGATGAGAGAGATTCGATATATCGACGTTGTCCTTCAGCATAGACAGTGTCAAAAGCAAGTGAGCTTTTACCAGATCCAGATGGCCCAGTGATGACTGTTAATTTGTTCTTTGGAATATCAATCGTTACGTCTTTCAAATTATGAACACGTGCTTTTACAATTTTAATTTCATCTTTCATTTTCTATACCTTTAGGGCAAGTTTTAATACGTAGTAACAGCCCATATAGTTAGCACAATCTTTTCCATAAAGATCGAAGGCCGTGCCATGGTCAACACTAAGTCTTAGAAATGGTAAGCCTAGTGTGATATTTGCACCTTTTGATTTGAACATTGTTTTAAATGGTGCAAGTCCTTGGTCGTGATACATATACACAAATAATTTATCATGAGCAAAGCAGTCATTAATAAAAAGTCCATCAGCAGGTAGTGGACCACTGACTTTCTGTTTAACTGTTAAGCCTTTGATGGCATTTGTGACTTCTTTTTCCTCATCACCGAGTATACCACCTTCACCGGCATGTGGGTTGATACCACTTATGATAATTTCATTTAAATTGCCGAAGTATTTTGTGTAGTTATCAACGCAGATATTGATTTTTTTGTGAATAAGATCAGAATTTATTTTGGTAGGAACTTCTTTAAGAGGTATATGATCTGTAATAAGTAAGACGTTTGCCTCATATGATTTAAAGAACATAACGATATTCTCGTTGTCATATCTCTTTCTAAAGTACTCTGTATGGCCTGATACATTTTTACCATCAAAGAATAATTCATCCTTTGTGGTTGGCATTGTAACTAATATATCGTTTGGCCCACATTTATTACATGCAAGCTCTAAAGCATTGTGAGAATAGGGAGCCTTCACAGCTGTATAGCTAAGAGATGAAGGAAGCTCTTTTGTAAATTCTTCACCAACAAAGAGATGAAATTGTTCTTGTTGTGCCGATGATAGAAGAGAGTAGGCTTTTAAGAAAACCTCAAGGCCAATTCCCTTCTCATGTCCAGCTGTTACATAGATCATTAGTATGTTTTAACGTAGTGATTCGACTTTTCTCTTTCAAACCACATTTTTGTAACTTCCTTTGCCTTTCTCTCATAGATTTTGGCACGGATTTGTGGTTTTGATTGTTGATAAAGTGATGATTCAACAACATCACGTGTTTTTACGTAGAAAATATGTGTGGCACCCATCATCTCAATTGGTTGAGTGAATTCACCTTCTTGTGTTTTATTTAAAAGACGTTGTAGCTTATCTGTTAGGCCATCAGCTGTAATGTCTCCAAGAGTTGATGTTTCGATCGAACCATACTCATTTGGAAGTGGTCCACCTTTTTGGAATGATTGCATCGACTTTCTAAAATGCGCATACTTACTCTTTGGTACAATTGAAGGATCAATTGAGAAGTCCACAAGTGTATAACGATATGAAACAGTCTTATTATTTACATTTTGCTTAAAGAATTCATTCTTTATCTCTTGTTCACTTACAGAGATGAGAGGAATAATAACAACTGAATTAAAATGATTAAATTCAATTGCTTCTTTGTTAAGTTCAAAGAATTCGTCAAAATTTGTATTATTCTTTTTTAAGAATGCAATTAGATCTGCACGACTAAGGCCAAGGCGTTGTTCTTTTCTTTTAATTTCTTTCTCAACTGTAGCGTCTGAAATTACATATCCTTGCTCAGCAAGTGTAGAGCGGATGATAAATTTTCTTATAAATAACTCAGCAATTTCTTTATCTGTGAAATTTTCTTGTTTGTAGATAAAAGGAGAAATGTTTTGACGAATAGGGAGTGATTTTTTAACACGATCGATCATTGATTTTGTAATGATATGATCATCAACAACGGCCGCTATTTTATCAAGAAGTTTTGCATTGATATTTAATGTTGAAAAAGTAAGGGCCAGTAATAAAAAAAGCCTCATGAACACCTCTATTTATCGTTCTTAGTATCATTATTTACTAGAACAATAATTTATCGTGCCCATGAGGCTTGTGCAAATTATTTGCGCTATTTACTTTAGTTTTTCGTCTAAAATTTTAATTTTTGCTTTTTTACGTAAGTTCTCGAAATAATTAGCAATGATTTTATCTCTCTTTCTATCGTAAACAAACTTTTTATAAACACCCATATTGATCTCATCAAATTTCTTAACTCCTAGAACCTTTACAACATGGTAACCAAGTTGAGTTCTAACAGGGCGTGTAATGTATCCATCTTTTTGACCTTTTATTGCTGCAAAGTATTCAGGTGCCATAAAGAATGCTGGTTGGTACCCAAGGTCACCACCTGTATGAGCATTTGGCGCTTGAGAATACTTATTAGCTAATTCAGCAAATTTAGTTGGCTCTTTTGTAACTTCTGAATGAATTTCAAAAATTTTCTTTTGTGCTGCTTCAATCTCATTTTGAGATGGGGCAACGCGAACTCTTAGAAGAATATGAGCAGTACGATATTCAGGATATTCTTCATAGAATTTTTTAACATCCTTATCTGTCACTTTAATTTTCTTAAATTCATCTTCAAGATCTTTAGAAACTTGTGCGTTAAATAAAACTTCATTCATTTTTCTTTTAACGTCTGGATCATTTTGAAGCTTTGCTTTTCTTGCTTTTTCTAAACCTAGTTTCTTATTGATAAGATCAGTTAGTACACGCTTCATTGTTACTGGGTCTTCAGAGACAACATATTTATTAAGAAGATACGCTTGATCAAGCTCTTCTTTTGTTATCTTTTCGCCATTAACTTCTGCAACGATCTTTTTAGGGGCAGCTTGAGCTCCTAAAGTGATTAGTAAACCAAGAATGATTTTACCGAACATATTGATATCCTTTTCAAATTATTGAAATTTAGTTCCTTCTTTATCTTAATTGTACCAAATTTATTAAAAACTTATAAATTTCACTAAGATGGAACTATTTTTTCCGCAATTTCCTGACAGAACTCGACTAAAGAGCTCGGAGATATCGTCGTTTTATTGGTAAAAATCAACTTAAAGTCTGGAGTGAAACGATATTTACGTGGCATACCAAGAAAGTTGTTCAAAATATTATTTCTAAGCTCTTCATTGGCCTCAACCATGTCGCGATCAAATTGAAAAATGATTGAATTATCCATAAGTTGAGCAGATTTTATTCCACATGGCATTAGATATGAACGTGCTTCAAGAATTGCTATCAATTGATTAAATTCTTCAGGACCTGGCCCGTAGATATCAAAGATTGTTTCTTTTAGAGCTGTGATTTCATCAATTGATGTGGAGTTTGATAGTTGCTTGTAATATTTAAGTCTCTCACTCGACTCACTGATAAAGTGAGCTGGAATGAATGCCGCAAAAGGAGTATTGATTTCAATATCCTTTTTGATGATTTTCTTTTCTCCTCGCAATTCTTGAATGGCCTCAGTTAAAAGTTCCATATAAAGTTCGAGACCAATTGCTTCGATATGCCCTGATTGGTGAGCACCAAGTATATCTCCGGCCCCGCGAATCTCAAGATCACAATTTGCAATTTGAAAACCACTTCCCATGTCTGCATAAGTTTGTAGAGCTTTTAATCGTTTGGCCGCAACCTCTGTAATATTGCGATTATTTGGAACAACAAAGTAACAATAAGCTTTTTTATCAGAGCGTCCAATGCGTCCACGTAATTGGTGTAATTGAGCAAGGCCATATCGATCGGCACGATCCACAATCATAGTATTTGCATTTGGAATATCAATTCCAGATTCGATGATAGTTGTGGAAATTAGGATCTGGTAAGCACCGTTATAAAAAGCAGAGATGCGTGATTCAAGCTCTTTTTCCGGTAGCTGTCCATGAGCGTAAACGATTTTGGCATCCGGTACTAGCTCTCTAATATATGCAGTATAGTTTTCAATATCTTGAACTCGATTGTGAACAATAAAAACTTGTCCACCTCGTTTAAGTTCTCGATTAATTGCCGACTGTATAGTGTGATCGTCTTCTTTTATAAGATAAGTTTTAATCGACTGCCTTCTTGGTGGGGCGGTCTTAATTAAAGCAAGATCTTTTAAACCTAAGAATGAAAGTTGTAGTGTTCTAGGAATTGGTGTTGCAGTTAGAGTTAAGAAATCAACTGATGATTTTAAAAGTTTTAATTTATTCTTATGGGCAACCCCAAAGCGTTGCTCTTCATCAACAACAACAAGTCCTAGGTCTTTAAATTTGATCGTTTTACCGAGGAGCTTATGTGTTCCAACGATAATATCAATTTCACCCTTTTCAAGTTTTTCTTTTGTTTCTTTTTCATCTTTACCAGTTTTAAAACGTGATAAGTAATCGATACGAACAGGGAACTTCTCAAATCTTTTAACAAATGAATTATAATGCTGAAGAGCTAGAACTGTTGTTGGAACTAGTATTGCAACTTGTTTTCCATCAAGTACTGCTTTAAAAGCTGCACGCATAGCAACTTCCGTCTTTCCAAATCCAACATCTCCACAAACAAGAAAATCCATTGCAGACTTTGCCTGCATTTTATCAATTACTGAATCAATAGCATTTTTCTGATCAGGAGTTTCATTAAATGGAAATGATAACTCAAACTCTTTATAATCATGGTCAGGTGGTGAAAATGAAAAGGCTTGTGTTGACGCCCTTTCAGCTTGTAACTTTAAAAGATCAAAAGCTAGTTTTTTTACAGAGTCTTTAGCACGTGCTTTAAGCGCAGAGAATTTATTTGTCCTTAAACTATCGACATTGACCTTGACCTCACCACCAGCGTGCTTTTGGATAAGGTTCATTTTATAGATAGGAACAAAAACTTTATCGTTACCTTTATATAGAATGACAAGGTAGTCGGATTTTGAACCGCCAATATCCATGGCCTCAAGACCTAAGTATTTTCCAATACCATGTTTAGAGTGGATGACATAGTCGCCTTCTTTTAGTGATGCTAATTGTTCAGCAAAGAGATCAATATCTTTAATCTTAGAAACTTTTGCTTTATCTCGACGAATAGCAAAGAGATCACTGTCTGAGATAACTAGTAATTTATCGCTAGGGTAATAGAATCCCTCAGTCAGTTTAAAATTAATAAAATCAATTCTACTTTGTATTTCACCAGACAATTCAAACATTTCAATTAAATGTTTGATCTCATTTTTTGAATTATCATTTTGAATAGTAAAAATAATTTTACCTGAATATTTAAAGTCGTTTTTTAAATGATCAAATAATCCAGATAAGAACTCTTTTTTTGAATGATAATTAATATCAAACTTAGAGATATAAGACTTAAAAGGTGCAAGACCTAGATCCACTACATTAGTATCATGATCAATTTGAGCATTAATATTTAGATGATTTAAATTAAGAACATTCTCTTTACGTAAACGATCGATAGTTGATAAGTCATAGAAATATTCTGGTGAAGGAAGTAGTTCTTCAGTTTCTTCAAAATCTGTTGATAATTCATCATAATAATTTGTGAGATTATCTTCTGTATTATCTCGATCAAAAACGATAGTTAACCAGTTTTCATCAATATAATCGAGTAATGATTCTGTTTCATTTGGTTTAAAAAATAATGGTGTGTAGACTGGGTGATTTTCAAAGAGCATTCCGTTTGAAAGTTTTGAAAATAATTCATTTCTAGCTTCAAGAAGTTCTCTTTGGTTGGCCCTTGGTCTTGGTAGATTATCGCGAAGATTATTTGAATAATGAGATTCACAAAAAATTGAAGGGCCTGGAGTAATCGTTAAGCTTTGAACTTTTTTGTCTTTAATTGTTTTTAAAGTCTCTTTATCGATTTCAAAAATTTCCTCAATCATTTCATCAAAGTAGTGAATACGTATCGGGTGCATTCCTACTGGATAGATATCAAAGATTTCACCTTTCTTAGAAAATGTACCTTGCTCTTCAACAGTGAATGAAGAAGTGTAGCCAAGCGATACTAATTTTCCAGCTAATTCATCTGGAGAGATAATATCTGATTCTTCAATTTTAAAAGTTGTTTCATTAAAAAATTCTTTTGGAGGTACTTTTAAAGATAATGCTTCTATTGATGTAATGACTGTTAGGTCACTATTTTTTCTTGATATTATTTTTTTTAATGCTGAGTGTCGGGCAAGTTGTGCACTTTCTGATGAATACATTCCAGAATATGGTGATGCGTCAAGCCCAGGATAAAAAACAAGATTTATTTTTAAAAAACTAGATTTTACTAATTCATAATACTGTTCAGCTTCATCTTGATTTTCGAAAATCAATAAATTTGGTGGATGATCATAGCTCTTATTTTGATTAAGTAAAAACTTGAAGAACGCCCAGTACTCCCTGTTTATACCATCAATAGTGAGGTCATGTTGCTTAGTGTCTAACCAAGATAATAGCTTTGTGCGCAGTGGTGTAAATAAATCCATGTCGTTTTTTAACATAATTTCATGTCATGAAAAAGAATTTATGCATTGGCCCATGCGTTACTAAATAGAAGATATTACTCAAAAAAAGAAGGGCCAATTTATTTCCAAAGTGCTAGTAATCGTGTAATATTTGGAAACTTACTTTACTTATACATGGAGAATTATCGATGTCGCAGAACTTTGACGTCTATATGCCGGTGTTAATTTTAGCAGTCGTGGCAGTAGTGGCTTTTGTTGGTACATTGCTTGTTGGTCGTTTAGTAAGACCAAATAATCCAACGGAACTTAAGCAAACACCTTATGAATGTGGTGAGGAGCCAACAGGCGCAGCGTGGTCAAACTTTAATGTTCGTTTCTACGTTATTGCCTTAGTCTTTCTTATCTTTGACGTAGAGGGCGCTTTGATGTTTCCGGTGGCAACAGTTTATAAAAACTTCGTCGACATTGGACAAGGTGGTGCAGTTCTTGGATCACTACTAATGTTCATCATTATTCTAAGTTTAGGTTTAGTTTATTGCTGGAAAAAGGGTGACCTTGATTGGGTTAAGTCTTATGAAGCAAATATAGATGGGAAGGATAAATAATGAATGAAACGATAGTATCGTATTTATCACAAGCTCCTGGCTTTTCTATGGCCGTTGATGGTTTATCAAAGCTATTAGGTTTTGATGCAACTGGAGTTGTAACTTTTTTAATCTTCTTAGTTTTTTCACTTGTGATTGTTGGTGCACTTTCTGCAGTAGGTGGTCTTGGGACTTATGCTGAAAGAAAGATCTCTGCCGATCTACAAATGAGACAAGGTCCAAACAGAGTTGGTCCTTTTGGTATCCTTCAGTTTTTAGCTGATGGTGTGAAGATGCTTTTAAAAGAAGATGTTGTACCACGTGATGCAGATAAATTTATGTTTAATCTGGCACCGATGATGGCACTTGTTGGTGTATTCATGTCACTAGCAGTTGTACCATTTTCAAGTGGCTTTACTCTTACACATTTAAACGTTGGTGTTTTCTACTTAGTAGGTGTTAGTTCACTTGTTGGTGTTGCTATCTTCCTTGGTGGTTACGCTTCAAACTCAAAGTGGTCAATGCTTGGTGGTATGAGAGGTGCTTCACAAATTATTTCTTATGAAGTTCCAGTAACACTTTCGCTTCTTGCAATTGTTGTAATGACAGGTTCTCTTTCATTTAAGGGAATAACGGAAGCTCAAGGTGGTCTACCTCATCAGTGGTTTGTTCTACACAATCCATTTACTTTTATCGGTTTCTTTATTCTTTTCATTGGTGTTTTAGCTGAGACAAACAGGGCGCCATTTGACCTTCCGGAAGCTGAGTCAGAACTTGTTTCTGGTTACCATACAGAATTCACAGGTATGAAGTTCGCATTCTTCGCACTTGCAGAATATATTGAAGTATTTGTTGTTTGCGGTGTTGTTGCTGCTCTTTTCCTTGGTGGTTATCAAGTACCATTTGGACTTGGGACAGGTGAATTCGTAAACAAACTAGTTCCAGCCGCACATCCTATGATTGGAAAGCAAGTTGGAAACTTCTTACAACTTGGTTCTTTTGTAACTAAGACTTTACTACTTTATTACGTTGTAATCTGGATTAGATGGACACTACCAAGAATGAGAGTTGATTCTCTAATGGTACTTTGTTGGAAATATTTAACTCCAATTGCACTATTTAACTTAATTGGTTGTGCTGTATGGCTTTATCTATTTAATGGTAAGTCAATGTGGGCAATCCTTGGAAAAGTAATCGCATCTGCATCAGCTGGTGCGGGCGGACACTAATATTTAAGGATATTTGAGATGTTTATTAACACAATGTTTTTAATTTCAGCTGCGGCAACTATTATAGGAGCATTCCTAGTCGCCGTTTCTAAAAATTTAATGCATGCATGTATTTTCCTTCTACTTTCTCTTTTTGGAGTAGCTGGGCTTTATGCAACTCTAGGCGCTGACTTCTTAGCAGCAACTCAGTTAGTTGTTTATGCAGGTGGTGTTGTAATTCTTATGCTATTTGCCATCATGTTAACTGGTGGTATTGAACAAGCTTTTAATAAGTTTGGACTTAAGAAAGTTGCAGCCATGGGAACAACAAAAACTTATGCAACAGCAGGCTTTATGATGATTGTTATGAGTTTTGTTCTAATGAAGATACTTGCACCAGTTCTTAAAGTTCAAAAGCATGTTGAGCTTGAAGGTATTAAGCCAACAGTAAATGAGATTGGAACTAAATTAATTACAGACCATGTTTTAGCTTTCGAAATTTCATCGATTCTTCTACTTGGTGCACTTGTTGGTGCAGCTGTAATTTCTAGACCAAGGAGAATTAGAAAATGATTTCACTAACATCATACTTGTTAATTTCTTTTTTCTTATTCTTGGCCGGTGTTGCGGTTATGGTTGCAAGAAAGAATATTATTGCAATCATGCTAGGAATTGAATTAATTCTAAACGCTGCAGGTTTAAACTTTGCAGCTTATACAAGATTTGCAAACCAGAATATTGACGGTCATATAATGTCATTATTCATTATTGTTATTGCTGCAGCAGAAGCGGCAGTTGGTTTAGCGATTGTGATTCGTTTCTTCCAAGTTAAAGATACGATTCACATTGATGACGCTACTGAACTACAAAGTTAATTAAGAGATATAAGGGAAGAAAATGGATTATACGATTTCTAGTATTGCTCCAATTGTTTTACTACCGTTCTTTGCTTTCGTAATTAATGCATTTATTGCATCACGCTTTACGAGAACGGCCGTTGCAATCAGTTGTGCAGCAATCGCAGGTTCGACAATTTATGCGTGGAGAATTTTTAGCGATTTCGTTTTTGGAACGTATTCAGCTAACTACCACATTCACAAAGTATTCACTTGGTTTGACCTAAATGGTGGTGGTCAAGAGTTCGCAGTTAAGATGGGATTCTACATCGATAATATGACTGCTGTTCTAGTTATGATGGTTACGGCCGTTGCAACACTGATCCACATTTTCTCAACTTGGTATATGAAAGATGACATGAACTACGGTAGAAACGGACGTTTCTTCACTTATATGTCACTCTTTACTTCAGCAATGCTTGGTCTATCACTTTCAGATAACTTACTTTCAGTATTTATCTTTTGGGAGATCATGGGATTCTGTTCATACTCACTAATTGGTCACTACTATGAAAAAGAAGTTGCTGGTGCAGCTAACGTAAAAGCTTTCATGACAACAAGAGTAGGGGATGTTTTCTTCCTTCTAGGTATTGTTGCTCTTTGGACTGTTGTTGGTTCAGTAAGCTTCGTTGATCTTTATAATGCAATTGATGCTGGTGGTTTAGTTGGTAAGGCCGTTATTGGAATTCCTTTAGCAACTTTTGCTGGTATGTGTATCTTCATGGGGACAATCGGTAAGTCAGCTCAATTCCCTTTAAACGTTTGGCTACCGGATGCGATGAATGGTCCTACTCCATGTTCAGCACTAATTCACGCTGCAACAATGGTTGCTGCTGGTGTTTATCTATCTTTAAGAATTTATCCACTTCTTGATGCTGGTGGACTATTAACTTTTGTTGCTTATATTGGTGGTATCACTGCTTTCGGTGCAGCGACTATCGCTCTTGTTCAAACAGACTTTAAAGCGGTTCTTGCTTTCTCAACAATTTCACAACTTGGTTACATGGTACTAGGTATTGGTGTTGGGTCTTATAATGCTGCTTTCATGCACCTAATTACTCACGCTGTTTTCAAGGCTTGTTTATTCTTAAGTGCAGGTTCTGTTATTCACTCACTTCATGATCACCACACACATGCTCACGTACAAGAAATGCCGAGAATGGGTGGTCTAAGACATAAAATGAAATTCACTTGGTTTGCAATGTGGTGTTGTACTCTTGCAATCGCAGGTATTCCTTTCTTCTCAGGTTTCGTATCTAAAGATAGAATCCTAGGAGATGCATTAATTGAAGCACTTCATTCACCAGTTATGATTGCTCCAGCAGTACTTGGTTTCATGGGTGCACTACTTACTGCATTCTATATGTGTCGTATGATGTTCCTTGCTTTCCACGGTAAGCCAAGAGACAAAGAAGTTTACGATCACTGCCATGAAGAAAAGTTTTCATGGAATAGAAACCTTCCACTATTACTACTTGCTGTATTTACACTAGGTGTATGGTTCTCAGGTTCTTTAACAGGTCAAGGATTTGTTAAGGTTGCTGATAAGGCAAACGGTAAATATGAGTGGTTCCAAACTTTAATTCAAAAGCCTAAGAAAGGTCAGTTTGAAAATTATAAGAGAGAAGCTCTAGGCTCAATTGATGTTCGTGAAAAAGGAACATTTACTAAGTCTAAGTATGACTCTACTTACGGTCTTTCTGAAGAAGAAGCACATCACATTCACCAGGTTCACTATATTGGTGCTGGTATGTCGATTGTAATTGCTTTTACTGGTGTATTCATCGCTATGATGATGTATCTGTGGGGTAAATGGAATCCAGGATTCTGGGTTAATACATTCAACCGTTACTACAGAACACTTCAGGGTAAATACTTTATGGATGAGTTCTATATTGATGGATTAATCAAGAAAGGACTTCTTCCATTTAATAACCTATTAGCTAAATTTGACATGGGATTCTATGACAGATTTGCAATTGATGGTTGGGCCGTAGTAACTCGTTTTACAATGAGAATTTCGGCTTGGTTCGATAATTTATTTGTCGACACAATTATGGTTGATGGAACAGGTGCAAGTGTACGTCTTTTTAACGTTATCTTGAGAACTATTCAGAACGGAAAGATCCAGTTCTACATCGCAATTATATTTTTAGTACTATTTGGTTATATTTTAGCTTTATAAGAGAATTAAGGAGTTACAGTGAACGCACATTCTAATCTATTAAGTTGGATTCTGTGGATGCCTATGATCGGTGTTCTTGGGGTACTTTTATTACCTAAGGCAAAAGAGACGGCAATCAGAGTATGGTCATTGATAAATACTGTGATCACACTTGTTTTATCAGGTTGTCTATATTTAAAATTCGACAATACTGTTCCAGGTATGCAGGAAATGTTTACCATTAAGAAAGCATGGATCCCGCAGTTTAATATTTTCTATCACCTTGGAGTTGATGGTATTTCACTTCCAATGGTTCTACTGACAGCGCTTTTATTTGCGATCTGTATCCTTTCTTCTTGGACTGTTAAGAAGCAAATTAAGGGTTACTTTGCATTACTACTAATGCTTCAGTCGACTGTCTTTGGTGTTTTCTTCGCATTAGACTTCTTCCTATTCTATGTTTACTGGGAAGTAATGCTTATTCCAATGTTCTTCTTAATCGGAATTTGGGGTGGAGAAAATAGAGAATACGCAGCTGTTAAATTCTTTTTATATACATTCTTTGGTTCAATCCTAATGCTTGTTGGTATGGTTGCTCTATACTTCGTAACAGGTCAAGGTGTTGACTCATTCAATATTCTAGCTCTTTCTGGTGGTAAGTTTGTAAACGAAACTGTTGAACTATTCGGAATGGCCCTACCATTTGCAAAAGTATTCTTCGTAGCACTTTTCATTGGTTTTGCTATTAAAGTTCCAGTATTTCCTTTCCATACTTGGCTACCACACGCTCACGTACAGGCACCAACAGCGATCTCAGTTATCCTTGCCGGTGTACTACTTAAGATGGGTACTTATGGTTTCTTAAGAATTGCGTTCCCAATTTTCCCATCAGCTTCTGTTTACTTTGCAGATGCTATTGCGTGGCTAGGTCTTATTAACGTTATTTACGGTGCATTCTGTGCCATGGCACAAAACGATGTTAAGAAACTTGTTGCATACTCTTCAGTTTCTCACATGGGATTCGTAATGTTAGGTCTTGCAGCAATGACTGTTCAAGGTATGAATGGTGCTGTTCTACAGATGTTCAACCATGGTACTTCAACTGCAATGATGTTCCTTCTTATTGGTATTCTTTATGAAAGATCACACCACAGATGGATCGTTAGACCAGATGGAACAAAAGGTTTTGGTGGTCTTTATACACAACTTCCAAAATACTCAATTGTTTTCATCATCGCGATGTTCGCATCAATGGGTCTACCAGGACTTTCAGGTTTCATCTCTGAAGCTTTAATTTTCCTAGGGATCTACGATAGATTTACAACAATCACTGTAATTGCAGTTCTTGGTCTACTACTAGGTGCAGCTTACTTACTATGGATGTTCAAGAGAATGTTCTTTGGTGAAGTTATTGAAGAAAATAAATCTTACACAGATATGAATGCTAGAGAAATCTTCTACATGCTTCCACTTTGTGTGGCAGTAATTGTATTCGGTATTTATCCGTCTCCACTACTGAACATGATGAAGGCTTCTGTAGGTAAACTAGTTTCATTATTAGCGACTTTTTAATAGTCAATAGGTGAAGTGATGGCTTTAAATTATTTAGCGAGTATCTCACATTATATTCCGGAGCTTTTAGTATGCTTCACGATGGGGGCCTTAATCCTCATCGAAGCTACTTACGGAAATGATGATAAGGGGAGCTCGAAAAAAATGTTTTACTGGAGTTCGATGATTGGACTTTTATGTGCTCTGATTTATCAAGTTAAAGGTCTTGGTACTGATGCAACACATATTTTTACAAAGTCTGTTGTCATGGACCATTTCTCTGGTTTTGCTAAGATTGTTATGATCTTAAGTACGGCAGGGGCAATTTATCTTTCTAAAGTTTCTAAAGATCTTTATGAAGGTACGAAAGCTGAGTTTGGTATCTTAGCAATGGGAATCTTAGTTGGTGGTATGCTTCTAGCATCTGCAAACAACATGCTAATTTTCTTTATTGGTATTGAAACACTTTCAATCCTTTCTTATGCAATGGCAGCTCTTAAGAAAAATGATGAGCGCTCTACTGAAGCAGGTCTTAAGTATGTACTATATGGTGGTGCAACTTCAGGAATGATGTTATTTGGTATGAGTCACATCTTTGGAACTCTTGGAACAATTAATTTCTCTGAGATGATCCCAATGATGTCTGCATTAACTGAAGATCAAACACTTATTCTGATTCCTTCGTTCTTATTATTCTTTGTTGGTATTGGATATAAAATTGCTTGTGTACCATTCCATATGTGGTCACCAGACGTTTATGAAGGTTCACCTCTTCCTGTAACTGCTTTCTTCTCATTAGTTCCGAAGTTTGCAGGTATTGCAGCATTTACGAGACTAACTCAAATCTTCTTTGCAGGGGATGTTGGGATGCTTAAACATTCTTGGATCTTCTTGCTAATGGTAGTTGCATCATTAACTATGACAGTAGGTAATGTCTCTGCAATTGGACAAAGATCAATTAAGAGAATGCTAGCTTTCTCTTCTATCTCACACGCTGGTGTAATGATGTTAGGGGCCATTGTTCTTGGTGAAATGGGTGCAACAGCTATCCTTTTTTACGCGGTAACATACCTTTTCATGACTCTTGTAGCATTCTATATTGCTTCATTTATTCAAGATCACTACGGTAATGATCATATCGATCGTTTTGCTGGTCTTATTAAAAAGCATCCATTTGCTGCAATCGCTATGACAATTACAATGTTCTCATTAGCAGGTCTTCCACCTCTAGCGGGATTCGTTGCAAAATTTAATATCTTAGCTGCAGTTGTTCAGCAAAAGTACTATGTACTAGCTGTTATCACTGCTGTTAACTCAGTTATCTCGCTTTACTATTACATGAAAGTTGTAAGAGTGATGGTACTGAAAGATGCTGAATCAGATGAGAAGGTTGCAGGTCTTGGATTTGTTAATCAACTTATTATTGGTGTTTACACTGCACCAGTACTGATTATTGGTATCTTCTGGCAAAAGTTACTTTCTCTTGCCAATGGAGCCTTGCTCCTAATTAAGTAGTATGGAATTAGTACTACTGACAACTACAATCTTATTTTTATTACTTGGGGTAGTCTTAGGCTACCCTTTGTTTTTCAAGCCAAAGAAGTCTGGCGGCCCATTTCGTAAAGTTCATAACGAAACTAATATTGCGAATTCAAATATTGTCCCTTTAAAATCTGTGTTTAAATACGCGATTGTATTTTTAGTTCTTGCAATGATTACAGTTATTATTACTGGTGCAGGAAATCTAGAATTTTATAAAGAAGCGTATTCAATATTGGCCGGCCTTGCTACAATTTTAATATTATTAATTTTATAGTCTTTTAAGAAATAGGGATAGTTCTTGGAGTTAATGATAACTTTGCCACTATGGCTGATCTTAATTCAATTTGTTGGTGCACTTGTAAACTCACAAGACTTTGCGCCTACATACAGTCTCAAGAAGTATCTTATTGCATCTCATAAAGCACAAGAAGTAGATGCTCTAAGTTTTAATTCTTTTTTTGTAATACTTTTATCTGTTCTATTTTTTCAAACATTATCAATTTTCTTTATATTAACAAATCAGCTCTCTTATATTCTTCCGTTCTATTTCATGATGATAATTTCAACGATCTTCTTAGGGATTTATCGTTTTAGATTATCACTGATAAGAAGAGAGGTTATAGAGATTACACAGATCACTTTGTCGCAGTTAATTTTGATTAGTATCATTGTATTAACTTGGTTCTTAGTTCAGTCTGATTCAATTATTTTAAGGTCTATTTTCCTACTGCCATTGTGTATCCTCTTTTATTCAACTGAGCTGCAAATGATAAAGTCAGGCTCAATTTATTCAGATAAGAAATACTTAGAAATAAAATCCTCATATATAAGATTGTTATATCAATGTGGATTCATCCTTTTTGTTATAAGTTTGATACTTACGGGAAGCGACTTTTCAAAACTAATTATTTCAAAGTTTAGTCCAGGCTATATCCATTATGGAGCTTTAACTGTTTTGGTAATCGTATTACAGGTAATATCAATTATTTTGAGTAATATATATATTAAGTTTCAACCTCTAAGGGATTATCAAAGTTTGATAACTTCTTCTAAAAAGAGAGTGTTAACTTCATTTTTTATTTTTGTAATCTTTTGTAGTTTAAAGGCTTTTAATGTTTTCTAATATTATCATTATATTGCTTTTCATATTTGCGGCTTTTTCAAAAGGTCGCTACACAATGATGCTCTACTCTGTTGCCCTTTCATCTTTGTTGGTAAGTTTGATGGGAGTGTCTTCAACTGTACTTATTTACTTTTTAGGTCTATTTCTTGTTGTTTTTATTCTTCTTATAACATTAATAGAATATTGTTTTCCCACAACTCAAGTAAAGTTTAAAAAGTTTTCTTATACGCCTTATATACTGTTTACCATTATCTTACTGGGAGTTTTCTCTGTTAATATTTATCATTTAAATAACGATAATAATCTTATTAGCATAATCAATAACTACAATGTTGATACCCATATTAATTGGCCAATCCTATTAAAGTTTTGTGTTTTATTAGTATTTACTGCATTTCTGTCACTAGTGAACCTAAATGGAGATGAAGAGAATGCATAATATCGATACATTTACACTCCTAACAATTGTTTTTGTTATTAATATCGGAGTTTATTTATTTACACAGAGATTTACAAAGAAGCTTTTTTCTTTGTTTTCAAATATTGCAATCTTTCTTTTACTAATCGACCTTAGAGTTCAGGAGTCTATATCTTTAAGCGATGGTGTTATGCTTTTTATCTATGTAGCGCCAATCTTTCTTCTGATAAATTCTCTGTTTAAGGAATTTCGTGTAAGACAGGGGGCAAATTGATTTATTTTAATGTCTCTTTATTCTTACTTACACTATTGGCGGTTCACTTCTCATCAAAGATTAATAACTGGGGACGCTCATTTATTTCTTTAATACCTATACTTTCGATTGTTGTCGTATATTTTTCTGGTATGGAGATAAATTACCTTAATTCTATTTTCCCGTTCATTTTATCTTTTTTAGTTATTGATGAAAAAAAACGAAATGTTTACGAAATTTTACCATTTGGAATCTTACTCTTTCCAATTGATATCAATATAAAGATTATAGCTTTTGCTTCTTGTGTATATCTGAATTTAGGTAGCTATAAGAAACAGTCGCTTAATATTCTTAAACTTGCGATTATCGCATTTATTACGCTCGTTGATAAAACTTTGGCCTTTAAATACTTATTCTCTGTTTATTTATTATTATCTTTTTTAGACACTGATAATAAGGACTTTGCGATTACAGATGGAGTGATTCTTTCTTACCTACTCACTAGTGATATTCAGTATGTAACACAAAACTTAAACCAATTCTTAATTGGACTCTCTTTTTTAATCTTTTTGAGCTTATTAAATAAAGAAAATATTTTTAAGATCATATTTGTATTAACTGCAATCGTGAGTGTTTTCTTAAATTCTGAATCTCAATTAATGGGTCTTATCGTTTTTTATTATATGATTAGATCTTTTCAAACATGTATAAAAATTTCTGCTAGGGAAATTGCGGTTTTTGATAAGTATGTTCTAGTTAATGCTTTATCTCATCTTGGATTGATTGGAATTCTAGCAATGTCATTTTCAACTCAAAATCCATTCTTTATTGCTCTGTCAATTATACTTACTTTCTTTGTTTATATTTTAGGTAGCGATGAATTGACCTCATTTGAGATGAGTGGCAAATGGTATGAAAGCTTTTATTCACTTGTTTTCTTTAGCGTTTTTGGCTCTCTTTTGTTTCTACTTTCAAGTAAGGCATTTTCTATTAATGACCAATTCTATCTACATGCAATTACATCTTACTTAGTGATAGGTATTACATTTATCGTGATTTGTTATAAGTTTAGAGCAGTGATTGAGCCTATTTCGACACAATTACATTTATCTAATAAAAAAAGACTCATTTATATGAATAATATTTTTTATAATGAGAGAAGATCTCTTGCTCAAAAAAATCAAGTAGTTAAAGGGAAGAGTATACTGTCACATATTTCAGTACCATATAAGACAGTAAGAACGGTTAGTTTAATTGTTACGGCCATTTATTTCTTAGTTTTAATTGTGCAGGTGGCAGGATGAAGTATAAGAATCTTATTATATATTTAGCTGTTTTAATTGGCTCAATTCTTATTTCATTTTTCTTAAATGGCTATACTGTGGAAACGCCGTTTCCGTATTTTAGTATGTCTTTTAAGTTTGGACTTCCAACAATTGTTGGAACATTAATAGCCGCAGTACTTGTACGAGAAGAAAGTTTTCTAGATAGAGTTATTAGTCTGCCTCTTTCAGTGTTTGCATTCTCCTCAGCAACTATTTTGCCCTTTGTTATTTTTACAGGTGCATTTTTTGCTATATTAAAAATTGAAAATGTTAAATTCTTATTATTTGCAATCTTGAATTTATTAGCTCTTTTAATTTTTAAGAATGACATTGTAATTAGTAATCTAACTTTTGTTGTATCTGCTTTCTTAATACTTTCGTTTACAAAAAAGATATCATTGTTAAATTTATTTCTATTCCAATATTTTGTCTTGTTGGATATTAATTCAACGATTAGCTCAGTACATTTATTTTTGATCCCTTTTTGTGTTCTTTTACTTCTTTTCTTATATGTAAGAGGAAAGGTTAGAAACTCTATCAATGTTATGGCCTTGGCCTTAATCATTCTCTCGGGAGATGTAACGTTATCGTTGATATTAACAGCATATAGCTTACTAGGTATTTCTATATTATTTGATAAATATCGCTCAAATGAAGAGAAGATAATAACTTCTAATGTGACAATTGCTACAATTATAATTTCAATGTCATTTTTGTCAGCGCAATCCTTGTTAATACCACTAATTGTGGTACTTACTGTGTTTGTTGAATACAATAAGAATAATGTGGAGGTTAATCATGCAGTCTAACTTCTATTTTCTTCTTCTGCTTTATCCAGTTATATATTTCTTAAATAACTTCCTTATTAAGGTTACTTCAATTAATTCTAAACAGAGAACATCTGTATTAGCTTTCGTATTCTTATCATCATTTTACTTTCTATTTAGAGATTTCATCTTCTCTTCTGTCGATAGAAGTTATTTTGCTATATGTTCAGTTTCATTTTCACTATTCTTTTTAAATAGTCGTGGAAATTCGAGAGTATTATTTAAGGCCATTACATTATTATGGTTTTCTCTTTTTAATATATGGAACTTTACAGGTGTAACGGATATCGTTCTTTTACTTGGGATGTTTTGTTTTTTTGATACTGATAAGAAAAGTGAGCATAGCTTATTTTATAACCTATCGTGGATTATAATTGCTGTAGTTTATTTCTTTGTTAAAGAGTTTCAAGGTGGAGAACTTGGAAGTCTCTTTTATGAAATACTTCTAGTGGTTTCCACTCTTTTATTGGTTCCAAAAGAGAAGGATTCACCTTTTCTTTCTATTCTCCAGTATATTTTCTGTTTATCTGTTTTAAATCGATTTATAGCTTTAAATATAGAATTAAGTCCTTATTTCTATCTATTATTTCTGTTTCTACAAGTAGCATTCTCATTTATTAAAATTGATGAGAAATATCAGGCCATTCAATTGATGTCGATTTGTATGGCCAGTGCAATTATCTTATTACCTGTATTTGGAATTGATAGTTTTTATCAACTATTTTTAATAGTTTATCTTCTTGTTTTTTCTTATAAGTCTAAGCAGTCAGAGATCGTTGCCAAGTTATTGAGTATTGTCCATGTCCTTTATTTATTTTTAATTGGCTATGTCGCATACTTACACAATACTTACTTAACGAATTTACAGCTACTTTCAGTGATATTCTTGATTGTTACACTCGCTTATCGTCAAAACCTATTTGGTATTGTGCAAAATAGTCCACGCAAAGCGATTGTTTGATTTAATTTCAATTACTTAAGATAATAGTCATATGATTAAGTTTCGTGTCAAAACCAAGTCGAACAAGGTTTTGGGCCCTTTTATATTCTCTGAACTTGTTGAATTAGGCGAAAAAGATGCTATCGATCAAAACTGCCTTTTTCAGAAGTTTCCTACAGGAGACTGGGCACCGGTGGGTGCAATTCCAGAGCTTTCAAATCTCTTTGAAAAAATAAACTCAGATGAACCTTTAAAATTAAGTGAGAATACTGACAAAGATGAACCTCAAGAAGAGGTTAGATATGCACAAACTGATAGTGAGCAAAAGCATCACACATTAATTGGTGAAGATAAAACAGAGTTCAATGAATTCAAGTTCTCTAAGGATAAGAAGCTCGATATTAACTACGATGAAATCGAAGAGAAGTTTAAGGCCAAGAAAGAACAGGAAGAAATTGAAGCACAAAATGCAGGTGTTGAGAAAACAGTAGTTGTTAAAATGCCAGCTTTTAAGCCACCAGAGAAAGAAAGTGATGAAATAGAAAAAACAGTAGTTGTTAATAATCTGCAAGATGTACTTGATGAATCTGATGATGAAGAAGATGAGAAAAAAGAGAAAGCTGAAGAGGTTGTAGAGGAGCCAGAAGAGGTTGTCGAGGATGATGCAGCTACAGCTATGTTCAATCTAGAAGAGCTTAAAAAAGAGCAATTGCCAACTAAGACTGAAGATTACAGTGACTTAGAATTAAAGATTAAACAAGAAGAGAGAAACCTTAAAAAGAAGGGGAAGCCAAAAGAGCAGCCTAAGCTTGAGTCTAAAAAGACAAAGAAAGAAGCCAGTAATAAGAGAAGAAATCTTACGATGGCCCTTTTCTTGGTTGTTACCCTCATTTTTTTAATGCCAGATGAGAAGAAAGATATCGAGACAGTTGTTGTTCCAAAGATTGTCTTTCCAGTCGCAACAGAGGTAGCAGCTCCAAAGAAGGCCCAAGAAAGCTATATTGCGGGGCTTAAACTATTTCAAAAAGATGATTATGTCTCACGCGTAGCTGCGGCCCAAAAGTTCTATGAGTCTCTACGTTACAAGTTTAACAAGAACCCAGCATCAGGAAAACTTATTCATGTTTATAGTGATTTGTTGATAGACACTCAAAAAACAAAGAAAGCTGGGCAAGTTATCTCTAAGCTTTTGCGTATTGAGGAAAGTAAATTATTAAATGATATTGATGTTGTAATAGGTGCAGCACAGTTTTATGCTTTTTTTAAAAAGTATGAAACAGCAATCTTTACAATCGAGAGATATAATTACTTAAAGTCTAATAAACCCTCTGTAAAACTATTTTCAATATATCTAAATTACCTATTAAAAGCAGGGGAGTTAGACAAAGCAAAAATCGTTTACGAAAAACTAAGTGGCGCTAAGGTGAAAACAGTAGAGTCAATCGATGCAATGGTTAATTACCTACTACTTAATGAAAATAGTACTGATGCCCTTAAACTTATTCAAAAACATGAGAATAAGTTTAAAAATAATTATCGATTCTTAATAGTCTATGGGGAGCTTCTCTTAGAGCTTGAAAAAATGGATACCTTAAAGAAAGTTGGTGCTATTTTAACAGCAAAATATGGTGGGGGATCTCCTTATAATTTTGCACAAGGTCTCAAGTTTATGGGATTTGTAAAAGCATATGATAAGGATATCCAGGGAGCAACGAAGCTTTTCCAACAATCATTAAAAATTTATGATGATGAATCTCTTAGAGACACCCTCGCTACTTTAGACGTTGCCGGAAGTGATCTAACACAAAAGGTTATTTCAACAAGTAAGATTAAAGTTCTGATTAGACAGTCTAAAGATGAAGTTATGCTTCTAAATTGGGACCGAGCATTTGAATTGGCCCTAAGAGCAGTATCTTTAGATGAAACAAGTATCGATGCAAAACTATATTTAGCTGAGTTACAAGTTAAGCGTGGATACTTTGATTTTGCTATAAAGACACTTACAAAGCTAAGAGCACTTCACCCTGTTAATCCTAGAATCAATTATGCTCTAATTATGGCAAATCTGAAGTCTTATAAGAAAGATGAGGCCAAGAGATTATTATCTGCACTTTCAACTAGTGAGGAGTTTAGAGAAACATTTGAATTTCAAATGCTACTTGCTCATTATTATAACCTAATTGCTAATGATAAAATGGCATTTGATAAGTTTAAAGCAGCTTCTCAAATTAACCCGTTAAGTGATGAAGCATTCTTTGAAATGGCAAAGATTGCATTTAAGAATAAAAAGTTTAAACAAACAAAATTATTCTTAAATGAGGCCATGAGTTTAAACCCTTCAAATATTGATTATAAAATTCTTAATAGTAAGGTTTTATATGAAACAGATGGTGTAAGAACTGCCATTGGTTACTTAAGACAGGAGCTTCTCGAGCATAGAGATAACCCTAAGTTATATGGTCAAATTGCAGTTTATTATTACCGTGATCAGGACTTTGAAGCATTTAAAGAAATGAAAGAAGTTCTTGATCGTCTTAATAAAAAAGATGGTGCACTATATGCATACCTAGTCGAGGTTTCTGAAATAGAAAGAGATTATAATGACTTGGTTGAAAATGCTTTAAAGTTACTTGTGTATGAGCCAGGAAATTTATTAATACGTGAAAAACTTATCATTACTTATATTCATTTAAAGCAATATGCGAATGCAACTAAGCATATTAATATCTTAGAAAAGAGACTTCCAACTTATCCTCGTATTAATTACTACCGATCAAAAATATTCTTTGAGCAAAATAATTATAAGCAGGCCGAGGCATTTGCTAAGAAAGAGATAGAAATGCATCCAAACTCTGAATATGGGTACTATATTCTAGGCGAAATTTATTTAAGGGCCAAAAAAGTTCAAGAGGCCAAGGCAAATCTTTCTAAAGCTATTCAGATTAATAAACGCTATTTTGATGCGATATTTTCAATGGGGAAGCTTACATTTCAAACACGTGAGTTTGTGCCTTCTCTGCAGTTCTTTCAGCGCGCATACCGCTTAAATCCGACTGATGCAGACTTAAATAAGATGATGGGTTTCCTATATAAAGAACTTGGACAACCGAATCTTGCTATCGATAAATTTAATCGTTATTTAACATTAAGTCCTAACGCGCCTGATCGTAGAAATATTATGAGCTTAATAAATCAATTAAAGCGTTGACAAATGTATGCAAGAATCTTAATAATATATCTCACGAATGCAAAATTTGTATTTTGCGGAGGATTGGCTGAGTGGTCGAAAGCGGCGGTTTTGAAAACCGTTGAGCGCGAGCTCCGCAGGTTCGAATCCTGTGTCCTCCGCCACTTTTTTTCTATGTGGAGAAGTGGGAGAGTGGCCGAATCCAGCACCTTGCTAAGGTGTCGTACCCTTACGGGTACCGCGAGTTCAAATCTCGCCTTCTCCGCCATTTTTAAATCTTTTCCATTTCTAATAAACAATCAAAAACAATTATATGAAAGATCAATCTAAAACCATTCAAGATGTTGGTTGTTCATTTGATATTGATAAATATTTAAATGCAAGAAAGCTAACGATTGAGGCCGTTAAAGAAGTCTCTGCTTTGGTTTGTGTCGGTATGACAGAAGATGATGGTCAAAAGCTAATAGATGAAGTTTTGGCCAGGAAGGGTGTAGAGAAGAAATGGCATCCAACGAAATTTCGTATTGGAAAGAACACAGTAAAGTCTTTTCGAGAGAAGTCTGATGAAGGTGTAACTCTAAAAGAAGATGATCTCTTCTTTATTGATATCGGTCCCGTCTTTGATGGCCACGAAGGTGATTACGGTGAAACCTTCGTAACATCTAATAATCCAGAATATTTGAAAATTAAAAAAGCTAGTGAAGATGTTTTTCATACTACTGCCAATAAATGTCGCGATGAGGGCCTTACTGGAGTTGAGTTATATGAGTTTGCGCAATCATACGCTAGAGATTTAGGTTATGAACTTAACTTAAAAATGAGTGGTCATCGTTTAGCGGACTTTCCACATGCTGTCTATTTCCGTGGAAGCCTTGGTTCAAGTGATATAAAGCCAAAGAAGAATCTTTGGATTTTAGAAATTCATATTCGCCATCCTGAGAATGAATACGGTGCCTTCTTTGAAGATCTAATTTAAACAACTGTTTCGTCATATTTGTGTAGGCCAGCTTTACACAAATACATGTTTCCTTTTAAAATTTTAAAATAACAAAAGGACAGAACATGAAAATATTCAATCTTCTAATCATATTAATTTTTGTATCTTCTTGTGCTTCTTCATCTAAGAACGAACTCTCATTTGATGCAGAATTATCTCAATTTAAATATCCATTTCCAGTTAAAACATATGAATTCTCAACTCAAACGCAAAAGTTAAAAATGAGATATATGGATATTGGTAAGTCAAAGTCAAAAGTTGCTGTCCTACTTCACGGCAAAAACTTTGCAGGATTTTATTGGGAGAGAATTGCAAATGATCTTGTGAAAAAAGGTTATCGAGTTATTATTCCAGATCAAATAGGATTTGGAAAAAGCTCGAAACCAGACAACTATCATTATAGTTTTCCTCAGCTAGCAAAGAATACTCATGGATTAATAAAATCACTAGGAGTGCGTAAGTATATCGTTGTTGGTCATTCAATGGGGGGAATGCTTGCTGTGAATATGGGGGCCATGTATCGAGACATTAGAAAGGTTGTACTCGTAAATCCAATTGGCTTAGAAGCATATCTTGATTATGTCGAATATAAAGACCCTGAATTTTTCTTTAAAAGTGAAATGAATAAAACAGTCGATAAGGCCCGCGCCTATCAGCGAAAAAATTATTATGATGGAGCTTGGTCAAATTCATATGAAGCATTATTAACTCCATTTAAAGGTCAGTTAAATGGACCAGATTATGAAGTTGTTGCTTGGAATGCGGCCTTAACTTATGGACCTATATTTGAAGATAATATCGTTGTTAAATTTCCTAAAATTAAAGCCAAGACGGTTTTAATATTAGGTACTCGCGATCGAACAGGTCCTGGACGAGGTTGGAAAAGAAAAGGTGTTAAGAGAAAGTTAGGACAGTATCAAAATTTAGGTCGAGAAATAAAAAAAGAAAACCCTAAGCTTAAGCTCATTGAGCTAAAAGGCTTAGGGCATATGCCTCAGTTTGAAGACTATAATCGTTTCTCTAAAGTGTTCTTTAGAGAGTTTTAATTTCTCTTAGTTAGGCAACGAGTTTAACACCTTGTTGCCTAGCATGATCTGCATACTTCGTATCAATTCCCATAATATGTGTGAATAGCCAGTTTTTAAGGAAGCTTGCAAGCTTATCTTTTTCAACTTGTCCAGTCTTGAGCTGCGCTTCAAACTTTGCAACATTTGAAAGAAGCTTCTCGTGTACTCTCTTATGAGATTCATAAGATGGATAGTTTATTGAACGCATATATTCTTCTTCTTCATCAAAGTGAAAGACTACGTATCCTTTTAAATCCTCAAAAGCTTTAGCGATACCTTGTTGAGTGTTCATCGCACGGATAAGAGTGTTGATTCTTTTTAATAATTCCTCGTGCTCGCTATCTACCTTCGGTATACCAATTGCATATTTTTTATCCCAAGGAATCTCTTCGATTGCTGAAGAAGTTACAATATGCTTTTCAGTTTTAGTTTTATGAATTGAGTGTCTTAAGTCTTTTAGGTAATCATTAATAGTACTTGCTAGTTTCAGTGTTTGCGAAACGACAAGTGTACTTCTTTGAGTTGAGTTATTGATTAGATGAATAGCATCTCTTAGTTCAATAACACCATTTTCTTGCTCTCTAGCAGCGACTGTAATTTCTTCGATCTGCTGATTCATTTTTAAAGTTTCTTCATTTGTTTGATTGAAGCTATTTTTAAACTCTAAAAGAGTGTGATCGCAAGAATTGGCCGTTTCATCTAATCTTGTTCCAAGTGATTTACTGCTTTCTTCGATCTTTTCAATAAGTGTATTTAGTTTTGTTTGTGCTTCAGAAAGAGTGTAGTTAATCGCATCCGCACTATCACCACTTGTTGTTGCAAGCTTTCCAATCTCCTCGGCTACAACAGAGAATCCTTTTCCGTGCTCTCCAGCTCTGGCCGCCTCTACTGAAGCGTTAAATGATAAGAGCTTTGTCTGGAAAACGATGTCGTTGATAAGTTGTGCCTTGCTTTCGACTTCGCTAAAAGTATGTAGAAAGCCATTTAGATTTGTGGCTATATCACTTAGTGACGCATTAATATCACGACTTGTGTCTAAGCTGGCTTCAATATTTTCTTCAAGCCTTTCAAGGGACTTATCACTATTTCCAATAAGTTGATTAATTTCTTTAATATTGCTTTCAAATGATGAAATTGATTCAGTTGTTCTTGTGATCATTGCACTAATCTCATCACTGGTAGCACTCGTTTCTACGACAGCACTTGCTTGTTCATTAGTACTATCTTCAAGCTGCTCACATGAATCAAAGAACTGAGAGTTTGTCCCAATGATGTTTCTTTGAAGATAATCAAGTTTCCCCATTAATTCGGTAAGTGAATCCCGATGCTTTTTTTGCATAATATAGAACATGACCAATGTTGGTATTGTTGCGAGCACAAATGGTAGTGATGCAATGATACCAGAATTAGTTAAGTAACCAATTAAACAAGTAATAGTTAGTGATAAGGTAAATGTAGTGGCGATAATATTGTTAGTTTTCATATTAACAATATCGGGCAAGAATCAGTTTTTCGTTAGAAAAATTTTAATGACCTTCGTCACTTTTCGCTAAGAATTATTGTTTAATTTCAATAACTTCGATGAAAAATATTGAAAATTTTCGACTGTTCTATAGTTCTTGTTGAATATACAGCCCAAGATAATTGCTTCCGCCTTTAATTCTTCCAAATACAGATGAAGATTCGAAGATTGAAGAGCGATGGTGAATCAATAACCCGGCCCAAGAATGCTTGAGGCCAAACTTTTCAAGATTGAAGTCGATAGAGAAGTCGAGGTAGTTCATAAACTTGCTATCACGGTACCCTTTTCCAGCTATATCAATTTCTTCAATATAGGTAATTTCATCAACGTACGAAATACCTTCTGCTAATCCAAGTCGCCATTTTGTTGGCCAATCAAATGGAATGAATATTTTCACAGCGATCACGTATTCATTACTATAGCCTTGTACTTCACTCTTTAGATGTCTTACATAATTTGGGAGTAAGTATACTGGAATATCCCCACCCATAAATGTGTCTGAAAGAGGGATCCCGTAAGCTAGTGATACCATGTCATTGTTGTATTCATCCGTGGCAGTATGAAATGATAATATGTCGCTTAAGTTTGAAGGTGTTGCTTTAGTGTATGCGGCCCTAATGAACTCTTTGCTTTTAAGCTTTTTTCTTTTTGGAAATTCAATTGCATTACTCTTATGTAGTCTATCTGAAAGAAAAGCGATTCCAAGAAATGTTTCTGTGTTGACTTGGCTGTTTATAGCATCGGTACTAGCAGTGTGATTATCAAGAGTACTTACTTTTGCGTGGGCCAGAAGGTTAAAGTCTCTATGGATGTGAATTGTCGTTTCAACACCTGCTCCGACTTCATAACCTGAACCAGGCTTAGCAGTTCCGTTATAACCATAGTAACGGTTATTAAATTCCGTACTTCTAATTTGCGCATAGGCAAATGGTTCAAAGAAAAGACTCTTCCAACTGAAGCCCGCTTTTGTTTCGAAATTTATATAGGGCCTAGTAGAGCTATCAACTAGGATCTGAGCATTTGATTGCCAAAATGTGTTGTGAATAAATTGAAATTCAAGGCCGTAATCAAAAGCTGAGCCACGAACTTCATTTTGAAACTCTTTAGGAATATCAAAGAAACGATAGGTTGTATAAAGGTTGGCGCGCCATTTTTCATGTTTTATTAGCTTGCCTCTAGCACTTAATCCATCTAGTTCGAAGTCTCCTCTTTTATAGTAAAATAGAGGAATGATATCTGAAACATATTTGTCATCTGAAGTGTATGGAATTCTAGCGTTTCTATAGCCAAATCCAATTCCCCAGTAATAAGGCTCTTTACTTTTTGAAAGCACTTGGGAAGAAAGTATACATATAAATATAATAAGAATATTTTTCATCTAAAAAAGCCTATAACCAATCTGTAAATGCGACACCTAATCCAATACGTGTCATCTTATAATTATAATCAATTAACGATTCACCATATCCATAAAAATATTGAACATATCCTTTAAGTCTGGTTTCAGGTAGAGGAAATGACCAAGATAACTCAACAGCACCTTTATTATCGCTTCTAAGATTATTTCTTAACATTAGAGAAAGTGTGTGACCATTAACTTTATGAATAGTCGTTAATTCAAAATTACCCATATATTCATTAATATCTGGATTATCATCACCAGTGTAGTCTGTAGGACTTGTCTTTTTTTCCTCTGGAATTCGATACCACACTTTCAACATGAAAAGTGTTTCACGGTAGTCAAAGAATGTTGTGAAGAAGATTCGATTCCAACTTCTAGATTGTGGGATATCTTTCCCATTAGATTGATGAGCAAAACCAAGGTGATAATAATTTCTAAAGATCGTCCAATTATCTTCAAATGGCATCATGGATAAAAATATCTCTGGTTCGTAATTCGTATCCCTAAATGCTGCTGAGTTTTTCTTGTTAAATAGTTGCCATACGGACTTTTGGGTATAGGCAAAGTTTAAGTCTGTATTTGAATTAAATAATTTTGAAAATACAGTAAATTTAAAGCTTAATTGAAACTTTGTTTCCTCGTTCTTTAATTCGTCGTCATCATTTATCGGAGACTCATTAGGATCATGCATATAAGTCACAGGCAGGACATAATTTGGTCGATGGGCCGTTACAAGTGAAATGGTACTATTAGAGGCCTCATCTTCTTTTTGTCTCTTTTGTATCGTTTTCTCAAGTGAATCCTGGGCAAAGATTGAGATCGTGAAATTGAGCAACAAGGCGCAATAAATGCTTCTTTGAAAAGTCATAGTCGTCGTATATTAAAGGGTTTTTTAGTTGAACGTATTGTCTAATAAATAGGGCCTCTCTGACAAATAATTTCCATTAACGAAATACTAGATTGACAATATACGACGTTAGGGGCTATAAATACCCCTACATGCGCACTCGTAGCTCAGCTGGATAGAGTGTCTGACTACGGATCAGAAGGTCGCAGGTTCGACTCCTGCCGAGTGCGCCATGTCTTAAGTATTTGTAATCACAAGCCTATGTCAAATCACGAACAAAGATTTAATGGAATTGCTGCTTTATTAGGGGAGCGAGAATTCTCTATTGTTAAAGACTCTCACATTATGGTCATTGGACTAGGTGGAGTTGGTACGTGGTGTGTCGAGTCCATTGCTCGATTAGGTGTGAATAAGATCACTCTCGTTGATCTTGATGATATCTGTGTTTCAAATACAAACCGACAACTTCATGCCCTTGAAGGAAATTACGGCAAAATGAAGGCCGACGCTTTGGCCGAACGAATTGCAAAGATTAATCCAGACTGTAAGGTTACATGTCATTATTGCTTCTTTAATGAAAAGAATATGGAAAAGATTTTTGCAGAGAAGCCTTCGATTATAATTGATACGATTGATGCCCCTCGTGAAAAAGCGATTCTTATTAATGAATGCTATAAGCGAGAAGTCAAAGTAGTAAGCTCTGGGGCGATCGGTGGGAAAGTTGATCCTACAATGATCACTGTTGCTGAGCTCTCAAAAACTAAGCAAGATATGCTGTATCGAAAAGTAAGGCAGGAGCTAAAGAAAAAACATCTCTATCCACTAGGGAGATCAAAAGCAAAAGTTCAGTGTGTTTACTCGCCTGAGCCATCAAAGAAGATTAAAAAGTGCGATCTTGAGCAAACATCTAAGGCTTTAAAGTTAGATTGTAATGGTGGACTAGGAACGGCCACTTATATGACAGGAACAGTAGGTTTCTTGCTTTCTCATTTAGCTATCAAAGAGCTTTTAAAGTAATTTTTCATTGATTTAATCTCGTCGTAAAGTAAAATTAGTTGACTTTAAACAATCAAAAAATGGAGATATCTATGATCAGGCTCGCTTGTCTTTTGGCATTATTACTAACAATTACTTCGTGTTCATCTGGCCCTAAAGAGCGTGAATTTGAATTAGATTATAAAGTCATAAATGCTTCACAAAAAGTTGAACCAGTATGGTTAGAAGATATTAAAAAATATGAAGGAGATAGTGGTTATCATTATTTCTTATCTCAATCTGAAAATAGAAATAGAAGACTTTGTATTAAATCAGCTACCGCAAGGTCTACAGCAGTTATCGCAGCTGAAGTCTCTCAAGAAATATCAAATGACTATACTGAAGTAACAAGTTTAGATAATGATTCAGAAGAAGTTAAAACTTTTTATGAAAAGCTTACACAAACTGTTCGCACCAAAGTTTCTGGAGTACGTGTAAAAGAGCAATATTGGGAAAAGCGTCAGAAAAAATCAGGTGAGGAATTAACGGGTTCACCATACTATGCTTGTTTCTCAGTTGTTGGAATAAAAGAAGAGACTTTAGACCGCGCTAAGAAAGCAGCACAAGAAAGTGCAATAAACTTAGCACCATCAGATAAGAAAGAAGAGTTGAGAGAGAAGTTTGAAGACTAAAGTATTCATTCTCTTATTCTTTGCCTTTTCTGGTTTCGCTCAAGTGAAATCATGTCCAGCTGACTTTTTGTGTGCAAAAGCTTGCAGTTTAAGTGAGGCGGAGGCTGTGGAAGATGCTCGAGTTGAAATTGCAAAAAACTTTCAAGTAAAGGTTAAGGCAAAGTTTCTTTCAATTGAGTCTTCTGATGGAAAGTTGGATGAATCTCAGTATTCTGATTATGTCAGTGAAGAAGTAAGTGAAACTCTCTTCGGTGTAGAAACAATTGAAAGTTTTGTTGATGAAGAAGATTATCATTGTGTTCTACTTGGATTGAATAAAAGTCGTTTTCGTCAAAAGCTTAAGAGTGACATCACTAATCTTAGGGCCGAGAACGAAAGTATCTATAAACAAGGTCATAATCTATCGATATTAAAAATCAATGCGAATAATAATATTATTAAAAAGCTTGATGTTTACTTAGCGGTATTATCAGACAAGTATAAGTCTAATGTTGTTCAATATAAGAAGAGAGCGAAAAAAGAAATTAATATCGCTATTTATTCACAGCCTAAGTTTGAATCAATTGATAAAATGTTGATAAGTGAACTTAATAAGGCAAATGTTTACGATAATAATGACATTGAGAAGAAACTAAATATCGCAATTGCGCTAAAGAACGAATATCTAAATGTTGAAGGCTTCGTAAAAAGAACTCTGGAAGTTAACTTCATTTACGGAAAGACAAATATAACTAAGAGATATACACAAACGGGTCGTACAGAGCAGGATATAATACTTGATTTACAAAAAGAGTTATCTGACGATTTACCAGATGTATTTTTAGAACTTAAAATTTAATAATGGAGGATATATGAAGAACTTACTTCTAATAACGCTTATGCTTTCACTGTTTTCATGTGGAGGGTTTCAGGCACAGAGAGTATCTGGAGATGAGTCTGATGAGAAGTCTCTTGAGATTACAGATGCATGGGTAACTCGTGATACAGAAAATGCTGTTGAAGATATCTTAAAGAAAATGAATGATCACCGTGGATTTAAGAATTATCGACTTAAACTAGGTCGAAGACCAAAAGTTTTTATTGCAGATTTTGGTAACCAAACGGCTGAGCCATATTTTCCAGTTGATGATATTTCAGACGAGTTCCTAACTCAGATCAGTGAAACAGGTGAGTTCATTCTGATTGATGCTGCTGCTAGAGAGTCTCTTTTAAAAGAAATTCAGTATCAAAATGACGGAATGGTAAGTCCTGCAGAAGCTAAGAAGATTGGTAATGCTGCTGGAGCGGATATCATGATCTTTGGAAATGTAAGAATGAACCCACGTAAGAGAAATGGGAAAACATTAAAGGAATATACCGTGAACCTTCGCATGACAGATATCTCAAGAGGGGTTGAGGTTATGAGAACAAGGACTCGTGTAAATAAATATTCGGAGCAATCTAAAGTAGGTTGGTAGATTGCATAAAATATCAAAAAATAAATTCCTAAGTTACACCTTCATCTTAATTTGTCTTGTTAGTATCTTAAGTTGTGCTGCAAGAAGAGTTCGAGATGAAGGTGATATCATTGCTTCTTTATATAAAGAAAAAAAGTATCAGACTGTAATTGATCGAATCACTAAAAAAGAAGTTTACGAAAGAGAAGAGGATCGCTTTTTAAGGCAGGCCGAACTTGGAATAGCGTATTTTAATCTTAAAGATTATAAGAAGGCCCTCTTTCATCTTAATAAGGCAAAAGAAATAGCTAATAGTTTATATAAGGTGAGCATTTCAAATAAGGTTGAGTCCTTATTTATTGGAGAGGCTACCGATATTTATTATCCAAATCAATTTGAACAAATCAATATACGCTTTTATGAAATCTTATCTCACTACATGTTAATTCAATCCTCAGAGTCTTCAAAAGATAAAAGATTTCATCAGCAGGCAATGGTCTCGACTCTTAGAGATTGGAGCTCATATATTGATAATTTCAAGGAGCAAAATCGCGGAAGGGCAATATATAAAGGATCGACATTTATCGATTTAATGGGAGTTATTGTTCATGATGTTTATGATCGTTCTAAGGACCGATCTGTAATTAAAAGTTTTAAAAAATTAGGACAAAAAAACTTAGTGGAGCAGATGGGGATTTATCCAAGTTATAATGAATTACATGAGAAATATAAAGATGATTACAACGAGCTTCATCTTCTTTCTCAAAAGAAGTTAGCAAACTATATCCGTGAAACACAAACCTCAAATAATATTAAAAAGTTCTTTCAAAACAAAAAGCGCTATAATACCTACATCATAATTTTAGATGGCCATGTTATAAAAAAGACGGCCAATGTATACGAGTTTCCTTTAGGTCTTCCTGTCGGTGTTTATATATATAATGATGAGGGTATGGACGACTTTGTGACCTTCTCTCTTAAAATGCTTTCAATCACAAAAGGAACAGAGCCAAAGATTAGTTTTGAATTACCAAAAATAGATTCTGTACCAATTACGAATACTGAAAAAGTTACTCTCACAAATGCAGATGGAAATGAAGTTCTATCGGATAATCTAATTCTTATGGCAAATACATCAGAAGTATTAAGTGAATCATTAAAAACAGATGTTAAAACTTTAGAAGCAAAAGTAGGTGCTCGTCTGGCAGCCAAGCATATTGCTTTATTAACCTCTGCATACCAAACTTATCGATCTCTTTATAATAATGGTGCATTTATCGCCTACCTGTCGGCCAGTGCCGCCTACGCTGCCGGCAATAAGGCAATTGCTGAGTCTGAGTTAGCTGACCTACGTTCTTGGTATGGTATTTATGATCATGTGTATATGCTTCCAGTTGATCTTAAGCCAGGTGAATATGAAATAACTTATAAAGGAAAAAAATATAAGTTAACTCGATCAGACTCGCCTAAGCAAATACTGCCACTTGTACTCAATTAATTGTTCTTTATTCCGAATTTGCTTAAAATAAATATATGCTTATAGGAATTAACAAATTATCAATTAAAACAGATTTTAATAAGGCCCAGGCTTTATTTACTCTTCATTTCTTTTTATTCTTTTTAGCGAAAGGATATGAATTCTTTAAATATCAGTTTAATTTCATAGCGTTATTTGGAATTATCTTCTTTATCTTTTTCTATCGCTTATATTATCGTACACAGAAAAATCTTAAGTATTCATTTTGGTCGCTAACGGCCTTATCTTTTTTTATTATCATTTTTCATATTTTAAGATCTCTTTATCATTATAATGATTTCTCAATTTTCTTTTTATATACAATGTCCTTTTTTATCTTAGGGGTCCTTTGTTTTTCTCTATACTCACCTGTTTTTTTCCCGATTATTAATTGGTGGGAATATGACTTCCGTTATCGCAATGACTTAAAAGCAAGCGTGTATCTTGATGACGACAAGAAAGCAGACGCAAGGATTGTTGATCTTAGAAGACGCGCTGGTGGATTAAGTATGTTTGAAGAAGTTGAAATCGGTCAGCGTATTGATATTGAAATAGAATCTTCAGGACTTGATGGACGTTTACAGGTTGAGGTGCTATCAAAAAGACAATACTCAATTGGTCGCCCTTATACTTATGGAGTACGATTCGTCATTACAGATGATGTTGTAAAAAGAAAGTATAACGACTTAGAAAAATATTGGAACTTTGAGCGCAAGGCCAAGAAGAATAAAAAGTTTAAATCATGAAAATGAAGTCACATATATGGAATATGAAACTAGCTTTAGATGAAGCAGAACTGGCATTTAAGGCCGGAGAGGTTCCCGTTGGAGCAATTGTTGTCGATGAAAATGATAATGTTATTGCTAAGGCACATAATTTAAAAGAACAAAATAAAGATACGACAGCTCATGCTGAAATCCTTGCTATTAAAGAAGCAAGTGAGAAGTTAGGTGATTGGCGACTTATTAATTGTACTATTTATATTACGCTTGAGCCTTGTCCAATGTGTTTATATGCAATTTTACAAGCTCGTTTTAAAAATGTTGTTTTTGGTGCTTACGATCATAAAGCAGGAAGTATCTCTCTAGGGTATTCATTTCAAAAGGATAAGCGCTTCAATCATAAATTTTCTGTCATTGGTGGAATTGAACATTTTAAGTGTTCGAAAGTATTATCAGATTTCTTTAAATTACGTCGAAAAACCTATCGAAAAGTTAAATCCTAACTATCCTATATTTACATTGTTTAAAATATTCTAGATCATTAATATATGATCAAATTACTAATACTATCACTTATCTCAACGATATGTGCCGCTAATTCTATGCTATTTGAAGTAGACTCTTTCGATTTGAAAAGAGAGGTGGGGCAAGAGTTTTTAGCGGGAAGTGCATACGCTCGCGATATTTATATAAAGTATGATGCTGTCGAGTTTGATTTAGCACAAGACGGTGAGCTATTTTTAGTTGATGCAGCTTTATATAATAATAAATTCAACTTCAGAAAAGATAATCTAAATTTAACAACGTATATCCCGCAAATAGATGAGATCGACTTTCTCGACTTTATTTATGCAAATCAAGCTTTAATTGAGTTTACAGAAACAGGATTCAATGCGAATGGACCTCAATTAAGTATCGGTGCTGCAAGCTTCTTGTTTGATATAAGAAATGTCCAAATTAATTGTGCTAGCAATGGCTTTACATTTAGGCTTGATCAAATTTGTTTAAAGAATATGCTCATTAATCCTAGTAAAGGAAGTGAGTTTGCTAAAGTTGAAATAAAGCAAGAAAGCCAAGATACTTCTTTTATAAATATACTTGGTAAGAAAGTTTTATTCACGGATGATCGAATTAATATTGATGCTCAAAGTATAAGTGGAAATATTCTTAATAGTGAAATTGGTCTTAAGGCCATAAATGTTGATTGTTTTAAAGATAGTGAACTTAAAAGTTTTAATCTAGATCTTATTTTTGCTGGTTGTTTAGAAGAGTCTTTGATTGCAGGAAGCGAGATAAGGTTGTTACGTGAAGGTCGCCCTTTTGAAATCTATGATGGTGTTGTTTATTTTAACGAAAACCATGTTGGGGTTGAAGCGAATAAATTAATAGCAGAAACGCAAAAAGGTCTTTTTACATTTTTTGATATAGAAGCAAAGTGTTTAAAGACAATTAATAATAAGCGAATGATTTCAGCAGATGCTTTCTATCTTGGCTGTTTAAAAAGCTCTTACTTTAAAATAAATAAAATTAATGAAGATCAAATTGAAAAAGATAGCAATCGTATTAGTGACTTAAATATTCACGTTACTGATGGTGAATTTAAGTTGAATGCAAAGCTTCGTGCGCTATTTACACTGCATTTCAGAGCTAGTGGTACGTTAAATATCAATGAGACTCAAAGAGAAGTTAGGGTACAAGTGGCCAAGGCAAAGGTTGCGGGTATGACTGCTACAAAAATGGTTCTTAAATTTGTGATGAAGTTCATAAATTCTGACTCGGTGAGTCTGGAAAATGATACAATTATCATAAAATACTAGCTTTAATTGACATCATGCTTTGAAAAAAATATATTCATTTCGGTGGCCGGCCAGACAAGCGTAACGAGGTGAACTCCGCCAGGTCGGGAACGAAGCAACGGTAGCTTTTGCTGCGTTGTGTTTGTGTCGGCTGCCCCTTTCCAATGCCTATTATTTTGCCTATAGTTAATAAGTAAAAATTTAAAATCATATAAAGTGATGGTGCTCAATGTCATATCAGGTTCTGGCCAGAAAGTATCGTCCTACAAAGTTTCAAGACTTTGTTGGGCAAGAACATATTGTAAAAACAATAGTTAATTCTTTAAGAGAAGACCGTTTTGGTCATGCTTATATTTTTTCTGGTACACGTGGAATTGGAAAAACAACTATTGCAAGAATTTTTGCAAAGGCACTACGTTGCGAAAACCGTGATGAACAACAGAATCCATGTGGTGAATGTGGTGCTTGTCATGACTTTGATTCAGCTGCTTCAATGAATGTCGTTGAAATTGACGGGGCATCTAATAATAGTGTTGATGATATTAGAGAATTAATTAGTAATATTTCTTATCTTCCATCAAATGGAAAATATAAGGTCTATATAATTGATGAAGTACATATGCTTTCTAACAGCGCTTTCAATGCTCTTTTGAAAACACTAGAAGAGCCGCCTGAGCATGCAATCTTTTTAATGGCCACGACTGAGCCTGAAAAATTATTGGGAACTGTTCTTTCGCGATGTCAGCGATTTGATTTCATCAACGCAACAGTTGAAGAGTTGAAGTCACATATTATTAATATCGCTCAATTAGAGAATATTACCTTCAGTCAAGATGAGCTTATTGAAACACTTGCAAAACTTGGTAATGGATCGTTTAGAGATACTCTTTCTCTTTTTGATCAGGTTTTAAGTTTCTCTTATGGCCAAGATATAACAGAGGATATTTTTGCAAGAGCGTTAGGTATTGCAAAGTTGAGTTCGATTAAATCTTTAATTGATAATATCATTGCAGGTCAAACTCAAGAGTTAACTAATACTTTTAATATGCTTATTTCACAAAACATCGGTTTAAATAATATTGTTAAATCGATGTTAGAAAATCTTTTTTCTATTATTATCGCAAAAGACTTCAACGATAAAAATCGTATTCAATCTAAAGTAGATGGCGATCTTTTTGATAAGATAACTAGAGCAGAGCTTTATTGGATTTATGAAACTCTTGCTAAAGACTTTGCTTGGACAATGGAATCGATTATACCAGCAGATGCTACTCTACTTGCCATGAGAAAGGTAAGCTTAAGACATCAGTTAATAGCTGATACTGCTGAAGTAGCTACAAATACCTCTACTGTGGAGGATGCTGCGGGAAAGCCTGAGGCCCCAAGGGCCGCTGAAGTTGAAGAAGTGGCCAAAGAAGAAATCATACCAGAGGAAAAACCAGCTCCAACTAAGATTATCTTTGATGAACAAGAGGTTGAGCAGGATGCAAATTTCTCTGCTAGTGAAAATACACCTGAAGAAGTTGCTATTGAGCCAGCTTCAGAGCCTGAAGAAGTAGTTTCACAAGAAGTCACACCAACAATTATTCCTGAAGGGAATAAGACGTGGGATGGTTTCTTAGAGTTCTTATCGAGCTCATCTCCTGTTATGAGTGCGAATATGGAGCAGGGTAATCTCCTAGGGGAACTCGTTGTGGTAGGGAATAAGGCTACCATAGCGATTGGTTATCCAGTTAGTGCAAAAGTTTTCTTTGATCATATGAATAATCAAGAAACAATTGAAAAGGTTAAAGCAGAACTTAGAAATTACTTTTCTGTTGAAGAAATTGATTTAAAACTTGAGTTAGTTGAAAGAGAAAAAGCGCAAGAGACTCAATTTAAATCAAAATTTGACATCAATATTGAGAATGAAAATATTGAAAAAGCAAATATGAGAAAACAAATTGAAGAAGATGAGATGCTCAAAGTTGCAGGATCTCTTTTTAATACAAAAATAGATAAGATCGTTTTAAATAACGACGAATAAAACGGAGTATATATGGCAAAAGGTATGCAAGGGCTAATGAAGCAAGCTCAACAAATGCAGCAGAAAATTAGCACTCTTCAAAAAGAATTAGAAAAAAGAGAACTAGAAGTTTCTTCAGGTGGTGGTGCCATTAAAATTACAATCACTGGAAAGCAAGAAATACAATCAATTAAAATTGATCCTGAAGCTGTCGATCCATCTGATGTTGAAACATTAGAGGACCTTGTATTAACGGCCGTTAATCAAGCAGTTAAAGAATCACAAGATATGGTTTCAAATGCTATGGGGAAAGTAACTGGTGGATTAAATATACCAGGCCTTTTCTAGGAAAGATGAATGAAACTACCTGAAAGAATCACAAATTTAATGGACTCGTTTTCAAAAGTTCCAGGAATTGGAGAAAAGAGTGCATTAAGACATGTCTTAAGTCTTACGAAATGGACAGCTGAAGAATTAGGTGATTTTTCAAATGCTCTAAATGATTTGGCAGAACTTAAAAAATGTAAGCAGTGTGGCGTTTTTGCGGATGAGGACATATGTGATGTTTGTAGTGACATTCATCGTAAAGAATCTACTGAAATCTGTGTTGTGGAATCAATAACAGATTACATGGCAATTGAAAGAAGTGGCCAGTATCGAGGTCTTTATCATGTTTTGGGTGGTGTCCTAAATCCTTTATTAGGAGTTGGGCCAGCAGAACTGAATATCGACAAGTTAAAGAAGAGAGTTACTGAACTTGGAGTTACTTCGATAATTTTAGCGATAGGGCCATCAGTTGAAGGTGATGCAACTTGTAGTTATATCAAATCGACACTTCCTGAAAATGTAATGGTTGATAGAATCGGATTTGGGATTCCTATGGGTGGGAATCTTGATTATTTAGACACAATGACAATCTCTAAAGCTTTAGAGAATAAAACAAAAATGTAAGGAAGCATATGGATAACATCGAATACGTTATTCAAGAATTTTTTAAAGAGTATAGCGGTCTCGATTCTCTTGTGAATAGTGGCCTTGTTGTTTGTAGACAAGATGGTATACCTTTATATTCTTTTAAAAGTACTCAAACTGAATTTGATAGTGATACTGCAGGAGCCTTAATCGCTGGTGTATGGCAAGCTAGCTCTGTTCTATCTCAGTTCATTCCTGATGAAACAGAGGATGATTTCCGATTCAATTATGCGACTTCTTCTAAGGGAATTTATATAACAAAATTATCGGGGCCGTTTGAAGATATTTATCTCAGTCTGATTTATTTTGATGTAGATAACCCTGCTAAGCTTAAATCTCGTGTTAGGCTTATAGAAACAAAGCTAGCTGAGTTCATAGAGGCACATTTAAGTGATGACTTAAACCCAAATGATGTTTTCCTCTTTGATGATATTAGTGACAATGAAGTAGATGATCTATTTTCAGGTGTAATGGGATAGTGGGGGACTTATGTCTTTTGTAAATTATAATACGAAGGAAATTAACTGTAAGATCGTCTACTATGGGCCGGGCCTTGGTGGAAAGACGACTAACATTCAATATATTTATCAAAAAACTGCCGGTGGGAATAAAGGAGAGATGGTAAGTCTCGACTCTGAGAATGAGAGAACAATTTTCTTTGATTTTCTTCCGCTTGATCTTGGAGAAATACGTGGCTACCGTACACGTTTTCACTTATATACCGTGCCAGGTCAGGTCTTCTATGAATCTTCACGTAAGCTAATTCTTCGTGGTGTTGATGGTGTTATTTTTGTTGCAGATTCTCAACTTGAGAGAATGGAAGCAAATATTGAATCTTTAAAAAGTCTTGAGGAAAACCTTAAGGAGCAGGGATATGATATTGATCAAATTCCAATAGTGTTTCAATGGAATAAAAGAGATTTACCAAATGTTACACCAGTCGAAGACTTACAGCAGACATTAAATGCAGATGAGCGACCAGCTTTCGACTCTGTTGCTGTAAAAGGTGTTGGTGTTTTTGAAACACTAAAGGCGATGTCTAAATTAGTTCTTATGAATCTTAAGGGGGGACTAAAAGAGTAGTCCTTTGTATTTTAAGAAATGTATATGAGCTTCAATTAGTGCTTCCTGGCAATAGAAGGATGATCTTCTTCCAACAAGATGATGTCCTTCTAGAATTCCTAAACTAATTCCTTTTTGAAAGTAATATGGAAAAAGGGTGCTTTCAGTATCAACGACGCCATCATTTTCATTTTTACTTCTGATGATGAGCTTCATAAGCATCATCCATAAGTGGCTGTCATACCATTTTGATGAAAACCCAATCGATGTATAAAAAAGATTTGGGTTTAGTTTCTCATGATTATTTCTAAGCCATGGCCTACGATAAGTAGATGAGAGTGATTTTTGCATTTCTTTAGCAAGTATATCTCTTCTACTATCAATTAGTTTATATAGTTTTGAATCAGAGAAGTTATGAATGAGATTAAGAGTTTTAATTAATTTCTTATTAAAAGAATCTGAACCAAGAATTGGACTAGCAATTGTTGAGAGACCTAATATTGAATCTTGTTCTTCGCTATACTCACTTAAGTAGTGAAGAGTATCAAGACCACCTTTTGAAAATGCTACGAGCCATAATTTTTCATTAGGATGCTCTTTCATGTAGTCGTTGATTTGAATTTTTAAAGACTCTGCATTCTTATTACAATTGTCAAAACCATTAATGCTTGGAGTGAAGTATTTAATACCATAATTCTTTTTTAAATGAAGGCATGCCCTTTCAAAAGAAGGGGTAGAAAATAGTTCATTAAATACTCCTGGAATTAATATGATCGTTGCATTTGTTGTTGGAGCTTCTAAATTTGAAATATAATTTGGATGATATTTTGCATATTCAACTTCGTTGTAAATGATTTTGAAAATTTCATCATCTTCTAAATCAATTTCTTTTTTATTTTTTAGATCATTAAAAAAGCGGTAGTTGATAAAGTTGTAATCAAATTTGTTATCAAAGCTTTTAAAATTAGTTAGAGAGTGTAGGTAGCGTGCCGTTGAAAAACTGATCCACGCTGAAGAATTTAAAAGATTTCTCATTAACTTAAGAGTGTCATTTGGTGAGAGATTTTCTTTTGCCTGTAAAAAACGTTGTCTTATATCCGACTTCGTAAGTTCTTTAGCTGAATCAAGAAAAGTTTTAGAATAATTTTTACGTGCATTATAAGCATTAAAGCGACTTTTTAAGTTTAATACTTTTGCTTCTATATATTTGTTTAAAAATAAATCAGTATCTCTCATAGTTCTTTCAAATTCCTTGTGCTAGATGTAAAATTTTGTCATTAGGTGCATGTCCAAGTCAAATAAATGAAAGACAATAAAAGATCGTTCATAAATAAATTAACATCTTTTAAGTAAACAACTGATTAATGCATAAATTGGATATAGATTGGAAGATTATAAAGAACACTATTCAGTATTAAAGAATGAATGCCTCGATTATCTTTATTTAAATAATGAAGATAAAGAAAGTTTAGTATTTGCTGACTGTACTTTTGGTGCGGGTGGTCACTCTATGGCCATCGTAGAGAGGAATCCGAATGCAAAATTGATCTCTTTTGATCAAGATCCAGATGCTCTTGCAAATGGCCGAAAGCTTATCGAAAAAAATGGTGTTCAAGATCGACTTTTTCTACATGACTCAAACTTTGTTCACTTTCATGATGTCGTTACTGGAAACCATCAAGAGCTACTTGATGAGAACGAAGGCCTTGACGGAGTACTTTTAGATTTGGGTGTTTCTTCCCATCATTTTGATGAAGGTTCTCGCGGGTTTTCATTTCGTGTTGATGCACCGCTTGATATGCGAATGGACTATGATAACGATGAGATAGAAACGGCAAAAGATATTATCAATAAGTATTCTAAGCAAGAATTAGCTGATCTATTTAGAGAATATGGTGAAGAGAAATTTGCATGGCGCATTGCGGAGAAGATTGAGGCCAAAAGAGAAAAAGAAGGCTCGATTGAAACAACTTTTCAATTAGCTGAGCTCATCAAAGATTGCTATCCAAAAAAACTACAATTTGGTCGAATTCATCCTGCAACAAAATGCTTCCAAGCACTGCGTATACAAGTGAATAAAGAGCTTGATGTAGTATCAGATGTAATTGCTCAGGTGCTACCATTATTAAAGATTAATGGTAGAATATTAATTATAAGTTTTCATTCTCTTGAAGATAGAATTGTTAAGAGATTGTTTAAAGAGTTTGAAAAAAATGGGCTTGGTGAAATGCTTTTTGAAAATGAAGTTAAAAAGCCAATTATACCAAGTGAAGAAGAGATTTCAGAAAACCCACGTTCAAGAAGTGCTAAGCTTCGAATTTTAAAACGAGTGAGTGAGAAGAAATCAAAGAATAAATACGAAAAGTTTTCGAAAATACAGAATTAAAAACAATAGGAGATTGTTTTATGGCCTCTAGGATGAGTCGATCAAAGTCTAAGAAGGAAAGTATTGGGAATAAAATTAAAGGGGCTCTATTAAGCTCACAAGGTTTACCAATTGTTCTTAGCTTAGTTGTGATTACAGTTTTATTTGTACTTTTTAGAATGAAAGGTATTGAGTTAAACTATGAGATTGCAACTGTAAAAAAAGAAGTTGAGAGAGTAAAAATTGAAGGAAAGGAATTAAAGGCCAAAAAGGCACGCCTTCTTTCAGTTTCAAATTTAAGGAAAATGGCCCGTCGTTATAATTTAGCACAGCCAAAACAACATCAAATTATTGTTGTTCCAGCTAAGAAGTAAATAAAGTGAATGAGAGTAACTTAAAGAATAGATTAAAAATAGTTTATGTCGTCTTTGCATTTGCTTTTGTAGCAATTCTTGTGAAGGCATTCCGCATTCAAGTTGTTGATCGCGGTCATTTATTGTCACAATCAAAAAAACAATTCTTCCGTGAACGCAAGGTTTTCCCAAGACGTGGTCATATCTATGATCGCAATGGAAATCCACTCGCAATTAACATAAGAACATACTCTCTTTTTACCATTCCAAAAAATATTAGAGATAAGAATGTCTTTAAGAAGTTAACGCAAATCATGCCAGAGGCCGAGATTGAAAATATTGGCTCTAAGGCAATGAAGCGAAACCGCTTTACTTGGATTGCAAGAAAGATCAACTTAACAGAAGAACAAGTTCATGCAATTAAAAAGCTAAAGGGTGTCTATATTGAAGAAATCCCAAAGCGTATTTATCCAAATCATGAATTAGCAGCGCAAACACTTGGCTTTGTTGGCCTTGATAATAATGGCCTTGCAGGAATAGAACACCGCTTTGATGATGAGCTTAGAGGTGAGCCACAAATTATAAAATACTTCAAAGACAATAAAGGAAGACCTGTTCGCTATGTGAGTCAAAATATTCCGACGGAAAGATCAAAAGATATCTACCTTTCTATTGATAAAGAAGTTCAGGCCGTTGCTGAGAAGGCCATAAAAGAGGCCGTCGAAAAAGTCGAAGCGAAACGTGGTGGCGTTGGGGTTATGGACGCAGAAACTGGAGAAATCATTGCTGTTGCAAATTATCCTACTTTTGATCCAAACGATTTAGATGGATCTAGAAGTATTGACCGTAAGCTCTCTTTTATTTCAGATCCATTTGAGCCAGGTTCAACAATGAAAGTTATTACAGTGGCCTCGGCCCTTGAGAATAATGTTGTACGTCCAGATACAAATTACTACTGTGAACAAGGGCGCCTGAAAGTTGAAGATCATATAATTAAAGAAGCAGAGTCGAGAAAGAAATTTGAATGGTTATCTGTTGAAGAAATACTAATGCACTCTTCAAATATTGGAACGACAAAAATTGCATTTGACCTAACTTTTCCAAAACTAAAGTCAACTCTAACCAAGTTTAGAATTGGTGAGAAAACTGGAATTGAATTGCCTGCTGAGTCCCGTGGTATTTTTACCGACGATAAGAATGTTTCTCCTCTATCCTTAAGTAATATTAGTTTTGGTCAGGGAGTTGCAACGACAGGAATACAAATGCTTGCGGCATTTGCGGCCATCTCAAATGGTGGGAAATATGTTAAGCCTACAATTTTAAAAGTTGATGAATCTAATAAAACTGAAGCTGAACAGATTATCCCAGAAAAAGTTGCAAAATCACTTACTGATATGATGATTAAAACGGTTGAAGACGGAACTGCTCGTAATGGAAGAATTCCATATTTTAAAATTGCGGCCAAAACATCCACGGCACAAAGAGCTGATAATATGGGACGATATACTGGCTACATTCCAGGTTTCTTAGGCTTTCCAGTTGGCGTTAAGAAGAAGTTTGTCGTTTATGCCTATGTGGATAAGCCAGCAAAGGGAAAATCATATTATGGAAACTCTGTCGCTGGACCAGTGTTCAAGAAAGTCACAGAGTATTTATTGTATAAGAATAAAGAGTTTGAAGGTCTTGCAGAGAACGATCTATTTGAAAATGACATGGCCTTTGATTCTGTTAAAAGAGTTCATTCTGCTAAAAGATATACTGGTCGTGGACTAGTTCCTAATTTCGTAGGCCTTGATAAGAAATCTGCTATGAAGCTTGCTCGTAAATTAGATATTGATCTTACTCATAGTGGTGTCGGGGTTGTTGATGAGCAATTACCGGAACCTGGAAGTGCATATACAAAAAACACTATCATTAAATTAAGATATGCCCCACCAACATATGAATAGCCTAATTTCAAAATACAACATTGTCACAGATCAATTTATTGATTTAACAGTCAATCTAGATCAAGCCAAAAAAGGTGATATTGCATTTTATCGTCTTTATGAAAACGAAAAATCAATTTCTCTCTTCAAGCAAAGATACGAAAAGGGAAATGCGGGTTTAGTAATAACAAATTTAGAAGTTGAAGGCCTTGATTGTCTTGTTGTTGAACTAGAAGACTTTTATCAATTACAAGAAGAGCTGGTAGAAGTTTTATACCCTTTAGACCGAGAAGTCTCATTAATTGGTGTCACTGGAACAAATGGGAAGTCTTCTGTAACTCACTTATGTCAATTAATCTTAAATCGAAATAATTTTAAAGCATGTTGTATTGGCACTGTTGGTATCATTCGTGAAGATAAAGAGATTATGCCTTCATTATCAGCGACAACACCATCATATCTTGATTTGAGACGAGTAATATATCGATTAAACGATATTGATTATTTTTGTATTGAAGTTAGTTCTCACGCTCTAGAGCAAGGACGAGTTAAAGGAATGGACTTTAGCTCAATAGGTTGGACTAACCTGACACAAGATCATCTAGACTATCATGGGACAATGGAAGCTTATTTCAATGCTAAGGCGAAGCTCCTTAATTATTGTGAAAGTGAAGTAATCATTCCAAGTTCACAGGCGGAATATTTTAAAGATAAAATCAAATATAAAGTTGCTCGTGATGTAGATAATAAATACGGTGAAGAATTTAACCTCAGTTATAATAAAGATAATCTTGATTTAGCTTTTGCCCTTTGTGATGAAGCTGCTGGTGAAGAATTAAACCGAGAAATAAAACTAGAGCTACCTAAAGGTCGATTTAATTTAATAAGAGACCAGGAAAATATTTATATTATCGATTACGCTCATACCCCTGATGCATTAATAAATATTTGTCGTGAGACTAAGTCATTATTTAAGAACCATCATTTAATCACAATTTTTGGATGTGGTGGTGATCGTGATAGAACCAAAAGGCCTCTGATGTTACAAGCGGCTCTCGAGTATAGTGACAGTGTCGTGGTCACTAGTGATAATCCTAGATTTGAAGACCCTGAAAGAATTATTGAAGATATTCTTAAAGATAATAGTAATGATGTTGATGTTATTGTCAGTCGAGAAGATGCAATTAAAAATTATGTAAAAAGATATAAAGATCCTACTGCCGTTATTATTGCAGGTAAAGGTCATGAAGAATACCAAGATGTAAATGGAGTGAAGTCTTTCTTTAGTGATATTGAAATAGTGAAAAAGGCAATTGAAGTATTATGAAGATAACAGATTTAAAAAACATTAATGGTTTAATAAAAATAATCGGTACAGTAAGTGAAGATGAAATTTCTTTATCGACAAATTCTAAGATGCCAAATGGTGAAAACTTATTTGTCGCGCTAAAGGGCGACAGATTTGATGCTTATAACTTTATTGAGGATGCTATCTCCAATAAGGCAAAGGCTTTTGTCGTTACCAATGAAGAAGGGCGAGAGGAAAAGCTTAAGTCTTTATATGAAAGAGATAATGAGCTTATCTTCTTTCTTGTAAATGATAGCCTTAAATTTCTACAAGAAGCCGCAAAGTTTCGTATTCAAGAATGGAAAAATAAGGATGGTATTGTCTTTGGTCTTACTGGTTCTAATGGTAAGACTACAACAAAAGAGATCCTTTTTTCTTTGGCCAAGAGTTTCTTAAACGATGCTGTTGTTTGTACTCAAGGTAATTTAAATAATCATATTGGAGTACCACTTACAATATTCTCGCTAAAAGATGAACATAAGTTTGCCATTATTGAGATGGGGACAAATCACTTTGGTGAAATTGAAACGCTTTGTGAAATTGCACAGCCTGACTTTGGTTATATAACTAATATCGGTCATGCCCATACCGAATTTTTAGAGAACCTTGATGGCGTTTTAAAAGAGAAGTCTGCTTTATATCGTTGGGTCTTAAAAAATGGTGTTAAATTTTATCTGAATTGTGAAGATGTTAAATTAGCAACTCTTGCGCAAGATGATAAAGTTGTGCTCGTAAATAAAGAAGTCGTACATCCTTTTGAAAGTGATATTATTAAAGAGTCATATAATCAATGGAATATTCAGGCTTCAGCTTTCATCCTAGAAAATATCTTTTCAGTGTCTTTGGCCCATGAATTGAAATCGGTACGTCTACCTAAGAATAAAAGAGCACAGTGGATTGATGTTGATAAGACAAAGATATATTTAGATGCCTACAATGCGAATCCTACCTCAATGAATCTTGCGATAAGAGAATTTGCAAAAAATGTACCTAGCGATAAGAAGGTTCTTTTTGTTCTGGGTGATATGAATGAATTAGGTAGTGAAACACAAAAGCATCACGAAGATATTTCAAATGTATTAAATTCTGTTAACGCAAAGCACGCTTTCTTTATTGGTCAATACTCTCAATATTATAAGAATACCTTTAAAGGTGAGGCTGAAATATATAAAAATCTTGATGATCTTTGCACAAAGTGGTTATCGGTATTAAATTCGTACGATTATATCTTTTTAAAAGCTTCTCGTTCTTTACAACTAGAGAGGCTAATAGATATAACTATGTAATATAATTTAAAACACGGATAATTACATGTTGTATCATTTCCTATATCCCTTAAGGGATGAATTCTTTGCATTTAATATTTTTAAATACATCACATTTAGAACAGTTGTGGCGTTTTTGTTGGCGACGGTGATCTCAATTATTTGGGGGAAGTATTTCATCGGCTTCATGCAGCGAAAACAATTTGGACAAGTTATTCGTGATGATGGGCCAGAATCTCATTTAAAAAAGGCCGGTACTCCAACAATGGGTGGAGTATTTATTTTAGGAACAATTCTTCTAACCCTACTTATAACAGGGAATTTCAATTCCATTCCTGTTCTAATCACTTGCGGAGTTACAGCATCATATTTTGTTTTAGGCTTCATCGATGATTACGCAAAGATTTCTAAAGGAAATACAAAGGGTGTGTCCGCTAAAGGGAAATTACTTTGGCAATTTGTGACAGGCTTAATTGCTGTCTATGCCATGGTTCACTTCGGTGTGATTGATACTCAACTTTTTGTACCATTTGTAAAAGGGCCAGTATTTAACTTAGGCATGTTATTTGTCTTATTTGGTGCAATTGTTATCGTTGGATCTAGTAATGCTGTTAATTTAACAGATGGACTAGATGGATTGGCAATTGGTCCAATTATTACTTCTGCAGCAACTCTAGGATTTATTGGTTATGCCACGGGGCACAGTGAAATCGCATCATATCTTTTTGTGCCATATGTTGAAAATGTTGGTGAATTGGCCGTAATTGGTGCTGCAATCGTCGGTGCAGGCGTTGGTTTTTTATGGTATAACACATATCCAGCTCAGATATTTATGGGTGACGTGGGGTCCCTTGCCTTAGGTGGTACACTAGGGACGATGGCCGTTTTAACGAGAAGTGAATTACTTTTTGTCATTATTGGTGGTGTTTTTGTTGCTGAAGCTGTTTCAGTAATATTACAAGTTGGTTCGTATAAAACTCGTAAAAAGAGAATTTTTAAGATGGCACCGATCCATCATCATTTTGAGTTGATGGGATGGGCCGAACCGAAAGTTATTGTTAGATTTTGGATTATAAGTATATTTTTAGCGATTCTTGCTATCGCTACTTTAAAAATGAGGTAATAAATGGAGAGATTTAGAAACAAGAATATCCTAATCGTTGGTATTGGAAAAACTGGTTTCAAGCTCATCAATTTCTTTAATCGTCTTGAGTGTAATATTAGAGTTACTGATATCAAGCCGATTTTTGATTTAAATAAGGCCGTAAAAAAGCTACGTAAAATTAAGCCAGCAGTTGAAATGACTTTTGGTGAACATTTAGATGATGACTTTTTAAATGCTGACGTTGTTGTTTATTCGAGTGCAGTAGATCCAAACCTACCTCAGCTTGAATTAGCAAGAAGAGAAGGTAAGCAGGTTTATTCTGAATTTGCACTTGGTAATACTCTTTGTCGCAAGCCTATTATTGCTGTTTGTGGATCACATGGTCGTACAACTGTAGCACATATGATTGGTTTCACACTGAGACAAGATGGTAAAAATGTATTCGTAGGTGGTACAAGTGATAGTCCATTTATTGAATACTCAATGCTACCTAATAAAGATGAAATCGATTACGTTGTTGTTGAGGTTTCTGCCGTTCAAATGAGAAAACTTGATGACTTCCACCCTAAGATGGTTGTCTTTACTGATATTGCTGACACTTATCCACAGAATCATTTCACTTCTATGGGTGAGTATATGGAGACTAAGCTTAGTATTATTAAGACTCTTTCTCCAGATGATACTCTTATTGTTAACTTTGATAAGCTTGCAAATAATAGCTTCTTTAGAAATGCTAATTGCCAAACTTATTGGTACTCAAGAAGATCATTCGTTAAGCTTGGTGTAATGGAAGAGATTCAAGGAACGCATTTCCACGATCGTCGAATCCACTCAAATATTTCATACCATTCAGAATTTACAGTGAAGAAGATGAGAATCATTGGTCAAAACAATCGTGAAAACTTACTTGCAGCAATTACGGCATGTAAGGCCCTTGATCTTTCAGATGAAGCAATTCAAACATGTGTAACAAAGTTCCCAGGAATTCCACATCGAATTGAATTCTTAATGGAAAAGAATGGCGTTAACTTCTATAACGATTCAAAAGCAACTGATATGAAGACTCTTTGTGAAACAACAAAGTCTTTCAAAACTCCTGTTATTCTAATTGCAGGTGGTAAAGACATGGAAGAACTTGAGTACGAGCAATTCAGTGATGAGTTATGTTCAACTACTCGTATTATCGTTCTAGTCGGTGAAGCAAAAGAGCGTATGAATCGTGCTCTTGGCGAGCATCCACAAACTTTCATTGTTGGTTCATTTGAAGAGTCAGTTCTCTTTGCTTATCAAAAATCGAGAACTGGTGATACGATTATTCTTTCACCGGGGAATCCTGCAACAGACTTCTTTAGAGATTATGAGGAGCGTGGGAATTACTTTAAGAAGTTAGTCTACCAACTTTAAAATCAATTAAATTCATTTCAGGCGGAGCTGGTCTCCGCCCATGCACCGCTGACGTTGTGACGTCGCGGTTGCACAACGGTAAAGCTACGTCGTCATAATGCTCTCGCATTATGAACGCGCGCAAGGCATTTTTTTTAGCACTAATACAGAACAAGTACACAGGCATATGATGACTGCATGAAAGTTGTCTTATTCTTTATCTTCGTCAGTATTATTACCTCTCACATTAAGGCCAATGAGTTCACGCATGATTGTCGTGAAGTCGTTGAGAAACGTTTATCTAAAATGAATCAATACCGCTTTAGAAAGCAGTGTGAACAGATTACCTCTTCCTATCAGCTAAATTGTATTACCGATGTCTTAAATACGAGAAGGGCCATCAGTCTTGTTGAATTTAATGCGTGCACTTATGTGAAATCCTCTGTGGGACTTGAGGCCGTACGAGAGATTACAAGTTATTATAATTCACAGGTAAATAGCTTACATGTGACTCTTGCTGCGCTCGTTAAGAATAGAGGAGAGAAAGCATGTCTTTCACATATCGTACATCATGAAGGGATTACGCCACTTAATGTATATAATTGTTTTGAAAATAGAAAAATCGACTCTCTTCGTACTTTTGCTCAAATGTATATAAAGTAGGGTAACGCTGCACAGCTTCTTTATTTTCTAATGCATCGAATAGCAAATTCATATATGATAAATATATGAACTCATTGGAAAACACGGATCGTTTTGGCAAATTCTTCTTAATCATTACTTCAATTATTGTCGCATTTGGCGTGGTAATGGTTTATTCGTCATCGTATATGTTTTCAAAAGAAGTGTATGGAACAAGTTTACACTTTTTCTCAAGGCAAATTTTCTTCGCTCTTTTTGGAATAGGATTGGCTTTTATCGTCTCTAAGACTAAATATCAATTTTGGTATAAATTTTCATTTCATCTCAATATTGTAATCGGTTTTCTACTTATATTAACTTTTATCCCTGGACTTGGTGTTATCGCTAAAGGTGCAAATCGCTGGATCAATATTGGAGTGGGATCACTTCAGCCCGGAGAATTTGCTAAATACTCAACTCTTATGCTTTCTCTCTTTTTCTTTGAAAGTTATGAAAAGCTAGATCTTAAAAACCGTTTAAAATTCGCTGCCAATATTTTCTTCGTTTTATTGCTTCTTATTTTACAACCAGACTTTGGAACATTCTTTATCTGTGCTTTAGGAATCGGTTTTACATGTTTCATTTCAAATTTTAATCGTAAATACTTTTATATCTTAACCTCAGTCGGAACAGTTCTTTCTGGTCTTATTCTTATTGCGCAACCTTATCGAGTAAAAAGGTTAATGGCCTTTCTTGATCCTTGGGCAAACCCTAGGGGAAGTGGATTTCAGGTTATTCAGTCATGGATTGGTTTTGCCAATGGTGGCTTTTTCGGTAAAGGGATTGGAAATAGTTTAGAAAAATTATTCTTCCTACCAGAGGCGCATAACGATTTTATCTTTTCTGTCATTGGAGAAGAATTTGGTTTTCTAGGTGTTATCGCATTTGTTGGCCTTTTTATGGCCTTTACTCATTTCGGTTTTAGACTTGCTCTTTCATTAAAAGATGTCATTGCAAGAAAGATGGTAACTTCAATTGTTTTCATTATCTGTGTTCAAGCATGTCTAAATATGGGAGTTGTTCTTGGACTACTTCCAACAAAAGGTCTTAACCTTCCGTTTGTAAGTTATGGTGGATCATCACTTCTATCAAACTTAATTGCCATAGGTGTTATTTTCTCTTGTGTGTCACGTCAACACACTGATAATGCTCAAAAGCCGTTTTTTTCTCAACAATAGCTCATAGATAGGCTAAATTTATGAGAGAAATTATTTTAAAGGATTAGAAATGAATATTAATATTCAAGATATCTCAGTTCATTTTATTGGGATTGGTGGTATCGGTATGAGTGGTATCGCTGAGATTTTACTTTCACTTGGCTACAAAGTAACAGGCTCTGATATTAGTGACTTGGCCAATGTTGTTCGTCTAAGAGAGTTGGGAGCACATGTTTATATTGGTCATAATAGAGAGAACATAACAGATGAAACGACAGTTGTTGTTTATTCTTCAGCGGTAAATGATACTAATCCAGAGATGCAACAGGCCCGTGAAAATCAGGTTCCAATTATGAGAAGGGCAGAAATGCTGGCTGAGCTTATGAGACTTAAGCGTGGAATTGCAATTGGTGGAACTCACGGGAAGACAACGACAACAAGTTTTCTTGCGACGATTCTTCAAGCAAGTAACTATGAACCTACATATATTATCGGTGGAATTGTATCGAATCTTGCTGGTCATGCAAAAGTTGGTACAGGGGAATATCTTGTAGCAGAAGCAGATGAGTCTGACGGATCTTTTCTAATGCTTAATCCTATTATGTCAGTAGTTACGAATATTGATCTGGATCACATGGATCATTATGGAAGTGAAGACATTCTTATGGCAAGCTTTGAAGAATTCATTAACAAAGTTCCTTTTTATGGACTGTCATCTTTAAATGCAGATGATGATCGCTTAATGAGTCTTGTTCCATTTATTAAGAAACCAATTGTTACTTTTGGTATTAAAAATGAAGCTGATTATCAAGCAACTAATATAACAATGGATGGTCTAAGTTCAGAGTTTGATTTAATCGTAGGTCCTGAGAACTTAGGACGTATTAAAATTAATCTACCTGGAAAGCATAATATTTTGAATGCTCTAGGTGCAATTTCTATTGCTCATAAAATGGGTGTACCAGTTGAAATGATTCAAAGCTCGATTAGAAGCTTTGAGAATGTTGGGCGTCGTTTTCAGCTTCTTTATAAAAATGACAAAATTGAGATCTTGGATGATTACGGACATCACCCAACAGAGATTTCTTCCACACTTGGTACTTTAAAAGAGATTCGAGATCATAAAAAAATTGCAATTTTTGAACCACACCGTTTTTCGAGAACAAAAGATTGTTGGAATGAATTTCTACACTGCTTTAACGATGTTGACGAGCTTTACATGTGTCCAATATATCCAGCAAGTGAAGAACCAATAGCAGGTATTACTTCAGAAAGATTAGTAGAAGATATCAATCGTCTACATCCAGGTCTTGCTAAGAATATAGAATTAAAAGATTTAGATTCAATTATTAAGTCGAATGAAAAAGCAACTATTATGACTCTTGGTGCTGGTTCAATTGGTCGTGTTATCAGAGAGTGGGTTCTTGATAATGACAGAAATGAATAATCTTAAGTTATTACTTAAAGACATTTCAGATATTGAAGTTGAAATCAGAAAGGATCTTTCTCGCTATTCAACGATGAAAGTAAAGTCCTTTGGTAATTTAATTACTATAAAAAGTGTTAACGCCTTAAAGTCTGTTGTTAAAAAACTAAGTGATAATGGTATGACTTATCATTTGCTTGGTTTGGGTGCGAATCAACTATTAAATGAAGAAATAAAGAGGCCAATAATTCATTTAGATTTTTCATATGATAAGACTATATTTGATTCATATCATGACTCTTATATTTTACCCGCATCTATAAAGCTTTCAACACTAACTTCTCATGCTTCAAAATTTGGAAACAAACGTTGGGAAGTCATTACGGGAATCCCGGCCACTTTAGGGGGCGCTGTTTTTATGAATGCTGGAACAGGTCTGGGCTGGATAAATGAGATCGTAAAGCGCGTTTGGTATATTGATAAAGAAGGCACTGAACATATCTATGAAGTAGATGAAAGTAGTTTCTCATACAGGCAGAATAATTTTTTAAGGCCAGGTGATGTTGTTTACCAGGTTGAATTAGTTAGTCATGGACAAGATCCGGAACTTGGGAAAAAAATTAGAGATTATTTATTGGTTAGAAATAAAACTCAACCTTTACGAGAAAAAACCTGTGGTAGTGTCTTTAAAAACATCACAAGTAAAGAGCGAACTTGCACTGCGGGACGATTTGTTGATATACTAAATTTAAAGGGACTACAAGTTGGTGGTGTTAGAGTTAGCAATCTTCATGGAAATTTTATGGAAAATTTTAATGAGGCAAGCGCTTCTGATGTTAAAGAGCTGATAAAGCTAGTCCAAGATGAATTACTACTCCAGTATGGATTAAGATTCGAACCAGAAGTCAGGATAGACAACTAATGAAAAAAGTATTTGGTATTATAACTTTCTTAATGATGAGCACGTCGATACTTGCGACATCACGTCCAATGGAGAAAATCAAATACAAAACGGCTTTTGGTAAATGTCCTTCTCGCGCAGCGGGAACCCTAACTCTTAAACTCGTAAAAGATTTCGAAAAAAATAGTTCATTACGAAGTATGAAGAACTTAATTGATCATGATAAGTTAAAAGAAAAACATTTCTTATCTGATTACACTATCAAGTACGATCCACTTCAAGGAATGCTAAATTTTATATACGAATGTCCCTCTCCTCTTATGAAAGTACAAATTTATAAAGAGAATGGAATGGAATCTTACGAGGCGATTCTTGTTGAAAATGGTCAACTATTTGATCCAACTTATGAAATACTTCTTAGAACAGAAAAGAAGTTGAGTTACTCACTACCTTATCTCGCTATTCCAGTAGGAGAGATGGATAAGGACGTTCAAAGAAAAATAACGAAGATTGTCTCAGGACTTGATCTAGTATTTAGAAAACTAATTTCAGAAGTTATTGTTAGTGATAATAAAGAATTAACAATGATTTTATCGATTAAAGGCAAGCCATCAAGTGTCTTTATGGGTAAAGATGAATGGCCACTAAAGGTTGATAAACTTACTCAGATTATTAGTTACATGAATAAGAAAAAGAAAGTTCCATCTGTAATTAATATTACAAATTCCAAAAAAGTTGTTGTCAAGTTCAACGACTAATCCTAAAATTTCATTATACACGGTAAAAATTGCCGTATTATTTCTTGAAAAAAAGCAGAATGATTCTGTAAGAAAAAACTAGAGAAAGGATTCTCAATGAAAGAAAAAAACATCGTAGTCGGTCTAGACGTAGGTACAACTAAAGTTTGTACAATTGTCGGAATTCAAAATAGCTCAAATACACAAACAACTATTTCTAATCCTTGTGAATTAGAAATCATTGGTATTGGTACACATCCAAGCCATGGCCTTAAAAAAGGTAGTGTTGTTAATATCGATAAAACAGTTCGCTCAATTCAAAACTCATTAGAAGAAGCGAGACTTATGGCCGGAGTTGATATCCATAGTGCTACTATTGGTATTGCTGGAAGCCATATTTATAGCTTCAATAGTTCAGGGGTCGTTGCTGTTAAGGGTAATGAAATCTCGGAAGATGACGTTGAAAGAGTATTAGAAGCTGCAAAGGCAGTCGTAATGCCAAGTGATCGTGAGATTATTCACGTTATCGCTCAAGAATATAAAGTAGATAATACAACAGGAATTAAAAACCCTATTGGAATGTGTGGTACTCGCCTAGAGGCACATGTACATATTGTTACGGGATCAATTTCATTAATTCAAAACCTTGTTAAATGTGTTGAGCATACAGGTGTTAAAGTTGAAAACGTAACACTTCAACCAATTGCTTCATCGGAGTCAGTTCTTTCTCCTGAAGAAAGAGAAATGGGAACTCTTCTAGTTGATATTGGTGGTGGGACAACAGATCTTGCACTTTGGAAAGATGGTGCTCTTGTTCACACTCAGGTTATTCCAGTAGGCGGTAATCATTTTACTAATGACTTAGCGGTAGCTTTGAAAGTTCCTCACGCAGAAGCAGAAAGAATTAAAATTAATCATGGATCTGTTTTACCAGAGCAAGTAAATCAGTCAGCGCATATTACAGTTCAAGGTATCTCTGGAACTAAGCCACGTGAAGTTCAATTAAATACTGTGGCCAATGTTCTTGGAGCTAGAGCTGAAGAATTATTTGATCTAATTAAAAATATTATTAAAGAAAAGAACCTGGGCGAAGACATCAGTGGTGGTGTTGTTCTTACAGGTGGTGGTGCAATGATTAAGGGTATGCCTGAGATTGGTGAGTACCTTCTTGATCGTCCATTAAAAATTGGTTATCCAATCGCATTTGGCGGGATGACAAACATAATGCAAAATCCAAAGTTTTCAACAGTACTTGGACTTCTTCTTGAAGCTACGAAAGGTAAAGAAGTGGATGCGGAAGTTGAAGAAGATATTAATCAAATCGATATTGTCGGAAAGTTATCCGGATCGATTAAATCAGTATTTAGAGAAATTTTTTAAATAAGGGGGAACTTATGTTCGAAATTTCTGATAACAATGAATTAAAATTAACTGAAGGCGCGAAGATTCGCGTAGTTGGTGTCGGTGGCGGTGGATGTAATGCCGTAAACACTATGATCAAGGCTGGACTTACTGGTGTTGAGTATATTGTTGCCAACACTGATTCGCAGGCTTTATCTGTAAACCTTGCACCAACAAAAGTTCAACTTGGAGTTGAATTAACAAAAGGTCTAGGTGCTGGTGCAAATCCAGAAGTTGGTCGCAAAGCTGCTCTTGATGAGTATGAAATGTTAAGCCAAGTACTAGAAGGTTCAGATATGGTTTTCATTACTGCTGGTATGGGTGGTGGAACTGGTACTGGTGCAGCACCTGTTATTGCAAAACTAGCAAGAGAGCTTGGAGCTTTAACTGTTGGTGTTGTAACTAAGCCATTTATCTTTGAAGGTAGAAAGAGAATGAGACATGCCAAAACTGGTATTCAAACTCTTGAGGAAAATGTTGATTCACTAATCACAATTCCAAATCAAAGACTTCTTCAATTAGCAGGTGAGAGTTTATCTCTTGTTGAGACTTTCATGAAAGCAGATGAAGTACTACTTAATGCGGTTAGAGGTATCTCTGACTTAATCAATACAACAGGACATATTAATGCTGACTTTGCAGACGTATCGACTGTTATGTCTAATAAAGGTTTAGCACTAATGGGAACAGGACTATGTTCTGGACCAGATAGAGCTATTAAAGCTGCTAATGAAGCAATTTCTTCACCACTTCTTGAAGATATTTCAATCGATGGTGCAACTGGAATTATCATCAATATTACTGGTGGTTCTGGAATGACTATGCATGAAGTAAATGAAGCAGCTACTTTAATTATGGAAGCAGCTGATGAAGATGCTGAAGTTATCTTTGGATCAGTTGTAGATGAAGAATTAGAAGACGATATCAAGGTTACTGTAATTGCTACAGGTCTTGGTGGTGAAGACTCATCAACTAGAGTTGCTCCTCAACAAGAAATGAGAAGACCTGTTCAAACAGAAGCTCCACAAACATTTGCTAAGCCAATTGTTGAAGAGAGAACTGTTGAAGTAAAGCAAGAGCAGAAAATCGAGCAACCTATTGAGCACAGAACTGAAACAATTTCTCGTCCAGCTTACTATGAATCAACTCCACAACAAGATGAAAATCTTGATGCAATGAGAGAGATTCAAATGGAAGCACAACGTGAATCAGTTAACTACGAAACTCAACAAGTTGAAGAAAAACAACAATTGAGATCGAATGGGTTTGATGGAGATACAACTGATACTTCAAGTCGTCCAAGCTTAACAGATTCAATTCGTGAGGCAGCTTCTCAATATGAAGCTTCAAAATCAGAAGTTGATCCTTGGGCAAATGAAAAAGCATTAACTGGTAATAACTCAAATGTTGAAAAATCAGAGCGTCCTAAGTCAATTGCTGAGAAATTGGGATTTATTAACTTTGATGAAGAAGAACTAGATACTCCATCTTATTTAAGAAAAGATGAAGGTCAAAATACATCAAATGAAACTTTTCGCCAATTAGAGCGATAGGATTCCCCCGAGTATATTGATGGCAACATCAAAAAAAGGGCCCTGAAAAGGGCCCTTTCTTTTTTTCTATATATTATATTTCTTTAAGATACTAGTTTTGCGATATTTGATTTAAAGGCATCGATTAGCTCGGCCGTATCTATTTTAAAGTCTTCTGGAAGTTTTATTAGTAATTTTGAGTTATCGTGAGGAATATTTCTAAGGACTAGTCGAAAGCTTCCTTCCCAGTCTTGCCAGCTAAGTTCATATTGCCAACGAGCAAATTGTCCAGAACCAAACTTTTGCTCACGCTTTTGAGGATCAAGAGAGTCAATTGTGTAAGATACTTTTTGTTTAAGTCCAGATGCTGTGAGTTCTTTCTCGCATTCACGAATAACTCTATCGTACTTGGCATCGAAAATAACCTCAGGTTTATTTTCTTCAATGATTTGATTAATTTGACCTCTAAGAATCTCCATGTCTGTCATAATTACCTCTTACTTTTCGAGCTGTAGCCTTTCTCTTAAATCCAGCTCTCTTTCTTTTTGAACATATAACTGTACGTATGTTTCAATAAGATCATTTGTGACATCAATCTTATATTCACATAGTATGAATGTAGGAATTTTATCATCCTTCCAAACTTTTTTCTTAAAGTTATAAATGTAGACACCTTTTTCCGGGGTCTCGCTTGTCGTTCTTTCATTTGTTATGGGGATCCAGTCGCTTGCAGAATATGTGTCGAAGTGCTCACGGCAAAGGTGTAGAGACTCAACATTAAAGTAATCGTTTTCAACAAGTTCTTTTTCACAAATACTACATAGTCCCAAGATCCTTTCTTTGGTTTTGTTTTTTTCAAGCATCTGACTTATCTTATTTGTAATATCACCATCTTTTTCTTCTTCATTTTGAATGTCTCTTTTAAATACTAAATATGCAAAGAAGCCAATAAAGGCAAGTAAGGCCAATACGATGATTGTTAACAACGCTATAATGATGATTGAATTATCCATAATAATATTCTAGATGACTTAACAAATATGAACAATGGCCAGAGGCCTATATCCTAGAATATTTTGAAAATACCGACGTGTCGCAATCCTGATTTTCTCTGATCGTTGATCGAGAGTGCCTTTTTCTTGATAGAGGTTAAAGCATAATTCTTTAAGTTGGTTAAGTTGATCTTCTTCGTATGGTATTCCAAGTGCCGTGATATGAACTCTTCCGCTTGCTTTCTTTATACTATTATTAGCAATTGAAATAAAGACAGAGCCTAGGGTTGCCATCTTTCTTCTTTCTGAGATTTTTTCGCGCTCGATTTCAATTCGATTACCATGAATTAATATTGGTGGTACTTCTTCAGTTTTATTAAGTTTAACTTCTCCATTTGCAAATATCGTTACAACATCACGATTAGCAATCTCAAGAGCTTTAGATTTTGGAAGAATCGTATTTAAAAATTCAATATGCTTTCTTATAAAATAAGTTTCACCGTGAATGGGGATTGCGATCGTTGGCAGATATGCTTCGTAAACGTCTTTTAAGTCTTCTTTTCCAGGGTGACCAGAGGCGTGAATTAAACCATTGGCATTAGTTATAACTTCTGCACCAGAACTTGTTAGTTCGTTATAAAGAAAGGCAAGTTTCTTTTCATTTCCAGGAATTGCTTTTGAACTGAAAATGAATGTATCTTTTTCATTCACTTTAAAAAACTTATCGTTACCACTTGAGATTCGTTTAACAGTACCTCTAAACTCACCTTGGCTACCTGAGCAGATTATAATCTGTTTCTTTGAGAGGTCTTGTACGCTTTCAACTTCTCTAATAAGCCCATGATCATCAAAGATTTCACATTCACTAGCAATTCGAGTGTATTTTAATAATGATCGGCCATAAGTGATAACTTTAAGGTTCTGTTCTTTGGCGATATCAAATATTGTTTGAATACGATGAATATTTGAAGCAAAGCAGGTGATAAAGACTCTTCCTGGTGCATCTTTTATAAACTTAGAAAGATCGCTTTTTAACTCAGATTCTGAAGTCGTTCTTAAGGCAGAGCTCGTTATATTTGTAGAATCAAGCATTGAAATTCTATTGGTATACTTTCTTGCTAGTGATTTCATATGTTCCAGATCAATAGGACCTTCGTATGGGCAGTTGAAGTCACTTTTGAAATCAGAAATAAAAAGAATGCCAGTATCGATCTCTTTAATTCCAAGATGTAGTCCTTTTGTATTTGGAATAGAGTGATTTACGTGGACTGCATTTATTTCTATTTTATCAATAATTAATGTGTCATCTAAACGATGGATTTTTTTTGAGAGATCGAGATAATTTAACTTATCTTCAATCAATTCTTTGGCAAATTTTGGTGCGTGTATTTGGGCCTCAGGAAATTTTTCTATATAGTGAGAAATCGCACCAATGTGATCCTCGTGTCCATGTGAAATAATAATATTTGAAATTTTTAATTTTACGTCAGAGAGATCAGGGATTAAATAATTAATGTCAAAGCAATCTTCTGAAGGAAAGAGGATTCCTGCATCAATGATGATATTTGTTTCTTCATAAGATATCAGAGTTGCATTTGATCCAATTTGTCCAACACCACCAAGTGGAGAGATTGTTAATTTTGACATTAATTGCCTTTTGTCGAATTTAGTAAAAGTTCAAACTCTTTATTTTGATCAATAAATTGTAAGAGGCGTGCAGATAAGATCTCTGATGCAACATCAGTTTCTTCACCGACTATAAAGTCAGCGTGTTGTCGTTGAGGTGCCAGAAACTTTTCATACATTGGCCTAACACTATCGTAGTATTGATTAATAACACTTTCAAGGCTTCGGCCACGTTCCGCTACATCTCGGTTAAGACGACGTGTGAATCTTATATCTGCTTCAACATGTAGAAAGCACTTTATATCTAATTGATCGCGAATGATTTGATTGAAAAGTGTGAAGATACCCTCAAATAAAATAACGGGAGTAGGTGTTAATGTAGTTGTTTTATCAAGTCTTCGACTTGTTTTAAAATCATAGTTTGGAACTTCAATTGATTGTCCTTCTTTTAGTTGGACAATGTGTTCTTGTAAAAGATCCCAATCAAAAGCTTTGGGATGGTCGTAATTTGGACGCCCTGATTTTGTATAATACTCTTTTGGTTGTTCTGGTAAGTAATATGAGTCCATAGATAACATGGACACTTTTTCTTGAGGAAGTTTTGAAATAACTTTAGAGGCAAACGTTGTTTTACCCGAGCCTGATCCGCCTGTGATCCCAATTAGCTTCATAGATTACCTTTTGAATAATGTTTTCAGTAACTTAACACGGATTTATTTCACATCAAATAAAAGAGGTGATAATCTTATAATAATTACATTTCATGCTAGTTTGAGGAATAATTAATGACAAGATATCTGCTAATATCCCTATTTTTTATCGTAACTTCAATAGTTTACGCAGACCCATTGAAGATCGCTATTTCCTCTTCTCCAAATAGTTTAAGCCCATTTTTTTCTACTGATGCAAATTCGCAAAACATTAATCGCCTGGTTAATGGTTCATTGATAGATTTTGATATTAATATGAAGCCAATTTGCCAGCTTTGTGAAAGTTACGAAGAATTTAGAACAATCGATAGTTATAAGATCCGTTTTAAGCTCAAGGAAAATATTTATTTCTCAAATGGTGAGAAAATAACGGCAAGAAGTGTTAAGCAATCTCATTACTACTTCACTGAGACTGAAAAAATTAAATCGATATTTCGATTTGCTTTTTCAAATATTACAGAAGTTAAGATTTTAGATAAATATACATTTGAATTAATATACAAATCATATGGCCTTGATCATTTACCAAATCTTGTGCTTTTTAAGATAATACAGATACCTAATTATAAAACCTTAGACCAGGTTGAATTAAACGATATCGTAGGTGCAGGTGATTATCGAATTACCGATATTAAACCACTTCAAATAGACTTAAAATCGAATATAGAAGGACGCCAAGACTTAAGCTTTGTGGTTGTTAAAGACGAAACGACACTTGCGCTTAAATTAGTAAAGGGTGAAATTGACTTATCTGTATCAAATATTTCACCACGTAAGGTAAATTATTTAATCAATAAAGGTAGTGTGAAGGTTAAAAAGGTTCTAGGTACAGATTATAATTATATTGGTCTAAATCAGCGCAAGGAACAATTACAAAATCTTAAGGTTAGAAAGGCATTAAGCCATTTAATACCTCGTGAAAAGATTATTAAGTATAAGTTTAAAAACTACGCAGTCGCTTCAAATGGTTTATTTGCTAAGTCTTTTGAGAAGTTCTATTTAGATTCTCCTGTTGATAATTATGACCCGGCCAAAGCTAAGTCTTTGTTTATTGAAGCAAATTATAAGCATAACAATGGTTTCTGGTATAATGGTGATGGTAAGAAGTTTAAGATTACTTTTAAAACGAGTAGTAATAAGTTTCAACAAGAGTTAGTTACAATCATTAGAAATGAATTCGTCGACTTTGGAATTGATATCCAAATTGTTCCTCAGGAATGGGGGACATTTCTTAGAGGAATAAAACGTGGTGAATACGATCTCTACCTTGGACGTTGGGTCGGATTTACTGGTCAAGATATGCTTAAATTTGCTTTTCACTCTGAAAATATGGCACCGAAAGGGGCAAATCGTGTTTTCTTTGATAATAAAGAGTTCGATAGTTTAATTGCTCAAGCGGAAGATACTATTAATAAAAGCAAAGAAATTGAAATTTATAAGAAAGCAAATTCTGTCGTTAATAGAGAATACCCTTATATAAGTTTATGGCATCCAGACGTTATTTGGGTCATGAATAAGTGTATTCATCTTGATCAGGTATATCCAAACGGAAACTTTCTAGTTCTAAAGGAAATTAAAAATGTCTGTAAAAACTGAAGTTTTTAAAATTGTGACAATTGAGTTTAAAACAAGTTCTCAATGTGAGGAAGTCAACAAAATCGCTCTAAATGATTTCGAAGTTGATGGGATTGAAGAATTCTCAATGGAAGAAGAGAGAGTAGATGAGATTCTAGGGGAAAGAGCATACTCTGGTGGTGATGTACCTGAATCTGTAATTGATGAAGTCGTAGATATTTCTGCAAATGAAGATGTGAAAAAGTTTAATTACTTCTTTTTCCAAGGTGACATCTCTAGAGCAGAGGAGTTTGCAAAAGCTCTAGATCAAATGGACCTTTCTTATGAAATAAAAGAAGAAGAATATTCAGATTGGAATGAAGTTTGGAAAAAGCACTATGCACCGATCGAAGTTACAGATGAGTTGAGTGTCATTCCAGAGTGGTTTAAGGAAGATGATTATAAAACAAATGATAACAATATTTATATAATCCCTGGGATGGGATTTGGTACTGGTGAGCATGAGACAACATATTTATGCTTAAAGCACTATATGGCCGTGAAAGATGATTTCAAAGATAAGGATCTTTGCCTTGATTTTGGTTGTGGTTCAGGGATCTTGGGTATAGGTGCAGTTAAAAAGAATAATATGTTGGTGGACTTTGTCGATATTGATCCAGCGGCTCTCGATAATTGTCATGAAAATTTAAAATTAAATCTCGTTGAAGATCGGTTAAATGGACATCGCCTTATTGCAAGAAAACGTTTTAGTGTAGATGATAAATATAAGCTAGTTTTTGCTAATATTTTAAAACATGTCTTGTTGTCTGAGAAAGATCTCCTTCTGGAGTCTCTCGATGATGGTGCTTATCTAATCTTATCTGGAATTTTAAACGAACAAGTTGATGATATTCTTGAAGAGTACAAGAGCTTGAAAAAAATTGATGTACTTTCTAAAGGGGATTGGTCTGCCATCTTAATGAAAAAAGATTAATCTCAAATATAAAGGAGTCCTTATGCGTGCGATTTACACAAGAGACGATTTATCACCATCTATTGATGGAATATTGAGAATAAATGATGATCGAAGCCATCATTTAATTAAAGTTGCGCGTGTAAAAAATGGGGATGAAGTACTAATCCTTGATGGTCAAGGTGGCCGTTATCTTAGTGAAGTTATTAATTGTACTAAGAGAGAGGTTTCACTTAAGGTGAAGTCTTTTGATAAGGAAGAGAGATATTCAAATATTGATTTGGCCCTTGGCCTACCCAAAAGAGAAGCTTTTGAAAGTGCAATCAAGAATGCTACACAAGTTGGTATTAGTGCAATCTACCCATTTCGTGCAGAGTATTCTCAGTGGTCAATTAAAAACTTTTCTAGAGTTGAAACAGTCATAGAAAGTGCTCTTATACAATCAAATAACTGTTACTTTCCAAAGATAAATGAAGAAGTTAATAGTTTAGATGCGCTATTTGAGATTTTTAGCAGTTATGACTATATCTTTCTGACCACACTTTCTGATGCTGCAAATACAACTAAAGAAGCAACTAATTTAAGGAATAAAAAAATATTAATTATTATTGGTCCAGAAGGTGGACTTTCACCCAAAGAAGAAGAACTTGTATTAAAACAAAGTAATGTTTTTGGTTTAAAGTTGTCGACACCAATTTTAAAAACAGAGACTGCGGTACCAACAATCGTTGGATACATACTCGGAAAATTTGATGTTAAATAAAAAATGTGTCATCCTATTATAAGAGGGATTTGGGATGAATATTGATACTGAACAACTAAATAAAAATAAGTACAACTCAATGAATATAAATAATTTAGATGATATCGATAACTTCGATATAGAAGACATTCCATTTAAACCAATAAATGAAGGCCTCGGTTTTCATCATGGGCAAAAAGAGAAGAGAACTCTTAAGCAAACGCGTGTTGAAGTTACACCTACGCAAGCTCATGTAAACAATTTTAATAAGGTCTTAGGTCGAGAAAAGGAAATGAGTGTTCCATCTGAATTGGAAGCTTTTTACCGTAAAGGACAAGAGTCTGATATCCCTCAAGTTAATCGTGAAATTGAAATTAAAAGTAAATCGAAAGAAGTTTCTATCGTTAGAAGGTTCTTCTCTTATGTAATTGACATGAGTGTATCGACAGTGATCTTTACTGTTATTATTTCTTCAATGTTCTTCATGACATCAATTCCATTAGAATCTTTTGTTTCATTAACACTTAAAAACTCTAGCTACCGTTATTTGATCGCTCTATTTGTTTTAATTCACTTAATTTATAGAATCACTTCTGTTTATCGACCGACTCTTGGTCAATATATTTGTGGTGTTAAGCCAAAGCAATCAAATGAAGCAGCTTTTAATACGATAATTGAAAGAACGCTATTTGAGTTTTTATCAATACCTCTTCTTGGGATTCCATATATCTTTGGACTGGATAAGAAGTTCTTTGGTAACAACCTAAAGAAGAATAAGTAAGATGAGTTACGAAGACGCTAAAGATTATGTAAATAAACATTTTAAAGACAAGAAGGTTGTTTTTACTAATGGATGTTTCGATATTCTTCATCGAGGTCATTTAATGTATTTAAATGAAGCTCGAGCACTAGGTGATGAGCTTATTATTGGATTAAATTCAGATGCTAGTGTAAAACGTCTTAAAGGTGATGATCGTCCTGTTAATAATGAAGATGACCGTCTTTATATGCTTGAAAATCTAAAGGCCGTAAGTAAGGTTTTTATTTTTGAAGAAGATACTCCTTATGATCTCATAAAAGCAGTAGAACCAAATATTTTAGTTAAAGGTGGCGATTGGGCCGTTGATCAAATTGTTGGACACGATATTGTGACTGGCAATGGTGGTAAGGTTCTAAGCTTAAACTTTGAAGATGGTTACTCAACGACTAATCTAATTTCAAGAATTCAAGGCCGCTCATAGGTGTATCTACACAAGTTTACAGACCACTATCTGATATCAAACGAAGTTTCACAAATATTGATTCCCTTTGAACATTTATTAGTCTCAATAAAAGCTTCGTTAAAAACAGGCTTACCTGTAATTATCCTTTATCATGATCATGAATATGATTTAGCAAAACTTAAGAGTAAACATTTTATTCACAATGATAAACTTTCATTTATTAATACTTCTCTAAAAAATCGATTTGAGACACATTGTAAAATCAGTAACCTTAGTGAAATGCTCCAGTATATGCTTGAGTTGAACACTCGGCTATCTTAAAAAAACTTAACTTTTTTTCCACTTTTATCTCAAGAATATTTCCGAGTAACCGTTATGGGTATTACAACCAGTTGGGACTGGTTGTTTGGGATTTAATTGTTGAGACAAGGAGTTTCAACGCAAATTACACAAGGAGGTTGCTTATTCGAGGAGAATAGTAATGGGATTAAGAATTAACACGAACACACAGTCAATTGCAGCACAAAGAAGTTTAGGTCAAGTTAAGAGAGCACAAGGTGAATCTTTAAATAAGTTAGCATCTGGTTCTAGAATTAATAAAGCCTCAGACGATGCTGCAGGACTTGCGATATCTGAAAAGTTAAGAGCAAACATCAGAGGTACTCAACAAGCAGCTCGAAATGCTGGTGATGGTATCTCAATGATTCAGATCGCTGAAGGTGGGATGAACGAAGTATCTAATATTTTAGTTCGTCTAAGAGAGCTTTCAGTACAATCTGCATCGGATACAATTGGTGATACTGAACGTGAATTTACTGATAAAGAATTCCAACAACTAACTAAAGAAGTTGATAGAATTGCAGAGTCAGTACAATTTAACGGTACATCACTAATCAATGGTGAAGGTTCAGAAAAAGAATTCCAAATTGGTCTTAATAATGATGAGACGAATGACAGAATTAAGTATGATCCATCAGCAGTATCAGTAAAAACAGAAGACCTTGGAATTGGAGGACTTTCTGTTGCTACTAAAGGTGATGCTCAATCTAACCTTGAGGCTATCGATAAGGCCATGACATCTGTATCAGGTGGACGAGCGGAGCTAGGGGCTTTACAAAATAGACTACAGTCTACAATTAATAACCTAGAGATCTCTAACGAGAACATGAGTGCCGCAAATTCACGAATCAGAGATACTGATGTAGCAGCTGAATCAGCAAACCTAGCGAAGTCAAATGTACTTACTAGTTCTGCAACTTCAGTTCTAGCTCAAGCTAATACTTCGAGCCAGTCTGCACTTAGACTAATCGGTTAAGAAAAAAACCAAAATCGAATGCAACACTTCAAGGGCCCTCTAACGAGGGCCCTTTTAGGTTCAGGATGAACGGTATGTCGGCGGGAGGCAGGAGCCGGAGCCGACCTCAATGCAGTCTAAAAATCTATCTTAAAAACAGCAAAGCCATGCTTTCGCATGGCCCACTAGAATCTTGAAAGAGCTGAATCTCAGGAGAGAGGTTAAGCTCATAAAAAGTATAACTAACAAACCTGTTCATAAATATGAGATAAGTCATAGAATAATGACAAATTTATGAGTCACTTTTCGCGATTATATGCAGTTATATTTATTGAGGTTGTGGTTTTTAAGTACCTGAATTTATAGTAGTGGCCATACTTTTCTCCAAATATTCGAGGGATTTACTAAAGTATTTACCCGAGTGTTCCGAACAGGTATCTGTGAACACGAGTTTCCCTGAATGGTATTTCAGTAGGACGTAGGAAAGGAGAATAACATGGGTTTACGTATTGCTACTAACACTGCAGCTCAAACGGTGCAGAAAAACATTAAACAAACAGGTAAGGCCTCAACAGAAGCCTTGGAAAAATTATCAAGTGGTAAGAGGATTAATAAGTCCGCCGATGATGCTGCCGGTTTAGCAATTGCTAAGAATATGGAAGCACAGGTAAAGGGTTTAAGACAGGCCTCTCGAAACGCAAATGATGGTATCTCAATGGTGCAAACTGCTGAGGGTGCCATGAACGAAACAAGTAATATTCTAGTTCGTCTAAGAGAGCTTTCAGTGCAGGCAGCATCGGATACTATCGGTGATACTGAACGTGGTTTCTTGGATAAAGAATATCAGCAATTAGTAGAAGAGGTTGATCGTATTGCAGAGTCAACAAAGTTTGGTTCTATTAGCCTCTTAAATGGATCTGGTTCAGAAATGGATATTCAGGTTGGTACATTTGCTGGAGAAAGTGGTCAGATTCAATACGACCCTTCTCAAACGAATGCAACAGCTTCAGCTCTTAATATCTCAGGGCTAAGTGTTTCATCTAAGGATGATGCTAGATCATCGATGGAAAATGTCGATGAGGCGATTACAAGTCTTTCTGAGCAACGTGCAAATTTAGGTGCGATTCAGTCGAGACTACAGTCGTCAGTTAATAATTTAGAGATTCAATCAACGAATCTAGATGCTTCTAGGTCTGTTATTGAAGATGCTGACGTGGCATATGAGTCATCACAATTAGCGTCGGCTAATATTTCTAAGCAAGCTGGTGTTTCTTCATTAGTACAAGCGAATAACCTAAATTCGCAAGCGCTTAGATTAGTAGGTTAATAATAATTTTGGAGTAGCGTGGGGGAAGATCCCCCCTCCTTTCTTAAATAGGCTCAGGAAAAGTTCTTGGGCCTATTTTAATAGACGGTTTGATATGGATAAAAAGAAGTTTGAACAAGATATTATTGAGTCAATTAACGAGGATAATGAAGTTATTATCTGGGATGTAATTGAAAATAATATTCTTAGACTTCCCGTTAAGTTTAAAAGTCTCAACTCCTTTGCATCTAAATTATTTCTTACAATAGAGGATGGACTTAAAGATAGCTTGGCGCATTTTTTAAGAGGTCCGGGACTACTTAAGTTTTACATACCTGAGCTTCAGTTAGCATTTGTGAGTGAATTAAATGCTGTCCATGGGACATCCTTAGAAGTTTCATATCCAGTAAAAGAAAAACGACTCGAAAGAAGGGAGCATAAGAGGTTTGAGCCCTTAACTCCACATTATGCAAAATTTCAAAACCTTAAATATGAAATATACGACATAAGTAAAGGCGGACTTTCTATTGTTTTAGGCTCTTCGCAATATGAACAATTATTTCAATTAAAGAATGATACTTTGAATTTTACAATCGAATTCGCAAAAGAATCAGTTCATGTAAAAGGGAAGGTTGTTGATACGAAGAAGATTAAGCCCTATCAAATTTCAAGATTTCCATATGGTGCATATCGTTTAGCTGTTCAAGTTGAGGATAATCCAGGATACAAAAAGGAAGTGAAAAAGCTTCAAGATGGCTGTGATAAGCTTTTAAAAGATCTTCTTTGATTATTGGATGAAATCTTCTATGATTAATTAATATGGCCGATTATGTAATTTCAGATATTCATGTCAAATGGGATATGACCAATTCTGAACCACTTAAAAAATTCTTAGAAATTGACTTTAAACCAGAAGATCGTATTTATTTTCTAGGAGATATATTTGATTTAATGGTGGGAAGCTATGATGAGTATGAGGGACACTATGATTGGTTCTTTACTCGTATAAAAGAATTAGCAAAGGCCGGTCTTAAAATATTCTATATCCAAGGTAATCACGACTTCCATATTGAAGAGCTCTTGGCCAAGAGTGGGATAATAGTAAAATCTAAACCTTTTGTTGAAATTATCAACGGCCAGAAGGTTCTCTTTTGTCATGGTGACGAAATTGAAATTGAAAATTTCAATTACAAAATATGGCGTGCATTTATTAGAAGTTATCCATTGGCCTTAATCTCAAAATATATTTTCAATTATAAAATTGTGAAAAAAATTGGGGATTATTTATCTCAAAAAAGTAGAAATAGAAATGAGAAACGCTACGGAGAAACTCAAAAAAACGATCATATACGTGATAAGTTTCGTCAATCTGCTTTGATTGCCAGTAAAAGTTATAATGTCGACATTATAATATGTGGCCATAGCCACTATATGGATAGTTACCAAGGTGATAGTTTTGAATATTATAATTGTGGTTTTGTACCTGCTACAATGAAATACTTAAAAATTACAGAAAGGTATGAATTATTACCGCTCTAAGCTTTCTAGCGATGTCCATACTTAAACTTTTCTTTTAATGTCCTAAAATAATTTCTTTCTTCATTAGCATAGAAGTTTACATAATGTGTTCTTGATTTTTTAATGACAACTTCATCTTTGGCCTCTAAGCGAAATTCTTCCTGCCCATCAATTGTTAAGTAGATATCGTCATGTCCTCTTGGAATTATGATACTGATTACTTCACTGTCAGGTAAGACCATTGGCCTATGTGTTAAGGCGTGTGGACAAATAGGGGTAAGGACAACTCCTTTTACACTAGGGTGAAGAATTGGCCCGTTGGCCGCTAGTGAATAGGCCGTTGATCCAATTGGTGTGCTCACGATTAGTCCGTCACCTGCAAGATTGTATATACTTTGACCATTGGACTCTAGTTCTAAATTAAACATTCTAGAAATACCCGATTTAGTTATAACGGCATCGTTAAGAAAGTTGAACGTAAACGGTTTCTTACCCTTTCGTTGTATCTGAGCTTGATACATTTGAACTTTTCTTGTCTTAAGTTTGCCCTTTAGAGCAAGCTCTAGTCCATCGTAAAAATCTTGTTTGGAAAACTCTGCAATAAAACCAAGGTTGCCCATATTGATTCCAAAGATATTAACTTTCTTAATGTTTTTACCTCTGGCTATTCCAATGAGTGTGCCATCGCCACCCATTGTTATAATTAGTTTACATTTTTTAGATATTTCATCTCGATGAATATAATTAAAATTCTTAGTTGTTGAGCCTTTGAATATCTTCTCTATCCTGTTTTTTTGGGAGTCTTCAAAGAAAATATCAACCTTTCTTCTCTTAAGCCAATTGGTAAGGTTAGGTAGTACTGTATTAAACTCAGTAATTACTTTTGGTTTTAGAATGATAGCTACTTTATTTATTGTGGCCATGCTTACCTCAGCTTAGAACTTCATTTATAAATTGATTGATATCGTTAAAAGGTTTTTGTATGACCTTACAACCATATAATGAAGCTTTTTGTACAATCTGATCAGAACTATATGCCGTAATAATATAAAATAAATTGGCAATCTCATCTTCGTTATACTTTGTTTTCGATTCTTCTATTATATCAAATCCAGTGATATCTTGAAGCATTAAATCACAAATGATTTTGTCGTATGAATTATTTTTAATTAATTCAATTGCTTCTTTGCCGCTAGCGGTCGATTCAACCTCTGCACCTTTACGCTTTAATAAAGTTGAGATGGTTTTTTGTATTAGTAGTTCGTCTTCAATGACTAATATTTTCAAAACGATACCTTTGGAAGTGTTAATCTAAATTTCGCACCAAAGTCTACATCCATTAGATTAATATCTCCATTAATCTTCTTTAAAAGAGTTTTACATATGGCCAGACCTAAGCCTGTACCTGTTTCTTTAGTTGTAAAGAAAGGGGTGAAAATCTTATTTTTTATATTCTCAGGAATTCCGTTACCATTATCCATAATGTCGATATGTATATCATTACTATTTTCAATGACTTTAATTTCGATTTTACCATTATCAACATTTTCATTTGTGAGTGCTTGAGAACTGTTAATAAGTAGATTAAATATAACCTGACTTAATAGAGTACCATTGCTCTTTATTTCAATGTCATTTTCCATCTCAAAGACAACTCGATGTGCTCTAGATTCAGATTTCGTTAATGTTATAGTTTCGTTAATTAAACTTTTTAAAGAAATCAGAGCTAGTTTCTCATCGTCTTTATAGAGATTTGAAAATTCTTGTATAATTGCTTGTGATCTTTTCACACTATTAGATATGTGAGACAGCGTATCTTTAACATCAAAGTCATTAGTTTGATCCATTAAGAGAGTGTGTGAAAGATCAATTCCAAACAGAGGATTACTCAATTCGTGTCTGAGAGTATTTAATAATTCACCCATGAGAAGAATTCTTTCATGGTGAAGAGAGCTCGTATCGTGTTGTGCAGCTTCCAAGTCCTCTTCTGTGATTGAATTACCTTCATCGTTAAAGATCACTGTTTTTATGGGGAAGTTATTTATTACATTTGCTTTTTCAAGTTCTACTTTCTTCTTGCTTACACTCGTTATGATTTTAAAGATTTTCGGTATTTGCTTAATTATGTAATTGTTAAACTTAAGGCGGTCATCGTCTGATAAAGGAAAGAGGTCATCTCTTGAGAGTAAAAATATTGTATTAAAGTCTCTAAATGAGAGCTCTTTAGCAAGAAAGTGTCCATCAAGCTTTATATGTTTATTAAGCAGCTCTTTTTGATCAAAAGACTTATTTTTACTTTTTCTAACCTTGGTAAAAAGAGTGTTGAAAAATGCTGGGTCTTCAAAGCTTTCATAATACTCGCTATTTTTATATGAAAGAGAGTAGATATTTGTAGTTCCCTTTTCGTGAATTAGTACCTGTGAAGAAGAAAAGCCTGGAAGCTCTGGTGTATTTGTAAATGATTTAACTAGGGTGCGAAGATTGTCTTTCTTCTTAAATTCGTACTCTTTTGAAAAGTCATTTTCAAGAATAGAGCTTGTATTAATAATTCTTATGAATAAATCATGTACGTTTTGTAAGGTGAATTTTTGATCATTTATCTTTGCTACAACTTTATTGTTCTTAGCAGATAAGAGAAGTTGAGAGTTCTTTTTCGCAAGTAAATTAGAAAGTCCATCTTGATTTAAATACTCCAAGATGGACTTTTCTAAATAAATATTTAGATGTTGATTTTCGATTGTTGAATTAGAGGTATTGCTTTTTCTTTCCACTGTTTTAGATTATCCATTAGTTCGTACTCTAGCAAGTCAGAAAGCATAACGATATCGTTCTTCTCTCTAGCTGGAACTAGGGCCTTAATAACTGAAAACAGGTGGATTTCAAGGTTTTTAACCATTTCATTGTCTGCGAAGAATTCTGGATTACCTTTTCTGGCAGTAGCATGAATTCTTGTGATTAAATGGATATATAGCTCTAAAACTTCAATTAGATCAGCAAAGTATAAATTTGCTTCATCTATATTGCCCTTGTTGAATTCTGCAGTTGTAATGATTATCTTATCTAATAATTGATCAATATATCCAAGACAGTCATCAAGTGCTTCAAATGCAATCTCATAAGAGTTTTGAATTCTAAGGCTTGGGTAGTTTAATTCTGCAAGAGTATTATCGAGAACCTCTTCAACGTGATTTAACGCATAAGTTTCTCCATCAATTACAACTGCTGTAATTGATTCATTATTAGACAGTCCTCCGTCACTTTCAACTGCGCTAATCGCTTGGCGTAGCGTGATAATATCCCCATCGAGAGAAAAGCTATCATTTCCTAGTTCTAAAGTAATCATACGTTATCCCTTGCAGCTTCCGGCTGCTTTTTAATAAGAGAGCACTTTTCAAAAAACTCATAGAGCACACTACAAAGTAGTGAGACTTCGTTGTAAGTAAAGAATGCTGACTCTGATAATTTTACTAAATTATGTCCTTGTAGATTGTTTTTCGCTACTTTGGCGTAATCGACAACTGGTGCAAGTAGAGGATATGAGCTTAGTATCATATCACTAAGAGTGTCGACTTCATCAAGCTTTGCAGAAAACTTCTTAATTTCTTCGAGGCTTGGTGTGTTTTTACTGATTTCTTCAATAATGTATCTTGAATACTTTTTACCAAACTCTGAAAGCTCAAATAGTGCCTCAATACCTTTCGTATGAGACATTAACTGTGCTTTAGCTTCACTATTAATAACAGGGATATCCATGCTAATGTTAGCTTCAGTAATAATGCTAGACCACGCAATGTGATAGAAATTTCGCATAATCTCTTTTGCATTTTGTTCCTTATGTAAAAGTTCGTTAATTGTTACATCACCATTTGCAAGCATATCTGTTTTATAGAGATTTAACTTGTTTATAGAAAGTGTAGAGCAGCTATTGTGTAGCTCTTCTATATTAATTAAGTTCTTTTTAAGTAGTTGCTCAATGCATTGATAAGTTACGTTATATGGTAATTCATCACTTTTTTGTCTTGGTGCCAGGTTGTAGTTATCAAGTGCATATGGAGTGGTTTCATGAGGTCTAACAGGTCCTAGTGAGATTGTAAGAGACTTTACATTCTTATAGCTTAATAAGTTACCAATCATTGAATCGTGTCCAACGAATAGGTAGTTTTGATCAACTTTTTCATAAAGCTCTTGTAGCTCTAAACCTAACCATTGATCGATTCTATCTTTAAATGAGGATAGAAGTTCTGAGTTTACGATCTCTTCTGTTTTTGTCTTATCTAGAGAACTTCCGCAGATAATCACTTTAGTGTCTTTGTTTCTTTTTAAAGTTTGATAGATTACTTCCACCCATCTATTCGAAGTCCATTGTTTAGACTCTTGTGAAGTGAATGGGTGAATAAGAACATGACTTTTTTCTTCATTTGAGTATTCTTTATTGCTCAAGTGAGTCATTTTCTTATTAACACCAATGATATTTGCAAATAAGTCAACAAGGTTAAAAGGGTTGAGATCTCCTCTCATAACTGTTGAGTATAGGTATTGTGACCACTTATCCTGAAGTACTCTTTCATGCATTAGGTTAAAGTATGGTCCAACTTTGTTTTCAGATTTAATAAGAGTGTGAAGATATGTTGATGATTTAGAAAAAGCAAGATTGATAGATACATCAATTCTTTCATCGTTTATTTCGGCCATTTGTTTTTTAAGATTAGATAGAGCATCTTTCGTACTATCAGCTCCAACCATGGCAGATTTGTGATCAATTTGAATGATCTTATCAAAATACTTATTAAGGATGAATTTAATTGGTTCACTAAACTTCTTTCTTGCAATTAAGATGACTCGAAATTCAGGATGATTTTCTTTCATGAGTCTTATTGCATGTGTTGTTTGTAGAAGATCTCCAATTCTTGTCGTTTGGATAATCGCAATTGTCTTTTTTACTTCATCAGAATGATCATTTTGTGTTTTGATTGCGTTCATAAATACCTCTATTGCTCTTCTTCTAGGATTGAACATAGGTATAAAAAGGCCATGTCGTCCTCTTTTAGCGTCTCACGCTTTATTTGCAGCTCTTTTATTCTTTCTAATTCAGAAAAGAAGTCTTTTTTAAAGTTATTCTGATCTTGATTCATGTATAAAGTCCTTTGCCGATTCTGTACGAATCTTGCTGCGATTTTCTCTTATGAGATTTGAAACTTCTTTGACTTGTTCAAATTGAATTTGTAAGTCGTTTTTAAGTCCAATTAGTGTATTTTCAATTTCTTCTATAGTCGGATTGTCTATATTACTTATTTTTGCTTTATAAAATAAGAAAGGTAGTGAACAGTAGTCAGACGCACTAGCTATATAACGATTCATCTCTAATAACTTCTCATTTAGCTTTTGACTGTCTTTAGCTAGGGCCGTTTTTATTGCTGCTAATACATGACGAGATGATTTGATTAATTCACCTTGTGTTTGCTCTAGCCAGCTTGAAGTGAAGTTCAAGTTAGATTCGATTATCCCATGGCTAGAAAGGCTTTTTCTTTCAACTTTTCTTAAAATAAAGTCTCTTAAAAGATAACGAGAGATTTCAATCTCTGCATCAAAGCGTCCTTCAATATTTTTATAGAAAGTACCAACCTCGTCATTTTCAGGTCGATAGACTGAGATTTCTTTGTTTTCTAACTTTGCATCTGTGAAACCTAGATAATATTTTTCGAGGCCATAAATGATATCATTAGCTTTTATAACTTCGTTACTTCTTACTTGTTTTTCAGTGTGAACACTTGCTGTATATGTGAAATCACGATCTTTTAACCTTGGAGTCATAATAATGCTCTCTGGGTTTACTGTTCCTTGTTTTAAAAATGGTGAAGGACCCATTGATAATTCTATTAAAGGAACATCGAGTATATCAGCGACATGCTTAATAGCTGTATCTGGAGTTACTAAAATATCGCAATTAATTAATACAGAAGGAAGCGCCGTGAAGGGAGCCTCTATCGTTACTGCTTTCTTATCAAGTTCTGAATTAATTTTGTTCGCAAAATTTCTTTCTTCCGACGTTGGAGCAATTAATAGAAGTGGAATAGTATCAACTCGATTATTTAATTCATTAATAAGTTTGATAAGCTCACTTCTTTCGATCATTTTGCTGAGGTTAGATGCCGTAAGCTGTAAACCAATTATTTTAGGATTATTTTTACTCTCTGATTTGCGCATCTTTAGGAAGTTTTGATGGCAAACCTTATTGTATTCATTTGAAACATTTAACGAGTTAAATGAGTTGTTTTCTTTTAAACAGCACATCTTGTGGTAAGTATCGTTAAAGTTTATAGGTGTATATTTTTGTTGAGTTAAAATATCATTAAAAACAATAGACCATTCATTTGAATAATTTACATTACAATGTGTATCAAATTTTATGCCTTTGTATTCCTTTGCTAGGTAAGATGTAAGGCTTGTTGAAATTCGATCATTAGAATAATTGATAACTAAATTCCAACCCTTGTTGATTTCCTTAATCGTTTTACCAAATTCATCAAGAGCAAAGCCATCAGAATATATTTTATTCTTTTTATAACTAACAATTCTTTTGCGATCGAGAGTGAAGATTTGCTTTATGCCACCTAGTGTTTGAGCAGAAGTTTCAAATTCTTTATTTATTAGAATAGAAATATTTGAATCTGGGTGTTTGTATTTTAAAGAAGAGATGAGTCTTCCCATCTGAAAAATGTCACCATGTCGCTTGAAATTTATTATTAGTATATCTTTCATCTTATCCTCGTGCCTTATCCTTGCTTAATAATTGCATCAAAAGCAAGTAGCAAAAAGTCGTTCTTATTTTTAAATTCACTTGTTTGATAAATATTTTCTTCAATATATTCGTCGACGCTCAAGTTTTGATTGCCATTATAAAGTAGGGTCTTAAGCTCTGCTGACTTTATATGTTCAACACATTCAGAGATTCTCTTATCTGCTTCAAAGTCTAGAAATGCTTTGTAGAAATCTGTGTATAAAGAAAATGAAGGAGCATGTGTAAGAATCGTTGGTTTTGACGAAAGGAATGTAACGACGCTTTTTTCTTTATAAATATTTGCAACTGAGTCAGTTGCATAGACTTCGATATTCTTATTTGGAAATAGATTATTTTTAATGCATTCAGAATATGTTTGCTCATTAGGCTCTATAACGATGACCTTATAGTTTTGACCATGATAGCTCTCAAGTAGCTTACACGCTTCATACACATGATAGGCAAAACCTAGCCCTAATATTAGAAGATGATTATTTTCTTTAAGTTGATGTTCGATGTTGGCGATTATCTTTTTAGCTTCTTTAGCTGGATGATAATTAGAGTGTAGGTGAACACCATTAATTACTGGAACCTTTAAATTACTTCGAGATTGTTTTATCTCGTAACTTTCAATATTTAAAAATGATAAAGACTTTGGATTAATTTCCTGACTTGAATTTTTTGCCAATTCCATAATTTCCTCTTCCTAAGGGATAATGGGTAAATATAGGTGAAGCTCTTTCCTAGAGCTCCACCAGATTATACTATACTTTTGATTAAGCGGGCAAACAGGTCGAGTATTACCTAGTCTTTGTATTATTTAGGTTATAACCCTGAAACTGTTTACGTGTTTTGTAGACGTTAGAGATTTCTCTTGTAGTTGACTCTTTTGCTTGGGATAGTTCTTCGAGACATTGACGATCAAGTTCATCATTTTTTTTAACTATTTCTGTTACATCACTAATCCAGGACTTGAATACATCGATTTCAGAACTAGTATAATGAGTCGTAGCGCTCTGTAATTTACTTTCGATTTCATCTTGAAGTAGCCTAACGATATTGATTAAACGCTCTCGGTTATCAGCGATCTGCTCCACGCTTTCAAAATTGCCTGATTGACTATTCTTTAGCATGGATTGTGTTGCATCCACGAGTACATTCATCAGGTCAAGATGACGCATGATTTTACCAGCGAGGCTATCAAAATTGGCCATTATTTTGCCTTCTGTTCTGCTCTTAATTGCTTGATGGCCTGTTGCCAACCTTCATATAGAGTCGTTAATACATCGAGTACACCTTTTAATGGTTCTTTATCGATCTTGATATTAGCTTGTGTACTTGAATGTAACATATAGTCATATAGTGACGACAATTCATTGGCAACATCTCCACCAACTTCAAAGTCTAGACTACTGTTAAGTTCAATAATAATGTCCTGCAACTTTCCAATGTATTGGCCCTTTTCTGCAATATCCTTTTTTTCAATTGCTTCAATGGCCTTCTTACAATTCTTAATTGCAGCTTGATAAAGCATTAGTAGGATTTGTTCCTTACTTGCTGTTTTTACAGATGTTTGTTTGTAAGCACCTAAACCGTAACTCATTTAATTCTCCTTACTATCCCATTGGCGAAGGTGCGCCACCTAGGCCAGCACCTTGTGCCTTAATTCTTGACATTGTTCCTTCTAATCGAGCGAACTTATCTTTTAAGTTTTTTTCTTTCTGCTGTAGCATATTTTCTCGCTGAGCAATTCTTCGGTCGATTGTTTCAATATTATTATCTAATGAACGTTTTCTTGATGATAATAGACCATTTGGAAATTGTAGAAGCTGACCAACAGTTTCTTTAAGATTATCAATGAAACCATTCGTTTTAGTTCCATCTTCATAGCGTCCAGTTAAAACCTCCGCTACGTGATCATAATCCTTTTCCATCTCACTTTTAAATTTTTCTTGATCAAATTCTAAAAGACCTTCTCTTGTAAATTGAATACCGATATTTCCTATACGGGATGTTCTTCCATCAACTTTAATATCTTTAAAGATTGTATTTCGAATTCTTGATTCAATAGACTGTAGTAGGATATCCCCACCTAGTGTTCTAGATGTATCCGTATTCTCATCCATGGTATTTTGTTGTTTAATAAAAGAAAGAACACCATTGATTTGTTCAATTAGTGAGTTGATCTTTTCACCAACTTTCCCAGCATCCTCACTGATATTTATTGTAAACTCTTCACCTGGCTTCGCTTTTTTTAGATCAATTGTTACACCCGGAATAAGTTCAGCTGCTTTATTTTCAGGGAGTTCAATTTCAAAACCATCAAGGGCAACAATTGCATCTTGGGCCTCTCTTTCAAACTCAATATAAAAGTCTTGCTCTCCATCGACAAAGTAGAAGTATGGAAAGTCAGCCTTATTGATATCTCCAGTGTCTTTAAGGGAGAGAATTAGTCTCCACGGCGTATCTGAGCCGGAGCCATCATTAACAACACTTGCTCTAAGGCCTGCGTCGTCATTTTTATTGATTAGCTTTGCAACAGACTTAAGTGAAGCATTATCTGCATCAATATAAATCTCTTTATTTTCGCCGTTTGGTAATGTGTATTGGATAAATCCTACACCGATATAGCTCTCGTCTGGATCAGCAAATCCAGAGGTCATTGCCGATGACTTTTGTGCAAGCTGTTTAACTTCAAATTGATAGGTCGCAGGCTCTGCGATGTTCTTGTCAGCACTGATTTCTACGATATCATCGTTACCAACAACTTCCAGCTCTCTTAGGGATCTCGCACTACCGTTTTGGAGGAGTGTACCACGCATGGCCTCAACAAGAGATGAGAGTTGCTGAACAAGAGCTTTCTTGTCCTGAATCTTTCCCTTGCGTGCTTCCATATTATTAATAGGTATACGCTCAGCTTTCATGATTTGCTGAACAATATCCTTTGGAAGGCCGGTGTTAATGGAGCCCATTGCTATAGACAAAAAATCCTCCTGATTTTCTACGTGAAATTCCTTTTCACGCAAGTCTCCAACACTGATTTTATCATACTTGAGGTTTTTTTTCCGCTGCATCATTAGTGGAAGAATTTTCTTTGTCTGAGATCTTCGTCAATTGGCATCTTGGAGGTTATAATAGGTAAATCCCTGAAAATAAAAAACCCGCCTGTTAAGACGGGTACTTTTCGAGAAAGTAATTTTGGGATTGGGATTTTGTACTAAATTTATCGGGTATTATGGTGAAAACTTTAGAAAAAAAGTCGGATATTTTCGTTGAAAAAACTAAATTCTTGTCATTTCGGCTAGTTACATACTTTACGTTTCTGCTACTTCCAATTTATTTACAAAAAGAAGTGAACTTAGCACCAATTTGGCAAATTATAGCCATGATCTTCTTTTCTATGTTCATTGTTTCTCAATGGTTTCTTCTAGGTAAGGAAATTGATCATCGTTTAAAAATTTATTTTAAAGTGAACTCCTCAATCGATAGGGTGGTTTATCGTCTCTTTATGGGGATGTTCTTTATGGCCATCTATTTTAACCTACTAAGTCTCCTCCCTCATAAATGGAGCTATAATATATTTTGGGTTACGTGGGTTGTTATGGGCCTATTTTATTCATGGCCCACTCGTGGAAAAATTATTAAAGAGTCTGTTTCGACTAACTTTCATGAGTATCGCTATTTAGATAAATTCGAAAAGACAGTTCTATTTTTAACTGTTGTGATGTTCTTTACATCACTTCCTGAACTACCAAACCTTTTTTCAACTGGCTCACTTCGTTTATTCTTTGATCCAGGTGAAAAAGTATCGGGTGCCTTTTGGAACTTTATTTCTATCAATTACATTCCTTTTAGTAAGTATCCACAACTTCTAAATTTATCTTGGTCTGTTCATTTTTACTTTGTGACAATGTCTTTATTTTTGATGACCTTCTATGCTCTGCTGAGAAACTTTGTCTCTCGTAGGCTTTCGTTACTTGGGGTTTTTGCCTTAGTATCTTCGTGGTCATTTTCTAAAATCTTGGCCAATAATTTTGGATTTACGCTTCTAACAACTTTCTCTGTTGTGTGGGTATGGTCAACTCTATGGTCGACTAAGAGTTCAACTTATCGCTCTGGCCTCTTTATTGGTCTTCTCGGTGCCTGGGGTACAGTTATTGATAAATCCAATATCATCTTATTAGTTGTACAACTTTTACTAATTCACTTTGTATTCTTAAAAGAAGAGACATACTGGTATCGCAGACAATTTTTCAAATATACTCTATTAGGAGTTTTTCTTTCAATTTCATTATTCTTCTTCTCAACAAGTAATGTTTCTGTACAGATGATTGAGAGTATAAACATTATCTATGCGGAGCTTACGAGGCTCTTTTTTAGAAAGTCATTTTTCATACTTTCTATCTTTGGCCTAGGTGTATTTATTTATAAGTTAATTGGGCAAACTAGAAGTGAAAAAAACCAAGTTTTAAATATCTCGCATGATTTATCGATGAAGGTTGCTATATCAATTCTATGCCTTATCTTGATCGATATTCTATTTAGTTCACGAACATTTCAGGACTTTTCTATTTTATGGCCTCTGGCCTTCTTCAGCGTACTCTTAATCGAAGTTATTTTTCAAAAAATTCGCCATCTTAGAAGTCGTCGCAATATGATCTATGCTGTCTATATCATCATTTGCTTATTGGATTCTCACTTTGAGGGACGTGTGAAGATCTTATTGCGTACAATAGGAGCAATTGACTAAATTGCTCACTCTTAAATCGCTATCTTTATTTGAGATTTAATTTATAATTAAGATAACGTTAACGATGAAAGGGAGTTTCATCTGTTTAAATCTCATATAACAAGACAGTTATTTGAAGAGTTTTCTGAGTCCTACAAGATGCGAAGAGAAGCATCTAATTCCAACGAGCCATTTGTTTTAGTTGATCCACTTGATGGTAGCATCAAGCTGATTGCTAGTTCATTCACATATGATGATGGTGAAGAGTACGGTGCTATTTTAGCAAGTACTGATGAGTTGGAATATATGGTAACGTCAGAATAATCTTATGGGCCAGAAATGGCCCTAAGACCTTTAAAATAAGTATTATTGTACATTTCGTACAAGGGGAGTTTATCCCCAAATTTCTTACAATAAAATTCTAAAAATATTGTTGACAAGCTTTGAAAGCACTTTGAAATGTGTATATGTTGATAACTTGGTGTTTTTTGTTGGTAAGTTGGTTCGCAACCTGTCAAAGTATGACATCACTACGCAACATAGATGGTAAAGTATTGAAAATAAGGGATTTCATTAGTAAAAGTAAAGACAGTGAAAAATAACCAACGATTATAGTCAAGTGTGGATAACTCTGTTAATAATGTTAGTAAAAAACCTGAGTCAATAAGTTTTTTCACAAAATAAAAAAATATTTTGCTCTCAGATGTAAGAAAATATAGATGCGCTTACAAATTAGCATGAATTCAGTTCTGCAAATAATGTTTAGCTAATAGTAGGTATAAGGTTGAGGTCATGACGTTTAAAGTTAAGGATTACTATTATAAAAAGGCCAAGAAAGAGAACTTTCTTGCTCGCTCAATTTATAAATTAGAAGAGATTGATAATAAGTATAAAGTTATTAAGAAGGGTAATAATGTTCTTGATTTAGGTTATTTCCCAGGCTCGTGGATGCAGTACACGAGTAAGAAGATTGGGCCAGATGGCTTTGCTGTCGGTATCGATATCAAACCAGTCAATAAGAAACTTTTAGGAGTTAAGAATATTAAACTCTTTGAAAAGAGTATTTTTGATGTAACGACAGTAGAAGAGCTTGATTTTGATGATCGCTTTGATGTTGTTATTTCTGATATGGCCCCTAATACAACGGGTGTTCGATCAGTTGACCAGTTAAGGAGTTTAAACCTTATTGAGCAGGTTTTTCATCACTTACCTGTCTTTTTAAAGCCTGGTGGAAACTTTGTTATTAAAGTATTTGATGGCCATGAGGCGCAAGTCTTTTTAAAATCACAAAAAAACATTTTTAAAGAATTCCATTTTTTAAAGCCAAAATCGACACGATCGGTAAGTAAGGAATTCTTTGTGATTGGTAAAGGCTATAAAGGTGATCAAAAAGTATAAATTTATCTATAAGTATTTACTAATCTTGGCCCCACTTGCCTTGATTGGTTTTTTCTTTTTAGGAAAAGAAGAGAATAAAAAAGCAAAAGTTGAAAGTAAACCAAGTGTTATTAGTGATCAGCAACTAAAGCACTATCTCTCCAGTCAATTATTGGACCCGGTTGAACCATTTCAACAATCAATTCAACACAATGGCAAATTGTATAATATTGAGTACGCAACAGATAAGAAGCTTGAAAAGTTTGTTCGCTGGAGGTTGCGCTACTATCGTCCTGATAAAGCAGCTGTTGTTGTAATGGATAATAATAATGGAAATCTTTTAGTTTCCCTCGGTTTTACTAGAAAAGGGAAAGTCTTTGATTATTTACTACCATTTACTGGGACCCATCCCGCCGCCAGTGTCTTTAAGATTGTAACTAGTGCGGATCTTGTAAATAATGCTGACTTCGATATTCATGATAAATTTAAGTACCGAGGAAGAGGGACAACTCTTTATAAGTACCAGCTAAAAAATAAGAAGACACGTTGGCAGAGGTCGACTTCTTTTGATCGTGCCTTTGCATATTCAAATAATGTAATCTTTGGTAAGGCCGCCATTAACAACACAACTCCACAGGAGCTAGAGCAAATGGCGCAAAAGCTAGGTTTTAATGAAGACCTTATGAGTGAAATCGATTTAGCTCGCTCAACATTTGAAGTTCCAAAAACTGATTACGCCTTGGCCGAGATAGCCTCAGGTTTTAATAAACGCACACAGATGTCACCTGTTCATTGTGCTGTGATTTCAAGTATTGTGGCAAATGAGGGAGAGCTTACTTATCCACGCTTGGCACTGCATTTAAGTGATAATAAGAGCGAGGATGTCTGGACAAACGAAATAAGAAAAGAACGAGTTATAAATAAGAAAGTTGCTGATGAGTTATCTGAACTGATGCAGGGAACGATTAAAAGGGGTACAGCAAGAAGAACCTTTAGACGTTATATGAATCGTCGCCTTTCAAGCAAGCTTGAAATGGGAGGTAAAACAGGTTCTATTACAGGTGGATTCCCCTATGGAAAGCGAGACTGGTTTACTTCTTATGCAAAACCTAAAAAGGATAATAATGACAAGGGTATCTCTGTTTGTGTTATGATTATTAACTATGAAAAGTGGTATGTTAAATCCACAAAATTAGCACAGGAAATAATCTCAAGATACTATAGAGGGCTTAAGTAAGTGAGTGAATTGATAGAAGAGAAGATTTTAAATCGTAAGAGGACATTTATTAAGATGACTCGCGATTCATTCATTATAATCATTTCACTTTTAATCTTTCGCTCAGTTTTATTTGAACCATATAGAATCCCTTCTGGGTCAATGATACCAACCTTAGAAATTGGAGATTTCATCCTTGTAAAAAAGTTTCAATATGGATTGAAAGTTCCATTTTCTGATATCGCTCTTGGAAATATTAATTTAACACCTACTTATCTCTTTCGTACTAATGAAGTTGAAAGAGGGGATATCATTGTATTCAAGTATCCAAATGACTTGAAAATAAATTACATAAAAAGAGTTATTGGCCTACCAGGTGAGACTATTGAAATTAAAAATAAGGAAGTTCTAATTAATGGTCAAAAAATGTCTGAGAAATTAATTGCCACAAAAAATAATGATAATTATGAATATTTTCAAACAACAGTCAATGATAAAGAATTTGTTGTTAAAAAGGATATGGATAATATCTATAAATTAAATTTCAAAAAAACTAAAATCCCCGAAGGCCATTATTTTGTAATGGGTGATAATCGCGACAATTCCTCAGATTCTCGTGCTTGGGGTTTTGTACCATTTGAAAATATAAGAGGTCGCGCCTTCTTTGTGTGGTTTTCGATGAAACAAGATAGTTATTCAGGACAAATGACAATAAACTTTGATCGAATCTTCAAATCAATAAACTAATTATTGTTTACCAAGTCTATTCTCGTTGCGCCGTCATTGCCTTCATCAGGTGTCCAAGTTAAGTCTTTGTGCCTTCTCATCTCATTTCTAAGCCATTTCTTAAGTGTTCCATCTCCATGGCCATGGACAATGATTAGATATGGTATATGACCCATTCTTAAATCATCAATACAAGAGAAGACTTTTTGTTGAAACTCACTTAGTCTCATTCCACGACAATTAACTTCAGTTGTATAATTAATTGTTTTGAAGACATTGATTTGTACTTCTTTCTTAGGCTTTGCCTTTTTATTGCGATCAATACCTTGTTGATCAAAGAGAGAATTTTTAGGAACTGTTATTTTTTTTCCATTGACCTCGACAATACAATTCTTACCCTTAACCTCAGAAGCTACACATGTTGTGTTTAGGCGATCGCAAAAATAGCGGTGCCCCTGTTTGACCTCTTTTGCTACGGTACGTACTTCTTCTTTCGCTTTCTTCTCGTCATGATCAGGCTTTAGCTTTTCAAACTGTTTACTTAGATGAGTAATTTCATTGCTTAGGCTTTTAGCCTTAACGTCATTTAGGCCTTTAATGATTTTTCGTATCTCTTTTTCATAATTATCAAAAGCTCTCTGCTTTTCGAGAAAGAGAATACCTTCTTGAGATTTTTTTTGATTTTTTAATTCAAAGTTGAGCTGTTTATTCTCACGTAGTGTTTTATCGATTTTTTCTTGTTTACGAGATAAATCCTGTAGTAACTTTTCATATGTTACATACTTTGTATCTAACATCTTCTTAGCATTATCGAGAATTTTTGTAGGGATTGAATGTTCATGACTTAAGCGTTTGAAGATTTCAAGGGCCATTGATGAGCCAGGGGTCCCCATAGCAAGTTTATATGTCGGACAATTCTTTTCAAAGTCATAACCAACATGGGCCGAAAGGAAGTCTGGATTGTCTTGCATTTTGGTTTTTAAAAGTTGGTGGTGAGTTGAAATAAGTACATCACATCCAAGCTCATGTGTAACATAGTTAATTATAGAGTATGCAAGAGAAGATGCTTCATCTGAAGATGTTGAATTAAATATCTCATCAGCGGCAATAAGTGAGTTATTTTGAATATTTTCAAGCATACCGAGAATGACTTTAACTTCACCAGCAAAAGAACTAAGTCCCATCTCAAGATCTTGATAGTCGCTATCAAAATAGAAGATATCTGTTTTGTACTGTAGCTTTGCCTTTTGTGCAGGAATGAAAAGCCCAAGTTTAAAAAATAGATGAGATATGACAATACTCTTAATACTTACTGTCTTTCCACCTGTATTAGGCCCAGAAATAATTATGCCTTTATGATTACTTTCTAGTTCAATACTATTTGTGACACACTCATCGATTAAAGGATGATAGAAGTCCGTAATGATGGTTTCACCATCAGCACTGATTTCTGGATAGCAGAAGTTTTTTGCATGTGAATAACTTGCTAATGTATTTGTATAATCAAGTGAAATATAGAAAGAATAAATATCTTTCATAACTTGAATATCATTACTAATTTGTTCAGAGTAGCCTTTACAGATCTGAGATAGTGCATAATCTATCTTGGAGTTTATTTCGATTAATTCGTTGGCCATTTTTCTCGTCGATACAGGTTCGACAAAAAGTGTATTTCCAGTTGATGATCGAGCGACAATGCTTCCAATATCACTTCGGTAAGAATCACTTCTAATAGGAATGACAAATCTTTCATTTATTATGTCAAATGTATCCATTTGTAGACGTTTAGAGATATCTTCATCTTTTAATATAAAGTTAATCGTTTCACGTATTCTTCTTTCAAGTGATATTTGTTCCTGAATTAAAGGTGCAATAATTGGATGTTTTTCAAGGTGTACGCTACCATCGGCATCAACAAACTTTCTAAATGGATTGATGAATTTACTTTTTAGGCGTTGAGTTTTATTAATGAAACCTTCAAGGATTTCTCTATAGTCTCCAAAGTTAAGTGTACGCTTAATTGGAAAAAGATTCTCAATAAGATTTGCTAAAAAGTTAAGTTGATCTATTGTTGCAACGCCGCCTTTTGAGATGTAGTTAAGCGCGTTATGATTTTCTTGATTATCTCTTAGATTGCTAAAGAATATCTCATGTAAACTTCCTACCTCATCAATCTTTTTAATTAATTCGTTTAAATTAGAAAAGTGAGAAGCTAGGGATTCTAATTCGTAAACCTTTGGGTTTTGTTCTATAATGTTTTTATTGGTATCAAATTTCGCATACGTTGTAATTTCTGAAGCAATTTTACTCCAGTCAATATTACTAAGCGTTTGTGACAAAATAGTTGGATTATTCATGAATTTAAATTTCTCAGAGCTTGGACAAAATGTCGATAAAATTAACAAGCAAATTATGGAAAATGGGGAATCAACATGTCCTAAAATCCAAAAGATTTTTTCATCAGGCAAGTTGCTATTACTTCAACTTAGGCTTAGGGGAAGAAACCTTTGTATAACGATTGGCAGAGGTGGAGAATACTGTGGGATTTGGGATACGATTCAAACTATACCTTCAGAATATCGTATCCAAAGAGATCAGTTCCTCGAGTTTTTAAGATCAAATATAAGAAATGCGAGACTCGTTAAAATAGAAGCAGATACACTTGATAAGTGTTTATCCTTTCAGTTTCTAGATAAATCTAGGCTATTGTTATTTTGGAAAGGCCGACAGCTATATTTCTCATATATTTATCAATCTAATAACAAATGGATGCACTTCTCTCCATGGATTTCACAAAAGAAACTTGAGTTTAATGAAGAGTCTGACTTTGATTTATTTGATGAAATAGGGCGTAAACAATTAGATATAAAGAACATTAAAGAATCAAAACTTGTTCTAGAAGCGAATGATGTCTTTAATAAAAAAGTTGAAACTGGTTACAATAAGAAACTACTACGTAAAAAGTCTCTTATCTCTAAAGACCTAGAGAATTGTAAAATTAGACATGAAATCGAAGAAAAATTAATTAAAGATGACTTAGATTTATCAGGTCACGTTTTTAAATATAAGAACTTCAAAGTTAAATTTGATTATAGTGCAAATTATTATCAAAAAAAGAATAGTGTTTTCACTAAGATAAAGAAATTAAAAAAAGGTGAGGAGTTTCTCACTAAGAGATTACAAGATGTGATCGAAGAATTAGAGAATAAAAAACAAACCTTTGTTCAGGAAAAAGTAAATACTCCAATATGGAAGAAAGTAGCACAAAGTAGTAATGAACCTAAAAAGTCGGATGATCATGTCATTGTAAAGTGGGGAGAAATCTCAATCGCCATTGGCCTAAATACGAGAGGAAATGATTATATCAGAAGTAAATGGTCAACTAAGGGAGATATGTGGTTTCACCTAGATGGTGATAAAAGTGCACACCTAATTGCGAAAAATGCTGATACCTTTGATTTTGATACTTATAGTGTCCTTGCTTCAATGCTTGCTGAGTACAGTGAATTTGGTGCGGATCAAATACCTGTGATTTTTACTCAGGTAGAAAACTTGAAAGGAGTCAAGGGAGCACAAGGTAAGGTCATTTATAAGAAAGAAAAGCATTTAATACTTCCAAAAGTCAATTGGAAGGAAATAATTTCAACTAGTTGGTAATGCTGTATGTCCCTTTTAAAATAGCTTAAAAGGACGTTTTATGCTTAAATTTAATATTTCGCTAATTGTTGTATTACTTCTATCTGTATCTTCAGTTTTTTCAAATAACGAAAAAATTTTTGAAGACCATAAATTAAGAACCTACACACCACTAGCAGGTGAAATTAAAGATCTATTCTTTGATATTAGGGAACCTAACTTGGAAAGTTACGTTAAGTCGAATACGGCATTGGTACCGGATGATGTCTACTATCGAGTGTATTGGTCATTTCCAAATAACATACGTGTTCGAGTCGAAGGACTACCTGAGAAAGGATTTGATTTATTAAAGCAAACACTAATTGCTAAGGTTAAGCCATATGTTGAGTTGATTTTAGCTAAAGATTTAACAACTGCTTTAGAATCAAGTGTTTATAAAAAAGATACGAAAGAGTCGGCCCGATATATTAGGGTGAAGTCAAAAAAAGAATTACTAGACTTAGCTGTATCGTTTTATTCAAGTGGTCATATTAAATCAATTGAAACAAAGAGCCCAAACCTTATCACTACAACCGCTTTTTCATACTCTAAAAAGTCGTGGGCCAAAGGCAAGAGTGTTGTTTCTCAAATCGTTATTAGTGAAGGTCGTGGGGTGTCTTCAGTTAAAAAAGAAATTGAAATTGAATACGATAAAGTGAATACGTTTGGTCTTCCAAGTGAAATTAATACAGTCTCTTATGCCATGAACGGTGATAAGAAGATTGATCTTGGAAAAATGAATTTGAAGGTGAATAATTATCATATCAATACAGGCAAAGCTAAGAAGTTTATGGGTATTGAATAATGAGAACAATAAATATAAAGAAGAAAATAAATCTTCGGTTTGAAGAAAAAGTAATACTGCTTTCTGAAAATGATATTGAAGATAGTTTGAAATCTTATCGACCTGGTGAATGGTGCTTCTTTGAATTTAATAAAGCTAAGTACATAGGCTTTGTTAATCCAAATTCTTCTCGTAAAAAAAATATATGTGTTTATAAGTATTCACAAGATGACCCCTTATCCTTAATTAAGAACTTAATTAACAATGCAGTTTCTTATAGAAAAGAGATTGGCTATGCTCTAGATTCGAGACTCATTTACGGAGAAGCAGACGGTCTGCCTGGTGTTATTGTCGATTCCTATGAAAACTGTGCTATTTTACAAATTAACTCAGCAGGAATGGATCAGTTTCGAAATGATATAAAGACATATCTCAATGAATTGATTGATAAAGATGTTTTACTTCTAGATAACGAAACATATCGAAAGATTGAAGAACTTCCCACTTTTAAAAAAGATGATTTGCCTGAAGTTATAAGTGTAACTGAAAATGGATTTAAATATAAAATCGATAGAGAGTTGATGCAAAAAGTAGGTTACTACTACGATCATAGAGAAAATCGTCGTAAATTTGAAGAGCTAACGATAAGAACTGGGCAATCATTTAAGAAAGGCTTAGATCTGTTTACATATGTTGGTTCTTGGGGACTGCATCTACTTAGAGCAAATGTTTCAAAAGTCGATTTTGTTGATCAGGCAAATATGCAAGGTGTCGTCGATGAGCATCTCAGTCTTAATAATTTTTCGGGCAAGGGAACATTTATTAGAAGTGATGTATTTAAGTTTCTTGATGGTGCAATAAATAGCGGTAATGAATATGATATTATCGTTTGTGATCCTCCAGCATTTAGTAAGAACTATAAAGATAAGAAAGCTGCACTTAAAGGTTATGAAAAATTATATAACAAAATTTTTCAAATAATTGAAAACGGTGGCCTTCTTGCCGCTGCATCATGTACCCAAAATATTAGTATGAGTGAATTAGATCAATGTGTTCTGAAAGCTGCTAATAAAATAGGGGTAAGTGTAAAATTAATTGATACAGGTATTCAAGGGCTTGATCACCCAATATCAAATTTAGATTCAAGATCAAATTACATAAAATATTTAGCATATAAGGTGGATAGAAATGACAGATAATTCAAGACAAAAAGTACTAAGTGTCTTAGACAGAGCAAAACGTATTGTTTATGGACAAGATGAAATGCTTGATAGCATTATCGCAGCTCTTGTTTGTGAAGGACATTTACTAATTGAAGGTATGCCTGGGCTTGGTAAAACTCTTTCTGTTTCTACAATGAGTAAGCTCTGTGATTTAACATTTAAAAGAGTTCAATTTACACCAGACTTACTTCCATCGGACTTAGTGGGGACTATGGTCTACTCTCAACAAAAAGAAGAGTTTTCTACTAAGTTTGGCCCAATCTTTACACAACTTTTACTCGCAGATGAAATAAACCGTTCCCCTGCTAAGGTACAATCGGCTTTATTAGAGGCCATGGCAGAAAAACAAGTAACAATTGGAGATTCTACACATAAGCTATCGAGCCCATTTGTCGTTCTTGCTACGCAAAACCCGATAGAGCAAGAGGGTACATATCCTCTTCCTGAAGCACAGCTTGATCGTTTTATGATGAAGGTACAAGTGAATTATCCAGACTTTGAAGCTGAAAAATCAATTCTTGATATGGAAAAAATTAAAGATGAAATGGCTTCTATTCTTTCAACAGATGACATTCTTTCAATTAGAGATGAAGTCGAAAAAGTATATGTTGATGATAAAATGAAAGACTTAATTGTAAAGATTGTAAGAGCAACAAGACCTGGTGATCAGCACTTTTCTCCTGACTTTAAAGGGTTGGTTCAGGCAGGTGCTTCTCCACGTGCAGCAATTTGGCTACACAAGCTTGGAAGATTTAATGCCTTTATGGCCCAAAGAGACTACGTTTCACCAGATGATATTATGAAAGTTGTTGCCTCTGTCTTAGGGCATAGAATTATTCTTACTTATGAAGCCACTATTGATGGCCAAAACGCAAGGGATATTGCAGTTAAGATCGCACAAAAGATGATTTAATATGAAATCAGTTGAAGTACATAAAATTGTCCAAGGAATGAAGAATAGTCTTTTTAAAAGGGCCAATTCTTTTTCTATTGGAATGCTTAAGTCTCACTTTAGAGGCACGGGGCTTAAGTTTAAAGAACATCAAGTGTATGTTCATGGTGATGATGTACGTTTTATAGACTGGAAGATGGTGGCAAAAACGAATACACCATATATTAAGACATTTGAAGAAGAAAGAAATGTTGAAATAACAATATTATTAGATTGTAGTCCCGGAATGGTAATTGGTCATAATGGCGTCTCTAAAATACAGGCGGCTTTTGAAATTATCAGCCTTTTATACTTACTTTCAGAAAAAACACATGACTATATTGAAACAATAATTTGTTTAAACGATAAAGTTGTAAGAGTTCAAAAGAAAAGAGGAGAAGCAGGCCTCGTCGCATTTGTCGACAGCTTGAGAAAATCTAAAGTTATTGATGAAAATGGTGAAGTGAATACGGAATTTCTTGTGAATCAAAAAGAAAGAAATTTCGCAAAATTTGATAAAGAGTTAGTAAGAGAGTTTTATAAAAAAAGAGAGGTCGTTATACTAAGTGACTTCTATGAATTTCTTTCTCCTGAGACCTTAAAGAGGTTAACGGTTAGAAGGCACGTTCATGCCTTCAGGCTGTTAACTCCCTTAGATACTTCTGATGAGTTTAGATTTACTCTAGTTGGACGAATCGCAGGAAAGGGGAGTGGACGAGTTAATACTCGCTTTAAAGGGAAAAATGAAAAGTTAGATTATGATTTTCGTTTGAAAGATATTGATGTTAGTGATCGTTATTTAGATGTTTTTGTAAAGGAGATGCTATGAGATTTCTTTTACTTATTATTTCTATTCTGTCTCTGTCTACGTTTGCACTTGATACAAAGCTAACACTTGAGCTTATCGATAAAGAGAGTTCATGGGATGTTGGTGAAATAAAAGACTTTAAAATCATGCTACATCCAATTAGTGAAGTAAGTGATCAGGATATTAAAAAATCATTACTTTCTAGAAACTTTGTGGACATGATTAAAATCCTAAAAATAAAGAAGCAATTTATTTTAAAAGAAAATCCAGAGTATTATATTGTTGAAGCTAGAGGTGTGCTAATAAGCGAACCTAAGCCTAACTTTCCAAAGATTTGGGACTATCGCGGTATGGCAGTCGCTGTGGATTATTCTGCTATATCATTTTCTAATACTCCGGTTTCAAGACAGGACTTCTTTGTTTTTGATAAGAGTGTGCCTGGCCAGTTAAGTCCTTTAATTATTCTGTTAATTTCTATAACTGCAATCGTTGTTCTTATTTTAATCTTTATATTCTTTCGTAAGATTCAAACAAAGAATGCTCAAAAAAAGCATTGGCAGAATATTGTCGATGAATTTAAAAAGGTATCAGATCGTAAAGGTCACGAGTATATATACTCAAATCGTCATAAGTTTTATGAAATATTTTCTAATAAAGATGCTTATGTCGAATATTTAAACTTAACTAATAAAGTTCAGTATAAGAAGGATTGGGATCAGAGTGACTTAATAACATTAGAGGAGGCCCATCGTAAGGCCAAGGAGAATATTGTTGTTAGATAGTTACGTGTTTCAAAATAAATATTTATTTATTGCTGGTCTAGTAGGATTACTCTTTTGGATCTTAGACTTCTTCAGTGTCATGAGAAAAGGGGAGTTAATTCTACCTCCAAAATATCGTACACAAAATGTCTTCTCAATTATGCGAGGTATCTTGTTAGTTCTTGGTGTTATCTCTTGGCTTCTTATTAGCTTCGCTCTAATGGGGCCCAAAACCCCGATGGGTAAGAGTAATGTAAAAAAAGAAATTAATGACATCTATTTTGTTGTGGATGTTTCACGTTCGATGCTCGCAGAAGACTTTCCTCCAAATCGCTTGGAAGCAGCTAAGGAACAGATACGAAAGTTCGTTGAGCTCTCGCCAGTAGATCGTATTGGAATTATTATGTTTGGAGATAAGGTCTTTACTCTAATTCCTGTTACAACTGATTTAAAGCTTGTGGAGCAATCAATAGAACAAATTAAAATTGGTTTTTTAGGTTCTGGTACAAATATTGGAGACGCTTTAGGTCTGGCACTTGCAAGATCTGAGACGAGTATAGCGGCGAATAAGTCAATTGTTCTTCTAACAGACGGTAGTGCTAATGCTGGTCTAATGTCACCTATGCAGGCTGCTGAAAAAGCAAAAGAGCTTGGAATTAAGATCTATACAATTGGTATTGGTGGTGATCCTAATGCAAAACTACCTGTTGGTAGAGATGCATATGGACGTAAACGTTATCAAAATATGCCAGGCCAAAGTATGGACTTTGAAACTCTTCGCAAGATTGCACAAGAGTCTGGTGGAAAAGACTTTGTGGCATCAGACAATGACTCTCTTAATGAAGTTTTATCTGAAATTAATAAGCTTGAAAGGAAAGGCCTCGAAATTAAAGGACGAATAATCTATAAAGAGGACTACTATAAATATCTGATGGCCGGATTCTTCTTATTAGTTTTTGTTGAATCCATTCGACGTATTGGATATAGGGAAGTTGCGTAATGGAATTTGTTAATATTAAATTATTAGTGATTTCAGTTGTGGTTGTAGCAATTTTTTCATTGATTTCACTACGAATTAGAAATAAGTTTTCTAAACTAGTGCAGTCTATTTGGTCATTAAAAATCAAGAAAAGACAAAAAATTTCAATTATTTTCTATTTCTTATCATTTTTTATTTTTGCTTTTGCTGTAGGTGATCTTAGAGGTCCTGAAGAAATCGTTGAATCTAATATACCAAATCAACGAACACTCATACTTATTGATAATTCTATGAGTATGCTTGTAGAGGATGTAAGGCCTAATCGAATTTCTAAGGCAGCTATTATTGCAAAACATTTTGTTAAGAATGCCTTTGGCCACCAAGTATCATTGAGTATATTCTCTGATATTCAAAGAAAAATTGTTCCATTTACTGATGATTTAGACATACTTGAGTCGCGTCTTGAAACAATGTTGTCGGCAGCACCAGATGGGGGCTCAAATGTTAGTTTAGCTCTAAAAGAAGCATTTCAATACTTTAAAACTTCTAATGGGTACACAAAGGGAAATATCCTCTTAATTACTGATGGCGAAGAACATGGAAGCATTGATGTTGAAATCCCTGAAGAAATTAGCCTTGGAATTGTAGGTGTCGGAACACCGGATGGTGGTAAAATTCCTGTTCGTGATAAGCGTGGAAACTTTAGACGATATAAAAAACATAACAATGTTGAAATCGTATCAAAATTAAATAAAACTTTCTTTGAGGATTTAGTAGAGAAATCAAAGTATTCAAAAGTATGGTTTATCGAATCATACAGTTTACCAACTCAAGAGATATTGGACTTTTTTAAAAATGTACATTTAAATGCCTTTTCTAAAGGAAGTTTCAGATCTCGTCCTGTATTGGGGTATTGGATTATTATTAGCGCTATTATTTCATACGTTATCTTCGTGATACTAAGTCGCTTTAAAATGTTTAATGCAATGACAGCAATCTTCATAATGTTAATTGTTGTTGGCTCGAAAGATAAAGCATTTGCAAATCAAGAAGATCTAGCAGCGCAGCCGAACCCCTATCAAGATGAGCTAGTTGAAAAAATGCGTAGAGGAGAAATTACTCATAACGAAAAGTTAAAGCTAGCAGAACTATATTTAAAGCAGAAGAATGGTCAAGAGCAGTCCGTAGAAATTTATAGTGAAACATTAAGTAATTATGAGAATGAGAAGGATGAAGACCTTTTTAACTACGCTACAGCTTTACTCAAAAACAATCGACTCGAGGACTCTTTAAACTTATTTGATTATATAAGTACACGTACTCAAAACAATGATTTAAAAAAGAAAATTACTGAGCAAATTAAGTTGGCTTTGAAAAAACAAGAACAAAAGAAGAAACAAGATAAGAAAAATAAGAAAGATAAAAAGAATAAGGATCAAAAAGATAAGAATAAGGATCAGAATAAAGACAATAACGGGAACTCTGAGCAGAAGAAAAAGCAGGGGCAAAATAAAGACGATAAAGGTCAAGAGAAGAAAAATAAGAAGTCTGGTCAAGGTAAAGAGGATCAAGAAAAAAAGCAGCAGAGTCAAAAGAAAGATTCTAAAAATGGTAATAAAAAAGAACAAAAAACTAAACAGCAGCAATGGAAGCAGATTGAGAGTCAGGCAAAACGTAAAAAGAAGATGCGTAAGGCCAATGGTGTTTTTAAGCAAATTATGAATGATGACGCTCAGTTGCAACAGAAATTTATAGATACTTCATCTGAAGGTGATAATAATCGTAAGGACTGGTAATGATAAAATGGATTTTAATTTCACTTCTTGGTTTATCTACTTTTGCACAAACAATTACAGCAAAAGTAAATTCAAGTCAGGTAGCATTAGAAGATTCCTTCAAGTTAACGATTTCTTTTGAAAGTCAAAGTAATGTTGAGCCATATGTAAGTTTCAAACTTAATAATGGAGAGATAATTTCTGATAACACTAATGATGCAAGCCGTATGATGGTTAAGGGGATTTTTGCTGGCGGTAAAATGATCCAGAAGAAGATCTATAATTATGTCTACGAAATAAGAGCGAGAAAGCCTGGTACTACTGTTGTAAAAGATATTGAAGTCGACCTAGGTGGAAGCGTTGTAAAGCATCGCTCACTCTCTGTACGAATTTTAAGGCAAAGAGCGGCCCTACAAGATTATTTTGTTAGAGCGGAGGTTGATAAGTCACAAGCCTATGTTGGTGAGCGCATTGATTTAAATTACTATGTATATTTTAAGGGTGAGATTACAAACCCTGAATTTGTAAAGTTCCCAGTACAAAAAGGTTTTTTAAAGAGATTCGAATTACCTCGCACTAATGTAGAAAGAGTCAGTATACAAGGTGAAGTATATAAAAGGTTACTAGTCTATAAGTCAGTATTGTATCCAGAAAAAACAGGTGATCTTTCAATTGATCCAATTGAGTTAAGAATTCAATATCCTGATTATAAAAGTAGAAGAAGAAATGCTTTTGGAATGTCATTTTCTTTTTCAAGCGCAACTTATAAAACAAAGGTTATACGAAGTGATCGCGTTAAAATTAAATCGATCCCAATACCTACAGAAAATATGCCAAAATCATTTACTGGCCTTGTTGGACAACATCGCTTTGAACTGAGCTTTAATAAGTCTAAGGTTGTTGTAAATGATGTTTTAGAGGCTAGGTTAAACGTTGTCGGTGACGGTGCGTTGGAGAAATTTGAAGCACCTCGTTTAATTAGCTCAGATGCTTTTGAAGTATTTGAGGCCCGTGCAGAAATGATTGAGAAAACACCTCTTGATAAGAATAAACGTTTTGATTACACATATCTTGCAAAATATTCCGAAGATATTCCAAAAAACTCATTGGAATTATCTATTTTTAATCCACTAACACATCAATTTGAAACGACGAAGTTAGAAATTGATGCTCTTTCTATTATTGGTTCGGGAACATCTTCTTCAAATATTTCTTCAAAAGAAGCTACAACTGTAGCCAAAGAAGCAAAAGAAAATATTAGAAGCACTGTCGAAAAGAATATTCAACAAAATGTTATGGCACCTGTGTTTAAACCATCACAAAAACGCAACATTTGGACAATTATAAATTATTCACTCGGAGCGATTGCTGTGTTTATACTTGCCTTAACCGCTTTTCCATATATTAGATTATTTAAGAGAGATCCTCTTAATGATCTTAAGAAAAACTTTGTTTATTCTCAAATCTTTCACTATATCTGTACCTATTCAAATAATAAGTCAGGTGATAGTCTGGGAGATAAGATTGAGAACTCAAACTTAAGCAGTGAAGCTCGTACTTATTTTAGTAATTTAGTTGAGAACGCAAGTAAAAACGAATACAAGGGTGCAAAGCTTCCATTGAAGTTCGAAAAGAAATATTGGAACGAACTAATAAGAGAATCAAATGAAAGTAATTAAATCTTTGAATGAGTTAAATGAACTCGACTATGCTGTCACTATTGGTAATTTTGACGGTGTCCACTGTGGCCATCAGAAAGTTATAAGAAATATTAAGGACGAGTGCGAAAACTCCAACTTAAAATTAGTTGTTGTTACATTCACACCTCACCCAATTCAGATCCTAAATCCCAAGGAGCATTATCTAATTAATAGTTATTCAGAAAGGCGTGAACTTTTATCTGAATTAGGAATTGATTATTTATTTGAAATTGAATTTAATCGAGATATTTCTCTAATGCCACCAAAGGACTTTTTGGATGAGTTTATTTTTAATGCAAAGGCCCCTGCTAAGTTTTATCTTGGGCACGATTTTGCATTTGGTGCACAAAAAAAGGGTAATCATAGTTTTGTAAAAAAATACTGTGAAGATATTAATACAGAAGTGATAGTTTTGTGCTCTTTTGATGTTGAGGGGGGAAAGGTCTCAAGTACAATTGTAAGAGAGGCCCTTGCTGATGGAGATGTTGAATCAGTTAGAAAGTATCTAAAACGCGACTATTTTATAAGAGGACGCGTCATTAAAGGTGCTGGACGAGGACGTCAAATCGGCATTCCTACAGCTAATCTCGATCTTGATAGATATCGTCGATATCCAAAAAACGGTGTCTATATAACAAAGACAAAATTTGGTGAGTCAACTTGGTATTCCGTTACTAATATTGGTCATAATCCAACTTTTACTGATGGTATGGGGGTTTTTGTCGAAACTCATATCCTTGACTTTGATAATGATATTTATGGTAACGAGATCGAGGTATCTTTTATTAAAAGGCTTCGCGATGAAAAGAAGTTTGATTCTGTTAACGATCTCATTGAGCAAATTAATTTAGATGTTGATAAAACAAGAGAATATTTTAATGATTAAACTCGCTCTCTTAGGAAAAAGTATTCATCATTCTAAATCTCCGGATATTTATGCTGAACTTTTTAATAATGAAGTCGAATATACTCTTCTCGATATAGCAAAGCCTCAATCAATTCCTTCTCTTGATGAAATTTTTAAAGAGCAAATGGGCCTATCTATTACTGCACCCTATAAAACTCATTTCATTAATGCTGTGGAAATGGATACTACCGTTAGAAAGATTGGCGGTATAAATTGCATTAAAAAAGAAGGAAGTCAGTATATTGCTACAAATACTGACTATTTAGCGGCAAAAGAAATCTTTTTAAGAGAAAACTATAATGAGAGAGAAGTTGTTGTTCTTGGAAGTGGAACAATGGCAAAGATGTTTAATGTCTTATTTGATGAATTAAATATAGATTATGTTCAGTACTCTAGAAGTGTTGATGGAAACTTGAATGATATCAATTTTGAACAAGAATTTAACCTCGATAAATTGTTGATAATTAATTGTTGTGCACGAGCATTTCATTTTAATTTATCATTATCAAAAAATACTATTTTCTGGGATATGAATTATAAACATTCATTCCATGAGTCTTCCCTGACAAATAAACTCACTTATATTGATGGAAGTGAACTTCTTTACCTACAGGCAGTGGCCGCAAAAAAATTTTGGAACTTTACGTTATAATATAAACAAATAGTTAATAATTATTTGTTTGTAAGTAGTTAATTTTCAAAGAAATTTATACTGGGTAAAGTAAAGTGATAAGAAAAGAATTCCTCGAAGTTATTGCAAAAACTGGAATGGTTCCAAGAAAAGACTTGGTTCCTCTTTCAGCAAATAAGAATCCTGGCGTTGTTTCTGAGTTAGATTTATTAAAGTTTAACTTCTTTGATGATGTGAAGTTTGCAAAGGCCGTTGCAGAAAATAGTGGCCTTACATATGTTGACCTTTCAGAGACGAAGGTTCCGGAATCAACTCTTCAAATGATTAAGAAGGGTGTTGCAACAAAGTATAGAATTGTTCCTTTAAAAAGACAGGCCGGCTCTCTTGTTGTTGCTATTTTTGATCCTTCATTAATAGAAGTTAGAGCAGAAATTCAAAAAGATATTCAATCCAATGTCGAGTTTGTCCTTACCTCATTATCAGCATGGAAAGCTCTCTACCAAAATATTACCGCATCAATTGATGAAATTCTTGAAACAGTTAGAGAAGTTAGGGCCGATCAAGCTCAAGGTGATGAGAATGTTAAAGAAGAAGATATTGGTGAAGATGTAATTTCATTTGTTAATAAGATCTTAGCAGAGGCATATCTTAAAAAGGTTTCAGATATTCACGTAGAGCCTTATGAGAATAACTTTAGAATTAGATTCCGTCTTGATGGTTCTCTAATTGAATACGCACAGCCTCCAAAGTCGATGCTTATGCCACTGGTTTCAAGAATGAAAATTCTAAGTCAGTTAGATATTTCTGAAAGAAGAATTCCTCAAGATGGACGTATTAAATTAGAGATCGATGGGAACCCAATCGATTATCGTGTTTCAACGCTTCCAACTTTATTTGGAGAGAAAGTTGTAATGCGACTTCTCGATCAATCAAACCTTCAGCTTGATATGACAAAACTCGGATTTGAGCCAAAGCAATTAGAAGTTTTTCTTGAGGGGATCAGGCAGCCATATGGGATGTGCTTAGTAACAGGGCCAACTGGTTCAGGTAAGACAACAACTCTTTATTCGGCACTATCAGAACTTAATAGTATTGAGAAAAATATTTCAACAGCTGAAGATCCTTGTGAGTTCAACTTAGAGGGGATTAATCAGGTTAACGTTCGAAAAGACATCGGTTTAGACTTTGCTCGCGCTCTTAAGGCCTTCCTTAGACAAGACCCTGATATTATCATGGTTGGGGAGATTCGAGATGAAGAAGTTGGTGAGATCGCTATTGAAGCAGCACTAACTGGGCACATGGTTCTTTCTACTCTACACACAAACGATGCACCATCAACTGTTACAAGACTTTTAAATATGGGACTTGAGCCTTTTCTTATTACAGGCTCGTTGAATGTGGTTGTCGCTCAAAGACTTTGTCGAAAGATTTGTGAAAATTGTAAAGCTGTTGATGAATCAGTCGGCGTTGAAGAAATTATAGCCTGTGGTGTTACCCCGAACTCTGCAAAGAATTTAAAAGTCTACAAAGGTAAAGGCTGTGAGTTTTGTGATGGAAGTGGATATAAGGGGCGTGTCGCAATATATGAAGTCTTAGAAATGACTCCAGGTGCACGTGAGCTAGTTTTAAAAAACTGTTCATCTGATGACTTAAAAAAACAGGCCATTGCTGACGGTATGAAAACACTTCGAATGTCGGCTCTTACTAAAGTAGCCGAGGGTGTAACGACATTAGAAGAAGCAGTTAAAAACTCAAGTATCGATAAACTATAGTAGGAACTACAGGAACCAAAAGATGAGTAACGATAGTACACAAACAAAAACTCAGACCGAAACACATGCAGGTGGTGCTGCAATTACAGAATCGCTAAAGATTCAGCAACTATTTAAGTTAATGGTCGATAACGGTGGCTCTGATTTACACCTTACACCGGGAACAGCTCCAGCAATGAGAGTAAATGGTGATATTGTTAGGGTAAAGCTTCCGGCTCTCGATGCCTCGACAAGTAAAGCTTTGATCTATCAAATCTTATCAGAAGAGCAAAGAAACGAATTTGAAAAGAACTTAGAACTCGACTTGGCCTTTGGGATTAAAGGATTAGCTCGATTTCGTGCGAATATATTTTATTCTAAAGGTGGTGTAGCGGCCGTTTTTAGGTTAATTCCAAGTGCTGTACCAGATTTTAAAGCTCTAAATCTTCCAAATGTATTAATGGAGATGACAGATGTAACTAATGGTCTTTTCCTCGTTACTGGTCCAACTGGTTCCGGGAAGTCAACAACACTTGCGGCACTGATTAATCGTCTCAATGAAATTGAGCCTGCACATATTGTTACACTTGAGGATCCTGTTGAATTTGTTCACCCACATAAAATGAGTATTGTGAACCAAAGAGAAATTGGTCGAGATACACATTCATTTGAAAATGCATTAAAGGGTTTATTAAGACAAGACCCGGACATTGTGCTCGTTGGTGAGATGCGTGATGTTGAAACAATTGAAGCGGCTTTAACAATTGCAGAAACTGGTCACTTAGTTTTTGGTACTCTTCACACAAACTCATGTGTTCAAACAATGAATCGTCTTGTTAACGTTTTCCCATCTGATCAACAAGATCAGGTTCGAACTCTTTTATCTTTTGTTCTCCAAGGGATTGTTTCTCAGCAGCTGATTCCAAAAACATATGAGCCAGGTCGAGTGGCCTGCCTTGAAATCTTAAGACCAACTTCTGCCATTAGAAATCTAATTAGAGAAGATAAGATGCACCAAATTTATTCTCAGATGCAAATTGGACAGGATAAAACGGGAATGACAACCATGAACCAGGCCATAAAGAAGCATGTCGATTCAGGTGCCATTGATGTTGAAACAGCAATGTCTTATTCAACAAACCCAGAAGAGCTAGGTCCACAACTTGGTATTAAGGAGAGATAGAGTAAGTTATGCCACTATATAAATGGGAAGGACTCGATAAAAATGGAAAGAAAGCTAATGGTCAAATTCAGGCCAATAGTGAGAAAGATGCAAAGAAGCGTTTGCGCGCTCAAGGTAATCGTGTCCGTAAAATTATTCCACCATCAATTCTTGAATTTGATATCAATGCTTGGCTAATCGAAAAGGGAATAGGCTCGGCCTTTGGTGCAGCAGAATTAATGAATTTCACTAAGCGTTTATCAATTATGATTAATGCAGGTGTACCGATTATTTTATCATTAGAAATTATCTACAAATCTGAAAAAAATCCAGCTCTTAAAAATGCTATTAAAAATATTGCAACGGATGTTGCTGAAGGTAATACGCTTGCTGAAAGTATGCGTAAGCAGCAAGGATTTGATAATCTCTACTGTAACCTCGTTAAGGCAGGTGAAGTTGGTGGTATCTTAGATGAAATCTTATCAAAGCTAACAGAACATTTAGAAAAACAAGAGAAGATTAAAAAGCAAATTAAATCTGCTATGAGTTATCCATTAATTGTTTCTGGCATCGGTGCTCTCGTTGTTTGGGGTCTTATCACTTATGTTGTTCCTCAATTTACTTCGATGCTAACAGATACTGGTCAGGCCCTTCCTTGGATTACTCAGTTTGTCATCGACACCTCTGATTTCTTCGGAGAATATTCTGGAAAAATGATTTTATTTGGAATTGCTGCTTCAATGTTTTTTACCTACTTTGTGAAAACACCACAAGGAAAGATTCTATTTGATAAGTTCTCCATGAATGTTCCAGCTTTTGGAAATGTAATTATTAAAGGAAGTCTTGCTCAGTTTTCAAGAACGCTTGCAACTCTACTTGGTTCAGGTGTGGCCCTTATTGATGCCTTAGAAATTTGTATTGAAACGATTGATAATAGTGTTATCTCAAATGATATCAAAACAGTACGAAAAAAGGTTGTTGAAGGTAAGACGTTAACTGAACCATTAAGTAAGATTGACTACTTTCCAGAAATGGTTGCTCAAATGATTAAAGTTGGTGAATCGACAGGTTCAATTGATCAAATGTTAGCAAAAATTTCTGATGTTTTTGAGGACGAGGTTAATGAGGCCATCACTGGAGCAACAAAGATGCTTGAGCCATTAGTGCTTGTTGTCTTAGGTGGGATTATTGGTGGAATTATGATCGCAATCTACTTGCCAATGTTTATGTCAGCAGGAGCTTAGTAAAAGACAAGAATTGTGGGCAAATTAGTTAATATTTATTGGTATGTTAACTATTTAAGTTGTTGATATTATATAAAATTAAGATTTTTTTTAGTTATACCGTAAAGTTATACTGAGGGATAAAATGGGTCTAAATTCCATTCATGAACTCAATAAACATTATTAATCTATCTAAATTAGATTAACGAGGAGAACAGAAATGAAATTTACACAGGAATTAAAAAACTCGAAGGGGTTTACCCTGGTTGAGTTGATGGTCGTTGTTGCCATCATCGGAATTCTATCTGCGGTAGCAATTCCAAACTTTAAGAAGTACCAAGCAAAAACAAAAACTTCAGAGGCTAAGCTTCAGCTCGCTTCTATTTATTCTGCAATGGCAGCTCTTCAAACAGATTACGACTCATTTGGATCATGTTTAGGAGATGCTGGCTATGTATCACCTAATGGAACTTGGGATGGGCCTGCTGCAGCGGGTACAGGTAATAATTATTATTCATTAGGTTTTTCAACACCTACAACGACTCCAAATGGAATTGTTACTGCAAATGGTGGTGTTTGTTCTAATAATGAATATGGCGTAGGTGCCGCTAAAACAGTTGGTGGTAAGAGAACTCAAGTATCTGAACTGTCATCAGTTACATTTACAGCTGGTGACCTTGGTGGTGATGGGCTTACGCAACCAGGGGTTAATGATGAAGGTGGTTTTTTCGTAGCTGGTGCTGTTGGTTATATTGATTCTGATAATACAGCTGCTATTGGTAACGCTGACAAGTGGGCAATTGATCAAGACAAGCAACTAAAAATGATTAATCGCGGTTATTAATATAAGAGAACGTTAAAAGACAGAAGCCAGCTTATAGCTGGCTTTTTTTTATTCTTCTTATTTTTTTTTGTATTGCTTTCCTCTCTTTCGGATTCTTAGTTGAATCAAGTTTTTCATAAAGAACTCTTAAATATGTTCCCTTTGAAGAAATTCTTTCTTGTGCTTGCTTAATTAAGGTTGGTAATATTCTAAAATGATATTCCTTTGGTAGTGATTTGATACGTTGGTAATATTTCAGCGATTTTTCAAAGTCTCGAATTTGAAAATGATAATTAAAAGCAGCATTGTAAAGTAATTGGAAATCATCAGGGTAAAAAGAGAGTCCCTTCTCAAATATTTCAGCTGCACTGTAAATGTCATCTTTTATAATTGATAAATATACTCCACCATGTAAGTAGTTCTCGTAAAAAGTAGGGTCTAGGTCTGAAATTAATTTAAAACGATAATATAGCCAAGACTTTTCTCCAGGACTAATATGCTCAATATCTGCATCTAATAGTGTTTTAGCCCATATGAATCCTGAAATAAATCGATAGTTTCCAAAGGAAATAATTTTAACAAAGTCTGAGTTAAGAGTAGAGTATATCTCAGGGTTTATAGGTTTATTATATGAGATGAATTTATTTGTTAAAATAAGTGCTATAATTGAAATACTAATTTTACAAATGTTGAGTAAAGATGTTTTCTTCATTGTTAGCGATGATTATACTATGAATATTGAATTAATAAAGGGGGCTTATGCTTACTTGTAAAAATATTTCTAAATCATTTAAGAAAGATTTTTGGTCGAAAGACTTTGTTGCAATAAGAGATGCTAGCTTCTCACTGAAGTCAGGAAGAATCGTTGGGTTTCTTGGTGCAAATGGTGCAGGTAAAACAACCCTTATTAAAATAATCCTAGGATTTATTAAACCAGATACTGGAAGTGTTGAGGTTTTAGGGATCGACTGGAATGATGAAAGCATAAGGAAGTTGATAGGTTATATGCCGGAGAGACCTTTTTATTATCAAAATTTAACTGGCCATGAGTTTCTTGACTATTGTGGAAAGCTTCAAGGGGTATCAGAAGAGAAGATTAAAAAAAATACTAAGAAGTGGGCAAGTAAACTTGAAATAGAATTTGCGCTAGATCGTAAAATTAAGGGGTACTCCAAAGGAATGTTACAACGTTTAGGTTTTGTTTCTGCTCTAATTCATGAACCAAGACTAATTATTTTAGATGAGCCTTTATCTGGATTAGACCCTATCGGTCGTAAGGAGTTTAAAGAAGTTATAAGAGATGTTAACGCACATGGCGTTGGAGTGTTTTTTTCATCCCATATTGTCTCTGATGTCCAAGAAGTTTGTGATGATGTTGTTGTACTTGAAAATGGTGAAATTATTTACAATGGAAGTATTCAAGATCTAATAGAAAAGAATACTGACAGCATTTATAATTTAACATACCGTCTCGAAGGACAAATTCACAATATCGAAATAGAAACAAATTCTAAAGAATTTAGATTGAAGAGTATTTTAGAAAAAGGTGGCGAGGTTATAAAGTTAGAGAAAAACTTATCGTCACTTGAAGAAATTGTATATCGGTTAAACAAATGAAGAATATATTAACAATCGCAAAATTTACTTTCAAAGATGTCATACAAAGTCGTGTTCTCTATATTACAGCTTGGATAAGTCTGTTGATTTTAGTTCTCAATTATGTGACATCAGAATTCTCGTATGGAAACGTTCTTAGAGTATCAATTGATTTTGGGTTAGGAGGAGCGGCATTCGCTTCAAATATACTGGCCGTGTTCATAGGAGTTAATGTTCTATCACAGGAAATTGAATCACGTACTATTTATATAGCTCTTTCAAGACCAATATCGCGTATACAGTTTTTACTGGGGAAGATTTTAGGTGTTACAAGTGTTCTTTCTCTGAGTACTTTAATTATATTCGGTATATCGACAATCGTTTATTTATCTCGAGGGGGTACGATAAGTTCTATTATTCTTAATGCACTTGTATTGGGGGTTATAGAATCTGTTTTACTATTTTTAATCGTGTTGTTTTTTAGTTTGATTACTAGTCGAGCATTAAGTGTAATTAATACAATCGTAATATACTTTATTGGCCATGCAGTAACTCATATATCCGAATTAACATTTGTTAAAAATAGGGAAGGTTTATTATATATCATAAATGCTTATAAAACCTTTTTACCTGATTTGAATCTTTTAAACCTTAAGCCTTTCGTATTTAATAGTGATTTAATCTCTACGGAGCAGGTTATTCATAGTTATTCATATGGTTTTTCATATATTTTAATTCTTTCATTTATAAATGCGATAATATTCAAAAACAAAGAGTTAACTTAATGATTCTCTTGTATAAAGTTTATGCTTTTATTTTTGGTGCAATGGTTGGAAGTTTCCTTAATGTGCTTATTTTAAGATTGCCTAAAGGTGAGAAATTCTTCGTTGATCGCTCAAGATGTCCAAAATGTGGATTTCAGTTAAAGTGGTATCATAATATTCCAATCATAAGTTACATTTTACTGAGAGGTAAGTGTGCAAGCTGTAAATCAAGGATAAGTTTACAGTATCCAGTCATAGAGTTATTAACAGCTGTGATTTCTTTGTTGCTTTTTGGAAATGAAATTTCACTCCATACAATTACATCCTATTTATTCTTTTTTACTATAGCTTGTTGCCTGTTAGTTCATTTTGTAATTGATATCAGACATCAGATTTTACCTGATTCAATCAATATCTATTTGGGTGTAATTTTCTTTATACATGCCATATTTTTCTTTCCCATTCAGCATTGGCTTCTTGGAGGAGTAATAGGTTTTGCAATACCTTACTTAATTACTTTTATATTTTACAAGTTAAGAGGTGTTGTCGGCCTTGGAGGTGGTGATATCAAGCTATTTGGGGTATTAGGAATTTATCTAGGTCCTTTGGGAATCATTCACAATATGTTATTTGCCTGTGTTTCTGGAAGTGTACTAATGCTACCTCTTTTAATCTTTAAAATTATTAAAAGAGACCAAGCGATTGCTTTTGGCCCATTTATAATTCTTGTTGCAGTGATACAAATATTCCTTCCGCACATTTTTGAAATGATGCTGAGGGTCGTACTCTTTTAAATAACTTCTTGAAATGACTGGACTGTGCAGAGTATAATAAAATAATACTTTTATAGGTCATGGATGAATAAAAATATAGAGATACAGGATGTTATATTCAAAATACGCGAGGCGGTCGGTTTAGTTCCAAAGGAATTAATAGGTGTCGATATTGGTCAAAGTTCAGTTAAGGTAAGTAAAATTACGACAAAGAACGATACTTATACCTTAACTAAATACGCATCAGTCCCTCTTCCTGAAGCAACGATTATTGAAGATGAAATTCAAGATGAAGAAGCATTAAAAGATGCTTTAAGTGAAGCATTTGCAGAAGCAAATATCACTGAGCCATATATCTGTCTCGGCCTATCTGGTCCTAATACAGTTATTAAAAAGCTTCAGCTTGCCGGGGGCGAGGATGAAGAGCTAGAAGATCAAGTTACATGGGAAGCAGAGCAATATCTACCTTTTCCTGTCGAAGAATGTAATATTGATTGGTACGTAATCGGTGAGAATAGAGGTGGTGGTTTAGATGTAATTGTCTGCGCCATAAAAAAAGATGTACTTGAATCATTTCGTTCCATTTTAACCTCTTTAGGTAAAGTCGTTAAAGTTGTCGATCTATGTCCTCTTGCAATTACTAATATTTTTGAACTAGCAGGTGAAGAAGCGGTAGAAAACGATGATGAACTTGAGGATGAAGAATCTGAAGTCTTTGAAGGAACGTCTGCAGGGACTTCAACCAAAATTTTAATACCCTCGAGACTTCTTATCGATATCGGTTCACAGGCGACCATATTCACTGTTCTAAAAAAAGGTGTACCGGTCTTTGTGAAGGAGATTATTCTTGGTGGAGCTAGTATCACTGAGGAGATTCAGAGACAATTAGGTGTAAAATTTGCTGAAGCGGAAGACTTGAAAAAGATGTCTGCTGGGGGCGGTGTCCCTGATGATGTCTTAATGATTATTAATGAAATTAATACATCGATAGTAAATGAACTAAAAAAAGCACATGATTTCTATATAAATGCTACCTCAGACGATTCCTTGAGAGATATTACCGTTACTGGTGGTTCTGTGAGACTTCCAAACTTGTTAGAGGAGATAAGAACTTCTTTTGGAGTTGATGTAAATGTTTTAAATCCTTTCAATGAAATTGAATTTGACGAAAGTAAGTTCTCTGATGAAGAGTTAACTGATATGGCACATGAAGGTGTCGTTGCATTTGGTTTAGCGATAAGGGAGTTTCCTAGATGATAGAAATTAACTTATTGGAAAAAAAGAAACCTCTTGAATTACCTGTTGTATTAGGAATTGATCTTAATCAAGTTAATAAGAAGTCTTTGATTATTGGATATGTAATTTATTTTGTTTTAACTAGTTATGTTATTCCTAGTTTTAAAGAGGAAAACCAAGATGTAAGGGATAAAATTCAACGAGTTAGAACACAATATAATAAAATAAAAAAACAAGTAGACTCTTATGGCTCACTTAATGAAGTTATGAATGCGTTTACGAAAAGAATTGAAGAACTAAAATCTCGAGAAGACCTTGTCGCCAAAGTAATGTCAAAAAAATCAAATCCATATAAAGTCCTAAGGGGGCTTTCAAATGCTCTCAATGATGATATTTGGTTTAATATGCTTACGATAAATAAAGATAGGGTTATTAGAATTGAGGGTGAGTCTATATCGTTTTCTTCTGTTGGTGATTTCGTTAATAACGTTAAAGAACTAGAGTATTTTATATCAAGAGGTAATTATAGTGGCGAGACCTTTGGTATGAAAGAGCTCAAAGAAATACAGGATGAGTTGTATGGAGAAAAAGTCACTCTACAAAGTTTTACCATAGAGGGTAAAATTCAGTCATATGGAGAATTGAATTAATGCTATCCATAGTTAATAAACTATATTTACTCTTTGTTGTATATGGATTATTTCTTACGTATGAAGCATATAATGAAGTCCAATTGGAGAGAGAATCTCTAGAGAATCAGGTGAGCAGCTTTGAAGTTCGTCTTAATAAGAAGAAAAAAGAACTTAAAAAGCTTAAGGAATATGAAAAAGACGTTGAAAGAAAAAAAGAAGAAATTGAAATAGTTGCCCAGAAATTAGAAGAGACACAAAAGAAGCTACCGAGAGATATTAGTGATAATGAAAGTATAAATCTAATAAAGAGATTAGGTGAATCTTTAAAAATAAAAGAATCACAAATCATTCCAAGTGGCCAGGAGGAAAATGGCTTTTACATTACTAAGTTTTATACATTTTCAGGAAAGGGAACATATTTACAATTTCTTTTGTTACTTGAGAATATTTCAAAGCAGGAAAGGATTCTAAATGTTAGAGATATAAGCTTAAGTAAAATCTCAAAAATTAATAAGTCTAGATATGAAATTATTAACCTTTCTGCAACGATTGAAAGTTATATCTATAACTCTAATCATAGAGAGAGTCGTGGTATCGAAGAGATAGAGAAAAAGATTATAGAGAACTCTAAAAACGAGACTAGTAAAAAAAGAAGAAGGAAAAAAGATGATTAAATATATAATTACTTCTATATTTATAGTTTTGTCTTTTTCTGAGTCATTTGGGCAAGCTTTAGATCTAAATAATGCAAAAAATATTAGGGACCCTTTTAAAGTTAAGTATCGAAGGAAATTTGGAAGCAAGAGAGAGCGTCGTGAAAAGTTTAAAGGCTTTTCTAATAAATTAAATACTAGTAATTTAAGAATAGATCAAATTCGAGTTACTGGTATTTATATGGGAAAGAACCCACGAGCTTTAATTCAAGAAGTTGGTGACAATAATAACGGTGATAATAAAAACGATGTGGTAGTTATTAGAGAAGGGATGAAGATAGGTCCAGATCAGGTAGAGGTTAAGGCAATCTTACCTGGTGGTATAGTATTAGTTGAGAAAATCATTAATGTATATGACGAGGAAGAGTACTTAGAAACGATACTACCACTATCAGATTGATAAAACTTTCCAAAAATAAGATTTATGATAAGATAATGATATAACTATTTTACTTAGGATGAGTAAAAATGAAGAAAATAATCTATGCAGTTCTATTTTTGTTTTCGTTTTGTGCTTTCAGTGCAAGCTTAGATAAAATTGATTTTCAACAAAAAAATGATCTTAGTTATTTAAATTTTAGCTTTGATAGTGACGACTTTAAAATAAACAAATTTAAAATTGTTAAAGACAAGCAAGTTGTTATAGATATCGAGAATGCTACTTCAATAGATCGTGTCTTAAGGGCTTTTGATACTTCTGAATTTTCTGGAAGCGTCGTTTTTGTATCGGCTTTTAAGCAACCAGGAAATAGAGATCGAATTAGAGTAATAGTACAACTTAGAGACAATGTCAGGTCTAAATTACAAACTTCAGGAAAGAATGCTAGCATTATCTTTGAAAATCGATATGGTGCATTTGCAAGTGTTTCAGGGGATGATGATCGTGTTGTGGGTGTCGAAGAAATAGAAAAGAAAGAATCTGTAAAGGTGTTGAAGCCAAAATCAACAAGTCTTGAAGATATATTAGAGAACTTAACTCTTTCTGGTCAAAAGAAATATGTTGGTAATAAAATCACTTTGAATGTTAAAGACATGCAGGTTAATTCTATTTTAGATTTAATTGCAGATGCTTCAGGTTTTAATATCATCATGACAAATGAAGTTGCTGAGCTCAAGCCACTGTCTCTTAATCTTGTGAATGTTCCTTGGGATCAAGCCTTAGATACCGTTCTTTCAATTAATAAATTAGTTGCTGAAAAAAATGGAGCAATCTTAACGATCAAAACGTTATCACAGGCAACAGAAGAGAAGAGAAGAGAAAGAGAAGCAAGTCAAATAAAGGAAGTTGCTGAACCTCTTGTAACTAAAATATTACCAATTTCTTACTCAAAGGCTAAGGATCTAACTAGTTTACTGAAAGACTATATTACAGAGAATAGGGGTTCGATAATCGCTGATGATAGAACAAATAATTTAATCATTACTGATACACTTGAGACAACAGAAAAAATTGCAAAAATTGTCAATATACTAGATCGTCAAACACCTCAAGTGTTGATTGAATCCAAAATTGTTGAAGTAAATGAAGGCTATCAAAAACAGATTGGTCTTCAAAATGGACTCAACTTTGGTTATGACCCTGTCGGACAAGTCCCTCAAGCAACAGAGTTAACTGGAACGGCCAGTAACGTTGCAATATCTGGACCTGGGCTGAGCTTTTCTAGTGCACCAGCATCAGGTACAAATGCTAGAAATTTATTGGGATTAAGTATATCAAGGTTTGGAAGGTTATTTAATCTTGATTTTCAATTACAGCTACTAGAAAGTGAATCAAAAGGTAAGATTATCGCTTCTCCACGTGTAGTAGCCAAAAACAATGTTAAAGCAGAGATTATTTCATCTGAAACTACATCGTTTGAAGAAAGGACTGGAGCAGGAGAAGACTTATCAATTACATTTAAAGAAACAACAGCTGAATTAAGTTTAGCAGTTACACCTCAAGTCTCAAATGATGGTGCAATTGATCTTACTGTTGAGTTATCGAAAGAGCAATTCGGAACGGCCCCTGCAGCGGGAGCACCGCCTGATAAGGCTAAAAGAGAAGTAAAGACAAACGTACTTGTTGAAAATGGATCAACGATTGTATTGGGTGGTCTCTATAGCTATACAAAAATTGAAACTCATTCAGGTGTACCCTATTTAAAAGATATGCCAATTGTTGGCTGGCTATTTAGAACTCCTTATAATCCACAAATTTCAAAAACAGAGCTTGTTATATTCATGACTCCTCGTGTAATTAATCAGGATCGTGCAGGACTTACAAGTAGTTTATAAATGAAAAACTATAAAACTCTTATAACAAAATATAAAACTCAATTAGATAAAGACCCTCGTTCGAGGGCCTTTGCTCCTCTTGCTGAAATCTATCGAAAAGTTGGAATGACTGATGAAGCATTACGAATCTTAAAAAGAGGAATTTCTTTTCATCCTAATTTCGGTGCAGCGATTATTATTTATGGTCAAATCCTACTTGAAGAAAATGAACTCGAAGAAGCTTATACAACACTAAAGCCTCAGTTGAATCTTAATGGTGACAACTTAAAGTTCTTAAAAACTTTTGCACAAGTTTGTTTTCGTAGAAATTTCATTCTTGAAGCTTTAAATACCTATAAGCGCGTTCTATTTATCTCTCCAAGAGATGAGGAAGCTAGTGAATTTGTTTCAAAATATGACAACTTTGATAGTTTAGAAGAAGAGGATCTTACTCAGCAGACTTTTGATATTTCCAATCTCGATAATGAGATCGAAAGCTGGAATACTTTAAGTCTTGTACCTAAAGAAGAGCCAGAAGTTGAAGAAGTTATTGAGGAAGTACAAGAAACAAATACACCTCAATTCTTTAGCCACACTTTAGTTGATTTGTACTTGAAACAAGGTGCAAAACAAAAAGCAATTGAAGTTTTAAGTTCAGCACTTCAAGAAAATCCAGATGACCAAAAAATCAAGATGCGACTTGATGAGCTTCAGCATGAAAACGATGCTAGCACTGGCCATGATAGTTTAATGGCCGCTTTTGAAGCAAGTGCGAAAAAATTAGAAAGTAAGCCAAAGCAAGAGTTAGATAAACTCACAATGGCCTTTGATCTTTTTGATTCATATATCAAAAAAAGAAGTAGTGAAGTATTAAATGGATAAGTTTTTAGTAATAAATGGACCTAATCTGAACCTTCTCGGATCTAGAGAACCTGATATATATGGTAAGTATAGTCTTTCAGAAATTGAAGACTTAACTAATAAGAGACTTGAAAATGCTGGCCACAAGGTTGATGTCGAATGGTTTCAGAGTAATGGTGAAAAAGAGATTATTGAAAAAATCCAAGTAGCATCAAATGCTTCATACAAAGCAGTAATCATTAATCCAGCTGCTTTTTCTCATACAAGTATCGCAATCTTAGACGCGTTGCGCGTTCTCTCGTGCCCGGTTGTTGAAGTACATTTGTCTAATACTAATCAACGAGAGGAGTTTAGAAGTAATAAAATTACTGCAAAATCCTCAACAGCTGTGATAGAAGGTTTAAAAGAAAAAGGTTATTTTCTCGCTATTTTATCTCAACTAATTTAAAGGGTTTTTATGGAGTATCAAACTACTGATTTTAGAAAAGGTTTAAAAATGGAAATCGATGGCAAACCATATGTTTGCATCAAGTGTGATTTCACAAATCCAGGTAAAGGTTCAGCTTTTTATAAGTTAAGAATTAAGAATCTTGAAACTGGTGCAGTAATTGAGAGAACTTTCAAATCAGGTGTTGCTACTGGAGCACTAAAGCCAGATCTAGATGAAAAAGAAGTAGAATATCTTTATGCAGATCCAGATGGATTCAATTTCATGGATCAATCTACATATGAAACGATTCATGTAGCTAGTGAATATATCGATGATTCCGCTAATTATTTACAAGAAGGTATTAAAGTAGGACTACTTTATTATAAAGGTAAGCCTATTTCTGTTGAATTACCGAATTTTGTTGAATTAAAAGTTACAGAAACAGACCCTGGTCTTAAAGGTGATACAGCTCAAGGTGGACTTAAAAAGGCCGTTATGGAAACAGGTCTTCAAGTAAATGTACCTCTGTTTATCAAAGAAGGAGAGATCCTAAAAATTGATACGAGAAGCGGAGATTACGTGGAAAGAGTAAACAAATAATTTTCTTATAAAGGGTCATTTTTATGGCCCTTTTTTCTTTGATTTCCCCCCATTTTAAAAGGTAAAAAGTACGCTTAATATTATTAAATTTTATAATTTGATATAATAATTTTAGGTAGTTAGTAAAACTTTTGGCCGAGGTAGAGTGTCTAAATTAACGGAATTTCACATTCAATTGAATGAGAGTCTTCTATTGAAAAATTCGATTGAATTCAATTCATGGATCGATTCAATTTTAAAAAACTATAAAAAGATTCCAATAGAAGAATTCAATATCTATAAGAATTTTTACTTAAAGAGTTTAGTTGAAATTATTTATGCAAATCAATTAGGTAAACTACATCGTTTAGATAAGTTACAAGAGAAATTATTCCATAAACTATTTAATCAAAAAAAAGTTAATCGTCTCATTGAGTTAAAAGAATTATTTCAAAGGCTTGGTATTTCAACTACTGTTGAACTAGAGAGTTTGATAAATAGTTTAACCTTTTTAAAATTTGATAATGAAGACAGATTAAGTACTTCAATTAATACTGCAATTTCAAATCCTGAAGTATATTTAAAATTTGAAAATATTAGAAAGACTCTTGTGGACAAGGTCGAACTACTTGATCCTTTAAACTTCATTGAAAATATCTTCAAAGTTATTCCAGTGATCTTTGAATCTAATGAGTGGAAGGATTTATTTTATAATTATGCACTTAATACTAATGACCAAGAGTTTGTAGACTCATTCAATTCAATTTTAGAAGATCACGAAGTTTATAAGAAGATAACGAAAAAAGAAAATAATACAAAGAAATCAACAACAGAAGTGAATATACATATGGATTCTTCTGATAAAGACAAGAAAGACTTTCTTGGAAGTATTGCCACTCTTCGTGAGAAATTGGTTGAAGGATGTGAAACCAAGCAGGAATATGTAAATACACTCTATGAGATTTCGTATAATTATAAAAAAATTGGTGCATTTGAAAGGTCTTACTTCTTTGCCGTAATCGTTAACCGTCTCCATCCTGGTTATCGTAATGTAGGAGATCTTCTAAAATAATGAAAGTAATGAATAAATTCCTCATTGTCTTTACCATTGTTTTCACAATTATTGGTGTCGGTGCTTGGAATTTTATTCAGTCTCAATATGTTTCCACTATCTTGAGTGAGTATATAAATAATAATCTAATCTCTAATGAAAATATCCAGTTGAAATTCTCAAAGGTTTCAGGGGGCTTCTTTCCTCCGAGAACAATACTAAACAATGTAAATCTAGTCGTTAAAGATGAAGTTGAGATACAGGTTAAGGATGTGTCAGCTGTTTTTTCTATTATGAGTTTATTCTCATCTGAGATTAAGTTTAGTCGTGTGTCTTTTGATGATGGGTATATTGTTTTAAATCAAATTAATACAGAAAAAGAAAATGACGAAAAAGATGACATTGGCCATTTTGAAAGATTGACTCAGATTACTAAGAAGCTTCCGTTTCAAATCAATCAAGTACAAATTATGAACTCTGATTTTTATCTTGAACAAGCTGATGTGAATATTCCAATAAGCTTTCTTTCAATAAGTCCTTATGAGAGCAGCTTTGATATTGTTCTTGATATTGAGCGATTTTATTGGAACGGCCTTGCTGTCGATAACCTTTTTCTTGATGCCGAGATTGTTGAAGAAAGTATTAGGCTAAGGAATGCATACGTATTTGTTAAGGACTCAAAAATTACTGGTACAGGTAAGTATGAATTTAAATCGCGAAAGATAGATGCAGATATTGAATATCGTGTAAACTTTGACAGTTTCTATTCTTTACTTAAAAAACATAATCTAAATCTTAATGGGCTAATTGAAGGAAAGGCAGACCTAACGGGTGATTTAAGTCTTGAAGGGCTATACGTCAACGGTAGTGTCGTTGGTGACAACATTAGCTCTGATTACGCTATTGCTGAGAAAGTAAATACGTATTTCACTTATCATAATAAATCTCTTGTGCTTAGAAAGTTAAAAGGTTCAGTGAATAAAGGAACATTCAAGTTATTAAATGATCTCACCTTAGATTTTAAATCAAAGAAAGTTGTAGCAACAAATACAAGTGTTGAATTAAGTAATCTTCATCTCAACGATATTCTATATTTTTTAGGTGATGATCTGGAAATGTTAAAAGGTCGAATTAACGGCGTTGTAAATTTAAAGATGAATGGTAGTGGCGACTTATTTATTACAGCAGATTCTTTAAGGCGCTTAAGTTTTACTAATCTTTCATTGAGGCCATCGAATACAAATATTCTTAATATGAAAGAAGGGAAAATTAATTCTTTATCAATTATTATTGATAATCGTTTTGCAATAGAAATTGATGCAAATATTAATAAATCGCACCTCATAGCGAATGGAACTATTAAAGGAAAAGCTGTCGACTTTAATGTTGAGGGACGAGGCCTTGAATTATCAGACCTCGGTGGTGAGGTCGGCGCAATTGGTAGTGGCCGCGGTGATATTGATATAAGAATAAGCGGTAAAGACGAAGTCTTTATTGATGTCACATCTAAAGATGTTAATAACCTTAAAGTATATGACTATTTATTTGAAGGAGCATCAAGTGTTAAAGCTCGTTATTCAATAAATAGCAATAAGATATTCATTGATAGTATTTCAAATAATGTCAGTGGAAAAACTGATTTAATGGGCTTTGTCGATATTCCAAAAGAGTTACTTAATCTTGATTTGAAGTTTACAGAATTAGATATTGCTACTTCTAAAAGAAGATTAGATCCAATCTGGAAAGATATAAAACTATATGTAGAACCATTTGCTGGAATTTTTAATGGTAATGCAAATATCAGTGGTAGCTTCAATAATATTAAAACTACTGCAAATCTAACTTCTTCAAAAGTGAGCTTATATAACGAAGCAATGGATAATTTCGCGATAGAAATAGCCGTTGATAAAAATCAAATTGATGTTAAAAACTTATTCCTAAAGAAAGGGGTATCGAGTTTGTCATCTGATTTTGCCTATCGTTATGATAAAGGTTTTGATCGAGTCAATCTTGTAACTACTCCTATTAAGTTAAATGACTTCTTCAGATATAGAGATATCGGTCTAGGATATAATGGCTATTTTTCAATTAATTTAAATGCCAAAAGAGGTAAGAACTTTAAAGGGAATGGATCGGCATATTTAACTAGAACTAAAATTGGTAACGAGGAGATTGGATCTTCAGAGCTGGAATTTAAATTCACAGATAGTGTTATTGATTTTGATTCTCAGTTTTTAAATGGAGAAATTGATCTAGAAGGAATATTAGACCTTAGTAAACAATACCCTAAAGTTGATCTTAACTACGACGTCGATATTCCAAATTTAAGAACTTTTCTAAGTGTTATTTCTGAACATAATGCATTTAACAATCAACTAAATGGTTTTATGCAAATGGCCGGTCAAATTTCATACGACTTCAACTCTGATATGCCAGTTAGTGCAACTTCTATAATTAATCAATTTCATCTGAATAATTACGGAAGAGATCTTACCTTAAGAAGACCGACGCAAATTGAAATTGAACAATCAGAAATTAAAAAGTTAAACTTTCTACTAGAAGGTTCGGGGGGACGCTACTATGTCACAGGAACAGGTAACGTTGACAGTCGATTTGAACTTATACAAGAACTTGATATAAATTTAAGCTATTTAACATTACTCACAAGTGAGATTGAGCGAATACTAGGTAATATTAAAGGAAGGGGTATTATTTATGGTAATCGAAGAAATTACGATATCTCTCATTCTTTTTCTACTTCTGGATTTGGACTAAAGTTAAAATCCATCCCATTAGAGATAGCCAATGCAAATGGTATCGGTGCATATCGTGATAAGAAGATCCTAATAAATTCATTAAGTGGTGAATTAGGTTCAGGACGATTTGATCTTTCAGGTTATATTAAGGCGAATTTCCCGTTCCCTGAAGTTTATTTAAACGCTGACTATAGTGATGTTGGTTATCAAGTTGAATCTCGATCTCTCATAAATACAGACGGAAAGTTAAGCTTTTCAGGTAAAAGTTTTCCATACCTTGTTAAGGGAGATGTATTTGTAAACGGTGGTCTTGTTGAAAATGAGTTCAATGACTTTAAATCCACATCTGAATATAACAAAAGCTTAAATAAGTATATTACCCAAACAAAGAGGGGTATTCCCGACTTGATTAACTTAGATATCGATCTAAAGATCAAAGAAACTGTGCGTGTACGTAATCGACTTGCTGACCTTTTAGTTGCAGGTGATCTTTCCATAAAAGGACAATTCAATAATCCTGAAATGCAAGGACAGCTAATTATAGTTCCTGGAGTCAGTAAGTTTAAATTTAGAGGTAATGACTTTATCCTATCGGAAGGCGTAGTCTATTTTACAAGACAAGAAAATCTCGATCCAATAACTTTAAATCTTTTGGCAAACTCTACAATTGGACAATATGATATTGAAATGGGAATTACCGGTTCTGTCGAGGATATTTCAATTAACCTAGAGTCTAATCCATATTTAACTCGCGATAATATATTCTCTCTTCTCACTTTAGGAGTAACTTCAGACTTTTCGAAGAACTTAGAGGACAGTCAACGAACTAACTTAACAACGATTGGTATTGGAACCTTCTTAGTGGATCAATTAAATATTAATGAAGGACTTGACTCTGCTCTTGGATTAAAACTTAGTGTTCTTCCTGAATTTTCTGAAAGCTCTGATAGCCCGATTGAGGAAGCTACAAAGTCTGAACAATCTGTTAAAACTGCTACTAAGTTACAGATTACTAAAAAGGTTAACGAAAATATTGACTTAAAGTTTTCAAATACCTTTGATAGTGAGAATACAAGACAGTCTATTAATGTTGATTATAGTATAAGTGATAAGCTTTCGATTGAAGGTATTTTTGAAAGTGAAGATGATACAAATAATAAAGAAAGGACAGATGGTTCAGCTGGAGCCGATATAAAATATAAATGGTCATTTTAAAATTATTCATATTCACATTGTTTTGTTTTAGCACTTTTGCTGCTAAGACGATTCATATTGACAATGTCGATGTCGATTGTACTGGTCGCGAGGAATGTCTATTTATTATTGAAAGCTTCAAGAAATACGAAGGTAAAGACTTAACTCGTTCGGAGATTGAGTCAGCGGTACGTTTTGAATTGAGTAAGCCATATTATAAGTCTTTCTTTTATGAAATAAAAAATAGCAATCTGAAAATTGTCGCAGTGACTAAGCCTAAAATATCTAAACTAAACGTTGTTGGAACTGATTCCGTCCTTAATCGTCGTATAAAAAATGAATTTACACTAAAAGAAGGTGATTACTACGATGCTATTAAAGTCGAAGAAGGACTTGAAAAAATTGGTGAGTCGTTCTTTAAGAAAGATGCAAAAGTTGGAACAGTTAAAACTAAACTTACAGAAGATGGGTTAAATTTAGAAATTAATTTAAATAAGAGTGGAATAAGGCTTTTAGAAATAATTAGTCTTGAGGGGATTGATGGTGCAAATCTTGATCAAGCTAAAAAGTTTTGGAATAGGATTAAAGGATCCTCTCTCGACTTCACAAATTATAAGAAGATGTTACAGGAGTACCGAAACCTTTTAATCACTGAAGGCTTTTGGTTATCAAATGTAAAAGAAGAATTACATGTCTTAAATACTGGAAACTATAAATTAGTTTTTAAAATAAAATTAGGTCATCGTTTTGGGATTAGTTTTTATAATAATAAACGCTTAAGTCACAACGAACTTTTTAATCATGTTAAGAAGTATATTCAGAATAACAAAGGCCGATTTGATGACATTTCATTGAATCGACACTTAGTTAATTTTTATCGTGAGAATGGATACTATTATGCTAAATCTCAAATTAACGAAGCTAGAGGTAAGGACAGATTTGGTAATAGTGTTATAAACTTTTACATTACAATAGATGAAGGCCGAAAAGTTGAAATAGCTAAAGTTAATTTCACTGGCAATAATTTTAAAAGTCTCGATGAATTAGAAAAAGCTTATTCTGAGAGCAATTCTGATTTATTAAAAGCCGATTATTTACATGAGAAAGGTCTTGAAGATGCTTCTGAAAAAATTAAAGAGATCTATGTTAAAGATGGGTTTATATTTGTAAATATTGAAAAACCTAAAATTGACTTCATTGATGGTGGTGATTCGGCCATTGTGTCCTTTTCAATTTCTGAGTCAGCACAATATAGACTGAGTAAAATAAATATTGAAGGTGTTGATGATAAAGAAGCAGTCTATTTTATCAAGGATGCACTTAAAAATAAGATAGGAAAACCATTTAATGTTGTTCATATCGATGAGGATCTCAAAGCTGCAATTAATACACTAAAAAGTCGAGGGTTTTATTTCAGCTCATATTTAGAAAAGCGTCCTAAGAAGATTGTGACCGTAAATTCCGCTACTAATGAGATTGAGCTTAACTTAAAGTTCTCACTTGGAGTTAAAACATATCTTGGAAATGTTATCGTTACAGGTAATTCGAAGACAAAGGATGTTGTCGTTAGAAGAGAGCTACCTCTTAAAAGAGGGGATCTCGTCACACCAAGGGCGATGAATGAGTTTGTTAATCGCTTAAGAGAGCTTGGCCTATTTTCAAATGTTAATATCTCATCATTTGTTGGTGAAGAAGTTTCGGAAAGTGAAAAGTATTTAAATTTTGTTATAAAAGTTACTGAAAAGGACTTTGGACAAGCAGAAATTGCTCCTGGCTTCCGAACAGATCTCGGTTTTAAATTTTCGACAATGATTGCCTACAATAATATCCAAGGGATGAATCGATCTGTTATTTTCAAAGCACAAACAAACTGGAGAACAGATTTTGACTATTTAGATGAGAGAAGGTTTGATGAGTCAAAGAAGTTACTTGAGGGACTCGTGCAGTTTCAATTCATCGAACCATATCTCTTCTATGATTGGCTGGGCTCCAAACTAACTTTTAAAACAACAGTTAAGTTTGAAAGAAAGCGCTATTCAGATTTTGATGCCGATATTTACAGTATTGCCCCTCAACTTTATAAGCAATTCTCTGATGTGCTCTCTACTAGTCTCACATACGAGTTTGATAATGTTAGGCAATTTGATGCCACAGATGAGATTGATGAAGATAAGTACTATATTGGGGCCATAAGACCTGAAGTCACTCTAGACTTTAGAGATAACTCATCAATGCCTAGAAAAGGTTCTTGGTTTAACTTCTCATGGGAGTTTGCAAATCCGTATCTTGGCTCTCAAAAAGAAAATGATCTAACAATCAACTATAATAAGGCGGTTATTAGAAATTATAATTATATTCCATTGGGTGATATTACTCTAGCGACATCAATTACCCTTGGATATGAACATAACTTTTCAGATGATCTTATTACTGATGATAGTGGAAATATAATTATCGATGCTGATGGTAAGCCACAAACTTCAGGTTATATTCCACCTTTAAAAGTTTTTAGACTAATTGGACGAGACTTTCTGAGAGGATATAGTGATTTTGAAAGTGGACGATTATCAGATAATTCTTATATTACAGATACCACTGTAAGAGGTAATGCTTATTTATTTAATTTTAGAGTAGAGCCTCGTTATTATCTTGGTGACTATTCTGCTATTGCTATCTTCTTTGACGCAGGTCGCGTTTTTGTTGATAAAATAGATGAATTTGAATTATTAAAATCTGTTGGCCTAAGTTTCAAATTATTCACCCCAATTGGTTCACTAGATTTTGATTACGGTGTTAAATTAGATCGAATCGGTGGAGATTCATTTGGCCGTTTTCACATAACAATTGGCCAATTCTAGCCATTCATTTAAAATCAGTAACTTATAGCCGAAGAAAATATTACGCATGGCCAAAAAAAATAACATTTACCCATTGTATTATTGGTCTAAATTGTTTAATATCTGCCGAAACCCGTTACCCCACAAACAACGGAATTATGGGCCTTTATAGGTCCTAAGTGTTGTAAACAAATCATTTTATTCTGATGATGCGTTTACGTTTTATTGATTTTTAACATTATTAAAGTGGAAGGTTACTATGTACACTGAGAAATCATTTGTGTTAAAGCCAGCAGATGCTGACAAAAAATGGCACTTAATTGATGCTACTGATAAGGTAGTTGGACGTTTAGCAACTGAAATCGCTAATGTATTAAGAGGGAAGAACTCACCGAAGTACACTCCTCATACAGATTCTGGTGATTTTGTTGTTGTTATCAACGCAGAAAAAGTTAAATTTACTGGGAATAAGTGGAACGATAAAGTTTACTACAGACATACAGGTTATGCTGGTGGACTTAGAGAAAGAACTGCTAAAGAGCAACTTGAAAGAAAACCAGAAGCGATTCTTATGAACGCTGTTAAAGGTATGCTTCCAAAGAACTCACTTGGTAGAAAACAACTAACAAAACTTAAGGTTTTTGCTGGATCTGAGCACGCACATAGCGCTCAAAACCCAGTAGAATACAAATTCTAGTAAGAGGTTATTATTATGGCTAAAGGAAAAACTTGGGATTCACAAGCAGTTGGTAGAAGAAAATCTTCAGTTGCTAGAGTTTATATGGCTGCAGGGACTGGTAAAGTTGTTGTTAATAATAGAGATATCAAAGAGTACTTCACAAAAGGTACTGACAGATATGTTGTTAATCAACCACTAAACCTACTTAAACTTGCAGATAAGTATGATGTTAAAATTAACGTAACTGGTGGTGGAACTACTGGTCAAGCCGGTGCTGTTCGTCTTGGTATTGCAAGAGCAATCCTTAAGATTGATGCAGAGCTTAGAGGCGAGCTTAAATCAGCAGGATTTCTTACAAGAGATCCAAGAAAAGTTGAAAGACAAAAAGCTGGTCAGAAAGGTGCAAGAGCAAAGTACCAATTCTCGAAGCGTTAAGATTTATCTTACAAATTTTCGAATATACAGAAGGCCCTCTTATTCAGAGGGCCTTTCTTTTTTATAGTTAACTGTATAATATTCAAAAAGAACTCAAATATGCTATAAGTCCATATGGCAAAATCAATTAAACTCAAAGGTGTACGTACAAATAATCTTAAAAATATAGATGTCGAGTTTCCTATTAATAAGATTACTTGTGTATCAGGTGTTTCTGGCTCAGGAAAATCATCACTTGTATTCAATACGCTGGCCAATGAGTCTAAAAGACGATTTTTAAATTCAATGCCATCTTCAATGAACTTTTTTGAAAGAGTTCCAACAAGTGCTGAAGTCGATTTAATTGAGCCAGTATTGCCAGTGTGGAGTCTTGCTCAAAATAATCCTATCGTGGGTTCAAGACTCAACTTGGCCGATCAACTTGAAATCAGCTACGAACTAGCACAACTATATTTTGATCAACAATCTTCAAAGTGTTTAATTCATAATGAAGAATTTATTGATGGGCTAGATTTAGCAATACGAGAGATTGAATCAATAATTTCAGATAAGACAAAAGTCTTACATATCCTTATCGGTAAGGATCATTATCAAGAATGTATATCAGGAATGCCTGCTAGAAGTTTTAATTCTAATGAGCAGTTAATTCGTGAATTTAATGAAGAGGATGCCCAATGGGAAATCTTTCGTCTTAAGCCCAATAAAATATCGAATTTTAAAAAGAAATGGCTTGAGCTTATTAAGAACTCGGCAGTTATGCAATTAAGTGTATACTTCACTGGAGATGATCAATTACATCACTTCAGCTTAAACGCAAAAGAGTTTTGCCCAAAATGTGATGAAGAGGGATTACAGAGTGCAAGACAGATTAGTGATCTCCTTCCTTACAACGGAATAGGGGCCTGTACTGAATGTAAGGGCTATGGATCTACACTAAGTTATGATGTTAATAAAATTGTAAAGTATCCCAAAAAGAAGATAAAAGACGGTGCAATTACTTTCTTAGATTATTCTAAATATAGTGCCTACTACAAGACTTTTATAACTGAAATAAAGAAGCTTGGTGTTAGTGATAATGAACGTTATTGTGATGTAAGTGATCAGGTTGAAGATCTTCTTCTAAATGGTGGTGGAAGATTCTATGGCGTTCTAAACTTTCTTTATGCTTTAGAGGAAAAACGTTATAAGCGATCTGCTAGAATTTTTCTTCGAAAGATGCAAAGTGAAAAAGTCTGTCATATTTGTTATGGGAGAAGACTTTCTCAAAGTGCAATGGCCCACTGTGGACAAGTTGAGAATATATCTACTTATGGTGATTTATTATCTCTTACAGTCGAGGGATTATTAATCGAATTAAAACATCTTGATGAAAATAATATTATTAAAAAAGTTAAAGATAAATTGGCCGTTGCAGTTGAATTAGGTCTGGGGGATTTTCCCTTAATGACAAAATTAAAGTCATTAGAAACAAGTGAATATCAAAAATCATTACTCGTTCGTTACTTAAGTTTTAAAGGAAGTGGTTCTTTATTTGTACTTGACGAGCCGAGTCTTGGGATGACTATTGAAGAACAAAAAGTTCTCTTAAAATATCTAAAAAATCTTTCAAGAAATAATACTGTAGTAATGGTTGAACATAGTACTTATTTACAAAATGGAAGTGATAAGACGATTCATATTGGTCCAGGAGCAGGGCACCTTGGCGGTGAAGTTGTAGAGATTAAAGGTAAATCAAAGAAACAAAAAGAATTAATCTTAAAGAAGACGAAACCGAGTGGAAAGCTTACTTTTAAAGATATTGAGTTTGAGGACAAAAAGTATAAAAAGATAGAATTCAAATTAGGCACAATCAATCAGGTTTTAACGAATGTTGAATCTTTCGATAAAAGACTAATTATAAATGCACTATTTAATGAATTAAACGAAGAGTTATTTAAAGAAAAATATAATTTTGAGACTGATTATGAGATCGGTTCAATTGATATCACAAATGAAGTTCAAGATATTCATATCTATGAAACTCGAATTGAAAAATCTACAAGTCGCTCAACGGTAGGAACGACATTAGATTTAACTGGTAATGTTCGAAACTATTTCACTAAACTTCCTGTTTCAAAGTCCTTAGGTCTAGAAAAAGGGCATTTTTCTAAGAATTCTAAACTTGGTCAATGTAGTGTTTGTGAAGGAAAAGGTGTTCAAGAGATTGATATGCAATATCTTGAAGATGTGAGCTTTCCTTGTGATGAGTGTGGTGGAACTGGTTTAAAGAAGTTTTACGCCTCAATTACAGATGGTAAATATACAATCATTGAAGCGAGTGAAACTCCTGTATCAACTTTATTTGAGACAATACCAGCTACACCAAAAATAAAAAGAACACTTGGTTATTTGAAATTACTAAATCTTGATTATCTAACATTAGATCGAACAATACCCTCGCTATCAGGTGGTGAACGTTTAAGAGTGAAGCTATTAAAGGCCATTGATAAGAAGGTTAGTGATTCGATTATCGTACTAACAAATATTTCATATGGTTTATCAATGAATGAGCTAACTTCTATTTGTGAACTTCTTCAAGGACTTACAGATCAAGGAAATACATTAATTATTTTAGATAACCACGAAATCTTCAGTAATTTCAACCAGATAAAGCTTGATTAAAAGGTTAAAGTATTAGGCTTAATAACCGATAAGATTGGTATGATAAAGGCCTTTGTGACTCTATTTCTTACTATCTTTTCTCTGACATCATATGGTGCAGAGTTATTTGAAATTCCTTTAAGTAAACAACTATCTGAATCAAATGCCATTATCATGGGCGTTTATCAAGATAGCTACGTGAAAAAGCTAAATAATGGAAAAATTGTTACCAATGTCACATTCAAGCTTGAAAAGTCTGTTGGGCTTGGAAATAGAAAACAATTGAGTAAGAATTCTTTTAATTTTGTCTACAATGGTGGCCAGTGGCAAGGAATCAACTATCCAAATGAAAATATGCCTCGATTTGTAAAAGGTCGTCGTTATATAGTTCTTCTCGTAAAAGGTGAGCAAGAGTTCTATCCTTTTTATGATCGCCTCGGTGTCTATACTGTCATAGGGCGAGAAGGTGAGGAAGAGGTTGTCTCACAGGCGTTTCCAGCAAATGATACATTTGGTGCAAACTCTTTAAGCACCTTCAGTTTATGGGTAAGTACAGTCTTTGGAGAGAGTTTAGAAGGGCTTGGTTCTGATAAGGATATTTATAAGAATAAAAAGTCAGGCCGTCGAATCGCCTCAATCAATGAAGAGAAATCAAAGAATACCGCATATAAAATTCCTGTATATTGGCTTGTTATTATTTTTGGATTGCTTGGTGCAGCACACTTAAGAAAAACAAAAGCCTAATTCTGAAATTTACTATTCTTTTTTCACGACCAATTTAGTAAAATTTTAAGTAGTTATCCCATGGAAGGTAAATATGATGAATATTTTAAAAGTACTTTTACTAATTTCAATTTTTTCAATCTCAAACACGGCAAACTCACAAGACCTATTAAATGAGAGAATTCGAAAAATTCCAGAAAAGAAGAGATCAATCTTCTTTAAGAAAGGAATTTTCCATTCAACAAATAGCAATACGAGTTCTGTTCTAAAATCAATTAGACATGGAAATGGTTCAAGTCGAGGTTATGAAAGACTTGTGTTTGATTTTAAGACGAAAGAGGCTCCTCGTGTATATGGTTACAAGAGTGAGAAAGAAAATAAAATCTATATTGATTTCTTTAAAACTAAACTAGATAAGAAAGTTGGCTCTTTTGGAACATCTAAGCTTGTTAAGAAAGTTGATTTCTACCCAGTAGGAGATGATACTCTTTCAGCAGAGCTCGTTATTAGTGGCCAACATTCAATTGATGTATTTACCTTAACTAATCCAGGTCGTCTGGTTATTGATATTAAAAAATAAATGGTGTGAAAAAATATGAATGAATACGAAGAATATAATGTACAAATAAAAGACTCTTCAGGAGAGGAAAAGTTTCCAGAAGATGTTGTGATTATCCCAATTATGAATAGTCCAATCTTTCCTGGAATGATTGCACCGATTATTTTAACAGAAGATAAATTCACTGCAGAGTTAGATGAGTATCTTATTAAAAGTGGATATCTTGCTCTAAACCTTGTTAAGAATGATCTTAAAAATGATGATGGCGAAATAGATCCAACAATTCAGGATGAAATTGATACTCGTGAAATTACTTCAAAGGACATCTATAAAGTAGGTGTGCTTTGTAAGGTTGTTAAGCGATTAAAACTTCCTGATGGTTCTGTTAATGTCCTGGTTCATGGTATCAAACGCTATCGTGCTTCAGATATTTATGAAGAGTCACCATTACTTAGAGCTAAGTATGAAGTCTTTGATGACATCTTAGAAGAGGATGAGGAACTTGATGCATATACTCGTTCTATCATTAATCAGGTAAAGAAACTTAGTGAAGTAAATGCTTACTTCAATGAAGAAATGAAGTTAGCAATGATTAACTCATCTTCACCGGGGGCGCTTGCTGACCTCGTTGCATTTGCCTTATCTCTTGATATTCCTGAAGCTCAAGACTTTTTAGAAACTCTGGTTGTTAAGAAACGTTTTGGTAAGTTACTTGTTTATTTAAAACGTGAGAAAGATGTTGCAGATATTCAAAAGAAAATCTCTGATGAAGTTAACGACAAAGTTAATAAGTATCAACGAGAGTATTTCCTAAGAGAGCAGCTAAAAGTAATTAAGGCGGAGCTAGGTCTTGAAGAAGATGATAAAGCACGTGATATTAGTAAACTTAAAGAGAGAATAATCGAAGCAAAGCTTCCTGAAGATGTACTAAAGTCTGTTAATGAAGAGATTGAAAGATTAGAGGTTATTCCTGATTCATCTCCAGAATATAACGTAACTCGTACATATTTAAATTGGATTGTTGATTTACCATGGTCAAAGTCGACAAATGACCATGTGGATATGCCAAAGGCCCAAAAGATTCTTGAAAAAGATCACTATGGACTAGAAAAAGCGAAAGAAAGAATCATGGAGTTCTTAGCTGTTCGTAAGCTTAAGCCTCAATTTGATGGTACTATTCTGTGCTTAGCAGGTCCTCCTGGTGTTGGTAAAACATCAATGGGAAGAAGTATTGCAGAATCATTAGGACGTAAGTTTTATCGCTTCTCTTTAGGTGGTATGCGTGATGAAGCAGAAATTAAGGGACATAGACGTACATACGTTGGTGCAATGCCTGGTCGTTTAATTCAAGCGATGAAGCGTGTCGAAGTGAATAATCCTGTTATTATGCTAGATGAGATCGATAAGCTTGGACAATCATTCCAAGGTGATCCAGCGTCAGCTCTTTTAGAAGTTCTAGACCCTGAGCAGAACCATACATTCATTGATCATTACTTAGATGTGCCTTTTGATTTATCAAAGGTTTTATTTATCGCTACTGCAAATTATATCGGTGATATCCCTGAGCCATTATTGGATCGTATGGAAATCATTGAGCTTAGTGGTTATACAATGGAAGAGAAGCTCTCCATTGCAACTAAGTGGGTAATTCCAAAGCAGATCAAGAAACATGGACTTGAGAAGAAAGATATCAACTTAAGTAAAGCAACATTGAAGAAGGTTATTGAAGATTATGCCCGCGAGCCTGGTGTTCGTGTTATGGAGCAAATGGTTGCTAAACTTTGTCGACGTGCAGCTTTAGAAAAAGTAAATGCAAAGAGAAAGAAGGTATTTGCACCTAAGCCAGCTGAACTTGAAGATATTTTAGGAACAGCAAGATATCAGAGTGAAAAGGCCCTAAAGAAATTATCTCCAGGTATGACGACTGGACTTGCGTGGACAGGTTATGGTGGTGATATTCTTTATATTGAAACACTTTCTTTAAATGGAAAAGGTTTCAAGTTAACAGGCCAGCTTGGTGATGTTATGAATGAGTCTGCTAACCTAGCTTATAGTTATGTTAAACAACTTCTTCAAAATGAAATGGATGAATTTTTTAAGATGAAGCCTAAGAGAAAGGCATCCGATGAAAATGAAGAAGAGTTAGAAGACTTTTTATCTGAAAGAGAAGTTCACCTACACTTACCTGCCGGTGCAACACCAAAAGATGGACCAAGTGCTGGTATAACAATGGCCTTAGCTCTTTATACACTTGCTCATAATGTGAAAGTGAAAAGTAACTTGGCCATGACTGGAGAGTTATCTCTTACTGGTAAAGTACTTCCAGTTGGTGGGATTAAAGAAAAAGTTCTTGCTGCAAAAAGAGCAGGGATTACAAATATTATTTTACCAATTGATAATGAAAAGGATTTAAAAGAAGTTCCTGAAAGACATAGAAAAGGAATGAAGTTTTATCCAGTAGCGCACTTTGATGAAGTATTGAAGATCGCACTCCCAAAATTTAAACCTAAGTTTAAGAAATAAAAAAAGCCTCTCGCATGAGAGGCTTTTTTTTTATGAAATTTAAATATAAATTAAAATTCGTCTGAATCGTATTCACTTACTGGAGCATGCTTAACTTTTCCAGCTGCAATTTCTCTAAGTGCTGTTACAACATCTTTGTTTTTGCTCTTAACAAGTTGGTCTGCACCATCTCTTAATTGCTTAACACGCTTTGCTGCTAAGTGAACTAACTCGTAACGGTTCTCAACTTTTTCTAAACAGTCTTCAATTGTAATTCTTGCCATTTGTGCACTCCGAAAAATTAAATGTGACTTAAGTTATTTTTATAGGACAAAGTGCTGTTTTTGTCTAGATACTGGACGTAAATATTTAAAATATTTAAAGTATTATTACGATGCATTACGTGATTTCAGCGACTTATGTTGGTTGTGAAATATCGTCCTTTTGCATATCAATTGGGTATGAACAATCAAATATTTATATTTACAGAAAACATAAGAGTGAGACCATCTGCGTTGTTTTTCAAACAGAAATTCAATGGCGTGTGCTGTGGCCATAAATTGAAACGAATCGAGCTGAGTTTTAAAGATGAAAAAGTTAATTTGGCAATCGGCTATTATATTTTTAAGATTGTGGTGAATAGGATAGACTCTCATATACTTTATGGCGATATTGTCAGTTATAAGTTTTTTAAAGAGTAGATATGGATGAAAATACAGTTTTAGAACTTGCCCTTGAAGAAAGAAAGTTCTTACATGAGATATCAAATAAGTTAGCTGTTGCAGATGGAATGGCCGCAAAGGTTCTAAGGCTTATGGAATCTTCTAATGCAGATGAAGACTTAATCCGTCGTCAAAAGAAAGCTTTAAAGGCCATTAAAGATCAAATTGAATTGGTTAAAAAACGTCGTTTTATCCTTCATGAGAGATCAAACGTTAAAAGCATTTAATTCAGATTCACACTTACTTGGTCGCCAACCATAAATGAAGATATTTCAAGTATAGGGCGCTTCTCTTCGCTATTGAAATTCTTTGTAATTGCAATTGAAGTATCTCCATCATGATGGATGACTTCGAGTTGACCTACTTTCATTTTGTGACGATAGCGTCTTTCTTTATCATAAGGATCGTTGAGAATAATAATTCTGTAAACGTCTAAGAGAGTACCGTTTTTGATACCTTGTTTCTCTCCGATATTAACATAATAATTTTTTTGAATTTCAGACACATCGTTGGTCATTGGTAATTCGTGCTCAACAGAGTAGATCATATAATCATTGGCACAGACTTGGATTTGTAGAGTTAATCCAATGACGACAAGTATGAAATGAGCAAGAGTCTTCATAACTAATTATCCTTTGTTGTTGCAGTCATATACTTTTTTACAAGCATACTGATCTACTATTCGGAAATTAGAGGAAAAAAATGATAGTGAAGGGAAGGAGAAGGACCGGGGGAAATATATTCCCCCGGAATTATGTCGAACTTAATTATTTCAATCTTAAGTATTTAACTTTATTAACCACGAGATCATTATATCTGAAGTTATTTAGTCGGTTATGATAAACAATATAGTCTCTCGAGTAGTAGAGAAGTACCCATGGTAAGTCCTCGAGGACAATTTCTTCAACCTCGGCCATCAAGTGATACTTTTGATCATTGTCAGAGAGTACCTTTATTTTTTCAAACTTCTTATCAAACTCTTTATTTGAATAATTAGATACATTTGGCCCTGGTGCTTGGTTTTGTGTTGTTAGTAATTGAAGAACATTTTCACTATCTGGATAATCGAGAGTCCAACCATCAAGCCAAATTTGGAGTTTCCCCTCTTTGGCCTTTTTTAGAAAAGCAGGAAATGTATTGAGTTTGATTTCAATTTTTATCCCAATTGCTTCCAGATCTTGTTTCAATAATTCGGCCCTTTGTCTTTGAGTCGTTGAAGAGGCCCTCGTGTCGTAAACAAGTGTTGGAAGACCTTTTCCATTTGGATAGCCAGCTTTTTTTAAGTATTCTTTAGCTTTTTCAATATTGTAACTATAAGGAAGCTTACGAGATGGATCGTATCCTGGAATACCTGGAGGATAAATTGAGTTAGCTTTCAGTCCGATATTATTAGTAAATGTTTTAATATACTTTTCAATATTTACTGCATGAGCAATGGCCAAACGAAGATTCTTATTAGTTCCTACGATAGGGTCTTTCATATTGAAAGAAAACCACCAGTAAGTGAATGAAGAGAAGATGTCGAGTGTGATATCTTTATCTTTGTACTCTTCAGTTAGCTCTCCACTAGGTGATACTAGTGAATGATAGTTATCTTTTGGAACTCTTAGGAAGTCGAGATTACCAGACATAAATTGTAACCATCGAGTTTGTGCTTCTTTAATTATATGAAATTCAATTTTATCGATAAATGGAAGGCGTTTCCCGGCATCTTCTAATAATTCTTTACTGTGGGCGAAGCGATCACCTTTTCCAGGGTAGAATTCCTTATGGTAATTTTTGAATCGACTCATGAATAACTTTGAGCCGCGAAACCACTTATCTAATTTATAAGGGCCAGTACCAATAAGTTCATCAATAAAAGTTTCTTCTTTCATTGCTTCAGCTGGCATTGGCGAAGTAAAACTCATGGCCAATGCATTTAACATTTGTGGATATGGCTCTACTAATTTGATTTGAAGAGTGCGCTCATCCAATGCCTTCAATCCTTCAACATCTGTTGAGAGGAGTTTACTAAAATCACTTCCGACCTCTTCTCTAAATTTATTAAGGCCAACGACACGGCCATCAAATAACCACCAACCATTACTACGGTATGGCCTAAAGGCTAGTCGCTTAATCTGGTTAATAAAGTCTTCTGCTTTAACAAACCTTGGTTTTTTAAAAGCTGGATGATCGTGATACTGGATATTTTCTTTGATCTTTATTGTATAAGTGAGGCCATCTTCAGAAACTTGAGGCATATCTTCAGCAAGAAGAGGAACTAGCTTTAAGGGTTTTCTGAGATAGTGGTATTCATATAATTGTTCATAACCTTGATAAACCACTGACATTGAAACAGAGTCATATGCGTTTACTGGGTCAATTGTAGAGATAGATTCTGTAAGTGGGAATCTAAGTGTATTCTTATCAGTTTTTGAAACACGACATGATGTAAGAGTGAGTGTTACAAGTATTAGTAATGTACTAAATAGGGTAATCTTGCGCATTGCTTTCCTCGTTTTGGACATAATTTATTTCTGTTTTTATTTTGTCGTATGAATGCCCTTTTGACAAAAGAAAGCGTATCAGCTTTTGTTTAAAATTAAAATCTTCCAAGGCTTCAATGCCTTTAGATCGAATCTTTTTATGGATTAATTCTCGAAGCTGATTATTTTCTGTGTATCGATATTCTTCGAATATTTCCTCGATGATATGACCTTCTACGTTTAATCTTTCCGCTCTTAGCTTATTGATTATATTTCTCTTAGATTGACCTTTGTACATGAAGGTTTTGATACGGGTACGGATATATTGTTCTTCTTGTAGGTATTTGGCCTCTTCAAGGAAGTCGAGGAGTTCGTCTACATATGGAGTGTACTTTTTTTCGTATAATTTACGGGAAAGTTTAAAGCGGGAATAGTCTCTTTTTGAAAGTAACCAGATGCAGTAATGATAAGCTCTTTTAAATGAACGAGTTAAATCGGCCTTGCTTTCATCTTCTGCAAGAATATAATCTTCATTATTAAAGGGAAGCTTTTCGATGGTTTCTTTTAGAGTCATTTAAAAAGTTGCCCCTTAGGTCACTGTCTACAATTCTGTAGGATAGAAATCTAAGAGGCTATATTTTAATTATTGAACAACTTTTTTTGACTTAGACTTTGATTTAGTCTTTTTCTCTTCTACTGGAGTTTCTTCAATAATCTCACCAGTTGCTTCATCAACTACTGAGTTATCTTTAATCAGTCCATGTAGAACAAGAATTTTATTTTTAATTTCTTGAGCAATCTCTGGATTGTCGGCTAAGTACTGCTTCGAGTTCTCACGACCTTGACCAATTTTTGCATCATTGTAAGAGAACCATGCACCTGCTTTTCCAACGATATTATTCGCTACGGCCAGATCTAGTAGGTCACCCATTTGAGAAATACCTTGCCCGTACATAATATCGAATTCAACGATTTTAAATGGAGGTGCAACTTTATTTTTTACAACTTTTACTTTCGTTCTGTTACCAATAACCTCATCACCATTTTTGATAGCACCAGTTCTTCTGATATCTAGTCTTACTGAAGAGTAGAATTTAAGAGCGTTACCACCAGTTGTTGTTTCTGGGTTACCGAACATAACTCCGATCTTCATACGAAGCTGATTAATAAAGATTACTGTCGTATTTGAGCGATTAATTGATCCTGTTAGTTTTCTTAGTGCTTGAGACATTAGTCTAGCTTGAAGACCCATGTGTGAATCTCCCATATCTCCTTCAAGTTCTGCACGTGGAGTAAGGGCCGCAACAGAGTCAACAATTAGAAGATCAACTGCACCTGAGCGAACTAGCATATCTGTGATTTCTAATGCTTGCTCACCACTATCTGGTTGAGAGATTAATGTATTTGGAATATCAACACCTAGATTCTGAGCATATACTGTATCAAGTGCGTGTTCAGCATCAATGAATGCAACTGTTCCACCTTGCTTCTGTGCTTCAGCAGCAATATGTAGAGTAAGAGTTGTTTTACCTGATGACTCAGGTCCATAAATCTCAATGATACGTCCTTTAGGTACACCACCAACACCTAGTGCAAGGTCTAGTCCTAGACAGCTTGTAGGAATTGCAGGAACTTTCTCTGGTCCGTTTTCACTATCAAGTTTCATGATGGCACCTTTACCAAATTGCTTCTCAATAGTTGAAAGTGCTAGATCTAGTGCTTTTTGCTTGTTCTTGTCAGTTGATGTTGTCGCCATAAGCTCTCCGTGTTTTTGTATTTAGAATTATTTCTACCAAATTAATCTGCTATCAGCTAATGCAAAAGTTGCTTGTTTTAACTTTCTTTTAAGTTGATGAAATCAAAACAATTCCAAAAAGCTAATTCTAGTTTTTTACATTTTGCTTATTTATATTTTTAGCGTAAGTTTTGCGTAAGTCAAGCGTAAATTTCTAACAATTTGAAAGTAAGAATATAAAGAGCACCTGCCATTAGACCCGCTGCGGCATCGTCAAGAATAGTTCCTAGAGCGTCTTTACGATCATCGAAGACTCTAACTGGCCAAGGTTTCCAAATATCAAATATACGAAAGAAGATAAAAATAAATGCGTAACTTACAAAAGTTGGCTCAAGAATAAATAATGACGCAATCCAAATACCAATAACTTCATCAATAACAATCCATGATGGGTCAATGCAGTCATATTCTTTTTCAATTACTGATGTAATAAAGACGGCACCAATTGTAAGCAGTATAAGAAATGGAATAAAGAAAAAGAAAGGTGCATTTAATTTCCCAACAAAATATAATGGGATAATAGTTGCTAGGCTTCCTACTGTACCAGGTGCTTTTGGAGCGAGTCCAGTTCCAAAGAATGTAAGAAATACGATTCTAAGATCAGTTAGTGACTTAAATGTCAGTTTTTTTGTATTTTTTAGCTGATTTTCTGTATTCATGGCCTTATGGTAGCATTACTCAACACTTAGAGAAAAGAAACTTTATGAATCGACCAGATTATTTAAAAAATTATATTTTTGATTGGGATGTCTTCGACGTTGTCGTTGGTGGCCGTTCTGCTCTTGATTCAAATTTCTTTGTAGCGAAGCTAGATGATATTACTGAAGTTAATAAATTCTTAAAAGGTTATGGACTCGATCCTGATAATCCTGTCGCACGTGCTGAGTTATTTGGTAACTTTCAAGAGGCGATTCAATTTATAAAGCGTTACTTCCTAAAAGATGGCAGCCCTGACGGCCTAGATCTTGAAATTCCAACATCACTTTTTACAGTTACTGATATTAGTGGTCTCTTCTTAATGGCCACAGGTAATTCTGAACATACAGTTGAAGAACAGTTATGGGCAGAGATTGTTTTAAAAGTGATGCACACAATACTTCATGCTGACAAAGATTTACGTTCAAATTACTTCAACCAAATTCAAACACAAATCTTTGATAAGTTTTATCGCTACTTACATCGTGATAACGACAACAACCTTTACTTAAAGTCCGGTGAGATTTCGATCCCACTTGTAGACTTTGAAACTAAGTCAAAGAAATCTCGTGATAGTGTTATTATCAAGTTACTTCATAAAGCAGAAAATGTTGCAGAAGAACTTTTTGATAGAGTTGGTGTAAGACTTGTTACGAAGAATAAATTAGATATTATTAAGGTTCTTCAGTTTTTAATTAGAAATTACATCATTACACCACATAATATTAAGCCTTCTCGATCTCTAAATACTATTTTTGATATTAGTTTATTTAGATCAAAATATTCAAGCTTAGTAAAAATGGCCCTTAGGAATAATCTTTCAGAGGAGCGCTTTGTTTCTGCTGTAAATCGAGAAATTGATGAATGCAGCTTTGAAAATATTGAAAGTGAACATAATCTTCACTCATCTGCTAAGTATCGTTCAGTACAATTCACTTGTCGCCAATTGATCAAATACAAGAATCCTTTCCTTGCGGAGTTTTTTAAATTAAGAAAAATGGCCAAGGACGAAGACTCTGCAGTTGCTAAAGAACTATTAGGTTTAGACTTTTCATCTCTTTCTCGAGATGTACGTTTCTTTTATCCATTTGAAGTTCAGGTCGTAGATGAAGCATCTTATAAAATTAATTCAGAAGGGGAAGCATCTCATTCTGAATATAAGAAAGCTCAAAAAATCTATGCAATGAATCGAGTATTTAAAAAGCTTTTATTACATAAAGGCTTAATCCAAGAATAATTCTATTCTCTCATTTATAAATTCTGGGAAGTCTACTTGCGGCACATGGCTTCCATTTTTAATGATATATAATTCCGAATTAGCTAGGCCCTTGTGTAGAATTTGTTGAAGGTAATTTGGGATGACTTTATCTTTATCTCCGCCAATTATTAGGGCTGGAGTCTTAATTTGTTCAAGATCCTTAATAACTCTTTGTTCTCTCATTTCATCAAGTAATTGAAAGAATATATCTGGTGAAAGCTGCCCTAATTTCTTCATATAGTACTGAACGAAGTCGAGATTCGTTTTCTTTGTGTTAAATCCTCCGCGCCAAACCATAAATTTTGCGAGAGGATTGAGATATGCATTTTTCCAAATAAGTTTGAATTGGTTTTCCCATTTATCTTTAATCTCTTTAATATATGGCTCTGATATATCAACGAGATTTGAATCAAACATAACATCTTGTGGAGGAAAGATTGTTCCTGAAATTAAAATCATCTTTTTAACTTCTGTAGGGTACTTGAATGCATATTCAATTGTTACATTAACACCCATTGAGTGTCCGACATGGATTGTCGTTTCAATATTTAGATGATTAATCAATGTATTTAAGTCACTAATAATATTTTCGAATGTAATTGTTTCGATACCTTCTTTCGTCTCTGATTCGTAATGACCGCGATAATCATGCAATAGGATCTTATATCCTTTGTTGTGAAAGAAATCGATTTGATATTCAAAATGACGAATATTACAGACAAGGCCATAATTGAAGACTATGACATCTCGATATTTTTCTCCTTCGACTGGTTCAAAATTTGTCCAGTATTGAATCTTTGTACTTTCATCAATATTTAGAAATTTAGACTTATTCATCCAAGAGGTCATTGTCGTATTGTCCTGTTAACTTTATGTAGTGTTGTTCAAGTGCTTGTATCAACTTATACTTTTTTGGATCCTTGTGCTTAATATCTTCTAAGTATTGATAATAATCTTCGTGGTCATTATGTTTATTCTCATCAAAGTCGACTATTTTAAATTTTAGATTTTGAACTTCAATGATGTCATTCTTATTTAATTTAACAATGCCTTCAATACGTTTCTCATTTAATTTAAAAGGTTGCGCACAAACAAATGTAAGTGAGTTTGCCATATGTTTTATGACGCCAACGTAGAGATCTAGTGTAGTGTCTTCGATGGGAATATTATTATGAATTGAGCTTCCAATAAAAACACGTGGTAGATTCAATGTATAATGGCCAATTGATAGTAAGTCTTGGCTATCAAGGACTTGGATATGTATCATAAAAGTATTTTATCCTGTAACGTGAAAAAATGCGAAAATTAAATTGTAGTAAAGACTTTCTCGTCAACTTCAATTGAGTTAAGTACTCCATTGAACTCATCTGGATACTTCTTAATATCCTCAATTGCCTCATAGAGAATATCTTGATTGAGAACAATATTTGCTAATTTCTTTTGAGTGACCACTCCGGATTGTTCCTGTCCAAAGAGATCGCCCTCTCCTCGAATCTTTAAGTCTTCTTCAGCTATCTTAAAACCGTCGGTATACTTTTCAATGACTTGAAGTCTTTGCATACTTTCAGGTGATACTTCACGATCTGTAACAAGAAAGCAGAATCCTGGTTTATCTCCACGTCCGACTCTTCCCCTCATTTGGTGTAGGCTACTTAATCCGAAACGTTCTGGACTTAAGATTGCCATAATCGTTGAGTTGATAATATTAATTCCAACCTCAATAACAGATGTCGCAATTAAAATATCAATTTCATGCTTTTTAAACTTTGTTATGGCCTCTTCTTTTTCATCAGGTGACATTCGTCCATGTAGTGGAGTAATTCGAAAGTCTGGAAAATATTTTTTATAAAGTTCAAAAGTATGTTCTAGGTTTCTTATATCTTCATTTTCTGATTCTTCGATGGCCGGAACAACAACATAGACTTGTTCTTTCATTTCAAGTCTCGTTTTTACAAAGCTTAAATAATTTTTGAGGTTTTCATTTGTAACGATTCTTGTTTTTTGGCCTTTTCGACCTTTTGGCATTGTCTTAATGATTGAGATATCGAGGTCACCATATTTTGTGAGGCTCAATGATCTCGGGATAGGTGTTGCAGACATGATTATACAATGTGGATTTTCACCTTTTTTCATTAATTTAATACGTTGTTCAACACCGAATTTATGTTGTTCATCAATAATAGCTAATTCAAGATTCGCAAAGCTTACACTGTCTTGAAAGAGAGAGTGTGTACCAATAACAATATCAATATCGCCATCTGCTAGTTTTTGATTGATAACTTTTTTCTTACTGGCCTTTGTGCTTCCAACTAATAACTCAACATTAAACTCACTGCCTAGGATTTCTTCTATTTCACGAAAGTGTTGAAGAGCAAGGGTTTCAGTAGGACACATTAGTGCGACTTGGCCACCTGACTTTAAGATTAAAAATGCACTGGCCACCGCTACGGTCGTCTTACCACAACCTACATCCCCTTGGATGAGTCTCATCGAGGGCGTTGAATTCTTAAAGTCTACTATAATATCATTCAATGCTTTTGTTTGGTCTTCAGTAAACTGATACGGATAAAGGCTTTTCGCCTTTTCAATATCTTCTTTTGAAATATCGATGTATTCACGACTTAGCTGATCTCTTTTATTTTTTCTTAGTTTAATTTTCAATTGATCATAAATAAACTCTTCATAGATGATAGATCTTTTTGCGCGATCAAATTCTTCTTGGCTCCACTCGTTTGGAGGGACTCTTCCATGAAGATATTTAAAAGCCTGGCTACGAGAGAGTAGTCCTTTTTTATCTCGAATTGAGCTTGGAATAATTTCTGGTATTTTATCCCAGAAACCTTTTGGTATTTTATCAAATACTTTTTGAATATGGTGTGACTTTATACTGTCAATTGTCGGATATGTAATTCTAAGACCAGTTTCGGAATCAGACTTTCCAATATCAAATATTTCAGGATTAACGATTTGCAAACTTTCATTAAAAACTGAAACAACACCTAGGAATTCAAAATGTTTTAATGACTCGATTTTCTTTTGGATTGATTGATATGCATTAAACCATTTCAAGGTAATAAAGTTTTCACTGAGGTCATCTTTAACAGTTACAGTAATATTTAATAAAACAGCGCGACCTTTTCCACGTGCTTTAAAGTTTGGTCTGGCCTGTATTGAGACAACTTCACCACGACCTCGAAAGAAGTCACCGATATTGGCATATTGAAACTTAGCGAGGTCAGGTAATTTGACGATCCGCCTTGGCAGAAGCCAAAGCAAATCGTTTATTGTGGTAATATTTTTCTTATTAAGCGCTTCGAGTGTTTTAGTCGGCTTGCTATAGAGGTCGGCAATCTTGGTATAGAGTGAGTTATTACTTATACTCAATTGACTCCACCTCGTATTCGATATTTCCTTTTGGTGCACGAACTACGACTTCATCGCCTTCTTCTTTACCGATAAGGGCCTTACCAAGTGGACTGTTGTATGAGATTAGGCCTTTCTTCATATCTGATTCTGGCTCACCAACAATTTTATAAGTAACAGTTTCATCAGTATCAATATTTAGGATTGTTACTGTCGCACCAAATACAATTTTATCTGAATTTACATTACTTGGATCAATCACTTCGCTACTTGCAAGGATCCCTTGAAGTTGAGAGATACGACCTTCAACAACACCCTGCTTTTCTTTTGCTGCATGATATTCTGCATTTTCTTTAAGGTCTCCAAGTTCACGAGCTTCTGCAATTGTTGTTTTTAGCTCTTCTCTTTCAACCTTAATAAGTTGATCAAGTTCTGCTTGAATTGCATCGTATCCTTGTTTTGTAATTGGTTGTTGATTGGCCATTAGTTAATCCTTTATTTAAATAATGCATTTGCGGCAGCAAGGAGATCATCTTTTCCATCTCCGTTATCGCTACCACCTTTTAAAATGAAGTAGTCACAGAAGTTTGCTTTTTCTTTTTCTACAATACGGTCTGCGCTTGATTCACGACATTCATTATATGCTGATTTGTCATAGAACTTGCACATTTTACAACAATGTAGGCTTGCGTAGCAATACGGGCATTCTTCCTTAAGTGAGATTTTTTGTCCCGCTTCAAGTCCTGTTACTTTTTGACACGCATAGCAAGTTACTTCATTACTATTAGTTAACATTCAAAAGCTCCAGCTTTTCTCTATATATACGTCAGGTGAATTGATTTGATCATCTGACTTTAAATAAATTTTAGGCTCTTGTCTTTTATTGTATTCGTCTATACTGCGATACAGAAGCTCTTCATTACCAGTTTGAATGGTCTTTGATAAGAGATAGTTTAACATAAGTATGACAGTTCCAGAAGCAATGAGACTGCGCCTTGTGTTAGAACTTGGATTTGTTAAGAAAGCTGAAAGAATCAGTCCACTTCCAACAGTTCCCATAATCGCAGGGCGCCAAATATCCTCTTGTGCATCTTGATAGTCATTCAAGTAAGTTAGTGCAACTTTATCTTTTTCTAAGTGATATCTTAACCCTTCTCCCTTTAGAGAAGAGCTTGGGTCAATAAGAATTTCTTGTTGATTAATTACTGCAATGCGAGAGCAGGTCTCATCATTTGCTATTGAAGTCGTTGAAAAAAGTATAAATATAGTGAGTAGTATATGTTTCACGTAATATTTTTACCATTTTTCTGGCAATAGGGCTATGCACCTTTTGTCGTTAGCGTGATAAAATACTATAATTTTAAGAAAGGATATTGTGTGGGGCTAATTACAACTAGTTTTAAGATTACTAAAACCATTAGAAATATCTCTCGATTACGAGAGATTGCAACAGTTTTTGCTAAGAATGGACTAGATGAATTTATTTCACAGAATGTTCTAAATATTATTCCAAATTTTGTATTTCCTAAAAAAAGTGAAAAAATAAAACAATTACCAGAACATGATAATTCTTGGGGCGATGTTATGGGATATCGCCTGAAATTGTGTTTTGAAGAGTTAGGACCTGCATTTGTTAAATTTGGACAACTATTAAGTACACGTGAAGATATATTTGATGAAGACTTTATCAAACATATGAAAAAGCTTCGCGATCAAGTTAAGCCTCTGCCTTTTTCAAGTGTAAAGGATGAAGCCGAAAGGTCTCTTGGAAAGAAAGTAGAGGAGATATTTAAGTCAATAGAAGATAAACCAATTGGAACGGCCTCTATTGGTCTCGTCTATAAAGCTGAGCTTTTAACAGGCGAAAAAGTTGTTTTAAAAGTTAAAAGACCAAAAATTGATAGGCTAATTGAAACAGATCTTTCAATTCTTATTTTTCTGGCCAATCAAGCAGAAAGAGCAACAGATGAAATTAAGTTTCTGGGCTTCTCAAATGTTTTAGAAGATTTTTCATATTCATTACAAAGTGAATTAAACTTCAATGTTGAAGCCTTAAATTGTCAGAAGCTTAAGAAAGTTATTGCTAAATATGATGAGAAAGAAATTTTCTATCTTCCAAAAGTTTATAACGAGTACACATCTGAAGATCTTCTTGTAATGGAGCTGATAGAGGGGATATCTTTTAGTGACTCAGTTGAAATAAAGAAGCACATCTCTCGCTTAGAGCCAAAAATAGATGAAAGTTTAAGTATCTTTATGCGTTGTTTTCTTAACGAAGGATTCTTTCATGCTGACCTTCATGGTGGGAATTTCTTCTTTTTAGAAAATGATCAAATTGCACTGATTGATTTTGGACTAGTTGGGAGTTTATCAAAAACAGGCCGTCAGAACTTTATTGCAATTATTTATGCTATCTTAACGCAGAATTTTGAAAATCTCGTTTATGAGTTTTTAGATGTCGCTATTTATAATGATGTGCCAGATGTCGATAAATTAATTGTCGATATAAAGAATGCAATTGGTCCTCAGATTGGATTAACAATTCAGCAAACAAACTTTGCTCTTATCATTCGTTCCATAATTACAACTTTAAGAGAATATCATATCTTTTTACCAAGAGAGTGGTTTGTCGTCTTCCGAGCATTAATAACTTTAGATGGTGTAGGGAAGTCATTAGATCTTGATTTTGATATCTTTAATCTTTTAGAGGGAGATATTAATGAGATCATTCAAGAAAGCTTCTCAACAGAAAGTTTTGTTGAAGATGGGATGTGGATCGCAAAAGATCTTTTAGGAGCTTCGCGAGTGATACCACGTCACTTCAAATGGTTTTTAAAAGAGTTCTCTAAAAATAATTACGCAATTAAAGTTAGACATAAAGGAATTTGGAAACCAATTCTATCTGTTGCTAGTTCAGTACGCCTTTTGTCATTTTACATACTAGGTGGAATTCTTTTTTTTGCAGGTAAAAGTTTTGTGTCCCAACATTATTTAACAAATCGTGACCTCTTAGATTATCCAACGATTACGTTAGTTTTATGGGCCGCTTCATTATTTTCAATTGGCTACGGTTCACTAAGGCATCGATAATAGTTTAGATACTATCAGCACCAGTTATGTAAATAGAAGGTAATAGATGGCCAATCTCTTGAGCTTTTCCTGGTCCAAATAAGATTGTTAAGATTTCATTTTGATCAATTTGATAAGGCCTCATTTCGATTTTAAGCTCATCTCTTTTTATCTCAATAGACCCTTTACTTAACTTGTGGATAAACTTTGAAAATATATCCTCATTAATAATTTTTCCCCAAGCGAGATGAATAAAGAAAGAATCTTCATCCAATGTGCTTGGATTAAGAAGTTGGAGAGGCTTAAATTTCTTTAATTCTTTTTTATTAGAAGAAAAAGAAACTTCATGAATTATTCCTTTTAAGTCCTGTCCTTTCTCAAAAAATAAATATTCATTATTATCTTTATTTCTAAATAGCTTCATTGAAGATATTTGCTTGATATCTCTCCAGTCATTAAGTGTTCTTTTTATTGATATCGTATTCTTATAAGACTGATTATATAATTCATTTAATTGACTTAGTTGAGAATCACTATAGTTTGCAATATTGTCTTTTTGATAACCTCTTTTGATAATCTCTCCTTCAGTAACAGTCTTTTCTCCTATTACAGAAGTGAGTCCGAATTGGCGAAAGCCTAGCTTTTGATAGAAGTCATTCTTATCAGACCAGAGAATAATCATTGAATACTTATCTTTATATAGCTTACATATATATTCATATAACTTCTTAAATTGCCCCTGACCTTGGAATTCCTTCTTTGTAAAGATTCCTCCAAGAAGAAGTACATTAATATTTGCATCATTATAATGTAGTGTTACGGGACGAACTCCAATATGAGCAATCAGCTCTCTATTATCATTTAGAAGTAAGTGGCAATTTTCAAGATTACTATCTTTTATAAGTTGATGAAAATCGATAGCGAAAGAATTCTCTTCATTATATTGAAAAGCATCTTCGATTTCATTTAGAACTTCGCTCTTGTACTGTGAATGTTTCTTTAAATTCGTGAAAATCATGTCTATTTATTTTACATTTTTTTTGAAGATTGATGTTGAGTGAAATACTCCGCTTTTCTTGATGCCCATTAATACTGACTTCTTTGTCTAACTAGGCAAAAAAGTTCGTATAAGAATTAGACAAATTTTTTCTAAAGAGTTTCATATTTCTAGCGATAAGGAGTTGTAACAATTGTACAGCTGTATGGATTTCAGCTGACTGACAGGAAGGAATCTTGTCGGTACCCAGTCAAGGAGGATAGAATGGGACTACGAATTAACACGAACGTTGCATCTCTAAACGCACAGAGGAACCTACGTGGAACACGTCTTGGTATGCAACAATCTCTAGAAAAATTATCATCAGGTCAAAGAATCAACAGAGCAGGTGACGATGCCGCAGGTCTAGCGATTTCTGAAAACTTAAAGGCACAAATTAGAGGTCTTGGACAAGCAGAAAGAAACGCAGAAGATGGGATCTCTTTAGTTCAAATTGCTGAAGGGGCTTTAGGGGAAGTTTCAAACATCCTAATCCGTCTTAGAGAACTGTCTGTACAAGCCGCTTCGGATACTATCGGTTCAACAGAAAGAAAGTTTCTTAACGTTGAATTTGAGCAACTTACATCAGAAATTGATCGTATTGCTAACTCAACAGAATTCAATAGAGTACCACTACTAAATGGTACAGGTGCAGTTTTTGATATTCAGATCGGGACGCGTAATGACCCTATATCTGACCGTCTAACATTCGACGCTTCATCAGCAGATGTTAACGTCGCTGCCCTAGGTCTTAACCTTGCATCAGTTGCTGATAAGATTTCTGCACAGAACTCTCTATCATCAATCGATCAAGCAATTATTTCAGTTTCTGGTATTAGAGCAGACTTTGGTGCCCTTCAAAACAGACTTCAATCAACGGTAAACAATATCGCAACGTCGATTGAAAACTTAAGTGCAGCAAATTCTCGTGTAAGAGACACAGATGTCGCAGCAGAAACTGCAAACTTAACGAAACAAAATATTTTAATGACTGCCGGTACTTCGGTTCTTGCGCAAGCGAACACAAGTACAAATAGTGCACTAAGCTTAATCCAGGCAGCATCTCAAGGGTAATAATCCCTGAGATCGCCGGATGGCAAAGTGATTAAAAACTAATTTAAACGGAGTCAATATGCAAACTACTGGATAGCTAAGTAAAAGCAATGACAGACTGCAACCTTGATTTGCTTGTTAATACAATACAAGAGGAATGATTGGTTTATCCGTAGAAGCATTATTTAATTATTAACGAATTTATTGAGCTGGACGCTCAATTATCAAACAGGAGGTTTATATGATGATTGAAGGAGACTAATCATGGGAATCAGAATTAATACAAATGTGGCATCAATCGCAGCACAAAGAGCAATGTCACTTACAAATAAAAGAGTTGGAGATAACTTAAGAAAACTATCATCAGGTGAACGTATTACGAGGGCCGGTGATGACGCCGCTGGACTGGCAATTAGTGAAAACTTAAAAGCACAGATCAGAGGTATGAGGCAAGCAAAGAGAAACGCAAACGATGCTATCTCTCTTGTCCAAGTAGCAGAAGGTGGATTAAATGAAGTATCAAATATTATCATTCGTCTTAGAGAGCTTGCAGTGCAGACTTCCTCTGACACGATCGGTGATACTGAACGATCATTTTCAGACATCGAATTCCAACAGCTTAAAGAAGAGATCGACAGAATTGCTAAGTCGACTAACTTTAACGGAGTTCAGCTACTGGATGGAACAGGTGGTAGACTTGAGTTTCAAGTCGGGATTCACAATGATCCAACGCTCGATCGACTCACGTACGACGCAGCAGGATCAGACGCAACAATTACCGCTCTTGGGCTTGCCGCTGACAGTATCGCAACTAAAGAAGGATCTCAATCCGTTCTTAAGAAACTTGATGATGCGTTGGTTGAAATCAACGGGCAGCGTGCAAATATGGGTGCGCTCCAAAACCGACTTTCGTCAACTGTTAACAACTTGGGAATTAGCGATGAGAACCTAAGTGCAGCTAAATCGCGAATAAGAGATGTGGACGTGGCCAAGGAAACAGCAGATATGGCCAAAAATAACATCCTTATTCAGGCGGGAGCCTCTGTTCTTGGACAGGCAAACCAAGTGCCGAATGTGGCATTAAAACTAATTGGATAAATCAATCATATAGGCGACTATGGTCCTGAATAGGACATAGTTGCCTCCTCTTATTTCTACTTATCAATTTTTTCATCTTACCCTTATAATAAAGACTATGAGTGAACTTAAACCTAAGACTATTCTAATCTTTGGGATCTCTTCTTTTGTAGGATCATCTTTAGCGGAATTCTTTAAAAGAGACTACAAAGTCGTGGGGACATATTGTCAAAACCCCGTATCAATTAGGGGAATTACGACTTTGCCTTGTGATGTTTTAAATAAGCAAGAAGTTCAACTTGTCCTTTATACTTTTAAGCCAGATATCACTATATATGCTGTAGGGAAGTCGTCAATTGTAGATTGCGCACTTTCTGAAAGAAGTGCCGACGCATTGAATACGAGTGGTCTATTTAACGTTTCAGATTCTTGTCAGCGCTATAAGTCTCAAGTTGTTTATCTTTCTTCCAACTTTGTTTTCTCTGGTGAGTCTGATGAATATATGGAACTTGATATTCCTGATGCGACAACTACATATGGAAAGACTCAAGCAGCTGCTGAGTTTTATATTCAAAAATCATCTTTAAACTATTTAATCTTTCGCGTGTGTCGATTATACGGTCGTGGTGGCGTGCACACTCGAAGAAATCTCTTTGAAAAGATACAGTATAAGCTACATTTGAGAGAGGAGTTTGAACTCGATGATTATGTTAAGACAGGCTTTCTCGATGTGGACTACTTAGGGATGGTTATAAAAATCTGTATTGAAAGAAAGCTTAAAAATAGATTATTGCAAATAAGCTCATCTGACTTTATGTCGACCTATGCATTTGGAAAGCTATATTGTGAAAAGTTTCACGAACCTGCAAAGTTAATTAGTTCAGGAAAATGGCCTTATCCGATTATGAGCAGTGCTAAAGTTGGAGATAATCATAGTGGTTATCTAAACTTTAATATGAATATTGCCAATGCCGAAGGCTATCTTCACTTAAGACTTCCAACGGTCGAAGAATCACTTGAGTATTCTGCGCAAAAAATGCGAACGCTTGCTGATAACAAAGAAGCATCAGAGTCTAAGGATTCAATCAACTATATTTAAGTCTATCTTGCAGATAATTTTATGAATTCACTAAGGTAGTGCTTCACTAATGCATCACAATTAACTTCTTCATTCTCAAATCGCCATGTAATTTGATTAAAAGGACCAATATGAGCGCGAATTTCGTGAAGATTTCCTGCTCCGTGGTTTTGCGATTCACTCATTCTGGCACTAAAGATGTCTTTTCCATTTGCTAAGAACCCAATTGAAATTAAATCATCAGACTTTCTAGCAAAAATAAGACGTAGTGAGTTGCGATAGATCATGAAGTCATTAATCGTATTAGCAATCTTAAAGATTTTAATCGTATTAGTGTCACCACGATATTCATTGAATTTATGGACATAGATCTCAAAGAGATCTCTTAATTTATTCATAAAATTAACAGATGACTCTTCTAGCTGAAAAGCTGGGTTTAAATGATCATTGAAACTTACGACACCGCTCTCATCCATATTGATCTCTTCAAGAGCGAGATTTTCGATCCATTTCGTTGATACTTCCGTGTTTCTTTCGAATTTTGTAATATCCATAACTTAAATTCTACTAGATATTGGCGATTTGAAAAGATTTTTTTGAAATGCGTAATAATAAAGGGCATTTTGGAGATGTGAATGAGCTAGATGAGCGATTTGAAAGTTTCCGCCCGTCATGTGACAGGTGGATGCAGTGATAATCACTTTAGGCTTCCCACTGATTCATGGGCCTGCTCACCGTAACCAGTGACCGCTTCCTTTCTAAGCTTTGTAGGGCGAAACAACTTTATAGATGCCCATCTAGCTCACCCATAAATTATACCCGAAATTTGTAAACGGCAACAGAAATAGGCACATTTAAATCACCTTGACGATAGTATTTTCAGTTATTTATGAACATAAACCTAAAATATTAGGCTCTGTGAATGCGAGGTGTTAAAATAAACTTAAGAAAAGTTAAAGCTCTGGGCCATTTCAGCCGAAAAGTTGAGATAGTTACTGAGTTTTGTCCCCACGTTTGGGGTTAATTGAAAGGAGTGCAACAATGAAAACCTTACTAGCGTTTCTTAAAGACGAAGAAGGTCAAACATCAACAGAGTATATCTTACTTGTTGCTGTTGCTGCGATGTTAGTTATGAAGTTTAGAGAGAAAGCTTCTCAAGGGATTGAACAGCTTACAGATGGTGTATTTGGTAATACATCTAATCTACTGCAAGATCTCCAAGGCGGTAATTAATATATTTCCCCGCTCCCCAGTTTCTTCTAGGGAGCGGAGGAAAATCTTTCTCACCAACTTCAAAGTCGTACTTAATGTAAAATATTAAGTATGTTACGTCAGTCACAAAGCGGTCAGGCTTTAATCGAGTATATATTTATCTTAGCTTTCTTTGCGGGAATTTCTATTGCTATGGCAAGAGGGATTGGTACGTATACTACTGGCTTCTTTAAAAGTTTTGCATTTCATTTATCGCAAGAACTCTCTACTGGAGCATGCCCAAGAGGTTGCTGGCATTCACCTTTTGTAAATGGAAATGAGTAATTCGATATGCCAGTTAGTGTTTTTATTTTTCTTCTCGTTCAATTAATTTATATTTCTTATATTGATATACAATCAAGAAAAATAGCCAATGCATGGTCAATTGGTAATATCTTTCTCTTTATTGTGTTGTTATTCTTCTTTCCAAATTCTTATAACCTAAGTGTTCAAACTTTTCTTTTTCCATTGGGGATATTTTGTGCCGGTTTTCTTCTTTTTATTTTAAAGATAATGGGAGGGGGAGACTCGAAATATCTAGCAAGTTTGTTTCTTATTATTCCTGTTGAAATTCAAGAACAAGCATTCATCTCTTTGGCCGTTGTTACAGTGATTGTGGGGCTATCCGTATTTATTACTAATATACTCAAGAATTGGGATTTTATAGTAAAGGCTTTCAAAGAAGGTAACCTGTTTCAGATAAAACGTATATTTGGGAAGAAATTTGCATTTGCTCCTGTTATACTAGTTTCATGGATTTTTCTAGGATGGAAAATAAAAGAACTCATTTACTTCTAAATAAGAAGGGGCAATCAACAGTAGAGTATATTCTGCTCTTTGTTGTCGTCACGACTTTTGCCATGACAATATTTAAAAGTGATGCCTTTCAGGACATGATTGGTGAAGGTATGTTTGGGACACTTGCAAGATCAATGGAGTACTCTGCTCGTTATGGAACGAAGGGAACTGTAGATGGTTATGGAAGTAATTACTCAAATCCAAGACACCCATTATATTATAATGAAGCAAAAGGGCAGACGCATTTCTTCTCACCAAGAGAGCCTTATAATGAATAAGTTATCAAAGAATAATAAAGGTCAGTCGACGATTGAATTCTTATCGACATTCACTTTTGTGATCGCCTTCTTCTTTGTGTTTGCTAAAATTGGCCTAAACTTTACGCATTCTTATTTACTACAATATGCAAATTTTATGGCCTCTCGTGCATACCTTGTTGCAGATAATAAGATACCTGGTGATAGCTTAGCACGCTCAAAGGCAAACCAGGTTTTTCAATCTTATAATGTTGTTAATTGTGGTCCTGACTGTGCTTTAAAGTTCAACTCTAAACAAACAACAGACTGGTTTTTAACAGGTACTTACTTAGATTATAAAACAAAGTTTTCTCTAATGAAGGTTTTAACTGGTGATATCGATATGAGCTTTCGTATTGAATCATTTTTGGGAAAAGAGCCCACCATTAGAGAATGCCTAGTGCGTGTTTGTCAGTCGTTTTCGGAAGTTACGACAGCAAGTGGCGCTGGAAATTGTTCAAGTACACTGACAACAATTTACGATAATGGATGTTAATTGAAGAAGAATAGTTACAAAGACATATTCAACAATGAAGAAGGTCAGGCATTATTTGAGGCCATGATATTCATTCCTATCCTTCTCTACCTAGTTGTAATGATGATCACAATCGGTAACTCCATTAACACTGCAATTAATCACAATAAAGCAGCTCGTACTTATACTTTCTATATTATGCGAGGAAATTCTGATGCATCCGGAAATTTCGATATTAATCGACTAAATGGAACATTAAGTGAACTTGGTAACTTTATGATTGGTTGGAGTGATGAAATGGGTGGCGCTGGTGGAGAAAGTCCGATAGCTCCTACTTTTCAAATCCCAACACTGCCATGGGCCCCAGCAGCTGAGGAAAATTGTCAAGATAGAGGTGATCCAGAGGATACGACATGTATAAAAGTGTTCACTTTATTTGGTGTTTGCGGAGAAACATTTAATAAAACAGGTGATGTTTTATTTAGAAATACAGATCCTGGTATTGCCACACTAAATTCGTCGTGTAATTTCAAGTAGAATTACCTCACTTGAAGTAGCCAAAAATGCCTCTTGGCCACCAACTCCTTGTTTTTTGATAAAATATTAACTGATTACTTAACTAAGTAAAGCAGGATGTTTTATGAATACAAGAGCTTTTACCCTGGCCCTAGTTATTGCAATGGTCGCAATGTTTATGGTCCATACATATATTGAAGACCAGCAGTCAGCGCTAATTAAAAAGTACGGAACAATGAGTTCTGTTCTCGTTGCAAAAGAAGATATTCGAGAGTTCGATCTACTAGATGAAACGAAGGTTTCGATTGTAACTGTTCCTCAGAAGTTCTTAGCACCCGGAAGTTTTAAAACAGTTAAAGAAATTGAAAATACAATTGCCACTGTTCCTATTTTAAAAGGGGAGCAAATCACAAAACCTCGTGTAACTTATCCAGGAGAGAGTACTGGACTTTCTAGAGAAGTTACTGTTGGTATGAGGGCCATCGCATTCCAAGTTGATGAAAGAAGTTCTGTAGGAAAACTTATTCGTCCAGGTGATCGTGTCGATGTACTTGCACCGATGGATTACACTGGTGGAGCGAGAATGGATCGTCAAAAAATTGTAACGATTCTACAAGATGTAAGAGTTCTATCAACAGGTAAAAGTGTATCTAATAATATTCCACTCATTGGTGTAAAGACGGCCGATGTCGTTCGAAAAATGAAGCTTAATACTTATTCAAATTATACAACAGTAACGCTTGAATTAAGTCCATTCCAAGCACAAAAGCTAACACACCTTTATCTCTTCCAATCAAATAAACCGATCTTAACTTTAAGAAATATTAATGATGGAGAGAAACAACTAATTGAAGGAACAAGGCTATACGATATTTTATCAGATGCAGATCGTAACGAGGCAAGAGCTTACTTTAATGAAAAGTATAAGAAGAAAAATTAATGTATATATTTAAAATCTTAATCATATTCTCAATGACTTTTATGAGTTTTGCGCAGCAAAGCTCTTCAGGTATTGGTGTACAAGAAGAAAAAGTCGAAGTTGTTCTGGGTATTGATAAAGTACTTCCAATAGACTTTCGTATTACTTCAAGAAGTGTTCAAGTTGCAAATCAAAGAATCTTAAAAGTACAACCTGTAAATACAGCAGCAGGAACTAGTGAGCTTGTTTTAAAAGGTGAAGCCCCTGGTATTACTTCCGTGACAGTTCGAGATCGCCTTGGTGCTATCAAAAAGAGATACCTTGTTACGGTAACAGCAACAGAAAAGTCAAAACTTATCTCTGAAATTAAAGAGCAATTAGGGCCAATTGAAGGGCTTGAAATTAACCTTCGTGGTGGAAAAGTCTTTGTTGAAGGAAAGATCATTGTTCCAGGTGATATTGGTCGAATTGTAAAAGTATTAGAAGATTACCCTGATGTGAAAAACTTAGTTGAAGTTTCACCTCAAACCTATTTGATTATTTCTCGAGAAATGCAAGAAGGATTACGTCGTAATAATTTAAAAGATGTAACAGTTAGGTTTTTTAATAACTCTTATCTACTTGAAGGGATTGTAAATTCAGAAGAAGAAAGTGCTCTTGCAGTGAAAATTGCGGCCACTTATTTACCGGATCGTATCGAGAGTTTAGCAAGACGTACTGACTCGGTTCAACAGTTGGGTCGTGATGAAATTATTAAAAACTTTCTTGCAATTAATAGAAAACCACAACCACCTCAGCCTTCAAAGCTTATTAAGATTACAGCTCAATTCGTCGAGTTGTCTAAAGATTATAATCGAGTCTTTGGCTTTAAGTGGAATCCAAGCGTTGGAACCACTGGTGGTCAGATTATTTTTGGCCGTGGTGAAAACGGGGGAACAATTACAACTTCTTCAAGTGGAAACTTCGGTGGAACAATAAATCAATTATTTCCTAAGCTAAGTTCTGCTAAGGCCGCTGGATATGCACGTATTGTTCAATCTGGAATGGTGATTACAAAAGATGGTGAAAAAGCCAAGCTCTCTAAAGGTTCAGAAAGAAATGTTGCGGTAGGTACTGGAGAGTTTCAACAGGCAAAAGTAATTGAAGCTGGCTTTAACTTAGACGTAACACCAAAGATTCTTCAAGAAGAGAAGATCAATCTCGATATTGTCCTAGGTGTTTCTTCTTCACAAGGTGCAGATAAACAAACAAATTCATTAGATACAAAGTTAATTGTTAAATCAAGAGAGTCAGCTGTTGTAGGTGGTATTTCCATTAATAAGACAGCAACAGAATACGATAAAGATCCTCCAGATGGTGTTTCAAGTACTCAGAGTGATGACTCTGACTCATCAGTTCAGACATTTTCATTATTCTCATTTGTCCGTTCAAAAGATGTTTCAAAGTCAAAGGAACAATTTGTTGTTTTTATTACTCCTGAGATTATTGAAAGTGCATCAACTGGAACTGAGGATATAAAAAGAAAGTTTAGAAAGAGGGGGCCATAATGGCCGAAGGTCATATTATAGCAGTTATTGGTGGTAAAGGCGGTGTCGGTAAGTCACAGGTCGCCACGAATTTAGCATTTGCTTTTAGTGGTGAAAAACGCTCAAAAACACTTTTATTGGACTTCGATCAAAAGGCCAGTGGAGATTTAAATCTTCTAACTGGAATAAAGACTAATAAGAACTTAAAAGATCTTTTCAGTTTTAATGGGAATATCGATCCTCGCTCCTTCCAACCATTCGTTAATATGCATCCAAGTGGTGTTCATTATATTGGTTTGCCAAATGATCCCGTTGCAACCGAAGGGATGAGTGTTGATAACGCTGGTAAGGTGTTAAAAGCTGCAAAAAATATGTATCCCACTACGATAATTGATGTGGGAACTGAGATTAATGATTTAACAGCTAAAGCTTTAGAGCACGCTACAATGATCCTTGTGGTTATTACACCGGATCTTTTAGCACTTAATCAAACAAAGCGCATGGTTTCAGAACTGATTACCATGATGTTTCCAAAAGAGATGATTCATTTTGTCTTTAATCAGGCACAAAAAGGTCATCCAGTCTCTGCTGATGTTGCAGGTAAGTCTGTGGGAAGGCCAGTATTAGCTCAAGTTCCAAAAGATGATCAAACTTGTGCAATGGCCTTAAATCAAAAGAAGCCAATCATGCTGGCAGCAAAGAATAGTGCTTTTGCAAAAGGTATTATCGAGTTAACTCGTACTATTAATGGTAAGGGAATTCTCAATCAGCTTGCTAAGCTAAATAAACCATCGGGTGTGGGTGTAAAGAAAGAGCGTTCAGCAACTGGTGCAGAGGCCAATTCATGGAGAGATTTAAAACTTCGAATTCATAAGGCCCTTGTCGAAGAGATGGATCTCTCAAAAGATGATGATAACGATCCTAAAGCTAAAATTATTCTAAAAGAAAAAACAAAGAAGATTGTTATTGAGCTTCTTGGCAAAGAAGATACAAAGGGAATTGTTAATAATCGCGATGAAATGAATAGTATTGTTAAGGAGATTTTGGATGAGGCCCTAGGTCTTGGTCCTTTAGAGGATCTCCTTGCTGACCCACTTATTTCTGAGATTATGGTAGTTGGCCCTAGTAAAATTTATTATGAAGAAGATGGGAAGGTTAAGCTTTCAAAAGTGACCTTTTCCAATGATAGACAAGTTCTAAATGTAATTGAAAGAATCGTAGCACCTATTGGTCGTCGTATTGATGAGAAGACTCCATATGTTGATGCTCGATTACATGATGGTTCAAGGGTTCACGCTATCATCCCTCCCTCTGCCATTGATGGGTGTTGTATTACAATTCGTAAATTCCCTGAAGAAAGGCTAACTCATAAGCACCTTGTGCAATACGGGTCGATTACTCAGAACATGGCCGACTTTATGAGAATTGCCGTTGAAGGGCATAAGAATATTATTGTCTCTGGTGGTACCGGTTCTGGTAAGACGACACTTGTAAATGTTTTAGGAAGTTTTATTCAAGCAAACGAGCGTATTATTACTTGTGAGGACTCTGCCGAGCTTAGTTTTCCTCAAGAGCACGTTGTTCGACTTGAAACAAGACCTCCGTCACTTGAAGGTGATGGTGAAATTGATATTCGCTGTCTCGTTAAGCAGTGTCTGAGAATGCGTCCCGAAAGAATTGTCGTTGGTGAGTGTCGTGGTGGTGAAACTCTTGATATGTTACAGGCCATGGGGACAGGTCACGATGGTTCGCTTACAACGGTTCACTCGAATAATCCAAGAGAGTGTATTGGAAGAATTGAAACCCTTGTTCAATACGCAGGAGCAGGACTTACGCCAAAGGCCATTCGCGATATGATTGCTAATGCAGTTCACCTTATTATTCAGGCATCAAGACTTGATGATGGTTCAAGAAAGATTACCCATATTACAGAAATTGGAGGAATCCAAGGTGATGTCGTAACACTACAAGATATTTTCTTATTTCAACAAAAAGATATTGATAAGAATGGGAAGATTATTGGATCCCATCAAGCAACAGGATTTATTCCTAAGTTTATCGAAACACTAGAAAGACAAGGTTATAATATCCCACGAGGTTTATTTTCTAATACTCCTAGTGGAGGAGCGCCAGGACAAAAGCCGGCAGCACCGCCAAAGGCCCCTGGGAATCGTCCACCACAAAAGGGACAAAAGCCAGGGCAAAGACCACCACAAGGTAAACCACAACAGCGTCCAGGTGTCCCACCGGTGAAGAAGAAAGCTTAAGGTAGAGGTTTAAACAATGAGTTTCTTTATTGAATTATTAGGTCGAAATGGAATGATAGCCTTCATAGGTCTTATCTTCTTTCTATTTTGTTACCGCTATTCAGTTGGGATCTTTGACCTCATCGAGAAGCAGACTTTCGGAACGCGTACATATATTTTAGAAAAGTTTGAATTACTCTTTATTGATGTAAAACCTGAGCATGTCACATATGCTCTTTTGGCCTTATCTTTTGGACTTGGAACACTGACATTACTTATTTTTGGTGTTTTTGGAAAATGGGGAATCGGTGCATTTGTAGGTTTAATCCTCGGTTTTATCGGATTTAAGGCACCAAAGCCAATTGTTGACTATATGGTCAATAAGAGAGTTACAGATTACCAAAATCAAATGGTCGATGGCCTAACGCTTTTATCAAATGGTCTTAGGGCCGGTTTATCTGTTCCACAGGCCTTAGGAATGGTTGTGGATGAGATGCCACCACCTATTTCTCAAGAGTTCGGTGTTATCCTTCAACAGAACCGAGTAGGGGTAACTTTAGAGGAGTGCTTCGAAAACTTGGCAGCTAGAGTACCAACACAAGACAATGATATGTTCGTTTCAAGTGTTAATATTTTACGCGAAACAGGTGGTAATCTTGCCGAAGTTTTTGACACTATCGTCTCTGTTATTCGTGAAAGGATTCGTTTAAAGCAGAAAATTGATACTGCTACGGCCCAGGGAAAGTTCCAAGGACTGACTATTGCGGCCATGCCCTTTGTCATTCTAGCTATTTTCTCATCAAATGACCCAAGTCTATTACCGAAGATGTTTTCGACACCAATAGGGATTGTCTTATTTGTAGTCGCATGTATTTTAGACGGTATTGGGACCTACATTATCCTCCAAATCGTAAAAATCAAGGAATAAAGTTAATATATGTTTAAGTTTTGGTTATTGGATACCGATATATCTAGGGAGAGAATTTAGGATTCTTTAAAACCAAAAAGGAAATACGTCATGAGAATCAGTTTAAAGTTATTAGTACTATGTTTGTTTTCGCTGGCATCGATTGCTGGTGTGAACTTGAAGAACGGAAACTTCTACATCACGTACACGGACATTATTGTGCCTGGTGGTGGGAACGATCTCGTTATTGAAAGAACTTATAATTCAAAATCTCCTGGAAAGGGATGGTTTGGTTATGGTTGGGGTTCTGACTATGAAACACATTTAGTTGTTTCGGCAGATGGGTCAGTAACGATTCATGAAAATGGGTCAGGTGCAAAAACACGCTTCACACCAAGACAGGCCGTTGATCCTAAAGCAGCAGCACAAAAGATTGTGGATGTGATGAGAAAGAAAACATCCCTTTCAACTACAGTTGCAAGTACTCTTGTTAAGAAGCTAACAAATGATGCTGAATTAAGACAAGCGTATGCTAAGAAATTCAATGTTTCTTCAAACCTTGCTGTAGGAACTGAACTTTATTCGAATGTTCGCGGTCTTCAAAAGGTTGTGAAAACTAGAAAGGGTTATATTAGAAAGTATAATGATGGTAAAGAGAACCATTTTAATGAAGATGGTAAGCTTATCGAAGTTAAAGATAAGAATGGTTATGTTGTAAGACTTGATTATTCAAAAGCTGGAACTCTTCAATCAATTAAAGATTCAATGGCAAAGCAGATTTTCTTTAAATGGTACCCGAATGGACTTGTAAAGTCTGTTGAATCAGGTGCAGGAAAGAAAACTGTTTATACTTATGATTCAGCTTATAACTTAAAAGAAGCAAAAGATGTTTCTGGAAACAACTTTAAATATGATTACGATGCTAATCACAACATGACGAAGATTACATATAAAGATGGTACTTTCCAAAAAATTGATTATGAAAAGAAAACACAATTTGTAAAAGAACTTACAAAAAGAAGTGGTGAGGTTGTTAAGTATTCATATGAAAGTAATCCAAAGAATCCAGATTTCCATTACTGGACTTTAGTTGCAAAGAAGTCACCAACTAAGAAAGAAGTTGTAAACCGTTATGAGTATGAAATTAAGAAAAAACCAGACGGGTCTCATTACACTTACCGTATTCTTACTGTAATTAATGGACTTAAGACTGAAACAATTTATACAGAATGTTGTTCTCTTCCAAAGCAAATTAAAAGAGGAAAGCATGTTACAAACTTTGAATATAACAAAGATGGACTACTTGTTAAAAAGAGCTCTTCAAGAGGTGACTTTGTAGAACTTGATTACCACAAGAAGTTTAAGAAGATTACAAAAGTTGTTAATTCAAGAGGTTGGACTGAATTTGATTATGATAAGAAAGGTAACCTAAAGAAAGCTAACAACTCAAAAGGTATGTCAGTTGTTCTTCTTTATGATTCAAAAGGTCGTATCTCTAAGATGATGGACTACAATAAGAAAACAAAGAAGAAAAGAGCACTTGAATTCCAATACAATGCTCAAGGTAAGCCAGTTGAGATTACTATGAATAAAATTGGTAAGATCAATGTTAAATATGATAACTACGGCGAAATTTTAAAAGTAGAGTCTAAAGCAGGACATAAGATGGCCTTACAAGTAACAAGGGCCTTCCAATCACTTTTAGCAATTGTTAAGCCTGCTGGTGTTAACTTAAATATGTAATTGGAGGGAATATATGAAAAAGTTATTAATGGTTTTATTTCTTATGGGTACCCTTTCTGTACAAGCAGAAATGTCAGAAAGTTCAACTCCTTGTGATGCAAATAATAACGAGGCTAAGTGTGAAAGTGGTGATAACTGCTTAACTCTTGACTCTGAGTCTGGAGAAAGTTCTCAAACAGATACATCTGCGAAAGGTGATGGTCAGTAAAAGAAGTTGTTAAAATCTATTATAATTAATGGGCCCTCTTTACTAGAGGGCCTTTTTTTTGCTAAAGACTTGTTTTGTCGACAAGAAATAGCTGACTAAATTATAAACGTATTTCGATATCGTATATATTATATAGTATTTAAAAATAGCCTTTCTAAGCATGTTAAGTATATATAATGAAAAATAAACTTATCATTATACTTATCTCTCTACTAAGTACGCAATTATATGCTCTTGAAAAAATTGAATGCCGTGATAGTGATAGTTTATATGTTGAAGAGAAAGTATTTATTTCAAATATTGGCAAGTTGAACTGTGAGTTCTACCAAGATGTCATTGGCACTTTAAGAGATATAAATGACTTTAATTCTGTGGATGCAGTGGTCAATATTATTTTAAGTGATCGTTCTTTTAGTGCTTCTTTTGATTTGGGCTCAAACCTTGAGATTCCACAACAATTTATTCGCCAAAATAAAGCTGGAGACTATCATTTCGTCAGTAATGAAGCGACAGTAGGGATTGTTGCTCATGAGTATGGGCATGCAATTTTATCAAGTTTTCTCGCCCAAGAACTACCTTCATTTAATAATCTTTTTCAATTACAAAAGAAAATTTCAAAGCTTAAAATACGTGCTTTTGGAATACGCTTATTAATTAAAGACCCTAAGACAAGTGTTAGTGAGCGAATTTCATTGCAAAATGAACTTCTTACAACAGCAAAGAAAATGAAAGAATTAAAAAGTAAGAGGAATAATGAGAATTATGAGCGATTTTTTAACTTAATGTTACCATACCAGGAGCTCTTGGCCGATGTCATTACTGTATATAATTATAATGATAAAGACTTTCTTGTGAAAATCGTCGATCATCCAAAGTATTCAAAATTAGAAAAAGAAGTGGTAGTTGCGAGATCTTTTAATCAAGTGGATGTAGAGCTCTCAAAAGAAAATGAACAAAGCCCACATGCTAAGCTCTATTTAGTTCGACAATATATTGGCTCAAATCTGTGGCCAACTAATTCACATCAAAAGAGGGAATATATTGATAAGATTCTTAGGGCCATTAGAGCTAGCCTTGAAGAAGAGCTTTATGGGCCATTGCCATCACTCAATTATAAGGCGCAATCCAAGAGATTAATCTCAAAACTAAAATCAATGCGTTAGGTGCCATATAGTCAAATTGATGTCTAATTTATGATCAGTGTACAAAATATATCAAAACTTCCTTACGTAAGTACTTAAAATTACATATGTGTTTTTGGCATCACCCTTGCTCTATATAAGACATAGAAACACACAACCATAATGGGGGAATTATGAAAAAGTTAACATTAGTATTTTTATTAGTTTTAAGTGCCACAAACGTATTAGCTCTATCTGAGACTGAAACGAATTGTGATGAAATGTATGCAAGTAGTGATAGCGTTGCAAGCGTTGAGAGTGCAGCTCCAGCAGCTTCAGGCTCGACTTCTTCATCTTCATCTTCTGCAACAGGACAGTAAGAAGCACAACAAAACCAAACTCAAAAATTTACCCACACTCCTTATAAAAAGCCTAGTCACGAACTAGGCTTTTTTAGTATACTTGGCCCATGGACAATAATATAGCAACGATATACACAGCTCAGAAAGGGCGAAAAGAACTTAGTTATAATGATCGCATATCAGTCTTAGAAGCCTTAGAAGAGAGGATAAAGGACTTAGAGCCGAGAATCGTAGATGCATTAAAAGCTGATCTGAGAAAGCCTCGATTTGAGTCTTTTTTATCTGAGATCGATTTTTGTTTACACGAAATTAAAACTGTAAAGAAGAAGCTAAAAAAGTGGATGAAGCCACGTAGGGTTTGTTCACCGTTACCTTTTATGCCTGCTAAAAGTCGTATTCATTTTGAGCCCTATGGGCAGGTTCTAGTTATCGCTCCGTGGAATTATCCATTTCAATTGGCCATCGTTCCTCTGATTGGAGCAATTGCAGCCGGTAATAAAGTTATTCTAAAGCCTTCTGAGGTTGCCCCCAATACTTCTAGCATCTTAAATGAACTCATATCAAGTGCCCTTGATAGCGAGATCGCTGCTGTTGTTGAAGGTGGTGTTGATGAAACGACTGAGTTATTAAATTTAAAATTTGATTATATTTTCTATACAGGAAATGGCCATGTCGGTCGTATTATCATGGCCGCAGCGGCTAAGAATTTAACACCGCTAACACTAGAACTCGGCGGTAAGTCTCCAGCAATTGTTGGAACTAAGAATCTTGATTTAGCGGCTAAAAGAATTGTTTGGGGTAAGTTCTTCAATGCAGGTCAAACTTGTGTTGCTCCTGACTATGTTCTTTTACGCAAAGAGGATCAAGACGAATTTATTAATTCAGCAAAGAAGTACCTAGTCCAATTCTACGGCGACAATGTTAAGAATAGTCCTGACTATGGACGCATCATCAATGAAAGACATTTTGATCGTTTAAATGCTCTTGTTAAAAAAGATGACGTACTTATTGGTGGAGATGTTGATAAGAGCGATTTATATATTTCACCGACATTCATAAAAGCAAATGAATCAAGTGAAATTATGCAGGATGAAATTTTTGGACCAATCCTTCCTCTTGTGAATATCGATAATCTTGATGAAGCAATCGCTTACGTAAAAAGACATGATAAGCCTCTTGCATGTTATGCATTTCTTGATAAAACAAGTGAAAAGAATCGTGTCATCAATGAAATTAGCAGTGGTGGTATGGTAATTAATGATACGATCATTCATCTGTCAAATGACCAACTTCCATTTGGAGGTGTTGGTGAGTCAGGAATGGGAGCTTATCATGGGAAGCACTCTTTTGAACTCTTCTCTCATCGCAAGTCTGTTATGAATAGGGCCTTTTTCTTAGAAAATGACTTACGCTATCCACCATATAGTAAGAAAGAATCATTTATTAGAAAGTTGATGAACTTAATCAGTTAAATTTATTTTACTTATTTATTGGAAATCGCATGCTAGAATTTTCTTATGAAAAATCTAGCATTCCTTATTTTTATCACTTTATTAAATCCGTTCTACTCCTTTGCTAAATCCAATGTTAAAGCAAAAGAAGTTTTTAAAACCAATGAAATCATTTGGGGTCTCACATTCATTAATGAAAATGAAATTCTTTTCACCGAAAGAGAAGGTAAGATTAAATATCACAACTTTCTTACTAAAGAGACGAAGTCTTTAACAGCACCTAAAGTAGTTGCTTCAGGGCAAGGTGGGATGCTTGATATCGTCATTAAGAATATCGGTGAAAAAACTTATGCTTATTACACCTATTCTGGAAAGGTCGGTAAAACGGTTGCGACGATTCTTGCTAGAGCGCAGTACAAGGATAAGAGTTTATCTCGCCCAGAAGTACTACTTGAAACTAAGGTATATAGTGATACTTCAAGACATTTTGGTTCACGTTTACAGTTCAAAGATAACTATTTATTTATGACTGTTGGTGATCGAGGTGAAAGGGATTATGCTCAAAAACTTAATTATCACAATGGTAAGATCCTTAGGTTAAATCTCGACGGAAGTCCTGCTAAAGGAAATCCTTTTGAAAAAACAAAGGGCGCATTAAAAGAGATTTGGAGCTATGGGCATCGCAATCCTCAAGGGATCTTTATGGATGCTAATAAGAGAATTTTTAGCTGTGAATTTGGTCCTCGTGGTGGAGATGAGTTAAACCTAATCAAGCCTGGGCTCAATTATGGATGGCCAATCATTACCTACGGTAAAGAATACTGGGGACCTAGTATAGGAGAGGAAAAAAAGGCCGGTATGGAGCAACCAATAGTCTATTGGACACCAAGTATTTCTCCTTCTGGTATGACCATATATAACGGTAAGAAATATAAAGATTGGAAAGGAAATGTCTTACTTGCGGCCCTCGGTAGCGAACACCTCAGAAGGCTTGTTTTAGAGGGTGATAAAGTGGTTAGGCAAGAAGTCTATCTAGAGGACTTAGACGAGAGAATGAGGCAAATAAGGGTCTCTCCAGCGGGAGAAATCTACCTCACCACAGATTCTGGGAAGATATTGAAAGTACTTAAAAACTAGAGACTTATGAGTTGTTTAAAAGATGAACACCTATGAAAATATGTCTATCTTTTTTACGCTTTTACGTCTGTAAGTATCTAATATTACTATCTCTTAAGTTGGCACATGTTATGCATTAATATTAGTGACTAGCAAAGGAGAAGTATTATGAAAAAGCTATTTTTAGTATCAATTTTATCACTATTAACAAGTTATGTTCTGTCTGCACCACGTGAGACACCAACAGAAACTTTTGATGATTCAATTTGTTTAACTAGAGGGTTAGATTTAAAGCAAAAAATGAAAGAAATAGATGAGTTAATTGCGAAATCTGCTGGTAGTGTTATTGAGAGTGATAACTCTTCAGCAACTAGTCAGTAAGCTTAATTATCTCGTAATACTTTTAAAAGGGCCTCGCGTTCTTCAACAGTGTATTCACCATGTTGATACTCATCAAGAGCGTCGAGGTCCTCAGCTCTCTTTATTTGTTCCTTTGTCACACCTGAAGATTCTCTTTTTACATAATCAACTTTCTTAGCAGTGTTATTAAATAACTTAACTGTCATTTCTTTGCCTTCTGATAGGCTTGTATTTAAATAAAAAGAAATCGTAGAATAAACCTTTTCTGTATAAGGGCGCAGCGGCTTATTGATTGATTCAAAGACTGTTTTCTTCTGACTTACAGGAAAGGCCAATATTAAAAAACTCACTGTAAAATAAATTGCAAAACGAATCATCTTCTAGCTCGCTTGTTCTTGGATCATATCGTGCATCATTTTTTCAACAGACTTCAGTAAATCTTCCTTTTTAAAAGGTTTTACTAAGAAGTCTTGTGCACCAGTTGATATTGAGTCGATACATACAGTTTCAATATCAAGAGAGGACATCATAATTACCTTAGCATCCATAAAGTTATTAACGATTGACTCTGCCAATTCAAGTCCACTTACTTGCGGCATAACGACATCAATTATGAAGAGGTTTGGATTTAATTCAAAAGACAATTTAAGGGCCTCTTGAGCATTTCCTACAGTGGCAACGACCTCATAACCTTCTTGCTCAAGAATATCTTTTGTTGATGTTCTTGCCATCTCTGAGTCATCCACAATCATTATTTTTAGATCTGTTTTTTCCATACATCTCTCATTTTAAGTGATACTTACTTAAAAAAAAAGAGGGCCAGTTAGGCCCTCTTTTCTATGCAGCCTCTGAGGCCATTGTTTTTTCTTGATGTTTTTTCTCTGTTTTTTGATGAACCTCTTTTTTGTACTCATGCCATCCGACAAGAGCTATATCGAGTACTTCATCAATAGTTTTAACAGGTACAAAGTTGATTTTCTCTCTTAGGTTCTCTGGAATATCTACTAAGTCCTTTTTATTACCCCATGGAATAACTACTGTAGAAATCCCCATTCTAAGAGCAGCTAGGGCCTTTTCTTTTAGGCCACCAATTGGAAGAACTTTTCCTGTAAGAGTAATCTCACCAGTCATTGCTACATCACGACTTACTGGAACACCTGTGCAATTAGATACAAGTGCTGTTGCTAGTGTGATACCGGCACTTGGTCCATCTTTTGGAGTTGCACCAGCTGGTAAGTGAACATGAAATTCATGGTTTTCAAAAATATCCTCATCAATTCCCATATAAAGTGCACGAGAACGGATGTAGTTAATTGCCGTTTTTGCTGACTCTTTCATTACGTCACCAAGTTGACCTGTAAGAGTAAGACCTTGTCCTTTCATCTTAGTTGTCTCAATGTAGAGAACTTCACCACCATGAGATGTCCAAGCTAGTCCTGTTGATACACCAACTTCATCATCTTCTTTATGATCTTCTTTTACAAAGATAGGTGGACCTAGGTATTTAACAACAGTATCTTTTACGATATGTGTTTTTGCCATTTCGCCTTTTGCAATTCTCATTGCAACTTTTCGACAAAGAGTTCCGATTCTTCTTTCAAGATTACGTAGACCTGCTTCTGAAGTATAGTGCTCAATTACACTTTCTACACCTTCATCAGTAAAGACAACGTGCTCATCGTTAATACCGTTCTCATCCATTTGCTTAGGGATGATGTACCTCTTAGAAATTTCAACTTTTTCTTCTCTTGTATAACCTGAAAGGTTAATAACTTCCATACGATCTCTAAGTGGACCAGGAATATTTTCAAGCATATTTGAAGTAGCAATAAACATACAATTTGAAAGATCAAATGGTACATTTAAGTAATGATCTCTAAACTCAACATTTTGTTCAGGATCAAGTACTTCAAGAAGTGCTGCTGAAGGATCACCTTTGTAGTCACCTGATAATTTATCAATTTCATCAAGTAGAACGACAGGGTTATTAGTTTTTGCTTGCTTCATCGCTTGAATAAAACGACCTGGCATTGCTCCAACGTAAGTTCTTCTATGACCTCTGATTTCAGCTTCATCTTTTACACCACCAAGAGAAATTCTAACAAACTCTCTTCCTGTTGCACGAGCAATTGACTTCCCAAGTGATGTTTTACCAACACCAGGAGGACCTTGGAAACATAGGATTGGCCCTTTCATATCATCACCTTTAAGTTGTCTAACTGCTAGGTGCTCAAGAATTCTTTCTTTAATCTTAGTAAGCTCAAAGTGGTCTTCGTCTAGAATATCCAGAGCTGCATTAAGATCAATGTGCTCTTGCGACTTTTTATTCCATGGAAGATCACACATCCACTCAATATAATTTCTCATGATGCTAGCTTCTGATGAATCTGGGTGCATCTTTTCGAGTCTAGTGAATTGCTTCATTGTTTCTTTTAAGACATCTTCTGGCATACCCGCTTCATCAATTCTTCTTTTAAACTCTGCGAATTCATCTTGTTCTTGTGATTGCCCATCACCAAGTTCTGACTTTATTGCCTTGATCTGTTCTTTAAGGAAAACATCTCTTTGGTTTGTTGATTCAGATGAAGTATTGTTCTTCATTTTTTGTTGCATCATTAGAATCTCTAATTCACGATTTAGAATATCGTTGATTGCATGTAGGCGATCAACTGGATCTAGTGTTTCGAGAATTGTTTGAGCTTCTGAAACATGGAGGTTTAGATTTGATGCAATAAGGTCTGCAAGTCTAGAAGGATCTGTAATATCTTCTAGTACCATTAGAATATCTGGAGAAAGAACTTTTCCAAGTTGGATAACTTTCTCAAGCTGCTCTTTAATTGTTCTCATAAGAGCAGTTGTTGCAATATTTGCATTATCAGCGATAACATCTTCAACTTTCTCAACTTTTGTAACATAGAAAGGAGACTGTTGTTCAAAAGAAGTAATTCTCGCTTTAGATAGACCTTGTACTAAAATTTTAATACGTCCATCAGGCAGCTTTCTCATTCTCATGATCATGGCAACTGTTCCTAGCTCATAAATTTCTTCAGGGGCTGGATGTTCTGCAACGATGTCTTTTTGGCTTGATAATAATATTAATCTATCTGAATGATTAATAGCATGGTCAATAGCTTTGATTGATGCTTCTCTACCAACAAATAGAGGTAAAATCATAAATGGATAAATAACTAAGTCTCGGATTGGTAAGAGGGCCAATTCTTCCTTAAACTCAATGTTCTCACCCTCGTAATTTGTAACCATAAATCTTTCCTCCAACAGGTCGGCGCAATATAGGCAATATGTTCTTAAATAACATCGGGCAATAAAAAAAACTCTTTAATAAAAAGAGCGAAAATGCGTGATTTTTTTGAGTTTTTTAACTGATTTTTTTGCTATGATTTAGTTAATGTGTTGTAATTCCATAAAGAGTAAGTGGACCGTTATAGTCGGTTATTAGGAGATTAAATATGTCAGATAATTCATCAAAAAAAGTTGCAATTGTTGTTCTTGCTGCAGGTAAGGGAACGAGACTTAAGATGGACATCCCAAAACCACTAGCGCCACTTCACGAAAACACATTAGTGGATTATGTAATCGATACATTTAAAGACTTTGGTGACATCACATTAGTAACGGGCCATCAACGTGAACTTGTTGAAGAACATGTTAATAAGAAATTTGAAAATATCAACTATGTATATCAGAAGGAACAATTAGGTACTGGCCATGCTGTACAGACTTACTTGAAGGACTTTGAAAACTCTCGAGGTTATGATTATACAATTGTAACTTGTGCAGATACTCCTTTAATCACAAAAGAAACAGTTAGTTCATTAATTGAAGAAATTGAAAAAGGCTCAAATGCAGTATGTGCAACATTTACGGCAGATAACCCAACTGGCTATGGCCGAATCATTCGCAAGGGAACAGGTTTTCAAATTGTCGAAGAAAAAGATGCAAATGATGATCAAAGACAAATTGATGAAGTTAACTCTGGTCTTTATATCTTTAAAACACTTTATTTAATGGATCATATTTTTAATTTATCTGATGATAATAAATCAGGTGAATTCTATTTAACTGATACATTTTCTCCGGAAGCAAATGTTACACCATTATTATTTGAAGAGCCCCGTGAGTTTCTAGGAGTAAATAACCTCATTCAACTTTCTCAAGCGGATATTTATTTGAGACGCTCAATTGCTCGCTACTTAATGCTAGAAGCAGGAGTGCGCTTTACAGATCCTTCACATACATATTGTTATTCAAAAAATATTGGTCAAGGAACACATTTATTTCAAAATGCTTTTATCGATGACAAAACAGTAATCGGTAAGAATGTTATTATCGAACAAGGCGTGACAATAAAGAATTCAATTATTGAAGACGGTGCCATTATTAAGGCCAATTCATATATTACTGACTCAAAGGTCTCAAAAGGTGCTTCAATTGGACCAATGGCACAACTTAGGCCTGGAAGTAATATTGGTGAAGGGGCAAAGCTTGGAAACTTTGTTGAAGTAAAGAAGTCAAATATTGGTAAGAGGTCTGCTGTGTCTCATCTAAGTTATGTCGGAGATGCTGAAATTGGTGATGGTGTAAATATTGGCTGTGGATTCATTACTTGTAATTATGATGGGGCCAATAAGAATAAGACAATTATCGGTGATGGTTCATTCATCGGCTCTGATACACAAATGATTGCTCCTATTGAAATTGGGAAAGAGTGCTATGTTGCGTCAGGCTCAACGATCAATAAAAGTATGCCTGATGGATCTTTTGCTATTGCTAGAGGGCGTCAAGAGACGAAAGAAGGCATGGCAAAGCGTTTCATTAAGAAAAAAACAGATAAATAAGTCATCCAAAAATTTTAATTTCGCCTGCAAAATGGTATCTTTTCCTAATTAGTATTGTTTTAAACATATAAGGAAGTGACTATGTGCGGAATTGTTGGGCATTTAGGGCCATCAAATTCAGTTGACGTTGTTCTAGAAGGACTTAGAAGACTAGAATATCGCGGGTATGACTCGGCTGGAGTTAGTTTTATTAACCAAAATAATGAACTACTCGTTTATAAGAAAGAAGGAAAAATTCAAAATCTTGAAGCAGAGCTTGAAGGTAAGGATATCCATGCCAGATCTTGCATTGGTCATACACGTTGGGCCACTCATGGTGGAGTAACCGATTACAATGCTCACCCTCACGTTTCAACGAAAGATGGTATTGCTATGGTTCACAATGGAATCATTGAAAATGCATCTGAAATTCGTGAAGAACTTAAAGGTCAAGGAATCTATTTTGAATCTGAAACTGACTCTGAAACATTTTTAGGACTTCTTATTTATCATAAACGCCAGGGAACTCCGATTCGCGAGGCGATTGTAAAATCATTTGAAAGAATTGAAGGCTTCTCTGCATTTGTTGTTTTAAACCGCGAAACAGATGAGATCTTTGCAATTAAAAAAGGTGCACCTCTGGTATGTGGGAGTAATGAAGTAAACTCGGAAGTTTTTGTGTCAAGTGACCCTTATGCTCTTGCTGGTATGGCAACACGTATCTATTTTCCAGAAGACGGTGTTCTTTGTCATTTAAGTGTTAAAAATAATCAACTACTAAACTTCTATGAGCTTAGTGGTGAGAAATGTCATCGCTATATGTCGAAAGAGCAAACGATTGATCATGATCCAGCTTCTAAAGGTGACTTTGAGCACTATATGCTTAAGGAAATCTATGAGCAGCCTGAACTAATCCGCTCACTAACTCAATATTATTTTCAAGGTGAAGGGAAAGAAAGCTTAGAAGAAGCGACAAAGCTTCCTATGAAAGCAGTTAATATCTCTGCCTGTGGTACGGCCTTTTATGCAGGCTTAGTGATTAAAGACTATATTGAATCAAAAAACCGCGTTCGCTGCTTTGCTGATATTGCTAGTGAGTTTCGTTACCGAAATCCAATACTAGATAAAGAAGAGTTAGCAATGTTTATCTCTCAATCAGGGGAGACGGCAGATACTCTTGCTGCCCAATCAATGTGTAAGGAGAAGGGCCTTAAGTCACTTTCTATTGTTAATACAGAAGGTTCAACTCTATATCGTGATTGTGATGTAAATCTTATGATTCGTGCAGGTGTTGAAATTGGTGTTGCTTCAACAAAAGCATTCACTCAACAAGTCCTTACAGGAAAAACTCTTTCTGAAGTTCTAGCGCATGGTGGAATTGATGATGAACTAAGAAATACTTTAGCTTCTCGATACAGCTTATTAGCTGAGAGAGTTGAGCAATTACTTGATAATACAAAACCAATTAAAGATGTTGCGGATGCAATCTATAAGCACAAGGGATTTTTCTATACTGGTCGTGGAGCATATTTTCCAATCGCTATGGAAGGGGCACTTAAGCTTAAAGAGATTGCTTATGTTCACGCTGAAGGCTATGCCTCTGGTGAGTTAAAACATGGGCCAATAGCTCTTATTGATGAAGAGAAAGTAAATGTTGCTCTCGTGGGTGAAGAATTATTTGAAAAAACGGTTTCAAATATTCAAGAGATTAAAGCACGTAAGGGGCTTATCGTTTCAATTGGTCCTAAGAATCGTTACGAGCTTAAAGAAGTATCAGATCATTATATTGAATTAGATTTTGAAGGACTAGGAGACCTAGCTCCTTTATATGTAAATGTTGTAAACCAACTGTTAGCTTATTACATTGCTAAAAATTTAGGTACAGATATTGATAAGCCAAGAAACCTGGCGAAGTCAGTTACAGTTGAGTAAGACGAAATAGGAATTTGAATGAAGTTAGATCACCTCAATATTCAACAACGACAAGCTGTTAAAGAGATTGATGGCCCAATGATGATCCTTGCTGGTGCAGGGTCTGGAAAGACGAGAACTCTAGTAACGAAGATAGCGTATCTTTTAGAAGAGAAGAATATTTCTCCCTTTCAATTATTGGCCTTAACTTTCTCAAATAAAGCAGCAAAGGAAATGCGTGACCGTGTCGGCCGCGATGTTAGTTGTGATGTTGGGGCACTTCAAGTAACAACATTTCACTCTTTTTGTGCAAGACTTCTAAGAGCAGAGGCCAATTACTTAGGACTAAGTCGTAATTTTACAATTTACGATACGGCCGAACAAAAGAGCGTGGTTAAAGCAATTCTAAATCGCCGTGGTATCTCTCAAAAAGAAACATCTCCATTTGAAGTAATGTACTTCATTGAGGACTTGAAAAATCACGGTCATTATCCAGATAGAGATATTTCAGATAAAGATTATGAAGTTGAAGATGATGACATCTTCTATGACATGTATCTTGATTATGAGAAAGAGCTTCATAAGGCCAATGCGACTGACTTTGGTGGTTTAATTGGTGGAGTTATTCAGCTCTTTGAAAAATTTCCTGAAGTTCTTGAGCGCTATCAGGATCGTTTTCGTTATATCTTAGTGGATGAGTATCAGGATACAAACCGCGCGCAATTTGATCTTGTGACAAAGCTTGCAAAGAAAAGGCGAAATATTTGTGTCGTTGGAGATGAGGATCAATCGATCTACTCTTGGCGTGGAGCAGATATTAGAAATATTTTAGACTTTGAAGAAGTCTATAGCGATGCTCAAATTCTAAAGCTTGAACAAAACTATCGTTCTTCAAAGAATATTATTGAAGCAGCTGGAGCAGTTATTTCCCGAAATACCCAGCGTAAGGGAAAGAGTATGTGGACAGATAATCCGGAAGGAGACTCTATCGACATAATTGAATGTTCTAGTGATCGTGAAGAAGCAGACTTTGTTTCAGAAGAAATCATTAATCTTCATAATGAGCATGGAGCTAGTTATGATGAAATGTCTGTTTTTTATCGTACTAATTCTCAGTCTCGCCAGATTGAAGATGCTTTAAGAAAATCTAATATTCCATACCGAGTTGTTGGTGGAATCAAATTCTATGAAAGAAAAGAGATTAAGGATCTTATTGCTTATATTAGGCTACTTGTTAATGATAAGGACTCGCTTGCTTTAAGTCGTATTATAAACGTACCAACACGTGGTATTGGTGCAACAACCTTAAGGAAAATAGAAGAAGAAGCAATCAAGACAGATAGCTCTCTTTGGGAAGTTGTTAATAGAATTGTTGATAACCCTGAAGATTTTAAACATATTCGTCTATCATCTCGTGTTAAGTCCTCAATGTCACAATTTGTTCACCTAATTACTGAAGCTAAGATAGCTCATGATCAAGGTGAACCACTTGAAACAGTATATGAAAAACTTCTCTACGAGTCGGGATATTGGGAGATGCTAAGAGCATCAAAGGATTATGAGTCTCAGGCGAGAATGGAGAACCTTGAAGAACTAGGTAGTGCTTTTACTCAATTTGAAGACCAGAACCCAGAAAGTCGCTTTGGTACTTTTCTTGAAACGATTACTCTAGATAACTCTGTTGTTGGAAAAGAAGAGGAGAATCAGGGGGAAGTTTCTTTAATGACTATTCACGGGGCCAAAGGTCTTGAGTTTGAATACGTATTTGTTACAGGAGTCGAAGAGACTGTATTTCCTAGTTATCAATCAATGGAAAATGGAGAGGCTGCAATTGAAGAAGAGCGTAGACTTTTCTATGTTGCCATGACTCGTGCCATGAAACATTTGTATATTACATTTGCTCAAGGGCGAATGCTTTTTGGTCAGCTAAGGTTTAATGGTTTTAGTCGCTTTATCCAAGAGATCCCAAACAAATACTATACTTGGAGAAAAATTGGTGGTGGAACCCAGGCCAATGAAAAAGATGATTGGGATGATCTATGTGATCCTGTTTATGATGATGAGCCGGTTTATCGAGTGGATTCATCGGCATCAAAAAAAATGCAAGAAAAGAAGGCCACTTATCCAAAAGGATCAAAAATTGTTCACTCCCTCTATGGTGAAGGTACTGTTTTAGATTGTATTGGGCCAAGTGGGGATGAAAAAGTAACAATTAAGTTTAATGATGGTGCACAGAAGAAGTTTATGGCAAAGTTCGCACCGTTGACTTTAATCTAAATACCATTGGAGGGTATGTGAAAACTAAGTCACCATTAAAAATAATTTTTTTATTTTTAGGAGCCGCTGTATTATTTGCAGCGATTATTCTCTTTGTGGCAAAGAGGAATTTGAAACCAGATGCTATTAGGCAAGTCTTTACTGAACAATTACAAAAGGCCCTTCCTAATGCACAAGTTTTTACGCAATCTCTTGATTACTCGCTAGGAGTAACTTCTAAGGTAAATATTAGAAAAGTAGAAATACTTTACCCTCATGCTGGAAGAAAGCTTCCTTTGAGTTCATTTGATAATCTACAAGTTGAAGTTCCTTTTTGGACGATGCTTTTAGGTTATGGAACGATTTCCATTAACATCAACAAACCAGAAGTCAGCTATATTGAATTTAAAAAGGGCTCCAATTGGGAAAACTCCTTAGAGAAGAAAGAAGTTGTTAAATTTGGAACAGAAGATAAAGCAAGCAACAAAGCTTCATCAAAAGAAGAAAGTAAGGATAGTAATGACTCGTTTGGAGCATTAGGCTTCTTTGCAAATGCAAGTATCAACTTAAATATCAATGATATTAAGGCAAACTATGCTCTTAGAGATGGTGATCACGGTGAAGTTCTTATTAATCGTTTTGCCCTTAGAGATGTCGGTCTAAATACGACAACAACGTTCGAGCTCAAGTCTCGTTTTGACCTTTTAAAAGATAAGCAAAATGCAATGTCTTTTAATCTGGCAATCTTAGGGGAGTCGAAGCTTGATAAGTGGCTTACAGAAAAGAAATTAGACTTTAATGCCGAAGCCTCGATTACAAATATAAAGTCGAATCTATTTATTAAGCCTTTAAATAAAATACTTTTAACGATTAATGGTGGCCTAAAAGATAAGCAGTTATCATCGGAATTAGCTGTTGCACTTGAAGAGCAGCAATTTATGAAATCTAAACTTGATTATGACTTAAAAAATGGAAGACTATTTTTACATAATCTAAATCTCGATACAGATTTAAAAAACTTTATCTCTTACTTTATCGATTTAACGACTCTCGACATTTTAATTAATGATGGAAGACTTAAGGTTGAAGGAAAATTAAGTAGTCAAAATAATAAGCTCAATCCAAATATTACAACTTCAATAAATGGAAATGTCGTTGCATATAATATCCCTTTGAAATTAGATGTAAAAAATAATCTTAATAATAAGCAGATTCGTTCTGCAATTGAGGTCAAAGCTTTAGAGGGAAGTGCAAAAATAGGCCAGTCAACACCATATGTACTTGGAGTTGATCGTTTTGATTATTTAAAAACATCTATTGTAAACGTTCATTTAAAAGATGTTGTTATTCCTACACAGATACAAAGCACACCGAGAGAGGAAGAAAAGAAAAGCTCCGAGACAGATAAAGATGAGAGTGGTGAGACAAGTAGTAAAAAGTCACTATCCAATACTGAAGGAGAAATTTTTACTCAATTTCCACTAAAGTCCAAAGTTCGATTCTCAAATGTAATCTTAGGAGAGTCACCTATAAATGGGCAAATTTCTCTTAGTGTTAATAGGAAACAATTAAAGATCAGATCTAATAAGTTAAAACTTGGAATTGCTCCCTTGATGCTGAGTTATGATTCTCAAATAAAAGAGAATTCAAAAACTTCACAAGTCAAAAGCTCATTTAAGAACGTTGATATTTCAAGTGCAGCACTCTTTATCCCTGAAAATATAATTGATTCAATAGAAGGAAGTGCAAGCGGTGCTATTGATGGAAAGACTAAGGACCAAGAATACGACTTTAATGTTAATTTAAGAGTTAAAGAGGCAAAACTTAATAAAATAAATCTGACAAAGGTCTTAACCAGTTTATTTTCAAAAGTTGAAAAAATAGCAAAGAATGATTTCCAAATTGATGGGAAAATAAATGAGATATCATTTAAAGGACGTTTTGACGATCGTCTTCATCAAATTCAAGAATATCGAGTGATTGTAGATGATGGCCTTTACGTTCTAAGAGGTAAAGGAAAGATAGACTTTAAAACGACTGGTGAACTACTTGGAGAAGTTGTTATTAATAAACCAGATTTAAAGCATGATCTTGAAAGAGATTATGGTACATCTAGTATTCCTTTTCGTTTAGAGGGAGTTGGTTACCAATTAAGAAATGATTACGAATATACAGTAAAGAAGCTTGCTGAATATGCAGGTAAGAATTTATTAAAGAAAGAATCAGATAAGATTCTTAAAAAGAACAAAAAGAAAGTAAAAGAATTATTTAAAGGTTTATTTCAATGAGTAAAGATCTAATTGGATCAATTGATATTGGTTCAAATTCAACTCTTCTATTAGTTTTAAATACAAAGACGAAAGAAGTCGTTGAAGAAGTTTCAACTATTACGGCACTTGGTAGAGGACTGGATAAAAATGGTGTGTTCCAAGATAAATCTATGGAAGATACATTCCGTGCCTTAAGTGAATATAAAGATAAATGTAAGTCTCTTGGTTGCGAAAAAATAATCGTTACTGCAACAGAGGCCTCTCGAGTTGCCAAAAATGCGCAAGAATTTTTCTCAAGAGTAAAAAGAGAATTAGGTTTAGAGATTCAAATTATTTCTGGTGAAGGTGAGGCTTATTACACTGCATTTGGAATAAATGAAATGATGAAATCAAAATCGAAGGTACAACTTATCTTAGATGTGGGTGGAGCTTCAAGTGAGTTAATACTTATTAATCCAAAACCTTTTGAAATATTAAAAACAGTCTCACTTCCAATTGGATCAGTACGAGTTGATGATTGGATCAAAGACGGGGAACTTAAAAAGAACCTTGATGCTATTTTCGAAAAATATAATGTTGAAGATTATAGTGGTTACGATGTTATTGGAGTAGCGGGAACATTAACTAGCTTAGCTCTTATGTTTTCTGGGGCCAATGAATTTTCAAACGATGCAATTAATAATTTTTCACTAGCACTTGCTGACTTTAATGAGAGTGTGGATCGTATACAACTGGTTGATGCAAAGGCACTAGGAAAGCAGTTTTCTTTCTTAGGTAAAAGGTCTAAGACAATTCAATCTGGAGCGATTTGTTCTCAAACAATCTTAAATAAGATCAATCCAAAAGAAATAAAATTTTCAACTTACGGCCTACGTTATGGAACGGCCATTTCTGGAGCAATAGATGAAACTTACCTCGTATGAATTATCAACTTTAGAGGCCGAGTCTTTGATTTTTAAAGAAGGGCAAAAAGCGGATTATATTGTTCTTGTGAAGTCTGGTACAGTTGTCACTGTAAAAGATCATAATGGACGTCTTGTTCCAACTGGAATTCATAAAAATGGTGACTTTCTTGGAGTTTCAGGTGGAATAAATCGCGGTGTATATGATGAGTCAGCCTTTACTGTTGGTCAGGTGGAACTTATGCCTATTCCGATTAGTGAGGTTGCAAAAATTATCGATAATAATGAGTTATGGCTTAAGAAAATTATTAATACGACTATTGATCGTTTAGATAGCGCTGTAAATATTCTTGCTGAACATAAGATTTTTGATACTGCTAAAAGTAGTGATTTTTCGTTTGATGATGAAGCAGAGGCCAAGTTTAGGAAGTTAATGAATGCATAAGTTTATAATTGGAATTTTATTCGTCTTTCTTTTAGGCTGTCAGCAAGAAGAGACTAATTGGCAAGGTGGTGTTGATCAAAATAGTAATGGTATCCGTGACGATATCGATACTTGGATAAAAGAGAAAGCAGGGGATTCGAATCGTCTTAAAAAAGCACTTGAAACCCTGGCCAAAGTAAACCCTGCTGATTGTGAGTATTCTGTTAAGGCAAAATGTTTAGAGCAACTTAGTGAAGATGGAATTTTTCTTCAAATCGAGTTGTTGGAGCTACAATTAAATACGAGTGAATTAAGAGAGAAATTCGAGGACAACCTTAAAAATTGTCCCCGTATTGATGATCGAAAAATTAATTATAAGTGTGATTTATAGGCTAAGTCTTCCACGGTTATTAAGAGCAACAATTGTATCAGTAACTCTTTTTCTGGCCCTTTGAATATCTCTTGTTTCGTTTCCACCAAGATTTTTTACAAGGTAAGAGTATGCCTCTTCAGCACTTTCTCTTGGAAGAAGTGTAAGAATTTTCTTCTGAAATGTTTTTTCACACTCTTTAAGTGCAACACCTAGAATTGGGGCCTTAATAAACTTTAGAACTTGTGCTAAATCAATATCATCCAATGAGTAAATAGTATTGAATGTGATACTTTCAGCATATAGCTCTTTGGCCAGCGTAGGATTTCTCATCTGGATATTTTTAAGTAACGTTGCCCTTTCTTCTGCTCCCATAAATTTGAGCATTTCAATAATTTGAGCTTTACCGTTAATGAATACTCCACCATTTTCTTTGCTAGCTTCCATTTAGTTTCCTTTGGGAGATTAAGCCTCTTCCCATTTCATTTTTTCTTTCATGTATTTTTCGCGAGCTTGTTCAAGTGTATCGCGGTGAGACTCTGTCATTTGCGAAATCTGATTGTCATGGGTTTCTTTTAATTCTGCAACCCTTGCTTCATGGGACTTTTTCATATTATTAAGCTCAAGCTCCATGCGCTCTTTTTCTTCTTTAACAAGTTCAGATTGCTTGTCTCTAATTTGTTTTAATTTAAGTTCCGTCTTATTTTCAAGACTACTGATCTCAGTTTCATAGTGTTTATTAAGTCTTTTAATGTCTGAAAGATGCTTTTTCTCAGTCTTTTCATATTCACGATTATTCTCGATCTTCGCCTTCTTTAATTGATGGGCGTGTCTCTTGTATTCTCGTTGCTTGAATCTTTCGAGCTGCTGACGGTTAATTTCTGTAGACATAATATACTCTTCTTTGACTAGGACCTAAAAGCGTCCTAATATATTTTATAAAGGATTTAACCGTAAGTGAATGGAGGCAAATATGTCCTTAAATAAAGGCCGTCGTGTATTTTTAATAGAGGGAAAACGAACACCATTTGGTAAATTTGGTGGCTCATTAAAAGATATTAAGCCTGTGGACTTAGCAGTGTCTGCCACAAATTCACTACTTAGCGAAGTTGGCCTTAAGGCCGAGCTGATTGATCAGGTAATTCTCGGTAATGTCGTCCCTTCGTCAACTGATACTATGTATGGTGGAAGACATTTGGCCCTAAAGGCAGGATGTGATGAAAAGACTCCTGGAATTACTATTAACCGACTATGTGGCTCGGGTATTCAGGCAATTTTAGATGCGACTAGGTTAATTAAATTAGATGAAGCTAATTGTGTACTGGCCGGTGGAACTGAGAATATGTCGATGGTTCCTCATCTAACATATGGTGCACGTTTTGGTACGAAATACGGATCACTTAAGAATGTGGATATGTTACTCGATGCTCTAACTGACCAACATGCTGGTTGTCCAATGGGGATAACGGCAGAAAACCTTGGTGGTAAATATGAAGTATCTAGAGCTGATTGTGATGAATTCTCACTACTTTCTCACCAAAGAGCAGCTGATGCCTATAACGATGGACACTTACAAAAAGAAATATGTGAAGTAGAAATCAGAAAGGGAAGTGTTTCAAAAGATGAACACCTAAGAGCTGATGCGTCTTTGGCCGATATGAATAAACTGCGTTCAACTTTTGTAAAAGATGGCCTAGTTACTGCTGGTTCTGCATCCGGAATTGTCGATGGTGCTGCTGTGGCCTTAGTTGCTAGTGAAGACTTTGTAAAAGAGCATGGTTTAAAACCTATTGCAGAAATTATTGATGGTGCAGTCGTTGGAGTTGATCCGACAATTATGGGAATTGGCCCAGCTCCAGCAATTAATCAAATCTTAGAAAATAATAAAATGGAACAATCACAGATTGATCTATTTGAAATTAATGAAGCTTTTGCTGCACAAACATTAGCTTGTTTAAAAGAACTTTCATTAGATGTGAGTAAAGTAAATATCTGGGGGGGAGCAATTGCTCTAGGACATCCTCTTGCTGCTTCTGGAACTAGAATTACAACAACACTCGCACACCAATTAAAAACTGAAAATAAAGAGTACGGTATTGCAAGTGCATGTATTGGTGGTGGCCAAGGAATTGGTATCCTTATCAAAAGAGTATAGATGAATAAGGTAAGTGAAGAATTAAAATTCTTTCATAATGATTATGTAGCTTTTCGTGACTGGCTTTGTCTCGATATTCAAAATGTAACGTGGCAAGGTAAGTACCGTGAGGATTTTGAAAGATTTTGGCAGGCTTTCTTTGATGAGGACTTAACATTATTTCAAATCTCTAAGCGCTTCACTTATTTAATCGAAAATATAAATGTAGGACCTCTAGAATCATGGTTTATTTGGCTTAGAGATAAGTTTAATTGCTATGTTTTTATTTCACGTGGAATTACAATTGAAGAGCTTGCACAAAACCTTCACCAAAATGAAAGAGATATTGCAATTCTTTTAAGAAGCTTCTTTGTTGAAGTTTTTCCTGAACATGAAGAGTATATAAACCGTAACTTTACAATTAACGATATCCTTTCAAGCAATAAATCTACAACAGTTCAGAAGTTAGTCGATGATCTCGGTGTGGATCTCACTTTTTCAGGAAGTCATAACCATGAGATTCTAACATCGATGGAGGTAACTCTTTATCAAGAGTGGGTATACTTTGTTAGAAAGATGGAAAAAGACTTCAAAGTTAGAAACTTTAATCTTTCACGTATTAAGTTAAGAGATAACTTAAGTTCAAAAATTCAAACCATGGCACAGATATTTGCCTTTGTCGGTATTGCTATTTTTCTTGTTTGGGCCATTGAGTATGCGAATAAAACTTATGAAAGTTATCTAGCGGATAAAATTAGTGTATATGAACCACAGTTTCGTTGGGAAAATGAAGGTTTAAAATTCACAGAAGAAACAATCGCTGATCAAGAACAGATTGCACAATTTGAATTAGATATTAAAGATATTGAAAATGTTGATGATTCAGAAAACTTTCTTGGTGAAACATTAGAAGACGAAGAACGTGATGAAGTTGAATCAGAAGTTGTTCTAACATCAATTGATACACTTCCAAGAGATATCTCGTCTGCTGATCGCGAGCAGTCGTCTTTTGAAGAAGATATTAAAGGTGGTGGTTATCGTGATTCTCGCTACGGTAATACAAAAGTATATCGAGTGATGATGAACTCTGCTGATACTGATGAAACTCGTCGAAGATTATCAAGACTTTTAGATCTATATAAAGTTACACAAGTCGATAACGTAAAGCCTGGCCTCGCTGTTCCTGGTGGTTTTTATTACAACCTCTATGTTCCCAGATCTCACTTAAAAGATTTCATGGCACAAGTTAAAGGTGATGATGCTGTTGTTATTTATGAATCTCGTACAAGAACACGTCGTAATCCACCTGGTAAAAATAAGGTATTTATTTGGCTTAAGACAATCTAGCTGTCTATATTTCGATAACTTTCCCATTGGCCTTGAGACGAACCGTCGTGCATAAATGCACTCTTCTCGACTAGTTTTTTAGCTAAAGAAAAGTGGCGCTACATCTGACCATCTGGAATGCTAAACAATGTCTTTACTTCACGAAGTAGTTGGTGAGTCTGACCAAGGAACCACCATTGCCTAACAAACCCAATTAGCATTGAGGCAATAAACCCATACGCAACACCTGAGTGAGTTGTTTTTTCCACCATATTAGTGTCATGGGCACCACCTAGGAAAAATGCAATCATTCCTAGAATGATCATGAGCATTGTCCAAGGAATAGTTTGTCTCTTGGCCAGGTCGGCCTTATGAACATAGCGTTTAACTTTATCTTTATATGGAGTTAGGTCTGCCGGTGCGTCATCAAATAGCTCATGGAGATTTTTTTCACTTGTAATAATCAGATTGATATTATTAACAAGTCTCGAAACACCAATAAAATAGAACATTACGAATGCTTGTGCGAAGATTGTATAAAGGTAGGCTGGAATGGCCAACTTTATGTGACTGATACCCACATCAATAAATCCTAGTGCTACGCAAGTAGTTAGGCCGATTGCGGCAACCATGATAACGATCAGTGCTCTTAATAGATAGGCCATAATTTCACCTTTTATAATTGTCAACTATACTCTAATTTGCTAATTCTTATTTCATATTTAATAAAACATTTACTATAAGGCAATTTCTTCGTGAGCGAGAAAAATCAAAGTAATAAACTAGATAAAAAACTTCTTGAAAGTAATCCGGTAATGGGCTCTTTAATGGTGCCTATTGCAATCGTATTAGTTGGAGCATTAATTATTTTTGGTGTGACTAAGATGCTTTCAAATGATCACTCTTATAAAGATCTTGTCCATGAGATGAAGTCGAAAACCTTTGGTAATAAGTGGATTGCAGCATTAGAGCTTTCAAAAGTTATTTCTGCTGGAGCAATTGAAGAAGAAGATATTCCATGGGTTGTAGAAAATCTAAAAGATGTTTATCGAACTAGTGTTGATCCAAGAACTCGTGACTTTGTTGTTGTGGCAATTGGGGCCCTTGGTAATGAAGGAGGCCTTCCTGTACTTGAAAGTGCCTTAAAAGATAAAAATCATCCTGAAATTAATTTTCATGCAATGGTGGCACTGTCAAAAATGCCTAAGGGGATTTTGTTTAACTGGGATCTCGTAAAGTCTTTTCTAGGAAGAGATGATGCGGCGCTAACTCAGGTGACGATACTGACTCTTGCTACTCACGAAGTGAAAGATACAGAAAATTTATTTGTTGATCAGCTTAAAAGTGAGCTCGGTTTTACTGTTAGATATGCCGCAGCTACAGCATTAATCGCGTATAAGAACGATGAAGCGAAAAATACGATCAATGAGATTTTAATGCTAAATGATGAGTCTTTAGGCAAAAGATTAACTGTACAGGAGATCCGTGGCCTTAAATATAATGTACTCACTGCGTTGAAAAAGTACGGTTGGAACGAAATGTCGCCAAGCGTTGAAAAAATGATAAATATTGAGAAGGATATAAAAGTTGTCAGCCTTGCAAAGGAAGTTTTAAATTCGTTGAAATAGTGATAACATCCTTCAAAGAATAAATTGAATTTGCAGTAACTTATGAATCACAATTTGAGTCATTGCGACTTAAATTAGTGCATTTTTGAATAAATAAGAAATAGAGGTTTCTAAAAATGTCTGAAAAAAAACAGCTAAACCGAAGAGAGTTCTTTAGCTTTGTAACTGTTGGTTGGGTTGCGTTTACTTCTGCAATCGCAGGTTTCTTAACATTAGCTTTCCGCTACACTTACCCGAACGTTAACTTTGAACCAGAAATGGACTTCGTTGCCGGAAGACCTAACGATTACGAAGAAGGCGTTGATGAGCGTTGGAAGAACGGTTACGGTGTTTGGATTGTTAAAATGGAAGGGCGCTTATTTGCACTTTCAAATATCTGTACGCACCTTGGTTGTGTACCAAACTGGCTACCTGCTGAATTAAAATTTAAGTGTCCATGCCACGGTTCTGGTTATTACCAAAATGGTATTAACTTCGAAGGGCCAGCTCCAAGACCACTTGAAAGATATAAAATTTCACTGAATGCTGAAGGGAAAATCATCGTCGATAAAACTAAGATCTTCCGTTATGAAAAAGGTCAGTGGGATAACCCTCAAAGTTTTTTAAAGGTTTAATTTAGTTAAATATATAGGAAGGAATAACAATGGCTAAAAGAGGTGTTGTTGATTACATTAGAGAGACTCAAGTCTGGAAATCAATCTTTAGACACGGTCCTCCGACAAACGCAAGAAATAGAGCAGCAGTAGTTGCTGGTAACGTGTTTTTACACTTACACCCAATCAAACTTAAGAAATCAGGGGTTCAACTTGGTTATACTTGGTGTATGGGTGGACTTACTTTCTTTATTTTCTTAGCACTTACTGTAACTGGTGTACTTTTAATGTTCTATTACAGACCAACTGCTGAGTACGCATATAACGATATTATCGCACTTAAAGAGCACGTGCCTTTAGGGATTATGCGTGAGATTCACAGATGGGGTGCCCACGCCATGGTTATTACTGTGTGGCTACACATGTTCCGAGTCTTTATGACTGGTTCATATAAACCACCTAGAGAATTCAACTGGGGTGTTGGTGTTATTCTATTAGTATTAACTCTTCTTCTATCGTTCACTGGGTATCTTCTACCTTGGGATCAGCTAGCGATTTGGGCGATTGCCGTTGGTTCAAACATGGCCAAAGCAACTCCATTCCTAGGGCATGGTGGTCCAGGTGCTGCGTTAGCACAAATTGGTGACTTCGTAATGGTTTCTGATAAAAACGACGTTCGTTTCCAGCTTCTAGCAGGACGTTTCGTTGGAGAGCCGGCGCTATTAAGATTTTATATTCTTCACTGTGTATTCATTCCACTTGTTGTAGGTGTTCTAATTGCAGTTCACTTCTGGCGTGTAAGAAAAGACGGTGGGATTTCAGCACCACTTTAGAAAGTATATTTTGAGAGAAAGGGATATATAAATGAAAGAACTTATCAACTGGCTAGCCGATCCGATTAGATCATTCCCGATTGTGTCGGTCTTATTCTTCTTCATGATGAAATATTATCGTGTTGTTGGAAGTAAAAAGTTTGCTAAATGGTCGTTAATCGCAGCTGCACCAATTACGGTTTGGTTTTGTATGGATGCGAACTTTAGAGCAATTATTCTTTGGCCAGATAACATTCCTATTAACATTATTATTGTTCTTATTGCTTGGCTTACTTGGTATGCACTTTATAGAGCCGCTGAGAATGATAAGAGAATTGAAAATGGTGAGTGTCCAATTGAAGCACTTCCAGAAAATAGAGAAAAAGTATGGGTATGGCCTAACTTAGTTTTCACTGAACTTATGTGTATGATCGGTTGTACAATTTTCTTAGTTGTATGGGCGATTGTTTTCAAGGCACCTCTTGAGGAACCTGCAAATACTACTTGGGCACCAAACCCGGCAAAAGCACCTTGGTACTTCCTTGGTCTACAAGAAATGCTTGTATATTTTGATCCTTGGATGGCAGGGGTTGTGCTTCCTGGACTTATTCTAGTTGGACTTATTGCAATTCCATATATTGATACAAACCCTAAAGGTAATGGTTATTTCACAATTAAAGAAAGACCAATTGCTATGTGGGGATTCCTTTATGGTTGGATTGTTCTTTGGATGTATCTAATTATCGTTGGTACTTTCTTACGTGGTCCAAACTGGACATTCTATGGTCCATTTGAGTACTGGGACTTCCATAAAGTTGTTTCTGAGTACAACGTTAACCTTTCAGAGTTTGTGTGGCTTAAGTGGCTAAATACACCAATGCCTTCAAATATTATTGTTAGAGAGATTGTAGGGATTATCCTAACTCTTGTTTACTGTTGTGTACTTCCAGTTGCAATTGCTAAGTCAAAGTACGGGAAGAAGATTATCGAAAACACTGGTCAGATTAGATATTATATTTTCATTATTCTAGTACTAGGTATGACATCACTACCAATTAAGATGGTTCTGAGATGGCTATTTAGTCTGAAATATATTATCGCTCTGCCTGAGTGGGAACTTAACCTGTAAGAAAGAAGAAGTAATAAAGGGTATATAAAAATGTCAAAGAAACATGAGCCAGGCATGGCCTATGATATGAAAAAACTGAATAAGATCTTCGCGATCTTTTCACTAGTTCTTTTGGTCACTGTGATTTGGGTTTTTCTCGATGATTACTTAAGACCTTGGAAAGCTATTCAAGTCGAAGCAATGAAGATCGAAAAAGAGAAGATTGCTAAAGACATTGCTGAAGAAGAAGCAAAGATTTCAAAAGAAAAACTTGAGATCTTAGAAAGAGAACTTGAAGTAGCCAAGAAAGCAGTTGCTGAAAAAGAAAAAACAATTGCTGAAGTAAATGAACAACTTCATAAAATTGAAAAAGAGATTAAGAAAGAACAGATTGTTAATGGTCGTCTTAACTCTGACGTTGCTGCCTTAGCATTTAATTATGGTGTTGCTCATGCTGAGCACGCTCCAAATGCTGGTGAGTTATATTCAAAACTTCAGGAAAAGAAGAAGTTATTTGCTGCATCTACAGATCGCAAGAAAGAACTTCAAGCAAGTGAAAAAGCTCTTAAGAGAAAAGCTGCTTCTTTTAATTCAGATATTGAATCAATTAAGAAGCAGATCAATAGTATCGTAGGACGTAAAGAACTTCTTAAGAAAGCTGAAGCTAGAAAAGAAGTAACTCCTATTTTCGCTTTAAGAAACTTACCATTTATCGACTTTATGGACCCAACAGTTAAGGTTCAACAAGTTGTACTTGAAAACATTACAGATGATCGTTTCTTTCAACAGGTTCCTAAAGTTGACCGTTGTATGACTTGTCACACATTTATTGATAAGCCTGGTTACGAGAATCAACCAAACCCACATAAGACACACCCTAACTTAGACTTAATGGTTGGTGCACAAGGTAAGCACCCAATGAAGAAGTTTGGATGTACAGCTTGTCACGGTGGTGAAGGTCATAGAGTTAATGACTTCAATGCAGCAGCTCACATGCCTGCTACAGAAGAGCAAAAACAAGAATGGATTGCTAAGTATAATTGGCATGAGCCACACAAAGTCCCAATCGTTCAGTTTAGACGTGGTGACTATGAAGCTGGTTGTGTTAAATGTCACTCAGATGTTCAATATATTCCACAAGCAACGACTCTTAATGAAGGACGTCGTAACCTTGAAAAATTTGGTTGTTATGCTTGTCACAAAATTGAAGGTTGGGAGCATAAGAGAAAACCAGGTCCAAGTTTAGAGAAGATTGCAGCGAAAGTTGATAAAGAATTCTTTAAAAATTGGGTATGGGAACCAAAGGCATTCAATAAGCATGCAAAAATGCCTCAGTTCTTCCAAAATGATAATAACTCAACACCAGAGTTTACAAAGAAGAATATTGCAGAAGTAAATGCAATGGCCGAACTTATCTATGAGCAATCAGAGAGTTACAAGCCATTCATGAAATACACTGGTGGTAATAAAGAACGTGGTAAAGAACTTGTTGGTTCTGTTGGATGTTTATCTTGTCACGGCGCTAAGGACTTCCCACTTGAGTCTCAAAAAATTGATGCTCATAAAGGGCCATATTTAGATGGAATCGGTTCTAAGATTAAAGATGCTAACTGGATGGTTTCATGGCTTAAAAAACCAAGCCACTTCCAACCAGATACAATCATGCCTTCTTTCAGACTTACTGATAGAGAAGCAAATGATATTACTGCTTACTTAATGAGCTTAAAGAATGAAAAATTTGAAAAGCTTAAGTTTGCAAAAATGGATAAAGAAGCAAGAGATGAAATGCTTGTTACTTACTTCTCAGCGTTTGACACTGTAGAAGTTGCAAAAGCAAAACTTGCGACAATGAGTGATCATGAAAGAACAATGGAACTTGGTCGTCGTTCAGTTGGTAAGTACGGTTGTTACTCTTGTCACAGCATTAAAGGATTTGATGGAAGAGCTCCTATTGGTCCTGAATTAAGTAAAATTGGTTCTAAGCCTCTAACTCAATTTGGTTTCTCTCATGAGAAAGTTGAGCACTCTAGAGAAGCTTGGATTAAGGCACACTTACTAAACCCAAGAAGATGGGATAACGGTGTTGATAAGCCATTCAAAGATCTTTTAAGAATGCCTCAATTCCACATGAAAGAAGAAGAGGCCGCAACAATTACAACTGCTCTAATTGGTATGGTTGATCAAAAAATCCCACTTAAGGGTGTTAAGAGATACGATGCTGATGAAACTGTTGTTAACGAAGGTATGAAAGTTGCTGTTAAATACAACTGTATTGGATGTCACCAGATTGATGGACGATTTGGAGATATGCTAGAGATTTACGATGATGTAAATGCTGCACCTCCAAGACTTGTTGAGCAAGGACATCGTGTACAAGCTGATTGGTTCCATTACTTCTTAGGAAATGTTTATCCAATTAGACCTTTTGTTGATGTAAGAATGCCTTCTTTTGATCTTACTGATGAAGAAAAAGAAAAGCTCGTTGATATGTTCCGTGTAAAAGCTGATCAACCTTTCTTTGATAAGAATGAGAAAGTTGTTTGGGAAAGCAAGGAAGAAAGACGTGCTGCAGTTAAGTTATTTAATGACCTTGCTTGTACATCTTGTCACACTCAAGGATTCAATAATGATGAAGCACTAGCTCCAGATCTTCGCTACGCTAAGAGAAGACTTAGAAAGAGCTGGATTAAGAAATGGCTAAGAGGACCAGACCAAATTATGCCTGGTACAACAATGCCTTCTTTCTGGCCTGAAGGTATGGCAGCTGATCCAGATCTTCTTGATGGAGATGCTGAAAGACAAATTGAAGCTGTTACTAAATACGTTTTAGAATTAGGAAGTGACTTTTACTCACCAGAGCACAAGAAGCAGAGTAAATAGGTAAAGGGAGTTAACAAATGGCAGGACATGCTAATACAAAAGATTTAGTTCATGATGGTGTAATTGCTTACCCTGATGATCCACAATTCGGTAAGGCTAGCCCTAATAAACTTGGTATGTGGCTGTTTCTTGGAACAGATGCCATGTCGTTTTCAGGTCTACTAATTGCTTATGCTGTACTTCGTGCAACTAAGCATTGGCCAAATCCTGTTGAAGCACTTGGTGGTGTTCACCTTTCAGGGATTATGACATTTATTCTTATTTGTTCTTCTGTTTCAATGGTTATGGCAATTGATGCTGTAAAAATGAGACAACCTAAGCAAATTAGAAATTGGCTTCTAGCAACGATTATTGGTGGAGTTATCTTCCTTGGTATTCAGGCATATGAGTATGTTCACTTAATGACTGATATGGGAATGACTTTCTCAACATATGAGCACGGAAATAACCTGTTCTCATCAACATTCTTTGCTATTACTGGTTTCCACGGTCTTCACGTACTTTCTGGGGTTATTTACCTAATTTATATGTATGTACTAGCACTTAGAGGTCGTTTTGATAAAGGTGATTATGGACTACTTGAAGTTTGTGGTCTTTTCTGGCACTTTGTTGACCTTGTTTGGATTCTAGTATTCACGTTCATTTACTTAATTTAATTAATTAGAATATATGAAAAAAAGGCCCCAGTTAATCTGGGGCCTTTTTGTTTTTGGCCAAAATATTAGACGAAATCAATCGAAAAGAGTATAAGGTCAAGTATATGAAAGCATTTATCGTTCCCTTACTTATACTAATAGTCGTTCTATTTTCTGATTATGTGATGGCATGTCCAGGCTGTGCTGGTTCGATGGATAATCCAAAAGATGCTCGTCTCGTGTGGATTTTAATTATATTTATTGGGCTAATTTATATTCCATTTTTTATTCTCTATAAAACGATTTACAAGTATCGCAAAAATTCAAAAGTTGCTATTGCCAATGAAGAAGAATAACAGCAACTTCATTTATACACTTCTATTTATTTTAAGCGGCTTTATTGCGCTTTTTCTTGTTTGGTTTATTTATTTCAAACCAGAAGCGGCCGTAAAATTGTGGTGGGTAGATCATCTTCCATTTGTAAACGCTATCTTAAATACAATTTCGGCGACATTACTTTGTATGGGATATTACTTTGTTAAAACAAAGAGGGTTTCCCTTCATATAAAGAGTATGTCAGGTGCGACCGTAACATCAGCACTTTTTCTGATTTCATATCTACTTTATCATCACTATCATGGTGATACGAAATTCATCGCACAGGGAATGGTAAGGCCAATTTACTTTGCAATTCTCATATCTCACGTACTTCTGAGTATTGTGATGTTACCAATGATTTTAATCACTCTTTGGAATGCTTTTTCTGGAAATTTTTTAAGTCATAGAAAATGGGCAAAGTGGACTTTACCCATTTGGCTTTATGTTTCAGTAACAGGTGTTCTTATTTTTATTTTCCTAAAGTATCTGAATTTTTAGTCGTTCTACGTTTTTCAATATCAAGTCGTGATTTTGGAAGAACCACTTCATGTGGGGCAACTAGAACTTTTTCACCAATAACGGTGTCACCAAAGATCGATGCTTTCAGTCCTACTGTTGCACCTCTTTTTATTACTGTCGGAGCAATAACGAGATAACCTGCTTGCGCGTAGTGAGCAAAAATTGTAGCAGAGCCACCAATTGTTACATAGTCTTCAAGAGTGATGAGGCCAGGGTCAGATATATTTGTTGTATTGATGACACAATTTTTTCCTATTTTCATTCCCATCATTCGATAGAAGAGAATAATAATTGGAGTCGCTTGCCAAAAGTCTAAAACAGTATAGCGAACAAGTTGAGTTAAGGCATTGTGATAGTACCAAGGAAGAGTTTCAAGAGAGATCCAACTTCCTTTAAATGGCTTCATCTTTAATGGATAGAGCCAATTGAAGAAGGGAACAATAAAGATCAGCGTTATAGTATATGCCCCGTATGACATTACAAAAGCAAGGGACATGGAAAGGCCTTGTACAAGGATATTACTATTGGCAACCATGGCATATGTTTCAGTAAGAAATATATAGCCCGGAGTTAATGCAAGTGTAATACAAATTACATAAGTAATTGCCGGAGGTAACATTGCCACGACATATCCAATGGCATTACTTTTTCTAAAGATATTCTCAAAAAACCTCGCAATACCCTTTTTGTCAGATGCGCCTGAGCCAAGTTCTTCATGGCTCTTTTTTTCTTTTGTACTCATTAATCAACCTATTTGATATTATTAATAATATTTGTAGCCCTTATTATATCATCAATATCTTGGTAAATGCTAAAGCCAAACCTTAAAATATTTTGTCGGTAATCAGTTTCAATACTTTCTTTTCTCAGTTTTTGAGCAAAAGATTCGCATTCTTTAGAGTTTGGAAACTCAAAGGCCAGGAAGTGGCCCCTTGTATCCATTGGGATAAGGTTCTTAGATAGATCAGTATCAGAAATAAGATTGAGAAACTCATTCATATTTGTTTTTACGTGATTATGAATTTGTTCTACTGAAATATTCTCTTCTTTCCAAAGTTGTAAAACTGCATTCATTCGATAAAGAGCAGAGAAGTCCATTGTGGATCCTGCAAAACGAAACCCTTCATTGCTAAAAGGAACTTCATTTTCTTTGTAGTTTGTTAGTTCTCCCATTTGAGCAAACCAGCCAGTATTCTTGGGTTTAAGTTTCGTGTTTCTTGGTGAAATTAAGAAACAAGATCCTTCTCCTGAACCACAATATTTATAACCGCCGGCCATATAGAAAATTCGATCCTCAATGGCCGATAAGTCAGTCGGCAATGCCATGAATCCATGGTAGGCATCGATAACAATGGGTGCTTCGGTTTTAATTTCGTTAATAAACTCCGTTAAATCTGGAATTGCATAACCAGAATTAAAGAAGACATGACTAATAAAAATCAGGTCGTATTTATTAGAGTTTGCTTCTTTGATAAAGTCATTTATGAAAGAGTTATCTCTTGTATTTTTTATTTTCGTAACTGATACAATATTTTCTTCTGCAAGCCTATTGATCTGTCGGTCAAATGAATAAAACTCACTATCTGTTGTTAGGATTTTTGCTCCATTAGGAAAACAAGATAATAAGCGATATGTCAGTTCATGTGTGTTAGGTGCAAATGTAATTTGCTCTGGACTTGATGTGTTTAATATTTCAGCTAATCTCGTTTGAAGCTCGCGAAATGTGTTTGAGAAAAATTCTCCCCATTTATGGTCTGCATACTTTGCACTGTCATCCCAATACTGAATCTGTGCTTCTCGCGTGACATTTGGCCAGTAATGATGTGAATGTGCTGCAAAGTGAAGCTTTCCCTCGTTTGCTTTTAGAAATTTTGAAAAGTATTTCTTATACATTCTAGTCCTTATAATTAAAGTTCATTTCGTCTCGCAGTTCCTGTGGAAGACTTGGCCTTTGAGATCTTGGAATTAAAAATGTTGAAAGATTAAATAAATCAATGAATGACCTGTTATTTTCAGCGGCATCTCTTAAGTATTGATGTCCAGATGATCCACCTGTTCCAATCTTAGTTCCTAGCATTCGGTGGGCCATTAATGCGTGCTTATATCTCCACGTTGTAAAATTCTCATCAATATCCATTAGGTGGGAAAGTATTGTATATGGAAGTGTTAGAATAGGCTCATCTCGATAGAGAAGCACAAATAAAGCATTAAGAGTTGCTTTTTGTGAGAGTCTACGCTTGCCCTCTTTGACAAGATTGGCATATTTTTCTTCATTAAATAGAGTATCAAAAGTTTCTCTCGTACTTTGTAGATTTGCTTTTTGAATCTCAAGTGCTTTAGGAGTCATATTTGCAACATTACTAAAAATTGTAATTTCATCCCCACAGAGCATATCCTCTACGCAAGCCTGGTATTCTTTCCAAAAATCAAAATCTTCTTTAAAAGTAAATGGCATTCTTTCTAGCCATTTTTCAAGAGCTGAAAATAAAGTGTCTTCTTTTTCGATTTTTAAAAGTCTTTCTTGATCTTGTTTATTTAATCGACCGAGAAAGTATTCTCGATCCACTTCCTTACGGTCACTTGTTGATAACCCAAGTAAAATCTCAATTTCTCTAAACTGAACACTTTGAAAACCAGAAGCTGGAACAAGAAGCTCTCTAAACTCAAGGAAGTCCATCGGAGTCATTGTTTCCATGACTTCTAATTGACCAAGTAGTAATGTTTGAATCTTTTTAATTCTTTCTAATCGAGAAGATACCGTTGAAAGTACTGACTCTTGAACTTTTTCGACTGAGAAAATTTTCTTTATTGAGTTGAGCTCGTGTAGAATCTGTTTAAACCATAATTCATATACTTGATGCACTAGTATAAATAGTGTTTCATCGTGGGCCTCGTCACCATATTTTTTTGACAGAGGATTTTGAGTATCGAGTAATTTATTTAATTCTAAATAGTCACCGTAATAGACAGGTCCTTGATTTTTGTGCATATTGACTCCTATAGAGAAATACTATCCTATCCCATCGAAATTGGAAATTATTGATAGCTAATGTTGGGTAAAGAAGTTGTAAAAGTAGAAGACATAATGATGGATAAGAATCGATTTAAAAAGTTTTTGCCTATAGTCATAATCACCGTTTTTACATTGATTTTCATTGGAGGAATGGTTCGTAGTACTGGTGCAGGTATGGGATGCCCTGATTGGCCGACCTGTTTTGGAAAAGTCATTCCACCTACTAGTGTTGATCAACTTCCTGATGATTATCGTACACGTTTTTCTAAACCAGGACGAATTGTTGCAGTTTTTAATCCTGTACATACTTGGACGGAATACTTCAACCGTATGGCCGGAGTTTGGACTGGTATCGCTTCAATTATTTTATTCGTCTTATCTTTTGCCTATAAGAAGGATAATAAGAAAGTTGTCTGGCTTGCAGGACTTTCCTTATTCTTAGTTGTTTTAAATGGAGGAGTCGGAGCAATGGTTGTCCGCTCTCATCTTCATCCAAATGTCATCACTGTTCATATGCTACTGACAATCTTTCTAACCTTTGCTTTGGCACAGCTGAAATATGAAACTAAGCCAATTTCATTTGAACGAAATTATAATGTTGATAAGTACAAAGATTATTTATGGGTTTTAGTTACTTTTCTCGTAATCCAGGTTGTCCTAGGGACACAGGTAAGAGAGCAGATTGATGTGATCACAAATACTGAGCCAAATTTAGCACGTACTAATTGGCTTGAGAGACTTGATATGATTTTTTATATCCATCGCTCATTCTCGATTCTAATACTTTTAGGCTTCTCATATACTCTGCGAAGAATTATGCAGGAATTTCAAGACCATGCATTTGTCCAAAGAAAGTGTATTTCTATCATGTTAACGCTGATAGGAGTGGTTGCTGCGGGTGTAATTTTAGCATACTTAGCATTTCCGGCCGTAGCTCAGCCTATACACCTACTCTTTGCAATCTTACTCACATACTTTATATATGAGTTAATCGTAATTTTAAAAAAAGCAAAACAGGTGAGTGTATAAGTGTTTCGTACTTTGGCCTTTATCAATATTGTTCTGACTTTAGGGCTAATTGTTATTGGTGGGCTCGTTAGTGCAGACTTTACTGGTTTAGAGTGTACTTCTTGGCCTATTTGTTATGCACCAACTGTTGATAAGGCCTCAATATATCCGATTCTCCATAGAATTTTTGCTGGAATCATCATTATTTTAAATACGATTCTTTTTATAAAAAAACCAAAAGAGAGAGCAGTTCGTTTAGGTTTATTCCTACTTATTCTTCAGTCACTTCTTGGTGGTATAAATTTTATCTATAAGTTACCTACATTAGTTAGTGTTTTTCACTTAATGCTAAGTTTTGCATATATTGCAATATTTGCTCAGCTATTTGTTCCTGATATTGAAAAAATCAGTGAAAAAATTGTCAGTTATAATCCCAAAGCTAAAGACTTTGTTTTTGTAATGCTCCTAATTGCATTGGTACAATTTTTCTTTGGCGGTGTAATTCACCAAACAGCAACAAAAGATGTTTGTGGTATGGGTGAGAATATTAATATTCTTTGTAATACAGCAAATGGTATTAAGTTTTGGCCTAGTACTGTAGCGGCCCAAATTCACTCGCTACATAAGTATCTAGGGATACTTTTCTTACTTACATTAATTGTTTATCTATTTAGTATTATTAAGACTGCACTGAGTCTCCATGGGAGAGCTTTTAAGCAATTTTCATTTTTAAGTTCAAGTTTAGTTATCTTATTTTTAATCCATTTATTTAATGCAAAGAGATTGTTCTTATTAACTGATACGACTTACTTCCAAGTTCTTCACTTGTTATTGGCCGTACTAATAAGTTTAAACTTAATCTTTTTATTTCAATGGTTTAAAAAGTTCGAAGAAGTAAATCTTGGTGGATACCAGCATACATTTGCAAGTGATATGTTAAGCCTCACGAAGCCTAGGCTTGGGTTATTAGTCGTTTCGACAATCATTTCTGGAATCTTGTTAACTGGTGAGTATATCGACTTTTTCTATCTAGTTAATGCACTAGTCTTTTCGATTTTAATTGTAATGTCGGCCACGACTATTAATTGCTATATGGAAATTGATGTTGATGCCAATATGGTTAGAACTAAAGATCGAGCGCTACCTGCTGGAAGAGTAAAGCCGATTTATGCTCTTATTCAGGGATGGATTTTATTTATAGTTGGTTTTCTCGCAACGTACTTTTTTGTTAATACTGCGACGGCATTGCTCGGTGCGTTGGCATTTTTTTCTTACCTATATGTGTATACACCTATGAAAAGAAAGAGTCCTGCCGCGTTATTTGTAGGGGCATTACCGGGAGCAATTCCACCAGTTATGGGCCGCACAATTGTCACTGGTGAGATTGATGGCCTTGCCATTTTACTCTTTACAATTTTATTTATTTGGCAGATCCCACACTTCATGGCCATCTCAATCTATCATAAACAAGACTATGCTGAAGGTGATATTAAGGTCTATCCTCACTTCTATTCAATTACTAAGATGAAGATCTGTATTGCTGTTTGGACATTTTTGTTAGCACTATCTGCTGTCAGCGGATACTTTTTCGATCTCAATTCAAAGAACTTTTTTATAGCTTCGATAATTGTTAATGGATTATTTTTTGCTCAAAGTTTGCAAAGTTTTTTCATTGATGACGAGGAGAGTTATGTGGCTTGGGCCCGACAATATTTTTGGGGTTCTATAATCTATTTACCTCTCTTGTTATCCTTGATGATTTTCCTTAGCTAAATCGTGGAAAATGTTATAAAAAAGGGTTAAAATTTAGCAATTCAATTTAATTAGGTATTTCAATAGAAGGAAGGTCTATGGGATTTTTGACACCTGTTTATGCTGCAGTTGTTAGCACAACTTCTAAGCAGATGAGTCTTTGGGAGAGAATGACTCCTCCAGAAGACATCTCAGTTAACGGTCATTTAATTGACTGGTTATTTGGTTACACGACTTATATGAACTTATTTTTCTTTGCATTAGTTTGTATTGGTCTTTTTGGTTTCTCTTATAAATACGCAGCTAAGAGACACCCGAAGCCGTATTACACTTACGGAAACAAGAAAATTCATATCATCATTGCGACTGTAATTGGTCTATCGGTATTCCTAGGAATCGATATGAACATTACAAGAATTTCAAACGATGATTATGTAAACGTTTTTGCAAAGTGGCCAAAAGCTGATGAGAATCCACTTCGAATTCAAGCTCTTGGGCAGCAGTGGGCATGGCACTTTAGATATGCCGGTGCAGATAACGTTTTCAACACAGAAGACGATGTTGTGCAATTAAATGATCTTAGACTTCCTACTGATCGTAAGGTTGTTATTCAAGTTCTTTCTAAAGATGTAATTCACTCTCTATACTTTCCAAATGCGCGTCGTAAAGTTGATGCTATTCCTGGTCGTTTAACTCGTATGTGGTGGGAGCCTACAAAAGCGGGAACTTGGGATATTGCATGTGCAGAGATGTGTGGAACATATCACTATAGAATGAAAGCTTCTCTGACTACTTATTCACAAGAAGACTTCGCAGTATGGCTTGCAGAAGCACAAGAGAAAGCTCTTCAAGAGAATGATCCTGAAAACCCTGAATTATTCTGGGGTTGGAAGTGGCAGTATTAATTTTAAAATAATTTTTAGGAGAATATAAAATGGCATTTTTCGAGCAACATATTCACTCAGAGCCAAAGACTTTTATCTCAAAGTATATTTTCTCTTTTGATCACAAAGTGATCGGAAAGCAATTTCTTTGGTATGGAATCATTGGTCTAGGTTTAGGTGGGATGATGGCCCTAATGATTCGCTGGACACTAGCGTTTCCAGGAGAGGCATTCCCAGTACTTGGTCACCTTCTTTTCCCTTCAACGGGAGGAGTTGTTCCACCAGATACGTACGCGATGTTATTTACAATGCACGGTACGATCATGATTTTCTACGCAATTACACCTATTCTTATTGGGGCATTTGGTAATTACCTTATTCCTCTACAGATTGGTGCGCGAGATATGGTTTTCCCACTACTTAATATGCTATCTTTTTGGATTGCAGCAGCTTCTGCATTAATTCTTGTGGCATCTTTATGTTTACCATTAGGTGCAGCTGCAGGTGGTTGGACTTCATACCCAACGTTATCAACACTGATAGGATCACCAGGTGCAGGTCAAACTCTTTGGTCTTTAGCGCTTTTCCTACTGGGTGTTTCTTCAACAATGGGTGCTGTTAACTATATTACTACGGTTATCGTTCTTAGAGCTCCAGGTATGGGATATTTTGATATGCCACTTTCTGTTTGGGGTCTATGGCTTACAGCTATTCTAAACGCGATCTTCTTACCAGTTCTTGGTGCAGGTCTACTTCTTCTTATTTTTGACCGTGTATTTGGAACGACATTCTTCCTAGCTGGTGCAGCAGCAACAACTGGGACAGGTGACCCAATTCTTTACCAACACGTTTTTTGGATCTTTGGTCACCCTGAAGTTTATATTCTTATTCTTCCTGCTTGGGGGATTGTATCTGATTTACTTTCTTTCTTTGCAAGAAAACCAGCATTTGGTGCGAAAGCAACTGCGCTTTCAATGACTTCAATTACAATACTTTCAACGCTTGTATATGGTCACCATATGTATACGACTCAAATGAGTCCACTTTTAACTCAAACGTTTATGACTCTTACAATGACGATCTCGATTCCATCAGCAATTTTCTTTGCTAACTGGTTAGGAACAATCTGGAAAGGGTCAATTAGATTTGATACACCAATGATTTTCTCTCTAGGTGTTGTATTCGTATTTGGTCTTGGTGGTTTAACTGGTCTATACCTAGCTACAGTTACAACTGACCTTTACCTTCACGATACTTACTTCGTAGTAGGTCACTTCCATTACACTATGGCCGCTTCGGTTCTACTTGGTGGTTACGCTGCTATTTATTTCTGGATGCCAAAGATGTTTGGTAAATTCCTAAATGAATTCTGGGGTAAGGTACACTTTTGGATCACAATGATTGGTCTAAATGGTGTTTTCATGGGAATGATGATTGTTGGTTACGCTGGAATGCACAGACGTCTATACAATCCATTCGTATATGAATTCATGGAAAAAATGATTCCTATTAATACATTTATTACTTACTCAGCTCTACTTATGGGGCTTGGGCAGATTCCATTTGTTATTAATTTTGTGTACACAATTTTCTTTAAGAAAGAAAAAGAGCCAGTACCTAATAACCCATGGAATGTAGGTACACTTGAGTGGACTATCCCATCACCATCACCGGTTTATAACTTCAAGGAAATTCCTGTTGTTAAATGTGGGCCACACGAGCTAGGAAACCCTAATCTTCCAGAAGGTAAGGATTTCCAATACCAAACTGAAGAAATAGTTGAGGCATAATTAGAATGAGCCAGGTTATGACGAATAAAGACATTGAGGCAAGAAAGTTAACATCATCAATTGCGATGATCGTTATCCTTGTTTCTTTTACGATGCTCTTTGCTTCGATGTTACTTGGCTATTCTGTATATCGCTTTACTGTTGATGTATGGCCACCAATGGGAATGCCGAGAATCCCTCTGACAATTCCAATGGTGAGTACGTTTATAATTGCGTTAAGTTCTGCAACTCTTGTTCTTTTTGAGTCTTCTTTTGAAAAAAAGAACCTTAAGGCCATGAGAGCTTACTTTGGTTTAACGTTCTTATTAGGACTTGGGTTTATGTTTGTACAGTTACAACTATGGAACTCAATGGCCGCAATGGGATTACACGCCTCAGGCGGTGTTTTTCCATCATTATTTTATGCATTAACTTGGACACATGCTGCGCATATTGTTGCAGGTTTAATTGCATTATTATTTCTACTTCCTGTAGCTGCAAAAGGTTACAGTGTTGAGAAAATAACTTGGGTACAGAATGTATCTAAGTTTTGGCACTTTCTTGGTGTCGTATGGTTAGTAATGTTTATCGTTATGTTTGTATTTTAAGAGGATAGCTATGAAGAAAATGGCATTAACTTTAACAGCAATGTTTACAATTTTATCTTTGGTTTCATGCCAGGAAAACCATTTTAAAGAAGATAAAGTATTCGCAGGTGGTCTCTATGTTAAGAGTGAAGTTCTTAATAGAGGGAAACAAATTTATACTGAGTACTGTATGGCCTGTCACGGTGTTAACGGTGATGGAAAAGGTGTTGCAGCTAAGTCAATGAAAGTTCCACCGCGTGACTTTACAAAAGGTGTCTTTAAATTTGGTCTTGTTCCATCAGGAGAACTTCCACATGATAAACATCTTTATACAATCCTTGAAAAAGGACTACATGGAACAGCAATGCTTCCTTGGGACCTTACAAAAGATCAAATGTTTGAAGTAGTTCAATACATCAAGACATTTGCTCCAGATGTTTGGGAAGGTAAAGATAAGAAGCTTGGTGAGCAAGTTATTTTAACTAAAAATCCATATGGTGTAGCTCACTTAGAAGCTGCCATTGAGGAAGGTAAGAAAGTATATCACGCCGATGCAATGTGCTGGTCTTGTCACAGAGCTTATGTTCCAAAAGAGGAGCTAGCAGAGCTTACTGGAATGGGGGAAGATGACTTCACTGAACTTGACTACCAAGTTAAGCTTCAAGAAACGGAATGGGGATTTAAATCACTTCCACCTGAATTCACTTGGAACTCAATTCGTTCAGCAGATACTGTTGAAGAAATCGCTCTACGTTTAGCTGCTGGTGTTGGTGGTACAGCAATGGCCGCTTGGAAGGGAACAATAACTGATGATCAAATTTGGGCAGTTGCTCATTACGTTCATTACTTAAAGAGTTTAAAGAATACAGATGCTCGTAAAGAGTTAATGGATCGTATTAAAAACCAATAACAAAAAAAGAGAATCGATAAGATGGCAACTCTAGGTATAAAAAGATCAAATAACTTATTCGAAGTGCTTATTTCAAAGAAAGCATTTTGGTTAGTATTTGTTCTTTATTTCTTCTCTGTTCCGGTTATTAAGTCGGTAACAAGAGAGTTACCACAAGAGCTGCCTGTCTTAAAGAAGCTTCCAGACTATTCACTTGTGAATAGTTTTGGAAAAACATTTGGTTCGAAAGAACTTGCAGGTCGTGTTTATATTGCAAACTTTATTTTTACAACATGTCCTTCAAGTTGCTTGAGATTAACAGCTGAAATGCAAAAGATTCAAAAAAGAGTAAGAGGACTGGGACAAAAAGTTGCTCTTGTTTCTTTTACTGTTGATCCAGATACTGACAAACCAAAAACTCTTTTTAAATATGCAAGAAAACATCAAGCGAATCCTTATGTTTGGACATTCTTAACTGGTGAAACTAAAGACCTTCAAGCTACAATTATTGATGGCTTCGGAGTTGCCATGGGTGAGATGGAAGAAGTTAAAGGAAATGTTAACGGTGAAACTGTTACAATGTTTGATATTGCACACTCTGAGAAGTTAGTTCTAGTTGATGGAACAGGAAACGTCAGAGGTTATTATGATTCAACAAAGAAAGACATTAATAAATTAATGATCGATGTTGGCTTACTAGTAAATAGAAAAGAATATTCAAAAAACTAATATAAAAATGGAGAATAAAATGGCCGAAGGTGCACATCATTCACATAAGAAACTTTATATCTTTATTTTCTTCGTACTTGCGTTTCTAACTGCTGTAGAACTTATCATTCCTGGTATGACTAATATTGCAAAGATCTACCGCGACTCTGCTTTAATTCTTTTAGCATTCGGAAAAGCATTTCTTGTTGCTTATTACTTCATGCACTTAAACGAAGAAACAAAGTGGACTCGTTTTATCGCAGCTATTCCAATTTCAGCTGGTGTATATGCGACAGTACTTATTTTAGAATCAATGTTTAGATAGGACAAAAAGGAGTTTGTATGTCTGAAAATACAAATACGAATACAACGACTGAAACACAAGCAAGTAAGAAAGAACCATTACCAGTAAAAGATGGCCAATTCACTGCAAAGACTACTTGGATTATTGGTTTTTTAATCCTTATGCTATTAGTTCTAAAAACCTTCATTTACACAAAAGATAAAAAGAGACATGGAAAATAATAAAAAAGCCTACTAATCAGTAGGCTTTTTTTATGCATAAATTTCTTTTTAAAAACTTTACTCTATATATTCGATACTAATTATCTTATCGCCCTTTCTGACTTTATCTAAAACATCTAATCCATCAACAACTTGTCCAAATACAGTATACTTTTTATCTAAGTGTGGAAGTGCTGTTAAAGCAATGTAGAACTGCGAGTCGGCACTATTTTCATCTGTTAAAGTACGTGCCATGGCCATTGTTCCTTTAACATGACTTAATTTATTAAATTCTGCTTGTAGCTTTTGGCCGGAACCCCCTGTACCAGTACCTGTCGGGTCACCAGTTTGTATAACAAAGTCAGGCACAACACGATGAAAAGATAAACCATCATAAAAACCACTTTGAATAAGTTGAATAATGCGTGCAACGGTATTAGGAGCCACTTTCGGGTAGAATTTAAAGGTGATTACACCATGAGAAGTCTTAATAATACCTTCAGATTCAGATAATCCAGTACGATCAACTTTTATTTTAAAGACATCGACCTTTTTGTCCGATGTATTTTCTTGCGGGTTTTGCTCTGTATTTTTAGTACAACCTAAAATAAAGCATAGAAACAGTGTTATTCTTACAAACTTTGCAATAGCCATTATTGAGAAACTCCTTGTATATATGAAATTATGATAGGGAATAAAAAAAAATGCAAAAAAAAGTTAAAAAAAAGAAAAAAGTGTATTGACATATAAAACGAGAAGACATAAATTACGTTTCACCTTGAGAGATGAACGACAAACATCACTGCAAAACAGTTGATGCGAAATCTTGTGGGCGTGTAGCTCAGTTGGGAGAGCACCTGCTTTGCACGCAGGGGGTCGCAGGTTCGACTCCTGTCATGTCCACCATTTATTTCAAGAGGCTCTTTAACATTTGAATATAGTATAAAAGATTTGCTGCTTCGGTAGCAATCAAGATGAGAAGAAATCCAAAAAAAGTTTT